>NZ_JAMBNR010000005.1 GCF_023715205.1 Mesobacillus maritimus
AATCCATCGTTTTCATCTCCTGGTTTGAGAATGTAATTGGAAGTTCTGTGATAGGTACTTCTATTTTACTATGAAAACGGTGGCTTTTTTATTTTCCTCCTCTATTTCCTACACTAGGGACGCCCCGAATTTTCTTGTTTCACAGCATTTGTTCCACGGGATAGAAATGATTATTAGTGGACATTGCTTCCCTTTCAATGTTATCTTTAATAATTCCATCGATTTTTTGAAAAGAGTAGGAAAATGAAAAGCAATGTTAGAATAGTATAGTAAGAACAAGATGGAGCAATCTTGATTCAATCAAAATGGAACCAGAAATAAGATATGAACCTCAGTAGGGGAGGGGACGCAATGCAGGAAGCGGCGTTTATTACAAAAGCTCAACTCATAAAGAATGGTTTTCGTGGTTTGGAGAATGAGCGTGAATACGAAATTGTCGAGAGAATTGGGAAGGATACCGTTTATTCTGATTCATTCATTCAACCATCGTTTATTGTAAACAACTCTGGCGATCAACAAATTTTTTATAAGATTTATGGTGCGCCTAAATATTTTGCAGGATTATATAGTTTGTATGCAATCATCTCTGCTGCCAAAAAAATAGCGGACAGAGAAGAAAAGTTTGAAAGTCTTGAAGTGATTGATGAAACCGACTATCAAGAGATTCTGATTGAATATCTTCATGAAAGAGGACATCTTTCTGGCCTAGACCTCATTTCTACGATTGAAGAGGGAAGAATTAAGTTGGCTAAAAAGTTAAAAGATGATTTATTAGAAGAAGCGAAACAATATAACCTGATTGATAGTATCGATTTGTATTTATGAATGTTCAAGGATAGGCGAGCAGTTTTGAATTCTGCTTTGCCTATCCTTTTTCATTTTTGTTGTCAGGATTGAATGCAGCACAATAAAAAGGACCAAGAAGGTCCTTTCCTAACAATAAATGATGTATTAATCAGTGATCTTTTTGATCACAGCCATTTCCTTCCCAAATCGGTCACCATGGTCGATAAATCCTAAACTCGCGTATAAATGATGCGCTGCCACATTTTCAGGATGGTACCCGACAACGACTTTTTTCGCATTATGCATTTTGGCCATTTCTGAAATCAATAACTGTGTTGCCGCTTTAGCTAATCCCTTACCTTGGAATTCTTTATCAATCATGATTCGATATATCCAATACCCATCCAGTTCTTCTAGAACGGAATTGTACATCAAAAAGCCAACCACTTTTTCTCCAGCGTAAATCGCAAATGATTTTAATGAAGGTTCGAACTTCGACTGAGCGATTGAAATCGCATTCGGTACCATGTATTCTTCTTGTTCTGGTGCAACTTCTAGTAGACAACACTCATACCAATTGTCTGCATTTAATTCGACTATTCTCACATATTCTGTACTCATTCTTTTCCCCTTTCAAATATGGGGAAACGCTAAATATTTGTTAATTCGGCGCAATCCCCTTGTTTTCATTGCAAATCAGACAGGTTTTGTTTGTCATCATGAACGCCTCCTTTATCCACAATTGTCTAAAAAGAATCTTTCAACTTTTCATTATACCATTCTTACCATTAATTCTATATTTTAGGAATTTTAAAAATAAAGAAATTGGTGAATTTGCTTTTAAAAATGGGAAGGGAAATGGTTCAGGCATAAACTTAGTAGTTTCCTGTAGGTTTGCGTATAAAATCAGTTCCCTCCTAGTGATTTTTAAAAAATATGGTAAAATTGTTAAGGTTAAAGGAAAACACTACCAGAAAAAAATAGATTGACAGTTTTTTTTGATGGAGGTGAAATTTTTTGAAAAGACTTTTCAGGGGAATATTCCTAGCGTACTTTATTGTTATACTAACTGGTTGCATTGGAGAAGAATATGACTTTACTCCACCTACGGTAACACTAAATGACTCTTCATCCTTAAAGAACTTGGTGGAATTAGCAGAAGCCAATATTGATTGGCGAGGAGAAGAGGGTGAACCGCTAACGAAGGAAACTGAGGATGCTTTTGCCTTTGCAAAAGATCAAACGCCAGTTTCCATATCTTCCGGACAAAAAGTGGATATTGAGTTTGGTAGTCAAGATTTTGCCGTAGAAGAATTAGAAGTTTCAATGTGGAAACAAGATGAAGAAATGAAATTGGACGTGATGGACGGACGTTCCTTCTATTTTCCAGAAGAAAAAGGGGAATACGTGATTGTCTTAGATCTACGTTCAGACCGAGGAAAAGCTCAATATGTTGGGAATGCTGTTGTACAGTGATGAAGAAAAGCAGGTGAATTCTTTGAACAATCCCCTGCTTTTTATTATGGTCTTTTATGAATCAGGACCTTTTTTTTATGATATCTATGCGAAGTTGTTTTATTAAAAGTTCTAAAACTTTGTTTCTTTTAAATAAGCAAAGACCATCTTCGTTTATTGAGTATAATGGAGATCAAAGTTTATTAAGCAATAGCAGATAGGGAGAGAATGCAATGTTACAATCACTTATTTTTGATATGGACGGGACTCTATTTCAAACAGATAGAATATTAGAATTGTCACTTGATGATACTTTTAACCACTTACGGTCACTAAATTTGTGGGATGCCAACACACCAATTGATCAATACCGTGAAATAATGGGTGTTCCATTACCAAAAGTTTGGGAAACTTTGTTGCCTAATCATTCTAAAGAGGAAAGAAAACAAACGGATGCCTATTTTCTCGAAAGGTTAATTGAAAACATTAATAGCGGAAAAGGGGCTTTATATCCTAATGTAAAGGAAGTTTTCACGTACTTAAAAGAAAACAATTATGCCATTTATATAGCGAGTAATGGATTAGTGGAATATCTAAAAGCCATTGTGAGTTATTATCAGTTGGATCATTGGGTTACAGAAACCTTTAGTATTCAACAGATCCAAACGCTCGATAAAGGTGATTTAGTCAAAAAAATCATAAAAAAATACGACCTCACAAATGCAGCAGTGGTCGGCGATCGTCTATCTGATCTAAATGCAGCTAAAGATAATGGGTTGTTTGCAATAGGATGTAAGTTTGATTTTGCGCAAGAAGATGAACTTGCTCAGGCTGATTTTGTAATTGATGACTTAATGGAGCTAAAAACAATATTATCAAAGATTCATAACATCGCATCTTATTGAGATTAGCTATAGCAACAAACTAACGAAAAGAGCCGCCTTCATCATTAGAATTAGAGGACCAGCATAGGTTCCGGTACCTGAGGCAAAGATTTCTCTCTAATACTGCCCAGTGGACTATCTTAATTACCCAAAAGTCATTTAAATGAAACGTCAACGGCCTATTTTATGCCTAGCTAACAATTTTCTCTATTTTTTACTTGTTGATGTCCTGTTTGTCCGAGGAATAAAAAATAACAGGATTTTTGATCGACATCCTGTCATTTATCGACATTCTTAATTTAACTGATCCTACTCTCATGTGAGCTATGCGATGTGAGAAGATAACGCTCGATAAATTCAGCTAATCCATCCTGTTCGTGGTGACTTGTAACAAAATCAGCAGTTGCTTGAACATGTTCACTAGCGTTCCCCATCGCGACCCCGGTACCTGCAAACTTTAGCATTTCTAAATCATTGGGGCCATCGCCAATTGCGACGACTTCTTTTGGATGCAATCGATAGTCATGAAGGATGCTTTTGATGGCAGACCATTTGGAAACATTCTGAGCAACCAGCTCAAACCCATCATTCCAATTGATGACGTCTGCTTCGTTTTTAAACAAAGCTGAAAAATCATGGCTTGGGGAACCTGTGCGAACACTATACTTCAGAACATCTCCGTAATTGGCCTCTCGTAAATCGCCCACGTATCTTGGCGGAATTTTCCCGACATTTGTCCAGTACTCAATTTCTTCATTGATTTCCTTACAATAAAGGCCGTTTTCTGTATGGATTAAAACATTACAAGTGTTCGAAGCGGTAAGGTGATGAAAACGTTCTTCGTTAAGTTGAACCGTTCTCGTTTGCAAAGCTCTTCCGGACTTAGCATCGTGAATCGCAGCACCGTTTAAACAAATCATTGGCGTTCGCAAACCGAGTTCTTGATGATAAGGGGAGGTGACTTCGTAATGTCGACCTGTCGCAAGGAAAACCTGAATCCCTTTACTCAGGAGCTGATCAATCGCCTCCATATTTCGTCGAGAAATCCCGTTCGAAGCTGTCAATAACGTCCCATCCATATCAATAAACATTGCTCGTATCTTCAATAATATTGCCTCCTCATGAGTTGGTATACCTATCCTAGCATCTGGATATTAAAATC
The DNA here is from genome assembly GCF_023715205.1 of Mesobacillus maritimus. Taxonomy (GTDB): domain Bacteria; phylum Bacillota; class Bacilli; order Bacillales; family Cytobacillaceae; genus Mesobacillus_B; species Mesobacillus_B maritimus_C. The sequence goes on from NZ_JAMBNR010000005.1 coordinate 4,288, forward strand.
TTGTAAACTCAGTGTACGGATTTAATAAAGTTTCTCAGGAAGAGTTAAAGGAAGGAAAGATAATTCGAAGGAAAAGTGGTTCGTTGATAAAGGGTTGCATGAAAAGTCGCTAGGGACGCCCCGAATTTTCTTGTTTCACAAGGATGTTCCACGGGTGTAAAAGTTAGGTAGTAGCTGTTGCCTGAAAGAGGTCAAATTCTTTCAGGCATAAGAATGAAAACACTCATTATTTGTAAAGGAAAGATGGAAAGGTCATTATTTATCTTCTGCAATTTTTCTTCGGTTGGGGGCAAGTGGTGGCTGCTCTAACCATTTGTTTTTTGTCATAATATTGAACCACTCTTTTGTCACCAGTAAATTTTTCATTATGATTTTCTCATAAGTCAGGACTAAGTCTGTTCTCATGGCGGATGCAAGCCCCGTCCCGTGATAAGCTTGTGAACTTTGCAGTAAGAATCCAATGTGGTACATCATCAGCTTATCTGAAAAAGGAGCGTCCTGAGAAGTGGTCACCTCTGATTCCCATGACATTGGGCTCGGCAATTGATCTTGATGCAATATTTTCCCTAATGCTTGAATTTGCTGATCTGAGACTTCTTGTGTACTTAATAAAAATTTTCGAACCTCTTTTGATTTCACAACTTGACTAAAACCTATAGAAAGAGTTTTTTCTAGAATCTTCTTTTTTAAATTAAACGATATCCCGATCATTTCTGTAGCTGCCAAAGGGCGTTGGTCCTTAAATAGGCCATCTAAAAACTGTGGTCCTGAAATAAATTCGGGGTTTGCTTCAGGATAAAAAATTGGGGCTTTTTGGAAGTGTCCTTTCTCTAGTAGTAATTCAATGGTTTGGTTGTACATTCTTTTTCCGTCATTGTCACAGGAATCATAAAACTCTCGTAAATCCTTTCGTACAGATGAACTAAATGCGGTCGTGTGCCCAATTAATCCATGAAGGGTGATGATGTGTAAATAATGTAGACAAAATATGTCTGAAAATAATCTTTTTGTTCCACGATTAAGATCTGCCTCCGAAAAACCAATTGGAATAGGAAAGCCTTCATTTTCAATAAAAGTAGCAATCTGTTTTTTCTGCTTGGCAAACGTTTTCGTCGCATCCTCGAAAAGTGCCTTTATCTCTTCATCCTCAACAATAGACAGCATATATCGATTGACAACATCAACCGCTGTACCATTAACATACTCACCCCACAGCGTTCCAATCTCAGCTGAAGTAAGTTTCAAATCCTCTTTATCCATCAACCAATCCACCTTTACAAAACATTCATATGGCTTAGTATGTGCAGAAAAGTGTCGAAAAAGTCACAGGGACGCCCCAGGTTTTGTCGAATAAATTCTTGGGCCTTCTCATTCATAAAGGATTTTTCAATGAATGTGGTGAATATTTTCTGTTAAAGTAGTGATGGCAGCAGTATACTTCGAAATCTAACCATTTCAATACTATGAAAGAAGGGATCTATTCCAATATGGATTCGAAATTAATTCTTGTAGAGGGTTTACCTGGGTCTGGGAAATCAACCACTGCCAGGCTCGTTCATGAACTCTTAACGAAACACAATTTGGATGTTGAGTTGTTTTTAGAAGGGAATCTGGACCACCCAGCCGACTACGATGGTGTCTCTTTTTTTACTGAATATGAATTCCACCAATTATTAACGAAAAGCGGGCAATATAAGGAACTTTTACTTGAGACAGTAACCGAAAAAGGAGGTCAATTTTTCTTGCCTTATAGAAAGATCATGAATGAATACGGTAATCAGTTTCAACAGTTTCCCGATGAACTCCTTTCCACTATTTTTAAAAAGGATCTCTATGAATTGCCATTCGAACAAAATCGAGATCTGATCATTCAAAAATGGGAGGAATTTGCGACAAAGGCGACAACTGAAAACAAAACATATATTTTTGAATGCTGTTTCATTCAAAATCCGATCACTATTGGTATGATCAAATACGGAGTAACAGAAGAAAAAATCTTCGATTATGTGATGAGATTGGAAAAAACAATTGAAACACTAAATCCGGTTTTATTTTATATCGAACAAGAGGATCTGGAATCTTCATTTAAAAAAGCGGTGAACGAACGACCGAAGATATGGTCAGAAGGGTTTATTGAATACTATACGAGACAAGGTTATGGGAAGCAACATAGCTACGAAGGACTAGACGGAACGATTCAAGTTTTACGAGCAAGAAGAGAATTAGAATTAAAGATTTTAGATCGTTTGGATTTGAAAAAAGTGAAGCTAAATTACTCACATTAAGATGGAAACTTATAAGAAAGCAATCAATGAAAATTCAAAAGAAATATGTTAACGGGGAGAGATATCTTCAACTTACTCTCTATAGTTATAAACCAAGAATAGGTGCGTCACAAAGACGCGCCTATTTTTGTTTCGGTGCTTGTGTGAATGAAAACGATATGTACATACGAAGGACAGAACAAATGGAATTTCGGTCGTGGTAATATAGTCTATGAGGAGGGGAAGCAAGTGATCGATGAATTAAAAAAGATCGTGAAAAACTCAGGTGAAGAAGAAGTAAAATCCCTTTTGTATCACATGTTTTTACATATCCATCGAGCGGAAGAAATCGAGCAATATTCAGAGAAACAAACAGTTTTAGATTTAAAGCGAATCTTTCATGACTTTTTAAATTATAAACAGAATCAATCTATTAGACGAGATACGCAATATAAAGTTGTTCATCTCGTATTTGGCGACTCGCCTGCTGGAGGCTTAAAATTAGCATTAAAAGAGATGGGGGTGCAAGCTGAGGAAAAGGTAGTCCCTTTTTCTGATATTTTTTCAGTCGGACCCGTTTGGCGATTGCATGAAAAGGAAGGGCTCAGCAACAGATATGAATGGCTGAAAAACCATATAAATATGGATGATGAAGTTTTAGACTACTACCAAGAAAGCTGCAATCAAACTCTTATAGAGCTGAATGACATCCCACAAGATGCCCCAATCATAATTTGGGTTGGGGAAAATGCGCATGAACAAACGGCTTTAAGATATGTTTTAAATCAATTAAAAAACAAACCAAACGATTTTTTCATTATGAATACAACTACGGAATATAAAAGTTTATTTAATATTCCTGATCGTGATTTTTCACCGTTACATACAGGAGAAATCTCACATGATCAAATGAGAATAATCTATGAAAAATCAAGAACACAAAACGCCGTGACTCCCAAAGAACGGCAACGATTGGAAAAAGAATGGGAGCAGTTATCCTCAAAACAAGAAGTGTTAAGAATCTGGAAAAACCATGAGATTCATAGTGTGGATGAATCTTACTTCGACGATTATTTAGTCGATACTGTTCGAAAAATACATACGAAGAGAAAAAATCATGATTTCATCAAATCAGCTCGTCTTATTGGAGAAGCCATGGGGCATATTCCTCAATATATCGGCGACCAGTTTTTGGAATACCGAGTCAGACACCTGATTGTGAATGGCCAATTTGAAATAAAAGGTGTGCCAAAAGCAATGAGGTATTATAGTGTAAGACTTCGCAAGGGATGAAGAGAAAGATACCTGTCATGAATTGGAGGTAACTAAATGAACGAATATACAATTAAACCAAAAGAGAGCTTTCCTGAGAAAATCGGGGAATTCGTATGGATGCTAGAACATGTAAGAGAAGTGACATTGCAGGAGGTTGCGACCTTAACGCAGAGTGAATTAGATTTTTTACCAAGCGATGGTGCCAATTCAATTGGTTCACTTTTGGTTCATATTGCGTCAATTGAGTTCGTTCATCAAGTCATCTCGTTTGAAAATAGAGATTTAACAAAAGGGGAACACTCGAAGTGGGGGACCGCATTGGAATTAGGAGACCGAGCAAGAGACGAGATTGTACATCATCCACTCGACTATTATTTAAAACATCTAGCACAAGTTCGCGAGAAGAAAAGAACATTACTAAAATTAAAAAACGATCAATGGTTATATGAAGAGAATCAGTGGGGGAATGGTATTGCTTATAACCATTATTATTTATGGTTTCACGTAATGGAGGATGAAATCAATCATCGTGGACAGATTCGAAGTATTAAGAGATTATTAGGAAAATAACTCGAAATTTTAAAAGAAAAACGATCCTCCCATAACCCTTTGAATGGAATGAGGATCGATTTTCAGATAATACATTAGATAAACATATTAACAAAAATAGCGGTAATAAAACTTGCCATTGTACCAGCTATAATTGCTTTAAAACTTAAAGAAGCAATTAATTTTTTCTTTGTTGGTGCTAAGGAACCGAGACCGACAATTAACTGGCCAATCGAAGAGAGGTTCGCGAAGTTACATAAGGCAACGGATAAAATCGCAACAGTTTGTGGCTTTAATTCATCTTGAAATTTTAGCACCTCTTGGAAGGCAATCAGTTCATTGGCGGCAAGCTTTGTTCCGATAATCGATGCTGCACGGAACGCATCTTCAAACGGAACCCCGACAAGCAAAGCAAACGGAAAGAAAACATAACCAAAGATGGTCGCTATATCTGTTCCAACAATCCCTAAAATCCCGTCAGCCAGAGCCAATATACTGATAAACGCAATCAGCAAACCACCGATATTCGCAGCAAGTTTTACTCCACTGACCGCTCCTTCAGACATGGCTTCAAAAATATTTGTATGTCCTGCTTGTTCCATTTTCACATCTTCGCTCGTTTCAGATTGCTCTGTTTCAGGTTCCATAATTTTAGACATCACTATCGCAACAAATGGAACCGAGAAAATTGAAATCAATAAATAGCGAATATCAATTCCCATTTGCGCATAAGACAAAAGAATCGCCCCACTTGCTGAAGCAGTACCTCCAACCATAACCGTGAACAATTCCGAACGTGTCAGTTTTGCTAGATAAGGCTTAATGAGTAACGGAGCTTCGACTACGCCGAGCATCGTATTCGCCACAGTGTTAAATGATTCTACGCGAGTCGTGCCAAAAATTTTCCCAACAACCCAACCAAGTCCACGAACAACAATGGGAATAATTCGTAAATAATATAGAACGGAGACCAATGCTGAGATAAAGATGATCACCGATAACACTTGAATGGCAAAAACAAATCCGATATTGGTTCCTTCCGTGAAGAAACCACCAAATAAGAAGTCAATCCCTGCCTGGCTATAATCCAGGACATGTTGCACACCTTGAGCCGCATTGGTCAGAAGCCACTGTCCAAGGGGAACATTGAGCATGAAGTAAACGAAAATTCCTTCTAACACGACGGCTACTAAAATGGTACGCCATTTGATGGCCTTTTTATGTTTACTTAACAGCCAAGCCAAAAACAATAAGCCGACTAAGGATAATAAACCATATAATATATTCATGATGTGCCTCCTTATAATGGCTTCATAGACAGACCTTATATTGTCAGAAGTCTGACTTCTTTTTATGAAAATAAAAAAATGCATTCTCTCCATCTATAAAGAAAGAGAGAATGCACCCGGGTACACGTGTTACGTGTTGCACTCTAACCTTCCTTATAGTCCGGCACTTTACGGCTGCCAGGTAGAGACTTATGGACCATATTTCCATAGATATATAAGGGTCGTATGAAGTTGTTTTTTGAATTGTAACAGATGTTTTTTAGACAAACAATAGTTTAATATAAAGTAATAAAATACTGAATTTTTAAGAAGAATGACCAAGTTGGCGTTCCAGCCATTGATCCTGCTAGACTGTAAGGGTTTTCGTTTGCGAATGAAATTCATATAAAATATAAAATTGTTCGTCATTTTGTTGACGGAATTTTAAATCGTTGCTATTCTAAATCCGAAGTTCATAGAGTAATACGTCGTATAATATTGGGAATAGGGCCCAAGAGTTTCTACCAAGCCGCCGTAAAGGGCTTGACTACGAGGTATGTGTAAAATGAAAAAGAGGAAACTCTTTCTTTGTGTTTACATATCCTTAGTCAAACGTTCCGGTCGCATTCGGGGCGTTTTTTTGTACGGAAGGCAAGGATGAACTTAATGGCTCAAATAAGGAAAATGTGTTTGGATGTTCCAACAAGAAGGATTTCCCAAAGCAATGGATAATAAATTCACCATGAAGGGATTGATAATTGTATGAAAAAGAAAATTTATTTTAATCACGATGGCGGAGTGGATGATCTTGTTTCGCTTTTTTTATTAGAACAAATGGATGATGTGGAACTAACGGGTGTCTCTGTTATTCCTGCTGATTGCTATTTAGAGCCAGCGATGTTTGCAAGTCGAAAAATTATTGATCGCTTTGGACATACAGGTTTAGAGGTAGCTGAATCCAACTCACGTGGGAAAAATCCATTCCCGAAAGATTGGCGTTTACACGCTTTCTTTGTGGATGCTTTGCCAATTTTGAATGAATCTGGGAAGATTGACACACCTGTTGCTGAAAAGCCGGCCCATCTTCATATGATTGATGCGATTCACAACTCAACTGAAAAAACAACGTTATTATTTACGGGTCCACTGACCGATCTTGCGCGTGCATTAGAGGTCGATCCATCGATTGAAGAGAAAATTGAACGCCTTGTTTGGATGGGCGGGACTTTTCGTGAGACAGGAAACGTCGAAGAGCCGGAACATGATGGCACAGCAGAATGGAATGTATTTTGGGACCCGGAAGCAGCTGGTCGTGTCTGGAACAGTAGCATCGAAATTGATTTAGTGGCGCTTGAGAGTACCAATCAAGTCCCACTTACTGTCGATATCCGCAACCGTTGGGCAGCTGAACGTAAATACCTTGGACTAGATTTTATCGGTCAATGTTATGCTTGTTGCCCGCCGCTTGTCCACTTTACGACAAACTCCACTTACTTTTTGTGGGATGTGTTAACGACAGCATTTGTAGGCAATCCCGACCTTGTAAAAACGAAGACAATCAACAGCATTGTCCATACAAATGGGCCAAGCCAAGGGCGTACCGAAGAAACCGCTGATGGCCGTCCTGTCAATGTGGTCTATGATGTCAATCGCGATGCCTTCTTCGATTACATTACAGACTTAGCGAAAGGCTCTTCTCGTAAAGATAGTTGTTAAAATCCTAATGCCGATTTTAACGCAGTAATCGTTATTTTGTACGCTGAAAATTATGTTAACAAGCTCTTTTCTCCCTTAGATGAAGGTATTTTTTTGTAAAACCTAGCTGATTCAGTCATATTTTTAGCAAATAACAAATTTTGAGGAGCCTAGCGAAAAAAGTTTAACAGGAGAGGACCGAGGGGGTATGCCCTCGGTCCTAAAATTTAATGAATAGAAAGTCACAGGGACGCCCCGAATTTTCTTGTTTCACAAAAAATGTTTCACGCAAGGAGCGCATCGTTATTTATCCCCGTAAATCGTCCTTTTCTAAATATAAATCGAACACTCAGAGGATAATTTCCACCATTCATCGAATAGGTAAAGTCAGTAAACCATCGTTTTTCTGGGGGGATAAGTATGGCAAGCGTGGTTGACATATACAAGATGGATGAATATTTATTAAACGCAATTGACGACCTCTATCGTCAAATATGGAATCATTCCATTCAAGAACGTTTGAACAAACACTATCGTTATCATGGTTTTAAAGGATATGTTTGTATCTCTGGTGATGAGGAGATTGTAGGCTTTGTTTATGGTTACTGCTCAATGCCAGGACAGTATTATCACGAATTGCTTGCAAACGAACTTGGTTCGGTCGAATCGAAAAGATGGCTTAAAGACTGTTTTGAATTGGTTGAATTGGCTGTACATCCTTCCCATCGCAACCTCGGTTACGGGAAACTTCTTGTTACCCAATTGCTAAAAGAAGTACAAAATCAAACGGCAATCCTCACAACTCAGGTTACCAATCAATCGGCGCGGAAGTTGTATCAAGGTTTAGGATGGGAAGTCGTGAAAGAACCTTTTATTCCAGGAAACAGTAACGCTCATTCACCATATGTGATTATGGGAAAAGTTTTAAAATAGGTTGGTCATTGGTTAAGCTTTTGTTTGGTGTTTAACAACAGCTTAGTCCGGTGGCTCACGCTCACCTCAATTTCTACTCCCTGTCATTCTAAGAGTATGAACGCTCGTTCTGGGAAAGGTAAAAGAAGAGCTGGAAATCATGAATGGAGGGAAAAGGATGAAAAGAGATTTTAAAGAAAAGCGAGAGATGAAGGAACCGAATAAGGTCAAACCGTTTGTGGAACTATCTGAAGAAATCTCCAATAACCCAAACTTAGAAAACAGGCAACCAACGCCCCAACCGAAAGAATTTGATGAAATTGAGTATTAATTGAGTTGAAGTAAGTGAAAATGAGAATTTCTTATTAACAGTCCTCACTTTTTGAAAGGTGAGGACTTTGCCTGTTTACTATGGTTACTGTTACAAAGCATTTATATATAACGCCATATCCCAATAAAGCGGCGGATACCTCAAGTTTAAATTTTAAAAGGCACTTAAAGAATCCAATTACAATTCCAACGCACGCTTCAACCCCCATCCATTCGATTTTGAGCTATTCATCGTATTCACTCTATTTTATTTTTAATTTTCCATTTATTATCTAAGCTTTTGAATTTATCATATAAGTATACCTTTACAAACGGGATGTAATCATCCAGTAAAGTGTAACGAAGGAGGAATAACGATGAGTGCACCATATGTTCAAAAACTTCTAACAGGGAAAGTAAAAACAGTAGGGAATCCTCATGCTTCCAACCGATTGGACAGACAATGGGAGAGTGGCATATTCAAAAATACGGTTGATGATAAATTATGGCTTAGTCAAAAAGGGTTAACAGGGGATGAGGTAGCTGATAAAAAGAACCATGGTGGACCAGAGAAAGCACTCTTTGCCTATTCTGCTACACATTATGATGTTTGGAAGGAAGAATTGGATGTAAACGCAATTGAGATTGGTGCGATGGGCGAGAACATCGCGGTTCACTTTATGGACGAGCACACTGTTTGTATAGGGGATACTTACCAATTTGGCGATGCGATTATACAAGTTTCACAACCAAGGCAACCATGTTGGAAACCCGCACGCCGTTTTAAAGTCATCGACTTTGCCTTACGAATCCAGCAATCCGGAAGAACAGGATGGTACTTTCGTGTTTTAAAGGAAGGTTTGGTTCAAGGAGAAACTGAGTTGACTTTGCTAGATCGACCTTATCCACAATGGACGATTGCGAAGTGCAATGAAGTCATGCATGTGAAAACAGACGATTTAACGCTTGCAAATGAACTGTATGCCTGCAAATTTCTAGCTGAAAGCTGGAAGCAAACTTTAGCTAAACGTTTAGCAGGAGAGAAGTCGTCCATCGAAAAACGAGTGTTTGGTCCAAATAAGGATTGAGTTTATGAGGTGGGCCAACTCTTGCGGGAAAAGAAGAGTAACAGTGCATGTCCCATTGGTCCCATTAGAGAAACAAGTAACAGACTCTTAAAGCAGTAACTGGACGTACATACGAAGTTTACTTTGTGCGCTTAAATAAAACTAGAGAGAGATTGCAACGGCAATCTCTCTTGTTTATAGGGTGAAACAATAAGAGTAATGTTAATCGCGCATGGATCCTGCTTCTCGGGAAGTCATTGCTCCTTGGCCTTGATTAACATCTTTTTGAATTTCTTGTTTTACCTTTTGCGGGTTTGTCCCAGCAAATCCTGGTTGCATTACCGAACTCGAATTCATATTATCTTGTCGATTCTGTTTCATGGTCATCCACCTTATATTAGATTTAGTCAACATTAATATTTGCAAATTCTAGACTAAGATACGGAATAATAAAACCGCTTAAAAAATGGAGGAGCAACTTGGTACTAATCCCCTCTTTCAAACAACTCATTTCTGACATACGTGCTATCATTGTTTGAAAAAAATCACAAAAGGATTTCCATAAGGGTCTAGAATGTAGAATTCTTTTTTACCATCCGCTGAAAAAACTGATAATGCCAAATTAGAAAGGCAATAAAAAAAGGGTAACTCAATGCAGAATACCATATTTTCCACTCGTGATATTTAATAAATCCAACTTTATAGCATACAAACTCATATGCTACCGTAAGCAAAGTGAAGCCCAATATGTAAATCACTTTTGATTTAATGGATTTCCCATAAGGGAAAAAGTTCAATAAGATGGCACTAGTTGTGGAGTATAAAACAACTTGTCCAATTAATGGTGGAATTTGGATTCCCGGTTCATCAAGAACATAAAATTTATACTTAAGCGCTAAGATACAATCAATAAAAAGGCCAAATAAAGCGGCGAACAATGAGGTTACATAGATTTCATATGGTTTCATTTTTTTCGGAATAAGATATGCCACCAATGTGAACACAATACAGGAGATCAACACGAAAATCGTTACGAGTTTCACGATTCAGCCACCCCATTCGTTTCATAAAATGCAAATGAAGGACCAGCCCCTAGTTTAAACCCACACTTAGCTAGATCAAATTAAAAAACCTTCCTTTTATTTTGCCAATATAAAACGGAATTATGAATAAAGAGTCACAGGGACGCCCCGAATTTTCTTGTTTCACAGAAAATGTTCCACGGTGAAAAGCCTGTGGTTGCGTAATATCCCCTAAAACCTTCCTAATTTTAAGGATAAAAAAGCATTAAATTCCTAAAAATAATGAAAGAAATACTTGAGGGGGAGACATTTGATGTCCATACACTTATCTGCTTCAGAAAAAAGCTATTTATGGGTTAATTACATGGTAGACAGCATGGCCATCTGTGTGATTAAGTACTTTATTGAAAAGTGCGAAGAACAAGAAATTGAGGAAATTCTAAAATATGCGCTCGATTTATCACAATTGCATACGAATAAATGTGCGGAGTTTTTTACAGATGAAAAGATTCCAATTCCAATTGGGTTTACAGAAGAAGATGTGAACGCATCGGCACCAAGATTGTTTTCGGATGAGTTTGTGCTTTTTTATCTCCACCAAGTTGCCAATTTAGGGTTGTCATATTATTCAAAAGCCCTTAGCATGGTCGCGCGTGAGGATGTTCATGATTTTTATAAAGAATGCATCACTTCTTCTACTGAGTTAAATTCGCGAACAAAGGAATTGTTACTCAAGAAAGGGCTATATATCAGACCGCCTTATATCCCTGATCAAGATCAACCTGAAATGATTGAAGAAATAGGATACCTAAAAGGTTTCTTGGGTGAAAAACGACCATTAACTTCCTTGGAAATCACAAATATATTTTTTAACATCCAGACAGTTGAAGTCGTGAAGACGTTACTGATTGGTTTTGCACAAGTTGTACAATCAAAAGATGTTAGGGATTTATTGAGGAGAGGAAAAGAGCTAAGTACCAAAACCATTAAACAGCTACGGACCTTATTGGAAGATGAAGAACTATCAAGCGCATCCCCTTGGTATACCTATGTTTCCGATACAACAACGCCACCATTTTCTGATAAACTGATTTTGTTTCATGGAGCGATTTTAAATGGTGGGGGAATTGATCAATACGGATTCAGTCTCGCAACGATCATGAGAAGAGACATCGGTGCTCGTTATGCGCAACTGATTACCGAAATGATGACCTTTGCGGACGATGGGATGAATTTATTAATTAAAAACAATTGGATGGAGCAACCTCCCATGGCTGCCGAACGGAAAAAATAGGAACCTGTTACAATGAAAGTATGCGTTGATCCAAGAAACGGATGAACGCTTTTTTTATGGGTGAGTAAGTAACGAATATATATGCTTGAAAGAAGGGAAGACAGATGTCCGATCAGTTAAGACCAAGAAGAATTGTTTTAGATTTAGCAGTTACGTTAGATGGATTTATCGAAGGGAAAAACGGAGAAATCGATTGGTGTATTATGGACGAGGAGATGGAGTTTACTGCCTTTTTAGATCAAGTCGATGCGATTTTTTATGGTAGAAAAAGCTATGATTTATGGGGTCAATACACCCCTGGAACTAATGATTCAAATGAAGAAAAACAAATGTGGGATAAAGTACATCAGAAACAAAAATATGTGTTTTCTAGAACACAAAAGCAAACGGATGATCAAACTATCTATATAAATGATTCGATTGTAGATGAAATCAAGAAAATAAAGAATCAGCCGGGGAAAGACATTTGGCTTTATGGCGGAGCCAGTCTAATTACAACATTTCTCCAGCAAGGTCTTGTGGATGAATTTCGATTATCGGTTCACCCTGTTGTTTTAGGAGAAGGAAAACCGTTGTTTAGTGATATAAAACAGAGGGTGAATTTGAAATTGGTGAAGACTAGAACATTTTCATCTGGAGTTGTGCAATTAATCTACCATTTGAATGATGCTTGAGCCAAAGAATCATCACAAGAGGGAAATGCAGTTTCGTTTGAGACAAGAAGAGCATCAAAATAGATGACTGTCTAAGCAGAATTGGAGTTGCCATATGGACTTTCCTTCGTAGATTGGGAAATTTGCAGTATTATCTCTCCTAAAGTGATAAGTTATAATAAAGAGAGAATTTTTAACTGGAAAGGATAATCAACACCATGGCTATTAGGCTTATTTGTCTCGAGCTCCGACGATTAACAGACGAGTATTATAACTGCAATCATACAGAAACCAAGGAATTGATTTATTCTGATATTAAACTATTAAGCAAAGCTTTATTCCTCAGTGATCTACCTGAAGAGGACCATGAATAAGATACTAGCTTCCTAAGGCGAATGGTTGAAGGACAGAAAGGCGAGTAATGAAGGAGACTCTGTCTAAGAACAAGCGGTTGAAAGACAGAACAAAGAGAATGTCACCCTAATCTGTCTAAGAATCAAAAAATGTTCTGGCTTTACCTATTTAGTTGTTTCTTTCAATACCTCCATTCATAAATAGAGGTATTGATTTCGTTAGGGGGAGTTAAATGAAAATCATTAAAATTATATTAGCGATTCTTGTGATCATTTTAGGTATAAATGTATTTATAAATCCAAGTGCAATCCTGAATTCGATTATGTTGTTTTTCTTAGGAGCGTTGTTGCTCACTATGGCGCGAGAAGAACTGAAGAAACCACAAAAGAGTGTTGGCTATTTATTGATTATCGTGGCTAGTTTGGATTTCTTCGTTGTCATTAAAGGTTTTTTAACTTGAATGAGCAGTTTTGACCCAATTTACCTAGAAGGGTTAATGGGAATGGTGATGTAAAATGGCAATTTTTTTTACTATGAATTCACTTTGAAATTAAAGAAAAAGATCAATTTTTACATGAATAACGAAAATTAGGGAATAATTACAGCTTCCTTGGACATCCTAATTAGGAGACTTTTTAAAAAGGTTAAGGTGAAATCATTGAGGAAAAGGAAGCTAGCTAGAAGGCATACTTTATTTAACCTCGCCATAATCATCATTCCTTGGGCAACTTTGTTGTTCATGGGCAAGCGAGATTTGAAACGCTATTCCGTAGCAGGGGTGACCATTGTTGTATTTGAGATCATCAATCATATTGTTGGTTACAAAAAGAATTGGTGGTCCTTTTATGTGAAACGTAAATCTTTTCTAACGAATGAACTCCCATTTAGTATCGGGCCATATATGCCGCTTTCAATGTGGCTTCTGAAATTATTTTATGGGGACTTCAAAAAGTTCATGGTTGCGAATGTAGTAGTAGATGGTCTCTTTGCTTTTTGGTTCATTAATGTACTACGAAAGCTCAAAATCATTAATATGAAATTGAGCAACCTTCAGTTTTTCTTTTACCTTAATTATAAAGCGAGTATCCTCTATTTCGTTCAGTATTTGAGTGAAAGAAAAAAGATTTATATAGGGTAATTGTTTTTACGGTTGAACAAGGCAGCTACTGCTAAATCTACATATTTTGTAAAACAAACAGCAAATGTTGACAAGTAAAAGGTAAGCAGCATACTAAAAACCTCAAGATCCATTTTCTTGGGGTTTTTCTTGTTGTTCAGTAAAGGCTCTCTTCATACCACATCCTTGCAGATGGGAGGTCATATCTATATTTATTCATAATCTCTTCCGTATCAATGACCATGTTATGAGATGAAGGTGCGTGTGGATATTCTATCCATTCGTGTCTTCTCTCGGTTAAAATAATCATAAGTTAGAAGAAGAATCTATATACAATGAAGTAACTATTTATAAAGGGCTGTTTTCGTAAAGTTTGTTGTTAAGATCCTAAAACTCTAATGAGAAATAAGCTTTTCTCTGCTACATACTTTGTTTTTAAGCTCTCTTCTCCTCTTATAAACGAATTTGGAATGGAAATCCTAAATCATTCTACACTTTCTTTAAAAAGCAACAATGTTTGAGTTAAGAGCATTATAAAAATTTTTTCAAGCCGTATCTTTCTTCTATAGTTGATCCGTTATTAAGGCAGAGAGGTGGGAAGGAGTGAATTGGATGACTGCAAATAAAGGGATTGTCAGTATAAAACCAACTCAAGAAGAGGACCAACAGGATGATCCTCGGCTGGGGGAGTTGTATGAAGGGCTCCGTAGGTATTGCCATTTTCTTGCGCAAAATTCATGGGATGCAGAGGATCTTGTTCAGGAAAGTATTTCGAAGGCTGTTCGATACTATCAAACAGCAGAGTTGACACCAGCATTGGTGAACAAGATTGCGTATCATCAATGGATTGATACGATTCGTAAAAGAAAACGAGAAACCGTGGGGATTGACAAAGAAATTGTCGACCATGATTTTGAGACTCATGTTGAGCGAACGATGGAGACAGTCAAGACATTGCTCGATCATTTAACCGCGAAACAAGCAGTTATTATTACCTTGAAAGAAGGCTTTCGTTATCAAATCAAGGAAATTGCCGATCTTCTTGAAACGACCGAAACAGCCGTTAAATCGGCCTTACACCGTGCGCGGCACACTATGGTAAGGGGAGATGGGAGGCAGTCTGAAAAGGATGCAACCGAGCAATCACTCTTATATGATGTGATTTATCGTTCCCTTAGAGCAGACGATCCGCAAGTGTTAATTGAGCGACTAAAAGAAATTCCTATGCTTGTTAATGTCCCTATGCTGAAAAAACGCCAACCAATCCGTACCCCTCTCAATGTTTGTTGTATGGCAGCTTAAAAAAGGGAGGAAAGAATATGGCGACCATTCCATATGTGATTGATCAATCCAACCGGGGAGAGCGTTCTTATGATATTTATTCGCGGTTGTTAAAAGACCGGATTGTAATGATTGGCGATGAAATCAACGATCAAGTGGCAAACAGCGTGATTGCGCAGCTTTTATTTCTCGAGGCTGATAATCCAGACAAAGATATTTCGATTTATATCAACAGTCCTGGAGGTTCGGTTACCGCCGGTTTTGCGATTTTCGATACGATGCAGCATATTAAACCTGATGTGAATACAATCTGTATCGGCATGGCCGCTTCCTTTGGCGCAATGCTCTTGCTTGCCGGTACAAAAGGGAAGCGGTTTGCACTCCCCAACAGTGAAATCATGATCCACCAACCACTTGGTGGCGTCAAAGGCCAAGCAACCGAAATCGAAATATCGGCAAAAAGAATTTTGAAACTGCGCGAACATATCAACAAAATCATCGCCGAACGAACCGGTCAACCGCTCAAAAAAATCTCCACCGACACCGAACGCGACTACTACATGAGCGCACAAGAAGCATTAGAATACGGGATTATCGATAAAGTGATCGGAACTTCATAAAAAAAGTCACAGGGACGCCCCGAATAATCTTGTTTCACAGAATGTTCCACAGGTTGAGGTCCGTTATGGACTTCAACCTGTTTGTGTTCCATTCGAGCATGAAATAAATTTAGTATTGCGTCTTGCATCCTATCTTCGTTTTTGGTAATATCGTTTCAAAGCTAATGATTGTGACAATTTATAGAGGTGAATCAAAATCCATTCGTTTAATCAAGAGGGCGAACTGCTTCCGGAAGAAATCGATACGATTAATAAGTTAGCAAATATTCCGATGGATTCATTAAATCTTGATGCAATTTCAGTCGTAACCAATCTTTATCGAGTTGCACAGGGAGTGCGAAATAAGATGGAACAAGAAATTTTAGCGGAATATGGGTTATCTTGGACCGCGTTTTCGATGCTTTATGATTTGTGGATCTGGGATTCTGTTGAGACAAAAAAACTTGCGGAATCGGCGGGGGTCTCGAAAGCCACCATCAGCAATATCACGAAAACACTTGAAAAGAAGGAATTGTGCTTTCGGAAAAATGATTTACGAGACAGAAGAATCACATATGTTTCTATCACTGAAAAGGGGAAACAAGTGATGGCGGGACTTTATCCAGGCTTCCATAAAGGAGAAGTCGAAATTGTTTCCGGTTTATCGATCGAGGAACAAAAGACAATGACGCTTTTCCTGAGAACAATCATTCGGGATAATCAGTTTTAGAATGATTGTCGGTCTTTCGAAAAAGGAACATTGGTAAAAATATAAGTAAATACAGCAAAAAGCTTTGATGGGAAACCTAGTAGTCATAACCTCCCTGTTTGCAGAGAGTCGATGGTTGGTGCGAATCGACACAAAGGTCATTTGACGAATTACAGTCCCTGAGCTTTCTTTGGGTAAAAACAAAGAACGGAGATTCCGTTATTTTTAGAGTGGAAGGATGTTTTGTCCTTCAATTAGGGTGGTACCGCGTGTAAAAGTTAAACCACGTCCCTTTTTATAGAGGGATGTGGTTTTTTTATATTCTTTTTTAGGGAGGAAGAAAAGATGAATTCGAATATGGATCAATTAAACGAAGCACAACGAACTGAAGTAAAGAGGCAAATGGAGATCTACCAGCAAGGTGTTCAAGAAATCATTCCGTCTGAGGAGTTAGAAAATAAAATTGCCAAATCGCTTTTAGAAAAGAAGCCGCTTAAAATCAAACTAGGATTAGATCCGTCAGCTCCGGATGTGCATCTTGGTCATACCGTAGTTTTAAACAAGATGAGACAATTTCAAGAGAATGGTCACATCATACAATTGATCATTGGAGACTTTACTGGGAAAATTGGTGACCCAACTGGGAAATCTGTGGCACGAAAACAATTAACAGACGAAGAAGTAAAACATAATGCGAAAACATACTTCGAACAATTTGCAAAAGTCATTGATATGGAAAAAGTGGAACTGCATTACAATTCCAAGTGGTTGTCAAAGTTAAACTTTGAAGATGTCATTCAATTGGCGGGCAAAATCACGGTTGCACGACTTTTAGAACGTGATGACTTTGAGGAAAGAATTGCGTTTGGAAAGCCGATTTCCCTTCACGAATTCTTCTACCCGCTCATGCAAGGATACGATTCGGTTATGTTGGAATGTGATATCGAATTAGGGGGAACAGACCAGCATTTTAATATTTTAATGGGCCGACATTTCCAAGAGAAATTTGGCAAAGAAAAGCAAGTTGCATTGTTGATGCCATTGTTAGAAGGACTTGATGGCGTAGAGAAAATGTCTAAATCAAAGAAAAACTACATAGGCATTGATGAAAGCCCGCAGGAAATGTACGGAAAAGCGATGTCGATTCCAGATGAGCTGATGGCCAAATACTTTGAGCTGATTACTGATCTACAGCCGTCGGAAATTCAATCTATTAAAGAACAATTGGAGAATGGTATCTTGCATCCGAGAGATGCGAAAATGCTTCTAGGGAAAACCATCGTTCGCATGTACCACGGTGCTGAGGAGGCAGAGAAAGCGGAACAACATTTTATCTCCGTTTTCCAAAAAGGTGCGATTCCAGATGAAATGCCTGAGGTAAATTGGCAAGGTGAACGCGAAATATCAATCATCGACTTCCTCGTACAGTTGGACTTATTCCAATCCAAAAGCGAAGCCAGAAGGATGATTAGCAACCGCGGCGTAAAACTAAACGGAAACACCGTTGAAGACCCCAATATTCAGTTGACGGTTACAGAGGATTTAATCGTTCAAGTAGGGAAACGGAAGTTCGTGAAAATCAAAAAGTCATAGGGAAGCCCCGGAAAATCTTGTTTCACAAAAATTGTTTCACAAAAAAGGACGTGTGCGTTGGCACATGTCCTTTTTTACTTTTATTGTTAAACCTTAATCAAGATGGGCTTCGATTATCTCAACCCCAAGCATACGAGTCTTTCCTTAACCAATAAAAGATTAGAAGAGTTCAGAAAAAATAATGATTGAACTGGAAAAATGAGGTTATTTTTATGGTACGATAAAAACACCTTACGAAAAATGATTCCCTCTGAAAGAATGGAAAAAGACAAGAGAGCCTGTAGGCAATAAGTTTGTCATACATAATAGAAAAAACATACATTAAAACAAAGTAACAAGAAGACTAAAGGGGTCAATGGGGGGAGTACATCATACTAAAAATTATTTTTATTGTTTTGCTTTCCTATTTTCTTGGAAGCATTACCGGAGCTTATCTGATTACAAAAAAGATGATTGGGAAAGATATTCGCCAGCTCGGAAGCGGGAATGTTGGCGCCAGAAATGCTGGGAGACTGCTTGGGAGAAAAGGATTTGTTTATACGGCTTTGATTGATGTGGCCAAAACGATGATCGCTCTTTATACGACCACACTTTTGTTTCCACAACAAGACATGATGTTGTTGGTTAGCGCTTTTTTCTTGCTACTTGGGCATAATTGGCCGTTGTTTCTTGGCTTTAAAGGTGGGAAAGGCGTCGCTGTGTTTTTGGCATTCACCTTGTTTGTTGTGCCACAGGCGATTGTTGTTTTAGGTATCAGTGTCGCAATTCTTTACTTGCTGATTCGAAACTTTACGATTGCTGGATTAATTTCGATGGCAACCATACCAATCACCGCTTGGGCTTTAGAAGAAAACACATTTGCAATTGGACTCTTCTGTTTATTGATTGTGGTTGTGCTCTCACACTTAAAAGGAAATCGAACAAACTGACTCATCAACTGGTCTTTTGTTTAGGCTCTTTTCTCAAAATTTGATATAAAGAATTAGCTGTGTTTTCACTGAATAGCAACTTTTAATCAGGAGATTAGAGCCAGTAAACTTAGTATGAACGCACAAATTGGCTTATCCGGCGTTAAAATCGGCTTTAGGATTTTAACAATAATCTTTACGAAAATAGCCTTTGCTTAAGGAGGCAAAATGATGGAACCGCATAAACTTACTTATAAAATGGCATCGGAACCCGAGGAGATGGAACAAATCTACAAATTGAATTATGAAACGTTTGTAGAAGAAATTCCGCAGCATCATCAAAACGAAAGTCGTAGATTAGTAGATAAATTCGACGAGGAAAATGTCTACCTCATTGCCAAGGACCAAGATAAGGTCGTCGGTATGATTACGGTGCGTAGCAACCGTCCGTTTTCGCTTGATCATAAGCTTGCGAATCTCGATGATTATTTACCGAACGACGCCAACCCTTGTGAAATTCGCTTGCTAGCTGTGAAAAAAGAATATCGAAAAACTCGGGTCTTTTTCGAGTTGGCGAACATGCTGATGAACTATTGCTTAGAAAAAAATTATAATATCGCTCTTATTTCTGGCACTGACCGTCAAATTCGTCTTTATAAAAAAATTGGTTTTGAACCGTTCGGCCCTATGGTTGGAACAAAAGACGCCATGTTTCAGCCGATGTATTTGACAAAAGCAAAATTTGAAACAACATCCAAAGCATTTTCGAAATTGATGGACCAAAGAAAGCAGAAGCAAGTGCCAAACATCATTAATTTTTTACCTGGCCCAGTATCCATTAGCAAAGAAGTCGAACAAGCATTTCAAAACACACCTGTTTCTCATCGATCATCCGATTTTATCAACGAAATGAATACGCTACGAACTAAAATAGCTGAACTAGTAAACGCAAATCATGCTCAAATTCTCGTTGGGACAGGGACACTGGCGAATGATTTAGTGGCTGCACAAATCAAACAACTCGCTGAAAAAGGGCTGATTCTAGCCAATGGCGAATTTGGTGAGCGGTTAATCGATCATGCGGAAAGGTTCAAACTATCTTACTATACAATGAAAAAACAATGGAATGAACCAATTCCAATCAAGGAGATTCACGATTTTCTTGAACAGCATCAAGAAATCAAGTGGATCTGGGCTGTCCATTGTGAGACATCAACAGGTTATCTTTACGACTTGAATGCATTAAAAGAATTAACTAAAAAAAGGAACATCAAACTCTGTGTGGATGCCTGCAGTTCAGTGGGAGTTGTACCAGTCGATTTTCACGGTGTATATTTAGCAAGTACCGTAAGTGGAAAAGGATTAGGAGCTTATCCAGGTTTGGCAATTCTTTTTCATCAAAAACCGATGACTCCGATTTCCGAAATCCCAAGGTACTTAGATTTAGGGCAGTACGCAATCGCGGATAGCGTTCCGTATACCCATTCTTCCAATTTAGTTGCGGCATTACATGTAGCAGTAGATCAAGTGAATATAGAAAACAAATCCACGTTAGCGAGTGCTGTTCGAAACAAGTTAACAAAACTGGGATTTACCATATTGGGGAATGATACCTATTCACCTGGGATTCTAACACTTTCGCTAGCTGAGGATATTTCTTCAAAAACCTTTGGGGATCAGTTAAAAGAAAAAGGGATACTCGTAAGTTATGAAAGCAATTATCTCTTAAAACGAAATTGGATTCAGTTTGCTTTAATGGGAAATCTTACTTGGGATGAGTGTGAGCGTTCATTTAAGGTTCTTCATGAAATGGTTGAGTAGTATCGTAAAAGCTTATGGAATACAGGTCTAGAGTTATTGTATAAAGGGGACTTCTAAAATGAGATTGATTTAAAAAAACAGATCAAACAATTAGAAGAAAAATTATTAAGCCCAGAAGTGCGCTCATCAAAAGTGGAACTACAGAAATTATTAGCGGACGATTTCTTTGAATTTGGTAGTTCAGGGAGGGTTTTGTATAAAGACGAAGAGATTGCGGCAGATGGCATCGGAATCGTAAAGATGAAAATGAGTGATTTCGAAATCCGTCTTTTATCGGATGATGTTGTATTAGCCACATACCTGGTATTGAATGAAAGCACCAACCAACATTCTTTGCGTAGTTCCATATGGAAGCAGAACGAGGGAAAGTGGAAGATGGTTTTTCATCAAGGTACCAAAACTCCTTCGTCTTAACGATAACCTTCATGTACTGCGGGATAGACGATCAGTATCATTGTGGTAAAAAATTTTCCTTAGGAATGGGGGAGACAAGTTTGCGAAAATACTTGGGGATATTATCAATCTTCATTTTAATAGTAACGTATTTCATCCTCCAATCTCTCGTTGGCAAACAAATCGGGCATTTGTGGGTTTGGATCATTGTCATTGGCTATGTGGCTGCGGCCTTATCTTCTTGGTATAGTACGAGCGGATTTTGGAGAAAAGCATCTGCAACGGTTTTGATTATCCTACCTATTGGCTATTTGGTTATCATCGCTTTGTTCATTATCGGAATGGCTGGCTCGTAACGCTTAACCATTAATACTGAAAAAGAGTTTAGGAGATTGCTAAGCTCTTTTTTTCTATAGTTTTAGTATCGAACTAGTATTATATTCCAGTTGAAATACGGAATAGAGTTCGTTGTTAAAAGTTGATTTATTAATGAAAATGATTAAAAAATACAATTAACAACAGGTAGGTGTACTAAATGTCCGGTATTCCTCTGAAAAATTTTCTTACTATTCTGGCAGGTGGATCATGTATCCCTATAGTTGAGGGTATTTTTAATACCCACATTAACTTAAATAATTTTATCCTTTTTTTCTCTGGTGGTCTTCTAGGTTTAACATTATCGGATGGAAAAACGTGATTTGTTCCACGCATTTTTATAATCTAGCTTTTAAAGTGGATGTCTTCACAAGCAATCACACAGCCAATTCAAAAGAAGGACTTTGCAGGTAACAAAGTCCTTCATTCATTGCTTATTGCTCAAACTTTCTAACAAACAGAGACTTATTTTGATGAACAATTATGCTAACCACTGCAAGCAAAAGCCCTGAAATCATGAATACGATTCTAACCCCCAGCAAATCTGCTAGCAAGCCTATAAAAAGAGAACCAATGCCAAAGATTCCCGTTCCAATCGCACCTAATGAAGTATAAACCGTTGACAGCTTTTCTTTTGAAACGCTCGTTTGGATAACGGATTGTTGAGGGATATTTTTAATTTGTCCAAAAATCCCAATACAGAACGATAAAAATAGGGCAATGATTGGAATACTGTTGATGCTAAAAAAGAATGTGACTATGAAACTTAGGAAGGAGCCAACATACATAAAAGTTCCCAACTTCTTTTCAACAACAGTCGAATATTTTAGACAGTATGCACTTCCTAAAATCAACCCTAAAAAGAAAGCACCATTGATCCAACCCCACCATCTTACATCAACGTTCAAGGCATCGCTGACGAACACATATAAAATGGCAGCGATCCAAACGGTCCCTGCAAGGGTTTCGAAAAACTCCATCAAAGCGATTCTTTTTAACACTGGAGTTTTCGATAAAGTGACCCATCCCTCTTTCATCTGTGTAAATTTCCCATTAGGCTCAGCGGCTATATGCGTGACATTTTCTAATAAACAAAGAAAAACACTTGCCAATATGAATAAACCAACGACCAACCAAACTAGTTGTTGTGCATTCATAATCAATAAAAGTAAACTTCCGACGAACCACATAACCGCTTGGATGACTTGGGTAACAGTTTCAGCCATTCCATTCGCTTGAATCAACTTTTTCGCATCCACATAGTAGGGAATCAATGTTTGCCGAATCGGATTTGCACATCCATCCAATAACGCAATCAATCCTATGATGAGGAAAATGAAAATATAGTTTGATGCCGTTATTCCAATGAACATGAATCCTAGAATAAAAAGCAAAACCGTTTTTCCAATTTGCGACCCAGCCATTAACCATTTTAGATTTATTTTCCCAACTAAAAGAGGAGTTAATAGACTAGAAAGAAACATGCAAGAAGTAATCGTAAATGGAACAAATGACGATGCCGTTGCTGAGCCGGTTAAAACAAAAATCGTACTAATCACACTGACCATGTATAATACATCACCAATATTAGCGAGCGATTGTCCCAATAGTAGGAACGTAAAATTTTTATTCAATTTCATTCAATATCCCCCAATTTTTAAAATGAATCTTGTCTAGATAAGGGGATGTTAAATTGGACGGTTCATAAAATTTTACTCCTTTCATCTACGGATAAACCTGGGGGATTCGATTCATCACAAGTTTAATCAAGGTTATATGGATCTTGCTATTCTTAAAACGTAATACACAATTAACCTTGCATTTACATGGTGAAACATAATCAAGCTCTATCTAAAACCTATTAGTATTCAATTAACACTTTCAACGGACGAACTTTTCCTTGACTCAAATCCTCAAAACATTGAATTAGTTCTTGTTTCCTAATTTTCCATTCAGATAATTTATTTAACATAGAACCTTCCTGTTTCATGTGATCAAAATACCATTTTGAATGTTTTTTGTAATCCCAACCATCACTCGAACCAATTATTTTTAATTCTTTCTCATAAAATTCTGGTTGCAGTTCAAACACGTCTTTATTTCCGTCTGATAAGATGCACAACCCAGCATCTTGCTATAGAGACTTTTATAAAGCATTAAATTAAAGGCTTCTTTAGAGGCAGAACATTCAAATCCATAAGAATAAAAGTTTCCTGGACACTCGTAGGGGGCAACATACCGTCCGAACTAATGAAGAGCCAGCGCTACATTTATTGTATCATTCGCAGCATTTGTCATGTAGGAAATTTACCCATTTGCTGGTGAATTTTATTGCAATTGCAATAAAAAGAGAGTAAATTAAGTTTATGCTGTTTTTGTTGCATTTACAACAAAACTTAAGCTGTATGTTTTGTAAAATCTTTTTAAATATTTATAACAGAAATCCACACTAAGGAGTTCATGATCATGGAAATTCTTCGTGAAATCGGAATGATTGCGAGGGCATTGGATTCAATTAGCAATATCGAATTCAAAGAATATGACCTGACAAAAGGGCAGTATTTGTATTTGGTGCGAATCTGTGAAAACCCTGGAATCATCCAAGAGAAATTAGCGGAAATGATCAAAGTCGATCGAACAACAGCCGCTCGGGCAATCAAAAAACTAGAAATCAATGGGTTTATTGAAAAGAAAGACGATCACCAAAATAAAAAAATCAAAAAACTCTTTCCAACAGAAAAAGGGAATATCGTTTGTCCTTTTATCAAAAGAGAAAATGATTACTCCAATAATGTGGCATTAGATGGTTTTTCTGAAACAGAAGCAGAAACCTTATACCACCTTCTTCATAGGGTAAGAAAAAATGTCGAAAAAGACTGGGAGTTTGTAAAAAAGGGAAACAAGCGAATTTATTGAATATACGAAGGAGTGTTTAATTGAAATGACTATAAATATAATGAAGTGTACCCTTGAAGATTTACATACCCTGCAAAACATTAGCTATGAAACATTTAATGAAACGTTTAAAGATCAAAATTCACCTGAAAATATGAGCACCTACTTGGAAAAGGCCTTTAACTTAGCTCAATTAGAAAAAGAATTAACCAATCCTGCTTCACAATTCTTTTTTGTTACTGTAAACGAAGAAGTTACTGGATATTTAAAGGTGAATACCGATGATGCTCAGTCGGAAGACATGGGGGATGAATCTCTTGAAATCGAGCGGATTTATATAAAATCCAAGTTTCAAAAACACGGGCTCGGAAAAATTTTGTTCAATCATGCGATGGATCTCGCTTCAAAGAATAAGAAAACGAAAATTTGGCTTGGCGTTTGGGAGAAAAATTTAAACGCGATCGCTTTTTATGAAAAAATGGGATTCACTCAAACCGGGGCACATGCTTTTTATATGGGCGATGAAAAACAAATCGATTTCATCTTGACCAAAACATTATAATCACTGCATTTGAAAGGGGTGGGGACAATGTATATTCCTAAGCATTTTAAAATGGAAGATGAAGCAGAAATTTATGAGGTTATTGAAGAATTTGGCTTTGCGACTCTTTTTTCTCAGCATGAAGGAGAACCTTACGCATCGCATCTTCCGCTCATGTTAAACAAATCGGAAAAGGCTTTATACGGTCATTTTGCCCGGCCGAATCAACAATGGAAGGATGCTGAACACCAACAAGTTCTCGCAGTTTTTCAAGGACCTCACTGCTATATTTCACCTACTTGGTATGAAACAAATAAAGCCGTCCCTACTTGGAATTATGTGTCCATCCATGTATATGGAAAGCTTGAAGTCATTGAAACTCCCAATCTAGTATTTGACTCGCTAAACGACTTGGTCAAAAAGTATGAAGGCCCAAACAGTTCCTATCAATTAGATGAGGTAGAACCTTATTTTATAGAAGGAATGAGCAAGGGAATTGTTGCGTTCAGAATCCATATCACCAAAATCGAAGCAAAAGCGAAATTAAGTCAAAATCATCCTGTAGAACGACAAGAAAGGGTTATTCAGCATCTAGAAAACTCTCCACACCATGACTCTCAACAAGTGGCCGCATTGATGAAGAAAAATTTGCGAAAATAAATTATACGATCGGACCATACATTTTAGTACTATGTATGGGCCTTTTTAATATGATAGATTTTTTACGTTTACAAATTTACTAGGAGTTTTAGCATACTATGGTAAACTATTCGTAGAAGTGTGAATATTCTTGCATAAATAGTTCTTGACCACTACAAAGCGAAATTAATGACTAAACCTTCATACGATTTATATGAAAGGATGAATAAACAGATGAAAAAAGGATCCCTAATTCTTTCTTCGGCCTTGGCTTTGCTATTGCTAGGAGGATGTGCTGGCGATACAAATGAAGAAACATCAAAAAATTCTTCGGAGAATAGTTCTGCGGTCGGATCTACTGCCAAAGACACAACAGATAAAAATACATCAACAAATGAGGAACAAAACACAGAAACTTCTGATGCAACGGAGGACTCTTCAGAAAGTGACCAGCTTTCCGAAAACAGTGACAAGAAGGACGACGAGCAGCAAGTAAAAGACCCTTTAGCTCCATATTCGAGTGAACAAATTGAATATGCAAGAGTTTGGTTGCAACTTGGACCCAATAAAGATGTGGATGGCTTATATGTTCGACTGATTCCAGCGGGTACGCCGCTTAATCCTGATGATGAAACCAGCGCGAGTTATCCAGAAGATGTGATTCAGTTGGCTGGTTCGCGTTTAATCGATGGATCCGTTACCTATAGTGGCAATGGAGATGGCACAATCAATGTTTACAACGTTCCTTTACGTTGGGACGGACAATATCCTGCAGGAGAAGATTTCTATAAAGAAATCATTGAAAATACAAAGCTCGTAACCGTTGATACAGGTGTTGATGAAGAAATCATCGGATTAATAGAATTGATTATGGTTCATGATGAGTAAAATTATATGTGCGCTAACCACCGAAACGAATGGAGAAGGTCCTCTTTATAAGGGAGTGGCAACTATAAAAATATACACGAAATGGGGAAACGAATGGAAAATGTGCTACAGGAAGTCGCCAATTTTATCAGTAAAAACGAAAACCGAGTCATCATAGGGATATCAGGTCATGGGGCATCTGGCAAGACAACATTTGCAACTAAGCTATTAAAAATGCTGGAACCTAACGATGTGAATTATTTGAACACCGACCCTTATATTATTGGCTCTGACCTTAGGATGTACAGCTCAATAAATTACGAATATAACAGCGAAAATCATCATTCTAAAATGACAGCGTGTCATCCTGCGGCACACAACATTTTAGCGCTACAGAGAGATGTAACCATGATAAAAGATGGTTTAGACTTTTACACAATTGACACTCATTATAAAAATAGCACTCTAATTTCTTCTCAGTACATAGGGAATATTGTTGAAGGAATGAGTGTGGCCTTTGTGAATCCCGATTTGTTTGATTTGAAAATCTATCTCTATACAGATGGAGAAACCGAGTTTCAAAGAAGATCGGTTCGCGATGTGTCTGAAAGAGGAACCAGTTTAAACTATTTACGAGAATCTCATGAAGAGCGTAGAATTCAATACGAATTATTTATGCATCCTTATCATCAAAATTTTGATGTTGTGATAAAGAGTATCAATGGGGAATATGTACTCGAGAAAAGGGAGTATAAGTCATTTTGATCATAACTAAAGAAAAAATGCGATTGCTCTAAAAAAGCAGCAGTCGCATTTTGGGTTTATTCTGATTTCACTAGAGTATAAAGCAAATAACTGTTAAACGCACTGTTTTCCCCTGTCAATCCTGATAGTATTTTACAGTCGTTCTTACCGAGTTTCTCTATGATTCTTTTCGACGCCGTATTTTCCGGATGTACGGTTGCGATGACTTTCTTTAAGCCGATGGTGTTGAATCCATAGTTTAAAATGGCTTCCGCTGCTTCACTAGTGAAGCCACGTTCTTGGAAGGCTTCTTGAATGCCGTAGTAGATTTCTATTTCTTGCGGATCGATGTCATGTGGACCGAGACCCCCAATCCCAATCGTTTCGAGCGTTTCTTTTAAAACAAAAGCCAAATTAAACTTGTAAATTTTCTCAGGTGTATTTTTTTGGTTGCAGTTTTTTGACCATTGAACCATGTTTTCAATTTCTGTGACATCGGCAGGAGGCGTATCAGGCTGATAGGTAAAGTGGTTTGGTTCTGTCGCCATTTTAAAAATAGGCACCACATCTTCCTCGATGAGAGGCCGCAAGATTAATCGGTCCGTTTCAATTTTTGCATTTAGGAACATTTTGTTCACCATCCATATCGTCATAGGTTCATAGCATTTTCAACATTTTCAACTTTAAGACTTATAAATTATATTTCATTGAATATTAGACTGACAACGACTTTGTTAAAATTTGGTTAGCAGTTGCTGGTGGTGGTTTTTCTACAACAGGCGAGTAGTATCTGTGGAAAAATGGGGAGGAAGACTATTTTGATTGAAACGGAAAGATGTACAATACAACCTTTTGAAAAAGAGGATTCTTCGGATACAAAAAAACTATTTGTCCATCCAGAAGTGCGGAAATTCCTTGGTGGAATTCGAGAAGAAACATACAAACAAGAATCATTGAACTGGATGATCAATCCATGTGAAAATGAATTCTATTGGGTTGTGCGAGAAAAAACAACAAAGAATCTTATTGGTCTTGTTTCACTAGATCCTCATCATGATGGAGATTTTTTGGAAGTGTCTTATCAATTTTTGCCAAAGTGGTGGGGAAAAGGCTATGCAAGTGAGGGTGTTCAGCGGGTGCTCCAATACGCTTTTACCGATCTAAAACAAGAAAAAATCGTCGCTGAAACTCAAACTGCTAATGAACGGTCATGTCGACTCCTAGAAAGGGTAGGGATGCAGTTAGAACACAAGGTAATCAGGTTTGGGGCGGAACAAGCGATTTATTCTATGAAAGCCTAGTATCCTATAAAATATTAATTTTCTTCATCTAGAATACCTTTAAATAGAAAAATCTTTTATGTGGATTTGATCTGGAGGTTACAAATGAAACTTTTGAAAGGATTGTTCCAGACGGTCGCTTTTATTAGTGCTGGAGCATTTACTTTAGCGTTTTTTAATATTGGTAGAGAATTTTTTGATGCAAATTTAAGGTGGTTTGTTTCATCTCTATGGATTGCTTTAATCGGAGAGTGGATGATAAATAAAATGGAAAAGAAACAAGCGAAAGCTAGTTAAAAAAGCTCAGAGTTTGCTCGGATAATCGGTTGAATAAAGTTTGGAAAAACGGAAAATATCATAGCTTTTGGAGGTGTAATTATTATGAAAATTTGCACCTCATTTTTTTGATGTATGAATTTTTAATAGCCCAATTTATGTATTTTACTATACAAACTCGCACTACTTTTAAAACCTGTTTTAGCGATAAGAATAAATACCTTTATAGTGGCTAACTACACAACTCATTTGGTTATTAAGGTGCGTATTGAATTTGCAGAACCATAAAATATATAAATATGATTGTACAAGAGTACTAGTATCAAAGGGAGAATATAGAAAAAATAAAGGACCAGCCTCGGCTAATCCGATATGGTGTACTACCATGAGCTCGAGATTGTTAAATTACGACTAGCATATCGAGGCTTCAATCATTTTTATTACACCACTTTTCATGCTAATACTGTCTGTACCGTTTTCACAGTTTTCTTTGTTTTCCCATTCAATTATATATTTATTAGATTTCGTCGTTACAGAAATGATTTCAACTTCACCAATGTCTTGTGTGTGGGAACCAAGAACAATTTGTTTCGCTTCTGCCTCTGATATTTCAGGAACATTCGAGTTCATGTTCATACAACCACTCAAAATAACAACAAGGAATAAACATACCATAATCATTTTATTCATTTAAACCCCCCTCGTATATATACTTCGACGGCAATGCAAAATAAAAGTTTCATTCATTTTTTGTTAAACTATGGCTGCTCGGTGATTTCGTCTTCAAACTGGCTATCAAATTTTACCGAAGGGTTTTGTATTAACATTTGATGCACGAACACGACATGATCATTGGGCGAAATCGCAATTGTTTTATACCGTTCATAGTTGATTTCGATTTTATCTATAGATAAAGCGGGGTCTGTAAATGGATTTCTCGTTCTTCTAATGCTGGTGATTTCTTCAATCTTGATCCTCTTCTTAAAAGGCCCGTATTGAATTTTAAGAGTGTTGTCTTCAATGGTGTAGCCCGTTTTAAACCATATCCACAATAATGACAAGCCAATTGACCATAAAATCAAAATTTTTATCCATTGCTGATCAAAAAAATCAGGTGTCATCCAAACGCCAAACTCTGGAAACAAAACAGGTGGCACCATTAATAACAACGCAAACAACCAAATAATAAACGTCATCCATACATCTCGTTTTGATGGAAAAAACAATGTCTATCCCTCCTTACTAGTTGTTCATACGATTATAAAGACTCCTAGGTTTCAATCTTCGAATATAAAAAGTCACAGCGACTCCCCGAAAAATCTTGTTTCACAGAATGTTTCACGGACTATGTTTGAGGTTCGATTTCATATTAATGAGAAAAATTTAGAATAGTGGGC
Source organism: Mesobacillus maritimus (assembly GCF_023715205.1). Lineage (GTDB taxonomy): Bacteria > Bacillota > Bacilli > Bacillales > Cytobacillaceae > Mesobacillus_B > Mesobacillus_B maritimus_C. The sequence continues at coordinate 34,385 of NZ_JAMBNR010000005.1, forward strand.
AGATTTAGATTGACTCCATATGTATTTAAGAATAAAATATTCGTTAATTAACCTTAATGAAATAATGGCAATGAAGAGAAAAAGTAAAATGAATTTGTTTTTCCCCAGAGAGCTTCGGTAGCTGAAAAGAAGCAAAAACATTCATTTGAACAATGGTCTCTGAGCTTCGTACTGAACGAACTAGTTGTTTTAGTAGGATACGACGAGAGTTGGCACTCGTTATCAATGTCACAGTATAAGAGCAACTTTTTCTTGCTCCGTACTTGTGGAGGCAAATGGTGTAAATCATTTGCGAATTAAGGTGGTACCGCGTGGAAATACAAACCTCGCCCTTAACTTTTTATAGTTAGGGCGGGGTTTTTTTGTTTTCAAAAAATCACTGTAGGAGGTTTATATTATGAGTATTTTTATTGGTGGTGCCTGGGCTTATGCGAACGGTTCGTTACATCTCGGTCATCTTTCAAGTTTGTTACCGGGGGACATACTTGCGAGGTATTATCGCTTGAAAGGGGAAAAGGTTTTATATGTATCAGGTAGTGATTGCAATGGAACACCGATCACGATCAAAGCTAAACAGGAGGGGGTTCGTCCTAAAGACATCGCTGACCGTTATCATCAGGAATTTGTTGATTGTTTCACCAAACTAGGATTCTCATACGATACCTATACAAGGACCGATACAGTTCATCATCATAGGATCGTCCAAGAGATTTTTTTAGAATTGCTTGAAAGGGGTCATATTTACAAAAAAGAAATTGAACAAACTTATTGTGAATTTGACCAACAATTTTTACCTGATCGATACGTAGAAGGGATTTGTCCAAACTGTGGTGCAAATGCTCGAGGCGACCAATGTGATCATTGTTCAACTGTGTTAGAGCCGCTTGACTTACTGGATCGAAAATGTAAAATTTGCGGGAATTCCCCAACAACAAGGTTCACAGAGCATTTTTATTTTTCACTAAGTTCGTTCCAAGCAGTGTTAGAACAGTATACTCAAGCAGCGGAGGAGAACCATCTCTGGCGTGAAAATGCTATTAGTTTAACGAAACGCTACTTAAAAGAAGGCTTACAAGATCGAGCCGTTTCAAGAGATTTGCCGATCGGAGTGAGTGTTCCAGTAGCTGGTTATGAAGAAAAGAAGATCTATGTATGGATTGAGGCGGTTTCAGGTTATTACACAGCTAGTAAGTTATGGGCGAAAGAAAATAATCAAGATGATTCGGCTTTTTGGAATGCCTCAACTGTATCTTATTACGTTCACGGGAAAGATAATATCCCATTTCATTCGATTATTTGGCCTGGAATTCTTGCTGGTCTTGGTAAAGAACCGTTGCCAACTCACATCGTTTCCAATGAATACTTAACATTGGAGAGGAAGAAATTGTCCACAAGTAAAAACTGGGCCGTTTGGGTTCCGGACCTATTAGAAAGGTATCATCCAGATTCGATTCGGTATTTCCTCACCATCAACGCACCAGAGAATCGTGATGCTGATTTTTCTTGGAAGGAATTCATTCATAGCCATAATAGCGAGTTATTAGGAGCGTATGGAAACTTTGTCAATCGAACATTGAAATTTATTGAAAAATCATTTGATGGAGTGATTCCTGAGAAGCCTATCACTACAAATATTCAAGAGAAAGTTAAGCAACTATACGATGAAGTAGGTCAGTGCATTGAAGCCACTTCATTTAAACTAGGATTGGAAAAAGTCTTTGAACTAGTAAGGTTCTCCAATAAATACTTTGACGAACAAAAACCTTGGAAACAAATAAAAGAGGACCCTGAGTCGTGCAAACAAACCTTGGCTGACTGTGTTTACCTACTAGCAAATCTAGCGCAAATCCTAGCCCCATTCCTACCTTTCTCAAGCAACAAGGTCAAAGAAATGGTAAACACACAACAAACCCAATGGAAACCAGTCAAAGTCCAATCACAACAACTATCCAAAATTGAACCAATATATGAACGAATAGACCTAGCTAGAATTGAAGAGGAACTAGAAAGATTAAACCAACAGAAAAAGTCACAGTGACGCCCCGAAAAATCTTGTTTCACAGGATGGATGTTCCACAGATAGTGAGCCAAAATAAACCCGGTCGGAGTATACTCTCGACCGGGCTATTTTTTCGACGCAAGAATACTTAAGTATGCTTCCCATGGGCCAACGTCGGTGTTGTACCTTTTTGCCATCACTCTTACAATTTGAGAGATATGCGTTAGATCATGAACTACCCAGGTTAATAATAATTCTCTAAACCAAATTCGGGATGGAGACCTGTTTTTTCAAGGTCTCTTTCTGGATTGACCAAACTCTTCAGTTTCATGATATTTTGAGCGCGGATGTTCTTGAATTCTATTAACCTTTCTTCAATGGGAATATGAGCGGACCTCTTTAGGTGGCTGAATCGGTCAAATGGGGGAAGGGGGCTAATTGAACCGTCTTGAAGCACTCTTTCTAATCGAGGAATCCAGTTCGTATCATCCACCTCAATCAGATGATTCACCACTTCGTAGGCATTCCAAGTTCCTTCGCCTTCATTGCAGTGCAACCAACATTCCGAAATCCCTTTTAGCAGCTGTTCTATGGTGAGTGGTATTCTTGCCAAAACTTCAATCGATTCTTCAAGGTTAAAATTCATTCCGAAAAGCCCCTTTCAATCTTTAAAAGTGGAATTCAGTAAAGCAGTATCTAATAGAGGAATGGTAGTTATTGAATTGTATTCGAAAAGAGAAATGAACATACATGCGAAGGAAATTCAATGACCGCTATGTTGTAAATAAGAATAACCAATGAGAAGAAAGGATAATCAATAAGGAGGAGGTATTGAGCTTTTAAAGGAAATCTGAAGGCATGCTAGTCTATTATTTTATATAATATCTTGGCATAATCTTAGATTTATGTTATTATTTTCATCGTCGAAAAGATAACAAACCAACACGCGGGTGTAGTTTACTGGTAAAACCTCAGCCTTCCAAGCTGATGTAGTGGGTTCGATTCCCATCACCCGCTCCAATTATTATGGGCCTATAGCTCAGCTGGTTAGAGCGCACGCCTGATAAGCGTGAGGTCGGTGGTTCGAGTCCACTTAGGCCCACCATTTTTCATAGGAAATGATTAAATTTCTTCTTTTCGGATATCCTAACAAGAGAAGGACGTTAAGCTAATTTATAATTGTTCCGCAGTAGCTCAGTGGTAGAGCATTCGGCTGTTAACCGAACGGTCGTAGGTTCGAATCCTACCTGCGGAGCCATTTTTTTGCCTTTTTTTTAAAAGCATAAAAGTATACATAATGATGAAGTAAACTACTTAACGCTACGAACAGTGGCGTTCTTATATGATTAACAGATATGGCAAAGACCGACTGAATTCAGTCGGTCTTTCTTATTGTTCACACTTTTTTCAGTGTTAAATTATACTTGCCAATTGGTGATTAACGTTTTCTTCAATTCATATTAAAAGTCTACTGAAAATATTTCTGCACCATTTTCTCAGCTGTCCTTGTTGCGAGTGCTTGTGTTGTTAAGGTCGGATTCGGACCGCCAAGGGAATTGTAATCCGCGCTATTGTCAGCAATATAGAGACGTTCTACTTGATAAGCTTCACATGATGTATCCACCACAAAACCCATCCGCATCGTGCTTTGTAGATGAATAAAATAATTTGGGGGCAGATCGGCGCGATGGATTTGTTTGGCACCTGCTTGCCGTAAAATATTTGTAGCTATTTTCGTTAATTGCTCTCGTCTCTTTCTCGACTTTTGACTCGGTGTATAATGAATCAACGGAACAGCTCCGTGTTCATCTATTACGTGGGGATCCAACTCCACTCGATTTCGATATTGGACCTCATCATCGGTGATAATCGAAAGCGTGAGCGTTCTTCTGTAGTCTTTCATCGCTTTATCTAGTTCAGACCCGATGAGTCTGCCTCTTTGATCCCACTCGTTAGAATCCGATAGGCGAAGGCGATTATACCCGTCTTGACTGAACCCAAAAAGGGTTTGAGCACTCAGTCCAGGGCTTTCTCCAATGTTTTCAATCATGCCAAGACCCGGATAATCAAGCCGTGCTCCTGAAGTATGCCCTACGAATGGGTTAATTGTTGGGCTCCCTAAAACGTCCATTAAGGTTTTTTCATCAAATACTCCTGTCACCATGTCCATATAATGATTGGTCAAACCACGTCCAACCCATTGGTTTTTCGGCAATTCAGAGTTTAGCCATAGACGTGGAGTCTCGACACACCCAGCTGCCATTACCACCACTTTTGCTCGAATTTCCTCGATTTCACCTGTCCACGTATCTCGACATTTTACCCCAATCGCACGGCGACCTCTGCCGGAACTTTGCACTGTTAGGACCTTTGTGACAAATGTATTTGGCCGAATCGTAACATTTCCCGTCTTCATCGCGAGGGGGATATAGCTGACATTTGTTGAACGTTTAGCCATCTTTTCAAGCGATGGACCATAAGGACAACCTTGCCCACAATGCCCACTTAATGTACAACCTTCCATATGGCTTAATTCTTCCAACGAATAATTTGGATCCATCAGATGCTCATTTGGCGGTAAAATGGCATTCGGTTGTGGCCGGTACCCAACGCGCGTAACATCTAACGTTTTATTAAGGGTAAAGCCAGCTTTTTCTGCTCCATAATAAAAAAGTGCTTCTTTCGATGTGGTCGGCGCAAATTCAACCGGCAAAGTTTGTTCCACTTTTTCATAATAGGGAATGAGTTCTTTATAATTAATGGGCCACTCATTATTGATGGCTTGCGGAAATGCACGCAGAGAGTTGGCATAATAATGAAGGGTAGACCCTCCAACTCCAGCCGTTTGCCAAAGGACCGCCCGATCAGGAAGATTGCGAAACCAAGGCGTACGCCTACGGTCGGCAGACCCCCAGCGAAATTTCCCAGTAACGAAATCATTCATATCATTTTCAAGTCTAGTCAACTGCTGGCGATAAAGCGATCCATCCAAATCCACAGCATTGGAACTTACCTTTGCTTCACCACGGTTTTTGTTCGGTTCAGGCCACTTTTTATTTCCATACCATGGACCGGCTTCCAATACCAACACACGAATTCCTAATTCTCCTAGTTCCTTTGCAATAACGGCGCCGCCACCGCCAGATCCAATCACAATCACATCAGGATTCTTCATTCTTCACCCTCGTCTCTGCAATTTTTAAAAGAAATCCACGAAAATCACGATACCCATGTGATACTCCTGGGTATCCAATTTGATTCCAGCTCAAAGGGAAAAATTCGAGGCGGCGATGTTCCGGCTGATTTAAACGGGTCGAGCCATATGCTGGCCATTCTGAATAATACCCAAACATGGAAAGGCGATTGAGAGCATCTGTTACATATTTGACTAATCCAGCATTATTTTGAAAAGGAGATGGTAACAAGTAAAGGTCAATCTCAAGGTTCTCTAGTGCAGATAAAGTTCGAACGCGACCTTTTCGGGAAAGGCGAGAAAACATTCCTCCTCCAGGAAACGGACTTTGCGAGGAGACTTGTGCTTTCTGAGCGTTGATAAGTTGAGTTGCCGCGCTGTCTAACATGACGGCTGTAGGATACGCTAAGGGGACAATGGTATTGTGTAACTGCTGCTGTATGGAAACCTGGTGATTTAAAGCATAAATGAGATATTCATGAACCGACATATCTGTTGCCCCGTAATTGTTCCCGAGTCTAGGAAGAATGGCATCGGTAAGTGCCCGGTAGTTAGCCTTTAAGTACTCATGAGATTGGGTAGACTGACTGATGATGCTTCACCTCTTTTTCATATATCGGAATACTACTACTCTATTGTTGTCTGACATCGTTTATGAATCTGTTACAAAAAATGGAAAACTGATGAAGCCAAGTAAATTCACCAACTGGTAATAGGGAAGACCCAAAAGTAGAAGTGATTAATGGCAGCGATTGAAGCGAAGCGACCTGACATTCATAAAAAAAGGTCAGCGCAGAGATTCATTCTCCGGCTAACCTTTTATTCTAGAAATCTTTTGTTACTTAGTGCTGACTCATCTGCATTTCCATCAAACGTACCGCATTTAACAAACCATAGCCTTGAGCGTTTTCGTCTTGTCCCAAATCTTCACAAGCGTTCAGAAGGTGTCTTTTTACATCGTCAGGGGATTGATTTGGGTTGTCTTGTAGCATTTGTGCCACAACACCTGCGCAGATTGGTGTCGCCATCGAAGTTCCGGATAGTGAAAAATAATCTGTATCAACACGTGCTGAGGCGTTTGTTTTATCTAAAAATGAACCCGGGGAGCGAAGCGAAATAATATTCACGCCTGGTGTGACAAGGTCAGGTTTTGTTAAGCCATCAATCGTTGGTCCACGGCTTGAAAAATCAGCGACAGTATCATTGGAGCGATCGACTGAATTTTTGTCATCCGCAGCGCCAACGGTAATGACTTTTGGACTCGTTCCAGGGCTAGCAATTGTGGAAGAACCTGGTCCAGAGTTTCCAGCGGCCACACAAACAACCATGCCGTTATCCCACGCTCTTTCCACGGCTTTTACAACAGGATCGTCTTCTGCAGACTGTTGAGCATCACTGCCGAGCGATAAGGAAAGAACTTTAATATTGAATTGTGATTGATTTTGGATACACCATTCAACACCTGATATCACTGTCGATAGGGAGCCGGAGCCCATTTTATCTAAAACTTTTACTCCAACTAAATTCGCTTCAGGTGCAGGCCCCTTATACATCCCACCGGATGAAGCTCCGTTTCCTGCCGCATCACCCGCACAATGTGTGCCGTGTCCATTGTCATCATACGCATCTGTTCGGTTGTTAATAAAGTCTCTAAATCCAATGATTCTTCCTTCTAAATCTTCGTGTGGGTAAATACCTGTATCAAGAACGGCGATGGTAACATCTTTTCCTGTTAAACCGGATTCCTGTAATTGGTCGGAGTTGATCGCGGGGGTAGCGGTATCAAGTAGTGCCTGTACTTTACGGTCATAATAGACTTTTTTAATATGCGAACAGCTATTGAGGAATTGCTCCATGCTTTCAACAGACATTTTTGCGGAACAACAGGAAACGGAAGGGAATTGGTGGAGCGAGTGGCATTTAGTATTCTGCAAATCTTTCACACCAAGATCGAAACAATCGTCTTCAAACTCAATCACCAAGGGCAACTTCTTAGCCTTTTTCGTAATATATTCAACTGGCCGATGCAAAAAGCATGGTAGGGAAGGAAAAGGGGAGTACATGTGCAACAGTTCTTTTTGTATGTTTTTATCCAGCTTATTACCCATTCGCCGAACCAGTTGAACGATCGAAAAACTAAACATGCAAATCATCCTTTCTTTTATTTTGACTCTTTTCTCAAAGATTGTTGTTTTTAAAGGAAATATAGAATGATTTAGTTATGATTCCATACCAAAGTTCGTTTACGAGATGAGAAAAGAGCTTACAAACAAAGTAGTCACGCGGAGAGAGGCTTATATCTCGTTAAAAGCGACTTTAGGATTTTAACAACAAACTTTACGAAACAGCCTTTATTTTAAAAAACTCTTTTTAATAGAAAACTAGAGTAAAGTGAAAGAGAAAGAGGGCAAATCCTAAGAAGATGCCCGTTTAACCTCATTTATGACTTCTTCTAGATTTTGCATTGCTCCATTGATCATTCTCTCGTAGAGGCCTAAAATAGATTGTCCATAATTTGTGCCAGGTACAGCCCATTTACCGTTTAAACCTACCCATGTTGTGGCAGACCCTCTTGTTACCAAATCAAATCGTGGGTCTAGTAATGGATATCCATCAGGCAACGGCTTTGTCGATGCATAAGCATATAAATGTTGCAGATGGGCTAGTATACCATCTCGAGGTGTCTCAAAGCTTGCTCCTGGATTATCTGGTCCTGTAGCACCTAAGCCACAAAAGTTGTTTTGCTCTGGCTTCACGACTCCGGTAAAACGAAGATAATCGGTTTCATGCATTGCTTGCGCAAACGCGACATCTCCTCGGATACCATAATATTCTCCGAACGTTAAATAGTAGATTCCCAGCTCAATGGCATCAGGATTGATTTTTTTCACAAACTGGTTCATATGTTCTGGAGATAAATAGGTTTTCCCGAGAATCGAATATCCAGATGGTTTTTCTTCATTTGAGTTGTCGCTTGTGCTTTCAGAAAGAATATAGGCATCGCTAACGCCTGCCTTCTTTACTTCTTCCAACCGTTTTTCTGCATTCTCGCGGCTTGAAAAGGCCCCAGCCTGAACTCGGTACCATGTTTCACCTGAGATGGAAAGAGTCACAACAAACGAATCAATGTTTTTTGAACGTAGAAAACTGACACGTTCGTCTGCATTTTCTCTTGTTTTAAAGGAACCGGCGATTACTTTGTATACGGCTCCTTTTTCTTGATCATCATTTTGTTTTTTTTTAAGATTAAAAGCTTTGGCAATTCCAATTGCGTGACCTTGTGCCACTTTTTGGCGCCATGAAGATTGCTTCATCAACGCAGCATCTTGGGCATTGTCAATAAAGCCGTTTTCGGTTAAAAGCGCTGGCATCGCTGTTTCGCGGAGAACATGGAAGTCCGCTTTTTTCTGCCCACGGTCTTGTAGTTGATTCACTTTAATCACTTCTGCATGAATGACATCTTGATACTTCGCGGTTGTAGAAGAGTTCGACAGGCTTGTGTGAATATAGTCTTCATATCCTCTTGCCGAGCCATTAAAGGCATTGCAGTGAATCGATAGGAAAAAGTCAGCTCCCCAAGCATTCGCCTCATTGGTTCGCTGTCCTAAGCTTTTACCGCTATCACCGGTACGACTCATTTTGATTTGTACATTTTCATATTGATTGGTTAAAATCGAACGAATCTTTAAAGCGATATCCAAACTAATCTCTTTCTCTTTCAATCCATTACCAACCGCACCAGAATCTGAACCACCATGTCCTGGATCTAAATAGAGTTTCATTACATTCACCTCCAATTCTTTTTTTAGAAAAATAATCTTTACACTTATATATGTATGGAATAAAAAGAAATTTGGCAGGGACAAAGTCTATTTTCTAAAAAAATGATGAGAAAACCTATTGAAATCTGAATATTTCTAAAGTGGTGGATTTATTGTTTTATTTGATAGGAAACTCTGATATAATGAAAAAACAGCGGGGTAGAACATACGTTCCCAACGAGAGGAGTGAGCACAATTCTAGAAGATTCAATGAATAAAAGGGGGTTGGTTATTTGGGAGAAATGCCTCAACTTTATGCGTTAATTATTACTATTATGTTAAAAAAATATTTCAATATGATTAAACTTGTCCCCTTTTCTAGCATAATTCCATAGAAATAGATTGACAGATATTTCTAAAGGAGGAATTTTAATGACAAAAAAACAAATGAAATTAATCCCCTATACGATTCAATCAGTAGTGGATCATGCAAATGAAACACCAGAAGGCGTTGAATTGGTACAGGCACCGGCGATATGGGGTAAAAGCAGTCATGGAGAAGGGGTTGTCATTGCAGTCGTTGATACTGGGATTGACACGGATCATCCTGACCTGAAAGACCAAATTATTGGAGGAAGGAATTTTACCAGTGATCATAATGGTGATCCAACCGTATTTGAAGACAATAACGGCCATGGCACCCATGTATCTGGAACCATTTCGGCAAGTTTAAATCAAAACGGAGTTGTTGGGGTTGCGCCTAAGTCAAAAATTTTAAGCTTAAAGGCTTTGACGGGTGAAGGTGCTGGTGATTATGAGTGGATCATCAATGCGATTAACTATGCTGTCGATTGGACTGGTCCGAATAATGAAAAAGTGCGTGTGATTTCGATGTCTCTGGGAGGTCCTACTGATGTACCGGAAATGCATCAGGCGATTCAGAAAGCCGTAAATCAGAACATTTCCGTCGTTGTCGCGGCAGGAAATGAAGGGGACGACAACGAAGAAACATTTGAGTATGCCTATCCAGGTGCTTATAACGAAGTCATTTCAGTAGGGGCGGTGAACAATGATTTAGAGCTCGCTCCATTTACCAACACAAATGCAGAAATTGATCTTGTCTCTCCTGGTGTCGAGGTCGATTCCACCTATCTAGACAATCAATATGCGAAACTATCAGGAACCTCGATGGCGGCTCCGCATGTGGCCGGTGCGTTAGCCTTACTCATGAATCTAAGTGAAAAAGAGTTTGGCCGATCTCTTAGTGAAGCAGAAATTTATGCCCAACTTGTCAAAAGAACGTTACCACTTGGGTTCCGAAAAAGCTCCGAAGGAAACGGGTTTTTGCAGCTAAACTTAATCGAAAAGTTAACAAATCTAAACACTCCGGTAACAAATGCCAAGGATAATAAAAACTAACCTAAACCGTGAAAAGGGGGATAAAATGACTAAGGAAAATTTTCAGCTAAATACTGCATTAGTAGAATTAAGTCGAAACAAATCAAAAATCTTAAATGAAAAAGGGTATTATGATGAAGAACAAGATCAAAAGATTATCAAGGAATACTATCAATCCATAGATTTTAATCAAAGTGACAAAACCGCTATTACTCAAAGTCTCCATCAATTAATCTCCAACACGCATGAAAATCAGCTTCCGTATAATTCTGAGACACGGAATTTACTCTATTCAAGAGTAGACCTTCACACGGATGGTACGCTAAAAAGTATCTATTCTGGAAACAAACAAGATCCTGAACAAACCATTAGAGAAGATCATGAAGCGGAACAGAACAGAGAGAAAGCGCTGGCTAAGTTAACAATGAGCATCTTCGAAAATGATCAAGCGCGACAAAAGGCTGTGGCCGATATTGAAAGGGAGTTTATGTATAATTGCGAACATGTTGTCCCTCAGTCTTGGTTTGATAAGGACAACCCAATGAGAGGAGATCTTCACCATCTTTTCACTTGTGAACAGGTGTGCAACTCCTCAAGATCCAATTACCCTTATTATGATTTTGAGGATTATACTCCTCAAATGGAAATAGAAGCCATTCGGCCAGAATGTGGGAAATATGAAGACAGTAAATTTGAACCTGAAAGCGGAAAAGGCGAAGTTGCTAGAGCAACATTATACTTTTTACTAAGATATCCTGGTGAAATTAACCGATATAATAGCAAGGACATCAAGATGCTCATCCACTGGCACCACGAACATGAAGTATCCATCTATGAAAAACATCGCAACAAAGAAATCCATCAGATTCAAAAAAATCGCAACCCACTAATTGATTTTCCACAACACATCGATAAAATAGATTTTATGACCTTAATAAAGGCACAATAGGGCAATCAAATTGCTCCACATGAAGAGAGGAAAAATAGTTTTAAAATACCGGTCAATTCGTCACTCTACTAGAGTGACATTTTTTTATGTAGATAATCGAACATATATTCGTATATAATAATGAAAGGAGATGATTTAAACATGGCAATTAGAGATCGTGGAAAGATCAAATGGGCACCTGCGTCCTTTTTACCGGAACTACGTTCAATGATGCGGGAAGCTGAACAGGACGAACTCAGACAAAAGAAGCCGCTGATTGACTCTTATGAAATAGAAGAATTTGACCGCAAAATCTGTTACGCGATGGAGTTTAACTTTCCAGTACTACTCAAACGTTGGACCGAAGGATTTACATATGAAGAAAAAGGGCGAGTACATTATGTCGACTCCATTCGAAAAGAAGTACGTATGGTTACGGAAGATGGGGCGGCTGTACGCATCCCGATGGCTGATATTATAGAGGTGGAAGTGATAGAACAAAGTTTTTAGATGGTAAGGGTAAGATAATCCCAATTCTTTCCTTTCTACAGGTTAAAATTTTGGTACAATAAAGATTGAATATTAAAAGAATTGGAAAAGGTAGGGGGACATTATGGAAAAGCATGTGTTTACGGTGAAAGGAAATTGGGAAGGGGGTCTTTTAGGAGTAGGCGCCATTGAAGCCGACGATTGGGAGACGGTGATATCAACACCAAAACAACTTGCAGGTGTTGGAAACGGTGCGAATCCAGAAGAGTTATTAATTGCATCAGCTGCAAACTGTTATTTAGCGACTTTTGGTGCCATTTTAAGCAATCGAAAAATTGATTTCACTCAAATTGAAATGACTTCGGAAGGAATCGTCTCAAAAGACGGGAAAAAATTAACGTTCGAAAAGATCATCCATAAACCAGTCGTCACTGTTTCCAATCTGGATGAAGAAGAAAAGATTAAACAATTCGCAGAACGTGCGGAAAAAGCTTGCTTTATCTCGCAAACTTTGAAAGGGAATGTTGAGGTCACCGTGGAACCGATCTTGAAACTGAGCGAATGATGCGAAATTCTCCTTGTTTATAAAAGCAAGGGGGATTTTTTTCGAAATTGCATAACGGTATTAGTAGATAAATAAAGTTAACGGACTCTAATCCAACTACATAGGAATTTCCGCTCAAAACAAGTAACTAGTAAGTAGATTGATTGAACACTACTGGGAAATGGACTATATTTTAATTTAATTGCTATATTTGGTAAATGAAACCTAAGGAGGAGATTGAATGGATTCATTCATGAAACGAGCTGTTGAGTTGGCAATCGAGAATGTAAAGGAAGGCGGGCAACCGTTTGGGTCCGTTCTGGTGAAAGACAACAGTATTGTTGCAGAAGGAGCAAATGAATATCATAAAAACTTTGATGTTAGTGGACATGCTGAATTGCTGGCCATCCGCAGAGCCCAACAGCAATTCCAAACCAATCAGCTAACTGGTTATAAAATGTACGCTAGCGGCGAGCCATGTCCAATGTGCTTAACTGCGATGTACTTTGCAGGCATTGAAGAGGTGGTCTATTGCCAATCGGTTGAAGACGCAGTTGGAGCCGGATTAGGATTATCGAAATTAATTTATGAAGATTTAAAGGAAGAAAGAGAAGACCGCCAATTAAAGATGATCCGGATGGTTTTAGAAGAAGGGCAAGAAGACCCAATGAAGCTCTGGAAGCAAAAAGGATAGGGAATTGATTGTCACTAAAAAAGTTGTCCGCTAATAAAGACGCTAGAATGATAGATTCTATCATTCTAGCGTAAATCGTTTTATGAACGAACCTTCAATTTCATAATCCGTTCACAAATAAATCCCACTACCATTCCAATAAAAATTGGTAATAGAGAAATCTCAGTATAGGATAATGAGAACTTAAAGACAAGCATATCTACACTTGCTAAAAAACCTATAACATAGAGGAAAATCATCGTTCCAATTGATGCAATCAACGGAAACCAAAAAGACTTATTCACAATTCCACCTCCGCTAACCATTTTTTATTTATACTTTAACTTCTTTGAAAAAACAGTTGGTGCTTCTTTTTTCTTGTCTAAAACTTCAATAAGGACAATTTCAACTAGTTTCCCATTTATGTCACTGATACTCTCAGAACAATAACTAAATGCCTCCTTTAATTTATCTAATGGTAATCGGTTAGCAATTGTACAGTGGGGTATCCAATGATTTGGCAAGTACAGAGAATGAGGGTTATTATTGTATTTCTCGAAGTGTTTGTGGTGACTTAAATGGAAATCAAACAAATCCTTTGTAAGAGTTGGTGACAGGAATAAGGTGCCCGAATTCAAAAAGGATCCAATTGTTTTAAAATTTATTGAAATAGCAGATTGATGATCATAGAACGAATCCATTTCTCTAATAAATTCATTAATATTCATTTTATTGTAGCTTGCTAGAGTAATATGTGGTCGTCTATCTTCAACTTCGAAAGCATAACAGGAAATAGACTGTTTCTTTAATTCCTGCCAAATGTTTTTTATGATTTGTTCGGTCTTAGTATCAAAGATTGCTACTACTGCATACACAACATACCCACCTTATTTTCTTGGCTTTATTTTTAATTGTATAAGAATATTGATAAGTAAAAAACTTTAGGTTTAGAAGTCCATGATTAAAAAACCACTACTCTTTAGAGGCTAGTTCGTTTTTGTCTTTATTGTTTTCGTCCATCAGTGCAAAAGCTATTGCACCGAATAAATCAGCCAACACTCCTAATAGTGCGCCCATCCAAGCACCTCCAACCATAATACCTTATCATGATTGTTGTTTAATCTGCTTCAATTTTAACAGAAAATCAGCCTCTTATGGATAATTATAGAAAAGTTTAACAAATAAAGCCGCTTCCCAAAGTTGTGGGAAGCGGCTTGTTTCCATTCAGATGGAATTATTTATCCACGGTAGCCTCCATAATGATGCCCATGGTGTCCGCCATGGTGTTGTCCGTGATAACCGTGGTGATGCCCATGATGCCCATGGTGCCCATGGTGCCCATGGTGGGGACCGTAATGGCCATATCCTCCGTGGCCATATCCACCGCCATAACCACCGTAGCCTGGGTATCCACCATACCCGCCATAACCAGGGTAGCCCCCAAAGCCACCTTGACCGCCGTAACCGCCGTAACCTGGCTGCCCAAATAAACCTTGAATTCTTTTGTCTTCCATCATATCGCTCCTTTTTTATAGGGTATAGTGTAAGATATGTAAGTTCACCTAAAAGGTACAGGCTTTTGTCCATACTTTCATAAAAACAAACATCGCCAAAGGAACGAAAATGGTAAACAAAAAAAAAGGGTGAAAAGCAGGAAAGCGAAAACTGAACGAGAATACCATTCTTAGAATTTCTAACTGGATTTTTATTAGAGTCATAAAGCGAATTTATAGAGGAGGATGAATTTTTGTCTAAGCCGATTGCTTTAACAAATATCACTATTTATCAGGAAGATACGAGGAATAAAGTGAAAAAGGCCTACGTTGATGGATTTGAAGAACCTCTTACTTTTGGCGTTCATGGTGGGGTCAAGGAGTTCTATGGCGTGAACCCAGAAGTCCAATATCCTTCAACTTTAGATCATCTAGTTGCTGCAGCTGGCGGCTGACTGGTCGGGACATTGTCAGGCGCGCTGGAGGCGCGTAAAATTCCAAGTTCCCCCAATAAGATTAAAGCCAATGTTCAAGGGGTCATTGAGGCTCCAGATGGGGTCTTGAAAATTACAAAAATTAGCTGTCATTATATGCTCAAAATTCCAAAAGGGAAACGGGAAGCGGCGGAACGAGCCCTTTCTGTATTTGACCAAGCTTGTCCTGTTTCCCAAACGTTAAAAGGGGCGATTGCCTTTGAACATACTTGGGACATTATGGAATACTAAGTTTCGGAAAAGTCCCAGAACCCCCATGGCATTTACAAATGGGGGTTCTCCCTATAGATCAGAAACAATTACCTAGCTTCAATTCAACAGAATTCATACGAAAAAGGCAATCAATTATAATGATTACCTTTCGTATTCGAAATTTATTAACCTAGTGCTTTCTTAGTAGCCGGTCCGACAATACCATCCACTTGAAGGTTTTTAGCTTTTTGGAATTTTTTCAAGGCCGATTCTGTTGCTGGTCCGAAAATTCCATCGATTCCTTTTGTGCTATAGCCTTTATTAGTTAAATTTTGTTGCAGTTTTTTTACTTCTGCGCCTTTCATGCCTTTTTTCAGGATTTTGCTTGAATAGGCAGTTGTTGAAGTGTCTTTTTTAGACGTTTTTGTGGCAGTTTTCGGAGCTGTAGATGTTTTTTTCTTTGTTTTCGTTGGTTTCGAAGCAGTAGTTGACTTTTTAGCAGGCTTCGCAGCAACTTTGCTATTCAGCGCCTTGCGGGTAGCCGGTCCGACAATGCCATCTGCCTTCAGGTTATTCGCTTTTTGGAATTTTTTCAAGGCCGATTCTGTTGCTGGTCCGAAAATTCCATCAATACCTTTTGTGCTATAGCCTTTGTTGGTCAAATCTTGCTGCAATTTTTTCACTTCCGTTCCGCGCATTCCTTTTTTTAGTACAGTGCTTGAAGGAGCAGCTGTCGCTGGAACTGAAGCTTTTCCGGAAACGTTGTATCCATTTGCCGCTGCAATCGAGTTAAACGATTTACCCGACGTTGTAATTATAACCGGCGTATTGACATCAACCTGATTATAAAGCCATTGTACTTCATTGTTGTGCATTCGCACACAGCCGGCGCTCACATACCCACCGATGCTGTTCGGGTTATTGTTGCCGTGAATCGCGTATGTTGTTCCCCATGTACCGCGTGCATTGATTCCAAGCCATCTGTTTCCAAGTGGATTCCGTGGATCCCCGCCAGGAATATTGTCAGTATAGTAGGGGCGATTCTTAATTTTATTCACGATTTTAAATTTGCCCTCAGGCGTTTGTGAAGGTTGCCGGCCCGTTCCGACACTAAATGTTCTTACCAGTTTATTATTTTGATAATAAGCTAGTTGGTTGTTTGACTTATTGATAATAATTAAATCTCCACTTGCTGCCGAAGCAGGTGTAGGTGCCTCAATGAACACCAGGCTAAAAAGCAGCAATAAACTCAGCATTATTTTCTTCATTTTATTTCCCCCCAGAAGTGTTATAACTATTCCTCTCTCTACCTAAACCTCCTTAACATCCTGCCGCATCATAAAACGAGTTTTAGTAGGCATTCTTAAAATCATCATCATCTAATAATTTCCTGTTAATGGGCAATAGTTCCTGCTTTTAAAGTCTCGATTGTTTCTTACTTTTACGACAAAAGGCCCATCCATTTGGCGTTATTTGGAATTGTACTCGGGGTAATTACTTTCTCGGTGACCATGGTCAAGAAAAAAGTGGAATACGGCAATCGAGAGCGTGTCTCGATGCCCGTTGGCGAAGAGAAAAGTTTGCAATGGTAACCGAGAGTCGTGCTCGATGCCCGTTGCCGAAGAGAAAAGTGAGCAACGGTAACCGAGAGGCGCGCTCGATGCCCGTTGACGAAGAGAAAAGTGAGCAACGGTAACCGAGAGTCGTGCTCGATGCCCGTTGACGATGGGATAAGTGGTTAGAGGTAACCGAGAGTCGTGCTCGATGCCCGTTGACGATGGGATAAGTGGTTAGAGGTAATCGAGAGTCGTGCTCGATGCCCGTTGACGAAGAGAAAAGTGAGCAACGGTAAACGAAAGTCGTGCTCGATGCCCGTTGCCGAAGAGAAAAGTAAGCAACGGTAACCGAGAGTCGTGCTCGATGCCCGTTGCCGAAGAGAAAAGTAAGCAACGGTAACCGAGAGTCGTGCTCGATGCCCGTTGACGAAGAGAAAAGTGAGCAACGGTAACCGAGAGGCGCGCTCGATGCCCGTTGACGAAGAGAAAAGTGAGCAACGGTAACCGAGAGTCGTGCTCGATGCCCGTTGACGAAGAGAAAAGTGAGCAACGGTAAACGAAAGTCGTGCTCGATGCCCGTTGACGAAGAGAAAAGTGAGCAAAGGTAACCGAGAGGCGCGCTCGATGCCCGTTGACGAAGAGAAAAGTGAGCAACGGTAACCGAGAGTCGTGCTCGATGCCCGTTGAAGAAGAGAAAAGTGAGCAACGGTAATCGAGAGTCGTGCTCGATGCCCGTCGCCAAAGAAAAAAAGAGGAACCGGTAAGCTAGAGCGGTTCTATGTGACCGCCGATAAAGAAAAAAGGAGGAATCGGTAAGAAAGAAGCCGGTCTCGGTGCTCGCCATGAATGAAAAGGCAGGAAACGGTAAAACGGTCCCTTAAGAACAAATATAGGTAACAAATCGATTAGATAAAATGATACGATAAAAATATAGAGTATTTAGATAATTCAAATAGGAAAGTAGTAGGGGAGGATAGAGAATTTCCCGAACAAAACAAACAATATCCTCTTTTAAAAATAGAAAAACACCCGCTTATTATGTGTTTGCCACTAAAGGTATTCTCTATAAAGCCCATGAGTATGATGAGTTAATAAGATTTTTAATCGAACACTATAAATGTTTATCATTTAAAAGACTTATATCGGAGGGAGAAAAGAACAAATGCAGAAAAAAAAGAAAATCCATTATGAACGGGGTACTGAGGAACTAAGACTTAAAAATATCCGGGCCCATAAACTTGTGCAAGAATTCAACAATAGTGCTGTGGAAGATTTTTTGAAAAGAGAGGAAATGATTCAACAATTGTTTGGTTCTGTTGGTGTTAATCCTAGTATCGAACACAATTTTCATTGTGACTTGGGCTACAATATTCACGTTGGCGACCATTTTTATGCTGTTATAATTGCACAATTTTAGATATGGCTGAAGTTAGGATAGGTCATAATTGCATGATCGGTCCCAACGTCGGGTTTTATACGGCTGGTCATTCAATCCAACCTAAGGATCGGAACAAGAGTGGATATGGGATTCCGATTACAGTTGGAAACGATGTGTGGATTGGTGGAAGTTGTGTAATCTTGCCAGGCGTCACTATCGGGGACCATTCCGTTGTTGCTGCGGGTTCGGTTGTGACAAAAGATGTTCCAGCTAATACAATCGTAGCGGGCAACCCTGCAAAAATTCTTAAAAAAATATAATTCACAGAAACTGTTCGTTTTTCCACAAGAGGTTTTACTAAATATGCTTAGAACATCCATAAACATTCTACATACGTTTTAAACAACTAGCAAATTAGCGGAGAAATTTGTTATCTTCTTGAAATTCGGTTTCCATCCAATCAAGTATAAACCGGATAGTGACCTATAAATTATCAATTGTGATTTAAAAAACAGACCTCCAACTATGGGCGAATTCATAATATCTACGCATAATTTCTACCTGCCGAGGGAATCTAGCACGTAAACATCGATACTGGGGAGGAATAATAATGAAGAAGTATTTACTATTATTAATACTTGCAGTCTCATTAGTAGTTGGAGCATGTTCCAATACAGACGAAACAACACAGGAGAAGTCATCTGAGACAGAATCCACTGAGAAACAGGAAAAACAAACGGAAAATGAAAAGGAGAAAACAGGCACTCAGGAGAATGAAGAAGAAACAAAAAATCAAGCTGATCTCTTTGATATTAAACTGAATGCTGAAAAGGATACCATCGAGTTGGTACAAGCTGGGGGAAAGACAGTCGTACTAGCAGAGGACATGCCTTCCGAACCGGTAAAATCCCCCAATGGCGAGAAAGCGGCTTATTTATCCCCTTATGGCTGGGAAACAATGAGCAATCTTTATCTTGTTGATCTTCATGATGGAAGCCAGGATGTACTCGTTCCGTTTGACGCGGAGAAGAAACCGAAAGAGGTCGTTTGGGAAGATGATCAGCATGTACTCGTCATCATTGGTTATCCGCATGGTACGGTTAGTGTAGGAGGGAATATCTACAGAATCAATATTGAAACCAAAGAAACCGAAGCTGTCACGGACTATGGGGATGAGATTCAAATCACCGATCTTCGAATCGAAGATGGGGTTCTCTATTATAGCGGCGTTCAATACACAGATGAAAACATGAATGAAAAGAAAGATTATTCCAATCAAATTTCATTAAAAACGGAATAAATCCTTCGGAAGAAGATTTCCGTTTTGTTATATATTAAACCTAGGACACCTATTAAATAGCCACAACGTAGCAGACCAGCCCGTCAGTTGGTCTGCTATTTTTAATTAAAGTTCTTCATGTTTCCTCAAACATTGCTAATTTGGAAGTGAAGGAGTCTGGTATTTTATGTTAAAATTGTTTTGAAAGTATTTACAAAGGGTGCCATTTAAATGGTTTAATTATGGATTGTTTCGTCATAAAGGAGATGATAGCCAGTGGAGAGAACTGAAAAAAACACAAATGCTATACACACACATCCAAAACATATCGTTTCAGCAGCGACAATTGTCTTAAATACAAAAAAAAGAAATATTATTAATCAGGGGGCCTAGAAGAGGTTGGGAAATGCCTGGCGGTCAAGTTGAAGAAGGAGAGTCATTAAAAGCCGCGGCGATAAGAGAAACAAAGGAGGAAACAGGTGTTGATATTGAGGTTTTAAAATTTTGTGGGATCTACCAAAATGTACATAACTCTATATGTAACACGCTGTTTCTCGCTAAACCCGTTGGAGGAGAATTAGCCACTTCCCCAGAGAGTTTAGAAGTAGGATTCTTCCCAATTGATCAGGCTTTAGAAATGGTGACTTGGAAGAACTTTAGACAAAGAATTGAATACTGTTTGAACGAACATACTCATCCTTTTTATATCGAATTTTAAGTGTGAGGCGAGTGAATCAGTTCGATATAAATCGATATGAAAAGATTAAAAACACTCAAATTTAATTGAGCGTTTTATTGAGACCTTATAAAGCACCCATATGCAGTCAAATGAAAAGAGCCCTTAATCAATTTTCCGACTCAGCGCATTCTCCCATTCGTCAAACGACAACTTTTCAGTCATATGTCTAAGTTCTTCAGGAACATCGACAAAACACATCAACTCTAAACTGTTCCCATCAGGGTCCTTAAAATAGACCGAAGCATTTCCTTGATTGGGTCTTACGAAAGGCTCCACCGTTGTTCGGTTCCCAAAAGGAACGGCTTTCACTTGGAGAGTTTCAAGCCATTCTAAAGATGCCTTTAAAGCCTCGTAAGTGACACGAAAAGCAATGTGCCGTAAAGAAGGGTGGTACTCAGTTTTGTACTCATTTCCTTCCCACAAACCAAGCCAACTTTTTCCTTCTTCAATCCAAAAGAATGCCGTGTTTTCATCTCTCCAAGCCAACTTCAAACCTAATTTTTCGTAAAAGTTGATTGATGTTTCTAAATGCTTTACAGGTAAGTGTGCTTCAAACAGCCCTTTGATCATCTTCAAAACCTCCTTGAATCCATATTACCAACATCCAACAATTAAAGAGTCCTATAAAAGATGTAATTTTTCTACTACTTTAGATGTAGAGTAAATGAACTCCTGCCCATTTTTTACAAATTAAAATAATGCGTTGTTTTAGGATATCTAGCTTCTTTTATGAATCCAAAAGCTTGATAAAAATGATTCGCTTGTTCTGTATCCGTATGAAGCACGATTACATTATAATGATCTTTTGCCTCAGAAATGATCCTTTCCAACAAGAGGCTGCCAAGGCCGTTTCTTCGATAATCCCTCGAAACATAAAACCTCCTCAACCGACCAATGGTTTCTTCAGTTGAAAAAGGATCAATATTAAGCCCACCAATCGCAACGAGTACACCTTCATTGTTAAACACCCCATATAGAGATTCACCAAGCTGATGAAAGGTATTACTGTCATTTTTATAGTCATTTACTAATCTTTCGATAAAACGAAAACCCTCGTCTTTGCTTTCCTTCACCATCTGGTCTGAATTCACAACAAGCAAATCTTTTATTTTTTTAACTTTAAATCCTTCCATCGCTTCCTCCAACAATTTAATAGGGTGGAAATTTCCTAACTTCACCAGCGTAAAAAAAGACCGCCAACGTGACGATCGTTTAATTACAATTTATTTTCTTTATGTGTGACTTATCATAAAAGTCTTCATTTCTTTCTCAAACTCCGCGGACTCTTCCAAGAAAGGATAATGATTGCTTCGATCAAAAATAACAAGTTTAGAATCTGGAATCAACTCATTCATTTCGATCGAGTATGTGACAGGGCATTGAACGTCATACTTCCCGCAAACAATCAATGTTGGAGTTGAAATGAGTTTTAGCTTTTTGGTTACATCAAATATGAGGACTTCCCGGCTAAAATAATTCAAGCGAACAGCCGATATTTTTTTCTGGATCTTTAGTGAAAAAAATTCATCATGAAGTTCCGGTTTAAATAAAGATAATTTTGTCCGCTCTTTTGTTAATTCTTTACGCATGTCTGTTGATAAGTCGGCACGTTTTAAGGTTTCCATTAAATCTTGCATATATCTATATTTGGGGTGTTCTTTATGGTAGATACAATCAGGAGAGAAGGTCATATATTCTCTTGCAGCTGCCCCGACAACAACATTAAACGTCAAACTGTTTGAAAAGTAAATCCCATAAACAACTCCTAACATCCCACCTGTCGAATGCCCAGCGAACCCCCATTTCTCAAATCCTAAAGCATGACGAATTGCCTCTAAATCAAGAATGGAATCGATCATGCTTAATTCATTTGGGTTGTCCGCTTTAGCCGAATTTCCTGCTTCTCTGAGATTCACCAAAAGTACTTTATGGGTTTTTACGAATGATTCCGCAAAATAATCTCCTGTCTCATTAAATTCAGAATACAAGTGAGTCACACAAAGAGGTTCGCCTTTACCTTTCATAAAGACTTCAAAAGTACCACGGGGTGTCTGTATATCCTTTCGATCCCATTTATCCATAAGTTTCTCCTAGTATATGATTTATTTTTACTACAATTCTTTCCGGCTGAGAGAAAATCCTTCATTTAATTTAGGAATTTTTGTTGCGACACATTAGGGGAGAATTTACTGGGGTGCCGTTATAAGCATAGTTTTAAACATAGCAACAATAATAAAACCAAGCCCAATGGCTCGGTTTATTTAATCAATATCAAAATAGGGAGAATCAAGAAAATAAGACTGATCGCATGCAGAGAGTTCCATACCTATTAATCTTGTAATCAATAGGTAACCAAGTCCCGATAATGCAATGAATAATTGAAGACTACCTATCATTCCAAATCTTTTCATCAAACCTCTCCCTATATCTCTAAAAAAAAATTACTAGAATCTTCATTTGATCAAACGTATAAAGGTATATTCACAATGGATTTTAGCTACAGAGGAATACTACACGGAACTAAAAAGGGAGTGAGAGTCTCGTATAAAGCTGTATGCTATGAATCCTTCCTGTCAAATCATTTTCTTCCTATAATCCAAGCGGTTCCAAAAGACTAAAAAGCACAAACCGATTGTCATAGATAGAGGAATCAGCCATAATTTTTCTCCATCTAAATACAATCCCAAGAATAGCATGAAGACCGATATCACTGGTGCCATAACATAATAGGCAAGTGTATGATAGAACCAGCCATAAGGAAAAAAATGAGCCCCAGTAATGATTGCAAAAAATAGAATTGCATCATTTGGATGATGGATAATTCCCCAAAAAAGGATAGGAAAATAGATTAACTGAGCAATATTTAAAAATAAACCTAGATTTCCCAATGGATTATTTTTGAGTTTCCAATCAGCCTTGATAAAAGAAGAAAAGAGAACGGATAATGGAAACATTAAACCTGTTGAAAACAACATATAAATGTTTTTCTGTTGTATGTCAAAGGACTGTAAAAATATGAAGGTGATCAGAGACCAAATGACAACAGCAGAACTTAAAAAGCCTATTCCGTTTTTTCCTCTAACTGAAAGTTCATTTCTAATTTCGTTTAACTCCACAACGTTTTCCCCCTTAGCCTCATTCAACATATTTTGATTGGTTCAAAAGTACTAATCTTTAAATCATATTAAATTTTAACAAAAATATCCATTTACGTCCCAGAAAAAGGATAGTTATGCATAAAAATGCTGTGATTTTTTTTCAGTCTCATAATGGATAAATAAATGCATCGAAGAAATAAAGAGAAGGATTGGTGAGAAAAAATGTGATAAATGTTTAAACATGTGGAAGAAAGGGATAATGTGAAATTTACAGGTGGATAGAGGAAGGTAAATGAGTATCTTAAAAAAGCTCTTTTCTAAATCTTTGTTGCTGTTGAACCAGCATACAACTGAATAAGCTAGGTTATACAAAAAAGCTCAATGTATATGAAAAGAGCTTGCTAACTTAATTGAAACATAGAAAATAGTTCCTTTTGTGTAGTGAATGGTTTTAGGATATAAAAACAATTCTTTTGAAAACAGCCTTTAAAAAAGAGATTATCCAAAATAGTAGCAGACGATTTTGGAGTAACCTCTATTGAAATATAGAGGATGGTCTAGCCTCAACGGTTAGTGGCTCGGGTCATACAATCCGTAAATTAATTTAGAGAACAACCTTCTAGCCAGTTCGTCCTATGCCTGATATCCTGAAAGGACCACTTAGTTAATCAAAAGCTTTTGAATACTGAACAATCCCTTGTGTATGCTCAAGCGCATTTTCGGTTAATTCTAGAACCATAAAAACTTCGTCCGGCACCTCAAAAGGAGCACGAATCTTCCATAAGCTCGCAGGTTTAAAACCAAACTTAGGATAATAGTCTGGGTGTCCTAATACAATAACGGAATGATAGCCAAGCTGTTTTGCTTTTTCTAACGCAGCAAGTATTAATTGACTGCCAACGCCTTTTCTATGAACCTCAGGTGCAACCGAAACGGGAGCAAGCGCTAGCGAATCGACCTTGGTCGGGCCATTAACGATTTGAATCTTAGACAATAGAACATGACCGACCAATTCGTTTCTTGACTGAAAGCAACTATTGAAAGTTCCGGAATAAACGCATCCGATTTGCGAATGCGATTGACGAGGTAGTGTTCATGATTGTCGCTATAGGCTAATGTTGAAAATGCACTTTTCACTACTTCCTCAGTTGTTTGGTAATTTTTAGGGTGTTCTTGTCTAATAGTAATTTCCATTTCAGTCTCCAATACATATTAGTAATCTTTTTATTAATAGGAAAGCAATAACATTTTTTCTATTCAGTTGGCCCTGCAATAAGGACATTTCATCGTAAAAGAAGATGAAAACCTTTCAAAATTAATTTTTGAACAAAGGGCAGAAGCCTTCATTATAACTTCCTTACTACTCAGAATTTAATTTTATTATATTTGGTGCTATCAGTTTGGTAAATATATTGTTTTCGACGTTTGTTGAACGCAAGAAGAAGCAATTGCTCTACAAGGGAGATTCGCCAAATGCAATAATGTTGTTATGAGGAAAACGTGAAAATGATAAAATCTATGTACATCATCCTTGCCAGCATTCTATTCTTTTTAGCTTTGAAACGGATAAACGAGTATACACCCTTAAAGCATAACCATGATTAAGAGATAAAAATGAAATGAGATGGATTAGTTGAGAAATAAAATTGTACTTGCACTCTTGGTTGTCAGCTTAGCGGTGAATGTCATTCTAATAGGAAAAAAGCTAATCCAAAAAGCATATGAACCTTCTCAAAAAGAAAAAGTGATATTGAGTGAAATGGTTCAAAAAACAATCGAGAGTAACGACTACAAAACTTAGCAACAACAGAAAACATCATTGCAATGGATCCAAGTATGGATAAAAACAAAGGGGGGGCATTCCCTTATTATTTCGTCGTGAGTGTCCGAACCGATCAGCATACCTATTTGTTTTCTTGCAAGGATCAGCACTGTTCTGAAATGGAAAACGAAGGTACGACCTATTCAATCTATCAAGATGAGAGGCCGCGACTTCCGTTAAGTAATCGTCCAACTTCAAATAATTGAACCTATAATTAGTTTTCCTAATGGCGAAACGATCAAGTGTAGTGTTACTGAGGTGATAAAAATGCTCTATGACCATAGATACGATTTGCATGTAGGTTATTATAAAAATGGTTTCGATTTGGAAGCTGCTGCGTATAAACGAAAGTCAGAAGATATACGGGACATCTTCTTTGATTTTGAACATGAGGGGTTAAAAAATGATCCAGAAAAAGAATTAGATGGGTTAGGCACAAAGATTTTTTCAATAAAAGCAAAGGAGCTCGAGTATTTTGAGGTTGCAAAAAAATTCGAACAATGGCTGTTTGATCAAAAAATCAGCAAGCTTCTTGACCCTTGATGGGAGAAATAGGTTAGTTCATGCTTCAGAACACTTTGGAATTCGAGATAAAAACAGAAAACCAATAGCAATCAAAAGCATGAGTTTAAGTCCTCTAGTACATAGTCTTTATTTTGGTGTTGATTCTATTTAGACTTTTCTTCAACTAACTTTACCTTCTCCAAGTTCCGTCATTTAACACAAAATGAAGACCTTGCTTGCGGAACTGGTAAAGCAAAATCAACTTAGTATTCTATAATAAAAACCATTCTAGTGGGAATGCTGTGGTTTTATAAACAAACTGGAATTTACGAACTAGTCAATATTCCCATAAGTGGAAATAAAAAATTCTCAACAGAATGGTCTTAAGGAATGAACTTAATAAAAACTGCAAAAAGTAACCTGAAAAGCTAATTCATTATCATTCACATTTTAGCTAATAAATGAATTGGAGGTTACTATGGAAGCGACGAACTATAAAGGCACCAATAAATTAATTATTGGGATTGTATTTGGAGTTATTTCGTTTTGGTTATTTGCTCAGTCAGTGGTCAATGTAGTGCCAGCTGTACAAGAAGATTTAGGTATTTCACTTGGTACATTAAACATTGCCATCGGTTTAAGTGCATTATTCTCTGGATTATTCATTGTTGCTGCCGGTGGATTGGCAGACAAAATTGGACGAAAAAAAATGACCTATATTGGGTTGATTTTAAGTGTGATCGGCTCCCTGTGTCTTGTGTTAGCACAAGGATCTTTTTTACTGATTACCGGACGTGTTCTTCAGGGACTATCTGCAGCATGTATTATGCCTGCAACGATTGCGTTAATGAAAGAGTATTTTGAAGGGGCAGAACGACAACGTGCACTGAGTTATTGGTCAATCGGATCATGGGGTGGATCAGGAGCTGCTTCCTTTGCTGGTGGTGCCATCGCAACGTCTATGGGATGGAGATGGATCTTCATTTTTTGTATCGTCTTTTCTTTACTAAGTATGTGGTTGATTAAAGATACACCAGAAAGCAAAGGAGAATCGACGGGTAAATTTAGATTCGACTACACTGGTCTTGCTGTCTTTATTGTCACCATGGTTGCATTGAATGTATTTATTACTTTTGGGGCAGATTTGGGCTGGACAAGTATAATTTCAATAATCCTTGCTATTGTGGCCATTATCGGATTATTTGTCTTTTACAAAATCGAAAAAAGCAAAGAAGTGGTTTTAATCGATTTTGCCTTATTTAAAAACAAACCTTATTCTGGTGCAACAATTTCTAACTTTTTGTTAAATGCGATTGCTGGAACACTAGTAGTAGCCAATACTTATGTACAAGTAGGGAGAGGCTTTTCTTCGTTTCAAGCAGGGATGCTTTCACTCGGCTATTTGGTCGCTGTGTTAGCGATGATACGTGTTGGAGAGAAATTATTACAAAGAGCAGGCGCAAAATCACCAATGATTTGGGGCTCTCTCATCACTACAGTTGGAGTTGCAATTATGGGATTAACGTTCTTATCTGACTTTGCATATACGGTGGTTGTTTTCATTGGTTTTGCTTTATTTGGACTCGGACTTGGTGTATATGCAACACCATCAACAGATACATCGGTATCGAATGCACCTTCAAACAAAGTAGGAGAAGCTGCAGGGGTTTATAAAATGGCGAGTTCCCTTGGCGGAGCTTTCGGTGTAGCGATATCGGCTACTGTTTATACGTCCATTTCCGCTGCGGGAAACTTGGAACTGGCAGCTACAGCGGGGATTATCGTAAACGTCATATTCGGGGTTCTCTCGATTCTATCCATTATCTTCATGGTTCCAAGAAATGCAGGAAAAGAACAAACACAGAAGGAAGCAAAAAATGTACGGTTAAAAAATCCTCCTGGGCAGCCAGAACCAGAACCTACTCATTGAGTAAAAGGAGATTGAAAAGATGTTATTAAATGAATTACTGCAAAAATTAGAAGAAAAAAAAGACCGGATCATCGAGATACGTCGCTATCTTCATGAACATCCCGAACTTTCTTTCGAAGAAGAACAAACCGCCAACTATATTGCTGATTTTTATAAAGAAGTCAATGTGGATTCAGTTGAGACCAATTTCGGAGGCGAGCGGGGGATTGTTGTCACCATTAAAGGCTCAAAGCCAGGAAAAACGATTGCCATCCGAGCGGATTTTGATGCATTGCCGATTAAAGAAGAAACGGGACTGCCGTTTGCCTCAAAAAATGAGGGTGTGATGCATGCGTGTGGACATGATGGTCATACTGCCTATATGTTGATTTTAGCTGAGACATTAGCAGAGCATAAAGACCAATTAGCTGGCACCATTCGAGTCATTCATCAACCTGCAGAAGAAACGCCTCCAGGTGGGGCAATCGGTATGATCAAAGCAGGCGTGCTGGATGGTGTAGACGCAATCCTAGGCATTCATGTGATGAGCAACATGAAAACGGGCAACATATATTATCGAAGCGGCAATACGCAAACAGGAAGGTCATATTTTAAATTAGTGGTTCAAGGAAAAGGTGGTCACGGTTCATCCCCACATTTGGCAAACGATGCGATTGTAGCGGCAAGTTCTTTTGTGATGAATGTACAGACGATCGTTAGCCGCCGAATCAATCCATTTGATGCAGCTTCTGTGACGATTGGAAACTTTGACGGGAAGGGAAGCTTCAACGTCATTAAAGATTCTGTAACAATTGAAGGGGATGTTCGGACGATGTCTCCTGAGACGCGAGAAACCGTTGAAAGAGAAGTGCAGGCATTTGCCGAAGGCTTGGAAAGATCCTATGGAGTAAAAGCAACACTTGAATATAAAAATGACTATCCAGTCCTCTATAATGATCCTGATGTAACGGAGCAAGTACGTCAAGCCTTAGAACAAGCATCCATTCCAGAAGTAGAAGAGGTCTTGGAAACACCGCCACAGCCGCCTTCAGAAGATTTTGCTTACTATCTTGAAAAAGTACCAGGCTGCTTCTTCTATGTCGGTGCGATTCCGGAATCGGGTGAAGCCTATCCGCATCATCATCCTAAATTTGATATTAATGAAAAAAGTCTCATCATCAGCGCAAAAGCAATGGCTGCTGTAGTCGCTTCTTATTGTGATGGTAGTGAAAAGTAAGGGGGAAGCAACAGGTGCTTTCCCTTTTTGTTTTGGAAACTAGTTCAATGCAAAAACTCAAAAACTAGGTATAAAGTTTGACACCCAAAACAAAAATGTGGTAAATTTATCTTTAATCAAAGATATATAAATTCGAGATATTAAGGAATACTATTATATTTTTTTGGTCCCATATCTTGAACTCGAGATATAGGGGAAGAAAAGTCTCGTTAGTAGACAAAACTAATGAGCCTTGAAAGGAGGAATACGGTTGTGGAATTAGTAAAAGATGAGTTGAAAGCTGTAACTGTAATTATTCGTGCCTCCCAAGCGATACAAGAAGTGATTCGAAAAGACGCCGCCAAGTTTGGTCTGAATTCTACGGAATTCTCTGTGTTAGAGTTGTTGTATCATAGAGGCGACCAGCCCATTCAAAAGATTGGCAAAAAGGTTCTTATTTCAAGTGGCAGTATTACTTATGTTGTGGATAAGCTTGAGCAAAAAAACTATGTAAGACGGCGGGGATGCCCAAAAGACCGACGTGTAACCTACGCGGCGATAACCAGTGAAGGGAAATTATTAATGGATAAAATTTTCCCGCAACACGAATTGAAGATTCAAGAAATTTTTGCTGAATTGGATGCTGAAGAGGTCAAGGAAGCCATTGCTTTATTAAAACGAATTGGCTACAGCGCAAAAAACCTTTAATTGTTACATCTATTTTGAGATATAAGGTCAATAGGACTTTTTCCAAGATTGGATCTAGTTTATATGAACAACAAATGAGTAAAGTTGAAAAAAATTGTTGTTTTAAGTTGTTGACATTGATAAAGATTCTATGTTAAATTTATCCCGAATTAAAAATAAATGAATTCAAGAGTTATGGAATTAATATTTTTTTAGCTTTATATCTTGAATTCGAGATTATTGACCTTTGTGTACCATCTAAAACACTTAGTGATAAAGGGATGTTTTCCAAGAGGCAATTAATCAACAATATCTCTAGACTTTTCAAGGAGGTGAAATCATCAATGGGATTTTTAGATAGATTATTTGGAACAAAAAAAGAGGAGGAACAAACAATGACAAAATTAAACATTGGTATTATTTTAGGTTCTACACGTGAAGGACGCGTAAGTCCACAAGTTGGTGCATGGGTAAAAGAAATCGCAGATAAGCGCGGCGATGCAAACTATACGATTATCGATCTTGCAGATTATAAATTGCCAATCCTAGGCGAAGCAGGCGGCGATGCATCAGGTGCAAAAGCATGGTCTGAAATTATTGCTGAACAAGACGGATTTGTCTTTATCGTTCAAGAATACAATCACTCTATTACAGCAGCACTTAAAAATGGATTAGACTACTTACGTGATGAGTGGAACAACAAAGCAGCTGGAATCGTATCTTACGGATCAGTAGGTGGCGCTCGTGCCGCAGAACATTTACGCGGAATTTTAGGTGAATTGTCTATCGCAGACGTTCGTGTTCATCCGGCATTATCTTTATTCACTGATTTTGAAAATGGAACTGACTTCAAACCAAAAGCTGTACAAGAAGAATCAGTGAATCAAATGTTGGATCAATTAAACACTTGGTCAAAAGCATTGTTCACTATTCGTTAATATTAATTTTAAAAGATAGACAACATGTGCACAAGCAGCTGTACATGTTGTCCCATTATGAAAATTGAGCGGATTGTTATCAAACCGATTGAAGGATGTGCTCAAGAGTCATAACCAAAAAATCAGTTAATTTTTTTTAATTAATTATCTCTAATTCAAGATTCTTGATTTAAGTCAAATTTGGTGTTCGATTCGGTTAAACTAGCAAATCAATGTAAAAAATATCTACAAATAATAGAAGAAAAAGGAGAGCAAAACATGAAAAAAACAATGGGAATTCACCATATCACTGCAATTGTTGGTCATCCACAAGAAAATGTCGACTTCTATGCTGGAGTATTAGGTTTGCGTCTCGTTAAACAGACGGTCAATTTTGATGATCCAGAAACCTATCACCTTTATTTCGGGGATGAAGGCGGAAAACCAGGAACCATTATTACGTTTTTTCCATGGGCAAATGCGTATCAAGGGAAAATTGGCGATGGTCAGGTAGGGGTTACATCCTATGTCGTTCCAAAAGGCGCTATGAATTTTTGGGAGGAAAGACTAGCAAAATTCAACATTCCTTTTACAAAAATGGAGCGGTTTGGTGAGCGATATTTGGAATTCGATGATCCACATGGACTTCATTTAGAAATTGTTGAAAGAGAAGAAGGCGAAATGAATACATGGTCTTTCGGCGAAATTACTTCAGATGTCGGGATCAAAGGCTTTGGCGGCGCGACACTTTTGTCGACTCAACCGAACAAAACAGGTGAACTGTTAGAAAAAGTGATGGGACTTGAGTTCGTTGCAAAAGAAGGAGACTTCGCTCGTTATCGTTCTACAGGAGATATCGGAAATATCATTGATCTAAAATTAACCTCAATTGGCCGTGGGCAAATGGGAGTTGGAACGGTCCATCATATTGCTTGGAGAGCGGTAGATGATCAGGATCAATTGGATTGGAAACAGTTTGTAACAGCGAATGGCTATGGTGTGACACCGGTCAGAGATCGCAACTATTTTAATGCCATTTACTTTAGAGAGCATGGCGAAATTCTGTTCGAAATTGCGACCGACCCACCAGGATTCGCGCACGATGAATCACACGATACAATGGGTGAACAGTTGATGCTACCAGAACAATATGAACCGCACCGCGATCAGATTGAACGAGGATTGATTCCGTTTGAAGTAAGAACATTAGATTAATTTTTATGAAAAAGGGGGCTGTCCGATGCTTTCAATCGACCCAAACCAGTTGACCGAAAGAGAAAATTATAAGTTTTTAATTGGCAGTATTATTCCTAGGCCGATCGCTTTCGTCACCAGTCAATCCAAAGATGGAGTGTTGAACGGAGCGCCATTTAGTTATTTTAATATTGTCACATAGAATCCTCCGATGATTTCACTCTCGATTCAGCGGTCTGAAGGCATGCAAAAGGATACTGCAAGAAACATTCTTGATAAAAAGGAATTTGTTGTTCACATCGTTGATGAACAAAATGTTGAAAAAATCAATCAAACAGCCTCCTCACTTCCTGCGAATCAAAGTGAAGTACAATTGGCGGGATTAACTCCTGTTGAAAGCATGAAAATTTCCGTGCCTGGCATAGCTGAAGCAAAAATTCGTTTTGAGTGTATGTTGGAACACGCATTGGAGGTAGGTGGTTCAGGCACTACTCCTGGTTGTGATTTTATTATTGGAAAAGTTGTTCAATTTCATATTGAAGAGAAGCTTTATGAAAAGGGGAGAATTGATCCAATCGGGTTGGCTGCTGTGAGTCGATTAGCGGGCGCGAATTATGCCAAACTTGGCGAGATGTTTTCGATTGAAAGACCGAAATAGGATATGGAACGAAAGGGAGGGATTTAGTGTGCAACGAACAGCTGGCATTCATCATATCACCGCGATGGTGAACGACGCCCAAAAAACGATTGATTTCTATGTTGGGGTACTGGGAATGAGACTTGTGAAAAAAACGATCAACTTCGACCGTCCTGAAGTTTATCATCTGTATTTTGGGAATGAATCTGGTCATCCTGGAACGGTGATTACCTTTTTTCCTTGGGAGCACCAATTAAAAGGCCGTATTGGCACAGGGCAGGTTGGGATGACAAGCTATCTGATTCCTGAACATTCACTAGCGTTTTGGCAACAGCGGTTAAAATCATATGGCCAACGATTCATTCAAACGGTACGTTTTGGTGAAACTTCCTTGCAATTCCAAGATCCAGACGGACTTGAAATCGAATTGGTTGAGCGGTCAGGGGGACCACTTAATACTTGGAGTACTAGCGATATTCCAGCAGAGTTTGCAATCAAAGGGTTTGGCGGGGCAACCCTTCTTTCCGCTAAACCTCATAAAACGGCAGAAGTGCTCGAAAATGTACTTGGCCTTACATGTATTGGTCAGGAAGAAACTATCCTTCGTTTTCAATCAGAAGACATACTGGGGAATATAATTGACATTAAACTTTCACCATCCGTCCGTGGGTTAATGGGAGCTGGCACAGTCCATCATATTGCTTGGCGGGCGAAAGATGAAGAAGAACTTCATAAATGGCGTGAGCTGGTTGCGGAAAATGGCTACTATCCAACCGAAATCCGTGATCGAAATTATTTTAAAGCTGTCTATTTTCATGAAGAAGGCGGTATTTTGTTTGAAATTGCGACAGATTTTCCAGGTTTTACCGTGGATGAACCATTAGAAGAACTCGGCCAAAAGCTAATGCTGCCTTCGTGGTTTGAAGACAAAAGAGAGGAACTAGAGGCAACTTTACCAGACATAAAGGTCCCGAATTTAGGAGGAGAAGAATGAAACATATCTTTCAAAAAGGAAAAAATCCAGCAAAACCAACACTATTATTGCTTCATGGAACTGGCGGCAATGAGTTAGACTTGCTTCCACTTGCTGGGATGATTGATGATGAAGCGAACGTCCTAAGTGTTAGAGGAAATGTGCTCGAAAACGGCATGCCTCGCTTCTTTCGCAGATTAGCAGAAGGCATCTTCGATGAAGAGGACCTTGTGTTCCGTACGAAAGAACTGAATGAGTTTTTAGATGAAGCGGCTAATAAATATGATTTTGACCGTAAAAATATTGTAGCGATCGGCTATTCAAATGGAGCAAATATCGCAGCGAGTTTATTGTTCCATTATCAAAATGCATTAAAAGCAGCAATTCTCCATCATCCGATGGTGCCGAGAAAAGGAATCGAGCTTCCGGATTTAGCGGGAACGTCCGTATTTATTGCGGCAGGAACCAATGATCCAATCTGTTCCCCGTTGGAATCAGCAGAGTTGAAAGAAATGCTGACAAAGGCTAATGCAAATGTTGAACTTCATTGGGAAAACAGGGGGCATCAGCTTACAGCTACAGAAGTAGAAGCGGCAGCCAACTGGTATAAAAATAGATAAAAAATTAGTGGGGGATAGGAATACAATGATGAAAACAGAAATTGGAGCATTTATTTTACGTATTACTTTAGGAGTCATCTTTTTCATTCATGGATTAGTCAAATTCCAAGATGGAATTGAAAATACAGTCGGATGGTTTACTAGTATTGGCCTACCTGGGTTTTTAGCTTATGCCGTTGCAGGCATTGAATTAGTTGGCGGAATTCTTTTAGTGATTGGATTTGGAACGAAATTGGTGTCTGCATTGATTGCGGTTATCATGATTGGTGCAACGCTTAAAGTCAAACTTTCGCTTGGACTATTAGGTAATGGTCAAATGGCTGGATATGAACTGGATTTAGCGTTTTTAGCGATGGCTGTTTATCTTTCGATTAATGGGAGCAAACTACTATCAGTAGGACAATTGGTGTTTAAAAAAGATTCAGAGAGTGCAAATAAAGCTGCTTGATTGATTCGATTTTTCTAAAGCAACATTAGGAGGGACATAACAATGGGGTTTCTATCCAAACTATTTGGAAAAACAGATGCAAAGGAGACTGAAACTATGGAAAAGGTTAAGTTAGCGGTTATTTTTTACAGCATGGGCGGAACAAACTACCAACTAGCCAAATGGGCTGCAGAAGGGGCACAAGAAGCGGGGGCGGAAGTTAAGGTATTAAAAGTGCAAGAATTAGCTCCTGATTCCGTGATTCAAGGAAATGATGCATGGAAAGCAACAGTCGAAGCAACAAAAGATGTTCCAATTGCAACAGGTGACGATATTGAATGGGCAGATGCAATCATCTTTAGCGTGCCAACCCGATTTGGAAACATGCCGTCGCAAATGAAGCAATTTCTTGATATACAAGGCGGTTTATGGGCAACAGGTAAAACCGTGAACAAAGTTGTCAGTGCAATGACTTCTGCACAAAATCCGCATGGAGGCCAAGAAGCAACATTGTTATCTCTTTACACTTCGATGATGCATTGGGGCGCAATCATTGCCACACCTGGATATACGGACCCTGTTCTTTTTGGAGCAGGCGGAAACCCATACGGTACAAGTGTTACTGTTAGTCAAGATGGGAAAATGATTGAAGACGTAGAAGGCGCCGTTAAGCACCAAGCGAAACGTACAGTTTCTGTTGCAGAGTGGGTCAAAAAAGGACAGAACTAATTCTATCTAATAAAAAAACTAATCGGGAGCACTTCCGATTAGTTTTTTTGTGATTAGACGAGAAGTATATTTATTTATTCGACTCGATGGTTTCAATAAATTTTGCGATGGTTGCGGTTAAATACGTATCCGCTCGTCTGATAAATACGGTTTTAATGGTGCTGTATTGTTTAGGAAGAGAATGACATTGAATAAGTCCGTTTTGTTCCAAATGGTTTACGGCTGACTTTGGTACGAAGGTGACTCCAAGCCCCATAGTAACACTTTGCAAGATGGTTTCTAATGTACCAAATTCCATCACTCGTTTCGGTGTGATGTTTTGGTCTTTATACCATGTTTCAAGACGCGCTCGGTATCCACAGCCTTTGCTGAAACATAAGAAAGGTTTTTCTTTCAGCTCTTCAAGAGGACCGGCGCTTGGATCTGAGATTAACACAAGTTCTTCTTGAAACACCTGATGTGAAACAAGATCTGGATGGAAGTCCGATTCAGTAACGAACGCTCCATCCAATTTGTGGTTGAGTACTTCTCTTTGTAGGGTTTCGGTTACCCCAGTATAAACAGACAAATCAACATCTTGATAGTTTTTAATATAGGTAGATAAAATTTTAGGTAAATGAATGACCGTTTCAACAGTCCCAATTTCTAATTTTCCGGACGGTTCGGTTTGATTTTGAACAGCTTGTTTCATTTCATCTGTTAACGATAAAATTTTTTGACTATAACTTAAGAGCTTCTTTCCCTCAGGTGTCAAACTCATCCCACGTCGATGCCGATTAAACAGGGGAGTATTCAATTCACTCTCTAATTTATGTATTCTAGCCGTAAGATTCGATTGCACGTAGTTTAATTCTTTGGCTGCGCCTGTAATCGTCCCTTGTTTCGCAACTGCCTGGAAAATCTCTAAGTCCTTAAATTCCATTATGAATTCCTTCCCACTATCTATTTTTCTATAGTTCTATGATATCACAAAAAGTGATGGTTGATGTTCATCATTATTCATTTTACGCGATATCAAAAAGGATAGATAATGAACCTAATATGTTTGAGGAAGGTAGGCAGATGGAAAGTGAGTAAAAATGTTTTATTTGGAGCGATTTTATGTTTTATTGCGTCTGTTTCGTGGGGGGCGATGTTTCCTGTCGCCCATGCAGCGTTTAAACATATTGATCCCTTTTATTTTACACTGATTCGGTATGGAGCGGTAACGGTTATTTTGGTCGTTCTCTTGCTTTGGAAAGAAGGAAAGCAGGCTTTTCGCTTGGAAGGAAAAGGTCTTCACTTATGGTTCTTCGGAACAATGGCTTTTACGGTCTACAATCTCTTGATATTCTGGGGAGAAGATTTATTAGGAGAGCCAGGGGTCATGGTTGCGTCCATCATGGAGTCATTGATGCCGATGATTTCGATTGTGATTGTCTGGATGTTTTTTCATAAACGTCCACATGTCTTTACATTCCTTTGTGTGATTGTATCCTTTGTTGGTGCGATGTTCGTGATTACAAAAGGGGATATGAATAGTTTTCTTCGTGCAACTGATGATTTTATTCCTACGATGCTCATTTTCGTTGCGGTGGTAGGCTGGGTGAT
The DNA here is from genome assembly GCF_023715205.1 of Mesobacillus maritimus. Taxonomy (GTDB): domain Bacteria; phylum Bacillota; class Bacilli; order Bacillales; family Cytobacillaceae; genus Mesobacillus_B; species Mesobacillus_B maritimus_C. Next base: position 70,824 of record NZ_JAMBNR010000005.1, read on the forward strand.
TTATACCATGGGGGGAAGCGAGTTTCGTGGGTGGTCCGCGTTGCGTTACTCGACGCTCACTTGTATCCTGGGGACGTTCACATCCCTTGTCGTGGTCATTGGAGCAACCATGGTTGGTTATATCTCTATCCCAACTAGTGAAGTCATCCTAGCTACAAGTCCACATTTATTGTTTATGATTATTTTCCCTGGGTTGATTGCATTGCTAGGGTGGAACATCGGGGTGAGCATTTTATCCCCAATCAATGCGCTGTTATTCATTAACTTTGTACCGGTAACAACGCTTTTGGTTTCGGTATTTCAAGGTTATCAGATCACCGTTTTTGACCTTGTCGGTACGGTGTTAATTATTCTCTCGCTTGTGTCAAACAATCTTTTCGTTCGATTACAAAAGAAAGCATCCAAGCAACCAGTACAAACAAAATTACATCAACGAATATCCTAAAAAGTTGTTGCGTCTTGTTCTTACATTAGTAGTAAATGTAGGAGCAAGACGTTTTTTTGTGTTGAATTGCCTGTTAATCTTATCGAAGACTGATGAATAGTTACAAATAAGAGCCTACGTGCCCATACTTTATGGTAAAATCCGAAAACAGGCACGTAGAAGTTCTATAGGTTCACGATTTAAAAGAATCAGATGAAGAACTGTAACGTAGAGGAGAGGTACGTGACTGTTCTCATTGGTAAAATCCAAAAACGGTAACCTAGAAGGTTTATACGTGCCCGATTTGAATGTTTAAGAGGAAGAATGGTCACGTAAAGAAAAGCTAAGTGCACATTCTCCATAGTAAAATCCGAAAAAGGTCACGTAGGGGATTATAATAACTTCCCAATTAAGGAATTTGAGGGGGAAATTGTAACCAAGGAGATCGTTCGTTGTCTAAAAGGTCGTTCCCTGAGTCCAAAACGGTAACCAACAATATCCCTATTAGCAAACCTCCTAAATCACCAACACTCTATCCGTTTCCAAAGCTTGAATCTCCAGATTGACCACACAAATAAATGAAGCAAAAGCCACCAGCAAACTAAACTGTACTTTTCTCGACTTGAAAAGAAATACGGTCTATCCCAACACCCAATCAACCAGCTTAGATGACCCTTTTCACAATGGTGTTTTTACCAAATTGTTTCCTTTATTTTTTACTATGAATAAATTCCAAAATCCTCTATAATCTAGAGAAGATAGAATCAAGTTTTAATCACGGGTGATAGATTCCAATCACCTTAGGAGTTACCATAAAGAGATGATTGGTTGTTATTTAAAACAAGTAAAAATGTCGATAAAACAAGCGTGAATATCGCTTGTCCTGTGCCTTTATTTATTGGGCAGGATTTTTATTGATCAATAATTTTCTCAATGTTTTTCATAATAGCTGTTTTCGTAAAGGTTGTTGTTAAAATCATAAAGCCGATTTTAACGCAGAATAACCTATTTTGTACGACATATCTAAGTTTGTAGCTCTTTTCTCTTATGCTATAGCTTTTTTAAAAACGAAACTAATGGCATTAGAGTTCTATTTGAGCTTTGCAAGCAACAATATTTGATAAAAGAGCTTTCATAAAAGAATCGAAATAAAAGACATTCATCTGTTGCTGACAGGATTGTTTGTCTTTTTTGTTAGTGAGATGGTTGCGAAAATGATTAGAAAGAGAAAGCTGTTTTCGTAACGTTTGTTTTTAAAATTTAATAGCTGATTTTAACGCGGAACAAGCTTTCTCGACGTTACTACTTAGTTTGTAGCTCTTTTCTCACCGTGTAAACGAACTTTGGAATTCATTTTATATTTCCTGTAAAAAGCAACAATCTTTGAGAAAAGAGCCTAAAAGAAAAACAAAATAAAATATAGAACTTCTCGGTTAAGCTTGTTATTGCCTGAATACAGGTGGAATGAACTTTTTCATTTTTAGAAGATCTTGTTTTTAGAGTAATTTTAAGTTAAGGGGATAGAAAAATGAGATCATATAAAGTCACGTTAAGCTTGTTGTTAATGAATTTGTTCATTGCCTTTTTGGGGATTGGCCTTGTTATTCCTGTAATGCCGACGTTGATGAATGAACTAGGAATCACAGGGACCGTCGTTGGGTATTTAACCGCTGCCTTTGCGATTGCGCAATTGATTTGTTCTCCGTTTGCTGGGAAAGCAGCCGACAAGTTCGGTCGAAAAATCATGATAGTGATCGGATTATTTCTTTTTGGTTTCTCCGAATTTCTATTTGGATTAGGAAAAGTAATTGAAGTCTTGTTTGTGTCACGGATTTTAGGGGGAATAAGTGCAGCCTTCATCATGCCAGCTGTTACCGCCTTTATTGCCGATATCACAACAAAAGAAACTCGTCCGAAAGCACTCGGGTACATGTCTGCCGCAATCAGCACGGGATTTATTATTGGTCCTGGTATTGGTGGATTTTTAGCGGACTTTGGTACGCGGGTTCCGTTTTATTTTGCAGGAGCACTCGGCACGGTGGCCGGCATTTTATCGATTCTGTTGTTAACCGAGCCACAACGTTTAGAAGAAGAAACTTCACTCTCGATGGAAAAAGGCGGGATGAAACGAATTTTTGCTCCAATGTACTTTATTCCATTGGTTTTAATTTTCATCGCTTCGTTTGGATTAGCCGCATTTGAGTCGTTTTTTAGTTTGTTTGTAGACCATAAATTCCAGTTTACGCCGACGGATATTGCCATTGTCATTACAGGTGGGGCGATTGTTGGCGCGATTGGCCAAGTGGTTCTATTTGATCGACTTACCCGTATTTGGGGTGAAATCAAACTGATTCGCTATTGCTTGGTCATATCAGCGGTTCTCGTGTTTTTGATGACGGTGGTTTCTTCTTATTTTGCCATTTTACTGGTAACGTTTATCGTGTTTATTGGCTTCGATTTATTTCGTCCGGCCGTTACGTCTTATCTGTCTAATATTGCTGGAAACGAACAAGGATTTATTGGCGGAATGAACTCGATGTTTACAAGTTTGGCGAACATTTTCGGCCCGATTATCGGTGGAATGTTGTTCGACGTCAATGTTAACTATCCTTATTACTTTGCGACGGTTGTCTTAATAATAGGGATTGGATTAACACTTCTTTGGAAAAAACCGGCACCTGTTAAACAGAAAGCACTCGTATAAAAATAAAATCTTAGCGTGGATTCTTTTATGAATCCACGCTATTTTTATAACCTCAGCGAATAATGGAAACGGTAGAATAGATTAAAACAATAACAACATAAATAAAATCAATAATAATTTATTGTAAAACGATAAATAATAGAGTAAAATCAAATAGAAAATAAACATGTGAGGTGCTTTTTATGAAACGAAGTTCCACGCTCTTTTTAAAATTTGCTGTTATTCTAATTGGAATACCGGTGCTTCTGTTGTGCATCTTTTTGGTGCCGGAGTTAGGGGAAGTTACGGCAGAATTGTTACCAGAGTTTGCGTTCGTACAATATCTCGTAATGAGCCTATTTTATGCATCGGTAATCCCGTTCTATTTTGCGTTGTATCAAGCTTTTAAACTTTTAAGTTACATTGACAAAAGCAATGCTTTTTCCGATTTATCTGTAAATGCATTAAAGAGAATCAAGTATTGTGCGATTACCATTAGTATTTTGCACGTGCTCGTTCTCCCAATTTTCTATCTTTTTGCGGAAATGGACGATGCACCAGGGGTCATTTTTGTAGGCTTACTGGTTCCTTTTGCATCGATGGTGATTGCTGTGTTTGCGGCAGTGCTCCAAAAACTTTTACAAGAAGCAATCGAAATAAAATCAGAAAATGATTTAACGGTTTGAGGTGAAAACTATGGCAATTATCATCAATATTGATGTCATGCTGGCAAAAAGGAAAATGAGCGTGACCGAACTCTCGGAGCGTGTCGGAATCACAATGGCTAACCTTTCGATTTTGAAAAATGGTAAGGCAAAAGCAATTCGCTTGTCTACTTTAGACGCGATTTGTAAGGCATTAGACTGTCAGCCCGGAGATATCCTCGAATACAGAATGGATGAAGACGGAGAGGACGAATGACTAGCATGAACTTGCAATCTATCAGGATCAAGTTGGTTGCAATTCCTACTTACAGTCAATAATATCTAGTTCAAAAAGGTTTGTAATACTTACAACACAGATGGGGAAAAGCCCTGTATAAGAACAAAGTGCCCATATTTGGGAAGGGTGGGGAGCTTGTGAGGTTGCTTAAAAAGAAAACTGTTTATTCAAGCCTAATCGTAGTTGCTTCAATCTTTTTTCTTAGCACTTTTGGACCATATAACTTCTTTCACCATTTAAACGCGGAAAATATTTTAGAGGAACCATTACTATCAAAGGAATTCAAGGATACAACCGTAAAGGATGTCATCTATAAAGGTGACGACACCTATATGATTAAAACGGAGGAAAAAGACTTTGTCGTTATGAGAAACTATTTTTCTGTTATGAATTATAAATGGGTCATCTTTGAGTATAAAAAAGAACTTCTTTAATCATCATTTAGGGTCGAACTGGTAATATTTATGAGCAGTCCAATATCCAAACTGGGCTGTTCTTTTTATTAGTGCAAACAGATTTTTTAAGCATAATGATTACACCAATAAAATCGGTGGAGTGGAATTGTTAATTAACTATCTTATTGCAGCCAGAAAACCTAGCTGATTTGATTATTCTTTTTCATGTAGTTGGCTCTATTTTTTCCCTTCATACAAGATGGGTCTCATTGCTTACCACTTATTTCATCAAAATGATTGAAAAAAAAGAAAGAATATCTTACTATGAAGGTAAGTTAGTTTATTCAATAAACAAACTAACAACAAATATATTTAAAAACTAAGAACCTTAATGTTCGTATCAAAGGTTAGCACTGACACTATTTTTGAAAGCGTTTTACGATTCTACTTTGTAGTTGAATAAGTTTCTTAGGGGGAATTTTAGATGAATATCAACAATCCAGTTCTTAAAGGTTTCAATCCCGATCCTAGTATTTGCCGGGTAGGGGAGGATTATTATATTGCAGTCTCAACATTTGAATGGTTTCCAGGAGTTCAAATCCATCATTCTAAGGATCTCGTAAACTGGCAATTGGTTGCGCATCCATTACAGCGCGTTTCGCAATTAGATATGAAAGGAAACCCTAATTCAGGCGGAGTTTGGGCACCATGTTTAAGTTACAGCGATGGAAAGTTCTGGCTTATCTATACAGATGTTAAAGTGGTCGATGGCGCTTGGAAAGATTGCCACAATTATTTAGTCACTTGTGAGACTGTTGATGGCGATTGGGGTGAGCCAATTAAATTAAACAGCTCCGGGTTTGACGCTTCCTTGTTTCATGATAATGATGGAAAGAAATATTTAGTAAATATGTTATGGGATCAGCGACTCGATCAACATTCTTTTGGCGGAATTGTGATGCAAGAGTATTCGCATGAAGAGAAAAAACTAGTCGGCAAGCCGGAAGTGATTTTTAAAGGGACGGATATCAAACTTACCGAAGCTCCACACCTTTACCATATCGATGACTATTATTATTTACTAACAGCCGAAGGTGGAACAAAATTTGAGCATGCGGCGACCATTGCTCGTTCAAAAAAAATTGAGGGTCCTTATGAAGTTCATCCGGATAACCCAATTTTAACTTCTTGGCATGATCCTAGGAATCCATTACAAAAATGCGGACATGCTTCGATTGTGGAAACACATACAGGGGAGTGGTATTTAGCTCATTTAACAGGACGCCCGATTCATCCCGATCAAACGGAGACGATTTTTCATCAAAGAGGTTATTGTCCACTTGGAAGAGAAACTGCGATTCAAAAATTAGAGTGGAGAGACGGCTGGCCATATGTGGTCGGTGGAAAAGAAGGCAGCCTTGAAGTAGAAGCTCCAAACATTCCTGAAACAAAGTTTCCAGCAACCTATCCGGAAGTGGATGAATTTGAAAATACAAAGCTAAATATTAACTTTAATACATTAAGAATTCCGTTTACCGAAAATTTAGGTTCGTTAACAGCAAGACCAAATCATCTGCGCTTATACGGTCAGGAATCGTTAACATCTACCTTTACACAATCGTTTGTGGCAAGACGTTGGCAGAGTCTCGAGTTTGAAGCAGAAACCGCTGTTGAGTTTCAGCCAAATACCTTCCAACAAGCAGCTGGATTGGTGAACTATTATAACACCGAAAACTGGACAGCGCTTCAAGTCACCTACGATGAAGACTTAGGCCGAATTTTAGAGTTAACTGTATGTGATAACTTCACATTCTCCCAGCCGTTAAAAGAAAAAATCGTGATTCCTCAGGAAGCACAGTATGTCTACTTGAAAGTCAATGTTGAACAAGAAACCTACACGTACTCTTATTCTTTTAACAAAGAAGACTGGCAAACAATTGATGTTGTGTTTGAATCGAAAAAATTATCCGATGATTATATTCGCGGCGGAGGATTCTTCACTGGAGCCTTTGTTGGCATGCAATGCCAAGATACAAGCGGACAAAATCAGCCAGCTGACTTTAAGTATTTCAAATATAAGGAAAGATAAGCAGCAATAATCCTTCCAATCAGGAATTTCTGATTTTGGGCAAGCAAAACCGCTTGAATCCTTTCGATTCAAGCGGTTGTTAGTTTGCATGTTTTAAATATGTATTCGTTTCCCCTTAAGTCTTTCGTACTTTCCATTAAACGCCCCAAGTATCCCGAGGATGCTTCTTTAGCTCCAAATAGAATCGATGAAAACAGCTCCCCAATAGAGAAAACTCATTATTAAAAACACAAAAGAAAAGGTAGTCAAGGGTTTTGGTAGTTTTCCATAAAAATAAATCAATGCCAATCCAATGAGAAGATGAATGGTAACGAATAAAAACAGACTCATAAGCTTCACCTCTATGCTAATTGTAACATTTTTCCTTACATAGTAGTTTGGAATCCGCTATTCTTTTAAATCTGTTTATGCAGAAAGAAAAATGACAATAAAACAAACTCTTTTCCTTAAAAACATGTATACTTCAAGGTAGTTCATTCATATTTAGAAAGGAATTAACGATGACATTACAACAACTAAAATATGTGATTGAAGTCGCAAGAAGTCGCTCGATTAACAAAGCGGCACAAAATTTGTTTATTAGTCAACCAAGTCTTTCAAACGCACTTAAAGAGTTGGAAGAGGAGATTGGGATTACGATCTTTTCACGTACCAATCGTGGCATTTTACTTACTCCAGAAGGATCCGAGTTTTTAGGGTACGCACGGCAAGTCGTGGAGCAGGCAGAACTACTTGAAAATCGCTATATTAAAGCTTCATCACCGCAGCAAAACTTCGCGGTCTCTGCCCAGCATTATGCGTTTGCGGTCAGTGCGTTTGTACGATTGTTAAAAGAATACAACCGTGAAGAATACGAGTTTACTTTACGTGAAACCCGGACATATGAAATCATTGACGATGTGAAAAACCTGCGTAGTGAAATTGGGGTTTTATATGTGAATGATTTTAACCGCAACGTGATTCAAAAGTTTCTAAGAGAAGGAAATTTAAAGTTTCATGAGCTGTTTGTCGCCAAACCCCATGTGTTTATTAGTTCCTCCAATCCACTGGCGGAACAGGAGTTTGTCACATTGGAGGATTTAGATCCTTATCCGTACTTGTCATATGAGCAAGGAGATTACAACTCGTTTTATTTTTCAGAAGAAATTCTTAGCACGCTCTCGAGACCGAAAAACATCCGCGTCAGTGACCGGGCCACTTTGTTTAACTTATTGATTGGTTTAAATGGCTATACAATTTCGACTGGAGTGATCAGTCATAAATTAAATAGTAAAGATATCATTGCGGTTCCATTGAAGGTGGACGAACGAATTCATGTAGGCTATATCACGCATAAAAACGTCACCACCAGTACGCTCGGTAATATCTACATTCAATATTTAAAAGAAACAATTGATGAAGAGTTGCGACAGTTATAGTTTGAAGCTATAACAAGAGATAGATTTTAGATGTTACATTATAATAACTCTCTATGCTACACTAATGTTACACCAATTAAAAAGATTCGTAATCTTTTGTTTTAAAAAAATAAAAGGTGAAATGTTAAGAGGGAAAGTAGGAGATTCATAATGACAAAAACACTTGTTAAAGCGCCTTTTAGAGCGGATCACGTAGGAAGTTTATTGCGTCCGGAACGAATTCATCAGGCAAGAAAAGACTTTCAAGCAGGCGATCTATCAGCAGCTGAGCTTTATGAAATTGAAACAGAAGAAATCCAAAAAATCGTTGATAAGCAAATCGAAGTTGGCCTTCAAGCGGTTACCGATGGTGAATTCCGTCGTCGTTTCTGGCACACTGATTTCCTTGAGCACTTAAATGGTGTTGAGGGGTATGTACCAGAATCCGGCTTTGCTTTTAAAGGAGAAGAAACAGAACGTTACGATGTACGTGTGACTGGGAAAATCTCGTTTAACCAAGATCATCCACATGTAAAAGATTTTATTCTTTTTAAAGAAATCGTTGGCGATCGTGCGGTAGCAAAGCAAACAATCCCAAGTCCAAACCAAATGTTTAACGCTGGGATTCGCAATCTAGAAATCTATCCAGATCTCGAAGAATATGCAAACGATGTGATTCAAACTTATAAAGATGCAATCAAAGCGTTCTATGATGCGGGTTGCCGTTACTTACAATTAGATGATGTATACATTGCTGGTTTAAATGCACCAGAAATTCCATTTAACGATAGTGGATCTTCTCGTGAACAATTAATTGATTTGGCTCTACGTGTTGCAAACGGCGTGTTAGAAGATAAGCCTGAAGATCTTGTCATCACAACCCACCTTTGCCGTGGAAACTATCGTTCAAAATGGGCGTTTGAAGGTAGCTATGCGAAAATCGCGCCAACTTTGTTTGCGAAAGAAAAAGTAAATGGCTTTTTCCTAGAATACGATGATGATCGTTCTGGTGATTTCGGACCGTTAGAGCATATTCCAAATGGAGGTCCACAAGTCGTGCTAGGCGTGTTTACTTCCAAGCATGGAACTCTAGAAGACAAGGAAAATATTAAAGCTCGTGTAGAAGAAGCGACTAAATATGTACCTTTAGAGCAGTTATGCATTAGCCCTCAATGTGGCTTTGCCTCCACGCATCACGGGAATATTTTAACTGAAGAAGAACAATGGGCGAAGTTGAAGTACATTGTTGACATCTCAAAAGAAATTTGGGGATAAGAATTTAAGCGAACAGTTTTCCTAGGCTGTTCGCTTTTTCTATTTGGCTCTTTTCTGAACCTTTGTTGCTTTTGGAGAAAACCAACAAACTTTACGAAAACAGCCTTCTATTTTCACCTCAAAAGGAGCTAGTTGGTGCATGTGGTGAATGCTCTGGATACGAAGTGTGTTGACGATACGTTTTCATCCTATTTTCATCGTGGCAATCCAGATAAGGGCCAATATAAGTGGTTGGGTTTACAGGGGTGGTTACTTGTTTCCATAAATTTTCGTCAAGACAATAAGTATGGGCCATTACCGAAGCAGGCGTGAATTTTAATAAATCCGAACCTAAAATGACTTCTGGCGTTGGTGCATTGAAAATCGCCAACAAATGTGTATGATCCTTCAAAGCCATTTCATAATGCCACCATGCTTGAGGGACATTTGCAACCTGGCCAGGGGTAATGGTGTAATTTAATAATTGCTTTGTATACGGATTTAAAATCGATACAATCGCAGAACCCGAAATGCAATAAACAAGTTCAGCTGCGTTTTGGTGATAGTGTGGTTCCACAACATTGCTTTTACTCAGGAAAATATCCAACAAAGAAACATGATCAAGCGTGTTCAATTGTTTGATTCCAAGTACGTTGATGTAGTTATATTGATCTTTCATAAACAAAGGGCTTTGATTAACATCAAACGCAAACTGTGTTGTAGGGGAAGTATAATCAAGAGTATTACCCATATAGCTTTCACCTCATTTGTGCGCTTAAAATCGATTTTTTCCATTTACGTTATGCATGGATGATGGTTAGGTGTCTGTCTAGAGGTGGAATAGCTGTAAAGATATTTGACATTTATAGGTTGCTTCTTTTACTCATAGTATAAAAACTTTTTACACTTATCTTATTGGTGAAGGTGGAAACTAATGAAGAATAGAGTCAAGGGGTATCGGAGAAAAAGCACAATTTAGAAGTGATAATAGATGAACTATTTTTAGCAGAAAGGGATTGGGCGGATCATTTGATTTATTATAAAAACGCATCTAGTTGTTCCAAAAAGGGAACTTCAAACGAACGGAGTGCTCTTTATACATATGAAACAAAATGCCGGCTAAAAGTTAAGCAGGAAAAGTACTTAACTACAGTTTGTTCCATGTTGTAGCAGTGCGTGTTATAATGAGTAGCCTAGAAATGATGAAACAATCATTGGAACGGATGCTCAACAGCCTCCGCTTAGCGCTAATAGAGAGAGGTGTTAGATAGTGAACAAACGATGGACCATCGATAAAATTAAAGAATTTGTAGAAAAGAATTCTGAAAGTAAGTTGCTTACGACAGAATATCACGGTTTTTCTCAAAAGTTACAATTCCAATGTTCATGTGGAAACCAGTTTGAAAAAACATTTACGAAATTTAAAAACAACCATCAGCGTAAATGTGATGTATGCCAACCGCCCAAAGCTTCACGCTAAACATTTACCAATCCAACCATTCTTTCATTCTTAGTGAATAAAGATTTATGCGAACAGTTTTTTTCGGCTGTTCGCTTTTTTATTCTTTTATCCATGTTCGAAATAAGGGAGCTAGAGTGCATAAACAAACATCAAAGGAAAGGTCAATTCTTTGGGATACTCATCCCATTTTAAAGTAAGTACAAAATTTTCGAGCCTATTTGGAATTTAGCGAGTAGGATAATCAAGTAAATTGACAGAGTATTTCTAATAATATATTGTTGATATATCAACATTGTCTTGTCATCAACTCTCAGGAGAGTGATTGACCGTGAAAATTCATGATCATATTGGGATATTGGTACGTAATGCTGATCTGGTGATTGCCAATTATGTTAAGAAACAACTCGAGCCGTTTCAGCTAGCCCCAGAACAGAACTTGATTATGATGATGCTCTGGAATAAGGATGGAATCGCTCCAAACGAATTTTCAGCAGAATTAAAAAAAGACAAAGCCAACATCGCACGGATGATTGCAAGTTTGGAGAAGAAGGGGTACATCAAGCGAACAACGGGACCTTCAGACAAACGTACCTATAAAGTTCACCTTACGGAAGATGGAAAACGGTTGGAACATTTGGTTCTGCCTGTTCTTCAAGAAACGCATCAAACTGTGATGAAGGGCATTTCGTCGGAACAATACGTTGTAATCCAAGATCTCTTATCAAAAATGATGAACAATGCATTAGGAGGGAAAATTCAATGAACATCGTTGTAATTGTCGGAAGTTTAAGAAAGGAATCTTATAATTTACAGCTTGCGAAAACAATGGAAGCACGATATAAAGGGAAGGTAAATTTGCAAATTGCGGACATTCGTTCTTTGCCTTATTTTGATCAAGATGAAGAAAACAACCCACCGCAAACAGTCAAAGAGTTTAAAGAGTCCATTGCAAAAGCGGATGGTGTAATCATTATTACTCCTGAATACAATTGGTCCGTTCCAGGTGTCCTCAAAAACGCTTTAGATTGGGCTTCACGAGTGGACAAGGTTTTTATAGGAAAACCCGTCATGGCTCTAGGGGTAACGCTTGGCATGCTCGGAACCGTACGTGCTCAAATGCATTTACGTGAAATTCTTTCCTCTCCTGGTCTTCAAGCGAAAATCTTACCTCCAGGCGGTAATGAAGTACTGATTGGCTTGGCGAATCAAAAATTTGATGAGCAAACCGGTCAGTTGGTGGATGAAGGAACACTTAGCTTCTTAGATGAAAAAGTGGATGTGTTTATTGATTTTGTTAAAACGGTTTGATTGAACTGAATGAATAGAAGATAGGTTATGATTATTGAAAGAGAGCGTCGATGGATAAAGATCGACGCTTTCTTTTGTTGTAACACCTGTACATTGATTCCATTTGATCTCGAAAAATATACTTTTGTGAGCAGTTCAACCCTTTGGAAGGATTATCGCTGTTATCTGATGAATTTAAAAGAAGATGACAATCTTTTAGGGACATAGGAGGGGATGTTATGTTAAAAGTAATGCCATTAGAAACGAGAGACTATGAATTAATCAAGAGTGCAGAAAACGTAATTGAAAAAAATTATAAGTTTGGACGGCATCATATTGGGGCAGCTCTTAGGGCGAAATCGGGTACAATCTATTCAGCTGTACACGTAGAAGCCAATATCGGAAGAATTACCGTTTGTGCCGAAGCAATGGCGATCGGGAAAGCAATTACAGAAGGAGACCACCAGTTTGACACCATTGTCGCAGTCGCGCACCCTCATCCACATGAAGAAAAAGAAAAATGTTGGGTCGTTTCCCCGTGTGGGATGTGTCGGGAGTTAATCAGTGATTATGGAAAAGATATTGATGTGATCCTTTCTTATCATGGTGAACTCGTAAAGTGTAATGTAATGGAGTTATTGCCGGAAAAGTATCGAAGTGAATTGGTTTAAAACTACGCATTGAAAGGAGCGAGTGTGGTTGCTTTATCGGAAAGCCATGATAGAGGATATTAATCAATTAGTTGAACTAAGGAAAAAACAATTGGTGGATGAAGGAATTGAACCGAATATAGATATTGATGAAGAACTACATACTTTCTTTAACAAAAAACTGAGTGACGGTTCGCTTATTCAGTGGTTAGTAGAGGACAAGGAAGAGATTGTTGCAAGCGGGGCTATCCTTTTTTATGATTTTCCGCCTTCGTTTACCAATAAAACGGGAAGGAAAGCTTATATTGCCAATATGTATACAAACGACCATTACCGTGGTCGGGGCATAGCCACTAATTTGTTAACAAAATTGGTAGATGAAGCAATTATGGCTGGAGTGACAAAAATATGGCTTGCAGCTTCAGAGATGGGAAGACCAGTTTATAAGAAATTTGGATTTGTCGAAACGGAAGAATATTTAGAGTTGAATATTGAAGAGTAAGTATAAAAAAGTAGCGGTTACGTTACTTTTTTCTCTATTTGCAAACAATGTTTTCTTACTATATTTCAACTAATAAGAATGAACATTAATGATTTTGCGAATCCTGTATCCTAGTGTAGGTTGGTAGAGATTCGGTGAAGGATTCTAAAAATAAAGTTTTTCTCGTTTGATGAGGATAATTACATAGAGTTTTCGTTTTTAAAACATAAAACGTAGCTAAGCCTATAACTTAGGGTCTACAAGGAGAAGGGTAAAAACGTGGCAAATAGAATTCAAAAAATCACCACTAATTTATGGTTCGATTCCCAAGCCGAAGAAGCAGCAAAGTTTTATACAAGTGTCTTTCAGAATTCAAGAATTCATCGAATCACGCGTTATGGACAAAAAAGACACGAAATGAAAGGCATTTCTGAAGGAAAAGTAATGATAGTTGAATTTGAATTAGAGGGCCAAAAATTCGTTGCTTTAAATGGCGGCCCAAAATACACATTCACAGAAGCAGTTTCGTTTATCGTTCAGTGTGAGACACAAGAGGAAATTGACTATTTTTGGGAGAAGCTTTCGGAAGGTGGAGATGAGAAAGCACAAGCTAACGGCTGGTTGAAAGATCAATTTGGTGTCTCATGGCAAGTGGTTCCGTCTACATTAAACGCTATGATCAGTGACGAAGACTCTACCAAATCAGAAAGGGTCATGAAGGCACTTCTTCAAATGGAAACGAAACTAGATATGGATAAGTTAAAAAAGGCTTATGAAGGTTCTTGAAAGAAACCATTAAGAAGATGATTGATACCAATAACATAAGTGTCAGAAATAAAGGTAAGGAGGCATAAAATGAAACCACGTATTTCCGTTATTACATTAGGCGTAAATGATTTAAATAAATCACTAAAGTTTTATCAGGATGGTCTAGGACTCCCAACGGAAGGGATTGTTGGACAAGAATTCGAACATGGTGCTGTTGCTTTTTTTGATTTACAACCTGACTTAAAACTGGCCATTTGGAAACGAACAGATCTTGCCCATGACACAAAGATGAATGTGACACCACCAAGCCCAACGGAATTTTCACTTGGTCATAATGTAGCTAATAAAGACGAAGTTGATCGGGTAATGACACAGGCGGAAAAAGCAGGAGCTACTGTGACCGTTCCTGCACACTCAACATTTTGGGGCGGATACTCAGGATATTTTCAAGACCCAGATGGCCATTTGTGGGAAGTAGTTTGGAATCCAGAGTGGGAATTTACAACTTAAATAAACACTGACATTTTAAATGCTTCCTTTATAAAGTTGTTTTTTATTGGCTCTTTTCTCAAACATTGTTCCTTTTTTAAAGGAAATATAGAATAGTTTAGCCATGATTCCATCCAAATTCGTACTCAAGAGGAGAAAAGAGCTTACAAACTAAGTAGTAGCGCAGAGAATGGCCTATCTCTCGTTAAAATAGGCTTTTGGATTTTAACAACAAACTTTACGAAAACAACCTTTTTATTAAATCTTAATGGTCCCTTCATTTTCGTTTATTAAAATTTTGATACTATTTTGTTAGGTGGCCAAAAAAAGAAGCACCCTTCAAGGGATTTCTCAATTAAAGTCAAAGATTGCTAGATAGATGTAGAGGAGAAACGATGAAAAAAACATTTGTAGTATTAGCTTTCTTGCTTTGTCTACTGACTCCATTATCAGTTTCAGCTTTAGAGGATGAGAGAAAGCAAAAATTAACACAATATCTCGAAAGGTCAATGGAAACGTATCGAATACCAGGTTCTTCCCTTGTCATTATTCAAAACGGAGAGATTTTCTACAGTGGGCAGTGGGGCGAGATGAGCAATGGGAAGGAAGTGACAACGGATACTCCTTTTCTGATAGGTTCCTTAAGTAAGCCAATTACGTCTCTGGCCATCATGATGTTAGTTGAAGATGGTCTAGTTAAGCTGGATGAACCGATTCAAACGTATCTCCCAGCGTTTACTTATTATACACACAGTTCCAAGAATCTAACTGTGATGCATTTATTACAACAGACAAGCGGGATTGGTGCACATGATGGGTTTAAAGTGACTGATAACAACACAATAGACGGAGATGCCATTGCAAAAGCAGTCGAACAATTAAGTGGGGTCGAGCTTGTAAGTGAGCCTGGAAAACATTATGAATATGTTTCTGCGAACTATTTATTATTAGGGTCCATCATAGAAAACGTGACAAATCAATCTTATGCAGAGTTTGTCAATAAGCGGATTTTCACTCCACTTGGTATGAATCAATCTGCGGCTGATTACGAGACAGCGGTTGAAAAAGGATATGTCCCTGGGTTTGAGTCCTGGTTTGGAAGACCTGTAAAGAGTGACGGCTTCTATGATCAAGGTGGAACTCCATATGGTTACATCACTTCAAGTGCTAACGATTTAGCAAACTTTTTAACCTTCATGTTAATAGGGGGAGACCTATTATTTGAAGAATCTCTTCAGCAATTAAGAACACTACCTAGTGAAGGTAGAACTTACGGTTTCGGATGGCATTTTTCAAAAACAGAACATTTTCCTTTCCACGGTGGCGGAACCTCCGATTATCGAACAGAAATGTTTTTCATTCCCGAACAAAACGTTGCCGCTGTTCTTTTAACCAATAAATATCATATTACCGAAGATCCACACGTTGCTTACATCATGCAGGGCATTCGTGCCATCATGAATGGGGGAGAACCTGATAGATTGCCAGCTATGAATCTTTCCATTCAATGGTGGACGTTAGTAGTAACCATTTTGATAGGTGTACTAACTTTGGTTCATTTTAGTGTCCGTAGACGTAAACCAGCCCGAAGCAACAAATGGTCATTCGTTTTTGGCGCCTTCTGTTTGTTCCTGGCCATTAGTCTCATTCCGCTGCTCGCTTATAGCATGGGGGCACCGTGGAAGACCATTCAGCTTTTCGCACCGGACCTAGCCTTTTTGGTCAAATGTTTAGTTGGAATGTTTGTTATCAATGGACTGATTTCCTATATTCCTAGTAGATTAAAAAAATCCTAATTTTCATACAGATCTATATAATCGCTTTGTATAGGATATTGTAATTCAAGATTACAGTCCACATGTATGACACTAAACAAGAAGAGGCAAAAAAGCTGTCAGCGAGAATGAACTTGCTGACAGCTTTTCTCTTATAATGAAATACTTTTCACATTCTTACAATCAAATCTGATAATCCAATACATCTGGAATGTACTTGCGTGTATCTTTGTAATTAAATCCTTTTTCTTTTAGCATCTTCTCTAATGATAAGTTAATCGATTCTTTATAATTGCTTCCCCATGCGGCTTTATTGACTTTATCACGTACAGAACCTTTCATGTTTACAAATAAGAAAGTGATCTTTTCTTCTTGATAATATTCAATCAGTTCACCTAGTGTATCAACGGAGATGGTGTCGATGTCATTGACACCGGACATGTCGATCAACACCCATTTGGCATCTGGTTTCCGACGAAGAAATTCCTTTATTTTTTCGTCTAACACGGAACTGTTGGCAAAATGTAAGGAAGAATCAATGCGAACCAATAACACGTCTTCAAGAGTATTCGCTTCAGGGTAGCGTGACACATTACGAAAAGCTTTTTTACTTTCTAGATAGCCTAGCTCAACAATATTGAGGTGTGTACTGCGCATCAAAATCAAAATCAGCGTAAAAATTGTCCCAAGTAAAATGCCCCATTGAATTCCGACGATTAACGTAATCGTAAAAGTTGTCACCCATGTCCAACCTTCAAATGGATTTACCTGAAACAAATGCTTCACTTCAGTTAAATCGACTAATTTATAAACCGATACAATGATAATCGCAGCAAGCACCGCGTAAGGTAAATAGTAAAAAAACGATGTAAAGAAAAGGATGGTCATCAAGACCAGAACGCCCGTAACGATAGATGTTAATTGACTCTTCCCACCAGATTCTTTATTTACAGCCGTTCGCGAAAAGCTCCCACTGACAGGATAAGAATGGAAACAAGCTCCAATTAGGTTAGCAAGCCCTAATGCTTTTAGTTCTTGATTCGGATAAATTTTATACTTCGCTTTCCGGGCGATGGCTTTGCTAATCGCAAGCGACTCCATAAAACTAATGATGGCAATCGTTAGCGCCATCGGCCATAACATTCGAACCGTTTCAAACGTCAAAGATGGAAGGTCAAATGACGGCAAGCCGTTTGGTACGTCACCAACAATGTCAACCCCTTTATCGTCTAAGTGGAAAAATGAAACAAAGACAATCGAGACAATCACGAGAACAAAAGCACCAGGAATTCCTTTGATTCTTTTTAAACCAAGAAGCAACAAAATGCTGCCAATCGCTATCAAGAATGTGTACGGATTCAACTCTTGAACATGTTTGACGAGTTCAATCAACAAAAGATGGATTTGCAAGTGATTCGGAACCTCAATCCCTAACAAATGCTTAAACTGGCTCATTCCAATCACAATCGCCGCAGCTGATGTATAGCCATTTAACACGGAATGAGGGATGAATTTAACAATAAAGCCAACCTTCAAAAGCCCAAATACCAGCTGGATTCCGCCGACCAAAAGCGTCAGGGTAAGCACAAGCGAAAGATAACTGGCCGAATTTGGTTCGGCATACACCGAAACCCCTGTAAACACTAGGAGAGAAGTGGTCGCAACCGGGCCAATCGACAGATGCTTGGAAGACGCAAACCAAGCGTAAAGAAAAAGCGGAATTATTGAAGCATACAAGCCCATCACAGGCGGTAGGCCAGCGAGCATCGCATAAGCCATCCCTTGTGGGACTAGCATGATAAAAATGGTGAACCCGGCTAACACATCGTTTTGGACATTATTTCGATTCAGGTTGGTGAATTGATTTGGAAAATGTAGAATTTTGTTGCTCATCACAAATCCCTTCTATAAAATGTTTTTTATTAAAGTAAATTGCCTAGAAACTGTAAGATTCAGTATGCAGAATCAGAGGTTAGAAGGTATTTAGAAACTATATTAATAGGAAAAAATTTTTTTATCTGTTTCCATCATAGCATGACTTTAGATTTGTTCATAGGTAAGGGAGCGGAACTTTAGAACCTAATTGTTGTCAGAAACAAATGGGGGAAGGGAAAAATCTAATAAAATCTCAATATAGTCTAGAAGTATCATAAGCAATACAAAGATGGTACTAAAAGAGAATGGTAGATGGGCTCAAACTTTTAACGAGTACAACATTAAGGGGAAACCTTGATTGGTATTCCCCATAAGCTAAAAATTTAATTATCGGGCATTTGGAAAGACTCGTTGCACCATTTCCGTAAATTCATCAACTAATCCTTTTACGGGCTTGCCTTCTCGAATTCGATCGCCGAAGTCTCCCATACGGTCTACGAAATCAGGGTTACTTGACACATAAACATGATCAATGTTCTCGTCAGTGGATTTTACCTGGTCGGCAATTCTCGTTTCCACTTCTTCTCGTAGCTCGCCTTTAGGCTCATCATCTAAAATTACGGCAACATACGCATTTTTATCAGTCACAATGACATTGGAGTGACGGACTTCTGATAAATTTTCTACTTTATGCTCTGCTTTTTCTGAAATTCGTATTTTTTCCTCATCTTTCCGACTTTCTACGTTTTGTACTTTTGCCTTGTCTTCCTTCTTCTTATCGTCTTCTTTGGCATCATCTTTTCCGCCACATCCCGCAACAATCAAAATGGCAAGTATAAAGATGGACAAAAGTTTCATAAACTTCATCTATATTCACTTCCTCCGTTTTTTCTTTACTTCTTTCATTAGAATGACCTGTGAAGTATTTTTTATGTGAAACGGTAGGGAATGAGCGCCATTTTTGGATTGTAGGAGAGGGATGAATAGAAAAAATAACGCCTCAGATTGACCTGAGCCGTTTATCATAATATTACAGATTGGATACCGTTTGCTTCTGGTGAATTTCATCATCCTCTTGTGTAGAATGACGTTCAATCGGTGCGCGTTTATGGTAACGACCGAGAATGGTGGTCATCATAAAGATGGCAATCGCTGAATAAATCACTTGGACGATCCCAAAAACAATTAAAGCGGATGCGACAATAAGGATATCCGTCAAAAACATTGTTTTTCCAGGATTAATCCCAAAGCGTTTATCGAGGAAAATGCAAAGCATATTAAATCCACCCAGTGAAGAACCTTCTCTAAATAGAAAAATCAATCCAAAGCCAATAATTGAACCGCCAACAATCGCTCCTATCAGCGGATGAGGCAATTCAAACGAAAACATCAGCGCAAGCGTATCCGACATGGCCGACATAATGCTGACACTAATAAAACTTCGAATGGTAAACAATATTCCTAATTGAGAAATCGCTAAAAAGTAAAAAGGTAAATTGATGGTGAAAAACAATACACCGAACGAAACACCTGTTAAATGTTGCATCACAATTCCTAGACCAGCTGTACCGCCAATGACTAAATCGGAAGCCGTTAAAAACTGAATCCCGATGCTAACACATAAACAGGAAAACAAAATCCACATCCATTTTTTTATGTAATACATTATGGTAACCCCTCAATTTGAACTGTCTATATTCAACTTTTTTATATTACAATAAAATCCAATGTAAATGTGGAAAAATAGAAAAATTAATATGAAATTTTTCGGCCATGCCACGCCCCAGCGAGGTTTATTCTTATGATGGGGAGGGGGTTTGAAACTTTTGCTTTGTAAGCAAAATCGATGCCATTAATCCCAGCTCTAATGTATTCATAAACCAAGGGGCTCTGATCCAAATCCCGAACACACCGGCTATCAACATGAAAAGCACACCTGACAATAGCCATGGGTTGTGACGTTTCCTTGCTAAAAGAAAACCAACAATCGCAAGAACGAGTGTGACTGTGATAACCATAACGGGATTATGTGAACTAGCGACATTCTCATAACTAAGAGTTCCTTTCTCCCATTTTGGTTTAAGTTCAAGCCCTCGAACGGAGGTAATAAATTCATATACAATTAAACCGAGGGTTAACAGGAAAGCGAACAATTTCCAAAACTTCCTTTTAGCCCAAGCGAAATCAGCTCTAATACTCATGCTCCAAGCAAATAGTACGAGGAGGGGAGTAAATAACGCGTGCAGCCAAAAACGGGCAGTGTTTAATTGTTCAAGAGCACTTCCTTCCCCAATAAACTTGCCAGCAGCTAAGACGAAATTATCATAAATCAAAGCTAGAACAACGAGCAAAATAACATTGCTAAGGTGAAAAAAAACCTGTTTCTTTCCCAAAGCAACACCCCATATGAACAAACCTAGATAACAGAAGGAGAGGAGGAAAAACATAATAGAATTCACTGGTGCACCTCCTTTTTCTTTATTGTCACCTAAAAATTTTAAGTATAGTCGACATTCATGTTTCGTACGAGAAACGGACAAAAAGAAGGGAGGCAATCAATCCGATTGCCTCCCGTTATGTATAATTTTTCCTCTAATTAACCATGTTTACTCTTCTACAAATTCAGGAAAATTGTTTTTAATAAACGTTTTCTCTTCATCTCGACTTAAGACACCATATGCTTTGCCGATTTGACCATCTTGTAGTTCCCAGAAAAAGTTGTGATCAGAATCAATTGTATCAAACCACCCGTTTTTCCATTTATCGGCAATTTCTAGCATTTTTTCTTTATTTGGAAAAGAACTGTTCAATACAAGATCATAAACTTGATTTATGGTATCCTCTACCATTGGGATGGCTCCGTGTTTCTTTTCGGCTCTAACTTTTTGATGAGTCATTTTGTGCATAACATCGATAACTTCGGCTTCCGTAGAATCTTCAGCTAAGCCCGTATCATATTCAATCCCACCAATGAATCCAGTTTGTTCCGCACTTTCTTGGGCCGCTGCTTCTTCTGCAGCCTGTTTCGCTTCTTCCTCTTGTTGTTTTTCCAATAACGCCATGCGTTCTTCTTGTAACTGTTGTTTCTTTTGTTGTTCTAGTTCATATGCACGAGCATTTTCATTCATTTTGTAGACCACAAAAGCCCCAATCAGTAAGACTAGAACAAGACCACCTAAAATCAATGGAAGCTTAGAACTCTTTTCTTTTTTAAATTCCGTTTTCATATACCTACAACCTCTGTTTCTTTTTAATTCAAAACATCTAGCATTAGGGCAACAGACCTAGACATTCCTTCTCCATTTTATACTAAAATTCGGGTGCAATGGTAATAATTTGAATCATCGAAAATTCTCTGCTTATGAATAATGTGTGGGGAGTATTACCGTTGATAAACCAATTCACATGTTTGGGTCTTTGCTTCGGTATACAAATTCCGCTTATTTTAATCTTCTTGTACAGATACTCTATCGTCCAATATAATAGGGGATTTTTCAATGAAGTCTTTAGAAAATAAAATCGCTATTGTAACAGGCGTCGGCCGTCTTAAAGGGATTGGTGCTGCTATTTGTAGAGAGTTTGCTCATGCGGGGTTGTGATCTCTTCTTCACTTATTGGAGTGAATATGACCAACAGATGCCGTGGCATGTGGACCAAAAGGAACCCATGCTATTAAAAGAAGAATTGATGAAAAAAGGTGTGAATGTATCTTGCCTTGAGTTGGATTTATCTCAAAGATTGGCACCTGAGAACCTACTTAAGAGGGTAATTGAACAAATGGGGGATCCGGATATCTTGATTAATAATGCAGCTTATTCATTGAACAATGATTTTATGAACCTGACACCAGAAGGTCTAGATCAACATTACAATATCAATGTCCGTGCTACGACACTTTTAAGTTGTGAGTTTGCTAAAAATTTTAAAAAGAAATCAGGGGGTAGAATCGTCAATCTCACTTCCGGTCAGTTTCAAGGACCGATGCCTGGTGAATTGGCGTATGCAATAACAAAGGGAGCCGTCGATGCGTTCACCATCACACTAGCGGCTGAACTTGCTCCACTCGGAATTACCGTGAATGCCGTTAATCCAGGTCCTACTGATACCGGATGGATGACAGAGGAAATCAAAGCTGAGTTGAGACCCCCAAGTTTCCATTCGGTAGAATTGGCGAACCGAAAGATGTTGCCAGAACAATCAAATTCCTCGTGAGCAAAGACGCCGATTGGATCACAGGACAAATTCTTCATTCTGAAGGTGGATTTAAACGATAAGTCTCTAAGGAGCTCAGAGCCAGAATGATTTATATACAGAGGAGTGGGGCAAGCCAAACTAGATAATCATAGTCTACTTTGGCCTTTGTTTCACTTTATAAGATTCCCGCAATCATTAGGTGAATCGCTTATACCAAAACATCAATTTCCCAGTCTCATTGTCCCATCACTTCTTTTACCTTTTTCACGACCGAATGAATGGTCAATCGATGAAACGAAATAAGTTTTCCTTTAAAAACAACAGAATAGATTCCATAGGGAGTAGGAGCTAACTTCATTAATTCTTCTCTGTTTTTCAAATCAATGATTTTGACATCAATCCCTAATTGCTTTGCACCTGCGATGATATTTTCGGTTGCTACTTCTACATAAGGGCATTGAAAAGAGCGGATGATGGTCAGACCATGAAATTGATTCAATCTTTCTTCCCAATTTGTCGGGAAGCTAGGGAGTGGGGTACGAGAATCAAAATGATAAACAAGTAATTCAAAATGATAGGGGGCTGTGTCTATCAATTGAAAATCATTTTTTATAAAAATCTCCTTGCTTGGTGTCCAAGACGTTTGAGGATTGGTGACCACAACTATGCCTCGCTTAGACTGGCTTTTTGCATCGTGTAGGCATTGCTGAATTAGTTTCGTTCCGTATCCTTTTCCAGTTTCACTTACCCACAAGCAATGGATAACCAAATAATCCTCCTCTACTGTGTATTCTATAAAACCGACCTGTTTTTTGTTTTCCATTAATTGAATGTACTTTAAACCTTCTTCGAATCTCTCATTTAACCATTTATTTTTCTGAATGTATCCATGCGATTTTTTCTTGCTTCTAAGACAATAACTCCCCATGCCTTTCAAGATTTCCGTATTAAGCTCCACCATTTGCATATCAGCCAAAAATATTCTCTCCCTTTATTTGAATTATTGTATGATTGATATCTGCACTTACTAAGAGTTCTCTAATATAAGAAAATTCTACTTTTTTGATTCTATTATAATGGTAATGGTAGTGAGGGCAAACAGTAACTAGCTCAGTCATGTGAACTCAAATTGACCCTTGTATTTTTTAATAATCTTGAGTTTTAAAAAATAATTCTATGTCTTATGTTCACTTTCCCATTGGTTAAGAGTCTAATAGAAGAAAAGGAGGGGAGTAATGAATCGGAATGATGAAATGATGATGGTCTTGCAAGAAAAAACCGTAACGATTTTTAAATATCTCATTAAAATCGGGGCCAATCCTCGCGATGCGGAAGATATTGTTCAAGAAGCACTCTATAAATTATTTTTATACATTGATTCCGTTGACCCTGACAAAGCATATAGCTGGCTGTTTCGCGTTGCAGTCAATCAATATTATGATTTGTGCCGCAAACAGAAGCGCGAAGTATCTTTTTCTTTTGAGAACATGGAGTTTGTCGATGAATTGTTTTTACCTGAAGAGTATATCGAACAGATGGAGATGGAAAAAGAGATTCAGCATCTCCTAGATCAGTTGTCACCCTTACATAAACAATTGATTTTACTCAAATATGTCCTTGGCTATAGTTATGAAGAAATCGCTGAAATGCTAGATTTGAACCCTGGTACGTTAAAAACCTATTTATATCGTGCAAGACAATCTTTTAAAGACTTGTATCGAAAGGAGAAGGAAAAACATGAATGAAACCAATAAACACAACAAGGAAAAGGAGTTAGACGATTTATTTTCGGGGAATTCTAAGAACAATCTGACAAAAGTAGTAAAAAAGGCGAAAAGAATGACCTTCCTTCGAAATGTAGCGATCACTTTAGGGGTCATACTGTTACTGAGTATCCTTTTAAGCTATACCTGGCTTTCCATCATGCGTAATAATGAACAACAAGCTATAGATGACATTGTAATTTTTAACCGTATCACCGACCCGAATGTGGAGCTTTTAGGAAGTCAGAGTGAATCAAATGGGATATTTGAGGGGCTTCTAACGTTTAATCGCTATAAAGAAGTCGAAGGAATTCCGGTTAATTGGAGTGATGACGTGTTTACTTATAGCTTATTTGGCGGTGTCAGCCGTCTAGTAGGGGACCATGCTCCGATTCAAATTCAAGACCAAAAAGATGGGCTCATCCGCTATTATGACCGTGAAACGAAACAGAGAATGCTTCATTTTTATCATCCAGAAATTCAATATTCGCAAATACGTCAGGACCTAAGGATGATTGGTGATTTTTCGGATGATACCTTGCTTGAGGTCGGATTATCTTTTAATAAAGCTTATACAGTAGAAGAAGTAAGAGAAGCGATTCCTGATTCCCTTTCACTTAAATGGTATTGGGTTGATACGTATTCTGATTCAGAAATTAAAACGACAAATCAACTAGAAAAGACAACAGAATTAGCAACGGAAATATACGGATTTGCGGAAGATCCTACGGACCCTAAAAATAGTGTAAAAAACTTTGTTTCAGATGTAAAAATGGGCTTGGAGAGGGAAGATGGAAAATATTTTGGAGAGTTCACACGGATCAATAACAATTTGAGAGGAGATTCAGCCGTATTATCAGATGCAGATGTTAAAATCAGCGGTGCGGTCGTAACTGGAACCGCAGTCGATGTCGGGCTTTTACAAGATGTAGAGATGGTTCGCGCATCTGTGCTAGGTGTTGCGGTGAACTCATATTAATGATTTTTATGAGGACTCAGAAGACGACGAGCCCAACGCTGACCTGTTTAGCAAGGACGATTTGACATTAATGGCAGCGGAACATTAGTGGTACAAGGCCATTATAATAACGGTATTGCCTCTAAAGATGAATAAAAAAATCACAAGTGGACAAATCCAAATTTATGCAGTAGACGATGCCTTAATGGGGCGTGACCTCTTAGCCATAAAAGCAGGAACTTTCAAATTATCCGCAGGTCTCTCGGGAGAAATCAATTGAGCATTTAATCGCCAACCATGCTAAAAAACATACGGTTAAATCAAAATCTATGATGCCTGGAAATGATTATGAAGTCACGAATGAGGTTCGTTTCAAAGACAATGACATGAGTTTCCTTACGAATTTATCCACCATTGATGGCGTTCAATCGGCAATCATGTAAATTTATTCCCTGTAAACTCAGGTTTATTCTCTCAATGCTATCTTTATTCCCTGTACGGAGAATAAATACTGTATAGGGTATGATATACATAATAAAGTTCTACCCTGAAAAAAACAATTTCCTTTACTAGTAACCTCTTAACAAAAACAAACCACCCTATAAGTAGGGTGGTTCAGTTTTGTTAGGAAGTTTGT
Source organism: Mesobacillus maritimus (assembly GCF_023715205.1). Taxonomy (GTDB): domain Bacteria; phylum Bacillota; class Bacilli; order Bacillales; family Cytobacillaceae; genus Mesobacillus_B; species Mesobacillus_B maritimus_C. Next base: position 96,347 of record NZ_JAMBNR010000005.1, read on the forward strand.
TTTAACTTTTCACGTTTATGATCATTCTTTTTTCCAAGATCATGTCGTACTTCTTTGTAGAAAGAAACTCCCATCAACAGCATGACAAAAGAAAATGGAAGAGCTGCAATGATTAACATATTCTGTAGTCCTTGGGTTCCTCCAAAATAAACAATAATGGCTGCCATTGCGGACATCGCAAGGCCCCAGACAATTTTCACAGAATTGGCAGGGTTTAAAGAGCCACCCGTAGTGAGCATCCCTAGTACAAATGTAGCAGAGTCTGCGGAAGTGATGAAAAAGATGGCAATTACCGCGATGGTCAGGAGAGACATGAATTCACCTAAAGGATAATGTTGCAAAACTCCAAACGTCGTTGTTTCAAGAGATAAACTTGATATCAGTGTGACTCCGTGTTGTTCGATATTCAATGCCGAAACCCCAAAAACGGAGAAAAAGATAAAGCATACGAGCGCAGGGACAAATAGGACCCCAAGCATAAACTCTTTTATCGTCCGTCCTTTCGAGATTCTCGCAATAAAAATCCCTACAAACGGTGCCCAAGAAATCCACCATGCCCAATAAAAAATGGTCCAATTGTCAATCCACGTACGTCCCTCCGCATTTAACGGTGCGATACGGAAACTCATATCAAAAAAGTTTGCAATATAGCTTCCTATTGTATGTGTAAACATGTTTAGGATATATAAAGTAGGTCCAACTATAAATAACATGATTAATAGAAGAAATCCTAGTCCCATATTGATATTGCTTAAATATTTGATCCCCTTGCCGATCCCAGACCAAGCGGAAAGAATAAACAAAACGGTGGATACTGCTAAAATCAGTAGTTGCATACCAAAATTATTGGGAGTGTTAAATAGGAAAGATAAGCCCCCATTTATTTGCGCAGAGCCAAAGCCAAGTGTGGAAGCAACCCCGACCACTGTCGCAAATACGGCCAGTGTATCGATTAATTTTCCAGGCACTCCTCGCATGCTTTGTTCACCAAATATCGGAACGAGGGTGCTACTAATCAATCCAGGAAAACCGCGCCGGAATTTAAAATACGCTAAGGCGAGTGCGACAATTCCGTATATGGCCCAAGCATGAATGCCCCAGTGGAAAAAAGAATATTGAAGCGCCTCTTTAATCGCCTCATCAGAACCAACAGCAGTACGAGGAGGGCTTTTAAACGCATGGGAAATCGGTTCGGCTGTTGTCCAAAAGACTAATCCCATCCCCATTCCTGCACTAAATAACATCGCAAACCAGGAAGCAAGACTAAATTCCGGTTGATCACTTTCTTTACCTAGTTTAATTCTTCCAAAGCGTGAAAAAATTAAGTAGATACAGAAAGCCAATAATATCATCACAATCAATAAATAATACCAACCAAATGATTCGGAAATCCAATTCGTCACATTCGCTGATAGTGTTTGAAGATGTGTCGGTTTGAACACTCCCCAAACAACAAGAACTGCACAAATCGAAAGTGCATACCAAAAGACTGAGCTAACATTCTTCACATTTTCACCTCTTATAAAATATAGTCTAAGCGATTTTCGCTTAGGCTTTTTAGGGTAACAAATAGACGCGAATCTATCAATTCATCAAAATATAGGAGTAGGGGCATATCGATTGAAAAGTCAAGTTGAACACAAAACTGACCAATTAAGGATTGGAGACTTGGTCATCTGAATGTCAATAATGGTAAAAAACTATTCCCTCTAATAGCGAAGTGTAAACTTACACTTATGAAAATTTTTAAAAAGTGTCGAGAAAGTAAAAACCTCCATTTGATGGCTTGTAAAATCATCTTTTCCTCCTAACGCCTGGATTTTTTTCCACATCTTCAGTTATCAACTCCAATCTTAAGAAATAATTCAAGATATTGATGGGAAATGTAAAAAAGAGAAAAAGATAGGTAGGGTGATGGGTGATGAATTTCAGGAGAACCTTCCATATGATCTTTTTATCCATGTTGTTCGTTTTTTTAACCGCATGTGGTGGTGACGAAGGGAACAGCACTGGATTAGAAGGGAGTGTTGTAATTGATGGATCTGGAACCGTCTATCCTTTAATGGCCAGACTTGCTGAAGACTACATGGTCAATAAGGAAATAAATGTTTCAGTTGAAGTTAGTCGATCTGGTACGAGTGCAGGCTTCAAAAAATTTTTAGTTCAAGATGGAGGAACGGATTTCAATGATGCTTCACGCAGTATAAAAGAAGAAGAGCTTGCCGAAGCAGAAAAGCTAGGCTTAAGCGTGAAAGAGTTAAAAGTTGCCCTAGATGGAATTACGATTGTGACCAATAAGGAAAATGATTGGGCAACAGAGCTTACCCATCAGGAAGTGATTGATATATTCCTTGCCAGTGGTGGCAAAAAGAAATGGTCTGATGTTCGGGAGGGCTTTCCTGATGAGCCAATCAAGACATATGGTCCAAATGAAAACCATGGAACCTATGAATTCTTCTGGGAAACCATCTTAGAAGAGCAGGACCTTGTCGATGATATTAATCTGCAACAAGATTACGCAACATTAGTAGACCTCGTTTCAAAGCAAAAAAATGCAATTGGTTTTTTTGGATATGGCTATTATGAGAGCAATAAAGATAAGCTAAATGCGGTAAAAATCGACTTTGGAAATGGACCGGTTGAACCTACGCTCGAAACAATTAAAGAAGACGGAGCTTATGCTCCATTTACTCGCCCCGTGTTCACATACCTAAAAGAAGGGGTAGCAAAAGAAGAACCACAAGTGCTGGATTTCGCCATCTATGCGATGAAGAATGCAGGAACTGCTGCACAAAAAACTGGATTTGCCCCAGTACCCGAAAAAGAGCTTCAAGCTTCTGTTGAATATTTGGAAGGCTTAAAAAGTGTAAACGGAGAAGAGAACTCGTCTAACAAGTAATGACAGCGGTCTCCTATTAGAATCTAAACAGGGAAAGGGGATGTGAACAATGGATAATGAACAGAACAGGGACCTAAAAGTACGTGAGATGATTCAACAGAACAAGCAAAACGTTAGTTTAAACAGTGTTACGGAAAAACTTATGCCGAGATTTCTTTTTGTTGTAGCCATCATTTCGATTATTACAACAATTGGAATCGTCATCACCCTACTAACCGAAACGGTCCATTTTTTTAGAGACGTATCTTTTGCAGAGTTTTTCACCGGCACTGAATTAAGTCCACTAGGTTCTGATGCTGAATTTGGAATTTTACCATTAGTAACTGGAACAATCATTTCTTCTACTATCGCTATGTTCGTAGCGATACCCATTGGACTTATGTCGGCAATTTTTCTAAGCGAGTATGCATCCGAAGGAGTACGAAGGACATTAAAACCTCTATTGGAGGTCTTAGCTGGTATCCCTACGATTGTTTATGGTTTTTTTGCTTTTACCTTTGTAACTCCGTTATTACGTACAATTATTCCTGGATTAGAGCCAACGAATATTTTAAGTCCTGGCCTTGTGATGGGAGTCATGATTATTCCAATGATTGCTTCTCTGTCTGAAGACGCGATGAGCTCTGTTCCAAATGCGATGAGAGAGGGTGCTTTAGCTCTTGGTGCGACTAAGCTGGAGACTACCTGGCGAGTCGTCATCCCAGCAGCGATGTCTGGGATCGTCGCATCTTTTGTATTGGGGATTTCACGAGCCATTGGGGAAACAATGATTGTCACGATTGCAAGTGGAAGTTCAAAAAACTTTACGTTTGATGTAACTCAGTCGATGCAAACCATGACAGCCTATATTGTTGAAGTAACAGGTGGCGAGGCTCCGGCTGGTTCAACCTTATACTATAGTCTCTATGCTGTGGCGATGACATTATTTGTTTTTACCTTAATCATGAATTTAATCGCTCAATATATCTCTAAGAGATTTAGGGAGGGATATTAAAGATGAAATATGTAGATTCAGCTCAAGTACAGAAAAACATGGGTGGTCGATTACGAACGAACCAAATCATGAAAATCCTTTTTCTAATATCCACTCTGATTGGTCTCGTTGTTTTGGTTGTTTTGTTTTATCGTGTGTTAGCGGATGGTCTTGGTTGGATAAATATGAACTTTCTTACCAATCGATTATCTGTAGATGCCGATAGGGCAGGAATTATGGGGGCCATTTTAGGAACATTATGGTTAATGCTGGTTGTGGCACCGGTCACAATGTTTCTTGGAATCGGAACAGCGATTTACTTGGAGGAATATGCGAAAAAGGGACGTTTCCAGTCTTTCATCCAAACCAATATTGCAAATTTAGCCGGTGTGCCTTCCATTGTTTTTGGCATCCTTGGATTAACTGTTTTTGTGAGAGGAATGGGGCTTGGAAATATTGTTCTTGCCGGTGGTCTGACGATGGCACTCCTTGTCCTGCCAATTGTCGTAGTCGCAAGCCAAGAAGCACTCCGGTCCGTCCCACAATTTTTAAGAGAAGCGTCTTATGGAATGGGAGCGACAAAATGGCAAACCATTAAAAAAGTGGTTCTTCCAGCAGCCATACCCGGAATTTTGACTGGCGTGATTTTAGCTTTGTCACGCGCAGTTGGAGAAACAGCTCCACTGACTGTGATTGGAATCCCAGCCTTATTAATTCCGTTTCCGGATTCTATTTTAGATAAATTTACGGTCTTACCAATGCAGATTTATTATTGGACAATCGATTCCGCATTAGTAGCAGAATATTCCAATTTGGCTGCGGCGACGATTGTGATTTTACTTTTGATTCTACTAATCATGAACTCAATTGCGGTGATTATTCGGAATAAATTCCAAAAAAGGTATTAATTATTGGAGGAAAACAACAAATGGCCGTTTCAACTGAAAGTATCCAGAAAAATATTAAGGGAAAAACCACTGAAACATCAATTGATGAAAAGAAAATTGTTTATGATACAAAAAATCTAAACTTATGGTACGGTGAAGACCAAGCTTTGAGAGACATTAATCTAAAAATCGCTGAAAATGAAGTGACGGCGATTATCGGTCCGTCAGGTTGTGGGAAATCAACCTACCTCAAAACATTGAACAGGATGGTGGAGTTAATTCCCGTTGTCCGTACTTCAGGTGAAATCTTGTATCGCGGAAAGAATATTTTTGACAAATCTTATAAAGTCGAAGCGTTACGTACAAACGTGGGGATGGTGTTTCAAAAGCCGAATCCTTTTCCAAAATCAATTTATGACAACATTGCCTATGGTCCAAGAGTTCATGGGATTCGCGATAAAAAAATATTAGATGAAATTGTTGAAAAAAGTTTGCGTGGAGCTGCGATTTGGAATGAAGTCAAGGATCGTTTGAAGGAAAATGCTTATGGTATGTCTGGTGGGCAACAGCAACGTTTATGCATTGCGAGATGTTTAGCGATAGAACCTGATGTTATTTTGATGGATGAACCAACTTCCGCACTTGACCCAATTTCAACCCTAAAGGTTGAAGAGCTGATTCAGCAATTAAAGAAGGATTACAGTATCATCATTGTGACCCATAATATGCAACAAGCGGCGCGGATCTCAGATAAAACAGCCTTTTTCTTAAGTGGCGAAGTGATTGAGTTTAGTGAGACAAGTAAAATGTTTTCAAACCCAGAGAAAAAGGAAACCGAAGATTATATCACAGGTCGTTTCGGGTAAAATAGGGGGGCGTTTAAAGTGTCAATAAGAGCAACCTTTCAAGGAGAACTTAACAGTCTTAAACAAATGATTTTAGAATTAGGGAATCAAGTACTAGATGCGGTAGGTCGGTCGATTGATGCGCTAAAAAATCAGGATATCGATAAAGCATTAAAAATCATTGAAGATGATGGTCAAATTAATTTAATGGAAGAAGAAATCAATGATAAAGCCATTTTATTAATTGCCCAGCAATCCCCAGTCGCGATTGATTTAAGAAGAGTAATTGTTGCCATTAAAATTTCTTCGGATCTAGAACGAGTAGGGGATTTAGCTGTCAATATCGCAAAGTCGGTCATTCGAATCGGATCAAAGCCACACATCAAGCCCATTGAGGAAATCCCACGCATAGCAGAGCTTGCGAATAAGATGGTGGCTGATTCGCTCAAAGCATACGATGATGAAGATGTGAGCTTCGCAAAAAAAGTAGCCAAACTGGACGATGAGGTAGATGAAGCATATGGTCGATTGACCCAAGAATTATTAGAGTTGATGACCGAAAAACCTGAATATATCGGACAAATCACGCAATTGTCGTTTATTTGCAGACATGTTGAAAGAGTTGCCGACCACTCGACAAACATATCCGAACATCTTCTTTATCTTGTAAAAGGGAGAAGATACGATTTAAATGACTAATACAGAGTGATGGTAAAATTTAGGGGGTGCAAGCATGAAAGATCGGAAATCTGAAGCAGAAAACGCAAATATTAAAATCAATCAAATTTTAAACGGAGAAAATGAGCAAGACACCATCGATGTCGACCCACTTATCAATAACAATAACGTCGCACTTGTTCTAAATGATCAAGAAAATGAAAACAAATAGAGAAAAATGCTTGGGGTGAACCAAGCATTTTTCCTTTTACGCGATCTGGACATTGTTCTCAAGCAAAACTTATTTCGACGAGTTAAGATAATCCCTTTCATGATAGCCAACTTCAGCTGTTTTATAGCCTCGCAAGCTCAACAGAATCAATCCACCCAGGAGCAAACAGAAATTAAATCCAATCACACCTGGCCAATGAAGATGTTCCCAGAAGTAGCCGCCAATTGATCCGACCACCGACGAGCCGAGATAATAGAATAACAGGTACAGTGACGAGGCCTGGGCTTTGTTTTCATGAGCACGTTCCGTGACTAGCGAACTAACAATCGAGTGACTAGCGAAAAACCCGAAGGTAAAGATCGCGAGCCCAGCAATTTTAAACACCAGAACTGGAATCAGCGAGATGAGCACACCTGCAATGGTAATCACAAACGAAAGCTTCAAAATCACCGTTTTTCCATATTGCGACGCCTTTTTCCCCATATAAATCGAGCTAAAAGTACCGCATAAATACACAATAAAAATAAACCCAATGAACGCCTGACTTAAATTATACGGAGGTTTTACCAATAAGAAACCGATGTAATTGTACATCGACACGAAGCTGCCCATTAATAAGAACCCTAATAAAAATAAGTAGTTAAGCTGGCGATTCGTGATATGGTTTTGATACCATTTCAAAATCGTGGACCAGCTAAGACTAGCTTGGTCAGACTGTTTTTTTGTAGTGGGGAGAGTATACCAAAATAGGAAACTTAATAATAAGGTAACAATCCCGATGATTGCAAAGGCCGTTCTCCATGTGAACAAATCGGTTAATAATCCCGTCAACAGTCTTCCAGACATGCCACCAATACTGGAACCGGAAATATAAAAGCCCATAATCATTGCCGTATGTAGAGGATGAAACGTTTTTCCGATATACGCCATCGCTATTGAAGGCACCCCAGCAACAACGACTCCTAAAAACGTTCGAAACAAGAGCAATGTTATAAAGTTAGGGCTAAAAGAAGAGAGCACCGCGAAAATGGATGTCATAATCATTGACAAAACCATCATTTTCTTCATGCCGATTTTTTCCGAAAATGACCCAGCGACAAGTAAAGTAACAGCGAGTAAACCAGTCGTGAATGACAGTGTTAAACTGGCGACTGGTGCAGAGACGTTGAATTCATCAGCAAACAGTGGCAAGGTCGGTTGTACCGTATAAATGAGCATAAATGGAACTAAACCAGCGATAAACAATGCAAACTTCGCCTGTTTATACGATGATGTTCCCGGTTGAATCCCTGACATTTTACATTCCTCTTTTCTTACATTCCTCTCTACTTATCCTATTATTTCTAAACTTATCTGTCTAATTTTACGGATAATTCTAAAAATGAAGATACCTAACCCAAATTTGACCATTTTATGACATAAGCAATTGCTGTGATTTAAATCACAACAATAAAATCGCTTCACCTTTAAACTTTTAACTAGAAAGCGAAGAGAGTATAGGAGGTTCTATTTTTATGAGTATGTTTTGTCATCAATGTCAGGAAGCGTTAAAAGGAATTGGTTGTAATGCCATGGCAGGGGTTTGTGGAAAAACGAGTGTTGTCGCGAATCTTCAGGATTTGCTCATTTACACATTAAAAGGTGTAGCAGAGTTTAACCAGCAAGCACGTAAAGCTGGCTTGAACATGGCGAAAACCGATCGTGTGATTATGGATGGTTTGTTCTCAACAATTACAAATGCAAACTTCGATGAAGATTCTATCTCTAAGCGCATTGAGAGCGCATTAGCAGAGCGCGAAGTCATCAAACAAATGTTGATCGCGCAAAATCAATACCAAGATTATCCTTATCCAGATTATGCAACTTGGACTGGCGAGCGTGCTAGTTTTATAGCGAAATCAGAAGAAACACAAGTAGGGATTCTAGGAACAGAAAATGAAGATGTTCGCAGCTTGCGTTCACTGATTTTATTCGGATTAAAAGGAATGGCAGCTTACGCAGAGCATGCATTGAATCTTGGATATAAAAAAGATGAGATTTCCGATTTTATCGAAAAAGCGTTAATCGCAACTGAAGATAACAGTTTAACAGCAGATGACCTAGTGGACCTAACAATGGAAACAGGAAAATTTGGCGTAGACGTAATGGCGTTGTTGGATCAAGCGAACACAACTTCTTACGGACACCCAGAAATGACCGAAGTCAACATTGGCGTGCGTAACAATCCAGCGATTCTTGTAAGTGGTCATGATTTAAAAGATTTCGAGGAATTGCTTGAACAAACGGCAGGCACAGGAGTTGATGTATATACACACTCTGAAATGTTACCCGCGAACTATTACCCAGCGTTCAAGAAATACGATCATTTCGTTGGTAACTATGGTAACGCATGGTGGAAGCAAAAAGAAGAGTTTGAAAGCTTTAACGGTCCAGTTTTATTTACTACCAACTGTATTGTGCCACCAAAAGCAAGCTATAAAGACCGAATTTATACCACAGGTGCTACAGGCTACCCAGGGTTCAAGCACATTCCAGATCGTGATAAAGGTGGCAAGAAGGATTTCTCTGAAATCATTGAGCATGCGAAAACTTTGCCAGCACCAACGCAAATTGAAGAAGGAACCATCATTGGTGGCTTTGCACATAACCAAGTGACACAGTTAGCAGACAAAGTCGTTGACGCGGTGAAAACAGGCGCAATCAAGAAGTTCTTTGTTATGGCTGGTTGTGACGGTCGCATGAAATCTCGCGACTATTACACAAACTTTGCACAAACCCTTCCACAAGATACAGTTATTTTAACAGCAGGCTGTGCGAAATACCGTTACAATAAATTGCCTTTAGGCGATATCGGCGGCATCCCACGCGTGCTTGACGCTGGACAATGTAACGACTCTTACTCATTAGCCGTTGTGGCAATGAAACTTAAAGAAATCTTTGAACTAAACGATATCAACGAACTTCCAATTGAATACAACCTTGCTTGGTATGAGCAAAAAGCGGTCATTGTGTTATTAGCGCTATTATACCTAGGTGTAAAAGACATTAAATTAGGGCCAACTCTACCAGCATTTTTATCACCAAATGTAGCAAAAGTGCTTGTTGAAAACTTCGGCATCAGCACTATCTCTACAGTTGAAGAAGACATGGCAGCATTGCTAGCTTAATAGATGTGTTAATAGAAGATAGCCAGTCCAACTCTTAGCGGAGTAGGACTGTTTTTTATTAGTGGAATGGGGGAGAAGTTCAATGTGGATATTTCCTATGTGCCCGTCACTGCGTGAAATTTATGTGCGCGGTCACGAAGAGAAGTTCTACGTGCCCGTTCATTCGAAAAATCCAAGGAATCGGTAACGTAGAGGGGTTCTATGTGCCCTTTCCCGCGGAAAAACTAAGGGATCGGTACCATAGAGCGGTTCTACGTGCCCACCAGCGTGGAATAATTAGGAGGTCGGTCATGTATAGAAGTTCTAAGTGACCACCTACGCAGAAAAAACAATGGATCAGATACGTAGAAAACATTCTATTTCCTGAGGCAGAAATACCTCCTATTCAACAACCTTTCTAAAACAGCTATAGCACTCCTAAAAAAGAGGTGCTATAGCTGTTTTATCCTTTATATTCTTTTTTTGTTCCGTCCGCAAAATCGATATCCAATTCAAATTTCGTATAATCGGCATTAAGCTCAAAGGCTTTTAATACCTCTGAAATCACTTCGTCTTTTGCGGTATTTTGATCAAACGAAAAGTTTTCAAAGATTGGTCGAAGTTGTTCGAAAGCTTCATCGCCACTTACTTTTTCGTTATTTCGTTGATCCTCGATTTCTGCTTCCATTCCATTTTTTTCATTTTCATAATCCACTTCATATGACTGGTTATCCTTATATTCCACATCTAGATCAAAACTTGTAAAAGCAAATAATGGTTCATTTTTCTGAGCGTCTTGATTTTCATCACTTTGACCGTTTTGCTGTTCATCTGCTTGATTTTGTTCATTATCTTTAGGTGTGGCCTCTTGCTCAACGGGTGCTTCTTCAGGCGGAGAGTTCACTTCATCGTTGTTCGTATTACATCCTTGTAAGAATAGGAAAAGCGGAATTGCGTAAAAAATCATTCGCCATTTTTTTGTCATTTCTGTTCGCTCCTTTTTTTTAATCACTAATTTCAGCCTAGACAATTTGATGTACTACAATACTCTCTCTTATAAAAAGAAGAGGGTCGGACTCAAATAGTGCTATAACTCACTTAGATAAACACACTTTTTTATCCGTACAAGATAATGGGTTAACGACTATCGAATACGATAGAGGTGAGAGTAGTAAAAGAGGTGGACGTATTATGTATCCAAATTTTCATCAGTTCGGTTATTTTCCACCTCAAGAAGATAGACAAATGGGAATGCCGACGATAGTCCCAACAACTTCACCACCAACTTTCGTACGAGCACAAGCACAGGCACAACCTTTTCCGCTTCACCTATATATGATTTAAAAGGGGGGCCATGTAATACCGAGACATAAATTCAGATTGTATGGATTGTTGGTACTCCTCGGTCATTTTGTTCCAATCAGGTTGTTGGAGCGTATGTTTGCTAATGACGTTGGCTAATATTTTTGCACCAGGATCAACAATTTTGGTTTTATCCAAGCTTTGTCGGCCGAAACTCTGTCGCTGGGTATCGTTGGACTGGATTTAGATGAATCTATTTTGGCATAAGCTTGCGTCAGATTGAATCGTTCACGTCTTCTAACTAATAGATAATTATAGAGAGAAACAGCCATTCGAAACCTTGCTGTGCATTCGTATAGCATCGTTTATTTGTTTTCAAAAACTTCATTAGGCTTCGGTTGAAATAAATTAAACAGAATAGCCGTTAATCCAAGTAAGAACAAGATCACTCCATAAACAACAGGTCCTTTTCCAAAAAAGGTATGGTAAAAGCCAATCCCCGTTGTCACATACCCAAGTGCACTCATTGCTAATCGTTTCATATCTAATCAACCCCCTTTCATACGCATGTACCTATAATCTTACCATAATACTCCAATGAACTTGGCTGTGGATGGTTCTAACAAAATGAGCAGGTTTATTCGTTGCAAAATGATAGGCTATAGGGTATCTTGTAATAGGCAGTAACGAGATTGACGGTGCACAATCGAACTAAATAATATTTTGTAAAAAAAATTTCACAGAATGCGTTGACATTATACCCAGTAGGGTATATTATTAGTCCTGTAAGTGATTCGCGTCACAGTATTCCAAGAAACATTCGTTTTTAAGTAAAATATTTCTTGATTGACAAATCTTTTTTATTTTATTAACATTATACCCATAGTAGTATAGTTGATAACTTAACAATAACCATATTTTTTTACTAAAAACTATACCCTTAGGGGTAAAAAACACACAGGGGGATTTCGTTAATGAAAGCATTAAATGTAGATTTCGTATTGGATGCAAAAGGCCTTGCGTGCCCAATGCCAATCGTAAAAACAAAAAAAGCAATGAATGAAGTCGAAGCTGGCCAAGTAATTGAGGTTCAAGCAACTGATAAAGGTTCTTTAGCTGATATCAAAGCTTGGGCAGAAAGCACAGGACATCAATATTTAGGATCAATGACTGAAGGAGAAGTGCTTTATCATTATTTAAGAAAAGCAACAAATGATGAAGTGAAATCAGAAACAAAACATCCTGTAGTTGCTTCAAATGAAGAACTTGAACAGAAGCTTGCAGCGAATGAATCAATCGTTGTTGTGGATGTTCGGGAAGAAGCAGAATATGCTTTTAATCATATTCCAAATGCGGTTTCGATTCCGTTAGGTCAATTGGAAGAGCGTTTAAATGAATTAGATAAAAATGCGGATATCTATGTGGTTTGCCGTACAGGAAGCCGTAGTGATTTCGCCGCACAAAAACTAGCTGAAAATGGCTTTATGAACGTAACCAATGTCGTACCAGGGATGAGTGCTTGGAAAGGTACAACAGAAAGCATTAATAATTAAAAATAAATAAAACCACAATATTGGAGGAATTTAAACATGAGTAAAGTAGCAATTATCGCAAGCAATGGTGGATTATTTGACGCATATAAAGTATTTAACATCGCAACAGCATCAGCTGCTTCTGATTCAGAAGTAGCAGTATTCTTCACTTTTGAAGGATTAAACTTGATTCATAAACAAGCAAACCAGCAACTACCAATGCCAGAGGGCAAAGAGCATTTTGCAGAAGGCTTTGCAAAAGCAAATGTACCAGCAATCCCAGAATTGGTGGCTATGGCTCAAGAACTTGGTGTTAAGTTTATCGGTTGCCAAATGACAATGGATGTTATGGGCTTAGGAACAGAAGACTTTGTTGATGGAATCGAAGTTGGTGGCGCAGTCACATTCTTAGAATTCGCAAAAGATGCAGATGTAACACTCACATTCTAAAAATTTTTCAATAAAAATATACCCTAGGAGGTAACAAAAAATGACTGTAAAAGCTATGAATTCAAGTGAAGTAACGAAAAAAGTCTTTAATAAAGAAAAGCTATTCGTGTTTGACGTGCGGAACGAAAGTGATTTTGCAGATTGGAAAATTGAAGGCGAGTACTTTCAATATTTAAACATTCCTTATTTTGAGCTTCTTGATGGTGTCGAAGATATTCTTGATCAAATTCCAACTGATATGGACGTTCTTGTTGTTTGTGCAAAAGAGGGTTCATCTGTAATGGTGGCAGAGATGCTTTCTGAAGCAGGACGCGACGTGGCATATCTAGAAGGTGGCATGAAATCATGGAGCGAACATCTGGAGCCTGTTAAAGTTGGGGATTTAAAAGATGGCGGCGAACTTTATCAATTCGTTCGCATCGGAAAAGGTTGCCTATCTTATATGGCGATTTCCGATGGGGAGGCAGCGATTGTGGATGCAACTCGGATGACGGATATTTTCCTTGATTTTGCTGCAAGTAAAAATGCAGAAATTAAGCATGTATTTGACACACATTTACACGCAGACCATATTTCTGGCGGACGCAAAATTGCCGAGAAAACAGGTGCAGCATACTGGTTGCCACCAAAAGATGCAACAGAAGTTACATTTGAATACAACGCACTTGAAGGTGGAAACGATGTAACCATCGGAGGCACTACAATCAACATTCATTCATTGTATTCTCCAGGCCATACAATTGGGTCAACATCCTTTGTTGTCGATGAAAAATACTTGCTTTCAGGGGATATCCTATTCATCGATTCAATTGGCCGACCTGACCTTGCTGGTTTAGCAGAAGATTGGGTAGGCGATTTAAGAGAAACACTTTACAAGCGTTACCGCGAACTTTCTGATGAACTTGTTGTGTTACCAGCACACTTTATGATCATTGATGAATTGAATGAAGATGGAAGCGTCGGCGAGAAATTAGGAACTTTGTTTGCAAAGAACCATGGTCTAAACATCCAAGACGAAAATGAATTCCGTAAAATTGTTACTGAAAACTTACCACCACAACCAAATGCTTACCAAGAAATCCGTGAAACCAATATGGGGAAAGCCAACCCTGATATTGAAAAACAACGTGAAATGGAAATTGGACCAAACCGTTGTGCTGTACGATAAAAATAATTAATTAACTACTAGGAGGAAATCATAAAATGGAATCAACAAAAGTTTTAGATGCAAAAGGATTAGCTTGCCCAATGCCAATCGTAAAAACAAAGAAAGCAATGAACGATCTTGCATCAGGAGAAGTTCTAGAAATTCATGCAACAGACAAAGGGGCAAAAAACGATCTAGCAGCATGGGCAAAATCTGGTGGACATGAGCTTGTTAAGCATGAAGAAGACGGCGATGTTCTTAAATTCTGGATTAAAAAGGCGTAAAATGATAAGGGGAACCGTTTTGGTTCCCTTTTTATAAGGGGGACATACCACCATGGACTTTGGCTTTATTCTTACAATATTCTTAATTGGTTTTATCGGGTCGTTTGTTTCGGGGATGCTCGGAATTGGCGGATCGATCATTAAATATCCAATGCTTCTTTATATTCCACCAATGTTGGGATTTGCGGCGTTTACTGCCCATGAGGTTTCTGGTATCAGTGCGGTGCAAGTGTTCTTTGCGACCATCGGTGGAGTTTGGGCCTACCGTAAAGGTGGCTATCTAAACAAATCACTCATCGCTTATATGGGTGTTAGTATTTTAATCGGTAGTTTTATCGGTGGATACGGTTCAAAATTGATGTCAGAAGGCGGCATTAATGTCGTTTATGGACTTTTAGCGTTAATTGCAGCAGTCATGATGTTCATTCCTAAAAAGGGAATTGATGATATACCACTAGATCAAGTGAAGTTTAACAAATGGTTAGCAGCTGTTCTATCCTTGATTGTTGGGGTTGGGGCAGGAATTGTCGGTGCCGCCGGAGCATTTTTATTAGTCCCAATTATGCTGGTTGTCCTTAAAATCCCTACAAGAATGACGATTGCATCATCATTAGCAATTACATTGATTTCATCTATCGGAGCGACAGTAGGAAAAGTAACCACTGGGCAAGTTGACTGGGGTCCGGCCGGGATTATGGTTGTCGCCAGCTTAATTGCTTCTCCAATTGGAGCGATGGCAGGGAAAAAGATCAATACAAAACTCCTTCAAATTATCCTAGCTGTGTTAATACTAGCAACAGCAGTAAACATTTGGATGGACATTTTATAAGAGGTTAAACTCACCTAGTCATTTTAATGGTGTTAACCTAACAAAGCTTATAATACGCAAAAAGGATGTGTTCAAGATGAACATATCCTTTTTGCGTCTCTTTTTATAAAAGGAAAGCCTGTAGACAGGATGAAACAGTCTACAGGCATTGAATTAAGATTTAATATGGGACATTAACTTTTCAGGGTCAAAACCAAGGACCCAATGGCCATTTACCTTCGTTTGAGGGACACCCATTTGTCCCGTTTCCTGAACGAGCTTTTGGGCCGCTTGTTGATCTGTTTGTACATTCACTTCTTTGTAGTCTAATCCTTGAGCCTCAAGGAATTCTTTCATCATTGTGCAGTACGGTCAAGTATTTGTTGTGTAAACAATAATTTCGTTCATTTTGATAACCTCCTAAAATTTATACCTAATAGGGTACATTAACCAACTCCGGTAATACTGTCAACGAATTAAACCGGAATCTCTTTTGGTTTTCCCTAATTTTGATAAAAAATAAGAAGATTTCGCATCCCTCAGATTTTAAAATATTCATTAACCAAATTTTTTTCTAGGAAAATTTTAAATAACAACTAGGTATATTCATCTGGTATTTCCATATTTTGTATCGTGGTATGGATTTTATTAGAGGGAGTGTGAGCATTTGAGGAAGAATTATGATGTTATCGTGACGGGGGCTCGTTGTTCTGGTTCGAGTCTTGCGATTTATTTAGCGAGAGCGGGGTATAGAGTGTTATTAATTGATCGGTCATCTTTCCCAAGCGATACACTATCGACAAATACATTTTTTAATAATACTGTAACGCTCCTTAGAGAACTCGGAGTCATGGACGAGTTATTAAAGACGCATGTAACTCCCGTTAAACAGATTAAGTTTCAGTTAGAAGATACCGTGATTGAAGGCCCGATGCCTGAAATGAATGGGGAAGATGCAGGCTATTGTATCCGGAGAACCTACCTGGACCATCTTTTATTTCAACAAGCAGAAAAAGAACAGAATGTTACTGCTTTAGAGGAGTTTCGCCTTACAGATATCATCTGGGAAGAAGCGAAGGTGGCGGGAGTAAGAGGGGTTTCTTTTAAAACGGGAGTGAATGAATTTTATGCTCCGCTTGTAGTAGGGGCAGATGGTCGAAACTCGACGATTCGTCAACTAGTAAAAAGTGAAAAGGTTTTAAGCAGTCCGTCAACCGTAGGGATTTATTTTGGCTATTTTTCAGGGATCCATCCGGAGCGGAAACCTGCGTTTGAAGTCTATAAGAAGAAAGATCGCATGGCGATTTTGTTTCCAACTAACCATCAGATGTATGTCGTTGTCGTAAATTTTCCGTTAGAAAACAAGGAATTACTTAAGAACTTTAAAAAAGACCCAGAGAAGAGTATTCGTCAACAGGTAATCGATCATTTTCCCAATACTTCTCTTCTAGAGCGCTTTAAGAACGCAAAACTGGAAGAATCACCGAAAGGACTCGTTGGATATGAGAACTACTGGTACCGAGGAATGGGGAATGGTTGGGCGCTAGTCGGAGATGCCATTTGCTTTAAAGACCCTGCGATGGCCCAAGGAATTCATGATGCAATCTATGGTGCAAAAATATTAGCCAACGTCAATAGCAAACATACGCTCCAACAACCTGATTGGAACCAAATGGCCGAGGAGTACCAAAAATCCATACAATCTGAATTTATGTCTCGGTATTACATGGGCTGTGAACTCTCAAAAAACCAACCAATTACAGGTCAAGAAAATGCAATCAACCAGCTAATTAGTATGAACACTACTCTAAAAGAAAAATTTTTAGGAATCTACAATTATGCAAACGAACCTGAAGACTTTCAAAACGAACTTCTTAAGATCATTGGCTCAAATTCCTAGATTGGTTCCGGGTATATAGAAAGTTACGAGCACTAATTTTGTGTAGATGTTTTTTAACAACATATTCGGTATCTCTCTAAAGGCGTGATGTTTCACGGCTTTTTTTATTAAAAAGGAACGAACTTTCTAGAATTGGCTAAAAGTACCTTGCAAGTTATTTTAAATGTGTTTTTAGGATGCGAGTTTTATATTATTTACGGAGTAGCCGAATTATAGTTGGTACCCATATGGGTAAATGTGCGAAATCCTTCAAGTAAAGATAAAAAATTAGTATCTTGTCTTAAAAATGTACCAAATCTTTTAAAAAAAATTACTTTTACTAGAAAGACCCTTGTATGGAGGGTTTTATTAGGCGTAATGCTTACGATCGATATGAGTAATAAGATATATAAAATACCCTCACAAAAGGGATATAATGCTGGTACGTTTAAATTTTTTCGCTGTAAACTCGATTTTATTTGCTGTTAAACTTACTTTATTCGCTGTACTCGGAATAAATACTGTACATGGTAGGGTATATATAGCGTCTAAAATTACTCAGCAAACACAATTTTCTCTCTCCTTTAAAAAACCACCTTAACTCGAAGGTAGACCAGACTTTTGAACTAGAGCTCACTTTTACTAAAAGACAGCTGAAACAAATTTCCTCCATACTTCATCAATACTAGCCACTAATCGCACTTTTTCTCTGCATTTAGTGAATTGCATGTTTTGTCCTCCTAAGTAATCATTATACAAGCTTTTATATCATAAAGTGAATTCCGCGAAATTTGACAACACCTTCAAGACTTTCTTAATGGTCAATTAGCCCCATTTCAAGTTTTTCTAACATAATGAAGGACAGAAATGACAATAATCCCTCCTTGACAGTGAAATGAAAAGAGCATATAGTTACCTTCAGTAATAGTTACCTATGATAATTAAATTAATTGAAAGAAAGGAATGGGTGAAAAGTGGAAGGCTTTTTTCAACGTTATTTAAGTTTATATCGACCACTGATCACGAAATTGAATGAACTATTGAGTACATATGAGCTCTCTTACTCATTATGGCAAGTCATGTTTTATATAAAAAATCATGGTCCATCTACACTTGTCGATATTTCGAATCAGTACCAAGTTGAAAAACCGACGATTACGAGAAGGGTACATCGCCTCGAAGAGCTGGAAATTGTGAAGCAGATTCCAGGAAAAGATCGACGAGAGAAGATCATTCAGCTAACCGAAAAAGGCGAAGAAATTTATAAGGAATGCAGAAAAAAAATAACAGATTTGGAACATAGTGTGATGGAAGGCATCCATTCAGATGAGAAAATTACGACGTTTCATACCTTACCTAAAATTAAAGAGAACATTTTGCATCGAGAGGAGAACAAAAGTGATTAAACCTAAATTATGGACGAAGGATTTTATCATAGTATCCAGTGTTAATTTTTTCTTAACATTAGTCTTTTATTTATTGATCGTCATTATGGGGGTTTATGCGGTTGACGAATTTCAGGCGACTACTAGTCAAGCTGGGCTTGTTACCGGAATTTTTATTGTTGGCGCGTTAATTGGTCGATTGTTAATCGGCCGGAATATTGATTTTATTGGACGTAAAAAGACGTTGTTTTTAGGATTAATTTTATTTACCATCGCAACCTCGTTCTATTTTATCCAATTAGGGATTGGCTTCTTGCTATTGACTCGCTTCCTACATGGAGTGACATTGGGGATTGCAAGCACCGCAACGGGAACGATTGTAGCGCAAATCATTCCGAATACACGTAAGGGTGAAGGGATTGGTTATTATAGTATGAGTGCGACGCTAGCAACTGCTATCGGACCATTCATAGGACTTTATATGAGCCAGCATACAAGCACTCATATCATTTTCAGCCTTTGCCTGGCTTTAGGGGTCTTTAGTTTCATCACTGCCTTCTTTGTGTATGTACCTCAAGTGGAGTCATCAAACGATGCAACTGAAAAGAAAGGGATCAAACTCTCCCAATTTGTTGAGCCAAAGGCCGTTCCAATTGCGGTGATTACGCTAGTGGTGGCTTTCTGTTACTCTAGTGTTCTATCTTTTATCAACTTTTATGCGATTGAAATTGATTTAGTGAACGCTGCAAGTTTCTTTTTCCTAGTCTATTCGATTGCAGTCTTAATTTCACGTCCATTTACAGGTCGGTTAATGGATGTAAAAGGGGCAAATTACGTCATGTACCCAGCGTTTATTCTCTTTGCTGCCGGAATGATGATTCTAGCTTCAGCTCATAACAGCTTTACCTTGTTGTTGGGAGGCGTCCTCATCGGACTTGGATTTGGGAACATGCAGTCTTGTACGCAAGCCATTGCTGTAAAATTAACTCCTTCCCATCGGATGGGACTTGCGACGTCAACGTTCTTCATCTTTCTCGATGCCGGGCTTGGATTCGGCCCATATCTGCTTGGATTTTTCATTCCAATGATGAGCTACAGTATGCTTTATATGATTCTAGGAGTCGTTGTGTTGGCTTCTACTGGTCTATATTTTGTGATGCATGGGAAGAAGGAAAAAGCTCGAATCAATGCATTAGTCTAGGAATAAAAGAGAAGGGACATCCTCAGGTTGAAAGAGGATGTCCTTATTTACTAGTTAAGGGGATTCGTAGATTTAAGAGTGCATAACCTGATGTTGATAGGTTCCACTTACGTTTCCTGGAATCTTCCAGAAAATATGGTGAGAGGTACCAACATTCTCTTTCATCTGCTTAAGTTTGCTTGCCTCATAAAATGTGTGAGAAACTCCCAATAGCTAATAAAAAAATCAACGCTACGTTCGTGAATAACACCATCTATCCTTCTGTAATCAGCGCAACGTGTTCTTTGAAGACTTTGCTTCCCTCTTTATAAAAAAAGATAAGACACCTAATGACCGTTATAAAATTTCTCCACGCCGCGATTGGTCCAGTATTGGCTGGATTGTAAGCGAGCAATTTTCATGGCGCTGGATTTTCATCGGAATGCTACCACTTGTTGCGATCGTTATTCTTTTACCCTATAAGTTTCTTATTAATGTCTCAGAAACAGCAAATCTAAACTCGATGTTACTAGAGTCCTAATGTCGACCATCGGGTTTGGTGCCTTACTGTTTGGACTGAGTGGTGCAGGAGACAAAGGCTCGGGTAGCCCTCAAGTTTTGATATTTATCACAATTGGACTTGTTTTTCTTGGTTTCTTCATCCATCGGCAACTCTCTTCTAAAGATCCATTGCTCAATTTACGTGTTTTCAACTTTAGAATGTACACAAACACGACAATTATAAGCATGATGGTCATGTATGGTGATATGATTTTATTGCCTATTTACCTGCAAACAAGTAGGGGATTCTCCGTTTTAGATACTGCGTTATTATTGCTTCCAGGAGCATTGGTGAATGCGTTTATGTCTCCGATATATGGAAAAATGTTAGATAAGCTCGTCATAAAACAGGTTGTCATCATCGGATTATTGTTTACCCACCCGTCGATTTGGGGTGTGACAAATTTGACGGAAACCACCATCGAAAAAATGTGAATACCCTACACAAATAAAGAAAAGGATAGATGAAATGATGTCATCTATCCTATCCTTCTAAACAAGAATGACCATTGCATCCATGTTTTAATGAATATCCTTCTTCTTAAAGTCTCCGCCCTTAATTTCGGCGACATCATATACTGCAACAAACGCCTGAGGGTCAATTTCGTTAATGATTTCTTTCATTTTTGTTTCTTCGAGGCGGTTAATCATGCACGTGATTTCTTTGAATTGTTCATTTGAATAAGCCCCTAGCACAAGATTATAGGTGGCGCTTCTTCCTAACCGATCGCGAATCGTCTCAACCATTTCCTCAGGGTGTTTTGTAATAATCTTAAAGGTTTTCGAACCACTTAAGCCTTCTTCGACAATATGAATGACTTTGGAAGCAATAAAATAGGCTATTCCTGAGAGAAAAGCTCCCTTTAAACCAAATACGAATGAAACGATAATGAACACAAATAGGTTTAAAAAGAGGATCAGATCACTTGTTCCAAATGGCAACTTCCGAGAAAGGAGAACGGCCAACATATCAATGCCATCTAACGCACCACCATTTCGCAATGCAAGTCCCATTCCAAAACCGATGATGATTCCGCCAACAACCGTAACCAGTAATGTATCTCCCTCTACAATCGTAGGAATATGGTGCATCACACTTGTTCCAACCGCAAGGGAAGCAATACCGATCACAGAGTAGATGGCAAAGCTTTTACCAATTTGTTTATACCCTAAGTAGACGAAAGGGATATTCAGTATTGCGATTAGCAGTCCAAGTGGTAATCCCATCAACTGCGATCCAGCGATACTTAGGCCCGTGACACCTCCATCAGACACACTATTTGGGATTAACACTGCTTCTAATCCATAAGCCGTAATGAAGGCCCCAATGATGATTGGAATGGCACGTAACGCCATTTTTCCTGTACTGTTTGGTTTTCTTCTAATAGTGCCCATATGTATACCTCTAATCTCTATGAATTTTCACTTTTAAAATTATACACTTTCTCTCACTTCAAAAAAATAAAAACTTTTTTATGGAATTGAGACCTAGGAAACCTTAAGTTGAGTTTACATTATTAAAAGGGCAAATCAAAAAGTCTCCTATACCTGAGAATAGGAGACTTCAATTGATTCCGTACAGCTTATTTAATTTTCTGGTTGGTGATGTATCGGGAGGACAATCACAAAGCTTGTCCCATTAGGATTGCTATTGGCTTCCATTGTTCCATTATGGTTTTCAATGATTTTTCGTGAGACGGATAATCCTAAACCCGTTCCTTCATCTTTAGTCGAGAAAAACGGTTCAAATATATGTTCTAGGACTTCAGCAGGAATCCCATTGCCATTGTCACTAAAAACAAAATGAACTTCTCCGTTCACCAGCTTTGTCGCGAGCATAATTTGCAATGGTTGACTATGCTTCGCTTGCAAAGAGTTTTGAAAGAGATTAATGAACACTTGTAACATTTCATCACGATTGCACAGGATGGGAACATCTTTTGTTCGTGGTTCAATCTCAACTTGAACATCAATGTTATATAGCAATGCTTCACTTTTAAGAAAATGCCACATATACTCAAGCAAGCTCTCTACTCGAATGCTTTCAAACTCTTTGAACGAAGGTTTTGAGATACTTAGGAAATCGGAAATGATTTTATTTGCCCTATCAATTTCCGGAATTAATAACTTGGAGAAAAGTTCGCTCATATGATCATCCACATCTTTTTCAAGGTATTGTAAAAATCCTCTAACGGTGGTGAGGGGATTTCGAACCTCATGGGCAATTCCAGCGGCAATCCGACCTAACAATGCTTCTTTTTCAGCTTCGCGCATTTTTTCTTCCATTCTATAACGATCCGTAATATCCCGAAACCGCCCGAAGGAACCAATCATTTTTTTATCTTCGAATATTGGTTGCGCGTCTAATAGGCAAACAAACGGCTGTCCATGTGAATTTGTAAATTTAAATTCTTTATTTTCATAGACTTTATGATGGTGGAGAACTTGGGAAAAGTAGTTTCCGAATATGTCAGAGTCAAAAATATTTTCACCTATTATTGCGCCTTGATGGTGGGGATAAACTTCTTGTGCCAATTCATTTGCCTCGATAATGGTACCGTCGATGTCAGTAACAATGATGCCACTTCTTGTACGGTTTAACATAATCTGATTCATGATATCGAGCTTCTTATTCTGATTTCGTAATTGAAGTTCTCGTTCAATTGTTTCTGCTATCTGCGATAACATCGTCAACAACATCGGATCCTGATGGGTAATAGGGGTCATGATGTTAATCGTACCAAGTAAAGAATTTTCATCGCGACAACAAAAAGCTGCTCCGTAACAGGCAATCCCATGGAGCGCTTTATGAAAATGATTTGCACCTATCACTTGAACAGGATGTCTTTGTTGTAGAGCTAGGCTTATTACATTAGTCCCAGGATCTTCCTGGGTAAATAAACTTCCTATTCGAATTCCTAACGTGCGAATAGTCGATTGAATACTATCATCGCCATACATTTCTAACAAATACCCATTTGCATCAGATACGACAATTAAAACGGGATTTCCTTTCAAAAAATCTAATAATTTATTTGAAAAGATTGTCACAACAGACAATATCTCTTGAAATTCTTTTCGTTTCACGTTGAGGTCTTCTTTAGACATAGACCTTTTGGGATTAGGGGGGGCATTTGGGTCCATGCCAGCTGCTTTACATAACTTTTTCGACTGAGTTATGTAATCTGGTTCTACTTGTATATTCATACCTGTCACCTCAAAAAATATTGCAATAGTACTATTGTACTCATAAACAGTATAAAGTTCTATAAAAATAGAGGGAAAAGTTTACAAATTTAGGTTTTTCATAAGAGAAAGGGGACGGAAGATTTTAATAGTACAGCCATGCTTTGTTCATAGTTTGTTCATAAATTTTAGATAGAATAATTACATGGAAAGGATAAACCCTTTTCCTCCCTCAAACCCCCTTTAATATATATGACCGGAAAGGCATCATCTGTAAAAGGATGGTGCTTTTTTCATTCTATGATAAAAACCGCTCGACAAACACGAACATATGTGCGAAAATTATGGAGGAAGATTTATTCTACTTAATAAAAAACCTCAATAAATTTTATTTTTTTAAAATTTTTACCAACACTTCAAGTTTTTCATCCGTTATCTTAATGAACAGCCATTACATGATTCCAATTAAACAAGTAAAAAGTGAGTGATTCAAATGGAAGTGAGTGATTTATATATAAAGCTAAAGGAAGATTTGTAAAGTTTTGCTCGGTCCATTTCGCGGGAAGAACAGGAAGCAAATGACATGATACAAGTGCAGTAGAAAAAGCGTAAAAAGTCCTGAAATTCTTCAGTTACCAGATATATAAGCAACGTTCATGGTTTTTCAGAGTGATGAAAAATAAATTAATTAATGATGACCGTGAAAACAAAGAGTACTAACAGAATGGGGGGATTTTGGACTTTTCCATTCAGGTAGCCGCTGTCACAAACTTAAAAATAACGGAACTGTTATCTCATGGTCAAATGAACAATTCTTATATTTAGATTTCGGTATTGAAGGTCAATGGATTCTTGATAAAGAAGACGAACCGGGGATATTAACAGCCAAAGTAGCCGCCATTGCCCTATTCGGGGAAGTGGTTGTTTCGGACAAAAAACAAAGAGGGTTTTACAACCACTTATTTGTCTGAATGAAGGGGAGGTTTATGAGGAAGTGGATAAACAAGATTATTCCTATTTAAAAAATATTGGCGAACTATCTTTTTTAAGTTTAGCTTTAATCGTTTTCGGCTAAAATGAATCATTGTCGGCAGTTAATGGATGTTTTTTCCTGAAACGCCTACCCTTTAAATGGAGGTTATAACAATGACACTAAATTTAATTCTGTTTACCATAAGCATTAAAAAGCGTGACTATACAATAGAAGAAGAACTTCATTTTCAAAAAGTCGAGCGGCATATGGAAGCGCAGAAAACTAGTCAATCTGCTTACCTACCCAAGTTTTAAGCAATACTATGGGAATTTGAATTTTCTAGGAAATAGACAAAAGGTGACAATAACCAAGAATATTGTCACCTTTGTTTGTGTTAATGTTGTTATTTGATCCCGATAACGCGTATTCTTTTGTAATCAACCAACCAATCGTAACCATCAAAATTCTGCGGTTTCAAATGATTTTCCACTCTAATAATCAATGACTCTTTTTCTTCTAGGGAAAGCCCATCTAACAAACCATCTCCAAACATTTTTATCCAATTTCTTAACCCATCAGGCCCTACTAATTTTGTCGGCCTGTCAAAATGTTGTGCAAAGGTGACCCGAAAGGAAAGCTTTTCCATCAACTGGGTATACTCGCCGATGGTTGGATAATACCAAGGGAACCTAACTTCGTCTTTTTGCAAATCTTTTCTTCGCTGCAGAATGGCGCTCGTAATGAATTGAACATTGCCCTTGCCCCCGAATTCTGCGACAAATCGTCCATTGGGCTTTAAACCCTGATAAATTGAAGTGAGCGCCTTTTCAGGTTCGTTAACCCAGTGGAGAGTCGCATTTGAAAACACCGCATCAAATTCATGATAAAAAGCTAAGTTCGTTGCATCTTGGACAAGGAATTGGTGATGGGGATATTTTTCTTTCGCACGGTGGATCATCTTTTCAGTTTGGTCAACACCTACAACCTGAGCTCCTAAATCATAAATTTTTTTAGTTAAGTCTCCAGTGCCACAGCCAAGGTCCAAGATTCTCTCCCCAGGTTTTGGTGCTAGAATTTCAATCAAATCGGCTCCATACATCGAAACAAACGAATGCTTTGAATCATACAAATTCACATTCCAACTTTGTAGTCTCTCCACAAAATAACACCCTTTCTTATCTTTTGACTACCCAGTAATCCTAATGGATGAAGGGAGGGACAAATATGTAAGGAAATTAGAGGTTTCAAGATTTAGTGAGTTGCATTCAAAAAGTCACCGAGATAGAATATGATGTTAATTTGTATGACTCATCAACCTCAAAAAAAGCTATCTACTCCAAAATTATCTTCTTTTCCCCATGATACGTTTTCACGGCCGGTGGAGTATAAACCGAAAACTGGTTGATTAAGCGGGAAGGGGAGTCATCAACAAGTACCATAGATCGGAATTTCTCTTGTAAAAACTTTTGCTCAACCATATGGTCAAAGAGGTGAAGCAATGGGTTATAATACTTTTCAATGTTCAGCAACCCACATGGCTTTTGATGAATCCCGATTTGACCCCAGGTGAAAACTTCAAAAAACTCTTCCAATGTACCAGCTCCACCAGGTAGGACGATAAAACCATCAGAGAGTTCAGCCATTTTCGCTTTGCGTTCATGCATTGATTCAACAACGTACAATTCTGTTAAGTTTGGATGAGAGATTTCTTTTTCCTCTAACACCCGTGGAATCACACCAATCGCCTGACCACCATGATCTAAAACAGTATCTGCTAAAATGCCCATTAGGCCAATACTAGAGCCGCCATAAACTAACGTAATCTCCCGACGTGCGAGCTCTTTTCCTAACTCAATGGCTCCTGTTTTGTAAGCATCAGAGCCTCCTAAACTAGAGCCACAATAAACCGCTAATCGCTTCATGTACATTCCTCCAAACTAAACTAAGTTCTTTTAAAAAAATCATAAAATTTTCAACTTGAAAATTTTATGATCAGCGGATAACTCTTCGCGTGATAATCCATTTCAAAATTGATGGGAATAATGCTTTCCATTTTGGTCTATTATGACTGTCGGAATAAAACAATCCACATCCGCATTTCTATTTATATCGTTCATTTTACCATGCTAGTATCTGTTGTTATGTAAAGAAATGATTAAACAACTTTCTCTAGCTTTAAGCCAACTGCTGTTCGGCAAATTCGCGATACAATGGATGGCACATAATTAATTCGCGATGTGTTCCAATACCCGTCACTTCACCTTTTTCAATAAATATAATTTGATCGGCATCAACAATTGTCGAGAGGCGGTGGGCAATCACAAAGGTGGTCCGACCTTCCATTAATCTAGTTAATGCTTGTTGCACGATGCTTTCAGACTGACTATCCAAACTTGCAGTTGCTTCGTCCATCATCAAGATTTTTGGATCTCGTAAAAACGCCCGGGCGATCGCAATTCGCTGTCTTTGACCACCTGAAAGTTTGACGCCACGTTCCCCAACTTCCGTATCCAAGCCTTTCGAAAAGGAATGGATAAATTGGTCAGCATAAGCCATTTTGGCGACTTCCCATAAGCGTTCATCCGGGATTGACTCAGGGTTCTCAAGTCCGTAGCATAAGTTTTCGCGAATCGTTCCGCCCATCATCGCGCTTTCTTGTGACACATAGCCAATCTGATTGCGCCATGAAGTAAGTGACAACTGGGAAATCGGAGTGTCACCGATAAAAATGGCCCCAGAGGTTGGTTCATAATAACGCTCGATTAAACCAAACATCGACGTTTTTCCACTACCACTCGGACCAGCAAAAGCTATCATCTGACCAGGTTGTGCTTCGAAAGAGACATTTGTAATCACTGGCTCATCTTCACTATAGGCAAAGCTGACATTCGCGACCGTAATTGATTTTCCGAAAATGTCCATTTCCTTTCCAACCTGACCTTCTTCGAGAGGGAGGTCCAAAATTTCGATAATTCGTTCGGTTGCACCAGTAGCTTTTTGTAATTGCGTAAAAAACATTGCAAACGAGGTAATCGGAAAGATAATTTGGAACAAATACAATAAAAACGCGACAAGAGAACCTGTCGACATCGTTCCGTTAGCAACCCTGATTCCGCCATAACCGATAATCATCACAATGACCACCATGACGACAAAATACATAAACGGTCCAATCAGCGCAAATACGCGTGACTCTTTTAAACCAAATTGTAATAAATTCTGGATTCCTTTAATACCTTTGTTTTCCTCAAAATTCTCAGCGGTGGAAGATTTCATCAAACGAATTTCACTAAGAGTTTGCTGAATATCTCCTGTAAAATGAGCAGTTTCATCTTGTAAGCCTCGTGAGATTTTAGCCATTTTTCGACCAAGTGGAATCATAATCATCATTGTAATCGGCACTGAAACCAGCATCAACAACGTCATTTTCCAGTCCATGATTAGAAGAATAATGATGGCACCAATAATCGAAATCATTCCTGAAATGAACTGTGGGAAATGTTGTGAAATCAAATCTTTTACAATTCCAGTATCGTTGATGACCCGACTGACCGATTCGCCGCTTTGATTTTTATCAAAATAAGGAACTGGTAGGCGAATCAGTTTCACCCACATTTTCTGTCGCAAACGAGCAACGATTCGTTGACCCACTGCAGCGAGAAGATACGTGGAAATCCCATCAAGTACGGCTTGAAGAATGAATACGACTCCAATGGTCACGATGAGTGTCGTACTAATCGCCGATAGTGAAAATCCATCAACTAACTCTCTCGTTAGCAGCGGAATCGAAAGTCCGACAAACGTCGTAAACACACTTGCTATTAAACCAATTGTCAACGACCATATTGGAATATTGGTGGATAAAATCAGTAAAAAAAACGGTTTTAAGCTACCTTGTTGTTTTTCCATAAACAAACTCCATTCATTTCAAACTTTTTCTACCTCTCTATCTTACTTTGCCTAGGATAAAAGTTCCAATTTAAGCCATTCGTATTCTATGCTGTCTTTCGTAAAGATTGTTGTAAAGAACCTAGATCAAACAATTGGTATAAGAAACATAATAGAGTATGATACATAGTATAAAGTATATTGTATGACATACAGTATTTAAGCAACTGAGGTGTAGAGATGAGCCAATTATTAAACACAATGACAACCGAATTACGAAGGGGGACGTTAACACTTGCGGTCTTAAGTCAATTGCGGACGCCACAGTATGGATATTCTTTAGTTCAGCGCTTAGAACATTCAGGCATCTCGATTGAACAGAGTACGTTATATCCACTTTTAAGACGTTTAGAAAAGCAAGAGTTAGTGAAAAGCCAGTGGGATACAACCGAAAGCAGACCACGCAAATATTATGTTTTAAGCGATTTTGGAGTTGGAATTTTTACCCAATTAAAACAAGAGTGGGAAAAGACTACGAAAGAGCTGTCTCAATTATTAACTGAAGGAGAAAACGAGGATGAATCGGATTGAGCTTTATATTCACGATGTAACGCGGAGGCTTCCAGAAGCAACTCGGGAAGATATTGCCCTTGAAATGAGGTCGACGATTGAAGATATGCTTCCTGACAATTATACCGAGGACGATGTAAAATCCGTTTTAAAACAGTTAGGAAGTCCGGCTAAATCTCGCGAACGGTTACCAGGATAAACCGATGCATTTAATCGGACCGCCGTTATTATGATCTTTATGTTCAACTGCTTAAGTTGATCTTGCAATTCGCTGCGGTGATTTCTTTAATATCAGTGTTAGGAAACCAAATCATATCTTACGACGGGGAATTAGCTATTATGACAGTGCTTTACGGTTTAGTCGGTGAGACGGTTTTGAGTTTTATCACCATTTCGTTTCAAGTCTTTTTCTGGTTAACAGTTATTTTTGCGATTTTTAGATCGAACCGACCGCAATCAAAGTCAGGAACCTGTCACGTTGAAGCTAAAAGAATGGACACCAGATGATTTAGTAGAGGTTTCTCAAATGGTGAGAGGGAAAATGATTACAAGGAGAGACCTTATTGGAGTTTAATATGGACTGCAATTTGGGGAACTGGTTATTTTCATGTTGACAAACTGATTGGTGTCTTTGAGAGTGGTGTTTTTGTAACACCAACCTTCAATCAAACCGTCTTGGAAACGTATTGGGCCCTAATTGTTGTAGTGCTTGCCCTAGAAGTCATTCTTGCGCTCTATAAACTAGTGGTTGGTCAGTGGACATATCGGTTGGCTGTATTTAATCTCAATGTCCAAGTCGTAACCACGATTGTCTTTGTTGTGATTATAATAGACCCTAATCTACTAAACTCAGCTTTTACAACCACGATAACTGATTTATTGGATTTCCCATCTGGTTGGGGGAAGTGGCTCATTGGCAGTAGTTTATTTTTAGTTGTAGTCTTTGCGATTTTGGAAGTGTTCCAAGGATTTCGAAGAGCGAGTATAAAATATAATACAAAGTAATAACAGACCAAGGATGGAGGTTTAGTAGCATACCTACTATTGTTTTATTCCCAGTCCTAGCAATAAAATGCAATTAAGCGGAGAATAAAAGGTTACTGCATAAAAAAAGAAGGGGGAGGGTATTTTGATCAGAGTGCCCACGTTTAGCTGTAAAATAGAGAAAAATACCCTCCCAAAATCCTTTTAACTAGTAACTTCAAAAGGTTTATTCACAAAAGAATAAATCTGTTGTTTTTCTGTTAAAAAATAGACTATAAATGAGCAAACATTTGGTTTTATACCAGGTTCGGTAGATCATCCAACCAGTATTAATACAACTCACCGTCTCATTTTGTACTGTATCCAGCCATTTGATGATAAATTCGCAAAATCGATTGTCCATACTCTTCACCCGGAACGGCCCATTTACCATTTAATGCGACCCAGGTCGAAGCAGAACCTCTTGAAACTAGATGAAAACGCGGGTCGACGAGAGGATGTTTAGGTGGTAGTGGTTTGTTGGTAGCATAAGCATACAAATGTTGAAGGTGAGCGAGGACGCCAACTTGAGGTGTACTGAAGATAGCACCTGGTGTGCTGCGATTCGTTGCGCCGATTCCAGCAAAATTGTTTTGTTCGGCGCGGACGACACCTGTAAAACGCAAATCATTTGTTTCCAGCAAAGCTTGGGCAAAGGCAATATCTCCACGAATGCCATAACTTTCAGCAAAAGATAAGTACATAGTTTCCAATCGAATGGCGAATGGGTTCTTGCTTTTCACAAATGCTTGCATTTGTTTGGAGGATAGAATTGATTTCCCTAATATAGAAACAGATGTAGGGGAAGAGCCTTTCTTTTCAAGAAAAAAGTACGCATCAGGCACTCCATTTTTCTTCACTTCTGCTAGCCTTTTCTCGGCCATTTCACGGGTGGAAAAGGCACCAGCTTGCACACGATATAAGGTTTCGTGTGCACGATTCACTGAATATATATCGGCCTCAATCCCATTGGATTGGAGCATTGCCTTGCGCTTTTCCGCATTCTCCTTCAGTTTAAAAGCTCCAGCTATAACCTTATAGATCATCCCAATGCCTCCTTTCTTATTAGATATATAGTAAAGATATATTCCTTGGGACTTGGAAGCTTTACATACAATTGAAAAAAGTGCTTGATTCTCGTGGGAATCAAGCACTTTTATGGTTAACTCTTGTACTTCGGAATCTCCAAAGAAATAGAATAGAAATCTAGTAAGCTATATAGGTTATAAATCGAACTAACTTGTTTTGTTGCCCAACCAATATCGGTTGCATATTGATGTGTGGCTGTTCCTTTTGCAATTGTAGCATCTGGATTCCAGCGCATTTTATAAAGTGTGTCTTGTCCTTTACTAATATAGCCCTTGGCAATAAATTGAGCGCCACCCATAATCGCTTGTTCAGGAGAAAACCACCCAGCATTATAGGCGTGTTTTGCGCCACTTTCAACAGCGGAACCATCGTATGCTCCAATGCCGAACATATTGTAAACGGTCTTACCGTATATTTCTACACCTGTTGCTAACTTTGAAGTTCCGTTTCCTGTTTCTAACAGGGCGTGGGAAATCAAGTACACGTCATTGACTCCATATTTTGCAGCCGCAGCAGCAAAAGTAGCGGCATGTCCGGAAAGAACACCTTTTCCGGATAGAATTTTTTCATTAACTTCAAATTGATCCAAAGAAGTGGATTCCGATAACTTCAAGAACTGCAACGAAGAGACGGGATCATCGACGAAGTTAGTTGGATCAAGATAGTTTTTAACATCCTCTTTACTTGCGTTTACCCATGATTGCTTAAATTCAATCTGATACCAATTATACCCGTCAGATCCTTTCATCTTTGAAAGAATATTAACGGTTTCTCCGTTTTTAATCGTTCCGATTTCCCAATGTTCAGTTCCAGCTCCACCTCTAACTTTCCAACCATTTCCTTTAATTTTTGCAGTCGAGGCGTCGGTGAAGACAAGTGCATCTTCTCGTATGTATGAGGCATAACTTTTATCTGTTTGTGGTTTCGCTGACATTTGCATATCAACTAATGCATCCAATGTCACATCGTATTGTAAATAACTCGTGTTCACTTTCCGATTAGCAGATTCTGACTGATCTGTCTTAGTAGTTAAATATTGCGAACTAATGTAACCTGTTTGCCCGTTCGCGGTAGCTTTGGCCCAACCGTTTTCTTCGGCATGAATCTTAACTGCTGTTCCTCGATTTAAAGCCGTAACAATCCTACCTTTAGTAGATGGTTCGGCACGCATGTTTAGAGTGGAACCTTCAGAAACATTCACATATTTTACGTTTGTATTTGGAGAAGGGGTGGGCTCTTTTTCAACTTCAGGTTCAGAAGGCAATTCTTCCACTGGAGGTGTTGGTGCTGTTTCGGCTTGAACAATCGTCAGATACTCGGAGCTGACATAGCCTTCTTGACCATAAATCTTAATTTTCGCCCAGCCATTTTCTTCTGATAAAACAGTAACCTTAACGCCGTTTGCTAATTTTATCATGACGGACGCCTTGGTTGTAGGCTTATTTCTCATATTCAAACTAGAACCAGGCTGAACCTTTACTGCCTTTGTGATTGCTACTGACTGACTTGGTGCAGCTGGTTTACTCGAAGAATTCGAGGTATTAGCCAGATATTTGGTACTCACGTATCCAGTTTTGCCACTAACTTTTATCTTGCTCCAACCATTTGCTTCCGATAAAACTGTTACGGAAGTGCCTTTCGAAAGACTCGCAAGCACCTTCGAACTGGTGGAAGCTGCAGCACGCATGTTTAGAGAAGATCCAGAACTAACGTTGACAACCTTAGTCACAGTTTTAGCAGGTTTAGCTTCATTCGTCGATCCCTGTTTGTTCTCGTTACTCAGGAATTGGGAACTCACATATCCAGTTTTACCGACAGCCGTCACTTTGCTCCAACCATTTGCTTCCGATAAAACTTTTACAGAAGTACCTTTCGAAAGACTCGCAAGTACCTTCGAACTGGTGGAAGCCGCAGCACGCATGTTTAGAGAAGATCCAGAACTAACGTTGACAACCTTAGTCACAGTTTTAGCAGGTTTAGCTTCATTCGTCGATCCCTGTTTGTTCTCGTTGTTAGCCAAGAATTGCGAACTGACATACCCAGTCTTACCACTAGCCGTCACTTTGCTCCAACCATTTGCTTCCGATAAAACTTTTACAGAAGTACCTTTCGAAAGACTCACAAGCACCTTCGAACTGGTGGAAGCCGCAGCACGCATGTTTAGAGAAGATCCAGAACTAACGTTGACAACCTTAGTCACAGTTCTAGCAGGTTTAGCTTCATTCGTCGATCCCTGTTTGTTCTCGTTACTCAGGAATTGGGAACTCACATACCCAGTTTTGCCACCAGCGGTCACTTTGCTCCAACCATTTGCTTCCGATAAAACTTTTACAGAAGTACCTTTCGAAAGACTCGCAAGTACCTTTGAACTAGTAGAAGCCGAAGCCCTTAAGTTCAGGGAAGTGCTCACGCTCACATACTTAGTCGTAGTAGCAACTGACTTGCTAAGTGCAGGAGCGGAAGTTTCGGTTTTACTTGAAGCTTTCTCTTTTCCCAGAAACTGTGTACTGACATACCCAGTTTTGCCACCAGCGGTCACTTTGCTCCAACCATTTGCTTCCGATAAAACTTTTACGGAAGTACCATTCGAAAGACTCGAGAGTACCTTTGAACTAGTAGAAGCCGAAGCCCTTAAGTTCAGGGAAGTGCTCACGCTCACATACTTAGTCGTAGTAACAACTGACTTGCTAAGTGCAGGAGCGGAAGTTTCGTTTTTACTTGAAGCTTTCTCTTTTCCCAGATACTGTGAACTCACATATCCGGTTTTACCGCCAGCGGTCACTTTGCTCCAGCCATTTTCTTCCGATAAAACTTTTACGGAAGTGCCATTCGAAATACTCGCAAGTACATTTGAACTAGTAGAAGCCGAAGCCCTTAAGTTCAGGGAAGTGCTCACGTTCACATACTTAGTCGTAGTAGCAACTGACTTGGCAGGTGTAGGTGAGGAAGTTTCGGTTTTACTTGATGCTTTCTCTTTCCCCAGATATTGCGTACTCACATACCCAGTTTTGCCAATTGCTTGAATTTTTGCCCAGCCGTTATCAACTGCCAAGACATTTACTTGTGTTCCATTTGCAAGTCCAGCAATTACTTTTGCATTCGTAGACGCTTCTTCACGAAGATTCAGCGACCCGGAACTCACATTTACGTATTGTGTTTCAGCGAAGGGTTGAAATTCTGCTGCCAACACGCGGTCTCCAGAGTCTATTATTTGTTCATAAGCTGCTGTTGATAAAACAGCAAAGCATAGACTCGGTAGGAAGAGATTCTTTTTCTTTTTCATTTTCGCCTCCTAAAATCTGACAATATTATCCTATTTAATATGAGAACAGCTAAATTCTATCATACTTAGGAAAAATAGTATTTTAAAAACAATGAAAAAATGGTAGTTTTAGCACATATTCTGTAGAAATTGTAAAATTCCTGCTCACCCCCTCTGAAATTTTCAACCTTTGGCTAGTTAGTTTCGAAATTATTCGAAAAAAGTAAACATTTCTGTTGATGGAAAATGTAGATTCTGATAAAATAGTACAAAATGAAATGGCTATGTGTAACTGGCGAAACACGGATCACCGTGAGGGAGCACATAGTATCGAAAAGCCGTTCGCCTGGGCAGAGGTAAGGGGAGGAATCCCTTTACCTCTTTGTGTTTTAAGGGAGGCGCTAGCAGAAGAAAAGTATTTTTATCCAGCAGTTTAGGGTGTACATCAGGAGTTATTAATGGTAGTTTATTAATTATTCAGATTAGTGAGTGAGAGAGTCATAATGTTTTCTGATAAAGTTTCTTTATCACGAGGCTAGTTTGAACCATAATAAATACAGCCTTAATTAAAACAAGCAAGCAACAAAGTTCGATAAAAGAACTTTCAAGATTATTGTTAAAATCCTACAGCTAATTTCAAGTAGAAAAATGTTTTTGTTTGTTTGCTCTTTTTTTCATTTTTGCTGATTAATCAGCTTTCGAGAAAAGAGTTTTTATAAAGAGAAATTAAACGAAAAGAGGAGAAAATGGAATGAGTGCACTTACAGTTGACAAAGTCAAAACGATTAAACCATTAAATAATATTGCGGAATGTGGACTAAATGTCTTTCAAACCCAAGAAGATTATAAAATTGATGAAAATAGCGAAAGCCCTGATGCCATTGTTGTCCGCAGTTTCAATATGCATGACATGTCTTTTGACCAGAATTTAAAGGCAATTGCACGTGCCGGAGCAGGAGTCAATAATATCCCTGTAGCTAGATGTACGGAACAAGGAATTGTTGTCTTCAATACACCTGGGGCTAATGCAAACGCCGTTAAAGAATTAGTTTTAACTTGTTTAATGGCTTCTTCTCGTAATCTATTTGCTGGTGTTTCTTGGACGAAATCACTAGAAGGTGAAGGGGAGCAAATTCCGAAGTTAGTGGAAGCAGGCAAAAAGCAATTTGTTGGAAAAGAAATTAAAGGCAAAACACTTGGTGTCATCGGTTTAGGAGCGATTGGTGCACTTGTTGCCAATGATGCACTTGATTTAGATATGGATGTCATCGGCTTTGATCCATTCATTTCTGTTGATACTGCTTGGAACCTTTCCCGCAATGTCCAACGTGCAATGTCCCTTGAAGAATTGTTTGCAAACTCCGATTATATTACCGTTCACGTACCATTAACGGACGGAACAAAAGAAATGTTCAATAAAGAAACGTTTGCGATCATGAAACCTGGCGTTCATATTTTGAACTTTTCTCGTGGTGAACTTGTGAATGAAGAAGATATGGCCGTTGCACTTGAAAGCGGACGCGTTGGCAAGTACATTACTGATTTCCCAAATGAACGTGTATTAAAAATGAAAAACGCTGTTCCAATCCCACATCTTGGTGCATCTACAAGAGAATCAGAAGAAAACTGCGCGCTCATGGCTGCCCGTCAAGTAAAGGAGTTTTTAGAAACAGGAAATATTCGCAACTCTGTGAACTTCCCGAACACATCTCTTCCTTATACTGGCAAGCGTCGTGTTGCGGCTTTCCATAAAAATGTACCAAACATGGTTGGGCAAATTACAAACGCGATTTCTGCTTACAACCTGAACATCGCAGACATGGTCAATCGTAGCCGTGGCGAATACGCGTATACCATGATCGATATTGATAATAAAGTAAACGGAGAAACCATTCCAGGTTTATTAGAAAAAATCACGCAGATCGACGGCATTGTCACTGTTCGTGTGATTTAATACATTCATATCATGATGGCGCGATAAAAAATCGCGCCATTTTTATATGAAGCTGTTTTTCGTAAAACTGTTATAGAAATTTAAAAGCGATTTTGTAATAAGCATTTTATGAAAGAGTTAGTCGTTCGAAATCTATCTAATTCTTTTCACAGCGACAAGGTTACAGAAAAAAGCCTTATGTAATAACGGAGGCTAAACGTGATCAAAAAACTTATTCTTGTCGGTACTTTCCATTTTGAACAACATGAAGACATTCTTCAAAAGAAAACACAAGAAATTGAGCAACTCGTAGATTTTTTAGCTGAATATCAACCAACTAAAGTTGCTTTAGAATGGGAAAGTTCCACTGAAGATGAATTAAATACAGCCTATCTTCATTCAGATGGTCAGTATACGATGGATGAAATCCAACAAATTGGTTTTAGATTGGCAAAAAAGCAACAGCACGATCGAGTATATGCTTCAATGAAGCTGGAAAGATTACACAAGATGAACTGGACGATCTCATGACCACTGTTCAGAATTTTATCCTCAAATTTTAAAACAGATAAATGCTACCAAGACAAAGTGGCGAATCTCCATCAAGATGTAGAGTTAATGGAAAGTTATCGATGTTTACAATCTCCTGACAGATTAAAAGAATTAGAGATGATGTACCTTTCATTTGTGACCGTGGAGAACAGGAACAAAGATCAAATAGGGGTTCAGTTTTTGCAAAAATGGATGGAGCGAGAGTTGATTATGTTTAAAAGAGTGGTTGAATTGTCGAGTGCGGCCGATGATGAGGGTCCGATTCTATTATTAGTGGGAAGTGACCATCTTTGGATGCTAGGTAAGCTATTTGAGGCAAAAGGTTGGAAGGTGATCAATCCATTCGCATCGGAGCTTACAAAACCTGTCCATTGAATCGTTATTATCCCCACCATTTTTTGTGATTTAGTGAATTACGCTTTTCATCTTATTATCCATCCTTTATTATGGGGCATATGCAAACGAAAGGATAAGGGGGAATAGTTTGGTTATTTATGAATATTTTTTGGTGTTTTTAGGTGCAGCGATTCCTTGGTTTGAGATTGCGCTAGTGATTCCACTTGGGATTGTCGCAGGTTTATCTCCGTTTTGGGTTATGGTACTGGCGTTCGTCGGAAATATAAGTACAGTAATTCCCATCGTCTACGCATATGAAAAAGTGAAACAATGGCTCGATAAAAGACGGAATAAACAAAGGAAAGAACCATCAAAACGAAATGAACGAGCTAAAAAGATTTGGAATAAATATGGATTGCCAGGACTTGCTTTACTGGGTCCAATTTTGATTGGTATCCACATTGCGACGTTTATTGGAATGTCGTTAGGAGCAAAGAAAAACTGGGTTCTAGTTTGGATGATTGCGAGTCTCGCCATTTGGACACTCGTATTTGGATTTGCCACCATATTAGGCTTCGACTTATTCCTTCGATACCAGTAACTGGAAGGTGCCAGGCACCATCCAAAAAAATGGATGTAGGACTTTCTTTTTTATTTTTTACAACACAATATTAATCCTTCGTTGTTAAATTAGTGGTTATTTTGTTTATAATAAAGCGGGGTGATTACATGGCACGCGACCGGAAATTTTCAACGGACGAATTATTTCAACTAACGCATCAACTCCTGCTTACATATGGGTACGAAGGATTTACATTTAGTATCCTCGCCGAGCAGTTAGAAGTATCGAGGGGAACCTTATACAAGTATTATGAAAATAAAGATGAGCTCATTACCGAGTTTATGCTCTATGAAATGAGCCAATTTATGCTGAAGTTAAAAGATATTCACGCGCAAGAAGGTTTTGAAGCCCAAACGGAGTATTTAATTGATTTAATCTTTAAACAAACTACCATTCCAGAACTGATTGAAATAGGGCGACATATTCCCAACACCAATGAAAAAGTGGAAAAGAATAAAAAGCAATTAGACGAACAACGTATGGATATGTACTACCAACTAGAGTCTTATATTCAATTAGGGAGAAGGGAGCAGAGACTAAAAAAGAATCTGCCTACTTCACTGATTTTAGGGTTGATTTTCCAAACGATCACGATTCCGAATCACTTTAACGTCCCTCGTAGTGAATGGATTGAGGGAATAAAGGAAATAATTTGTCACGGAATGTTTCTACAAAATTAATTGACACATCTGTCACTTTGCAAGATAATAGGAATGGCAATCCAAATGCCCCTATTTTAGTAAAAGTGACACTTGTGTCATTTTGTCGTTTTAGTAACCTAGAAAAATTAATTTTAGACAAGGAGAGAAAATATGAGTTCGTTTTTACAAGTGATCACCGACCGGGTCGCCACCAAGAAAGGGATGTGGATTACGCTAGCATCCTGGTTGGTGGTCACTATGATGTTGGCTATGTTTGCACCGAGTGTCAAAGACTATGAAGTATCTAGTCTCGATTCACTACCAGAAGATGCCAAATCAGTTGTTGCACAAGCAAAAGTCGACCAATATTTTGAAAACAATGATGGAATCCCTGCGATTTTAGTCTTTCAAAGCAAGGAAGGCAATTTGGATACATCTGAATTAATATCGGTTTTTGACGAAATCGACAAAGCTGAGATTAAAGGTGTCAAACAGTTGATCCCAATTACACAGTTGCCACCACAGGCAATTGAAGGTTTCCTTTCAGAGGATAAAACAACGGCTGTCATTCCGTTAAATTTTGATCCTGAGCTGGAAACGAAAGAAATTAAAACTTCAAAAGAGCAAATCAATGATTTGGTCAAAAATCACTCAGATTTAAATCTTTATGTTACCGGACCTGCAGGAATTGCAACCGATACGCTTGATTTATTCTCAAGAGCGGATTTAGTCTTGATCTTGTCTACCGTAGGTTTAATTCTTATTTTATTAATCGTGATTTACCGTTCACCATTGTTGGCATTAATTCCACTTCTCGCCGCTGTATTTGTTTATGAAGTGGTCATGCAGACACTTGGATTGATGGGGAAAGCTGGACTAGTGATGAGCAATCAAACAATTTCCATCATGTCGATCTTGTTATTCGCGGCGGTCATTGATTATTCATTGTTTGTGTTCTCACGCTACCGTGAGGAATTAAAACTTCATGAGAATAAGTATGAGGCAATGAGAGCAGCAATGAGAGAAACGGGGATGCCGGTGTTTTTCTCAGGAGGTACCGTGTTAGCGGCAATGCTTGTGCTGTTCTTTGCAGAATTCGCGGACTACCGCAACTTTGCTCCAACCTTTGCCACAACGATGGCGATCATAATGTTGGCCTCGATCACACTTGTTCCAGCATTATTTACACTGTTTGGCCGTAAATCATTCTGGCCTAAAGTCCCACGTGTTGGCGAAGAAATGGTGAAAAAGAATTCCATGTGGAGTAAAGTTGGTCGCTGGGTCGTGAAAAAACCAGGTTGGGCTGTTTTACTTGTAACTGCATTTATTTTACTATCCGCAAGCAACATGTTTAATCTAAAATATGATTTCAATACACTGAATTCATTTCCTGAAGATATGCCATCGCGTCAAGGATATGCAATTTTAGAAGAAAAGTTTGAAAAAGGAGACCTTGCTCCAACGACGGTTTTATTTGAAGGCAAAGAGAGCCTGAGCCTTGAACAGCAGGAAGCTTTAAGAGAAGAACTGAGCAATCAACCTCTAGTAAGCAATGTACGTATGAATGGGACGGCTGAAGATGAAAAGGTCATTAACTTCAATTTAACGTTTACTGAAAGTCCATACTCAGTTGAAGCCATCGATGCGATGGAAAGCATG
Source organism: Mesobacillus maritimus (assembly GCF_023715205.1). Lineage (GTDB taxonomy): Bacteria > Bacillota > Bacilli > Bacillales > Cytobacillaceae > Mesobacillus_B > Mesobacillus_B maritimus_C. Next base: position 136,248 of record NZ_JAMBNR010000005.1, read on the forward strand.
ATTGAAAAGGCTGAAACAATCGTGGCTGACAGCGGGGTTTCTGGGGAACTTTATTTTGCAGGTGAAACAGCAAGTTCTGTTGATGACCGCAGCATCAATAATCGTGATGTTATTTTAATTGTCATCCTCGAAACAGTTTTAATTTTTGCAATGTTGATTGTGTTAACAAAGAGCATTAAAATGCCAATTTATATGATGGGAACAATTTTAATTTCATTCCTAGCGGCACTAGGCTTGGGAATGTTTTTATCAAATCTGTTCTTCGACATCGATACGATCAGTAACCGAGTTCCACTGTATTCATTTGTGTTCTTGGTCGCACTCGGAATCGATTACAACATCATGTTAATCTCCAGATTCCAGGAAGAACGGAAAAAACATTCGGTGAAAAAAGCGGTAGAAATCGCAGTTGCCCATACAGGCGGAGTTATTTCATCAGCGGGGATCATCCTAGCCGCAACGTTCGCAGTACTGATGACGCAACCAATTCAATTATTATTCGTATTTGGTTTCATCGTCGCGGTTGGAATTTTGATCGATACGTTCATCATTCGAGGAGTATTATTGCCAGGTTTAATTGTGCTATTTGAAAAAGATAAAGCTGTTAGTGAAAATAAATAAAATATAGAAAGGCAAGGGAGGGTTTTTGACTCCTTTGCCTTTTTTGTTACTTCTTTCGTAATGCGCGAATTGCGAGAACTAACAAAATGGTAAAGCCGATCATAACTCCATAACCAACCAAAATGATCAGAATGGGAACATAATCTGGTACGGTTCCTGAATCGGTCGACATCCCCGCTAAAAACAATGGCATAATCGGGAGCATCAAAACAGCTGATCCCATCCCAATGAGCAAAAGTACTCCTGGTACGATGAAAAACCAGGGCCATATTGGTTTTTTGATAACTGGAAGAGGGGATTCTTCGACTATGTTTTGAGGCTGAGATACGAAACTAGCTTGTTGTTTTTGCAATGGTTGATAGGCTTTTAAAGCTTGATAAGCTTTTCTCATACCCCAAATCCTAAAAAATAAAAAACAGAGAGCCATCAAACTAAACAACATTGAAAACATGCCTAACTCATCTGGTTTCCATAGCGGGATGAGTAGGGTGGAGATAAACCCTGGTAAAGCTGAAACCAAAAAGATTGCCCCGCCAATTAAAACAACCCAGGCCCAGATTGGATACTGCGTATCGGATTGCATCCTTCTTTCTCCTTTAGAAAAATATAAAATTTCAAACCTATTATAATTGAATTTTTTGGGAATACAAACAATTATTTTCATTTGTCGACAACATTTAAAATTTTGTTGGGTAGGTGGGCATTAACACATCTTTTAAGTATAGTTTCATAGAGCATTAATAGGAGAAGGAAAGGCAGAAACATGCACCATGAAGAGTTCAACGCGAGGTAGCAGAAAATGTGTACCATGAAGTGTTCATAAGCAAAAATAGAAAGGAGAGCCAAGAAGGTTGCAGAGGCAAAAATGTGCCCCATAATAGATTCACAAACCCCGTCACATCGTCACAATATTCAATTATAACTTCTAGAGCCCACTTTCAATTTTATTTTCATCCACAATAGTATACCGTTCTTTTTCAACGTGAAGAATCATACTAGAGGTGATTGTTAGTGAAATTCTTCATTATGATTGGAAGTGTGCTCGGCCCAGCTCTTATGATGTTCCTTTGTTATCAATCAAAAAGATGGATGTTCTTTTTTGATAGTCTTGCTGTTCTTTCCGCTCTGGTGTTCGGGAATATCTCGGCGATGGCAATTCTCCAAATCATCAAGGATGATACTGTGTTCATGACGAATATCCATGGCTTGTTCCTTAACCCGGTGTTTTTAACCTCAGGTGCATATCTTGGGCTTTATCTAATCTATGTACTATCAAAACAGACGCTTCACCAAGTTGGCGACTTCTTCTCAAAACGCTAAACACTCAAACCCAGAACTCTATCTATGAACTCTGGGTTTTTACGGCATTAAATTAAATCAATATGCGAGCTAAACAGAATAGCAAGTATTAAAAAGATAACCGTTAAGCTAACAAACAAAATTGAGAGTTTACGTGAGGTTTTAGCACGATCAACATCTTTCCATTTAACAGGCCGGATGCCACTTAGGGAAAATACAATGATTGCGGCTAAGATAACAGAACTAATATTTCCTAACAAAAGTAACCCAGAGCCAAAAGCCTCCTGCCAAAACCCTGAACCTACTGTCATCCCGACCACAACGGTTGGAGGCAATAGAGCAACCGCCACCATGACCCCTACTAACGCATCCGACAAACGACTGATAATGGACAATGCCCCGGCAGTTCCGGATGCAATTGCCAGTATAATATCAGACAAATTTACATGAGTTCTTGACGCGAATTCGTTGTTCTCAATGGGGACGGGTAAAACAAAAGAAAGGGAGATTGCAATTGCTAAAACTATTCCAATTCCATATAACAACGTTATCGTTGACTGCCGCAACAATTTAAAATCCCCTAAAATCGATGCAAACGCCATCGAATTGATTGGACCTAACATTGGCGCAATCACCATGGCCCCAATGATAACCGCCTCACTATTTTTGATAAATCCAATTGTGACCACTATGGCTGATAAAATGACTAGCAAAGTAAAATTTAGCGTAATTCGGCTCGATTTTTCAATTGCTCCTAATAGTTCATGGCGACTGGCTCGTTGGATTTTGGTTTTATCTTCTTGTTCTTCTCGGTGGATTTGTTCTTTTTCTTCATCTGTAAACCGAGTCAAATATGAACGAACCGGAAATAACATCACTTCAAAGCCGTCCACTACGCTGCTGGCATTTTCTAAGTAATTTAAAATTTCTTCCGTATTTTTCGTCTCAACTAAAACACGTACCAATTTTCGTTCTTCCGATTCTCTAGAAACCCAATTAGAAACAATCGGAAACTCAGATAAAGTTTCGCTGACTTTTTCAAAATGTTTTTTAGGAATATAAGCCTCAATTAGCTGTAAATCCACAATCCAACTCCCCTTAAAAGACGGATAGTATATCTTTTCCAATAAGGTTGGATTCTATGAAATGATGCATATGGAAATAACACAAAATATATATCAAGCAACAAAGCATACACAAATGAACAATAAAAAAGCCAACCAGAATATGCTTCTGACTGACCATAATCTTTTATTAGAATTTTAGGTCCAGTTTTTTCGCCTCTGCAATCAAGCTTTTCATAAGCTCTTCCACAGTTTGCTTTTTCGCTAAACTAGCGCTCTGGCCAGACCATAAAGACATAAATTCTGAGTTATTTTGCGCTGAAGCTGCCTTTCGAATATCCTGAGTGAGGGTATTCTGAATGGGGAATTCAGCGACTTCTAGTTCTTGATTTTGCATATCTGCTATAAATTGATTGTGAATCCCTCTTGCAGGTTTACCAGAAAAAGCTCGAGTAATAACGGTTTGGTCATCGGCGGCCTGGAGAATCGCCTCCTTATGGACAGGATGGGCACCACTTTCTATACAAGTCAAGAAAGCCGTCCCCATTTGGACTCCTTTAGCTCCTAAGCAAAGCGAAGCCATCAAACCTCTAGCATCCATAATGCCCCCAGCCGCTATCACTGGAATATTGACTTGATCAACAACTTGAGGGATCAGGGACATTAACCCGACTAGACTCTCGTTGTGTTCATCAATAAAAGATCCTCGATGACCACCAGCCTCACTTCCTTGGACAACCACTATATCCATGCCTGCTTTTTCATTTTCAATCGCTTCTCTAACCGTCGTAGCCGTGCCAATCAGAATGATATTTTGCTGCTTCAGTTCAGCGATGATCTCTTTAGAAGGAATCCCAAATGTAAAAGAGCAAACAGGTACTTGTAGGTCGATGACAACCTGAATTTGTTCTTTAAAGGTTTCAAGCACATGATGAAAACTAGGTACTTCAGTTTGTTCTTGTTGAGGTAAGTTTAAACTCGTACGAATAGGGTTTAATAGTTGATTGGCGGATTTCACTTGCTCTGCTCTGATTTTAAATTCTTCGGGCACAAAGAGGTTCACCCCAAACATGTTCGGTGTTAACTCTTTGATTTCCTGAATTTGTGTTCGCATTTTAGCAGGAGACAGATAACCTGCACCAATCATTCCCAACCCTCCGGAATTGCTGACCGCGGCTACTAATTGGGAAGTAGTAACACCGCCAGCCATCGGGGCTTGTACAATTGGGTACTTCAAATTTAATTTTTTTATCAGTTCATTTTTAAGCATCGGTTACACCTCTACGAGTAATGGTTATTGTAAAGCTTTTTTAATTCGAGCTAATTTTGACCATAAAGGCTTAAACTACTTGACTAGAACGTCTCCAAACCGTTGAGATTTTTATTGAAAATAAGAATGGGTAGGGAAGCTCTCAAGCTAGTAATGGTCATCCTCACCATTTTAAACTCTATGTTTATTCTATTTTACCATAAAAATCCATACCATCTTATGATTAGCAGGAGTTATTTAGTCATTGTTTTTTGGGTAAAAGTTTCCGATAGAATTATTATGTTAACTAACGAAAGCTTACCATCAAGGAAAAACCTCTATATCCTAATAGAATTATTATCTAAAAATTGTAAAAAAATGATATGATATACTTAATAATTTTAATTCGGATTGATTGGAGGAGGGAAGGCATGAAAGGGACTACCAAAAAAGAGATTTATTCTTGGTTAAAAGCATTGGCATTTGGATTCATAGTAGCCATTATTTGTCGTCATTTTATTTTTACTCCAACTACTGTTTTAGGGGAGTCGATGGCCCCGACTTTTCAAAATCATGATCGCGTCATTGTGAGCAAAACATCTACGATTGACCGTTTTGATGTAGTCGTATTTGATGCCCCAGACGCTGTTGACAAATTTTATGTGAAAAGAGTCATCGGTCTTCCTGGTGATCGAATCATGGTCGAAGATGATGTATTGTATATCAATGGCGAAGCCCTACCAGAACCGTACTTAACGGAAAATAAAGCAAAGAATCAATTGGTTAAATTAACTGAGGACTTTTTGTTAGAGGATAAAACCGGAGAAACAACGGTACCGGCAGGGATGTACTTTGTTATGGGCGACAATCGTCTCAAGAGTAAGGACAGCCGCATTTTTGGTTTCATTTCCAACGATTCCGTAGTAGGAGAAGTCAAATTCCGCTATTATCCTTTTGATGAAATCGGCATTCCTAAATAATTTGCTCGTTACTCGAACTCTTGGAAAGATTCAGTGAGTTGAAAAAAAGTGACAGCTAATAGGAAAAGCTTTTAGCTGACATACTTGTTGAAAACCAAGGAACGGTATAGTAGAAGAGGCTTTCAAAGGCCAAAGATAACCTCTATTTACGTGTTAATGATGATCTAAAGAAGGATTTGAATCTGAAATGAAAACCTATCTTAAAACAAGAATCAAGAGTTATAAAGGTACCTTAGTAGGAATCTTTATCGGACTTTTACTTGGTAGATTGTTAAACGTTTCCCCAGACTACTCAACAGCTATATTGGCGTTATTCATCGGGCTAATAGTCGGAGAAACTTTTATCTTGATAAAATGGTTAAAAACAAAAAAGCAAACTCTGACAACAAATTAAAAAAGGGAATCCACCAGCTAATGTGGATTTCCTTTTTCACGTTTACAGAACCATTTCCGATTGCACGTAATGATATAAAAGCTTTGCGGTATTTTCAATAGAATCTCGATGTGTTCTCTCGAAAGCATGTGAAGAATCAATTCCTGGTCCAATTAAACCGTGAACGATATCATGCCCCGAACGAATCGCGGCACTCGCATCTGAGCCGTAATATGGATAAATATCGAGTTTGTAACCAATTTCATTGTCAATAGCAAGCTGCGTCAACCGTTTTCTTAATTCATAATGGTAAGGACCGCTAGCATCTTTCACGCAAATGGACACAGTATACTCATCAGTGGCCTGTCCGTCACCCATGGCTCCCATATCGACGGCCAAGTATTCCACTGTTTCAGGCGTAATATTGGAGTTCCCACCGTATCCTATTTCTTCATTATTAGAAATCAGAAAATGAGTGGTATACGGAAGTTCAATCTGCTCCTGTTTTACTTGTTTAATGAGTTGAAGTAAGATGCCAACACTTGCTTTATCATCAAGATGACGTGATTTAATAAAACCAGTTGAGGTTACTTGCACGCGTGGATCAAAGGAAACGAAATCGCCAACTTCTATCCCGAGTGCGCGGACATCATCAGCATTATGTACGGTCTCATCAAGGCGAACTTCCATATTGTCTTGGTTGCGTTCTGCCTTACCTGCATCTTTATAAACATGAACAGATGTTTGGTGCATTAAAATCGTACCAGTAAACTTTTGGCCTGCGGACGTTTCGATTTCGCAATACTCACCTTCAATCGAGTTATATTTAAAGCCACCAATTAAATCGAGCTTTAACCGGCCGCTACTTTTAATTTCTTTTACAATCGCACCAAGCGTATCAACATGTGCAGTCAGCATGCGATGATTGTGTGAATCTTTCCCAGGCAAAGTGGCAATTAACCCGCCTTTACGATTGCGCTTCGTTTCAACTTGTAAGTCTTTTAGGTAATTCTCCACAAAAGTGATAACCTCGTTTGTATTACCTGACGGACTTGGAATTGACACCAATTCCTTGATTAATTGAACTGTTTCTTCTGTATTAGGATAAGCCAATGTAAAACTCCTCTCTATTTCCAATCCATTTCATTCTTATTATAAAGGTTTCCTAGGAATAATAAAAAAATTTCATTCATTCGCAAAAAAAAAACAAGGCTGTTTTCGTAAAGATTGTTGTTAAAATCCTAAAGCCGATTTTAACGAAATAGTAGAATTTTATATGTTTAAAATTAGTTCGCAATCTCTTTTCTCATAAAAACTATTTTTTGAATAACCTAGCATATTGAGACGTCAAAGAGAAGACTTTTTACCTATCCTCGATGCCTTTGCTTCATTAAATCATAAAAGTAAAAAGGTGGTAAAATACCTATTATATAATGTTTTTATTTATTTTATAGGAAAATAAAACCATTTAGTTAACGCGAAAATTGTCAAAAGGATAGGAAGGATACTCTATTTAAGACTAGTAAATGTTGCCGTTACAATAAGAGAGAAAGATTCTTTTACTAGAATTAATAAATGAGGGAGGTCATTTTAATGAGTATGAAAAAGAAAGTTTTATCTGTCTCGTTATCAGGGTTAATGGCATTTGGTGCTGTAACTGCAATCGGTTTACCAGTAGGAGCTGTCGGAAATGGACCCAATGTTGGAGGTTCTATCCAAACTTCGATTCTACATACATATGATGAGTTAGTAGACACACTAAAAAACTATGAAGCAAATCAAGAAGCAATGGAGCTCGAAGTGATTGGTCAAACTGTTAAAGGCCGTGACATTTATATGGCAAAGTACATCTCCAATCCCGAAAATCCTACCATTCTATTTTTAACTCAGCAGCACGGAAACGAACAATTAACAACTGAAGGTGCGCTTGAGTTTATGAAGCATCTTGGCACAGGGAAATCAAAAGGTGTATTAGAAAATGTAAACGTTCTCGTAATCCCAATGTTAAATGCAGACGGAGCGATGGGCGATGTCAACTTCTCACTAGATGATTATCTTGCTGATGGTGATCGCCATTTGACTCGCTATAATGCGAATGGCGTAGATATAAACCGTGAGCATGATAAAGCGACAGAAGAGATGGTTCCTGAAGCAAGAGTTCTTCATGAAAATGTATTCCAAAAGTACGAGATTGATTATATGATTGACCTTCATCACCAAGGAACAAGAAGTGCGACGGACGGACAACTCGTATCAGGTTCGATTCTTTATCCAACCAACCCAAATGTTGACCCAGAAGTTCTTGAAGGTTCGAAAAAATTAGGATCGGTTGTGTTTAACACGCTTCACCCAACAGGCTGGGGGCATATTGGAAAATATGTTGGCGGAACAGGTGAAAACATTGGCCGTAACGGTGCCGCTGTTCGCTACGACATCTCCACACTGTTATTTGAAATGCGCGGTATGTCCGACCATTCCTACGAGTCTTATGCTCTAGGTCAAAAGAGCAATGGTTATTTAATTAAACAAACGGTACTCACTTTAGATGCGGCCGTACGCGCGATTGCCGACGGATCCATCGAAACAGCTGATACAAGTTTCTGGGATACATTACCAGAACAACGCAATTTACCTTCAGAAGAATAAGAACAATATTTTAAAAAAGTTCCCGTTTAAAAACACAAGGATTTAAACGGGAACTTTTTATTTAGGTCTTTTCTCAAACTTTGTTGCTGTTTATAGTAAATATAGAATTGATTTAGCTATGAAAGCATTCCAAAGTTCATTTAGAAGAGGAGGAATGAGCTTACAAACTAAGTAGTAACACAGAGAAGAGCTTATTTCGCGTCAAAATCGGCTTTAGGATTTTAACAACAATCTTTACGAAAACAAGCTTTCAAGCTTTTATAATGAGTGTTTGCATGATTATTATAGTAAGGCTACAAAACTCCCAAACTCAACTGAATTATCCCTCGTACCATATCCACTTAAATAGACTATAAAAAGTTATTTTAACATCATTTATCAGAAAATTCACATTTTTTAACTGTTTCGCTAATATATATCTAACGTAAACAAGCATAAAGTGAGGAAATTCGGATTAATTCCCAATTCAAGTTGCAAACAATGTGGAATTTCTACGACAAGTCTGTCTTCATTTTAGTTTATTTCCTTAAGGAGTTTTAAACAATCATCATCTAGAGGGATCCTACCCGTTTTTTTAAAGGAGGAGGGGGATACATGTTGCATATTGTGGCTTGTATTAAACAAGTACCGGACACAAAAATCATCAAAATGAATCCAAAAACCAACACAATGGACAGGAGAACAGCACCAGCGATTTTAAATCCTTACGACGCCCATGCGGTGGAAGAGGCTGTTCGCTTAAGAGAGAGATATGGAGGTAAAGTCTCGGTTGTCACGATGGGCCCGCCACCCGCAGTAAAAGCAATCAAAAAGTGTATCGAAATTGGCGCGGATGAAGGCTATTTAATTACAGACCGTCGATTTGCTGGAGCCGATACACTTGCAACAAGTTATGCGGTGACAAAAGCGATCGAGAAAATCTCCAAGGAAAACCCAGTTGATCTCATTATTTGCGGCAAGATGACTATCGATGGCGATACGGGCCAAGTTGGTCCCGGAATTGCAAGGCGGCTAGACATCCCACCGCTCACATCGGTGAATAAAGTCGTTGAAATAAACCAAACAGAACGTACCATAGTGGTTCATCGGAAATTGGAGGACGGCTACGAAGTGGTTCAATCAACTTTACCTTGTTTACTTTCGGTTGAAAAAACGGTCAATGAAGTTCCTTATGCACCATTTCCAAATATGCTGAAAGCAGCCCGATATAAGCCGCATGTCTGGTCAGTTGACGATCTGGACGATGTCGATATTAAGCAACTTGGCTTAAAAGGTTCGCCAACGATTGTCTCGAAGGTTTGGGCTCCACCGAAACCACAAGGTGGAGAAATGCTCGAGGGCAATCCGCAACAACAAGTGGAACAATTGCTTTCAGTGTTGTTGGATAAGAAAGAGTTGTTTCAGAGCAAGGAGGGTGTTTAATGGATTTCAAGGATTACAAGGGTGTCTGGGTGTTTATTGAAGAAAAAGATGGTGAAATCCCTTCTGTTTCATTGGAACTTTTAGGAGCAGGGCGAAAGTTAGCGGACAAACGGGGCACCGAGTTAGCAGGGATCTTAATTGGTCATCATGTTAAACAACTCGCATCTCCTATTTTTGAGTATGGCGCCGATAAAGTGTATTTGTATGACCAACCGATTTTTGAAAATTACCGCACTGAATCCTTTATGAAAGCGCTTCTTGAATGTTCGAATAAGTATAAACCGGAAATTATTCTGTTCGGAGCGACGTCAACTGGGAAAGACCTCGCCAGTGCTGTAGCAACCGATCTTCCAACAGGGCTGACTGCCGATACAACAGAATTGGATGTCGAGGAAGAAACAGGGCTGTTGTTAGCCAGCAGACCTGCATTTGGCGGCAACATCATGGCAACGATCTTATGTAAAAAATATCGGCCGCAAATGGCGACGGTGCGGGCGAAAGTGATGAAAGCACTCGAGCGAGAGCCAGGGCGATCAGGTGAATTGATTGAAGAAACCATTGATTTAAAAGAATCCGATATCCGCACGAAGGTATTGGAAATTGTCAGAGAAACGACTAAGAAAGTGCGTATAGATGAAGCAGACATCATTGTCGCTGGTGGCAAAGGATTGGGAAGTGCGGAAGGCTTTCAGCTTGTTCGGCATTTAGCCGATACCCTTGGTGCTGCAGTAGGTGCTAGTCGAGATGTTGTTGAAGCCGGTTGGATTGAGCACCCTCATCAAGTCGGGCAAACCGGCGTCACTGTGACTCCAAAAATTTATATTGCGATCGGCATTTCCGGTGCCATTCAACATATTGTCGGCATGAAAAATTCAGGAATCATTATTGCCATCAACAAGGACCCAGAGGCACCAATTTTTGATGCTTGTCATTATGGAATCGTCGGCGATGCGTTTGAAATTGTACCAATTTTAATGCAGCAATTTAAAGCAGCGCTCAATCGTGAGGAGGTTAGCCATGTCCGAGAAGTTTGATTGCATTGTCGTGGGAGCTGGTCCGGCGGGGATTTCGTGTGCCTATGAATTAGCGAAAGGCGGCGCTAACGTCTTGTTGCTAGAAAGGGGGGAGTATCCAGGTTCAAAAAATGTCATGGGCGGTGTACTTTATCGGAAAATGATGGAAGATATTATCCCGGAATTTTATAAAGAAGCCCCGTTAGAGCGCCCAGTGGTTGAGCAAAGGTTCATGATGATGGATAAAGAATCCGCCGTCACTTTTGGCTACAAAGGTATGGAATGGAGCAAAGAGCCTTATAACAATTTCACTGTGTTACGTGCGAAATTTGACCAATGGTTCGCTGATAAAGCTGTCGAGCAAGGGGCGGTTTTAGTCAATGAAACCGTTGTGCTAGAGTGCATTGTTGAAAACGGAAAAGTCGTCGGAGTTCGCACCGATCGACCTAATGGGGATGTTTATGCAGACGTAGTCGTGTTAGCAGATGGCGTCAATTCCCTTCTAGCGCAATCGCTTGGCTTCCACAAAGAATACAAACCAGACGAAGTCGCCCTTGCGACTATGGAAGTTTTAAAGTTGGATAAAAAAATTATCGAAGATCGCTTTAATCTCGAAGAAAATCAAGGCTGTACCATCGAATTATTCGGCGACGCAACAAAAGGGATCCTCGGCACCGGTTTCCTATACACGAACAAAGATTCTTTGAGCATCGGCGTAGGCACATTATTGTCAGGTTTGATTAAGCATAAAATCAAGCCATATGAACTGTTGGAATACGTGAAAAATCATCCAATGATTCGCCCGTATATTCAAGGCAGTGAGCCTCAAGAGTATTTAGCGCACTTGATTCCGGAAGGCGGCTTTAAATCAATGGGGAAAATCGTCGGCGACGGGGTGATTGTGATTGGCGATGCATCGCAGCTGGTTAACGCGATTCACCGTGAAGGCTCCAACTTGGCGATGACCTCAGGCCGAATGGCAGCGGAAACAATTTTACTTGCGAAAGAAGCCGGCGACTTTTCTGAGAGTATGCTTGATTTATATCGTACGAGATTAATGAGCGGATTTGTTGGTCAAGATATGCAAAAGTATAAAGACGCGACCCATCATTTCGATAAATTCCCGCATTATTTCGATGAGTACATTCCAATGTTGAACAAAGCGGCTAGTCAAATGTTTACCGTCGATGGTTCGTCAAAATGGGATAAACAAAAGAAAATCTGGAAAGACATTGGATCGGGGAAAGACAAAATGAAACTCGCTCGAGATATGTATCGAGCTTGGAAGGTGATTAAGTAATGAGTGAACAGAAAAAAGGGCAAAGCATCGAAGAAAAGCAGTACCTCGTTCGCTTCAACGCTGATACAAAGTCACATCTTCACGTGAAAGATCCAGATATTTGCATGACCAGTTGTCCAGATAAAATTTGTACCATTTTCTGTCCGGCCGAAATCTACAAGTGGGAAGATATTCGCATGCATGTCGGTTATGAAGGATGCCATGAATGTGGAAGCTGTCGAATTGGCTGCCCTCATCAAAATATCAAATGGGAGTATCCAAAAGGCGGACACGGCATTGTATTTCGATTAGGATAAACATTTACTGGGGGGCTAGCTTGTGGAGTAGTCCTCTTTTTAATTGGCTCTTTTCTAAACTTATAAATATAAAAAATAAATAATTTAGCCATGACTTCATCCACAGCAAGTTTAGAATAGGAGAAGAGATTATAAACTAAGTAATAACGCAGAAAGAAGCTTATTTACCGTTAGTATTGGCTTTATGATTTTAACAACAAACTTTACGAAAACAGCCTTTTATTTTTTATATGTGGTAACAAGTCAACAAACAATTACTATTCTAACTTTTACAATAAAGTCTGAGTTGATTAGAAAGGATTTTTCCTTGCTTCTGCACTCCAAGTCGTCTTTGTAACTCAAAAGGTAAAAGGCAGGTGATTGTATCTAAACAATCCACCTTCAGATTTTCTTGATCGGTATAACCAGATATTTCTTCGCCTATCATTGCAAAATCGAAGGGAGACTGCTTGTAAATGAATTCTGCTAACTTAATAAACAGCTTATCTACCTCACCTAACCAAAGATTAAGTTCCTTTGTGAGTGGATATTTAAGGAGAAAGTTTTTCTCAAAACTCGCTAAAGGAAAGCTGAAATCCAACCAGTCAGACTCTTCATCCGTTCTTATGATTGAAATCAAACAAGGTAAGGTCACTACATCTGATAAGGTCAACATACCGTAAAAGGAATAAATACTGCTTGGTTCAATTGAAATTGGGAATCTAACAGGCTTCATTTGCTGATCATATAAGTCACTAACAAAATCACTCAGTTGCAAAGCCGTGAGAGCCTCGTTTAACCTCTGATCGTTTCCAGCTGGATGAAACTCAATTGAAAGTTCATAATAACTGCCTGTCCAATAATCAGAGTTTGTAAACACTGAATACCTCACAATGAACCTACTCCATTCCACTTTTGATTCTCACCTATCAGGAAATACCCTTATTAATTGCTCCGCATTTATGCTCTCTTATTCATTATTATATAAATCTATGTTTAGAAGACAAAGATTATTATGTACTTTTTTCACATAAAACTTCAAAAAGGAAAAATATTCATTGGGGTCTTTTTTTTTATAGTTGGAGATTGGATAGTTGGTCTTGCTTTGCCAGTTGCTCAATTTTTTTCAACAACTCATAGGCTCCGTCAAAAGTTCGCTGAAAAGGAGATTGGAAGAAAGGAAGGTTCGAATTAAATTGACCGTCTTCATTGGAGGGGAAAACAACGACACGCCATTGTGAACGCTGCCAATCAATTTCATTGCCTTCTAATGCAATCACCCAATGGGTATATTCATTGATTCTACCTGCGTATTTAGGATTCTTTTCCATTGCAAACCAATCATTTTGACAAATATGGAAAGGGACCTTGTGGTAAAACTCACGGTAATTCAGGTTTTCTTTCATGCACATCACTCCTTAAAAGTATTTCTCCACAAAATGGAAAAAGAGAGAGTTTATTGATTATTATATGCAGAGCGGACAGAAATGAGTTTTAATTTTTGAAAATTCAACCAATTAATCTTCAATCAAGGTTAGATAGTTCTTTGATTTTAGATTAAAATGAAGAAAAAAAGTTGAGGACGGAGCATGAATTCTAGAGAGAAATGGAATCAGAAATATCAACAACGTTTAACCACCAGTCAACCATCGCAGGTCAATAAGCGCTTAATAAATTTTTCTCCTTACTTAAAAGGAGGCACTGCGTTAGACATTGCTTGTGGGCTTGGAGCAAATAGTAGATACTTGGCACAACTAGGGTATAAAGTTGATGCGATCGATGGGTCAGACGTAGCCATTGAGTATGTAAAGAAGCAAGTAGAAAAGGAAAACCTGTCCATCCAGCCGATTTTGGCTGATTTAACAGAGTACGAAAACCTCAAACTGAACCATCAAAAATACGATTTGGTCCACATTACTTATTATTTGGACCGAAACCTTTTTCCAATTATAAAATCAATACTCAAAGAATCTGGTTTTCTGTTTATCGAGACATATTTTCTTACATCAGAAATAGATCAACAGCATGTTAGTAATAAGTATAAATTAAAATCTCAAGAGTTATTGAAAGAATTTATCGATTGGAAAATCCTGTTTTATGAAGAAGAAGAGCATGAGGGAAGACAAACGATTTTTTGTCAAAAGGGTTCTTGTTAAAATAAGATTCTGAAAAAGAAGGATAATGACCTTAAGTGATGAATATATAATATCCGGAATAGTATTTTTAATTTTATATGAGGTGAAGCAATGAGAAGAAGAAATACCCCGGCGTTTACCTTCCTTGCGTGGACGTCCTTTGTATTGTCGCTGGCGTTTATTTTTGTCGCGTTATGGAACGCCGATTGGCCGTTGGTGGAAAAAGGCTATTATGCCGCTGCGACATTATGGGCAATTTCATCTGCAATCGTTTTACAAAAGGTTGTACGGGATAATGATGAAGATAAGGAAATCAATCCGCCAAGTCCGAAGCGAAGTAATTTGGAAAAAGAAGTGGACTAAGGAACAAAAAAGGGAACTCCCATCATGATGGAAGTTCCTTTTTTGGTAAGGAAACAACAGTTCGTTTGGTGAGTCGATTCCTTTATTCTTGGTCTTCTCGATCAAACCAAAGCAATTCTTGATCATCTTCATCGCCATTGTAATTGATGAGAATTTCTTCTCCTGCTTGGATGTCTTTGTAAGCAAAGAAATCAAAAGTATGATTAGCGAAATTGATTTCGTAGGTTGCATTTGGTGTGTAGGAGTGATTAAACAGCATCCCATATCCTAATAAAATCGCGGTATGATTAATTCCATATTCAAACGCGTAGTCAGCAAGTAACGTTTTCTCAATATGTGCGTGCTCCTCATTTGGATAGGCAATCACGGGGGCTTCATGAATCAACTCACCTTTTGCAATATCCCTTGTTGCAAACACGCCTCTATTGAATTCCCCATCACTGAGTTTCGAAGTTTTAATTTCAATCATGTTTGTCACCTGCTCATTCTTTATTGAAGTTGTCCATCCGTTAAGTTTGACAGTTTTTGCCGTTGAAAGCAACTGTTTCTTTTTACTTTCAAAATCAATTTAGAACACAGTAATTTAAAAAGGCTCTTTTCGTAAAGATTGTTGTTAAAATCCCAAAGCCGATTTTAACGCAATTGTAGCCAGTTCTTATGTTTGAATTAAGTTTGCAAGCTCTTTTCTCATAAGTGAAGTTATTTTTTTGTATAACCTAGCTCATTCAGCCGGATTTCTTGTTCAAGAGCAACAAAGTTTGAGAAAAGAGCCTTAAAAAACGACTGAAAAGCGCGAGTTGAAGGGGTTCTATATTCAAACAAGGAGAATGTGGGTAAATTAGGAGGATTTACCATTTCACTCCTTATAGATATGGTACAATCGACAAGGATGTAAAAGGGGGGAGTAAGTTTGAGCAAAAAGGTTTTATGGCTAGGGATTGCTAGTATTCTATTAAGCTGGGTACTCAATTATGCTTATTATCAATCAAAACAACTAGATTCGCCAATCTTCCTTGATCATTATTATGAAGTAAACACAGCCTATGAACAACCTTTAACCTTTTATTATTTAACAAATAAAGAAAACCCAGCGGAGGTGCAATATGTTACGATCGATGGCATGGATTTCGAGGTGTATCCGGTCGGAAATCACTCTTTCTGGGAAGGGTCCGAGCCTAGTTATGAGCATTACTTTCGTCATCAATATTTGAAATCGGTCACTTTGGAGTTTAACGAGAACATTCTGCCACTAAAGGAACAAGGAGATTCTTTTTCATTTGAAAGGATGGAAGTCTTTTTTAATGATCAGTCCTCGATCGTTGCGGATATTGGGAAAGTGAACTTTTATCGAACAGATGAATCAAATGTTTTTGATTCACGGATGAGTTCAAGCAGCAATCAGCACTGGAGTCATGAAGCGATGGTAACAAGAGAACCGATAACCATCGAGCAGATTTCAGTCCCATTTGATCTGAATAAAGAAGTGGCGATTAAGATGGAGACCAATCAACAGAGATTAAAAGAGTTGGAGAACCTTGACTATGGAGGAGAAATTCCAGAATGGATTGAAGAAGAGCAAGAATTAAAGTTGGAAGAAAGATCGGGGATATTGATTACAGAGGATCTCTTTCCATTAAAACTAGGAAAAGGCGAATGGGTAAGTTTAAATATGTATTTCAATCCAAACCGTACGAGCTATTATCAATTCGGGATTAAAATGGAAGGGAAAACCGAAAAGGGAGAACCTTTTATTAACTATTCGCCGATTAATGACCAACCCTATTTGAACCAGCAGCAGGTTGACAAAATCATAGCTGAGAAAGCGGGGGAAGTGAAATGATTTATCGAGGTTCTCGGCAAATTTTCTGGGGCCTAATTTTTATTTTGATTGAAATTCATATTATTGCTTTTGATTTATTAGCAGATCCTATAGGGTACTATCTAATTTTTACTGGAGTATCTTTGTTAAATGACCATTTTGGTTTCGCTAATAAATCGAATTTCATTTCGCTGGTGCTGCTACTAGTATCTATTCCTACGGTTTTTATCGAAAAAGAGGTCATCCAACAGATGGGCACTTTCTCAGGGTGGAACATTTACCAAAATGCGTTTGAGATTTTGAATCTAGTTCTGGTGTTTTTCCTGTTTCAATTGATGCTTGAGGTAGCTAGAGTAAAAGGGGTTAGTGAGTTATCGAAGCGGACGATGACGACGTTTAAAATTTATATGGGTACGATGTTTCTTGTTTTGTTTTCAAGCACTTTTGCCGTCAATATGACAACAGATTTCTTAGTTCCTTACGAATTGATTTCTGTTCTTCTAAGCTTAAGTATGTACATTGTGTTTCTACTCTTGGTCTCGAAATATAGCAAACTTACTGATGAGTAAGATTGGGATAGTTTAGACGAGAAGTTGTAACCACTAAGAAAGCAAGGTGCTATATGGAGTTGACCAAAATGCCTCTTCATCAAGATAAAGAGGCAAGGAGGTTAACCTCGAATTTGTTTTACTCTGCCAATTTGTCCATCTGTAAGTCTAACTTTGATGCCATGCGGATGCGTGCTGGAATTTGTTAATATATCTTTTACAATTCCAGATGTTAGCTTGCCTGTTCGTTGATCGGCTTTTAACACAATTTCAACCTCGATACCAGGTTTAATGTCTTTTCGATTTTGACCGTTCATTTTGTTTCACCTTTTTCTTTTGAGAGTAGGGTAGCTTGTTTCCTTTTTCCTAATATACCTATATTTAAAGTGGTATTCAATTATATTCGAACGTACAGTTGAAAAGGTGATTAATAATATGTAAAATTATTTGTATTTTACAAGTGGTGGTGTAAAGAAATGACAAGCTATCAGTTACATACATAGAATAGATTTTAGGAGGAATTAGGATGTTACTGACAGTAGTATCCACACAGACAGGTTTTAATATTGGAGATGTTATTTTTCAAATGATGATGCTCCTTACTCTTGTGGGAATTCCTATCCTTATTATTTTTTTGATTCGAAGTCGAAAAAACCAAAAGGATCAGTTAAAGCGCGTGGAAGAAAAGGTTGATCAACTATTAGCGGATAAAGAGAATAAAGTTCAGTAGGAAAACCTGATTAGTTATTGCCTGAAAGCTCGGAGCATATAGTGATATGCTCCGAGCTTTCTTTTCGTGTTCATAATACCAAAACATATTGAATTTCGTTTTGAGCTAAAGAAGTAATGGCATGTATTTGATAACCAATGCTTAGGAACTGAGCTAATGTTTCCGCACAATTTGGTTGCGGAGGTTCGATTGGAGCATGATGACTCTTGTATAGTGATAGCAACTGGTTATCCGATGTGCAGTGAAGGAAGACAACATGTCTCCCTGTCCAAGCTTGCCCAATCATCGGTTGCATCTCTCTTCTCATTTCAAATCACCTACAAAAATAGATACACTAATTTATGTATCACATAGGAAAAAGTTGAATTAATGGGAGTTTACTGGATGGTGCTTGGCACCATCCAGTAAACTCCCAGTTAGTATTGTTTGTTTCAAAACCTAAACCAATTTTTGTATTTAGAGTGGGAATTTTCCTTTTAAACTACGAAAAAACAAGACTTTTGGAGTATTTTCATAAAATGATTCGAAAATGGTCGAAGTTGGATGTATAATAGTAATCTGCAAGATGATAGTTTGATGAGGAGGAACTCTAGGAAAATGGAATGGGCAATAGCAATTTTATTTGGTACAGCAGCTGTACTGTTGATTGTGTCTTTTGTAAAAACAAAACAATCATCCCAGGTAGAGCAGCGAGAAATTGATACAGTATACGTTTCGTTGATGGAAGAGATTAATAAACTTCAAGAGCAACTTCGAAATGTTGAGCTAGATGCAGAAATTACAGCACAAGAAGCTCAAATTATTGGAATCCATACAAAAGAAAGAGTCCTACTTCGCGAACTGCTTGATTTGTACAAGCGTGGCTACACAATGGAAGGCATTGCAGAGAAAACACAATTAAATGAAAAAGAAGTTGAATACCTGCTTGCTCCATATATGGCAGCTAAGAGCGAAAGGAGAAAAGTTGCAAATGACAGCTAAAGGATTACGTAGCTTTGCCGCTGGTCTAATCGTTTCTGCAGGTGTCTGTGGGGCTGTGTATTTCTTGGCGCCAAGTGATGCTGTGAGTCAAGAAAGTACAAAAGAAGCGGCTGAAGAGGAACCAAAAGTCGAAGAGCAAAAACAACCTCTTGAAGAAGAAGTAATTGTTGCTGAGCAACCAACGGAAGAAGATATGAAAACACTACTATCGTCTTCAGGATATGTCGTTTTAACACAAGAAGAAATGGATGCTCAAGTCGCGGAGGCTGTGAAAACCGCTGAAAAAGAAGTTGCTGAAAAGGCGAAAGACGGCGATCAGTCTGTTGTTTACAAGACGGTCTTAAATGTCGCTACTGGGATGACAAGCATTGATGTTGGCAAAGCGCTTCAACAAGGGGAAATCATTGATAATTCAATGGATTTCTACCGTGAAGTTGAAAAACGCAACTTAGAAAATGAATTACGTCCAGGAACCTTTACCCTTGACAGTGAGATGTCCATGGATGAAGTGATCAATACGATTTTTAAATAAGCTTTTTTAAACGAACCCTTGATGAATCTCAAGGGTTCGTTTATTTTTATAAGCTGAAATAACAATAGCTATTATATTGCAATCAAAAATACAATATTAAGTAGCATGCTAAATCGCTTATTGATTGGCATGCTACTTTTTTGTTCGACAAACCATAAATCCTTTAATAGCAGCAATTTTAGCTGCGTGATAGCAACAAATGACAAATTGCTAGCATAAGATATCACATCGCTAATAGAACATTGATGATTTTTGTCAACAAACAAAAGGGCTTGTCGAATGGTTTTGGTGGTATTCAGGAAAAATTAATAATTAAGTTTCGGATTTGTGTAAGTTGCTTTTAGAAAGTAAAAATTACTTAAGATATAATTTAGTGTTCAAATTCGGAAAAACAAGTCTACGTTAAACCTACGATAAAGCAACTATAAACCAGCAATATCATAATGTAGAAAATCCAAAAAGACGCTTGGAGAACAAGCGTCTTTCTATGAATCTAGATGAACGAGTTTGCTATTGATCGATTAATTTGATGTTTCTTTCAACTGAAAAATTTAATGATGTAGATTCATATTCATGTTTTCTCTCAACTTAATTGTAACCAGAGTGGTTTCCTCCACCCATATCTTTCCGTTGTTGTGCTTTAATTTCCGCAAGCTTATCTAATTGTTTATCCGTACTTTCTGGCGGAGTCATCCCGGTTCTTTTTTCAAAATAAACTGCAATCGCACCGATGATGAATAAAGGGATGAGTATAATTAGCCAAATCATATCGATTTAACACCTCCAAGTAAAAAGGATACATATACCTTTAACTTAAAACATTTGGTCTTGTTGCTTAATCATTTATTGCTCAAGTTGATTATACCATTTATTTCTAATTAAGTCCGGGAACCTATGATTCTAGCATATTTATCATAAAAAAGAGGGTTATTTGGGAATCCCACAGAAGTAGATAAGGAGGAATAACGGTTGGAAAGGGTACATAGAGTGTATAATGGATTCTTTTCGTCGTGTGATTTCGCTTTTTACGATACATACAAGCATGTTTTTAAGTAGAATGATTTCTTTTGGATTTTTTGAGAATTGGAATTTTAAAAAAATTAATGGAGGGACAAATGATGGAGGAAACCCCACAAACTCCAGATATTAAAGTCGCTCCACTGATGGCAGTACTTATATCTGGAGCTTTCGTCGCAATCTTAAATCAGACGCTGTTGGTGACAGCGTTGCCGCATATTATGCATGATTTACACTTAACTGAAAACACAGCTCAATGGCTAACCACGATTTTCATGCTTGTTAATGGCATCATGATACCCATCACAGCTTTTTTAATTGAAACCTTTACAACAAGGAAATTATTTTTAACCGCTATGGGGCTGTTCATCATCGGAACGGTCATTTGTGCGTTTGCACCTGCTTTTGGCATGCTGATGGTCGGACGTGTGTTGCAGGCAGCTGGTGCTGGAATTATGATGCCGTTAATGCAAACCATCTTTTTTATCATCTTTCCGATTGAAAAGCGTGGGCAAGCGATGGGCTTATTTGGCTTGGTTATTGCCTTTGCACCAGCCATTGGACCGACGTTATCTGGATATATTGTTGATCAATTTCCATGGCGAGTGTTGTTTTTTATCATTTTACCAATCGCCATTTTGGATTTTCTGTTCGCTTATCTTTTATTAAAAAATGTTACGAAACAAAGTTTTCCAAAACTCGACCTTGCGTCGATTATTCTTTCGACACTTGGCTTTGGTGGGATTTTGTACGGGTTTAGCAGTGCCGGTAATTATGGGTGGACCAGTGCTCATGTTCTGATTGGAATCATTGTTGGAGCTCTGACACTGATATCCTTTGTTTTGAGGCAATTCAAGCTAAAACAGCCAATTTTAGAGTTTAAAGTCTTCCAATACAGGATTTTTACCATTACGACCATCATGGGTATGTTGGTTTTTATTAGCATGATTGGTGGAGCAACGATTCTGCCCATTTATATGCAGAATATGCATGACTATACGGCTCTACAATCTGGATTGATGTTGTTGCCAGGTGCAATTGTTATGGGAATCATGAATCCAATCACAGGGAGAATTTTTGACAAGTTTGGGGCGAAATGGTTAGCTATTACCGGGTTATCCTTAGTTACAGTATCTACGTTTTTATTTACAGATTTAACAGCGACCACTTCGTTTACATTTCTATCCGTCGTGAATGCTGTGCGCATGTTAGGAATCTCAATGGTCATGATGCCGGTTACGACTGCAGGTTTGAACCAATTACCGGTCCGCCTGATTCCACACGGGTCCGCGATGAATAATACGATGCGACAGGTTTCCGCTTCGATTGGAACCGCGCTGCTTGTCACGATAATGACGAGTACGGCATTGAATCCGGCGTCGCATGGAATAGAGGGCTATATTCACGGTGTCAATGTTGCGTTTATGGTCGCAGGTCTGCTCGCAGCAGCGGGCCTCGTCCTCGCCTGTTTCCTAAAAAATAGCTCTCCAGCAAACGAAGCAAAACAGCAAGTTGCTCCAACTAAACGATAATTTGTTAGGAAGATCTACTTCAGGATAAAAGTTCACATGTAAAAAATGTAAGGTGCCAGGCACCATCCAGAAACTGGATGGTGCCTGGCGTTTTTTTGCCTATTGACCTTTTCTAAACACGGTGTTATGATTTTTCTTTTTGACAAATAATCACTTTAATTAGCTTACTTATCTGTAGAACATTTTTTGTCATAAATAGTGCTTATAATAAAAATAGATTATGAGAAGGAAGGTGTTGTTCAGGTGACATCCGAACAGCGAAAAAAACTTGGGATATTAATGATCAATATGTTTATTGCGATAGGTAGTTTCGGGATCATAATTCCGATTTTACCAGCTTATTTAGAATCCATCGGCGAAGGAGGAACAGCGGCTGGTTTAATGATTGCGATTTTTGCAGGTGCACAGTTTATTATGTCGCCGATTGCTGGAAAGTGGACGGATCAATATGGACGTCGAAAAATGATTATTAGCGGTTTGATTGGCTTAACTCTTTCGATGTTTATCTTTTATGCGTTTGATAATATCTGGTGGCTTTATACTTCCCGAGTGATTGGGGGAATTGGAGCAGCCTTGATGATTCCGGCGATATTCGCCTATGTAGCAGATATTACGACAATTGGTCAACGGGCGAGAGGGAATAGTTTAGTTTCAGCTGCGATGTCTCTAGGGATTGTGGTTGGACCTGGGATTGGCGGGTTTTTGGCTGATTTTGGTCTGAAAATGCCTTTCCTCATTTCGGCGTTAGTTTCTCTTGTGGCGGTTGTTTTTTCAGTCATTGTCCTTAAAGAAAGTCAAACAGAAAAACCTGATTTTACAATCCAAGTCGATGAATCGATGGCAAAGAAAATGGCTCGTTCAGTCAAAATGCCTTATTTCATTCCATTGGTGATTACGCTCGTGATGAGCTTCGGATTGATGGCTTACGAATCTGTTCTTGGGCTGTTTGTAGACAATCAATTTGGTGCTTCTCCGAAAGAAATTGCCGTCATGATTACTAGCACAGGAATTGTTAGTGTGATTGTGCAATTATTTATTGTCGACCGAATTGTAACGATATATGGAGAACGAAAGGTGTTAAATATCTTTTTAGGGGTAGTGGCATTTGGGTTCCTATTGTCCTTATTTGCTTCTACGTATCTTTTATTCTTCGCTATCACTCTATTAATCTTCCTTGCAACATCCATTTTACGACCGGTGTTAAACACCCTTATATCAAAACTAGCGGACAATGAACAAGGCTTTGCCATGGGAATGAACAACGCTTATATGAGCATTGGGAATGTCTTAGGGCCAACACTAGCAGGTTTGCTCTATGATGTGAACATTATTTATCCATTTATTTTAGGGTTACTCTTGTTAATTGCGACCCTATTTACGACATTTATGTGGCAAAAACAATCTACCGAAACGGTAACAAAAAAAGTAAAATTAAAAGTCTAAAATGGAAATTCTCTACCAGGTGCCAGGCACCATCCAGAAAACTGGATGGTGCCTGGCACTTTCCATTTTCATTCCATTTCTTTTGCATAGGTTTCCTCCGTCTGCAAAAAATACCAAGGGTGTATGAGAAATGACTAAGGAGGGAATTTGATGAAGCGGCTTTATCTTTTTGTTCTTTCCGTGATCATGCTGGTTGCTGCGGCAGGTTGTGCAGGTAATCAACAGTACTCACAATATTTGTTAAAGAAAAGGAACCAAAATGATCAGTCTTCGACATTTGAGATTTCACAGACCCCAGTTGAACAGGGGGGAACTCTAAAGGATGATGGGAGAGACGAACGTGAAGCAGGTCATCCTAGTGAGCAACACCAGGATGATACCAAACACATCCCCGACGAATCACTTTCACTAAACACTGAGGGAAACGTCGGCTTTATGAACAACTCTCAAACGACAGGTGGGGGTGCTTCAGCTGAATACCATGGTCATATTTCAGACCGACCAGAACTGAAAAACAAAAAAAACCAACCTCCCGCAGCCAATAACCGTTATAAGCAGATTCAATTACTCGGAATCAATGATTTGCACGGGCAGCTAAATGTCACTCGCCGTGTCGCCGGAAAAAATGCAGGACGCGTCGATTATTTAGCGGCATATTTAAAGCAACGGGAAGCCGAAAACCCGAAGAATACGCTGTATGTTCAAGCTGGTGATATGATTGGCGCAAGTCCACCGGTTTCCGCGCTGTTACAAGATGAGCCAACAATTGAAATTCTCGACAAACTAGGCTTTGATATCGGGACAGTAGGTAATCACGAATTTGATGAAGGACTTAACGAATTAAAGCGTTTAATTAATGGCGGTACGCATGAAATAACCGGGAATTTTGCCGGTTCAAAGTCCCCATGGGTAGTGGCCAATGTCGTCGATAAAAAAACAAATGAACCGATTCTCCCACCGTATAAAATTTTAAAAGTAAATGGGATGCCAATTGCTTTTATTGGGGTTGTGTATTCTGAAACGCCATCCATTGTGGTTCCAAGTGGTGTTGCAGGGTTAAAATTTACCGATGAAGTCGAAGCCATCAATCGGTATATCCCTGAAATTAAAAAACAAGGAGTCAAGGCGATTGTTGTTCTAGCCCATAATCCTGGTTCGTCGGGACCAAACGGAGAAAATCCTACAGGTGAACTTGTTGAACTCGCTAAAGGTGTCGATGATGAAGTCGATATCATTTTTGGTGGACATAATCATGCTTATATGAATGCGACTGTCGACAATAAGCTATTGGTGCAATCCTATTCATATGGCACCGCTTTTTCAGATGTGGACATTGAAATTGACCCTAAGACAAAGGACATTGTTAGCAAAAGAGCTGAGATCGTAACCACATTCCATGAGGGCATCGAGCCAGATACTGAAATTTCACAGCTTCTTTCTGAGTACGAAATGGAGGTCGAACCAATCGTCAATCAAGTGATCGGTTCAACTAGTGTAGACTTGACTGCCGCTCGAAATGAAAATGGTGAAAGCATCATGGGGAACCTTGTAGCAGATGCCCAGCGCCAGGCAATGGGAACCGATTTTGCGCTGATGAATCCTGGTGGCATTCGCGCGGATCTGTTAGCGGGTGATATTCGCTGGGGAGATATTTATACAGTCCAACCATTTAATAATGATTTAGTCAAAATGACGATGACTGGACAGCAAATTATCGATGTTCTGAATCAGCAATGGGCGGGCACGAACCCAATCATGTTGCAAATTTCCGGTTTTACCTATACATGGGATGGCCGCGAATCCGCAGGGAATAAAGTTGTGCAAGTTCAACTACCAGACGGAACAAGCCTTGATCCAAATAGCACCTACACCGTCACAGTCAATTTATTTCTTGCAGATGGTGGCGACGGATTTACTGTCTTTAAGAAAGGGAAAGACCGGGAAGTAGGACCAGTTGATTTGGATGCACTCGTTGATTTTATTGCAGACCAACCAGCGGGTTTCTCTTATGAAATTGATGGTCGAATCAAACGTGTAGATTATTAATTAGAAAAACAATAAACTTCAGAAAAAAGTGTTGACACATTTTCAGTATTCTGCAATAATAAAATCAATTAAATACTGGTACCTTTAATTCAGTCCCGTGAGGCTGACAAGGACAGCGGAATGTTGACAATCCATTGGGTGAGGTGTAACTACCCTTTAGATTGTCATGGAGAAGAGGCTTCTTGTCGGAAAACGGCAAGAAGCCTTTTTTCGTTCTCCAGCACAGCACCTAGGTGCATTCCATCGACCATACTCGAAGAATCCTTCGGTACCAGTTTCAAACAATTTTGAAATTGGAGGAATAAAAAATGAAAAAGGTAGACTTGGATTTTTCGTTAGAGGCGGTACCACAAGCGAATAGGAATGGGTTTTGGAAAATGCTTGCGGTCATGTTAGGACTGACTTTCTTTTCAGCGAGTATGACTAGCGGTGGAACATTGGGCTTGGGTTTAACTTTTAGCGAATTTATGTTCATCGTATTAGCAGGTAACTTGATTCTTGGCGCTTATACCGGTGCACTGGCCTATATTGCTGCGAAAACAGGATTATCTACGCATCTTTTAACGCGGTATGCTTTTGGTGTAAAAGGTTCTTATCTTTCCTCATTTTTACTAGCATCAACACAAATTGGATGGTTTGGAGTCGGAGTTGCGATGTTCGCGGTGCCTGTTCACCGCGTAACAGGGATCGATACGACAATACTGATCATCATCATGGGAGCGTTGATGACTGTGACCGCCATTTTTGGGATGAAAGCATTAGCAATTTTAAGTTTTATTGCCGTCCCACTCATCGCAATGCTAGGAAGCTTCTCGATGGTGAAAGCAACGGAAACACTCGGTGGAATGGAAGGCTTGATGAGTTACCAACCAACAGAAGCGATTGGACTGGCAACAGCTTTAACCATCTGTATCGGGTCCTTTATCTCTGCAGGTACACTGACACCAGACTTTGCCCGCTTTGCAAAAACAAAACGGTCTTCTGTCATCACAACACTGATTGCTTTCTTCCTAGGCAACTCATTAATGTTCTTGTTCGGTGCTATTGGGGCAATCGCTACAGGGTTTGCGGATATTTCAGAAGTCATGTTTTTACAAAAATTAATTCTTCCAGCGATTTTAGTTCTAGGATTGAACATTTGGACGACAAACGATAATGCTCTGTACGCTTCTGGTCTAGGATTCTCAAACATTACAAAAATCGCTAAAAAGAAAGTCGTTGTGTTCAACGGAATTCTCGGAACCATTGCAGCGATGTGGTTATACAACCATTTTGTCGGGTGGTTAAGCATCTTAGGTGCAGCGTTGCCACCAATTGGCGCGATTATCTTAGCAGATTATTTCATCGTCAGACGAGGAAATTACAAAGAGTTTAAAGACATGAAATTTAAGCAGGTAAACTGGGTTGCGATTTTAGCATGGGGCACAGGTGTTATGGCTGCAAACTTAGTCCCAGGCATTCCGCCAATTAACGGATTATTAGGAGCTGCGGTGACGTTCGTGATTGTCTCCAAACTTGTTGCTCAATTGGAAGCGAAAAAGACAGTAATGACGAAATTTGAAGAGGTGGGTTCATAAATGATTATACAAAATGCAAAACTAAGAGGCCGAAACGGATTATGGAATATTAAAATTAATGAAGGGAAAATTACTGAGATTACACAAGAACAATTGCCAGTGAATGATCAACAGGTGTTAGACACAGGGGGTTCCCTTGTGACTGCACCGTTTATCGAACCACATATCCATTTGGATACCACGTTGACAGCAGGCGAACCTGAATGGAACCAGAGCGGAACCTTGTTTGAAGGAATTCAACGCTGGGCTCAGCGTAAAGAAAGTTTAACCATTGAAGATGTAAAAACAAGAGCAAAAACTGCGTTGAAATGGCAAATCGCTCAAGGGATACAGCATGTCCGCACGCATGTAGACGTAACAGATCCCGATTTAACCGCCTTAAAGGCAATGTTAGAAGTAAAAGAAGAACTATCTTCTTACGTGGACCTTCAGCTTGTTGCTTTTCCACAAGAAGGCATTCTTTCGTATCCAAACGGGGAAGAGCTTTTAGAAGAAGCGTTAAAAATGGGAGCTGATGTCGTTGGCGGTATCCCGCACTATGAATTTACACGTGAGTATGGCGTGACATCAATGAAAAAGGCGTTTGATTTGGCGGAAAAATACGACCGTCTTGTCGACATTCATTGCGATGAGATCGATGATGAACAATCACGTTTTGTCGAGGTGGTCGCAGCTGAAGCCTATGAACGCGGATTAGGGAGTCGTGTCACAGCAAGCCACACAACAGCAATGGGTTCTTATAATGATGCATACGCTTCAAAACTGTTTCGTTTATTAAAATTATCAGAAATCAATTTTGTAGCAAATCCACTCGTTAACATACATCTTCAAGGAAGATTTGACACGTACCCGAAACGAAGAGGAATGACACGCGTAAAAGAATTAGTCGAAGCTGGTTTGAATGTTTCATTCGGCCATGACGATATTTTCGACCCATGGTATCCACTAGGAACAGGAAATATGCTCCAAGTCGTGCATATGGGCATTCACGTAGCACAATTAATGGGTTACGAGCAAATCGTTCGTTCTTTTGACCTGATTACTGACAACAGCGCGAAAACCCTGCACATCGAAGACCGCTATGGAATCGAAGTCGGGAAGACAGCGAATCTGATTGTATTAGATGCAGAAAATGAATATGAAGCCATTCGCAAACAAGCCGCCGTCCGCTACTCCATCCGCAACGGCCAAATCATTGCCGAAACGAAACCACGTGAAACAAGCATTCAACTAGGCGAAACTTACGAACAAGTGACTTTTAACAAATAGGTAGCAGGAAACTGCTCCCTTTTTATTTTGGTTACTAACAAGCATAGTGCATGGTTATTAGTGAAAAGGGTGTTGATAAAAACTGTGCATAGTGCGTCAATACAAAAGAAAGGCAAACGAAAAACAAAAGATTGTCTCACTGCCCGTATAGTTGAAAACACAATCCCACGGTAACCGGGAGCGTGACTTGATGCCCATCCAGTCAAAAAAAATCACTTTGACGGTAACCGAGAGCTACTTTCATTTCCCACCCTAATCAAAGCCAACACAACGTAAAAAGTTTTACGCCTTCAACAAAAAAAGCCCCAAACAAAGGGGACTTTAAAAAACACTATGCTTTCTTTAATAACAAATAAATAAAATACGGCGCACCGATTAACGCGACCATGATTCCTGCAGGAATACCAGCTGGCTCGACTAGGTTGCGGCCAATTGTATCAGCTACTAACAGCAGCCATCCGCCAATAAGCGTTGCCACTGGTAAAAACAACTGGCTACGAGGGCCGACCAGTGCTTTCGCTAAATGAGGGGCTATCAAGCCAATAAAAGAAATGCCACCGGTGACAGACACCGCAGTAGCTGCGAGAGCAACAGCTGTAAACAATAGGATCAAACGTTCTTTTTCAACCGCCAATCCAATTCCAATCGCACTTTGTTCTCCTAATCCGAGAAGGTTCAGCCGGTTTGCTTTAAACAAAGTAAATGGAATGAGGATCATTAACCAAGGGAGAATGGCAAAAATGTATGGCCAATCGGTTCCCCATATGTTGCCTGCAAGCCATTGAGCAATGAAATCGACTTTCTCACGTTCGACCGCTGAGATAATGACTATCATCGCACCTGATAACGCCATCGAAAACCCGACCCCGACAAGCACTAATCGCACTGGCTGAAGACCAACTTTTCGCTGATAAGAAAAAAGATAAATCAAACAGGCCGTAACAAGCGCACCAATAAACGCGACCAATGGGAGAAGGTATGTAAATGAACCCACTTCAATTGGAAAAAACAGAAAGAATATAGCGACAGCCACACCTGCACCAGAATTTATCCCGATAATCCCAGGGTCAGCCAAATCATTTCGCGTGATGCCCTGTAAAATGGAGCCCGACAACGCGAGCGCGATCCCCGCCAATAACGTAATAATCAAGCGTGGCATTCGGACGGAAAAGACAATAAACTCTTCTTTGAACGAACCTTCTCCTAATAGAATCGGAAGGATTCGGTTTAATGGGATTGAGGAATACCCAACGACCAAACCAGTTACAGCTGTGACAAGTATGAGTGCTGTTAAAATCGCTAAAATAATTCGCTGCTTTTTGATCAAATCTGGATGGATCATGAGAAAGCTTTCCCTCCTTTATGAACAATAAACAAGAAGAAGGGGAGGCCCAATAAAGAAACAATTGCAGCAACTGGTGTTTCATAAGGTGCATTCATGGTACGTCCAACCGTATCAGCAATCAGCATAAATGAAGCTCCAAACAACGCGGACATCGGCAATATTGCTCGATAATCGGTGCCAACAAAAGGGCGAACCATATGTGGAATCATTAAGCCGATAAACGCCATATTCCCAACAAGAGAAACAGAAGCCCCTGTGAGAATAACAACAAGAACAAATAACACTAATTTTACTCTCAACGTCTTTTGTCCGAGCCCAATCGCCACTTCTTCATTCAGACTAAGTATGGTTAGCTGTCTTGCTAAAAAGAGTGACACAATCATGCATATCAGTACAAAGGGGAGAATCACCTGAACTTGATTCCAATTGGTGCCCATTAAGCCCCCAGCCGTCCACATTGAAACATCTTTAGAAATTTTAAACAATAATCCAATTCCTTCTGCAATGGCATAGAGGAAAGCGGAAATCGCTGATCCAGCAAGAACAATTCGAAATGGGGAAAAGCCACCACGTTTTAAGCTTGCGATCCCAAAGACTAAAAGGGCACCAACAGCAGCTCCAATAAAACAGGCAATCATGATTCCGAAGTAATTGACGCTAGGAATGAGTGCCATTGTAAAAGCAAGAGCAGCATTCGCTCCGGCTGTTAACCCGAGCAGTCCTGGATCAGCCAGTGGATTTCGAGTCAAACCCTGCATGATGGCACCGGCAACAGAAAGCGCAGCACCAACTAGGATCGCTGCAACTTCACGTGGCAGTCGGATTTCGCGTATGATATTGGCTTTTTCGGTCCCAGCTTCGGTTGTGAGTGCCAACCAAACATCCTTCAACGTTGTGTCCGCCGCTCCAAACGTCATGCTCAGTATAAATGCAATCACCAATAAAAATACTCCAGCTAGTAGTTTAATAATATATGAATTGGTCGTGTTTATCTTCATCTGCATCTCAACTCTTCTTGTTTTTTGGAAAGGCTCTTATTTCTCATAGCTTTGTAGTTTTTAAAGCAAACACCAATGAGAATAGAGTCCGTATAATTTGCTTCAAACCTGTAAAACTGACGATGATAAAAAAAGAGGAACTCTCATGTCGTGAATTCCTCTTTTAAACTTTTACTCTGTAAGGAAGGACTTTTGGATAAACTCTAGTTGGTATTCTAGTGTAATTGGGTCATTAAAATAAAATTCCTTCGCGTTTACTTCAAACACCTGATTGTTTTTCACAGCAGGGATATTTTTATACGTTTGTGTTTCTTGGAAAGATGTCTCTGTATCAGCATTTTTACTAAAAATCACATAATCTCCAGCATACTCATTTAATACTTCTGGTGAAATTGCGTAATACCCATCTTTTAACGCCATTTCTTTTACTTTTTCCGGCATTTTTAATTTCATTTCTTGATAAAGAATTTCAGTTCCACGTGCCCAGTTATCGCCAAATACATATAATTGTTTATCGAAGTTTTCAATTACTGATACAGTTGCTTCTTCACCAATTTTCGCCTTAATTTCTTCACCTGCAGCTTGGGAACGACTCTTGAAGTCATCAATCCATATTTTTGCTTCTTTTTCCTTGTTTAATAGTTTTCCGATTTCAAGGTGTTGCGTAAGATAGTCTAGCTTCCCGTAAGTGAATGTGACCGTTGGGGCGATTTCACTTAGTTTATCAACATTCTTCATAGTTGAAAGACCAATAATTAAATCAGGGTCGAGTTCGATGATCTTTTCCAAGCTTTCGTCTGTAACTTCTTCAACACCATCTAGTTCATAACGCGGATTCATCTTTGACCAAGAATCGACGCCAACTAAGTTCACATCTAACGCCTTGACATTCCCGGCAAAAGTCGACAACACTATTACTCGTTGTGGATTAGCTGGAACTTCAATCGGACCATTTTCTGATTGATACGTAATGGTCTCTGAACTTTTTTCTTCTGTTTCAGTTGTATCTGACGTTGTGGTTTCTTCGTTATTAGCTCCGCATGCACTAATAAGCATTACTAATAGCAGTAGGAATGGAATAAGTAGTTTTTTCATGATTTTCTTCTCCTTTGATGAGGTCATAAGTAAGACACATTTTCTTGTTTGTACGTGGATCGCGGCCAATTACCGCGTCAATTTGAAAGACTTCGCGTAAAACTGCTGGTTGAATCACTTCATCACTAGGTCCGGCTTTGACAACCTCGCCATTTTTTAACGCGATGATATAGTCCGCAAAACGTGCGGCTTGGTTTAAATCATGGAGGACCATGACAATTGTACGATTCTCTTCTTTATTGAGTTTTTGCAGCAATTCCAATACCTCAAGTTGGTGGGCCATATCTAAATAGGTGGTAGGCTCATCTAAAAAAATCATTTCCGTTTCTTGGGCAAGAGCCATTGCAATCCAAACTCGTTGTCGCTGCCCGCCGGAAAGAGCGTCAACAGATCGATATTTGAAATCCTTGATGCCAGTAACTTCTAATGACCAATTGATGACCTCAAGGTCTTTTTTCGTTAACTTTCCAAAGCCATTTTGATGAGGAAAGCGACCATAAGATACTAACTCGCCGACGGTCAAACCACTAGCACTTTCAGGTGTTTGGGGCAGAATCGCCATCTTCTTTGCAAGTTTTTTTGTATTTTCGGTTGTAATGCTTTCACCATCAAGAATGATGCTACCTGAATGGTGGGGGAGCACTCGAGTGATTGCTTTCAATAGGGTAGATTTCCCACAGCCATTAGCGCCAATAATCGTTGTGATTTGTTGGTCAGGAATTTTGATATTTAAACCCTTTACAATCAAGTTATTTCCATAACCGATATGTAATTGCTCTGTATAAAGTCGTGTCATTATCAATCCTCCAATTTGTCATTATCCTTCTCAAAAACTAATTGATAATGATTTTCAGTTTCAGTTATAATTAGACTATAATTTTGTTTATTTCGAATGTCAACACAATTTTTTTAAATAAAAATAGGTGTTTTTAGAAAGGGAGCTAGCGGCATATAGAAAGAATATTTGTTTGATGTCACGATTATCGGTGGGGGTCCTACAGGCTAATTTTCGGCATTTTAAAGTAGCTTAAGGGCAATGAAAACAAAAAAATCTTGAGTTTCAACCAAAGCTTGGAGAGAGAATTCCTTTTTGCTGAAAAAATAATCAGGGAGGTTGGGGAAGTAACGCCTGTGACCGGTCCACAGCTCATTCAACAGGGAATCACTTTCAATCAATGTGTTGTTCTAAAGAGAAAATTCAATCGAAAACAAAACAAGAAAACGGAATCTTTATTTTAAGTGGGGGGAAAGCATTATTTAAATGCGGTGATTGTTGCGGTTGGAGTGGGATTTTGAAAACAAAAAAGCTTCCAAACCAAGAAGTGGAATGATATGAAACAAGAATTTAAAACATTAATTTTTTTAAAAAACAGTGCTGATTTCAGGAGGAGGAAATTCGGCTACTGATTGGGCAATGAATTAGAACCTGTAGCTAAAAGAGTGATTCTCATTTACCGTGGCGAAACCTTAAAGGGAATGAATCTGAAGTGACCAAGTTGCAAAACAGTTCTGTAGTGCTGTTTTCAAAACGTCGATTATTGTGTTACTCTTGCAGTGAAACTTGAACACCATTTGCGCGATGGGAATTTTTCAATTGAAGTGGACTAAGTGGTCATTAATCAAGGCTCTAATTAGAATGCCACACTATTTAAAATTGAATTAGTGGACATTTTTTTTATAAAAACAAACCCCTATTGTGAATCCTCTATTGAATGGTTGTACGGGGTAGGTATATTGTGAGTGATGAAGGAAAAGCAATTTTATTGCTGGAGAGCTTTCCAATACGCGGTCAATGCTGTGATCAAAGCGAAGAATTATCTAGAATGCTAGTTTCATTCATTATCAAGTATGAAATCATAAAGGGACCCGCTGATAAAATCCAACAAGTCCCAACAATGTTTAAATTAATTAGTCTATCGCCTAGGAACGATCCGCTTCCGGTTTTTTTAATAATCCGTGACAATGAAGTCCCGGTCTAAAAACTTT
The DNA here is from genome assembly GCF_023715205.1 of Mesobacillus maritimus. GTDB lineage: Bacteria > Bacillota > Bacilli > Bacillales > Cytobacillaceae > Mesobacillus_B > Mesobacillus_B maritimus_C. The sequence goes on from NZ_JAMBNR010000005.1 coordinate 169,906, forward strand.
TCAATTACTTCACTAATTTGAAAAGAAACTTGCGGTCGGTCGTAGTTTTCAAACACATGCTCACACTGATTTTTATAAGTCATGATTTCATCATAGTGTTTCATATGACGTTCTATCGTTTCAGCGTTATCTTCCCGCTCTTTTTGGCGCCGAATAACGGTTTCGCGATCCGCATATATGAAGAAACGCATAACCTTGTCACCATACATATTCTTTAGTTTTTCGGTTCCCTCGGGGTTTAACGTTAAGTACACGAGATTATGAGATTCGAAGGCTTTGACAATATCTTCTTCGCGGATGCCATAATGAAAGCCATCAATCTCGACACTTTCAAGAAACTCTTGATTTTCCTGCATGAGTTTAAATTGCTCCACTGTTACAAAATGGTAATCTTCTCCGTCTTGTTCATAATGCCGAGGTGGTCGAGTCGTATAACTTAATACTGTTTCCATATCAAAAGCAGTCGCTACCATCTTGGCAATCGTTTTTCTACCTGAGCCATCTGGACCTGTGTAAATAAATAATTTTTCTTTTTCTTTGATTTTGTACATAGAGCTCCTCCTTTAGAATAATGGTTTTATTTAAAAAAGGATTAGCAGGAACAATTAAGCCTCAGTTAGTCAATCTCCTTTTTTTCATACGGATAAAACCATTATAACAAATTTTTGTAAATTAATGTTTGATTTTTCTGAGTTTATTTTCAACTTGTAAGGGAACGTGACGAAAAGGGAAGTATTCGCTTGAGGAAAATCCGTTTTTTACCATATATACGAATTAGGGAGTGGAAAAAATGACTAATTATATAATATTTTGTTTTTCTAGTGGTTCAGACAACGTGCCATTCCTGCTTAGGAAATCACGGACTAAGGTGTTGAAGCGGTCCTTTGCCTCTAATTTAGCAACATGACCGGTATTTCTCATGATGATAAATTCAGAATGAGGCATCAGTTTATGCATCCACACCTGAATCCAAACAGGGATTACGGCATCGTATTGTCCACTAATCACGAGCGTGGGCACATTGATTTTGCGTAAAAGTTTTAAGTTATTTACGTTTAAACAGGCTTGAAGGGATTTTATAAATGATTCTTGTTTTGGGTGGAAATGATCTTCGAATTCGTCAAGTCCATCTTGATTCCATGAATACAGCGCAAGTTCCGCTGCTGATTGTTTTGTTTGATGTGAAGCTAACTTTTTTACTTTATTCTTACGATATTTTAAGAACAGCGGTGCCAATTGTTTCGGAAAGTAGTGGAAGGTACTCGCCAAAATCAGCGACCGGCATTTGTCAGGTGCTTGCCGGAATATTTCTTGAGCAACAGCACCGCCCATTGACAACCCCATTATGTTAGCGCTTTCAATACTGTTTTCTGTAAGCATTTGAATAATGTCTGTGGCAAATAGGGATATGGAAATTTCTTTGTTAAGGTCATGTTCGCCATGACCGCGTAAATCTGGAATAAATAATTCGTATTGATCGGCTAACTCAAACTGGTTCACCCACCCCTCTTTTATTTCACCAAGACCATGTATCAACACCAGTGGCTCACCAACACCAAAATGCAAATAGGGCATTCCTAGTTTGCTAACTTTTGATTGAATCATATTAACCACCTTTATTGATTATTTTAGATAATTTTATTACTACCTTTATAAAAGTGCAAATAGATGTAAAACGCATATTAGGTCATTTTTTTCAAAAAAGTGGGCAAAATCTCCATTTTTCTCGTTCTCTTTTATATATTTGAATTTTCTGAATATATCACAAAAAGGGGAACCCTTTCTAAATGTCTTTAGTTGATTTTCATACTCCCTAGATTTTCGATCGGTATACCTGTTTCAATATAACTTCTTATCAATTTCCAATCGTTAGAATTACCTTTTTCAAAGGTCTGGAAAAATAGGTTTGCAGTTTTTAATTCCTCGCCTTGTAAAATAATAGATGCAGATATTATAACTAACATCTCATCAACTCTTAATGGAAGAATAGAAATTTCTTTTAGGTTCCATTGAGCGTTATTTTCTTTAACAAAAGTAAATCCTTGTTCCCAACCAAGTATAGATTCTTCAAAATCAAAATCAACGATCTCTCCACCTGTAATTTCTCTGCCTTTGTAATTCTTTGAAATTAAATCTCTTATTTCTGTTAATGAGGAAGCACGCCAAGCCTCTAAATAAATGTTCAAGAATTTCCTAAATTGATTATCCATATTATCCCCCTAGGTCGTTTTATTTTCATTATCCTATAAAACAAAATATATACATTTTAAAAAATATAAATCGTTCCCGGTCTTTTTGATGTTATTTTCATTTAATTTTAGGCTAAAATGGTTTATCAATTCCTTATAGGCCAGCAATCTTTCACACTAAAAAAGAATGTCCCGTGACAAATTATTGAAGAGTACGTGAACATTCACTTTTTATTAAATTTAAGTGGTATAGTCTTCATTAGAAAGGGTGAGGCAAAGTGAAATCAGTAAAACAACGTTTGCATCATTTAATCGATGAAATGGATGAGCAGGAAGCTGAATCATTATATGAAATAGTGAATGACTCAAAATCTAGTAAAATCAATAACCAACCCAAACAGAATCATAAAATAGTTGAGTGGGACCCAGCAGTGGATGATGAAGTTTGGCAATATGTGTGTTGACGAAAAGAAAATCCTTAATAGGAATACTGACAAAAATTACGTATAGGCTCGCTAATCAGCGAGCCTATTTGTGTGGGATGAGTTTTTCTCTTGAGTTAAGCTATTTCTTGTAAAAACTAGACCACTCAGTCTTTTTTTTCAAAAGCAACAAATTTTCAGAAAGAGCCTTTACTGAAAACTTACCGATTCACGAAATGAGACACCTAAGTAACGATAATAAATGGTTACTTGCCGAATGGGCTCATGATGGAACACGGTAATTCCGTATAATTTATCATCTTCCGTGGCTTTGTTCGTATTCTGTTTTTCTAAAATAGTCGAAGGAGCTGTCCCGGTTTGAATTCCCACATCTTCTAAGCTTTTAAAATTGTATTTTTTCGCTTCTTTATTTGTTTCATCATCCACAATAATAAACCCTTGTAACGCATGACTAACTTGAATCTTTGTTTTGAATGGCTCTTCATCATTATTGACCGTAACTTTTGCTATTTTCACTTCATGAATGCCTTTATTTCCAACACCTACGACAACCACATGCCGATCACCATTCGACGCAAGCGTACCCGTTTCCATAGGGGGATTAAGGATGATAAGTAGATAAAGGCCTGTGAACAAACCTACTATGAGCAATACCATAATCCAGATCTTCTTTTTCATATGGACCAATCCTTTTTTCTATTAAACTAATAAAAACAATACAAAATATTTAGAAATTTGTAAAATCATTAATCGTATTTCTGATATGAAAACCTCCAAAGAGCTGTCAGGCCATGCATGTTCAAGTTTGTTCATGCATAAATTTGTGGGGAGCTAGAATCATCGAGAAAATGGGACTGATTTGTAAGTTTGAGAGGAAAATTCTAGCCAAACAGCTTTTTTATTCCACATTAACTGGCAGTACTACCCCCCACATCAAGTTTTGAGGAAGACCAAAAGAGGATAAGTAGGGGATCAACTGAAAGTCAACAGCCCGATTGGTGAACTAAAACTTTCCTTAGCGCTTAGAAAAATCAATCGGGGTATGCGTGACGAACATTCAGTTCGGGTGGACAAAACTCCCACTGAATGAAGTTTCACTTTATAAGAAGGGAAGGGATGTTGTTGGAGAAAGTGAGAAAATTAGCGGGTGCGGAGTATCTGATTTCAGAGTCAACTCCAGAAATGGTGTTTTCTCCCGAAGATTTTACCGATGAACATCAGATGATTAAAAAGACAGCTAAACAATTTATTGAGAAAGAAGTGCGCCCATATCGTGAGGATATTGAAAACCAAGATTTTGAGCGTGTAGTCAGTTTGCTGCATCAAGCTGGAGAACTGGGGTTATTAGGGCATAGCATTCCTGAGGCATATGGTGGGATTGGTTTAGATAAGATTAGTAAAATCATCGTTGGGGAAACCGTTGGGAGAACGGGTGGATATGGAGTAGCCCAATCAAATCATACGTGTATCGCAACGCTCCCGATTACTTACTGGGGGACGAAACAGCAAAAGAAAAAATATTTACCAAAATTAGCTTCTGGTGAATATTTAGGAGCTTATTGTTTAACAGAGCCTTCAGCAGGTTCAGATGCATTAGCGTCGAAAACGACTGCTGTTTTAAATAAGGAAGGGACACATTATGTGTTAAACGGGACCAAAATCTTTATTACCAATGCAGTCTTTTCAGACACATTTATTGTCTATGCCAAGGTTGATGGAGAAAAATTAACGGCATTTATTGTAGAAAAAGACTTCAAAGGTTTATCACTTGGACCAGAAGAAAAGAAAATGGGCATCAAAGGGTCGTCGACGAGATCTGTGATTATGGAAGATTGCCTTGTTCCCGTCGAAAATGTGCTAGGAGAGATTGGTAAAGGCCATGTGATTGCGTTAAATGTCCTTAATCTTGGTCGTTTTAATCTTGGCGCCGCGTGTATGGGCGGAGCGAAAGAAGCGTTAAAACTAGCGGTTGAATATACAAATGAACGTCAGCAGTTTGGCAAAACGATAGCTGAGTTTGGTGCCAGCAAAGAAAAGGTAGCAAAAATGGCAGCGAGAATTTATGCCGCTGAATCTTTGTTATATCGCACAGCGAACTTAATTGAAGATGCATTAGGAGATGTATATGATACCGAGGATCAAAAACTGGTCGGTGTCCGGATGATGGAATATGCGTTAGAATGTGCCATTTGTAAAGTGTACGGATCGGAAACATTGGATCAAGTTGTGGACGAATCGCTGCAATTACATGGAGGTTCTGGTTTTATTGCAGAATATCCTATTGAACAAGCATATCGCGACTCACGAATCAATCGAATTTTTGAAGGAACCAATGAAATTAACCGATTATTGATTACCGGGAATTTTTACAAGAAAATGGCCAAAGGAGAATTAGCCGGTAAAGAAGCAATTTGGAACGCCGTTCGCGAGCTCCGGGAAGGAAAAGTGATGGAAGTGAGCGGTCCGTTAGCAGCCGAAAGAAAAGCAGTGGCGTCCATTCGGAGAGCCTACCTTGCATTAGCCGGATTGGTTTATGAAGTATACGGCAACCAATTTGCGGACGAACAAGAAACTGTGATAAAGCTATCTGATATCGCCATTGAATTATACGCAGCAGAATCGGCCGTGTTACGTTCTGTTAAAGCAATTAACCAAAATGGTGAGGAGAACGAAAGATTGAAAGAACAACTCGCAAAGATGGTCGTTGAGCAAAGTGTTTTAAAAGTTCAACTCCTTAGCCAAGAACTAATTGCCGGCTTCGAAAGTAATCACCCTACACTCCCAGAAATCTCTTCTTTAGTGATCAAAGAACTGACCAAATACCCAATAAATAACCGCGTTAGCCGCTTAAGAGAAGTAGCCGCCATCATGAACAACAACCAACAATATACTAGCTAATCCCAAAAATGGATGGTGCCTGGCACCATCCATTTTTTTGGTTCCTGCAATCCATTATATGGATATAAACGAAGAGTTTGGGAAAGATAAGATTAAAAGATATATAAAGGAGGTCTCCTCGTGAATCTTGATAAAAATATGCAATTTGAGATCAAAAATGGCTTTATGCCGAATCTTAGTCGTTCTGAATCATTGACAATACTTGAAGTGAACCCAAACAGCGTCATTATCCAAATGGATAAATCCAATGGTAGAGGGGTGTTTCCAGTCGAGCATCTTGAATATTGGATCAAACGAGGTTTACTTGTTCAAATGGACGACCATCAAAAAAAGACATCGTAAATGCTGTCTACAAGCAGTTCAATCTAATTTTAATGAAGGAGGCTCTTTCTCAAATTTCTTATGTAGCGACGTTTCGTATTTAGACATCAAATTTACGCGAAAAGAGCCTACAAGATTTATTTAACTTTTCACAAATATCAATTCACATCGAGGTTTAGAATTTTAACAACTATCTGTCTGTCCAAAACAGCTCTTTCAAAAAGAAAAGGGCTTTTTTCTGTTCAAGCAAATTTTCTCCATAAGCAAAATTGGGTGCATTAAATTGGAGAATATTTCCACCCTCTTGCGTACGGTATAATAACGGGGGTGATTCAAATGAGAAAAATAAAAACAACCATTAAACTTTTCTTAAGTTCATTGGTTGTAACAGCCGGCATGTACGCATTTAGCTCAGGTCTTGCAGGAGCGACAGCTGATGAAGCAGCAAGGCACAGCTTTATTACAATTCAAAAAGGAGATACACTATATCGTCTTGCGAAAAAATATGGTTTAACGGTAGAAGAAATAAAAGACTTGAATGGTCTCACCAGTGATCTCATTTTTGCTGGGGAGCAACTTTTAATTCCTGCGGATCTGGATTCTGAGCTATATCTTGTGATCGGCGGTTCGTTTAAGAACAAACAAAATGCCGAAAAACAAGTGTCAAACTTTAAAGAAGATGACATAGACGCGTTTATGGTTCCTTATGTTATAGACGATGAGGTATTTTACCGGATTCAGGTAGGAGCGTTTTCGAAAAAGGAAAACGCAGAGAAACAACTCGAAGCATTAAAGGAATTTGGCATAGACGACGCCTATATATTGAAAAGCGAACCTCTATCGTAACCAGACTCCCCAGTAGAAGTTATGAAAAGAAAACGGTAGCAGGATTCAACGGGGCTGGAGGTGGAGACTACAGAAACTTTGTTGAAAACGCAATAAAAAGTTGGCAAACCACAAGGAAACACTACCTTTTGGGCTTGCCAACTTTTTTTATATTTATCTTATTTGATCTCTAATTCTCGATAGCTTAAGGGAGTATCTGCGTACGCCTTTGCCAAACCGTCTATATGAATTTGGTTTTTATTTACGTTTTTATAAGGCAGAGTAAGCTGGAGGTTTTGAGAAAAAGGTAAGAAAGTTAAGGTGACCGTTTCTTTTGTTTGCCAATGCGCATGAATCTTTTCGCGATAAAACCAAAAACGTTGCGGAAATCCATTGCGAAAAAATGGATGTTCGTTTGCTTTAGGACCTCCTGGCTCATTTAAGCACAAATACAACGAAAGATTGTCACAAAACTTAAGCAATTTAACATGCTCGTCAACTTCCTGAAGGAACTTTTTGTTTCCTACCTTGCCTAATTGTTTAAAAATCAGTCTCTGCCGGACTCGTTCTTGTTCGCAAAATGATATTGCCAGGGAATCTGTCGAATCTTCCAGAAACGACGTGTAGTGCAAACTACATAAAAGAGCTGCGTAAGTACTCAGTTTACTCACTTCATCAATTCCTCTTGTATATGCATCAAGTTTAGGCTTTGCAGGATAATCCGTAAACGAGTAGGGCTGTTGTTTCTCTTCATTCCACAGTGGCTTTTTGTCTAACTCAATCCAACACCGATCATGCTCATAAATTGCTTGGATGACATCATCCTTTCGTTCGAAACCTGCAAAATAATTTCGTTTCCAATTGCTCGCAATTTCTCCGGAAAGTTTCGCATGATCTTGTTGCGTTACCATTAAAAAGCTCTCATTGCGCTCAAGTAGAATCATTGGGAAAGTCCTTTCTATTTATATTAGTTTGAACTCAATCTTTAATTTTTTTACAAACCAATCAGCCTCTTATTTTTTAAGGGGCGGAACATTCCATATACTAATTATAATTGATTTTTGAAAAAGGATTGAACATTTTGTTGTTTTCTTACATAATGTAAATATGAGCATATATTCATATTTGAATCGATAAACATTAGGAGGGGTTGAAGTGGGTCACGGTCATTCACATGGACATCACCACCACGGGCATGGACACGGTCATAGTCATGGGCACCACCATCATACGAACAATAAAAAAGCGTTATTTATGGCGTTTCTGCTGATTGCAACATATATGATAATTGAATTTATTGGTGGTTTGTTAACGAATAGCTTAGCGTTGTTATCTGATGCAGGGCACATGCTAAGTGATGCGGCCGCTCTAGGGTTAAGTTTATTTGCCATCAAACTTGGAGAAAGAAGTGCGACAGCTAAGAAAACATTTGGCTTTAAACGATTTGAAATTATTGCGGCGGCGATAAATGGGGCCACACTGATCATCATTGCTATTTTCATTTTTTATGAGGCGATTGATCGCTTTTTGAATCCACCGGAAGTCCAAAGTCTTGGAATGTTGACGATTGCGATTATTGGGCTATTGGTCAATATTCTCGCGGCGTGGATGTTAATGGGTGGCGATAAAGATGAAAACCTAAATGTTCGCAGTGCGTTTCTCCATGTAATTGGAGATATGCTTGGATCAGTTGGAGCGATCGTTGCGGCGCTGTTGATTTATTTCTTTGGTTGGGGAATTGCAGATCCGATTGCAAGTGTCATTGTGGCCGGTTTGATTTTATTCAGTGGCTGGAGAGTCATGAAAGATTCACTTCATGTGCTGATGGAAGGTTCACCAGATCATCTGAGCATTGAAGAATTGAAAAAGGCTCTCTCTTCTTTGACCCATGTTCAATCAGTACATGATTTGCATGTTTGGTCCATTACTTCTGGTGTTCCGATGTTAAGCTGTCATATTTCGATATCACGCGACGGACAACATGATGACGTTCTTCACAATGCCCAAACCTTGCTTCACGACCAATTTGGGGTCGATCATTGTACCATCCAAGTAGAATCGGAAGAAGCTGGTTGTCCAAGCAAGCATGGAAACTGCAACTAGACTTAGGTATTTTCCTCAAATACTGCTGCTTTTCTAAATGTTGATGAGTTTTTTGCTAAATATAGCCAATGGGATACGTTCAACGAATTTAAAAATCTTCTTATGATAAAATTAGACTTACAATAAACATTATCAGGAACTAATTAAGTAAAAGTAGGAAACAAACGTCGGGAAGGAGGTTGATTTTCCTTGGATAAAAAAGAATACCAGGTCATGGATGAAGAAACGTTATTTATTGTCTCGCAAACCTTTAAAGCGTTATCGGATCCAACTCGTTTACGCATTCTTCATTTATTATTTCAGGGAGAACACTCAGTCAATGAAATTACTGAGAGGCTTTCCCTTCTTCAATCAACCGTTTCTCATCAATTGCGGTTTTTAAAAAATCTTCGCCTTGTTAAATTTCGCAAAGAGGGAACGACTGTGTACTATAGCTGTGACGATGAACATGTGAATAGCATCTTAAAGCAAACCATTGACCATTCAAACCATCATTAATTAAGTTTACAGAAAAATGGAAGGTGCCTGGCACCTTCCATTTTTCTTCCACATTATGATTGTGTTCCTTCTTTTGGTTTTCTTTGGCGCAAATAGCGTTTATCGTGCATAAATAAGCTCCAGAAATAAATAAATCCGGGAAATAGAATTGCAAAGCCGACGATGTAGGTGACAAATACGGCGCGAAATGAATTTGGATCAGTAAACGCGGATTCAATCGTCACGCCAGGGTAGACAATATACGGAAGATGAGCCTTTCCATATACATAACTTGCCACCAAATACTGAATGGTCACAGCAATCATTGCAAGCCGAGGCATCCCGCGAACCCCTTTTTCGAAAAACGAGGGAAGAAATAAACCAGCACCGCCAATTAAAAAGAAGACCAATGAAAACAATAGCAGCGGCAAATCTTCCATCATTTTATCATATAACCAAGGCGCTTCCCCTCGTAAGGTCAACATAATCAGAAACGCCATCGCTAATGAAATTGGACCAAAAATTCTTGCATCACGAAGGTACACTTGATATGCGTCCATTGCATGCGAGACCTTTGAATAATCCGCCAACAAAACAGATGATAGAAACAGTGTACTGCTAATACCAAACCCAATAAACGCATATACATTTGGGCTCGTAAACAACTCTCCAAGATTAAGTTGCGCAAATCCCGTTTCATAGTCAACAAATTCCCCATGTGTAATCGGGAGCACACTGATTAATAGTCCCGGAATCAAAATCCCCGTAATGCCCGAAATATACGTTAATGGTTTGCGATATTCTGTAGCGATATTAGAAAAGACGAGAAACGCACTTCTTAACGCAAGTAACAATAATATCATACTTCCTGGAACTAAAAGAACTGTTCCAAGCGTATAAGCAGCAGTCGGAAACAAGCTGTACACCGCCACGACCAGCGCAACAATAAACGTATTTGTTACTTCCCATGTAGGGGAGAGATAGCGATTGGCAATATTCGTTGCTTTTGTTTTTTCACGGTTAATGTAAATCATCGACCAAAATCCTGCACCAAAATCCATGGTTGCCATTACAGCGTAAATAAACACAAATCCCCAAAGCACAGTAATTGCAATTAGTGCGTCCGTCATAACGAAAGCCCCCTAAGAGTTAGAACTAAATAGTTGAACATTTTTATCTTCCGCTCGTCTAATATCATCCAAGACAGTATTTTTCTTAAAGTAATAAAGCAAGACCAACACAACAGCAATTGCGAGGATAATGTAAACCGCTATAAATAAAATAAACAACAAGCCAAGGTCCGTCGCAGTAGTAGCGGCCTGAGCAGTTGAAAGAATTCGATAAATGACCCAAGGCTGACGTCCAGTACATGCAAAGATCCAACCGAATTCAATCGCAGCAACAGCTAATGGCCCCGAAGTGACCAATAACCATAAAAACCATTTTGGAAAACGATCTTTTTTCAGAAACTTTTTCCATACAATCCCGGCAAACGCAATCATGATCAATAAAGACCCAATCAGGACCATTGCATTAAATAAGGTATGAATGAACAAAGGTGGCCACCATTCCTCAGGGAAATCATTCAAGCCGACAACAACCGTATCAAAGCTGTTCCCAGCAAGGAAACTCAAGGCCCAAGGAATCTCAATTCCCCATTTTACTGATTCTGTTTCACGGTCGGTAATGCCGCCAATTGCTAGCGGGGCATGAGATTGTGTTTCAAATAACCCTTCCGCAGCTGCGAGCTTTTCTGGTTGATATTCATGTAAGTATTGAGCAGCTGAGTGCCCATTTAAGGCTGTTCCGAATGAGGCGATGCCCCCAACAACAAGGCTAATCATTAATGCTTTTTGATGAAACTTATACAATCTCGAGCCATACTCATTGCGAAGCATTTTAAACGCTGCCACACTAGCAACAACAAACGCACCAGTCACGTAAGCGGATAAGGCGACATGGCCAGCTGTTACGAAAAAGCTAGCGTTGAAGAAAGCAGCCCATGGATTAACATCTACAATGTTGCCGTCTTCAATTCGGAAACCGGCCGGCGTTCCTTGAAACGCATGAACATTGGTAATCAGCACAGCTGAAGCAAGAGCCCCTAATGCGACTAAAATTAAGCTGACAATCCGCATCCACGGAGCTATTCGTTCCGCTGCATATACATAGATGGACATAAATAAAGCTTCAATAAAAAAGGCATAAATTTCAATTTGAAACGGCAGTGGCATAACCCGACCAATCACTTCCATAAAACCTGGCCATAATAACGATAATTGCGTTCCAGCTATCGTTCCTGTTGGAATCCCAACTCCTAATAACACGGCAAACGCTTTCGTCCAGCGTTTGGCCATCACCACATACTCAAGATCCTTTGATTTTTGATAAAGAAGCTCTGCGGTCAGAATCATCAGGGGAAGTCCAACCCCGATCGTCGCAAAAATAATATGAAAGGCCATCGTGGTTCCAAACAGGGAACGGGCAATCAATAAATCATCCATAGGCGTTACGTCCTTTCGGGAAACTTTTCCTTTCATATAATTACCAATAAAGTAGGGAATATGTAGCCTTTAAAAGAAAGTCCCCAAATTCCTGACGTTACACAAAAAAGCACAGTGCCCTACTGGAGGAGACTGTGCTCGGAAAGGATCCTGTTTTGCTTTATTCTTGCTACGCGTTCTCTCATGTTGCAGCGTCCCTAAAATATGTCACTTACCGTTATAGAGCGTCACGAATCACTTTACGGTAGTAGTTAACAGAAAGGAGGCCAAAAATTGAGTACAATACAGTATACAGCAACATCACGACGATCATTGGTGTCCAAAGCTCACTACCGAATAAAAACCATCCAGATTTGACAGCAAAATAGCTATGAAATAAACCGAGTAGGAGGGGGATCCCGAAATTAAATAACTGTTTCTGTTGGACACCTTTTAAAAGATCGTTCTGAGTAAAACCTAACTTTCTTAAAACTGTATAATTTGGCTTCTCTTCTTCACTTTCACCTGTTTGTTTAAAGTAGAGAATACATCCTGAAGTGACTAAAAACGTTAATCCCAAAAAGGCAACGATAAACATCATGAAACCCATATTTGTTTTTTGATTATTGCTTAAATTGAGTTGGGATTCATGAGGTCCATTGCTTGTTGCCATGATTTCATTGAAAAAATGGTTTGCTTCTTTTAGTTGATTTTTATTCGTAATATCAATACCGTAAAACGTATTAGACGGTTTTTGAATGTCAGGATTTGCTTCGGTCACGAACTTTGTAAACACTTCCTCATCAACGATTGCCACAGGTAAACCTCCGCTAGTAAAATAGCCAGAGACTATAAACTCATCTTCTAAACCTAAATAAGTAAACTTTTGGTTGTTCAACTCAAGTGCACCAGTGTCTTTTAAACGGATAAAATTTTGAAGTAAGTCGTTATATCCTGATAGAATGACTTCACCAGAAGATAAGTCGATATGTTCAATCGCTGTATCGCTGACGACAGGAAGGACCGTACCCTCCACTAGATCTCCTTCAATATCGCCATCGGAAATGTGTGATAAATCTACTTCAACTTGGATGACTTCAGTGCTTCTTTCCTCGAATTCAATTCCATTTTCATTTAACGTCTCTGTAAAGGTTGACGCTTGATCTTCATCAGTAAAAGAGAAATCAGCGGCTACATAATCTTTAGCAGTCTTTTCGGCCGAATAATAGGAAATGTAACTTAATGATAATAAACCTATCGCAAGTGCAGAAACCGTCGTAATGATGGTTAATAACAAAGCATTCGATTTCATCCGGAACATTACAGACGAAAGCGAAACGACTTCATTAACCTTCAGATAGCCGTTTTTTCGTTTGCGAATAAGATGAAAAATAAATCGGATCGAACCTTTATAGAAAAGGTAGGTTCCAATAATTACACTCCCTAAAATAATGACCATTGCCAGGAATAATTCCGTAATCGTTGTAAAATCGCCGCCGAACAATTTCGATGAAATATAATATCCGAGAACAATTAAGAAGAGACCGATGATTCCCATCATCATTTCCAAAAACGTCACTTTCTTGATTTGTTCTTCTGTTGAAGAAGTTACCCGAAAGAGAGCGAGAATCGTGTGTCTTTTGATGAAAAGATGATTAATAAGCATAATCAAAAGATAGATCATACAAAACACAATCAACGTTTGCAGAAGAGCTTCCGTTGAAAACCTCAATGTCGCTATCGATTCTACGCCGGTTATTTTAAATAACAACAAGATGATTAATTTGGAAAAGGAAAACCCAATAAAGATCCCAATTAACAGTGATCCAAAATAAAGCATAAAGTTCTCAGCGCTTAGTAGTCGGAAAATCATCCCTTTATTCATCCCGACTAATTGCAGCAAGCCGATTTCTTTGCTTCGCCGTTTGATAAAAAGATTATTGGCATACAACAGAAAGATGGCGACAATGGCAATCAATAAAATGGAAGCAGTTCGAATTGCTGCGGCCCCTTTAATCGATCCTTCCGCTGCATCCATTGATGGATCGTATTGAAGTGTAACGAACGAAAAATATAGGGCAGAGCTAAATATCAAGGCAAACACATATAAAGAATAGTTTTTTAAATTCTTTCTTAAGTTCCGAAATAGAAGTTGCTTACTGGTCATGTTGAATACCACCTAAAACACCTTGTGTTCGCATAATGTCTTTAAAAAACGCTTGTCTTGTTTCGTTCCCTTTATTCAGTTGAGTGAAAATCAGTCCATCTTTGATAAAAATAACTCTGCTACAATAACTCGCGGCAACTGGGTCATGAGTGACCATCAAGATTGTTGCCTGACGTTTTTGATTTAATTGACTTAGTTTATTCAGCAAATCAGAAGCAGATTTTGAATCTAGTGCACCTGTTGGCTCGTCAGCAAAGATGATGCTCGGTTCATGAATGAAAGCCCTAGCAGCAGATGTTCGTTGTTTTTGACCACCAGAAAGTTCATTCGGGTATTTGTCTTGTAACTCGAAGATTCCGAGTTCTTCGGCGACTTCTTTGAATTTATGATTAGCTACGGTTCGAGAGGTTTTTGAAAGTGTTAATGGCAATAAGATATTTTCTTTTACCGTTAGGGTATCTAGAAGATTATACTCCTGAAAAATAAAACCTAAATGCGCCTTTCTAAATTCTGCGAGTTGTTTTTCTTTTAGTTTGGTCATTTCTTGACCATTAATTAGAATCGAGCCGTTACTCAGTTTATCGATCGACGAAAGCACATTTAGCAAGGTGGTTTTTCCCGAACCGGAGGGACCCATAATGCTGATAAACTCTCCTTGGTGAATCGAAAGGTCGACACCTTTCAAAACCTCTTGCTTATTAAACTTATTTCCGTAACTTTTATAAATTTTACTTGCTTCCAATATCTTCAATTCCGCACGCTCCTTTTTGTTCATAATTTCATTATAAAAATGGCAACGTGACTTTTCCTGCGATTGAGGTAACAAATGAGGAAAGCATGTGACATTTTTGTCACATGCTTGCAAGATTCACGAATTCATTTTTATTTGGAAAAATGAGTGTGAAAGTAGTCCCGAGACCTAATTCAGATTCTACTTGAATCACAATATTTAACGATTCTGCTGCTTTTTCCGCTAAGTAAAGGCCCATTCCAGTTGCGGCTGAATCTTGATGATTGGTTGTAGACGTAAATCCTTTTTCAAAGATCCTTGGTAAATCTTTTGGAGCAATTCCACGACCAAAATCAGTCACCTCTATGATGATGTGGTCATCCTTGACTCGACTTGTAATTACAATGTCTGCTTTTTCGCTATATTTTATCGCGTTAGTTATCAGTTGACGCAAGATGAAACTAAGCCATTTCGCATCTGTGAGCAACACTGTTTCTTGCAAATCGATATCAAAACCAATGCCTTTTGGCATACACCAAGATTGGAGCGATTTCACTTCAGTAAACACAATTTTTTGCAAATCGACTTTTTCAATATATAAATCATTTTCCATGAATGGAAGCCGCTTTTGGTGCTGTTGTTGGTCAAGTAAGAGATGGATTCGGAGCCATTCATAAGCTAGCTGAGATTTCAGTGGAGTTTCTTCCATCCTATCGATAATGAGCGACATCGCCGTTAACGGTGTTTTCACTTCATGAATCCATGCCATCAAATCATCTTTTTCTTGTTCAGATTGAATTTTCTGGAGAGAAGCTTCACTTTTGAGCCGATTTGTTTGATTAAAAAGTCGCTCTTGAATGATTTTCTCAAAAGGACTTTCGGCTTTGGTAATCGAGCTTATATCGAGGTCTTCGTACCAATCTTCAATACTTTTGATAAATTTTGTTTCTTTTATATAGGCAATGATTAGAAAGAAAAGAAACAGAATGATCCATAAAAACAGGACATAGTAGATTGATTTTAGCGGGAGGGCAGGATCAAGATAGGCAACGATCACAAGTAAAATTGGAAACAGAAAGCTGAAAAGAATCCACCTTCGTCTTTCTAATAAAAAATTTTTAACCATTAGAAGCTTCCTCTTCTATTGCGATATATCCTTGTCCAACTTTTGTTTCAATGAATCTACCAATTTGAAGTTCCTCTAATTTTTTCCGCAAGCGATTTACGTTTACTGTTAGGGTATTATCACTTACAAAACGTTCGTCCTCCCATAAGCTTTTCATCAAAGCCTCTCGAGAAACGATCTTGTTTTTATGTGCAATGAGTTCCTTTAAAATAAACATTTCATTTTTCGTCAATTCAATTGAACCTAGCTTATTTGTCACAATATTTTTCTCGTAATCAATCGTTGCTCCAGACCAAGTTTTCAGCACGGTTTCTTCCGTATTGTAGTTGTAAACGCGGCGGAGAATCGCTTGAATTTTAGCGATTAGCACGTCAAAGTGAAAAGGTTTTTGAATATAATCATCGGCTCCCAATTGCATAGACATGACCATATCGGTGGGATGATCCCGCGACGATAAGAAAATGATAGGAACCTTTGAGTGTGTGCGAATCATTCGACACCAGTGAAACCCATCGAATTTAGGCAACTGAATATCGATTATCACTAAATCAGGTGATAACAACGTATACTCTTGAAAAACTTTCGAAAAATCAGAAACACCATGTATCTCGTAGGACCATGTCTCTAACCGATCCTTTACTTCATGAAATAAGGTGGCATCATCTTCAATCAGCATAATTTTAAACAAACCATCCACCAACCTTCCTCAACCCATTTCACTCAAAAATAAGTATAGCAAAAAATTCCTGTTCACCATATGAAAGAAGAAAATTGAAGACGTTGTAGGATAAAAATAAAAGTTATGGGAAAAACCTCCTAGGTGCCAGGCACCATCCATAAAATTGGTAATTTAGTTGAGGTTTGTCTGTTGTTGTCGGTGGATTTGAGGATACTCTAGCGATTGATAGGAAATGTAAGGAAAAGAAATTTGGAGAAGCCTAGGGCTAGTATACGACTGATTATTCAGAATAAACCGTCAATATAAAAGTTTACTCAATTATATGAACTTTGTGATAATTGGTAATAAAGGGGGAGAGCTATTTGAAAAAAGGATTTTTATTATCACTAATGCTCAGTTTTGTTTTGGTTTTGCTAGCAGCATGTGGTGGAAGTGAGGAGTCATCTGGTGAATCGAATGATGGTTCTAGTAATGAATCTGGGGATAGTCAAGTTTATACAGTAGCAACCGATAGCAATTTCGTGCCGTTTGAGTTTCAAAATCCTGATACAGGGGAAATGGAAGGGTTTGATATCGAATTGATTCAAGCACTTGCGGATGAAGCGGGCGTGGAAATTCAGTTTGAAACGCTAGAATTTAGCGGGCTGATTGCCGGAATGGAAAGTGGACGATTCGAAATTGGGATTGCTGGAATTACGATTACCGATGAACGAAAAGAAAAAATTGAATTCTCTGATCCGTATTACGATGCAGGTTTAATTACGGTAGTCCAAGCAGATAACGAAGACATTACGTCCATGGATGATCTTTCAGGGAAAAAGGTTGCAACACGAACAGGATCTACTAGTTTTGATTACTTAACAGAAAATTACCCGGATGCAGAAGTGATTCCATTTGAAGGAATCGTTGAAGCTTATATGGAGCTACGCAGTGGTCGAATTGATGCCGTTGTCTATGATTCTCCGAACGCATTATATTACGTAAATGAAAAAGCAGATGGTAGCTTGAAAACAGTTGGGGATATTGCCGAAGCACAGCAATACGGGATAGCCTTTAAACAAGGTTCAGAGCTTGTTTCACCTTTCAACGAAGCACTTGCTAAATTCAAAGAAGATGGCACCTATGATGACATTTACGAAAAATGGTTTGGGGAGCGCCCATTCGGCACAGAGAAATAAACACCTGATAAAAAGTGTAGCAAGTTCAATCTTGTTACACTTTTTTTACACTTAGATTAGTGACCTACACGAGGCTCTTATCATTCAGTAGGTTAGTTCGATTCGAAGCGGATTGTCATAAAAACATTGCGTAATGGCAAGCTTACCTTCCTAGCATGTGAAGCTGCTTAAAGGGTAAAAACATCAATAAACGAAATCTCTCATCTTGAATGCAAAAGCAATTGCCAAGAAGAGAGCAATTATAAGAGGGGAGAGAACATGGAAGTATTTTTAAACTCAGAATATATCAAACCAATGCCTTATCTATTAGAAGGATTAGTATATACATTGCTCATCACTTTTGCCGGGCTTTTCTTCGGCTTTATTATCGGGGCCTTCACCGGTCTAGGGCGATTATCAAAGAATAAATTCATTTACGGTCTATCATCTGTGTATGTTGAAGTGATCCGGGGAACGCCATTATTGGCACAAATTCTCTTTATCTACTTCGGATTATCACAGCTAATGGATATTAACATGCACAAACTCGTGGCTGCTATTTTAGCCATTGCACTCAACGCCGGCGCCTATATCGCCGAAATCGTTCGCGGAGCTGTACATTCCATTGACAAAGGCCAAATGGAAGCTGGACGTTCCATCGGCTTAACCAAAGGTCAAACGATGCGGTATATTATTTGGCCACAAGCATTTAAGCGGATGATTCCGCCACTTGGTAACCAATTTGTGATTAGCTTAAAAGATACGTCGTTATTTTCAGCCATCGCGGTGGGGGAAATGGTATATAAAGCGAAAACCTATTATGCTACGACATTTACACCTTTTGAAACATTAACCATGGTTTGTGTGCTTTATTTACTCATTACAATTCCAACCTCAATTTATTTAAGAAGGGTTGAAAGGAGACTCGATGTTTAATGATACAAGTAAAAGATTTGCATAAATCGTTTGGAAAACTTGAAGTATTAAAAGGAATTGACGCTGAGATCAAAGAAAAAGAGGTTGTTTGTGTAATCGGTCCTTCTGGTTCGGGCAAAAGTACTTTCTTACGTTGTTTAAATCTGTTAGAAGAAGTAACAAGCGGTGAGGTATATGTGGACGGAGAATCGTTAACTGACCCAAAAATTGATATCAATTCAATTCGCTCTCGGGTAGGAATGGTGTTTCAGCATTTTAATCTTTTTCCACATATGACCGTACTTGAAAATATTACGTTAGGGCCACGAAAGATTAAAGGTTATACAGACGCACAAGCCGAAGCAGTTGCCTTGCCTTTACTTGAGAAAGTCGGTTTATCAGACAAAGCGAGAGTTTATCCTGAAAGTTTATCAGGCGGTCAAAAGCAACGAGTAGCCATTGCACGGTCACTGGCAATGGAGCCGAAAGTGATGCTGTTTGATGAACCGACGTCAGCACTCGATCCGGAACTGGTTGGAGACGTACTACAGGTCATGAAAGACTTAGCGAGCGAAGGAATGACCATGGTCGTGGTCACGCATGAAATGGGCTTCGCTAAAGAAGTCGGTGACAGGGTTATTTTTATGGATGAAGGAATTGTCATGGAAGAAGGTTCACCAAACCAAATCTTTGAAGATCCGCAAAATAGTCGGACACAATCATTTTTAAGTAAAGTTTTATAATGATCTTTTATAAGAAAACAAAGCATCCCTTAAATAGAATTCCTCTATGCATTCTTTATTTTTGTCAGACATAAATGTTTGTACCTGAACGAAGTGTTTCCGTTTAAACGAATCTCAATCAGCACCAGTGAATGGAGCTCAACAATTTGTATAATTATGATGGATAATCGAAAACTAATTATAAGAAAAAACTCAGGACTAGTAAGGTTCTGAGTTTTTCTATTCTGAAAATTTATTTGGCGGTGTAATGCATTAATGGGAAACATTAGCCTGTTTACGAACTATAATTCCATCCTTTTTATCTTATCGATTATCACGTCTATCCTCACTTCTTATACTGCGATAGAACTCGTCGTAAGAGCAAGAGACTTATATGGGATGAAAAGAGCATCTTGGTTGCTAGGCAGTGCTTTTAATCTAGGGCTTGGAATCTGGTCGATGCATTATATCGGGATTCTGGCGCTTATGATGCCGCATCCGGTAGAGTATTCTCCTTTAAATTTCTTGTTAACGTTTGTCTTGGCTTTTTTGTTATCGACTATTCCTCTCTTTATTGTCGTTACCGAAAAGATAGTCGCATTTCGCGCAACAATTAGCGGAGTCCTCATGGGGATTGGAATAGGAGTCAGCCACGGTAGTGGAATGAGCACCTTCCATCAGCAATATGAGTTTTCTTATGATCCTGTCCTTACTTTAGGCGGGGTAATATTTAGTTGCATTTGTTCTACTCTCGCTTTTAAAACCTTTATCACCCAAGGTGCTTATTTTTGGGGTAAATTAAAAAGTGGTCTGTTATTAGGCAGTGCCATTAGCGGCTTGCATTATCTCGCAATGCTCGCAACGGATTTCGTTTATCATTATGATGGGCATAGTGAACATTTTACGCCAATGGTCAAGACAACTTTATTAGGCATTGGCGTCGAAACCACCATTGTTATGGTTGGTATTCTTTTATTGGTGATCACTAAAATCGATCAAAAAATGGATACTCAAAAAGAAACGATTCAATTAAATGAACAATACTACAAGTCTTTGTACGAACAAAACCCAGACACGATTCTAACATTCGATTTAGAAGGTCGCTTTTTAACTGCAAACCAAGCGTTAACTTCATTGTTTGGCTACCGGATTGAGGACCTTGTGAACAAACCGTTTACACCTTATATTGTTAAACAGGATTTGGAAAAAGCACAAAGTAATTTTAAAAAGGCAGTGGAAGGAACGGTCAATGCATTTGAGTGCGTAATTATCGATTCAGAGGGGAATCATCGACAGAACAAGGTAATCAATATTCCAATTGTCATAAACGGGAAAGTCATAGGAGTCTACAGTATTATCAAAGATGTCACTGAACTAAAACAAGCTGAGCAGGAGTTGCTGGAGGCTGAGGCGAAATATCGGAGCCTAGTGGAACACTCACTTGTTGGCGTCTATATTTTACAAGATAATCGTATGGTTTACGTCAACCCTGGTTTATGTGAAATAATTGGTTACTCTTATGAAGAAGCCATTACGAAGAGCTTAGATGAAATTATTCATCCTGACGACATTAATAAAGTGAAAAACAATGTTCAAAGAAGATTAGCGGGATCGGACACAACCAATACATATCAATACCGGGCGCTTAAGAGAGACAGAACCGTCATTACTTTACAAGTTTATGGAACAAAAATTATGTATAATGGGAAAAATGCGGTAATTGGGACTGTAATTGATGTAACGGAACAACAGCAAAATGAAGCAATCATAAAGCATATGGCGTACCATGACCAACTAACAGACTTGCCTAACCGAAATCTTTTCTATAAAAGGATAACGGAATTGATCGACATTTCCACCAAACTGGAAAGCGAGTTTGCCTTATTGTTTGTGGACCTCGACCGATTCAAACTAGTAAATGATAATCTAGGTCATGAAATAGGAGACCAATTACTAATAAAGATTGCGGATAAAATGAAAAGCTGTCTACGCGAAAATGATCTGATTTCAAGACATGGTGGCGATGAATTCACGATTTTGCTATCAGATTCAAATTTAGATACAGCTGTACACCTCGCAAAACAAATCTTAGCGGAATTATCCAAACCAGTCACACTTAGGAATCATGAAATAGTCATAACCCCAAGCATCGGAATGGTTCTTTTTCCGCGTGATGGGGTAGATCCGGATACTTTAATTCAACATGCAGATATCGCAATGTATCATGCGAAAAAGCAAGGCTCCAATCGCTTTCAAATCTTTGCTCAGGAATTGATGAAACAAAAAGAAAATGAGATTAAGATGGACATGGACCTAAGAAAAGCGCTAGAAAGGAACGAACTTTTTCTGGTTTATCAACCGCAGTTCAATCTTGAAAGTAAAGAAATCATTGGGGTTGAAGCATTAATTCGCTGGAACCATCCGGAAAAAGGGGTCATTGCTCCGAGTGAATTCATTCCTTTCGCTGAAGAGTCTGGTTTAATATTTCGAATTGGGGAGTGGGCGATTCGTGAAGCTTGTCAACAAAATAAAAACTGGCAAGCTCAAGGATTTCCGCCCATTACGATATCGGTGAATATCTCACCAAAACAATTCCAAGCACATTTAGTGAAACAGATTGAAACAATCTTGCGGGAGACAGAACTCGGAGCCAACTATTTAGAACTTGAAATCACTGAAAATATTACAATGGATGTCGAGTGTGCTATCGTAATTTTGCAAGACCTAAAGAAAATTGGAGTCAACATCAGTATTGATGACTTTGGAACGGGTTACAGTTCTCTTTCATATCTAAAAAAATTTCCAATCGATAAATTAAAAATTGATCAATCCTTTATCCGTGATATCTGTTCGGCAAGTGATCGAACACTCGTAATGACTATCATTATGATGGCCCATCATTTAAATCTGAAAGTCATAGCAGAAGGAGTCGAGACCGAAGAGCATGTTCGCTTTTTGAAAAAGCATCATTGTGACGAAGCCCAAGGCTATTATTTTAGTCAAGCGGTTTCAGCGGAAGAGATGGAAGTGTTTTGGAAATAAAAATCTTTTTGGTCTCAAATGACAAAGAAGAAACAGCAAAAAAACTGTAAGGACAGAAATCAGAGTCCTCGCGAGAAATCTGTCTAACAAGCAGCGTTTGGAGGACAGAAATTAGAGTCTCTGCGAGGAATCTGTCTAACAATTAGCGTTTGAAGGGCAGAAATTAGAAAATCCGTGTGGAATGTGTCTAACAAGCAGCGTTTGAAAGACAGAAAGAAGATCTCCCACAGGAAACAGTCACCAACCAGCGTTTTTGGCAGGCTCATTTTATTAAGTTTGTCTATAGTCATCTTAGGGCTATACAAAATCAATTCTTGTTTAAAAAGGAATTCACATGCTCCACTTTTACTTGTAAAAATACGTTTAAAACAAAGAACACGACAGCTAAGACAAGGAAATTAGGGAAAACCATTAATAAAATCAGAAGCGACTCGTTTCCTAAAAGAATGAAGGATAATCCTAGCATAAATAATGGGAAAGATATGTTATAAAGCCAAAAATGAAGTTGAGCTAGTTTCGTTTCGCCAGCTTTTGGGAAGAGAACGTAAATAATTCCGAATAGAGCCATTGAGGCCCAACCAATTAGATTAATATGTGCGTGTGCTCCAGATAGACGATGATCACCAATGATTTCCATCGTTAATCCCATCGCAACTCCAACTAAAAAATAGAAAGCAGCTAGCTTTAAAAACCAAATCCCTACTCTCATAATTTAACCCCCTTATGTGTTGAACAATATAATTTTATTAGGGGTTATGGGTATTTATTCCTAACCTATTTGACCTATAAAATATTAGAGCAAGGATTTTTTCAAGTTTACCTATAGTAAAACGAAAGAATCTGTAAATGATTAGAAAAAGGATGCTTTGTTAAAAGGAAGGAATTTCGAAAATGAAGCGAAAACTAGACGTAAAAGCCAAAATAAAATCAATCACAACAGATGCGAGCACAGCAGATATTCAAATATATTTAGATTATTATCAATTAAATTGGTCCGATGTTTATCATCATTATGAGTTTTACCAAATAAAGCGGGAAAATATATTCCTTCAGAGTTTTACCCCTAATGAGCCAATCGGCCGTGTGGTTGTCTTACATGGTTACTTAGATCATTCAGGTTCCCTGCGGAATTTAATCGATCATCTCTTAGCAGAACGATATCAAGTGATGACGTTTGATTTGCCAGGGCATGGGTTGTCTTCTGGGCCAAGAGCTGAGATCACAGCCTTTGATGACTATGTTCACGTTTTTGAAGACTTGGTCAATAACAGGTTCAAAGATACAGATTTGCCGTTAGCCGTTGTAGCCCATAGTACCGGAGGAGCAATTTGTATCGACTATTTATTGGAAAGCTCTTCTCCATTTGAAAAAGTTATCTTACTGGCACCGTTAGTGCGATCCTATCGTTGGTATAGCTCGAGATTGGGTTTTTTACTGATCAACCATTTTTTAAAAGAAATTAAACGGGTCTTTAAACGGAATTCCTCAAATCATAACTATCTCGAAGTGGTAAAACAGGACCCACTACAACATGACAAGCTCCCGCTAATATGGTTTGAAGCGTTACATACATGGTATCGAAGGATTCAAAAGAAGGCACCGTCACTTAAAAGGATTTTTGTTATCCAAGGCGACCAGGACCAAACGGTCGACTGGCAATACAACTTATCTTTTATCAAAAAGAAATTCCCAAACTGTACCATCTGCACAATACATGGAGGCAATCACCAATTACTAAATGAAGATAAACTATACTTAGAAACCACATTACACTTCATTCACAAAGCATTAGAAGACATGGAATGAATTTGGAAGGTGCCAGGCACCATCCAGTAATTGTTAATTGAAAGTGGGGGAGTTTATGATAGAAATGTTTTCGGTTTCGTTATTTGGGAAGGATCGAAAAATTCGTGTTTACCTTCCGAAAAGCTATCAACATGGTTTATCTCGTCGTTATCCTGTTTTGTATCTGCACGATGGCCAGAATGTGTTTGGAAACGAGGAGGCGATTAACGGTGTTTCACTAAAATTGCACAAATATTTAGATGATCAAGAACTTGATTTGATTGTTGTGGCGATTGATCAAAATACAGAAGGGGAAGAAAGAGTTAATGAATATTGCCCCTGGAAAAACGGCACTTTCACCGAAAAGTTAATCGGATCTATCCCGACTTACGGGGGAAAGGGAAGGAGTATATAAAGTTTATCGTCGAAAATTTAAAGCCGCATATCGACCATACATATCGAACAAATCCTGAACAAGCTTATATGGCTGGGATTTCCTTGGGTGGGCTGATTTCGACGTATGCCGCTTGTTGCTATCCGCATATTTTCAAAAGAGTGGCCGCCCTATCCGCAGCTTATTACAGAAACCAAGAAGAAATAGAAAATATCATTACAAAGAGTGATTTATCTTCCCTTGAAAAAATTTACTTAGATTGCGGCACAGCAGAAGCTGGCGAAAACGATAGAGTGAGTGAGCTGTTTCTGGACTCCAATCAAACAGTTTTCCAACTGTTGAAAATCAAAGTGAAACTAGCGGAGTCTCGTCAAATCGAAGGCGCACTACATAACTATGAAACATTTAAGCGGCGATTTCCCGATGTCATCAAGTTTTTAACATCTGAAACCTAGAATACTAGAAAAAGGGAGCATTCCTCCTACTTGTACGGTGGAATACTCCTTTTTTTCTACTTCTAATCAAATTGCACTGGTACCCATTTTCGGACACTATTCACAAACCATGCTTGACTCACGTATTCTAAATCTTCTATTGTTAGTACTTTTTCTTTAATCACATTATTTTGAAGTAAGTGTTGCCGGAAAGTTCCAGCTAATAAACCGCTGCAAATTGGTGACGTCCAAAGTTCTCCGTTCATTTCAACAACAAGATTGCCATTGGTAAACTCCGTAAGCTCTCTATCTTGGTTCCAAAGCAAAACGTCGAAAACGTCATCAGCCTTTTTCTGTTGAAAATAGTTGTAGATTTCACGATTTGTCGTTTTATGATATAGAAAAGGGTGCTCGCGGTCAACTGGTTCATCGGCCAAAGTGACAGTAAAAGGTGATTCAAAAGCAGAAAGTGGTTGCCCCTCAATCGTGATCTCACCGTTTTTATGTAGCAAAAGGCGAACTTTTCTATCCTCTTGTTGCAAAGCGGCATAGCTGTTCAAATGCTGTTTTACGTCATCACGCCTAAACTGATAGCCAAATGTACACGCGCTCCGCTCAAGCCTCTCCAAATGTTCAGCTAATAAAAAATAACGACCATTCTCAAGCAATAAACTTTCTAATAAGTGAAAGTCTGCTCGTTTTTCCTGTAGAAAACTAGCTTTTGCGAGTACCTCCTCATATTCTCCGTCAGCGGTTGAATCCCATGTCACGCCGCCGCCAACTCCATAGGTTGCTATTCCAGTTTGATGGTCAATTAGCACCGTTCGAATCGGGACATTAAAAATAGCTTCTTGATTAGGGGTGATATAACCAATTGCTCCGCAATAAACGTCGCGGGGAGACGTTTCCAAATTAGCAATTACTTCCATCGTCTTAATTTTCGGCGCACCAGTAATGGAACCACATGGGAACAAGGCTTTAAACACATCTACCAATTTGGTATCTTCCACGAGTTTTGCCGTGATCGTGGAAGTCATTTGGTGTACGGTTGGATAAGCTTCAATCTCAAAAAGCTTAGCAACATGGACTGTTCCCGGCTCAGCAATCATGCCCAAATCATTCCTCAACAAATCCACAATCATCACATTTTCAGACCGGTTTTTCTCAGAATGATAAAGCCAATCCGCATTGTTTTTGTCTTCTTCTGGTGTCGGACCTCGCTTCACCGTGCCTTTCATCGGACGGGTGGTAATGTTTTCTCCTTTTAAGTGAAAAAACAATTCAGGCGAAGCGGAAAGAATACTCACCTCTCCAGTATGAAGATAAGCACAATAATTCGCATTTTGTGCTTTCTTTAGTTTTTCAAAATAAGCCACATCATCCCCAGTAAATTTCGCGTTTAGCCGAATGGTGTAGTTTGTCTGATATGTTTCACCGCTCTCAATGAACTGTTTGATCGTGTTGATATCTTCTTCGTATGTTTCAACTGGAACGGAAGGAGTCCACTCTGAAATTTGATACACTCCTGAACTAGCAAGCGGTGATTCATGCGGTTCATCAAAGATTCCAAACCAAAGCAGTGGAAAAGATTCTCCACCTTTACTCACTTTAAAAGCAGTGTCAAATGCAGGTGCACTTTCGTAGGATAAAAAGCCAGCAGCATAAAAGCCATTTTGCACTTCATTTTGTACTTTTTTTAACATAGGAATCACATCATCAATAGAATTAGCACAAAAGATCTTCTTTGCATTTTTAAATGTAAGTGGCTTAATATGGCCATCACTAGTGGCAAACTCAAACGATAATAGGGGTTCTAGTTGTGTCATAATTTAATTTTTCCTTTTGTTGTTGTGCTGGTTGGTTGATAAAAAAGTTTTGCAACAAATCTAGCCCTTGTTCTGATTGAATCGCTTCCGGGTGAAATTGAACGCCCTCAACGGGAAACGCCCGGTGCCGCAACGCCATGATTTCTCCATCCGTACTGCGAGCACTGATTTCAAGAGAATGAGGAACCGTGTGCTCGTCAACTATTAATGAATGATAGCGTGCCACCTGCAAAGGCTTTGAAAGTCCAGTAAAAACGCCTTGATTGTCATGTTCAATTAAAGAGACTTTTCCATGCATCGGCCGTTTGGCTTTAATAATTTGACATCCAAATGCTTGGGCAATAATTTGCTGACCAAGACATACCCCAAAAATCGGAATCTCCTGATAAAAAGTTTGGACAACCTCTAAACAAATACCTGCAGAATCAGGGTTCCCTGGACCAGGAGACAACAGAATATGGGAAGGGTTCAATTTTGAGATTTCCGCTATTGTAATCTGGTCATTCCGTTTCACAACCACGTCTTCGCCAAGCTCACGAATATACTGGAATAGATTAAAAGTGAAAGAATCATAGTTGTCGATTAATAAAATCATTGGGAAACTGCTCCATTTCTTAGCTATTTTTAATAAAGTCTTTTCGCAAAATATGTTGTTAATGGAAAAAGTTAAGGGCTATTTTAGTTGTAAACTTGGGTAGACCTTTTAGGAGATAGCCTATAAACAACATCTTCATTAAAATCATGTATAGATTTTCATAACTACTTCCACGTTATCAGCCTTTGTTAAGTACTATTTAAAAGCATTCTAGCATGAAGGAGAGAAATTTTCGTGCTTTTTTCACAATAAATCTCTATTAAATTGTAATATTTTTAAAGCTTCTTCGAAAAAGAAAAGAGTAGAATGAAGAGGTACATAGAAGAATGGAGCAGGATGGATTTGCAGTGTAGGGAGGAAGTGACAATGAAAATGAAAGTGAACACCAAGTTACATCTTAGTAAGAGGTGCATCTTCCTAAAACTATTTAATATTAAGTGAGGAGTTTCACAAACAAAAAAGAAAATGAGGCGCAAAAGGAATGGCATATCGAACTCAAGAAGAAAATATCGAAAAAATCGTTGAAACAGGTGTCAATAAAACCGGCTACCCCTTCTTGAAAATTTTCATTTTAGGTTTCCAAGCAGGTGCGTTTGTTGCGTTGGGATATTTATTATCAATCCGAGTAACCGCCGTTCTTCCCGAGCATTTACAAGGGCTCAGTAGTTTGGTCGGAGCATCGGTGTTCCCAATCGGACTAATTTTAACTTTACTCGTTGGTGGGGAGTTGTTAACTGGCAATATGATGACAGTTCCATTTGCCAAGCTCGCAAATCGTGTTACCTTGCATCATGTATTTATCAATTGGTTTTTCGTGATGATTAGCAACTTTCTCGGCGCTGTATTTATTGCCTATTTTTTCGGACATGTGGTGGGTCTAACGGAGTCCGCTCCATATCTAGCGGAAACGGTATCGATTGCGGCTCATAAACTTGACGCAACTTTTATCCAAGCGTTTATTTCAGGGATTGGATGCAATTGGCTTGTTGCCTCTGCTGTTTGGCTTTGTTACTCCTCAGATGACTTAATTGGGAAAATTGTTGGCATTTGGTTTCCAACAATGGCGTTCGTAGCGGTCGGGTTCCAGCATGTTGTAGCGAATATGTTTGTGATTCCAAGTGCAATTTTTGCTGGCTATTTTTCCTGGTTTGAATACTTACATAATTTTATCCCTGTGCTCTTAGGGAATGCCGTTGGCGGCGCGATTTTTATCGCCGGGGCGTATTGGCATGCTTATATGAAAAAGGACTCTCCGCCAAAAACATTTTCGAAGCAATTTTATAAAACAGGGGAAGGCTCCTGAAACGGGCACCAATCCAATATTTGCCTCATAGGCTGTTAAAGATGTTTTATTCCTAGGGAGGCGAAAGAATTTGGCGGAAAAATCCTACCGAGAAATAATCGCTGATTGGTGCAACGAAATTGAGTTTACGTTTATCGATGTAAAAGATCACCTAATCGGGCGTATGGATGAAAATGAAATACAAACTTGGGAAGAACAATTAAGTTTATTAAAAAGAGAAGTAGAAGCAGAAGTCGATATTCAAGATGAAGTTTCTTTATATGAAAAAGCAACTTTGTTACATGATGAATTAAATTCTTTTCTCAGCCAGGCAGAGCGTCAAGAGGGGATGCAACTTCAACCTGTACCGATTGGTGGTCATCGTTTACCACCAATGCCATATCGTTATGATGCATTGGAACCAGTCATTGCAGAAGAAATTATGAGACTTCATCATACGAAGCATCACCAAGGGTATGTAGATGGGTTAAACAAGGCTGAAAAAGAGATGAAAAAAGCTCGTGACAATAACGATTTTAGCTTGATCAAACATTGGGAAAGAGAAGCCGCTTTTCATGGTTCTGGTCATTATCTTCATACGATTTTTTGGAATGTAATGAGTCCTGATGGCGGTGGCAAGCCATCGGGAAGATTAAAAACAGCGATTGATCAATCTTTTGGAAGCTTTGACAAATTTAAAAAGCACTTTACAGAAGCAGCGAAGAATGTTGAAGCTGTCGGTTGGGCTATTCTCGTTTGGTCTCCGCGCGCTCACAGATTAGAAATTTTGACAGCAGAAAAACATCAAAACTTAACTCAATGGGATACAATTCCATTGCTTGTATTAGATGTATGGGAGCACGCTTATTATCTTCAGTATAAAAACGAAAAAGGAAAATATGTTGAAAATTGGTGGAAAGTGGTTAACTGGAAGGAAGTTGAAGACCGATTTAATAAAGCAAGTAAGCTAACTTGGCAGCCATATTAACAAATTTTGAAGTCCCAAAACGACTGATTTGTTTTGGGACATTTTGTTATATAGAAAAGGCTTAAGCTTTGATTTGCCTGAACAATAAATCATGTTCTATCCTCACTCAAAATATTTCTTTTATCTTCCACTAATGGACAACTTATGCACTGTTTCATCTTTGGCAATCATGTAGATAGGATGAAATGTTATGGAGGGGATTATCATCGGATTCTTTCATGTGATTGGAAAAGGCATTGGAACAGTAGCGGGGGTTGTGCTAGGTGGTGGAGTTCGTTTTGTTGGCAAAAAGCTTCATTCTCCGGGGGTCGAAGAATTTGGTGCCGGTATAACAGAAGGTACGAAACAGGCGATGGAACGTGTCGGGAAGAAAATCAATCAAGCTGACCACGACAGTGTTGATGTTTTTTCAAAGAAGGAACTAAAATCAGAATCAGGTGTGGACCCATTGAAAGCGTCGGCTCTAGAAATACTTGATAATACTGGCAACTCTCTTACTTATCAGGTTAAAACGTCAGGAGTGATGTATGAAGGGAAACCCGCTGGACTTAAGAACGGTAAAGTGAATGCAGGTTTCATGTTTTCTGTGGGGAGTGTCGATTTTAAAAATACTCATAAAGAACAGGATAAATCAAAAGAAAATGTCAAAGCTGACACAAAGGTTCCGTTTGTTGAAAAAACGATTGAACTACCGATTGGGGAAGTAACCGGGACTTTTCCTGTGTTTGATGTTGGATATGAAATACAGTTACCAGAAAGCTTGTATCTTTATTCTGACGATGTTCATTTTGCTTATGCTAATATAGAACTACATCAAGCTTTGGAGACAAATTCGGATTTAGTTCATGAACTAAACTTGGATCAACAAGATATTGAGAGATTAAAAGTCGGCAACACACCTGACGGCTATGCATGGCATCATCATGAAGAACCTGGCAAACTGCAGTTGGTTGACCGCGACTATCATCAGCATACTGGACATACCGGTGGTCGTGAACTCTGGGGCGGTGGATTTGAAAAACGCTATTAATTATAGGGAGAGAGAAACCAGTGGATGCTAGTACCGAGACATATTTTAAAAATTTAACTTCAACAGACAAAGAAGAACAGTACGTAGCCTATCAAAAAATCATGCTCGTAACAAAAGAACCAGTGAATTGGGCTTATGAAGTTTGAACCAGTTGGTTACAGAGTTAACTGATAAGGACGCTCATAAACGTTCAAGAGCGGCGCAGTTCCTTAGTCAGCTTGCCATTAGTGACCCTGAAAAACGAATTTTACGTGATTATCCCTCCATATGGGAAGTCACCAAAGATAAAAAGTTCGTGACTGCACGCCATAGTTTGCAAAGCATTTGGAGGATCGCACTTGCTGGCGATGAGCAAAAAGACCTCGTCCTTAAAAGCATCACAGAGCGTTTTCATACTTGTGTAGGTGAAAAAAATTATACGTTAATTCGCTTTGACATTATACATGGATTGCGAGACTTATTGATGAAACTCATGATGAGCAAGTAAAGTCACTCGCATTAAGGTTAATTGAGGAAGAAGAGGATGAAAAGTATAAGAAGAAGTATAGTGGCGTATGGCAAAACGTTTAGTGTGTTTGAATGCATACATAAAACCTCTTAATTAGTGCAAACTAATGTTCGGGAGGCTGATTTTATGGACAACAATCAAGATTTTAACCAAATTTATCAAAATTATAAGCAACAAAGTGAGCAGCAAGCACAAATGGAATCAAATGTGGAGGTCCAACCTGGTAAAGAACAGATTGTCGCTGTGCGTAAAAATGACGATGGCGATTTGATTGCCTTTAAAACCGAGAGTGGACGTGAATTGGATTACGTGACCGCCTTAGAAGAAGCGAAAGCTGGAAGATTAGCACATGTGGATGTATTTCATAAATATGGGCGTGACATTCTCCGCAGTGAGCCAGATGGTGTCAAAGAAAATAACTTGGACCAGTTACCTACTTTTTAACTAAGTTTGTTGTTTTATGGTGTTGTTAAATTATTTAGTTGGTTTAATCAAGTTTTAAAAGCGAAAGGATGAGAAAAAGCCTAAAAAGTTTCGCCTTTATAAGGTTTAAACTTTTTAGGCTTTTATTGTCATTAAACGTTAGTTGTCTTTTGTAGGTAAATTCTTTAACTATTGATTGGCCAAATTTCAGCAGCATAGTCGAAGATATTAACAACTTCTTCACAAATCAAATCAAGTTCTAGAGAGTGGAGAACAGCACCATCTTCCGCTAGAGCCACAAAGCCACGGAGTGTATTCGAGACGTTTAGGTCAACCTATTTACATTTCGAATTAGTTCTAATTTGTCATCGGAAACGAGTGGATAGAGTATTTTTACTCAAGTTGGGAACGATTTGTTTCAATTCCTTGATTGGCAATAGTAAAAGGACCACTATGACACTTAAATCTCGATTGAAAAGTATATTCTTTTTACGAAAAACTATATTTCTATTATGATAGACTCGACAAGCTCCTACTTCTAAAAGTTGAAAAATGGAAAGGTTTTTTCGCTTTGAAACAAAAGGGAGCTAATTACCAAATAACTGGATGGTGCATGTCACCATGAAAAAATTACCGAAAAATAACCAGTAAGATTTTGCTTATTGAGGAGGACGAAGCAAATTGGTGAACTATTTAGAAGAGATAAATGGGGATTTGTGGTTGATTGAGGATGAACAAGATAATTTGAAAGTGAGTTATCGCATTAAAGAAGTGATATACGAAGAACAAACTCCTTTCCAGCATTTGATGATTCTCAATTCATATGATTTTGGCCGTATGTTGGTGTTAGATGGCGTGGTACAAACCACATCCTTAGACGGATACATTTATAACGAAATGATTGCTCATGTGCCACTTGCGATTCATCCAGATCCTAAGACAGTTTTAATTATTGGTGGTGGAGATTGCGGTGTCGCAAAAGAAGTTTGTAAGTACGAAAATATTGAAAAGATTCATATGGTTGAAATTGATCGTCAAGTGGTAACCGCGTGCAAGCAGTATTTGCCTGCTGTATCAGGAAAACTTTCGGATCCAAGGGTCGAGTTTATTTTCGCAGATGGCGTGGCCTTTGCGAAAACGAAAAAGAATGAGTATGATGTCATTATTGTAGATTCCTCCGACCCGGTTGGACCTGCGCATGTGCTGTTCGAGAAAAGCTTCTACCAAAGTCTTTATCAAGCATTGAAACAAGACGGTATTATGGTTTGTCAAAGTCAATCGCCGATTTTTCATAAAAAGATTATGAATCAAACGTATCATCGCATTGAGGAATTTTTTCCGCATGTAAAGCGGTATACCGCTGTCGTTCCGACTTATCCTGGAGGTCTGTGGAGCTTCACAATCGGTTCAAAACAGTATACGGAACCGGTACCAAGTAAGGTTGATAACTAAGAGACAAAGTATGTGAACTCTGAAGTCGTTACCGGTTGTTTTGCATTGCCTCAATTTGTCTTGAAACAATAATTTACTTCACCAAATGGGAACTGTCTTCCTCAAAGCGAGTAGGAAGTATGTTCCCATTTTTTATTGTATTCAAAGGACTCTTCCAGTTAATTACCAAAGAATAGGATGAGCATTGTAAACAAAAGGTAAAAGAGAGTAGAGGCTGATATTTTTTGTTTTTCTGTATAGATTTATGATTCTTTAACGTGGGTAATAGGAGGATGGAAGATGAGCGTAAACAAAGAGTCTGTGGAAAAAATTGTGCAAGCGGTTGGAGGGAAAGAAAACATTTCCGCCGCAACGCATTGTGTGACACGTTTACGATTTGCTTTGAAGGATGAAGCAAAAGTCGATAAAGATGCGCTTGAGGAGAATGACCTTGTAAAAGGTTCTTTTTCAACTAATGGGCAGTTTCAAGTTGTGATTGGTCAAGGAACGGTCGACAAAGTATATAAAGAAATGGTCGCTCAAACAGGTATTGGAGAAGCGACCAAAGAGGATATCAAGAATGAAGCATCAAAAAAATTAAACCCACTTCAACGAGCCATTAAAACTTTAGCAGATATCTTTATTCCGATTTTACCTGCAATTGTGACGGCTGGTCTTCTGATGGGAATCAATAATGTTCTCACTGGTCCAGGGATCTTCTTTGAAGAAGCGGTCACTGATGTTTATCCACAATGGGCAGATGTCGCAAGCATCATCAACTTAATCGCCAACACGGCGTTCACTTTCTTACCAGGTTTAATCGGTTGGTCCGCAGTGAACCGTTTTGGTGGGAGCCCACTTCTCGGAATTGTCTTGGGGTTAATGCTTGTCCATCCTGATTTATTGAACGCCTGGGGTTACGGGGCAACAGAGGAAATCCCTACATGGAATTTATTCGGTTTAACCGTCCAAAAGGTTGGATATCAAGGGCAAGTTTTACCGGTTTTACTTGCGTCTTATGTGTTAGCTAAAATTGAAGTTGGGTTGCGGAAGAGAATTCCGGATGCCTTTCAATTATTAATAGTTGCACCAGTTGCCTTATTGGTAACAGGTTTTATTTCGTTTATTGCCATTGGGCCAATCACATTTGCCATTGGAAACGCAATTACCAATGCGGTAGTTGGCATTTTTGATGTTGCTCCATTAATCGGTGGTCTCATATACGGTGGCCTTTATGCACCACTTGTTATTACTGGGATGCATCATACTTTCTTGGCTGTAGATCTCCAATTAATCGGTAGCACTGGTGGGACGTTTTTATGGCCAATGGTTGCACTCTCCAATATTGCCCAAGGAACGGCTGCGTTAGCAATGTTCTTCGTGTTGAAAAATGAGAAACTTAAAAGCTTGAGTGCGACATCAGCAGTATCCGCATATCTGGGGATTACGGAACCGGCGATGTTTGGGGTAAACTTACGCTTTCGGTTTGCGTTTATTTCTGCAGTGATAGGGTCTGCTCTTGCAGGAGCTTTTATCGCAATGGCTGGTGTACAAGCACCGTCCATCGGTGTCGGTGGATTGCCAGCGTTTTTATCGATTTTTCCTGATAAATGGGGCTCGTTCTTTATCGGGATGGTTATCGTTTTAATTGTTCCATTCGTTTTAACCTATCTCTTAGGGAAAACTCGGAAGATAAAAAAATCAAACTAAGTACGGCCCTATCACCTTTGATAAGACTTAGCTGAGCCAAAAAACAGTCAATTTTTCTTCCTTTTTGGGGGAATTGACTGTTTTTTTATTTATAAGGCTCTTTTCTCAAACATTGTTGCTTTTTAAAGAAAACATAGAATGATTTAACTATGATTCCCTTCAAATTCGTTTATAAGAGGAGATAAGAGCTTAAAAACTAAGTAGTATCGAAGAGAAAAGCTATTTTCTCGTTAAAATCGGCTTTAGGATTTTAACAACAAACTTTACGAAAACAGCCATTTATAAAAAGGACCAGCGGTAATAGCATGGATATTTTTACAAACATGAGGGAAGTCAAAACTGGTTAAATTAAAACAGCAACCTATGTGCATTTCATCATCAAAAAAGGAGCAGAAAGATGCGAAGTTATGTCCTTACTGTCTGGAATTTCCTCGACCCAATTTATTATTTTTTTAATCGCCTTCAATGTTTACCCTGTAAAGGAAACATCCTCAGAGTACGTTTAACAAAGTATAAGGGGAGAGAAATCATGTTGTCGGACGGAACAACAATTAATCGGAATGATTTTCTTGTAAAAATCCATCTTCACAATGCCAAGCTTTTATACGAACTAAAAGAAATCAAAAGTGAACTTCGCCGAGCAAAAATGATTTATCGTGGTATGCAAAACTCATTACCTGAATTGGAGAAGTTTATTCGGCGACATCCACGGAAAGAAGAAATCAAAGGAATTATCGGAATTACATCGTTAAATAAAGCTAGCACACGACTAGGGTTTGAAGTATTTGACATTTCGCATCCACTTTACAGATTGTTTAAAACCTTTGCGTTCTTGCCAATTGAATTATTATCCAACCACAATTTATCAATAAAAGAAATTGTGAAAAACCACAAACCAAGCTATTTATTCATGTCCACTAACATGTTAACTGAACGTTATCGCAAATAGAAAAAAAGCTGCTAATAGGAAGCAGCTTTAAATTGCTTGTTGACTCTGTTTCGTATTTGAAATAAGTGGAAGCTTGTGAAACGTGATTTCCGGACGACTACCAACACGGATATTAACCCCCGTTTGTCCAAGCCCTTCACTGATATAATAAGGCTTTCCATCAATCATATGCATTCCTTTAATAATATTCATGCGCGGTAGTTTGCCCATTTTTACAAGGTGATAGGCCTTCGGGTAACAAATTTGCCCGCCATGCAAATGACCAGAAAGCAAATAATCAAAATGATAGTCTTTCATGTTTAGCACAACATTAGGGTCATGCGTTAGTACCAGATTTGTACCATCGCTTAGGTTTGCATACGAAGCAGTCAAATCGCTTCGCTTTGTACTGAAGTCATCAACCCCAATGATATTGACTGGGCGTCCATGGACGAGAATGGTCTCGTTTTGGTTACGGAGCACTTTACAATTATGGTCCTCTAGCGTTTGAATCAGTTTATCTAAATTTTTCTTTTTTAATACATAATCATGGTTTCCAAGTACAGCATACATACCGTAACGAGCATTTATTTTATTCAGAACTTCTAAATACGGAATAAGCTTAGGTATGGTCCATGACCGATCAAGAAAATCACCAGTCAAGGCAATAATATCAATTGGTTGATTTATTATTTTTTGATAAAGTTCTTCTGGAGAAATCGAGATGTTTTCAAGATGCAAGTCTGAAAGTTGTAAAATTGATAAGCTTGGATTTTGCTCAGGCGAGAGGTGTTTGTTAACGGTAATTTCATTTATCTGAACATCTTTTGTATTTTGATAGGATTTCTTAATTAGTTTGAAAAGAATCGATAATACTAAAATCATGAATAAAAATTTCAATTCGCTTCAGCTCCTTCCATGCTGTAAGTATACAAGGAAAATGCTTTCTTTTTTAGATGAAAATAGTGGAATATAATAATTTGAGGAGTGGATGGCGGAATTGGACAAGTATATTTCCAAAATGGATACAAGCTCACCAAGTAAGGTGGAGTACCGATAGTTCACTGTTAATCAACCGGTAAGTCCACTACAATTCAAAAACAGTTTATGTTAAAACGAACAGAAGCTTGAGGTTGAGTTTTCGGTTCAAACAATAAATCATGAAACAAATTTTTATTCTATTTCACGATTATTTTAGAAGGACGAGCAATTAGAAACAATACGGCGGTTATGGACACGAAACATACTGTCACGGGCTGTTGACCTTTTAGAAACACTCTGATTTGTGAAATTAATCATGTCGAATCAAACAGATTCCTGTTAAAATCTAATGGGAAGATGATACATACTACATACAGGGGAGAGGCCTAAATGAAAACAGATGTTCAAATTGCACAAGAAGCTAAGATGAAACCCATCACAGAAATTGCAGATGCTCTTGGAATCAATGAGCAAGAACTAGAACCGTACGGAAGATACAAAGCAAAGGTTTCTTTAGACGTTCTTGACCGATTAGAAGCTGAGCCGGATGGCAAACTGATTCTCGTGACGGCAATTAATCCGACCCCAGCTGGAGAAGGAAAAACGACAGTGAATGTGGGACTTTCAATGGGGTTAAATAAAATTGGTGAAAAAACGGTCACAGCATTAAGGGAGCCTTCATTAGGTCCGGTATTTGGAATCAAAGGTGGCGCTGCAGGCGGTGGCTATGCCCAAGTGGTCCCAATGGAAGATATTAATCTTCACTTTACTGGTGATTTTCACGCGATTACTTCGGCCCATAATTTACTAGCAGCGATGTTAGATAATCATATTCACCAAGGCAATCAATTGGAAATTGATCCAAAGCGGATTGTGTGGAAACGTGTCCTTGATATGAATGATCGCGCGCTTCGCAATATCATTATTGGCCTAGGGGGCAGAATGGACGGTTTCGTGCGTCAAAGTGGCTTTGACATCACCGTTGCCTCTGAGATTATGGCGATTCTTTGCTTGGCGACGAGTTTATCAGACTTGAAAAACCGCTTGTCTCGAATGGTTGTCGCGTATAATCAAGATGGAGAAGCTGTGACTGCAGGTGATTTAGGAGCAACTGGTGCAATGGCATTGCTTTTAAAAGATGCAATTATGCCAAACTTAGTCCAAACGATTGAAAATACGCCAGCCTTTCTCCATGGCGGTCCGTTTGCCAACATCGCTCATGGCTGCAACTCCGTTATGGCCACAAAAGTTGCGCTAAAATTAGCCGATTATGTGGTGACCGAAGCGGGCTTCGGTGCTGATCTTGGTGCTGAAAAATTCTTCGATATTAAATGTCGGGAAGCGGACTTGAAGCCAGATGCAACCGTTCTAGTCGCAACCATCCGCGCTTTGAAAATGAATGGTGGTGTCCCTAAAGGTGACCTTGGTGTTGAAAATCTGTCAGCATTAGAAGCCGGCTTGGTGAATCTCGAGCGTCATCTTGAAAATATTGAAAAATTTGGTGTCCCGGCAGTTGTGGCAATCAATAAGTTCCCAACCGACACAGGAGCGGAGATTCAGTTATTAACAGAAAAATGTGCTGCTAAAGGCGTCGATGTGGTTCTCACAGATGTATTTACAAAAGGTGGCGAAGGTGGCGTCGAACTTGCAAAGAAGGTAGTTGAGATTTGTGAAACGAAAACTTCAAACTACGCACCGCTCTATGAAGTAGACGGAACGATTGAAGAAAAGATCACCAAGATTGCTACTGAAATTTATCGTGCAGACCATGTAGAATTTA
The DNA here is from genome assembly GCF_023715205.1 of Mesobacillus maritimus. Classification (GTDB taxonomy): domain Bacteria; phylum Bacillota; class Bacilli; order Bacillales; family Cytobacillaceae; genus Mesobacillus_B; species Mesobacillus_B maritimus_C. The sequence goes on from NZ_JAMBNR010000005.1 coordinate 208,278, forward strand.
CCTCAGCAGCCCGCAAACAAATCGCTCAAATCGCTCAATTAGGGTTAGATAAAATGCCAATTTGTATGGCAAAAACACAATATTCGTTCTCAGATAACCCAGCATTACTCGGCGCGCCAACAGGTTTCAACTTAACAGTTAGAGAAGTAAAAGTCTCTGCAGGGGCAGGCTTTATTGTCGCACTAACAGGCGATATTATGACCATGCCAGGCTTGCCAAAAACACCAGCCGCCAACAACATGGACATCACCGAAAACGGTGAAATTATCGGACTTTCATAATGGTAAAAAAAAGGATGGTGCCTGGCACCATCCTTTTTTCTTCCAATTATGAATGAATGCTGGGTAGGGAAGTCGGAGATAATTTGAAAAGGATGATTCGATGAATGGAGTGGTTTGAAGATGACGAACCTAGGAGATCAAATCAAATTCGATTTACATACTCATCATGAACGGTGTGGACATGCTCGTGGAAGCATACGTGATTACATTGAAGCAGCGATTGATAAAGGTTTGCACGTGATTGGCATTGCCGATCATACGCCATATTTTTCAAAACCAGAAGATCATGCCCTACCTAATGTTGCAATGGCAAAAAGTGAATTCCCAAAGTACGTAAACGAGGTTCTCAGGCTAAAAGAGGAATACAAAGGTAAAATCGAGGTTTTACTTGGGATTGAAGCGGACTTTTTTCCCGAGCAAGTAAAAGATTACCGTCCCTATTTTGACAAATACCCATTTGATTACATCATAGGCTCAGTCCATCAAGTCGATGGGATTAGTATTTTTAATAGGCGGCGATGGAAAAAGCTTTCTGAAAAAGAAAAAGTCCAAACAAAGGAAACGTATTATGATTTAATCGAACATTCTGCGCGAAGTGGCCTTTATCAAATCCTTGGTCATATTGATGCCATGAAGGGATTTTATCCTGAGTTTTCCACAATCGAAACGAACGCAGTTGAGAAAACGTTAAAAGCGATTGGTGAGCATGACATGGCCATCGAAGTGAACACTTCAGGAAAAACCAAGGACGTTGGAGGCTGGTATCCAGCAGACGATATTCTTGAACGCGCACATCATTTTGGAGTGAAAATTACCTTTGGGTCGGACGCCCATGATCCAGAGCGGGTCGGAGATGATTTTGAACTAGTGGCCAAAAAATTAAAGGACATCGGCTATAAAGAATGGTGTTTTTTTAGAAATAAAGACCGGGTCTTTATTTCTTTATAACTTGTTATAAATACTTTTAATTAGAATTTGTATTCACGCAAGTTTAGCCCTTTGCTTATGCAGAAAAGGGCTTTTTGTTCGCCTCCTGTAACCGTATATGCTTCCTAGATTTATAGTACTTTCGTCCAATTAAAAGAAAAATTGCAATATTAATATTGACAAATCCTATGTGTATGGTAGGATTAATTTACATTCGATTAAGAAAGGAAAAAAGTACTTCGGGGAGGAGGGCGAACTATACTGAAACCATCAGAATGGCAGGAAGTTTCCCAACATGTGGAACAAATGCTAGAAAGTCTAAACTTTGGTTCCATCACTTTAGTAATTCAGGATGGAAAAGTCATTCAAATTGAGAAGAACGAGAAGGTTCGTCTTCAATCAAATAAAACACGCTGACTAGACAAACTAGAGGCGGTCTTCACTTTATCTGGTATAAGGTGTAGACCGCCTTTTTTTCATCAGAAAGGTGGTAAATATTGAATGAGTAAAGCGGTAACCTATGAAGATTGGTCCTCAATCTCAGAGAAATTTCCAATCGAAACGGAGACGAAAGGTGCGTTCGAAGTCTTAAAGTGGGCATATGCAGTTTACCCAGAACAGCAAATTGTCTATGCATCAAGTTTTGGTGCCGAAGCGATTGTTTTAATTAACTTGATTGCTCAAGTGAAACCAGACGCACATATTGTCTTTCTCGATACAGGTCTTCATTTTCCGGAGACTTATGACGTGATTGACCAAATTCAAGCAAGATTTCCTTCCTTGAAAATTGAAAAGAAAACGCCAGAATTGACTCTTGATGAACAGCGAGAGCAGTATGGATCGGCATTGTGGAAAAGGGACCCGAATAAATGCTGTGAAATAAGAAAAGTCATTCCGCTTCGGGAAACATTGACACAAAAACAAGCGTGGATTTCTGGTTTGCGGCGTGAGCAATCACCAACGAGAGCCAATACAGAATTCCTCAATAAGGATGAAAAATTTAAGAATATTAAAATTTGTCCGTTGATTCATTGGACGTGGGATGAAGTCTGGGAATACATCAAAGAAAATAACTTGCCATATAACAAACTGCATGATCAAAATTACCCTAGCATTGGTTGTTTTCCCTGTACTCAAGCTGTTGCTGCTAATGGAGACTCCCGTGCAGGTCGCTGGACAGGTAGTAGCAAAACGGAGTGTGGTTTACACACGTAAACTGCGACGATTATACAGCACGTTATTATCCGGAAGGAGGAGGTCCCATGCTGGTTATCATCGCCATAGCGATTGGACTGTTTTTTGCATTAAATATTGGAGCTAGTGGCGCTGCTGCCTCAATGGGGATTGCCTATGGTGCAGGCGTCGTAAAAAAACGAATTGCTCTCCTCCTATGTGGTGTAGCTGTGTTCCTTGGTGCATGGTTGGGTGGTGGGGAAGTCGTGAAAACACTAGGAAGCGGAATTGTACCTAGTAGTACCTTTACGACGCAAATCGCAATTATCGTGCTGGCTTCAGCGGCTTTGTCGTTATTTTTAGCCAATATTTTTGGAATCCCGCTATCAACTAGTGAAGTTGCTGTCGGTTCTGTTATTGGCGTAGGGATCGTTTACCAAAGTATTTTCGTTGGAAAATTACTATGGATTCTTTTGTTTTGGGTCCTTACACCAGTGGGTGCATTTCTTCTAGCAATTATCTCCGCGTATCTGCTTAAAACAAAGTGGATCAAGAGATGGGTTGCCTCCAAAAAGGCATTCTCTTTTTTATCTGTCCTGGTCTTAATAATGGGGATGTTTGAAGCATTTGCCGCGGGGATGAACAATGTGGCCAATGCCGTTGGACCGCTCGTCGGAGCAGGGATGATGTCAATTGAAAACGGAATTTTGTGGGGTGGACTCTTTGTTGCAATAGGGGCCCTTTTCCTAGGCGGCCGAGTTCTTGAGACAAATGGAAAAAAAATCACAAACATTAAGCTTGAAGAAGGCTGTGTCATTTCAGGGACAGGTGCAAGCATTGTGACTGTAGCTTCTTTATTCGGAATCCCAGTGCCACTAACACAAATTACCACTTCATCAATTATTGGAATCGGATTTGTCAATCAAGGAAAAGAAGTCTTGAAAAAAGGGATAGTTGTGCAATTGCTAACGGTGTGGGTCGTGTCTCCCGTATTATCAATGGTGCTTTCCTACACACTCATCCAGTTATTAATTGAAAATGATATTTACCCAGTGATTGCTATTGTTGGCGTTGTTGTTTCGATTTTAGGTGTTCTTTTCTTAATGAAAAGATCGAGTTCTGAAACAGCCAATATTGAAGGCTAATCAACATCTCAAAACATAAATAGAAAGGTTGATAGAATATGTCATATTTACCAAAACCACATGGTGGAAAACTAATTCAAGCCTATGATCCTGCTTTTGATGTTAGCAACATCCTAAAGGAAATTGTTATTGATAATATTGCTCTAAGTGATCTTGAACTAATCGGCGTAGGACTGTTCAGTCCGCTAACAGGTTTCCTAGGTCAAGCAGACTATGAATCTGTAGTCCGCAATATGCGCTTAAAAGACAATACAATCTGGTCCATCCCAGTTACATTACCAGTGTCTTCAGAAGTAGCAACCACTCTAAAAGTTGGCGAACAATATCGTTTAACTTTTGAAAATGAAACTTACGGGGTGATTACCGTTTCAGAATGGTATGAACCAGATTTAACCCTTGAAGCTCGCGAAGTATATAAAACGGAGGAACTCGCCCATCCAGGTGTCAAACGTTTGTTTGAACGAGGTTCTGTGTATGTAGCAGGAGATGTTACGTTAATTAAAAAGCCTGAAAAAGGCGTTTTTGGAGACGTGTGGCTCGAACCGAAAGACACGCGTGCTCTATTTGAAAACAACGGCTGGAAAACAGTCGTCGGCTTCCAAACGCGAAACCCGATTCACCGCGCACATGAATATATTCAAAAAGCCGCGCTTGAAACTGTCGATGGATTATTTGTCAATCCGTTAGTTGGCGAAACAAAATCAGATGATATCCCAGCGGATGTTCGTTTGAAAAGCTATCGTGTGTTACTAGAAAACTATTATCCTACTGAACGTGTACAACTAGGTGTGTATCCAGCGGCAATGCGTTATGCCGGCCCAAGAGAAGCGATTTTCCATGCAATTGCTCGTAAAAATTTTGGCTGCACTCACTTTATCGTGGGCCGTGATCATGCCGGTGTTGGAAACTACTATGGTACGTATGATGCTCAATTGATTTTTAGCAACTTCACTGAAGAAGAATTAGGGATCAAACCACTCTTCTTTGAACACAGCTTTTACTGCACAAAATGCGAAGGTATGGCTTCAGATAAAACGTGCCCACATGGAAAAGAAGACCGCGTGATTCTGTCGGGAACAAAGGTTAGAGAAATGCTACGTTCAGGTCAACTTCCACCATCGACTTTTAGCCGGAAAGAGGTTGTTGAAGTATTAATTGACGGAATGCGTGAAAAAACAACGGTGTAAGGAGGAGCAAACATGACAAAAGCTACAAATATCACTTGGCATGATTCAACTGTAACGAAATTAGAACGTCATGCACAAAACGGGCATCGAAGCTGTGTTCTTTGGTTTACCGGTCTATCTGGTTCAGGAAAATCAACGATCGCAAACGCAGTTTCGAATGAATTGTTCCGTCAACGAATCAATGAGTATGTGTTAGATGGCGATAATATCCGCCATGGTTTAAATAAAGACCTGGGCTTTTCTGAACAAGACCGGACGGAAAACATCCGCCGAATTGGCGAAGTGGCAAAACTGTTTGTTGATAGTGGAAAAGTTGTCACAACTGCTTTTATCTCACCATTTCGCTCTGACCGTGACCAAGTTCGCGAGTTGTTTGAAGCAGGGGAGTTCATTGAAGTCTTTGTTGATTGCCCATTAGAGGAATGTGAACGTCGCGATCCGAAACAATTGTATGTAAAAGCTCGTCGTGGGGAAATCAAGGATTTTACCGGAATTGATTCTCCTTATGAAGCACCAGATAAGCCTGAGATTACGATTCACTCAGATCAACTTTCTGTGGAAGAAGCAGTTGAACAAGTTCTCACTTACTTACGAGATGAAAATATTATATAATATAAGAATCAATCATTAGAATCGGGGACGTTATAGTAGAGAAAGGGGCACACCGCATTGAAAGCCATCTTGTATATTGGTCATGGAACAAGGTCAAAAAAAGGGGCGGAAGAGGCAAAATCCTTTTTACAAAGAGTCATCGACCGTGTTAATATCCCAGTTCAAGAAATCAGTTTTCTTGAACTGACAGACCCGCTCATTGACCAAGGCTTTAAGCGCTGTGTAGAGCGAGGAGCAACGGAGATTACCGTTGTTCCTCTCTTTTTGCTTGCGGCTGGCCATATTAAAAAAGATATTCCTGAAGCCTTAGAGCTAGTCAGTAGGCATTATCCGGATATAAAACTTTCCATGATGGACCCTTTCGGGGTGCAAGGAGAGATTTTAGATGCAATTGCGGACCTAGTCCGAGATGAAGTAGAAACAATTACAGAAAAGGACTCTGTGCTTATTGTGGGTAGAGGAAGTAGTGACCCAAGCATTCATCGTGCCTTCGCGAAAATTGCGACTGGAATCGGTACAAGATTAGGAACAAAGAAAGTCTCAGTCTGCTATTTAGCAGCAGCACATCCCCGCTTTTCAGAGGGGATTGAAACCGTTTCGACAAAGGCAACTGGGAAAGTAATCGTTGTTCCATATTTATTATTTTCAGGATTGTTATTAGCGGAAGTCATTCAAAACGTCCGCAAACGAAAACGGCAAGAACAAGATATTTATTGTACAGGCCCTTTAACGGCACATAAAGCAATCGAGGACTTATTTGTTAGGCCGCTAATAGCATCAGAGGTTTAGCTCTTAACCACAAAAAACAACTGCTTGGAACAAAGCAGTTGTTTTTTTGTGGGCTCTTTTTTCTCAAGGATTGTTGGTTTTAAAGGAATATAGAATGAGTTACCTATGATTTCATTCAAAAGTTCGTTTACAAGATGAGAAAAGAACTTACAAACTAAGTATTTACGCAGAGAAAGGCTTTTTTCGCGTTAAAATTGGATTGGATTTGAACAACAAATTTTATGAAAACAGTTTTGGTGTGTTAACAATATATTTAGCTTGGACCGAAATCGCATGCTCATGTCGTTTTTTGGGTCTTTAAAAATACAAAACTATTAAATTTGTCGTTTTTTGTTGACAATTATTTTTTGTAGTTTTAATATCTTGTATATACAAGATGAAACTTGCCTATACAAATACCGAATTTGAAATGTAAACGAATACCTAATTATTTAATGTATTTCTTTAAATATTTTCTTTTCAGAATGAAAACGGCAACAAAGGTATCGTAAGATTTCTAGTTTATAAGGTATGGTTGTTCAAACAACATTAGCAGCAAGAAAGAACGTTGACAGGAGGGATTACAAATGAGTGTTGACAAGAAATCGGTTGAACAAATTGTTCAGGCTGTCGGCGGGAAAGATAATATTTCGGCAGCAACCCATTGCGTCACTCGATTACGTCTTGCCTTAAAAGACGAAGGGAAAGTCGATAAAGAGTCTCTAGAGAATGTGAGTCTAGTAAAAGGATCTTTCTCAACAAATGGTCAGTTCCAAGTCGTGATTGGGCAAGGAACAGTCGATAAAGTGTATAAAGAAATGGTGGCTATTACAGGAATCGGCGAAGTATCAAAAGAAGATGTAAAGGCGGAAGCAGCAAAGAACCTAAATCCATTGCAGCGTGCCGTTAAAACATTAGCGGATATTTTTATCCCAATTCTTCCAGCGATTGTGACAGCAGGTCTGTTAATGGGAATCAATAATCTTCTCACGGGTCCTGGGATTTTCTTTGATGAGGCAGTTGTACATGTTTATCCGCAATGGGCGGATGTTGCAAACATTATTAACTTAATTGCCAATACCGCTTTCACTTTCTTGCCAGGGTTAATTGGTTGGTCCGCAGTAAAACGTTTTGGTGGAAGTCCGTTACTTGGAATTGTACTTGGGCTAATGCTTGTCCACCCAGACTTGTTAAATGCATGGGCTTATGGTGCGGCTGATGAAATTCCAACTTGGAACTTATTCGGTCTTGAAATCGAAAAGGTGGGCTATCAAGGTCAAGTATTGCCGGTATTGCTTGCTTCTTATGTACTTGCATCGATTGAAACTTTCTTAAAGAAGAGAATTCCGGATGCGTTTCAATTGCTCCTTGTTGCACCGATTGCTTTGCTTGTAACGGGATTTGTCTCATTCGTAGCAATTGGCCCAATTACGTTTGCAATCGGAAGTGGTATCACAAACGCAGTAGTTAGTGTGTTTGAATTTGCTCCAATTATTGGGGGATTATTATATGGTGGTTTATATGCACCACTTGTTATCACTGGAATGCACCATACTTTCTTGGCGGTTGACCTTCAGTTAATCGGAAGTATTGGTGGAACATTCTTATGGCCAATGGTTGCGTTATCCAATATTGCCCAAGGTACGGCTGCTTTAGCGATGATGTTCTTATTAAAAGATGAAAAGTTAAAGAGTTTATCTGTTACATCTGCCGTTTCTGCTTATCTAGGCGTTACGGAACCAGCAATGTTTGGGGTGAATTTACGCTTCAGATTTGCGTTTATCTCCGCAATTATTGGTTCTGCTATAGCAGGTGCAGTGATTTCCTTTATGAGTGTCCAAGCGCCTTCAATTGGTGTCGGTGGCTTGCCAGCCTTTTTATCCGTGTTCCCACAAAACTGGGGAGCGTTCTTTATCGGAATGGCAATCACATTAGTGGTTCCATTTATCTTAACCTTTGCATGGGGTAAAATGCGCAAAGTACAATAAAACCAAAGAGGGCCAAACAAAATTTGGCCCTCTGTTTTATTTAAAAGGATCCTTCTTATAGTTACTTATTTTTATGATAATAATCAAGAATTTAAGCTATCTTTTTCCAGCAAACAGTTAACACTAAATAGGTAGTAGGCACAAAAGATATATTCAAATAAGCTTTTCTACAATTAATAATATTATTGATTACTTATTAGCACCTTAAACAAAACGATCCTAGAATACATATAGGAGTGTGATACATATGAATGAAAACTGGTGGAAAGAAAGTGTTGTTTATCAAATTTATCCACGCAGTTTTATGGATAGCAATGGGGACGGGATTGGAGACTTACAAGGAATCATCTCAAAGCTTGACTATTTAAAAAAACTGGGTATTGATGTGATTTGGCTTTCACCTGTATATAAGTCTCCGAATGACGATAATGGTTATGATATTAGTGATTATCAAGACATCATGGATGAATTTGGGACCATGGCAGATTGGGAGGAACTATTAAAAGAAGTTCATAACCGTGGAATGAAATTGATCATGGATTTAGTTGTTAATCATAGTTCCGATGAGCATCCATGGTTTATTGAAGCGAAGAAATCACCGGATAATCCTTATCGTGATTATTACATATGGCGTCAAGGGAAAGATGGAAAAGAACCAACCAACTGGTATTCCAACTTTGGAGGTTCAGCATGGGAGTATGATGAACAATCAAAGCAATACTACTTACACCTTTTCTCGAAAAAACAGCCCGATTTAAACTGGCGGAATCCAAGTTTACGTGAAGACATTTATAAAATGATGAAATGGTGGTTGGATAAAGGAATTGATGGTTTCCGTATGGACGTGATTAACTTTATCTCCAAACCAGATGTGTTTGTAGATGGCGAACCAAAAGAAGGGAAAAAGTACGCTTCTGGTAGCCCATTTTATCGCAATGGTCCTCATATTCATGACTATTTACAAGAGATGAATGAAAAAGTGTTGTCGCAATATGATGTGATGACCGTAGGCGAAATGCCTGGGGTGACACCAGAACTAGCCCAGCTTTATACGGCCGAAGATCGGAAAGAACTTAATATGGTATTTCAATTTGAACATATGGGGCTTGATAATGGGCCAAATGGCAAATGGGATTTAAAACCGTTAAATTTAGTTGATCTTAAAGCGAATTTAACGAAATGGCAAAAAGCTCTCGAACAGCAAGGCTGGAATAGTCTTTATTTTAATAATCATGACCAACCGCGTTCGGTAACGCGATTTGGGAATGATAAAGAATACCGCAAAGAATCAGCTAAAATGCTAGCAACGGTATTACATATGATGAAGGGTACCCCATATGTTTATCAAGGGGAAGAGTTGGGAATGACAAATATCCAATACCCAACGATTGACGATTATAAAGACATTGAAATCTTAAACTTCTACCGAGAAATGAAAGCAGAAGGTGTTCCTGAAGCAGAGATTATGGCAAGTATTTATGCAAAAGGCCGCGATAACTCGAGAACACCGATGCAGTGGAATCGTGAAAAAAATGGCGGCTTTACGACGGGGACACCATGGATGAAAGTAAATCCAAATTATGTTGACATCAATGCCGAGGAAGCTTTAAACGATGAGAATTCGGTTTATTATTATTATCAAAAATTGATTCAGCTTCGTAAAACGCATGAAGTCATTTTACATGGTGATTACGAGTTATTACATGAGGAGCATCCGGACTTATTTGTGTACAAGCGTATACTTAACGAGGAGACATTGTTGGTCATCTGTAATTTTGCTGAACTTGAAGTATTCTTCGATTGTCCGGTGGAACTAAAAAATCGCAACTCAGAACTTCTGATTACAAATTACGAATCCAAGAACACAGACCTTTCTTCTACAATGAATTTAGCACCATATGAAGCAAAAGTCTTTTTAGTAAAATAAATTATTGGTGGTGGAATACATGCAACAACCATGGTGGAAAAAAGCAGTTGTTTATCAAATCTATCCAAAAAGTTTTAACGATACCCAAGGCAATGGAGTCGGAGATTTGCCAGGAATAATCGAAAAACTAGATTATTTGAAAGAATTAGGTGTCGATGTTATTTGGCTAACGCCGATCTACAAATCACCTCAACGTGATAATGGGTACGATATTAGTGATTATTACTCCATTCATGAAGAGTACGGAACAATGGAAGATTTCGATCGCTTATTAGCGGAAGGACATAAGCGCGGTATTAAAATTATTATGGACATCGTTGTCAACCACACTTCAACGGAACATGAATGGTTTAAACAAGCATTGTCTTCAAAAGATAATCCTTATCGTGATTTTTACATTTGGAAGGATCCGAAAGAAGATGGCAGCGAGCCAACCAATTGGGAATCCAAATTCGGCGGATCTGCTTGGAAATATGATGAAAAAACAGGTCAATATTACTTACATCTATTCGATGTCACTCAAGCGGATTTAAACTGGGAAAATGAAACATTAAGGAAGAAAGTCTATGAAATGATGAACTTCTGGTTCGATAAAGGGGTCGATGGTTTCCGCCTTGATGTCATCAACTTGATTTCCAAAGATCAAGACTTCCCTGATGATGACGGTTCTGTTCCACCAGGAGATGGCCGCAAGTTTTATACCGATGGTCCACGTGTCCATGAGTTTTTACAAGAAACCAATCGTGAAGTGTTTTCTAAACATGATGCGATGACGGTAGGTGAGATGTCGTCGACAACCATTGATCATTGTATTAAATACTCCAACCCAGAGCGCCATGAACTGAGTATGACTTTTAATTTCCACCATTTAAAAGTGGATTACCCAAATGGTGAGAAGTGGTCAATAGCAGACTTTGATTTCCTGAAGTTAAAACAGATTTTGTCTACTTGGCAAGTGGAAATGCACAAAGGCGGCGGCTGGAATGCGTTATTCTGGTGTAACCATGACCAACCACGGATTGTCTCTCGTTATGGAAATGATGGGGAATATCATAGAGAGTCAGCGAAAATGTTAGCAACGACCATTCATATGATGCAAGGAACTCCTTATATCTACCAAGGTGAAGAAATTGGGATGACCAATCCAAAGTTTGAAACCATCGATGATTATCGCGATGTTGAGTCGTTAAATATTTATAAAATTAAGCAAGAAGAGGGAATGAGCAAAGAAGAGATTCTCGAGATTCTTAAACATAAATCCAGAGATAATTCTCGGACACCTGTTCAGTGGAACAATGAGCCACATGCTGGTTTCACATCGGGAACGCCATGGATTCCAGTGGCTTCAAATTATCCAGAAATCAATGTCGAAAGCGCATTGAAAGATACTGATTCCGTATTTTATCATTATCAAAAATTGATTCAATTACGGAAAGACTACGATATTATTACAGATGGCGATTATCAATTAATTCTCGATGAACATCCGGAAATCTTTGCTTATGTTCGTAATGTAGAGAACGAAAAATTAGTTGTCGTAAATAATTTTTATGACAATGAAATTGTGTTTGAACTACCTGAGGATGTAAAAGTAGCAGGCTATCAGAGTGAACTTTTACTTTCAAATTATCCTAATTCACCTGCATTTTCCACTAAGATCAATTTACGCCCTTATGAGTCACTGGTTTATCGTCTTAAAGCATAGTAAGAAAGGCCAACGTAATCGTTGGCCTTTCTTTAGGTTTATTATTAGTTGCGAGGCAGACGCGAGTTTTAATTTGTTATTTTGGTTAGAATACTACGGAATTTAGCTTAAGGCCTTTTTAGGTTTGTTCTATTCATGACAGGTTGCAACTTGAAACATTCAAAAAGCTTGGGCATTATCAAGATCCAGGCTTTTTGAACGTTTACAAAATGGCCTTTTCTAGATGAGGGAAGTATGGTCATTTTGTCTTTTCACTTATAGGAGCCTTTTATAATACTTGATAATTTTTATGTGCAACAACCGTTAGCGGAGTGTCAATATTTAACCTACGCGCATCCGAACGACTGACATTGACGATAACGCTTTCATCTTTGACAATCGTAACCTCGCCAACAATGATCATATCATTTCTCATAAAACGAACCTTTTCACCTAGATTTGCCACTCGTTTTTGTTTTGTTAACGTTTTCATACTGTTCAATTGTCACAGCTCCTTATTCAAATGAAGTATTATCTGAATGGTTCATGTTTACCTATTTTGTTAGAGGGGTGATAAACAAAATGGATAAACATGAACTATAGTTCAAGTATTCCACAGGAGGGAAATATCGTCAAGGAAAAAATGAACCTCTCTTCAGTTATCATTTTTGTGCTATATTAATCTTGAGGTGATTTTTATGATAGACCGGGATGGGCAGCCATTGATTGGAGAGTTTCCATCATTGCCGAAACAAGAACGTGCATATCAAAAGCGTGAAGCATTGCTTGAAAGCGGCCGAAAATTATTTAGTGAAAAAGGATATGAACAAACAACAGCGAAAGATATTGCAGCCCATGCAAATGTGGCCACGGGAACTTTTTACCGTTATTTCTGTGATAAACGGCAACTTTTGATGGCTCTCATTAAAGATCAATTGGACAGGTTTATGCCGCCGAATCCGAATCCGAGTTGGATGAACCATGATCCTGAAATAGGATTAGCCTCCATGTTAAAAAAACATGACCAACGATTAGACAAGTTAGGACTTCACCATGTACTACATGAGTTACTGCCTCATGACCCTGAACTCGCCCAAGTCTATGCTGAGGTCAGAAAAAAGCTACATGGTAGCATCTATGAAGGTCTCCTTCAAGCTCAAAAGTTAGGGTATACTTGGGACGACCTTGAATTAACTGAAGTAGCTTGGTCAATTTTAATCTTAACTGAAAAACTGCCGGAAAGGAGAACGGATCAGAGTGAACCTAATTATCATGCTATAGCAAAGATTATTTGTCGACTTGTCTTTCCGCCAGATATATTGAAACAATTAAAGGGAAACTCTTAACATCCTTACAAAAAGTGGAAGCGATTACAATTGTGCTTTTTCATTATTTTATTAGTTGGGATTTAAAATAGTACGAATATATTGTTGTCTTTAAAACCGCACCGATGCTTGTGTGGTTTTTTTAGATGTAAGGATAGCCTGCCATTCGGCGGGCTTTCTTAATGTTCAGAAATCCTGACAATTGTTTAAACCTGATTGTTCATTTTTACTTACAAGTTTTGCTTAAAATTTATTTTTCACCCATAAAAACCATTAATTAATAGATAGAAGGACTTGGCATAAAACTTGCATTATCGTATGCATAACTATTAAACCAAAAATTTGATCCAAAGGGGGAAATGCGTTTGAAGAAAGCAACCAAGGTCTTTTTTGTAAGCGTTTTACTACTGGGTATGTTGGTAGGATGCTTAAACAAACAAAGCACAACGAATGAGGGGGCAGGTGGAGGAGGTTCACAAGAAACATACAAATGGGTCGCTCATTCCCCGTGGCCAGAGGGGACAGCTCTTCAATTATTAGCTGAAGAGATTGCAAAAGACATCACTGAAGCCTCAGGAGGTCGCCTGCAAGTGGAGATGCATGCAGCCGGAGAAATTGTTCAACCAACGGAGCTTTTGGATGCAGTTGAAAATGGAACTGTAGATGCGATTCATAGTTGGGATGGTTATTGGGTTGGGAAGATTCCACAAGTTGCTTTATTTGCTTCGGTTCCAATGGGAATGAATGAGCAAGAATATTTAGGATGGATAACAACGGACGAAGGACGTGAATTATGGCAAGAAGCTTATGATCAAGCTGGTTATAATCTAAAAGTTTTGGATTCGGGTCCTGGGACACCGGAAATTTTCTATCACTCCAACGTACCAATCCGCACACTAGAGGATTTTAAAGGGCTAAAGGTTAGAGCTGTTGGTGACTGGGGAGCTATTTTAGAAAAAGTAGGTGCTTCAGTAGTTTCAATTAGTAGCCCCGAGCTGTATCAATCATTAGAGCGTGGTGTCGTCGATGCAGTCGAATTTTCTGGTCCAGCTTCTAACTTACCTTTAGGATTTCATGAAATTGCTAAATATTTGATCACTCCATCGATCCACCAACCATCAAGTGTTTCTAGTTTTATTATTAATCAAGAAAAGTGGGATGAGCTCCCAGATGATCTAAAACAAATTGTTCGCCTTGCGACTGAAAATATGTGGGGGAAAGGCTTCGCAATGGTAGCAAAAGAAGATTTTGAAGCAATGGACGAATATCGCAAGCTTGAAGAAGAAGGAAAGATTGAAATTGTTAAATTTGAAGAAGAATCACAAAAAGAATTAAAAACCATCATTGATGAGTACTACGAGAAGCGTGCTGCCGAAGACGAACTATTTAAACGAATTTGGGAATCTCAGCAAGATTATCTTGTTGAATATAAGTACTGGAAAGATTTAATGACACCAGCGCATTAAAATATTAAAAACTGTGCAGTCATTCACCTTTATATAGCGGTTGGGTGATGACTGCCTGGTTGCATTGTAGGAATAAGAAAAGGTGGTGTATGCGTGATCAAGAAAATCATTCACTTTTTAGAAACTTTGGGAGAGTGGGCTGGGAAAATTTCGAGTTGGCTGATCCTAGTCCTCATTTTTACCCTAGTCTATGAGGTAATTAGTCGCCATTTATTTAATAAACCAACATTCTGGTCTTATGATATTAGTTACATGCTTGGAAGTTCCGCCGCTTTTTTAGGAATGGCGTGGGTGTTAAAAAATCGCCAGCATGTTCGGGTGGATCTATTTTATGAAAAACTATCGAATCGAAATCAAGCGCTTTTAGATATTGTCTTAAGCCTTTGCTTGTTTTTTCCGCTGATTATATTAGGATTTAGCAATTCTTTAGATGCCGCAATGAACTCCTATTTAAGAGCAGAAACGGCAGCAACTGGTTCATGGCGCCCATTGATTTATCCGTTAAGAATGGTGATTCCAATTGCTTTAGGGCTCCTCTTCCTCCAAGGAGTGGCAGATATGATTCGGAACATTTATCAACTGCTAGGGAGGAGGATTTAAAAAATGGACGGTTATTCCTTATTTATCTTTGTCTTAATGATTGTTGGTTTGTTAATTGGAATCTTTTCGGGATACTACTTATTTATTGTTCTTGGCGGTTTGGGGCTCATTTTTGGGTATCTTTTCTGGAGTGAGACCGTGATCAATTTACTTACAACCAGTGCGTTTACGGCAATACAAAATTATACGATGTTAGCTGTCCCACTGTTTATTTTCATGGGGAATATTATGGAAAAATCAGGTCTTGCGCATAAAATCTTTCATTCTCTTAGTATCTTACTTGGCAGGATAAAAGGTGGTCTTGCTGTTGCGGCTCTATTAATCTCATTATTATTTGCGGCAAGTACAGGGATTGTTGGCGCAACTGTCGTCACAATGGGACTGCTGTTTTTACCCGCGATGCTTGAACGTAAATACGACGTCAAATTAGCTACAGGTGTCATTAGTTCAGGAGGAACACTTGGGATATTGATTCCACCTAGTATTATGTTAATTGTTTATGGACCTCTAGCCCAAATATCCGTAGGGCAGCTGTTCTATGCTGTCTTAGTTCCAGGGATATTACTTGGGTTTGTGTATATTATATATGTTTTAATCATTGCACATGTAAAGCCGGGAACAGCTCCAGCTATTCCTGAGGAAGAATTGGCGCAGTATACTTTAAAAGACAAATTGATAGGGGTTTTACATATCCTACCGATTGCAGTGATTATTTTGTCTGTGCTAGGTTCCATTTGGTTTGGGATTGCTCCACCAACGGAGGCGGCAGCGCTCGGTTCTTTGGCTGCGATGGTTGTAGCATTATGCTATGGGAAGTTAAACTTTAAAGTCTTAAAAGAAACCCTTTATAACACCTTGCAAACAACTAGTATGATTTATGCCATTCTGTTTATGGGTACGTTTTTCGTCAGTGTATTTATGCGCCTTGGTGGTGGGGATGTGGTGGAACAAGCGTTCACTTCATTACCATTTGGAAAATGGGTGATTTTTGCACTGATGTTATTGGTGGTCTTTATCTTAGGCTTACTCATGGATTGGGTTGCTTCTATCTTGATTATCGTTCCCATATTCACTCCGATTGCTCTTAGTCTTGGGTTTGACCCCATATGGTTTGCAGCGATGATTTGCATCATGTATCAAACATCCTTTATCACGCCACCATTTGCACCAGCACTTTTTTATTTAAAAGGAGTAGCACCTAAAACGGTCAAAACTTCAGACATTATGAATGGCGCGTGGCCATTTGTGTTCCTTCAATTATTGGTATTAGTTTTGTGTGCTATTTTCCCGCAACTTATTCTATGGTTGCCAAGTAAAATCATCGGATAGGAAGGTAAGGAAGATCTACGACGATTAGAACAGAAGGAGGGTGTATAGTAAAATGAATGTTTCACATATGTTAGAGCGCATTTCAGGATCGACAAGTATCATTGATAAACAGAAAGTGGATTTGATCTTTGAAGGTGAAAAAAAGTGGACGTATAAACAGCTTGATGAAATATCAAATCAATATGCTCACACCCTACAGAAGTTAGGAGTTCAAAAAGGAGACCGTGTCGGAATCTTATTATATAATTCATTAGAATACTGGGCTCTTTACTTTGCGATTGCCAAGCTTGGTTCCATCGCAGTAAGGCTAAACTTTAGGCTTTCCAGCGAAGAATTAAAGTTTATTATTAATGATTCAGGTACAAAGGTTCTGTGTTTTCATTCTGAATTAAAAAATTCGCTAAAACCAATTAAAGATAAAGTGCCCGTTAAAGAATATATATCTTTAGAAAGTAACGGAATAGATAGACCAGATTGGGCGCTAGATTGGCAAATCTTTGAGCGTGGTGATGTGTCATTTAACGCAAGTTCAGATGTAGATATTACAGATCCTGTTATGTTGATGTACACTTCAGGTACAACTGGTCGTCCAAAAGGGGCACTTTGGTCACATAGCAATACATTGTGGTTTTGTTCGATGCAAATCATGAAGTGGGGGATTAGTAATCGAACGATTGCGATGACAACAGGACCGCTATACCATGTCGGAGCAATGGAGGATTTCGCATTACCTACTATTTTAGCAGGCGGAACAGTCATTACGATGAAGAGTGGTGACTTTTCTATTGAACATGCACTTTCTATCGCAGAAAAAGAAAAAGCAACAGATTTAATGTTGTTTCCCTTCATGATTTATGAATTGCTTCATAATACATCTGAAAAAACATTTCCGTTAAATTCAATTAAGACCATTTATTCAGGTGGTGATCCAGTACGCCCTTGGGCCATTGAACAATTACAGAAACGTTATCCGCAAATTGGGCTTGTTCAAGTATATGGATTAACAGAAGGCACACCAATCGGAACATCGCTAGACGGAATAGACGCAAAAATAAAAGGTCATACAGTGGGAAAGCCATTGCCAATGGTAGAAGTAAAAGTGGTCAATCAAGAAAGAGAAGAACTGCCCGCCGGGGAAGTAGGTGAAATCTGCATTAAAAGTCCGGTAGTATGCAAAGGATACTGGAACAGACCTGAAGCGAATGCAGAAACATTTATAGATGGATGGTGCTATACAGGGGACTTAGGGAAAGTCGATGAAGATGGATTTTTGATAGTGGCTGGACGTAAGAAAGATATGATACGAAGCGGTGGCGAAAATATTTATGCGGCGGAAATTGAAAATGTCTTGATGCATCACCAAGATATTGTGGATGTAGCTGTTATTGGAATCCCAGATCCGAAATATATTGAGACAGTTTGTGCGATTATCATCAAGAAAGAAGAGAGTGATCTTACCGAACATGAAGTAGTATCTCATTGCCAAAAACAACTTGCCAGTTATAAAAAGCCACGTAAAGTCTACTTCGTTGAAGAAATACCACGAACACCTTCAGGAAAAATTCAAAAGTATAAACTACGAGAAACATTTAATCAAAGAGTTTGAACTTGCATGATAAAAACTGTCTATCACTTAAATTCGGAGATAGACAGTTTTTTTGAGGACTAGTAGTATAATATCGAATCTTTATAAATTTAAACGCGAGAAACTACCATGATAAAAAGCTATTCAATAAATTATGTTAAATAAATCTAGGAAACTTATAAAAAAGTATTGACGATGTAATAATGCATATTGTATATTAATAAACGTCGTCAGCGACACGGAAGTTAAGCTTCCCAGCTCAGCTGGTGGTTAGTGATTACCCCTGTGTGAGTAAGTTGTCTCGTCTCCAGGCAAACACCCAAAAGGTTATTTACCTTTTCTTACTATAATAATAATAATAATAATAATAATAATAATGTTCTGGCCCGTTGGTCAAGCGGTTAAGACACCGCCCTTTCACGGCGGTAACACGGGTTCGAATCCCGTACGGGTCACCAAAGTATTTTCGCGTTAGCGAAAATAACTCTCCTTAATTTCAACTTATTAGGAGAAGATAATTTACAATGTGGAGGATTAGCTCAGCTGGGAGAGCATCTGCCTTACAAGCAGAGGGTCGGCGGTTCGAGCCCGTCATCCTCCACCATGATTTTTTCATTTATGAAAATACTCTTCAATATTTGCCGGCCTAGCTCAATTGGTAGAGCAACTGACTTGTAATCAGTAGGTTGGGGGTTCAAGTCCTCTGGCCGGCACCATTTTTTATGAGCCATTAGCTCAGTCGGTAGAGCATCTGACTTTTAATCAGAGGGTCGAAGGTTCGAGTCCTTCATGGCTCACCATAGTTTTTTCACAATAGTGAAAATAACTTTCTACTTTTTGTGATAGCAAAAATAAACATCCTTTAAAATAGCGGTAGCGAAATAACTTACCACTTTTTCACCTATGTAAAAATAATCAACTTTGCGGGTGTGGCGGAATTGGCAGACGCACTAGACTTAGGATCTAGCGCCGCAAGGCGTGGGGGTTCGACTCCCTTCACCCGCACCATGATTTTTTCACGATAGTGAAAATAATCATCCTTTAAAACGCCACAGCGAAAATAAACTTTATTCATTGTATTAAAAAAAGAGTTTACCCTATATGCGGAAGTAGTTCAGTGGTAGAATACAACCTTGCCAAGGTTGGGGTCGCGGGTTCGAATCCCGTCTTCCGCTCTTATTCTAGGCCGGGGTGGCGGAACTGGCAGACGCACAGGACTTAAAATCCTGCGGTAGGTGACTACCGTACCGGTTCGATTCCGGTCCTCGGCATCAAGATTATTTTCACGATAGTGAAAATAATCTTCCATAAAATCACGATAGTGAAAATAACTCTGTAAATAAAATTATGCGCCCGTAGCTCAATTGGATAGAGCGTTTGACTACGGATCAAAAGGTTAGGGGTTCGACTCCTCTCGGGCGCGCCAGTTTAACGGGAAGTAGCTCAGCTTGGTAGAGCACTTGGTTTGGGACCAAGGGGTCGCAGGTTCGAATCCTGTCTTCCCGACCATTATAAAATGGGGCCTTAGCTCAGCTGGGAGAGCGCCTGCTTTGCACGCAGGAGGTCAGCGGTTCGATCCCGCTAGGCTCCACCATTTTCAATTTATATTAATTAAAAATACTAATATGGCGGTGTAGCTCAGCTGGCTAGAGCGTACGGTTCATACCCGTAAGGTCGGGGGTTCGATCCCCTCCGCCGCTACCAAATATGATGGAGGAATACCCAAGTCTGGCTGAAGGGATCGGTCTTGAAAACCGACAGGCGGGTTAAACCGCGCGGGGGTTCGAATCCCTCTTCCTCCGCCATTGAATTCTTCTTACTTAATATTTTATACAATATTATCGCGGGGTAGAGCAGTCCGGTAGCTCGTCGGGCTCATAACCCGGAGGTCGCAGGTTCAAATCCTGCCCCCGCAACCAAATATTTAAAAAGCAAAATATTTTTGGTCCGGTAGTTCAGTTGGTTAGAATGCCTGCCTGTCACGCAGGAGGTCGCGGGTTCGAGTCCCGTCCGGACCGCCATCATAATAAAACTTCAGCATGTGTTTGTGCTGTTGAAATAGATTATGTCGTGTGGCTCAGTAGCTCAGTCGGTAGAGCAATGGACTGAAAATCCATGTGTCGGCGGTTCGATTCCGTCCTGAGCCACCATTTTTTATACAAAATTGCCAATATGGCGGTTGTGGCGAAGTGGTTAACGCATCGGATTGTGGCTCCGACATTCGTGGGTTCGATTCCCATCACCCGCTCCACTTTACAAAATGGGCCTATAGCTCAGCTGGTTAGAGCGCACGCCTGATAAGCGTGAGGTCGGTGGTTCGAGTCCACTTAGGCCCATCACAAATTTTAAAAAGTCTGGTAACGATGGCGAGAAGGTCACACCCGTTCCCATGCCGAACACGGAAGTTAAGCTTCTCAGCGCCGATGGTAGTTGGGGGATTCCCCCTGTGAGAGTAGGACGTTGCCGGGCAGACAGAAAGAACAGCTGAAAAAATGCTGTTCTTTTTGTTTTGATCTTTTCTCAAACATATTACGTTAAAATTAGTTAAGGTTTTAACAACACTCTTTACAACAACGGCCTTTTGTTTTCGGCTCTATAATATTTGTTGGGGTTCTAATACAACTATGAAAGCATAAAAAAACACGCAAACATCCAATTCTTTTATACTTGAGTTGTCGAGAAACAAGTATGAATGGAGTTGCGTGTAAGTGCATTTTAGCATAAGTTTACCAGGTTTAAAAGAAGTCGTTATTAAGCGAGTGGAGGAAGTTGAGGAAACTATACGTATTTTCGTAGAAATGGAACGCAAAACTCATCGTTGCCCCAGCTGTCAATCAAGAACCTCTCGTGTACATGATTACCGTGTTCAAAAAATTCAACACCTGAAGACTTTGAACGAAAGACACAAATTTTTTATAGACGCCGGCGGTATGTTTGCGATTGTGGTAAGCGCTTCTCAGAGAGGAATAGTTTTGTTAAAAGGTATCAACGTACCTCTATTGAGTGGAATCAAGCTGTTGGTATTAGAGCCATTAAAGGAAAAACGTTTAAAGAGATTGGGGACAATTATGGAACGTCAGCTACGACCATTGTCCGAAGGTTTGATCAGCTAGCTAGAGGTGAAGTAAAACCAGTAGAAGAACTACCTCCAGTCATTGCCATTGATGAATATAAAGGTGATACAAGAGAGGGAAAATACCAGCTTATAATTGCCGATGGAATTACAAAAAAACCACTAGATATACTTCCCAATCGTTACAAGAGTACAATTAAGCATTATCTTCAAAGACATGGAAATCAAGTTCAAGTTGTTATTATGGATATGAGTCATTCCTTTAAAGCAGCTGTTCAAAGCGCTTTAGGTAAACCGGTGAATGTAGCCGATCGGTTTCATTTTTGCCGATATGTTTATTGGGCACTGGATGGGGTCAGAAGAAGGATTCAAAAGAACTTTCACCCGTATGATCGTAAGAAGTGCAAGCGCATGAGATATGTTTTTCATAAGGCGCAAGAACAGCTTACAAAAGATGAACGCTGGCATTTAGAAAGGTACTTAGGAATGTCAGAGGAACTAAGGAAAGCATATAAGTTAAAGGAAGAATACCGGAAGTGGTTTTCAAAAGCGAAAGAAATTGGAACAAATGAAATAAGTGTGGTAAAGGAAGAGCTGAAGCTCTTCTATGAGTCACTAAAATCCTCTGGCATCCCTGAGATGGTGAATCTTATTGGGACATTCCAGAATTGGCAGACAGAAATCCTGAATAGTTTTGTCTACAACTACTCTAATGGTTTTTTAGAGGGGATAAATAACTCAACGAAGGTGCTCAAGCGAAATGCCTATGGATTCAGAAGTTTTGAACGCTTTCGAGCAAAAATACTATTGTCACATCAGTATAAAGGAATTGGACTTCATATTGGTTAGGGTGACGACAATTAGTCATCACCCCAACATTTGACGGAGAACCTGTTTTTCTGTGTGTTTGGAAAGGAATATCCTCATTAATGCTGGCCATATCTAAAATCTCTCTTCTTATATTGATCTGTATACATATTTAACTTCTCCGCAACAAATCCTTTCATTTGCGGCATATTAATACATAAAGTGTTTAATGCGAAATGTTTACCACCGTGATAATGCCTAAAGTGGGGGACTATATTTGAAAAAGACTTTGTTTTTACTTACATGTTTATTCTTTGTTTTTCCTTTTCCATTTTGTGCTCAGCATCAGGTGCCAATCTTGATTTATCACTCCATCGGTGAGTTCACTGGGCAAGGGTCAAAGGAGCTATTTGTGACTCCCGAAAACTTTGAAAAGCAGATGGTGTATTTACGTGATCATGGTTTTACTCTGTTGACATTTGAGAACTGGGATAGGATTCATGAAGTGGATAAACCCATTTTTATAACTTTGGATGATGGATATAAAAATAATTTACGTACTGCAGCGATTTTTGACAAAATTAGGACAGAACAATTTAACCCAAAAGCAACCATCTTTGTTATCTCGGACTTTATCGGGCTGTCGAACCGCTTGTCTGCATATGAGATAAGGAATCTTGCAAATTCTGGTTCATTTTCAATTCAGTCTCATACCGCTACACACCCTGATTTAACCAAAACAACAAATTTTGAAAAGGAATTAAAGGGGGCGAAGGATAGGATTCAGAAAATGACAGGTAAACCAGTTATTGCACTTGCTTATCCATATGGTAGTTTTAATAATCAAATCATTAATGAAACAAAAAAGTACTATAAATACGGCCTCACAACGACCCCTGGTCCTTATCTTCCTAAAGGAGGGAAGAATGAACTTTACCTTTTGCCTCGTATCTATATAAAATATTCAACAACACTTGATGAATTTATCAAGTTAGTTGAGACTAGGTAAGGAGCAACGAACTCAGTTAACAGGGTTCGTTTTTTGTTTTTGGACAAACGTTACTTGTGACAGAGGTTTTTTAATTGCTGCTTGATAAATAAATAAATTCTTGTACTCCGTTACTTTGCATAATAGGGTTTAAAGCCTTTATTAAATTGCACTTTCATCATTCGTGGGATATGCTTACGTTAGAGTAAAATTCCTTGTAATGAATGAGGTCTACTAGTAACGAATATGATTTAAAAAACCGCGGAGGATGGAGGGACAGGATGAAGAGAGTTTTAGATAGCTTTTTACAGGATCAATTTGATGGGATGGAATTGGCACCAGGTTTATTTTATGATTGGAAAAATAGTCTCCGATTTGCGATTTCGGATTCCTCCATTGATCACAATAAAAGTCAGTTTTTTGAGCATGCATTGAAACGTGCTGTGAGCATATTTAATCAAATTTTTGAAGACCAAGATGAAATTCTCGTGGTCTCTGATGTATATGCGGAAACAAGTAATATCTTTTTACAGCGCCGTCCGTTAAACATTTACCGGAAGTATGTAAAATTCCGCCAAGTTCTCTATAAATTACATCATTACCTTATGCCAATTTCGCTCGAAGAAGCAGATGAGGAACAGTTATCCGTGAAACACCGGTTTATTCTTCCGTGTAGAAAAGCAGATTTGAGATATTCACAACTTTTAAAAGCGATTCTTTATGAAGATTTCACACAACCAAATACGATTCTGAAAAATCATCTAGAAGTAGGCTATGATGTTTACATTATTAATAATAGTAAGAAAGTGATTTTCCATTTATACGATGATAGGGGCTGTGACGTTCTCGCATCTGATAAAATTCAACTTAAAGCGCTTTACGACGAATTTAATCCGTGGATTCTCGAATATGACCGCGAGCAAATGGATCGCTTATTTCAAACAGAAATTTAAAAGATTAGTAGTTTTCGTCCAACTTTTCCTAAATTTAATGTATATTTATAGAATAAGAGAAAGCCAGTATCCATTACTGGCTTGTTTATTTGGTGAAATAAAGTTATTTATGACATTTTGTATTTGCAAGCAAGGGTCCTACATAAATCATTATTGCTCTTTGTCGAGCTCTTGAGGCTTTGTCTTTTCAGAAAGGAGTGATAAATAAGATGCTAACCACTATTAATAACCAGCTCGAAAAATTCATGCCCCTTATCACTCCAACTAGTGTTGTAATTGGAGTAATCTTTGCGGAGTATTTCATTGGATTTTCAGGGTTAATTCCTTGGATCTTTGCATTTATGACTTTTGCGGGAAGTTTAGGTTCAAACTATTCTTCCTTTAAAGAAAGTTTGAAGCATCCTTTGCCACTTTTAATCATTTTTGTTGTACTTCATCTATTCATGCCGGTGTGGGCATGGGGTGTTGGGCATTTGACTTTTAGTGGCGATGCTGAGATCATTACTGGTTTAGTACTAGGAATGGCGATTCCAACAGGAATTTCCAGCTTAATATGGGTCACCATCTACCGAGGAAATATTCCACTTACACTTTCAATTATTTTGCTTGATACGTTTTTATCACCATTCATTGTCCCGTTCACATTGTCACTCTTGATTGGGAGCAAAGTGGAAATGGATGTGCTAAGCATCATGAACGGGCTATTGTGGATGATCGTCCTCCCGTCAATTGCGGGGATGATTGTTAATCAATTAACAAAAGGAAAGGCCAAAACAACGCTAAGTCCGAAATTGGCTCCTTTTTCTAAAATGGGTTTAGGAATCGTTGTTATGATTAATGGAGCTACGGTAGCACCATTTTTACGGAATATTGATGTAAAGTTAATTTTCATTACATTAACCGTCTTTTTTATTGCGTTTACAGGATATTTGCTTGCCTTTATCATTGGTAGAGGATTTAAATGGGAACGTGAGACCGTTGTTGCGTTAACGTTTACTGGGGGAATGCGAAATATTAGTGCTGGTGCGGTTTTAGCCATAGCCTATTTTCCGCCGGCTGTTGCTGTACCTGTTGTTATTGCAATGCTGTTTCAGCAGGTACTGGCGTCAATTTATGGAATGTTTGTCGAACGATATTTTAATAGACAAATACTAGCTAATGGTCATTCAATTCAGAATTAACTCTTTACAAGCTAGATGTTAATGGATATGATGTAAAAGAAAATGAATAGTGTGAAAACTACTAGGGGTGCCCAGGTTTGGGCTGAGAGGGAAGCAAGTGGTTTCCTAACCCTTTGGACCTGATCTGGTTTATACCAGCGTAGGAAAGTAGCTTAAGAGATTAAGTTTGCTATTAAGCCAGGTCCAATTTTTGGGTCTGGCTTTTTTATATACTACAAAAGAGGGAGGGATTAGATTTTAAGCGATACTTACAAAAAAGAGGAGGAACGAATATGAAGAAAACATATAAACTTACCTTAACAGCGATGTTGATTGCCATGGGGACTTTATCTAGTCATGTCTTTTATATTCCTTTAGGCTTTGCAAAGGCTTTTCCGATTCAACACTTGATTAATGTTGTCTCTGCTGTTCTCTTAGGACCATATTATGCAGTGGCTCAAGCGTTATCTGTTTCGCTTCTAAGAAATATGATGGGGACGGGTTCGATTTTTGCATTTCCAGGTAGTATGATTGGTGCGTTGTTGGCTGCGTTAGTATTTGCAAAAACGAAAAGGATCTATATGGCTTTCTTCGGGGAAGTGGTTGGTACTGGGGTGTTAGGGGCAATCGCGTCATACCCAATTGCAGCATTGATTTTAGGCCAGGAAGCTACCCTATTAGGCTTTATTCCTGGTTTTATAATTAGTTCTCTAGTTGGAGCTTTTCTCGGAGCAGTTCTTGTAATGGCCTTTGCCCGAAAACGGGTATTTCAAATTGGAGAGAAAAATTCGGTTAATAGTTAAAAACTGGATGGTGCCAGGCACCATCCAATTTTTGGGTTCACATGTTTGTCATACTTTTATTCATTTGGTCTCAATATCTTTTTAATGGGATGTTCAGTTTAATAGAAACCGATTATAATAATCTTCTATTCCAATTTTCTAAGGTGAAATAATGCTAAAAGAATTATTTATCAACGTATGCATTCTCGTGACTTTTTTATTTATCGGTGGAATCCTCTTTAAAAAATATCCATATATCGAAACGGTAAAGCAGAAGCTTCTATTCGGATTTCTTACCGGATTACTAGGATCCTTATTGATGTTTTTCAGCATTCAATTGGCGCCAGGGATCATTATGGATTTTCGCCATTTTGCTATTCTACTTGCTACCTTATATGGTGGAGCGATTCCCGCCATTGTTTCGCTCATTATCATTCTGGTAAACAGAATATTATTTATTAATGCCTCATCATTCACGATTACGATTGTACTTATTGTCTTTTTGATTGTGACAATCGGAGCAGTTTACATTGGTAATTGCAAAACAACTGATCTAAAAAAGTGGATGGCAATGGTTGGATTTAGCATGTTTTTGCTAACTGGTATGTTCTTTTTACTATTAGGTTCAACGAAAGAAATTTACAAATTAATGGTCATATATTGGACTATTTCGGTAACGGCTGGATTGTTAGTGTTTTTATTTGCTAATTATATTTACCAATCGAATAAAGCTTATTTGGAAATGAAACAACAGTCAACAACAGACTTCTTAACTGGCCTAAACAATGTCCGTCAATTTGATGCTGTGTTTAATTCATTACTTGAACAAGGGAGACAGATGGATCAAAAACTAACTCTTCTTATGATTGACATTGATCATTTCAAAACAGTGAATGATACTTACGGTCATGCTGCAGGCGATGAAATTTTAAGACAAGTAGGGGAGTTATTAAGATTATATACGCGCTCGCATGATATTATTTCGCGAAATGGTGGCGAAGAATTTACCGTATTACTGCCGGATTGTGTTCATTCATCTGCTGTTTACTTAGCGGAACGACTGCGATTTGCAGTAGAACAGCATTGCTTTGTCCTTCCAGATCTTAGTGAGGCAAACATTACCATCTCAGTAGGTGTTGCGACGTATTTGGAAACAGTTTACTCAGCGGAACATTTATTAAAACAGGCGGATGATGCATTATATAAAGCAAAATTTAGTGGACGGAATAAAGTATGTTCATCTGTAAGTGCATAAAATAAAAACAGAGCAACAGCCGTATTTTGGTGGCATTGCTCTGTTTTTATGTATTAAATTATAAACTAATAAGCAGAAAAACCTATTTGAGACAGCATCCAGTGATGACCATTCTTTACAAGCCTAGAGAAATATACTTTACTTCTAAAAACTCTTCAATTCCATAATGTCCACCTTCTCGTCCAAGTCCACTTTGTTTAAAGCCACCAAATGGTGCTTGGGGAACAGATGGCAAGCCATCGTTTAACCCGATGATTCCATATTCCAGAGCTTCACTGATGCGAATCCCACGTGTTATATTTTCTGTGAAAACATAGGCAGCTAGGCCATAGTCAGAATCATTCGCACGTGCAATCGCTTCTTCCTCGGTTTTAAAAGTTGCGACAGGAGCTAGGGGTCCAAATGTTTCTTCGGTCATGCATAACATTTCTTCATTCACATTTGTGAGGATGGTTGGTTCAAAATAAAGGTCTTCCACAACCCTTCCACCAGTTGCTACTTTAGCGCCTTTTTGGACTGCATCCTCGATATGACTCTTAACCTTTGAGACCGCCGCTTCATCAATCAATGGACCAATATCTACGCCTTCTTCTAAGCCATTTCCGACCTTGAGTTGTTGTGTTTTCTCAACTAATTTTGCCGTAAAGTCTTTTTCAATCGATTCATGGACATAGACTCGATTTGAACAAACACAAGTTTGTCCAGCGTTTCTAAATTTCGCACTGATAACGCCACTAACCGCTTTATCAAGGTCAGCATCATCCATGACAATGACTGGCGCGTGTCCGCCTAATTCAAGCGACACCTTTTTAACGGTCTCTGCAGAACCACGCATAAGCAATTTACCAACTTCTGTGCTTCCAGTAAAAGTCAATTTACGCACGCGACGATCACTCAGCCAAGCTTGGCCAATGGCTTGTGCATCGCCGGTAACGATATTAATAACCCCTTTAGGGAAACCAGCTTGCACAGCTAATTCCACAATCTTGAATGCGGTAAGAGGAGTCTGCTCAGCAGGTTTAATAACGGCTGTACAGCCCGCTGCTAAAGCTGGCGCAATTTTACGAGTAATCATCGCTGCTGGGAAATTCCATGGCGTAATTGCGGCCACGACTCCAACGGGTTGTTTTTGAACAAATAGTCTTTTATTTTTTACCGAAGCAGGGATGGACTCACCGTAAATTCTTTTTCCTTCTTCCGCATACCACGAAATAAACCCGTTCGCGTATGCGACTTCGCCAAGTGCTTCTTTAAATGGTTTTCCTTGTTCAGTAGTCATGATTTTTGCAATTTCTTCTTTATGTTCGTCGATTAAACGATGCCATTTCCAAATCATCTCTGACCGCTCATAAACCGTAAGTTCAGACCAGCTACGAAAAGCTTCATAAGCTGCGTCGACAGCTAAATTGGCTTCCGCTGCTCCACCATTAGCTACATGTGCAATTGTTTCCAAAGTAGCGGGATTGGTCACCCCAAAAGTGTCAAGATCACTTCCAGTCCATTCTCCATTTATATACATTAAGTAGTTCTTCATTCTTTTCCTCCTTTTGGACATATTGAGTCTGGAAAATTATATGATTACCATTAAAATTCTAGTAAAATTTAAAAAAACTGTCCAATGTCTAGTTTAATAGGCCGATTGATAAATTTGCTCAATCTCATCTACTGATAAAACTCGAGGATTGTTTTTTAATAGACGGGTAATTTGAGCAGCATCTTCCGCCATCGAACGAATATCTTCTTGTGGAATCTGAAAATGATGTAATCCCTTTGGAATATTCACGGTTTGACATAAGTTTTGCATTGTAGCAACGGCCACATTGGTTGCCTCTACATCCGATAACCCGACAGTTTTTGCACCTAAAGCTTCGGCAATATCGCGAAACTTTTCCCTGCAGGCAATCTTATTCCATTCCATGACATAGGGAAGCAAAAGGGCGTTGCTTACACCGTGGGGGATATGGTAGCGACCACCTAACGGATAAGCAAGCGCGTGAACGGCCCCAACACCTGCGTTTCCGAATGCCATCCCAGCCATCAAACTTGCCGTTGCCATCTGTTCCCGTGCTTCTATATGATTTGGATCAGCATACGCCTTCGGTAAATATTTTCCAATCATTTTCATTGCGCCAAGTGCTAAGGAGTCTGTGATAGGGGAAGCATAAACTGAGATATACGCTTCGATCGCATGAACGAGGGCATCAATTCCACTAGCGGCTGTTACAGATTTCGGCATTGTAACCGTCATTTCTGGAGCAACAATCGCCACATCAGGAAGGAGGTAATCACTGACAATTCCTTTTTTTAGTTGAGCTTCCGTATCAGATAAAATAGAGATATTAGTTACTTCAGACCCAGTCCCAGCTGTCGTTGGGATCGCAATGATTGGTGCACCTTTTGCTGGCACAAGGTCTGTGCCAAACAAATCCTCAATTTTCCCGTCAAAAGTGGCGTAAGCAGATACTGCCTTTGCAATGTCAATCGCACTGCCTCCACCAACTGCGATCAACCCATCATGATTTCCTGCTAAAAACATTACTTTGCAATCCTCAACAAGGTGTATTTCCGGCTCAGGTTGAACTCCACTGAATATTCCATAAGAAAGGTCCTGAAGGAATTCTGTTATTTGGTTGACTACTTTAAGGTTTACAAGTATCTCATCCGTAACAATAAGAGGGTTGTGCACTCCTAATCTTTTTAGTTCTTCATTAATTTTTCCTGTTGCACCTTTACCAGTTATCAATTTATTGGCGACTTTGAAGTTTGAAATTTGGTTCATTTTTTTATCTCCTTTCAGCACGAATAAAATAAATTCTAATACTACTCTACGTCCTATTTTACATTACTCTTCCTGTAATTTTATTGAAAATTAAAAAATATTTGTAAACAAATTGCAAAGAAACATAATTGTAGGCAGGAATACTTAGAAATCTTGCGAATAAAATAAGTGAATGTAAATATATTCCTGTGGTTTCCCGAAAACCATAGGAACAATGGACGATAAAGAGATATCGGGATGGGGGTAAAAATGCGGAAAAATTCATGGTTTTTACTGGTCTTATTAATTTGTAGTTTCGTAGGTTTAACTGGATGTGCTACGGCAACAGGGAAAGAACAAGAGAAACCACCGCAGAAAGTCGAACAGACACAAGCAACCGAAGAACAGAAGGAAGAAGCAAAAAAAGAAGTGGAAGATGCACCAATTGACATTCCATCCATCGAAGAACCAGCAGCAGTTCCAGTGACGGTCGATGTCATCGATCCGGCTAAAGATCAGGTGATTCGGACCATTGTCCCTGAGGTTTTAGGGTATGGAACAGATAATAAAAAGTATGAGCAAGAACTCTCGGAATGGGCCAAACAGATCGCTCGGGGAACGGATACTGAACCAGGTTATGATCAAAGAAATATACCGGACAAACTCGATGAAAATGGAAACATTATCAAAGGCCAACCGACGATTGTTCTTGAAGAAGCTGAACTGGTCGACAGTATCTTGACTGTTTCTAAAGAAGGTGGAGAAGTAGAACTACCTTTGTATATTACTGCAAGTGGATATGAAGAAAGTGAAGCGGCGACATTAGATCAAGTCGTTTTGGCGTCCTACACAACTTACTTTAATCCATCGGTAACAGGAAGAAATAAGAATATCGAGTTATCTGCTGAAGCAATTGATAATGTTATCCTTGGTATTGGTGATCATTTTTCCTTTAATACAACCGTTGGCCCAAGTGATGAAGAACATGGTTACCAACCAGCCCAAGAGATTGTGAATAAAAAGCTGGTAATGGGGATTGGTGGAGGAATCTGCCAAACATCGTCTACGTTATTCAATGCTGTCGATAAATTAGGAGTAGATTATGTAGAATGGCACCATCATTCATTATCCGTTGGCTATGTCCCAGAAGGAAGAGATGCCACAGTATCTTATGGTGGGAAAGATTTCCGATTCTTAAATACAACTGGTGTACCAATTATGTTAAATGCTATTTACGATAAAAACGGTAAGTTAATCATTGAAGTTAGGACCTCAGAGGAAAACGCCAAACAGATTAAGCAAGCTGTCTAATAAAAAGCCTTTTCACACTTGAAGTGAAAAGGCTTTTTTGCTGCTCATTTTTGAGGGGATTCACACTGATTATACAACATTTAAAAGTCTACCAAAAGGAACTTTCGGTTTATATTCATCAGGGATAAGCCAATACACAAACGGTTTAATTTCCAGTTCATCATATAAAAACCCAGTCACATCGGTCACATATAAGAGAGTTTCAATTTCTTGTTCATTCGCCCATTCAAATACTTCTGTATACGATGACTTTCCATGATTAAAATATTTAATTTCACTTGCTTCCTTAATATTTTGAATGCTTCGGATTTTGAAGTCTGCTTGGATCAGCTGTGTTTCCGGATTCATTTCCCCGACGAATTTAATAACATTATCGATGACTTGGTGATCGGTTTGCTTACTAGACGTATCAATCACTAGTGCTAATTTTTTGTCACGGTTATTTTGCATAATCTTTAAAAGTTCCCTTTGCCATCTCATCAAATAACCCCCTTTTTTGAGTCAACGACTTTATTATCTCTATTGCATGTGTAAGCTATAACTACATTATCAAATGAGGAACTGACATTTTTAGGGCGTAGAAGGGGAGACTATGTTGTGCGGATTAATTATCTTCAAGAAACTTATTATTGATCTCTGTTGCTCCATTCAATGATAAAAGGCCAAGATTATTGTTTGTTTTCAGCAGAGTTCCGTTTTCCATTGGTAGATATTGAATGCTCTCAGACCAGAGGTTTTTTGTTTTAAGAGTTTGGGCCCGACCCGTGCTCTGATAAAGTGAGAAGTTTGGGTCACAGCTTCGGTAGATGGTCCTTGTTCCTGAACTCTTTTCAAATAGCCATACGGCTCCCTTTAGAAGAGCACCAGGAAACCCAGCAAAGGTTGGGTTTTTAAGGGGACTACTGGTAAATTGAATCAATGTTGCTTGTTGTTGATCATCATGGCGAATATGAGAGACGGTGGATGAAGCAGTATGTGCGTCTCCCGATAAAATAATACATGCACTTGGATTCCAATGAGCAATTGTCTTTAAAAAACGCGTAAATCCACGGCCACTATATTTCCAAGCTTCCATATCGAAAAATGTTTTAACAGGTAAGCCAACAAGTCGTAATGGTGAGACAAACCGGTGTAGGAAGGTTTCAACCAAGTCAATTCCATAAAAAGGAACAGGTGAAATCACGATCAAAGCTGTTCCAGATTTCCAACCGCTTTCCACTAGTTGTTGAGTTACTTTGTTCCAAGCAGATTCGCTTAACAACTCAGGTCCCTCTATTTCTTGTTTTATTTGCTTCCTAATTGATTTCCCCTCGGTTGGTAATGAATAATGCCTTTGTGTCCTTGTATCTAGAAACACCGTCTTCGGATTTGTTGGTGCAATAAACGACCAAGAATCAAATTGCCACATAGTTTTAATCCACTTTTTATAGGTTTTTCCTTCTGGCTTCAGTGAACCCACATATTTGCGAACACTTTTAAGGAAAGATTTATCATAGGCCGTTGGATTATTGCCCCATCCTTGAAAACCCCAATAGGCGGTAAGTGCAGTTGAAACTACATGTCGACCTAATGGCGATTCCCAAACATGCTGCTTCCAATCGTATGAAATATTCCAATCATCTGTCACATCATGGTCATCAAACATCATATAGGTCGGAGTATTAGCAAGAAGACGCCGAACTTGTGGAAGAGAATTCTGAAACTGCTCAATCTGGACTAGTTGTTCATTATATTTAGCATCCTGTCGACCTAGTGTGTAGTTTGCAATACTGTCTAAATCATCAGTTAGATTTGTTGGTATGAAATATTCTTTTCCTTCTAGGAATTGCTCGAAAAGTTCCTTATTTATGTTCTCCCATAATTGTGGTCCAAACGATAATAAATACATGGCTGCATATTCACCTAAAGTAATGAGATGATTGTCGCTTTTCCTTGATGTGAAATGACATAAATCGTTCATGATGGTTTTACGTCCATTTATTTTATAGAGTTGTTGTTGGTAAGGATTCTCGGATAATCGTGGTTCAATCTTGGATAGAGTTTTCTTGCTTTCACCAACTAATACTTTTCCAAGTGAAAAAAGAAAAGGGGCGAGTGTGCCAGGTATATCATCTGCGTAAATTTGATCGCCTAATAAATAAAGGGCAGATGGCCTTTCCTCAAGGCTTAGATAAGTTTCCCATAGAACATCGTCACCGATTGCTAATGCATCGTTTCCTTCTCCATGTGGTTTTCGACAAGAACCATATAGTGTACGGTTTCGAGGTCCTTCATTAATGAAAAAAGTAGGGTATTTTAAACCTCCATACACAATGGAATCAGGATTTTTTGGATTCAATAAATCAAAGCTTCCTAGATCAACAGTTTCTTCTCCATCTGAAAAATAAAGATTATACCCAATGAGGGTTTGTGTAGGAAATAGCGCTTCGTCCGGTATCAATTGGATTAAATGAAGATATAAATTTTCTCCAAATCGTATAGTTTTCGTGGAAGTATGGTGAGGGAGAGCTTGGTATTGAAAATGTTTCTTACCAGACCCTCTCAAAATTTGGTAAAGAACTGTCGTGATTTCGTAAGGTTCGCTCGTAGCAACCCATATGAAAGCTTGCTTTTTTTCAACACGTCGAACGATTGGGCCAGATAAGATTGCAGGTAATTTCATGATGTATCACTGCTCCGTTTTTCGTAAATTATCGTTAAAAAAGATTCTTACTAGGAATCTTTTAAAATACTACTAACTTATTATCTTTCTGTAAAAATAACGTTGGGGAGAGCACTTCCTTTGAGATAGATTATTCACCTTTGGCCCAAACTGTGTTTTATCGTTGATAGAGAGGGAACAATTACCTAATTATAGGAGGTGTAAATCAAATAGTGGGTCTTTGTTTGGAAGGTAAAAATGACGATTCTTTGAATTATTCGAGGAGATAAAGTGGTTAGAAGGAGTAAAGTCACAACCTTGCTTCGAAAAGTGTTCTTCTTTCGAACTAGAATTTCACAGTTTCTAAGTAAAAAAAAACTCTGAACCTGCACAGATCAGGTTCAGAGTTTTTTTTACTGTTTGAGGGCTTTATCAACAGAGTATGCACTCACATCAATTTCAGGTTCAAATCCAAGGATAATTTTCGTGAGTTCTGAACCGATATAAGGTCCCATTGTTAATCCAGAAGCGCCTAAACCATTGGCAATAAATAGATTCTCCCATTCAGGAACTTGGCCAAACACGGGCAAAAATCCTGGTGTGAACGGTCGAAAGCCAGTTCTAGCTTCAACGAAGGTTCCGTCTGCTATTCCAGGGACTGTCTCTAATGCTTTATTAAACACTTCATGTAAGCCTCCAGCAGTTACCCTTGTATCATATTTTTCGGTATCCTCATGCGTAGCACCAGCAACAATCCTGCCATTATCAAATGCAAGAACATATTGATTGCCAGGTGGCATTAAAACAGGCCAATCGTTTGTGTTTGCGTCTGGAAGATTCAGGTGAATAATTTGCGCTTTTTGAAAACTTACCTGAAACTCAATTCCAAGCGGTTTCAATGTCTCTTTTCCCCATGCGCCGGTACATACGACTATTTTGTCAGCAGTAATTACTTCGGTTTCAAGTTGAATACCGGTAACTCGGTTGTGTTCTGAAATAAGTTCAGCACTACCATAGCAAAGTTTTGCACCATTTTTTTGCGCAGCTTGTAGTAAAGCTTCTCGAAGTGCTCGGCCATCGACACGAGCAGCTCCACTAACATGAACGGATGAAAATTCAGAATCAATAGGGGGGAAATAGGAAGTTGTTGCTTGTTCACTGAGTGATGTAATCTCTCCCATTTCTGGTGCCATTTCTTTGCGCTTTACCGCTCGTTCTTCTAGTTTTGTTAATTTTGTTTTATCTTTATGTAAGCTAAGGGCTCCGACTTGAGCATAACCGGTGTTATTTTCCCCCGATTGCTTTAATTCTTTAATCAGTGACGGGTAAAACTTAGCTCCTCCTTTTGCTAATTGGTACCATGCTTGATTGCGTCGTTGAGATAACCAAGGACAAACAATTCCAGCCGCTGCATCTGTCGCTTGCCCTCTATCTTTCCGATCGACGATGACGACTTCCACATTATGTTTTGATAGTTGATAAGCTGTAGAAGCTCCAACAATCCCAGCTCCAACAACAATAATTTTGTTCATTTTCCATCATCCTTACTTGCCTGTGTTTAATTCCTATTATACAGTTTTTAAGTGTTTCGAAAAGGAACACAAACTGTAACCAACAATTTTTAAATTCCGTTGACCACTTTGGTCAATCAGAAATATAATGGAATTGACCAATGTGGTCAATAGGAGAAAGGAGAGTTCCTTGCTTTGACTTCTAAATTTTTAAACCTACACAAAGAAAAACAGCAAAGAATACTGAACGCTGCCTTAAATGAATTTGCTAACAAAGGTTTTGATCGTGCTTCAACGAATGAAATTGTTAAATCAGCTGGTATTTCCAAAGGCTTATTGTTTCATTATTTTAATAACAAAAAAGAGCTTTATTTGTTTTTACACGAGTATTTTATTGAAATTTTGATGAAGGAATTTTTCACGAGTGAGCATTTTGCCGAGCGAGATGTGTTCGAACGTTTAAAGAAAATTATGATTTCCAAAAGTCATCTGATGAAAAAGTACCCAGAGATTTTTGATTTTTATATGTCGGCATATATTGAAACATCAAGTGAAATTAAAAACGAATTGACTTCGAGTCATTTTGACCTAATGGCCCGAAGTTATTCCCGGATTTTCGAAAACATTGATACCTCGAAGTTTAAAGAAGGTATCGATATGAATAAGGCGATTGATATTATCTCATGGACACTTGAAGGGTATGGCAATCAAGTGATGTCGGGAGTGAAAGGCTTGAGGAATAGCGAAGCAGACTTTACCAGGGAATTTGCAGAAGCAGATGTTTATATCGATATGTTAAAACGTGCTTTCTATAAATAGGGAGGAATACCGATGAATGTCATTGAAATCAATCATCTCACCAAGGTATACGGGAAATCTAGGGGAATTTCAGATGTTAGCTTCCAAGTAAAAGAAGGGGAAATTTTTGGATTTATTGGTCCAAATGGAGCGGGGAAGTCGACAACAATTCGTCTTCTTTTGTCCTTGATTTATCCGACTAGTGGTAATGCGACCATCTTTGGGAAAGATGTTGTGAAGTATGCTTCCGAAATAAAAAAAGAAATCGGGTATTTGCCATCAGAAGTATTCTATTATGACAATATGAAAGTCAAGGATTTGCTGAAATACTCTGCTAGTTTTTATAAGAAAGATTGTACGAAAAGGATAAAAGAATTAGCAGAAATCATGGAACTTGACTTAACAAAGAAAATCGATGACTTATCATTGGGGAATAAAAAGAAAGTCGGCATTGTCCAAGGGTTGCTACATGAACCAAAATTAATCATTTTAGATGAGCCTACTAGTGGTCTAGATCCACTGATGCAACAACGCTTCTTTGATTTACTAGAAAAAGAGAATCAAAAAGGTGCTACAATTCTGTTCTCTTCCCATATTTTAAGTGAGGTTCAGCGATTATGTGATCGAGTCGCGATTATTAAAGAAGGAAAGATTGTTCAAGTAGAAAAAATCCGCACCCTTAAAGAGAACAACTATAAAAAATTCAAACTAGAAACTATTTCTGAACTCGATTTCAACTATTTTAAAGTAGACGGCGTTAATCAATTAAAAATAGTCGGTAAAACAGTTTCGTTTATTTTTAAAGGCAATATTAACACGATTACGGAGAAAATTGCGAACATTGAAATCGCAAACCTATGGGTCGAGGAACCCGATCTTGAGGAAATCTTTATGCATTTCTATCAACGGGAGGAGTAGGGCGATGAATATGTTTTTACAAGAATTAAAAGCGTATCAAAAGCCGACTATTATATGGTCAATATCGATTGTCGCCATTGTCATTTTATTCATGGCGCTCTTTCCGGCATTTTCGCGTGATGCCGATGAATTTATGAAAGTCCTTGAAGGGTTTCCCGAAGAATTAACAAGAGCGATAGGCTTAACGTTTGAAACGTTGACCAATGTTCTTGGGTACTTTTCGTATGCGTTTCTATATATAAAATTATGTGGTGCTGTCCAGGCGATGAATCTTGGTTTATCGATTGTATCGAAGGAAACAAGAAACAAAACAGCGGAATTCCTTTTTACGAAACCAGTGACACGTACGCAAGTACTGACTTCGAAACTACTAGCTGCTGTCACATCTTTATTGTTCACAAATCTATTATTTCTTTTTTCAGTAATTGTAACCGTTGAAATAGTTAAAACAGCGGATTATAGTAGGCAAGGGTTATGGATGATCGCAGCTTCACTCTTCTTTTTACAACTGATTTTTCTCGGACTCGGAATGTTCACGGCTGTTTTTATACCGAGAGTGAAATCCGTAATATCAGTTTCCTTAGGGCTAGTATTTGCCTTCTTTATCGTTGGCATGATTAGTTCTAGTACAGATGATGAGGGACTCCGTTATCTCACTCCATTTAACTACGTGAATGATTATTATATTATTGAACATTTAAACTATGAAATGCAATATATAGGAATCGGCCTTGCAATCATCTGTTTAACGGTGATTTTGAGCTTTGTTATATATCGAAAAAAAGACATTCATTCTGTATAAGGAGGTGCGGATATAAATGAACATCGTAAAACGAGAAATGAAGGCAAATGCCAAGGCGCTTATTTTCTGGTGTATTGGTGTGCTTGTGATGGTAGGTGCAGGCATGGGTAAATATGCAGGCATGAATGGCAATGGAGACACTATAAATGAATTAATGTCTGAAATGCCCGCGTCCTTACAGGCGATTATGGGGACTGCTAGTTTTGACCTATCAACAGCGATCGGCTTTTATGGCTTGTTGTATGTTTATTTAATCGTAATGGCGACGATTCATGCTGTGATGCTTGGTTCCAACATGATCGCCAAAGAGGAACGAGATAAAACAGCGGAGTTTTTATTGGTTAAACCAATTTCTCGAAGCACTGTCATCAGTATGAAAATGGTATCTGCTCTAGTCCAACTCCTTGTATTTAATTTGGTTACATTAGTTTCTTCTATTATAATTGTAGAAAGGTATGCAGGAGTAGATGAAACAACAGGCACGATTTATTTGCTTATGATAGGAATGTTTCTATTGCAGGTCCTATTCCTAATTATGGGGACAGCAATAGCTGTTTTTTCTAACAATGCAACCAAAGCTTCCGCAGTTGCAACGGCCATTCTGCTATTACTATTTATTCTTTCCATCTTAATCAACTTAAGTGGAAACCCGGATTTGTTAAAATACGTAACCCCTTTTAAATATTTTGAAGCAGAGTCAATTATCAATCATCATCAACTAGAACCGTTTTACGTTAGTCTCACGGGAATACTAATAATTGCACTAACCACCATATCTTATATCTACTACCAAAAGAAAGACTTGAATCTGTAAAAATCTGTAAGGCGACAGGCGCCATCCAGTTTTTGGATGGTTCTTGCTGCGAAAAGGAGAGTTGTAGAAATGGGTGAAAAGATTACTTTGTTGAATCCACAATCAGGGAAACAAGGTGCGACGATTCGCTTAGATAAGTACGAGTTTATGAAACAAGTCATTTTAGAGATTGTTGAGGAATATGATCAAATCTCATATAAGCAATTGACACAAGAAGTACATAAAAGACTTACAGGCAAATTTGATGGGGCCATCACTTGGTATGTAACAGCTGTTAAGCTTGACCTTGAAGCTAAGGGTTTATTAGAACGGTTTCAACACCAAAAACTACAGTATTTGCGTAAATCAACGGATGTACATCCATAAACATAGTCAGATGGGGGAGTTTTACTAATGAATGAATATCCTGCCATGATTAAATTAAATGGGAAAATAGCGACCGTAATAGGTGGCGGAACGATAGCTGAACGTAAAGTCAAATCACTGTTACAAGCAGGAGCGAATGTGATTGTTATTAGTCCAAAAATCACAAAGCAAATCCATGATTGGGAACAATCGAAAAAACTAACTTGGCTTAACAAGAAATTTGAACCTACTGACGTGAACGACTCATTTCTGGTCATTGCGGCAACAGACCAGCATGACGTTAACAAAAATGTGAGGGAAGCAGTCAATGAGTTTCAATTATTAAATATAGTTGACGACCCTGTGGCAAGCAATTTTATCGTCCCATCCTCGTTTCGGCAAGGTCAGCTAACCATTGCTGTATCTACATCTGGAGCAAGTCCGAGCTTGGCAAAAAAAATAAAAACAGAACTAATGGAAAAATACGATGAGACCTATGCCGAATATATAACATTTCTACAACAATGTCGAAGCGAAGTGAAACAGACCGTTAAAGATCCACAAGTTCGAAGACAAATTCTAAAGAAATTGTTAGATGACGAGTTCATCGAATTAACCGAAGCGGGAAACGTAATCGAAAGGCATCGACGCTACCTAACCTTATTGAAAGACAAAATTAAAAAGGGAGAATAAATAGTAGAAATAGATGGATTCCAAACCGTTTTTTCTGTTGTTAAT
Organism: Mesobacillus maritimus; assembly: GCF_023715205.1. Classification (GTDB taxonomy): domain Bacteria; phylum Bacillota; class Bacilli; order Bacillales; family Cytobacillaceae; genus Mesobacillus_B; species Mesobacillus_B maritimus_C. Next base: position 247,929 of record NZ_JAMBNR010000005.1, read on the forward strand.
TTAGGTAGGACCATTTATATACCTTTCATGTAACTTCCCAAACCAACTTGGACAAGTTCACCTATCGCTACATGTTGAGCTCGCCAAACGGCGGGTTTTTTTTATTATCTACTTTTGTATCATAAAACTAAAACCGATGATCTTCTATGAATCGATGATCAGGAAAGTTGTACCCGAATTTCATAATCTCAGTATTCTTAACATAAGATGGACAAGGGGACTCAGTAGTCAGGGGGGATAAAATGAAGCGGAAAATGATGAGAGGACATATAGATAAAAGATGTATCGAACGCTAAGCATTTACAGTTTTCTCATAGCCGGAGCGATTATTCAGGGACTGGCAATGTCATTATTTTTATTCCCACACTCGATTCCTTCTGGTGGGGGTGCAGGATTAGCTCTCCTTATGAATCATTTATTGGGTCTTCCACTCGGTTTTGCCTTATGGGTAGCAAATGCGGTCTTTTTGCTGTTTGCATTGCAATATTTTGGTTTTCGCTGGGTATTTCGGACGATTTTAGCCGTAGGTATAACTTCGACAACTGTAAGCCTTGTTTCGAATTATGTGCCTTTGGATCGTTTACACTTAATCCCTGACATGGCAGCGGGCAGTATATTGTTTGGAATTGGGGTTGGCATGTTGATTAAAGCGGGGGCTTCGAGTGGTGGGATGGTAATACCCGCTCTGATGATTGCAAATTATCGAAGTTTAGCTCCTGGAAAAGTTATGTTTTGGATTAATATGTTCATTTTTCTGTTAACATCTGCAGTGATTAATTATAAAATTGTTTTATACGCGGTAATATGTCAATTCCTTTCAACCAATATCATTGATTTTGTCAATACTTTTAGGATTCCACGACCGCGTTTTTTAACTGCAAACTGGCGGAAACGCTAAAGAAGACCCTATTAAACTAGGATCTTCTTGTCTTTCAAAAAAGTTAAAATCTTCTCAACCGATTGATCGATGCTCATCTCATTTGTCTGAATAGTAATTTCAGGCTGAACGGGTGACTCATATGGAGAAGAGATTCCGGTAAATTCATGAATCTCGCCGTTTCGTGCTTTTTCATATAAGCCTTTGGGATCGCGCATTTCGCAGACATCTAGCGGACAGTGAACAAACACCTCAATAAATTCATTCTCAGCGAACATCTTGCGTACCATATCCCGGTCTGTACGATAAGGGGAAATAAAGGCAGTTGAGACAATCTGGCCACTGTCAACGAATAATTTAGCCACTTCACCGATTCTGCGGATATTTTCTTGACGATCTTCTTTTTTAAAACTTAAATCTTTGTTTAACCCATGACGAACATTATCACCATCTAATACATAACTATTGCATTTATGTTGGTGTAAAGCGTGGTCGATCGCGTTGGCGATTGTGGATTTTCCCGAACCTGATAATCCTGTAAACCAAAGCACACAGCTTTTATGACCATTAAGGAGATGGCGATCTTCTTTGGTGATGGTGGAATGATGCCATGTGATGTTCGTGCTATTGACCATTACCGACACTCCTTAGTTTTGGATATATACTTGTTGCATTCCGTTGATCAGAATCTGGACAACTTCAGGGCGACTAAATTCTTTCGGAGGTTGCTCCCCATTCTTTAACATTCCTCTGACTTTTGTTCCGGAAAGGATGACATGATCTTGTTTTCCGTGTGGACATGTTTTTTCGGAAGCCATGTTTTCACATTTTCTACAATAAAAGCTGTGTTCAAAAAACATCGGAGTGATGCCTAATTCTTCTCGTTGGAAATGACCAAAAATCTTTTGAGCATCATACGTACCATAATAATCGCCTACGCCGGCATGGTCACGACCTACGATAAAATGAGTACATCCGAAATTTTTACGCACAATCGCATGAAAAATGGCTTCCCTTGGTCCAGCGTAGCGCATTGCAGCAGGGAAGACGGCTAGAAAAACTCTATCTTTTGGATAGTAATTTTCCAATAACACTTCATAGCTTTTCATCCTGATGTCACTTGGAATATCGTCTGCTTTGGTTTCACCAACCAACGGATTGAGAAAAAGACCATCGACGGTTTCTAATGCCGTTTTTTGAATATATTCATGTGCACGGTGAACAGGATTACGTGTTTGGAAACCGACTACAGTATTCCATCCTTGTTTGTCGAACACTTCTCGCGTTTCGATTGGGTCTAAAAAATATTGTTTAAATTTGTTTTTCTCTGGCCGTTTTATCATTGTGACTGGACCACCGATATAGACGTCAGCCCGTTTGTATAATTTAGCAACCCCCGGATGTTTAACCTCAGTTGTTTTGTAGACTTTCTCCGCTTCTATTGCTTTATTAGGGGTGAACACTTCGTTCACTACCATTGTTCCATACACAATCCCATTTTGGATTAGATTAATTGTTTCACCTACCTTTAATTCTGAAGCTTTATCATTTGCTACAGCTAATGTAATTGGAATTGACCAGGGAAGACCGTTTGCTAGGCGCATATCATGGACGACCGAATCATAATTCTCTCTGGTCATAAAACCTTCAAGCGGGCTATACGCGCCATTTGCAATTAATTCCAAATCGCTTAATTCGAGATTATCAAGTTCAACGCTGTTCAAAGTATAATCTACACGCTGATTAAGATTGAAACAGTTAATCAACTTTCCACCATGCGGGATACTCTTACTCAAAATAAATTCCTCCTCATGCTCTTAAATTGGATTGTTGCTCATTGTTGGCTCTTTTCTCAAAATTTGTTGCTTTTGAACAAAAAATACGGCTGGTTGTGCTTAGGTGTACAGGCAAATTTGGTCATTTATGAGAAAAGGAGCATAGTTAAATTAAACATACGAAATGTCTTCTTTTCGTAAAACTAACTTAATGGATTTAAACAACAATTTTTAGAGATACTTCTAATTATTTAAATGAAGTCCGCACTCTGATTTGGTGTTGCCTGACCACCTTCCTGCACGTTGGTCATTGCTTTCGGAAACAGGATTGGTACAAGGGGCACAACCGATACTTGGATAACCTTGATCATGTAGAGGATTGTATGGAAGACGGTTTAATTCGATGTAGGTTAGAATTTCCTCCCATTTCCAAAGAATAAGAGGACATATTTTAATGTTTTTAAATTTTGCATCTTTATTGAGATAATTTGTTTTGCTTCTGAGTTGGGATTGTTCTCGCCGCAAACCGGAAATCCATGCTATTTTTCCAGAAATGGCTTCTTTCAGCGGTTCCACTTTTCGTATTTGGCAACATAAGTTTGGGTTGGATTTCCAAAGTTGTTCGCCATACTGTTCGGCTTGTTCTGTTAATGTAAGTTTAGGCTTCACCATGTCAATGTCGAGGGTGGGATATCGTTCCTTGATTTGTTCAATTAGTTCATAAGTTTCACGGAAGTGGAGTCCCGTGTCAAGAAAGATAATCTTTGCCTGTTTGTTTACTTTTGAAATTAAATCAATGAGTACAATCCCTTCCGCTCCAAAACTGCATGCGTAAACAATTTCATCATTTTTAAATTCACGGTACGCCCATTTTAAAACATCAAAATAATCGGCTTGTTTCTTGATGATGTCTTTTACCACATTGTCGTCCCATGTTTCGTAGGTTAGTTTAACCAATTGTAAACGCTCCTCTCTACCTAACAGTCATAAACTCTAAACTAATGCATTCATTGTTAGCGACTGTAATTTGATTCATATGATTAATGGTTCCATGTTTCGCATAGGATATGATCGCTCTTATCCATGAACCATGCCCAAAGACAAGAATGTTTTCATATTGGTTGTATTTAGCAAGAAACTCGATAATCCGTTCTTCTAGTTGATATACTCTTTCTCCTAAAACTATTGATAAAGGGTCCTGGCTCCAAGCTAATCCATAATCATTTAACAATTCTTGTTTAGGACGCCCTTCGTAAGGTCCGAAATCGAGTTCATCCAACAGCGGTTCAATAATAGGATTCATTTCGTATACTTTTGCCGTTTGTTGGGTTCGAGACAAAGAACTGGCTAGCACGAGGTCAAAAGGGGAGAGTTCAATTAGTTTGTCTTGATTACGTATAACCCCTTTTATTCGATCTTCTGTTAGCTGTGAAATGGGGATATCTCTTCGTCCTTGTAGCCATGTATTTTGATTCCATTCAGTGGGTAGGTGCCTGATTAGCGTAATGCGCATCTTTATCCTCCAAATAAAAAGTCTCGCTGCGAAGTCCATTCCGTTGAGCTTCTAGTACCAAAACATCATCAATGTTGACATTACCTAAGTTGACATTTGGTCCGATCTGATTAATAAAAAACATTTGGTGCTTAGCGGTGGGTGCCTCAAAGATAATCTTTTTATAATCAATTCCGCGGACCAGTTCTTCAATTAAATCTGATTTAACCCGCCCATTGCTCTCATAAATACCTGCTGTACCAGAGTCGCGGCCTTCAGTAATGACGTATTCACAACCAGCTTCTAACAGGATTTGAATTTCTTCTCTCCACTCATTGATCGACATGTCTAGGGTAGCATCCTTTGACCCGACCTCGGCAATCACAAAAAACTCTTCTTTGGCTTGCTGAATAATATTTAGGCGCTCTTTTAACGGGATATCCAAAGTCCCGTTGGAAACTTCAATCCATTCGATTCCAAGTGTTTTCAAGTATGTGAAATACTCAGGAATTTTCTTTTGATAAAAGCATTTTTCAAATAAAGTACCTCCGCAATATGGCTTAATTTGGTACTCCTTATACAAATCCACTTTTCTTTTGATATTAGGAGTAATATATGCAGATCCAATTCCCATTTTAGCGATATCAATGATATGGCTGTAGTCTTCTAATATGTTAGTTAACCGCCCGATTGGCGTACCAAAATCAGCGATGGATGTTAATCCATAAGTTCGATTACCGGTTGTACGTTTAGGTAATTTTAAAAAATCCATAGGGAAAGCGCCCTCCTCTATTTTTCTAGGATAGATTATTCAATTTTTGGGCGAATGTGTAAGGATTGGGCTTTTTTCCGAAAAATTAGGCGAAGGCCTTTGTATAAAGCATCCTATTCCTTCAAACACTAGTAGGGCTTATTCTTTCAGTTAGGAGCGTGCTTTCATGGCAAAGCAAAAACATAAGGGTTTAACGATTACAGCAATCGGATCGATTCCACTTATTTTGGTATTGGGGAATTCCATGCTTATACCAGTGCTTCCGAAAATGAAATCTGAGTTAGGAATATCGCAATTTCAGGTAAGTATGGTTATAACCGCATTTTCTGTCGCAGCTGCTATTTCCATACCTATACTAGGATATTTGTCTGACCGATTTTCAAGAAAAGCTGTCATCATACCAGCGCTCATTTTATATGGAGGCGGTGGTATTTTAGCTGGTGCAGCCGCAGCATGGTTTGGAAATGCTTATCCGTGGATTCTCGCCGGGAGAATCTTACAAGGAATAGGGGCAGCTGGTACAACCTCCATGGCAATGGCTTTAACAGGCGATTTATTCAAAGGGGGAGAACAAAGTAAGGTGTTAGGACTTGTCGAAGCCTCGAACGGTTTTGGAAAGGTGATTAGTCCCATTATTGGCTCCCTATTAGCACTGTTGTTTTGGTATGCAGCCTTTTTTGCTTTTCCTGTTTTTTGTGCCGTCAGTATCTTGTTAACAATCTTTTTCATAAAAGAAAAGAAAAAAGAAAAAGAACCTCCTTCTTTAGGGACATATGTGAAAGGGCTCGCTTCTGTGTTTAAAACAGAGGGGAGATGGCTATTTGCTGCCTATTTGACTGGGGCAACGTGTTTGTTTACTTTATTTGGTATTTTGTTTTATATATCCGATATTCTTGAGACGAATTACAAAATTGATGGGGTTTTAAAAGGAGCTATTTTAGCGATTCCACTTCTTTTTATGACAACCACATCTTATATCACTGGAAGCAAGATTGGTAAAAAGATGGGGCTGATGAAATCCCTTATCATTTTTGGGCTCTTATTAATGACCGCTTCGTTTGCTTCACTTGTTCTATTTAAGAACTTAGTACCATTTTTCGCTGTGCTAGCTGTAAGTAGTGTTGGAACTGGATTAGCACTTCCTTGTATCAACAGTTTTATCACAGGCTCGGTTCCGATGGATCGTAGAGGCTTTGTGACGTCATTATATGGTTCCGTTCGATTCCTTGGAGTTGCCATCGGACCGCCAATTTACGGAGCATTAATGGCATGGTCACGAACAGGGATGTTTCTCATAACCGCCGGATTGACTTTATTTGTTGCATTTTTGTGTATGATGCTAATTCATGTAAAAAAGAAAAAGCCATCAGAGAACCAAGATACTTTATTTGAAAAACTACAATTAACATAATTTACATGGCACCATGAGAAGGAGTGAAAACATTGCAAATCTATTTTTCACCTGAGGTCATAACCCCAGAATTTCAGGTATTGAATGTAGTGGATTCCGAAAATAAAGCCGTTGGAAATGTAGCTTTCTTATTTGATGAAAAAAAGCTTTTTGTTTATGGAATCCTTGAAGAAGAAGGTGTCGGAGCTGATTTTAAAGATTTAGTGACTCCCTATATCAAAGGGTTGTCAAAAGCTAAGCCGGGTTTAGATGTTCTTTCATGTTTATATGTAGGATGTAAGAAAATAACATTGAATGACGAAAAAGAAGAATAAAAGCGAAACAAGCCCACAAAAATTGGAGGGCTTGTTTTTCTTATTTAAAGAATTTGTCATAGGTACTACTTATTACTAACTACCCACAAGGCCTACATAACCTTAGCTCCTAAGCCCAAAGAACACGAATTTTATGGGCTCACAAGGCATATGTCTATCACATAAATTGGTGATATGTAAAAATAAGGGACTCTGGGAGCGTGCGGTTTATGAGTGTTGGGATGATAATAATGGGACTACTGATCGGATTCATGGTCGGCTTAACAGGGGTTGGAGGAGCTGCCCTTTTAACACCAATTTTAGTATTACTTGGGATAAGTCCAGCCATTGCCGTAGGAACCGATTTAGCTTATAATTCGGTCACCAAATTTTTCGGTTCAGTACAGCATTGGCGACAAAAAACAATTAATTTTAAATTAATGAAATACCTCGCAATTGGAAGTATCCCAAGTGCAATTTTAGCGGTTGGGATGTTACGGTTATTTGATTCATTTTTTAATAACCAAGAGGAGATCATTAAACACGCTTTAGGTTATGTACTAATATTAGTGGCGATTGCAACTTTAGTAAAAACATTTGCAAAAGGGCGATTAGAATTCAATAAAATTCAGTTAAAGCCTATTGAAGAAAAGCGATCCTTAACCATTGTGATAGGGGCGGTGTTAGGATTTTTGGTTGGATTAACTTCCATCGGCTCTGGTTCATTATTTGCGTTAGTTATGCTGTACTTATATAAAATGACTCCAACCGAATTAGTTGGAACGGATATAGCCCATGCGTTTTTTTTAGTGACAGCAGCAGGGATTATGCATGCAGGAATTGGAAATGTAAACTATTTATTAATGATAAACCTATTAATTGGTAGCATACCGGGAGTTCTAATTGGTAGTACTTTATCTGCCAAAATTCCCGCAAAACCATTAAGAGCGATTGTAGCCGTCATGATTCTTTTAAGCGGATTAAAATTAATTTAATTTGGCTATTTTCATAAAGATTGTTGTTAAATCCTATAGCCAATCTTAACACAACTGAAGCCATATATCTTATCTTTGAAGTATTTTGCAAGCTCTTTCTAATAAGTTAAACTATTTTTGTTCAAGAACAACAAAGTTTGAGAAAGGACTCTTTAATAAAAAAGAGCCAAAAAAGTGCCAGAAACGATCCAATATTGGATCGTCTCTGGCACTTTTTTTTCTTTTATGCTTTCATCTGAACCGACGATGAATGCTTTCTAAATTGTTCAAGTCTGCTAGTCGTATCGAAAGAAGCTTGCTCTTTTTAGTGTTTCAACGCTGTTTCGATATTGTTTCGTTATGGAACATGAAACGAATTATAAATTGTTGAAAATGTAAGTAACATAAGGTTTTTAAAGGTTGGCACGGAATTTGCATTTGTGTAGGTAGGAGAGAAAATAACAGCATTCAAAGGGGAGAATTAAATGTTTCAAGAGAAAATGGATTTACGTTTACCAGGACCAGTGCAAGTACCGAAAGAAATTCAAATAGCGATGCAACAAAGTTTCGACCATCCGATGATGGATTACCGGAATCCAGCTTTTCAAGAAGTTCTGCAGGAAACAATTGATAAAGCAAAGATGGTCTTTCAAACAAAAAATCTTGTAGTTCCACTTACTTCGAGTGGTGCATCGGCGCTGGAAACAGCAATTATTAATACAGTTGGAGCAAATGACACCATCATCCTTTGTGTTGTTGGCTACTTTGGGGAATATTTACAAGGAATTACGGATCATATCGGGTGTAAAGTCGTTCGTGTCGAGGCGGAGTGGGGAAAGGTTGTCGATCCTGAAGAGGTCCGCGCAGCTTTAAAAGATCATCCAGAAGCGAAAGCGGTATTTGCGACACATTGTGAAACATCAACTTCTGCGATTAATAATATCAAGGAAATCGCGGCGATTGTAAGAGAAACCGAGGCAATTTTCATGGTGGATGCTGTAAGTTCAATCGTTGGTACACCACTATATATGGACGATTGGGGAATTGATATCGTCGCGACTGGGGGACAGAAAGCACTGATGCTTCCTCCAGGATTAGCATTGATTACAATGAGTGATAAAGCTTGGAAGATCATAGAAAAACACCAATGCCCATCTTTTTATCTAGATTTAAAAAAATATAAAAAAGGTTTAGAGTCAGGAGTGGGAACACCTTATACCCCTAATATTGCTCTTGTTTGTGGCTTAAAAGAAGCATGCAACATGATTGAGCGAGGCGGGGGCATGGAACAGGAATATAAGCGTCATGCGGCGCTCCGTGACATGACTCGTGCCGGAGTTCGTGCCTTAGGCTTAGAATTGTTCGTAGAGGATTCAGCTGCAAGTCCAACACTTACAGCCGTGAAATTAGAAAATGCAGACGCATTTAGAAAATTAATGCGTGAGGAATTTCATATTGCCCTTGGCGGCGGGCTCGGAAAGGTAAAAAATAAAATCCTTAGACTCGGTCATATGGGTTATACAGATGCAGCAGATATGTTGAAAATGTTTGCAGCGATGGAATTGGCATTAAAGAAAAGTGGGTATGAGGTAGAACTAGGTGCTGGCGTAGCAGGTGCACAAAAACAGTGGCTTGAAAACCCAAATTGTTAACCAGCCCTTGCCAGAGGAGGCTAGGGAAGGATGAATATCATCGAAAGAGTTTTAGCTGAAAGTGCTGGACTAGATTTCGTTTACCCGAAAGATCGTATAGAAATTGAACCAAGTTTTCTCTATCTTTCTGGTGAGAGTGCTTTAAGAGCAATCGATGAATACGAAGAGATAGGTTTTGAAAGAATTCATTTTCCTGAACGAACCATAATCAATGGGCAATTAGTAAAGGAGAAGAGGAATGACCCGAGTCTAACTCGATTTCTTTTAAAAAACCAAATGAAGATCATAAATGTTCCTGAAAAAGCGATAACTTTACATGAACTTTCGTTCCGCAATTCAATCATCGCAGCCGTAGATGATGAGGTCGCGCGATTGGGAGCATATGGAGCGATTTCACTGATCGTTCCTCCAATATCGATGGCAAACTGTCTAGGGACAGGGAAAATGAAGATGACGGTTCCAGAAACAATCTACATTGAGATCAATGGTAGAATAACAAAGAATTCAACCATCATTTTACAATATTTAAAACACTATTTTAATGAGAGTTTAGTGGGTTCTGGAGTGATAATCGGAGGAAACACGATAAAAGGATTAAATGAGAATGAAAAGCACGAACTCATTCAAACTGTTTATGAATTAGGTGGTTCAATCGTAGTCCTATCCATTGGAGGTCCCTATGGTCAAGTTGAAAGTTCAATCAAACTGAAGACACAGGAAATGATCTAGTCAGATTTAATAGGGGAATGGATGAAATAACATATAAAATTCTAATTTTTCTTAACATTCAGTGACAATTAGATACAATAGAGGTAAGGATTGTCTTAAAAAAAGAGAAATTAGAGGTGTCCATCTATGTCTAAAATTGTCATTCTTTCTCCTATTGAGGAAATCATTCCTGTTGCAAAGCAAGCTTGTAAGGAAACGGGAGAAAATGTTTTAATTCGAAAAGTGAATTTCGAAGATGCGGTTCCAATTGCGAAACAATTAAAACAAAAAGGTACAGAAGTGATTATTAGCCGTGGAACATTGGCCTTAAAACTTAGTCAAGCAAATCTGAACCTGCCAGTTGTACAAATTCCAATTACAGGGTATGACCTATTGCGTACCATTATGGAAGCCAGAAAATTTGGTGAAGACATTGGGATTGCTGACACTGAAGAAGTTCTTAATGGTGTAAAATCAATTGAATCTGCACTAGGAATCAGGATAAAAAAATATTCAATTCGTTCAATGGATGAGGTAGATGTTGCTGTTGATAGCTTAGTTAACCAAAGGATAGATGTATTAATTGGGAAAAGTGTCTATATCCAGAATGTACATGACTCAAATGTCAAAACGGTAGTCTTATCATCAGGAGTTGAATCAGTGGTTCAGGCGATCAAGGAAGCGAAAAGTATACTCGAAGTACGGAGAACGGAAGAAAAGCGCACAAAGGAACTCCAAGCGATTTTGGATTTTATTGCAGATGGAGTAATCGCGGTTGATGACAATGGGATCATAACCGTATGTAACCCTTCCGCACACCGAATTTTGAATATTCCGTATAACCGTGTGATTGGAAAACGAATTGATGATATTCTCTTGAACTCGCGAATGAAGAAAGTCATTTCGTCTGGGAAAGAAGAATTAAATCGGATTCAAGATGAAAATGGCGTAAAAATTATCACGAACCGAATTCCAATTATCCATGAAAATCGCGTTATAGGTGCAGTTTGTACGTTCCAGGAATTGCAAAAACTACAACAACAAGAACAAGAAATCCGTAAGAAATTGATGCATCGTGGACACGTCACAAAGTATGAGCTAAACAGCATTGTGGGAGAAAGTCCTGTCTATCAAAAAGCAATTGAAAAAGTAAAAAAGTATTCAAAAGTAGATTCAACTGTTCTATTGACCGGAGAAACTGGAGTGGGGAAAGAGGTTTTTGCTCATTTAATCCATAGTCAGAGCAATCGAGCAGAAGGGCCCTTTGTTGCAGTAAACTGTGCTGCAATTCCAAAAAATTTGCTTGAAAGCGAATTATTTGGCTATGTAGATGGTGCCTTTACAGGGGCGAGAAAAGGGGGAAAAACAGGGCTTTTTGAATTAGCACACCAAGGCACCATTTTTCTTGATGAAATTGGTGAATTGGCAGAGTCAGTTCAAGCCCAGTTATTGCGTGTTCTTCAAGAAGGGGAAGTCATGCGGCTTGGGGATGAACGTGTGATTCCAATCAATATTCGTGTGATAGCAGCTTCCAATCGTGACTTTGAAGAAATGGTCGAAGAAGGGAAATTTCGTGCAGACCTTTATTATCGGTTAAATATTTTAGATATTACAATTCCACCTCTCCGCCAGCGAAAAGAGGACATTCCTCTATTATGTATGCATTTTATTGGGGATTTACATCAAAACATTCAAAAGAAAATCGACGGTTTCGATGAAGAGGCTATGGAAATTCTCAAGAGTTATCATTGGCCAGGGAATATTCGCCAATTACGTAATATTGTTGAACGAGCAATGATCCTTTCACAGAAAGAATGGATCGATAAAGAAACTGTCTTACTAGCGGGCGGCAAGGATTTTTCCCATATTCAGATTAAGCATCAAAACAACCAGAAGGAGCAGACTCATGAGAAAGGAAGACTACATGAATATGAACGGGAGTATATTCTTGAAGTGTTAAACCAAGTGAACGGAAACAAAACCGAAGCCGCAAAAATATTAGGAATTGGCCGGACAACACTATGGCGAAAAATTAATCATCAATAAAGGAGAATGATTATGTCAGCAGAAACTATGGCGCGACCTCCTTTAGATAAAGAAGTTTTATCTAGATTAGAGGAGATTTTTGGAAAAGACCGTGTGCTTACGAATCAAACAGATTTGATTACGTATTCTTATGATGCCTCATTTGAAACACAATTAAATCCGAGAAAGCCTGAAGTCGTGGTCATAGCGCTATCGACTGAGGAAGTTAGTGAGTGTGTAAAATTAGCCAATGAATTTATGGTTCCCATCTATCCACGTGGAGCTGCTACTGGTCAAACCGGTGGTGCGGTTTCTACTAAAGGTGGCATCATGATGGATCTCTCCAAAATGAACCGAATCTTAGACATAGACCATCGTAACATGCAAGTAATCATTGAACCAGGAGTTATCCAGAACGACTTAAATGAAGCGCTGAAACCTTATGGATTAAGGTTCCCGCCTGACCCTGGAAGTGCCAATATGTGTACCGTTGGTGGAATGGTTTCCAATAACTCTAGTGGTCTACGTGCGGTAAAATACGGTGTCACTAGGCATTATGTACTAGGGATGGAAGTCGTGCTACCGACCGGCGAGGTCATTGTAACCGGGGGTGCAAAATCAAAAGCATTAAAATCCGTTTCTGGTTATGACCTTGCGCATTTAATGATCGGCTCTGAAGGTACACTTGGAATTGTTACCCGCTTAAGATTAAAATTATTGCCACTTCCTGTGACAAGAGGCATTGTCCTTTGTTCATTTAAGCAACTAGAAGATGCTGGAGCGGCGGTCAATGCCGTTTTTTCTTCTGGTTTACAACCTTCAGCGATTGAAATCATGGATTTTAACTGTACGAAAGCTGTGAATATGATGAAACCTGAATTGAACTTGCCGATTGATAATGAGGCGATCCTTGTCTTTGAGGTGGATGGTGCCAAGGAAGAGGTTTCATCACAAGTGAACCGGTTGAAGCAAGTGGTTGAAAAATATGCAAGCCACATTCAATTTAGCGATGAGCCAGAGGAATGTGAAAAGCTTTGGCAGGCAAGAAAGCTTGTTGGTGCGGCTGTTGGGTTATTGAAACCAGGCGGATTCCGCGTCTACGGTGGTGAAGATATTTGTGTTCCAATTTCAAGACTTCCGGAAACTTTAAGAGAAATTCATAATATTGCTGATCGTTATGAAATTGTGTGTGGAATCTATGGGCATGTAGGAGATGGAAACTTGCATACAGGGCCTGTGGTTAATAGCAATAATGAAGTAGAAATGGAAAACGTTCAACAAATGATCGATGAGATTCATGATTTAGCGATTAAAATGGAAGGAACTACAACAGCCGAGCATGGTGTTGGTATTGTCCGTGCACAGTATATGGATATTGAACATGGTCCGGCAATGGAAGTTATGCGTGCGATTAAACGAACGTTAGACCCAAACAATATTTTAAACCCAGGGAAAATGGCTCTTCCAAACTAAAAAATAGGAGGTGATTCATTTGAAAACACTAACTCCTGAACAGTCGATGTATACATGTGTACGGTGCGGTGCATGTCGTGGCGTTTGTCCAACATTGAACATTACCGGACGAGAGGCTGATGGCCCTAGAGGTAGGGTGCTGATGGCGCGAAGTTTACTTGAAGGAGAAATCCCGGTAAACCAAGAAATCAAGGAGCAATTAGATCGCTGTTTGTTATGTTCTGCGTGTGTCGATGCCTGCCCAATGGATGTTCAGGTTCCAGATATTGTCATGCTTGCGAAAGAACAAATCGCGGCGGCAACTGAAATGGAATCCTTTCATCCAAAGACTTTGAGATTAGATAATAGTCAAAACGATATGAAAACAACTGCAAAACCGGTTAGAGGGTTAAAAGACTTTTTATTTGATAAAGTAATTGCCGATCAAAAGAATTTAAATAAAGTTGGGAATTTGTTGTGGATGTATCAAAAAAGCGGTTTGCAGAAAGTGACTAGAGCAGTCGGTATCCTCAAATTCTTTCCTGAACAAATGCAACAAATGGAACAAATCATGCCTGAAATACTTCCACCAAAGAAACGGCAGCAGCATCCAGAGTTTACCCCACGTGCCAAAGAACAAACAGAGGCTCGTGGTCGAGTAGCATTCTTCCAAGGGTGCATCATGGATATGATGTTTAGAGAGACGAATGATAATTCCATCAAACTCTTATCAAAAGCAGGTTTTGATGTTGTTACTCCGAAATCCCAAGTTTGTTGTGGAGCATTGCACCATCATAGTGGCAAAACAGACAAAGCAGTTGAATTAGCAAAATCTAATATTGCAGCTTTTGAGAGTGCAAACGTAGATTATATTATAACAAACGCTGGGGGATGCGGGGCAGCGATGACTGAATACGAAGAGCTATTTCGCGATAATCCAGCGTGGTTAGGCCGAGCAAAAAAATTCACTGAGAAAATTTGTGATATTAGTGAAATCATTTATGAAAAAGGGGAATTACCAGAGTTGGTAGGCCGGGGAGAGCGTGTTACTTATCAACCGTCTTGTCATCTTCAATATGTGATGAAAGTGAAAGATGCCCCTGCGAAACTAGTAAAATCCGTAGAAAACGCGGAGTACGTTGACTTACCAGAAAAAAAATATTGTTGTGGTTCAGCTGGAATCTACAACATGCTTCAGCCGGAATTAGCCAACGAAATCTTAGATAGAAAAATGGAAAAAGTAAAAGAAACAGATTCAGCGGTGTTAATTACAGCAAATCCTGGATGTTATTTGCAAATGAAATTGGGCGTACACCGTGAAGGAATGGAGAAAGTAATCGAAACAAAACATATAGTAGATTATCTTGTCGAATCGATTGATCGAGCGGAAAGTAAACGTTAATAACACATGAAAACCCAAAGACAAAAAGTCTTTGGGTTTTTTATGTTAGATTCTTTAAAAGAACACAGTAAAAAGAAAAGTTTGACAATTAAAGGGTGGCTGATTATGATTAAATTGTATACCGTATACATATATTTAAATAATGATTATGATCATAGAAATGGGGAGATCTCGGATGGCGTTAAACTTTCCTGAACCATTATACCAGCAAGCTTATCGAGAGTTAAAGAGGCTCATCGTGACGGGGAAGCTTCAACCAGGTGAAAAAGTGATTATGTCGAAACTAGCGGAGCAATATGAAATAAGCAGAACGCCGCTACGCGAAGCATTGCGACAGCTTCAGACAGAAGGTTTGATTGTTCAAACCCATTCTACAATGAAAATTGTGGAATTAGATAAGAAAGACTTCCTAGATTTATATGAAACACGGACGATATTAGAGAAAGAAATTGTTGGAATGATTGTGCCGCTAGTACCTCCAGAAGACTTCTCTGAGCTCGAAAACCTCCTTAGTAAATCAAAAGAGGCGATGGCAGAGGAAGACCCATATAAAATTTTGGAACTCAACACTTCATTTCATGAGAAATTAATGAATTATTGTCCAAATCTTAGAATGGTTCAATTGTTAAATCATGTTCGGTCACTGTTGTTAATTTACCGCGCTAATATTAATAAAAAAGCGAAAAACAATCTCGAAATCTACAAAGAACATTTGGAGATTCTTAAAGCCATTAAAGCTCGCGATGTCCAACAAGCAAAACAATTAATCGAAGTTCACATGCAAAATGACCAGAAACGCGGGCTAGAAGATTTATAAGGTATAAGCAAACATGTCTTGACGAGTGTTTGCTTTTTTGTTCGTTATTTGAATATACTAAGTTTTTCGAAAATTTAGTTGACTTTCACGCAGTCTCTATTTAGAATTAAAAGTGTATTCTGTATACAGTATACGTAATGAAGATAAACCCAAATAGAAATAGAGAATAGTATAGATGAAATAAAGGAGGTTTTATCAGTGGGTCCTCTGAAAGGAGCGAAAGTTCTAGATGCTTCCCAAATTATGGCCGGCCCTTATTGTACGATGGTTTTAGCAGATTTAGGGGCAGATGTGACAAAAATTGAGAAAATTAAAGGTGGGGATGATTCTCGGCAAATGGGGCCGTTTGTAAACGGCGAGTCTACCTGTTTCTATCAGATTAATCGAAACAAAAAAAGCATTGCTTTGGATTTAAAATCACCCGAAGGGAAAGAAGTATTTTATGAACTGATTAAAGAGGCAGATGTCTTTGTTGAAAATTTTCGTCCTGGTGTCACGCAATCGCTTGGGATCGATTACAAAACTGTTAAAGACATAAATGACGGGATCATTTACTGTTCAATCTCTGGTTATGGGCAAACGGGACCTTACGCACACAAAGGGGGGTTTGATCTCGTAGCTCAAGGGATGACAGGTTTGATGAGCATGACGGGCGAACCTGGAGGCCGCCCACAAAAGTCAGGAATCGCAGTCTATGATATTGGGGCGGGGATAACAGCTGTGTATTCTATTCTTGCTGCTTACATTCATAAGCTCCAGACGGGAGAAGGCCAAATGCTTGACATTTCTTTGGCTGAAGCTGGATTGCCATGGTTTGCTTGGGAAGCTGCTGCCTATTTTGCAAATCAAACGATCCCTGAGCCAACTGGGCATCGCCATCGTGTATCAGCACCATATCAAGCAATTCGTGCAAAGGATTCATTTATGATGATTGGTTGTGCAAATCAACGAACATGGGAAAGGTTTTGTACTTCGGTCCTTGGTATGCCTGAGTGGCTTGAAGATCAAAGATATTTGACCAACTCCTTACGCCAGCAACATGTTGAGGAACTTGAGCGAGAAATAGAAGAGATAACTCAAAACAATGATGCAACGTATTGGCTTACAAAATGTGAACAAGCAGGTGTTCCAGCTGGCCCAATTAACAATTTTGGTGAAGCCATGAATAATGAGCATTATTTAGCACGAGAGATGATTAAAGAAATGGAACACCCTGTGATTGGAAAAATGAAAATGATCGGCACTCCAACGAAATTTTCAAAAACAGAAGTGGAAATTAAAACGCCTGCCCCCCTTCTTGGACAGCACAGCGAAGCTATTCTCCAAGAAATCGGGTATTCGGCTGAAAAAATTGAGAGCTTACTAGAAAAAGAGATTGTTGCGCAATATTCACAAATTATTTCTAAATAAATTCTCGGGAGGATGGCAATGAGTACAACAGATCAAAAACGAGTATATATGAAAGTAGAAAATGGAATTGGAACAATATTTATTAATCGACCTGAAAAGCGAAATGCCTTAACTTATGATATGTGGACGGGTTTAGCAAAGTTGGTTGATGACTGTACAAATAATAAAGAAGTAAAAGTAATCATATTCAGGAGCACAACTGAAAAAGCTTTCTCTGCAGGAGCAGACATTGGAGAATTTAAAACGATGCGCTATACTGCTGAAGGTGCAGAAAAATATAACGATGCAACAATGGTTTTAGAAGAAAAAATTGCAAAATGTCCGAAACCTAGTATTGCGATGATTTCAGGTTTTTGTGTTGGAGGCGGATGTGAAATTGCGGTAGCATGCGATTTTCGCTTTTCAAACGAAACAGGTCGTTTTGGAATTACCCCAGCCAAGCTAGGGCTAATTTATAATACTCCAGGAACAAAGAATTTAGTTGAATTAGTCGGCCCCGCTAATGCAAAGGACATTCTTTTTACTGGGCGAATTATCGATGCAGATGAAGCATTACATATGGGACTGATCAATCGAATCTTCGAGAAAGACGCTTTAGAAGATCAAACCTATGATTTTGCCAACCTGATAAGCCAAAGTGCACAAATGTCTGTAAGAGGATCAAAGAAAATCATAAATAAGGTATTAGAGGGGGAGCTTGAAGACTCCAAAGAGACAGCCGAGATGGTGATTGAATCATTTGTTTCAGAGGATTACCGTGAAGGCGTTACTGCTTTCCTAGAAAAGAGGAAACCTAATTTTAGGTACTCATAAAAACACAAAGTTGTTTCTGAATGAAACACTGATAATAGCATGCTAATTCAACTTGAAACAATAGTAAAACGTGTAGAGTGCCTGTATACGTAATAAATGGGATCTACATTTTTGGCACGATATTTGCATAATTAATATTTAGAAAATTAATAATATTTTAAAAGGAATTCGGATAGGAGGTGGCAAATTAGTTTAATTAATTCAAATAACTGAGAACGCTTACTTAAAAGGGGTTAGGTTAGAACCAGGGATAGGATTAGCCTACTAAAAAGCGGGGGGAAATTATGAAAATTAAAAAGGGTCTATTTTTAACTGTGCTACTTGCGATTGTGTTGGTATTACAAGCTTGTAACTCTTCATCCGACGAAGCTGGAACTTCAGAAAGTAAAGGAAATGCAACGAATTACCCCGAGAGACAAATTGAAGTAGTAGTTGGTTTTGGTGCTGGTGGTGGTAGCGACAACTTTGCTCGTGCGGTTACGAAAGAATTGCAGGACATTTTGGGAGTAAACATTAATGTCGTCAATATGGAAGGAGCTGCAGGAATTCCATCTGCCGATTATGTTGCGAGGAAACCAGCAGATGGTTATACGATTTGGTCAATGACATCAAACCATCCAGTAAATATCGCTTCAGGCGCTGAACCGAATGATATGAGTGTTTTTAAATCAATTGGACGTGTGCAACATGATACGATGACGCTCCAAGTAAAAGCGGATGGGAAATTTAAAGACATTGATGATTTAATTGCCCAAGCGAAGTCTAATCCAGGCAAAATTTCGGTTGGTGGTACTGGTGCAAAAGGATTCGATGAACTAGTACTTGCTCAGTTTGAGGAAGCGACAGGAACAGATTTTAACTATGTTTCGTTTGACGGTTCTGGAGAAATGACAGCTGCCTTACTTGGTGGTCATATCGATGTAATCGCAGAAGAGCCTGGCCCATCAATCGCTCAACTTGAAGAAGGTTCAATCAAAATGTTAATTGCCTTTACAGATACAAAAATGGAAGGTTTTGAAGATGTACCAATTTCAACTGATTTAGGAATTGACGTTCTCGATGGACAAAATCGAGGCTTCATGGTTCATAAAGATACACCCGATGAAATCGTTGAAGTGTTAGAAAAAGCGCTTGAAGAAGCCAAAGACCGTCCTGATTATAAAGAATATGAGAAAGCTAGTTTCTTACATCTACGTAACGGATGGCTGGGTTCAGAAGATTACGATGCAGAGCTTGAAAAGCAAATTGAAACCTACAAAAAAATTCTAGAAGAAAACTGAGCAATATAATGGAAAGGCAGGCTAACCTGCCTTTCCCCATTCTAAACAGGTTGGGGGAAAATCATGTTACTAGAACGGACTATTTCTATAATTATGATAGCCTTTTCTGCTTTATTTTTGGTACAGAGTTTACAGCTTGAAAATCGAACGGGCGGTTTAGTTGGTCCTGGGACATGGCCGGCCGCATTAATGATTTTGATGTTGGTTTTATCAATTGTGTTATTAGTAAAAACATTCTTGAAAAAGGGAGTACAAGTAAAAACAGCTAATGAGGAAGCCGAGGATTTAGCCAATGAAGACGATCAATTAGTTTATCCAAAAAGATTTTTTTATTTATTAGGTGCGCTAATTATTTATACCCTTTTACTAGATTATGTAGGATTTATTGTAGATACATTAGTTTTTATCTTTGTTTTATCTCTTATCTTTGGAGTTAAGCATTGGTCCCGTGGACTTCTAACAGGAATCTTGGCCACTGCTGGTGCGGTTGTTTTGTTCCCAATACTTTTAAATACACCATTTCCAAGAGGAGTAGGTATTTTTAGCACTTTCAGTTTATTATTCTATTAGTCTTCTAACTAAATTCCTTATAAAGAGGTGAACTCAATGATCGAAGGCTTGATAGGGGGATTTGGCAACTTATTTGTCCCATTCAATCTTCTAATCTTAATTGCAGGTATTCTCCTAGGGTTTATTGGAGGAGGAATTCCAGGAATAAGTGGAACAATGCTAGTTATCATTCTATTACCGGTCAGTTATGCAATGGATCCGACAGCAGCTTTCTTATTATTAACATCGATATATGCAACATCGGTATTCTCAGGGAGTATCAGTGCAATTCTGTTCCGAACCCCAGGAACACCTGAGGCGGTAGCGACAGTATTCGACGGTTATCCAATGGCACAAAAAGGAGAAGGAGGCAAAGCGCTCGGTGTTTCCATATTTAGTTCAGCAACAGGTGGTGTCCTTGGGACGATTGTATTAATTTTCTTAACGCCACTTTTAGCTTCCTTTGCCCTTAGCTTTGCAGCGCCAGAATATTTTGCATTAGCACTTATGGGGCTAACGGTTGTTGCTTCCTTGAGTGCAGGGAACCTTGTTAAAGGATTCATTGGTGTTGCATTCGGTCTATTTATTGCAACGATTGGTCTTGATAGCATGACGGGAACACCGCGTTTTACCTTTGGCTCAGGACAATTAATGTCCGGAATTGATTTTATTCCTGTATTAATCGGGTTGTTTGCCATCTCTGAGGTTCTTCGTCAAGTGCAGAAGCGCGCTAGAAAAACTTCAAATCAAAAGGTGAGAACAGAACTTCCTGACTTGGGTTTGATGAAGCGGATTTCCGGTGTTATTGGCCGATCGTCCCTATTAGGTATTTTTATTGGGATCTTACCAGGAATTGGGGCGACAACTGCAGCAATGTTGAGCTATAGTGAAGCTGCCCGCTGGTCAAAAAATCCGAAAGAATTTGGAACTGGAATTCCGGAAGGAGTTGCTGCTCCTGAATCAGCAAATAATGCCGCTGCCATGGGTGCAATGGTTCCATTGCTATCATTGGGGATTCCCGGAAGTGCGACAACGGCGATTTTATTAGGGGCCTTTATTTTACATGGAATTCAACCAGGGCCACTTATGTTCCAAACACAAGGATCATTGGTTTATACAATTTTAATTGGTTTGTTGTTTGCAAATCTCTTAATATTATTGATTGCAAAGCCGTTTATCTCGGTGTTTTCAAAGATTTTACGAGTGCCGTATGCGATTATCGGTCCTTTAATCGTATTGTTTTGTATTATCGGTACTTTCGCTGTACGGAACTCAATTTTCGATGTCGGTGTCATGTTAGTATTTGGCGTTATTGGGTATTTCCTAGAAAATGCTAAGTTCCCACTTGCACCAATTGTTTTGGGGGTCGTTTTAGGTCCAATTGCTGAAAGTCAGTTTGTCCGGAGTATGCAGATGTCAAATAACGATTTAAGTATCTTCTTTACACGGCCAATTAGCTTGGTTTTATTATTACTTGCTTTAATTAGTGTTCTCTATCCGTTAGTGAAAAAGTGGATCAATCATCGAAAAACGAAGCATAAGGGTGACAGTACAATTGCTTCTTAAGTTCTAAATAGTAGGAGTGAAAGCAAATGTTATATGAATTAGAAGGAAAAAAACCAATTGTAGATGATTCGGTATACTTAGCGCCGGGAACTCATCTTATTGGGGATGTTATTTTAAAAAAAGATGTTTCTATTTGGTTTAATGCGGTCCTACGTGCCGAAAATGATTCCATTACGATTGAGGAAGGCAGCAATGTTCAAGAAGGAACAACAATCCATGTGGATGAAGGGTACCCCGTGCATATTGGAAAAAATGTAACGATTGGACATAATTGCATCATACATGGCTGTACGATCGAGGACGGAGCATTAATTGGAATGGGAGCAGTTATTTTAAACGGTGCTCATATTAAAAGCGGGGCAGTGGTTGCTGCAGGAGCGGTGGTCGGTGAGAACAAAGTCATTGAGGAAGGAATGTTAGCAGCAGGGGTACCTGCCAAAACGTTAAAGCCGATTCATGATGATTTAAAGCAGCGCGTCCTAGAGGGAGCTTTTCATTATCAGAGAAATGGTAAGCGTTTTAGAGAAGCAGGGATTATCGCAAAACCTCTCGGTTAACGGAAAAAGGTGATGGTCAATGCAGGAAGCCTGTGAAGAGACCATCATCTTTTTCTTTTGCTTTTCCCCGTTTTAGAATATACTGAATATACATACTTTTCTTAGAATAGGAGGATTCAGATGAATAAGGCCAATCGAGGCGATGTGATTTCGTTAGAAGGAATCGTATGGCAACGAAATGGGAAACATATTTTAAAAAATGTTACATGGGATGTAAACAAAGGAGAACATTGGGCGTTATTAGGATTAAATGGTTCAGGCAAAACATCCATTCTAAAGATGATTACAGGCTATCAATGGCCGAATAATGGACAGGTTTCTGTATTGGGGAATTTGTTTGGGAAAACCAACATACCTGAACTGCGAAAATCGATTGGCTGGGTAAGTTCTTCTTTAGATGACCAATATCAAACCAGACCAAGTGATACTGCACTAGAAGTGGTTTTAAGTGGGAAATTTGCATCTATTGGGTTGTATGAAGATATAACCGAAGAGGATGTCAAAAAGGCGTCTGAGCTATTAGAACGTTTTCGCATTCATCATTTAGCGGACCAGTTGATTTCTTCATTATCACAAGGGGAAAGACGGAGGGCAATGATTGCTCGGGCTTTGATGTCTTCGCCTAAGCTCTTAATCCTTGACGAGCCATGCAATGGACTTGATATATATTCCAAAGAAGAGTTGTTATCGACAATTGAAGAAATGGTCAGTTTACCAGGGGGCCCAACATTGTTATATGTTACTCATCATATTGAAGAAATTGTGCCATCGATTTCACATGCCTTGTTAATTAAGGAAGGAGAAGTAGTAGCAAGTGGTCATAAATCATCTACCTTAACGGAAACTCAATTAGAGCAAACTTTCCGGGTGCCGGTTTCGCTTACTTGGGATAACGAACGTCCTTGGATCCGTATTAAATCGTATGCAGAGAAAAGATAAACCAAAAAGCCTCCTAGTAGTTTTCCTACAATCTAGGAGGCTTTTTATTAACCAGGGTGTCACTTAGTTGCGGTCCCCGCCTAAAATGTCAAACAGTCCTCCAAGACCACCTTCGCCCTTAGAAGTTCCTCCTGTATGAGGAGCAGCTGCGAATACTCTACTCGCCAATCGGCTAAAAGGCAGTGATTGTACCCAAACCGTTCCCGGCCCTCTAAGCGTCGCAAAGAAAAGCCCTTCACCACCGAATAAAGCGGTCTTAACACCACGTACCATTTCGATATCATAATCTACGTCTTGGGTAATCGCGACGAGACAACCAGTATCAATTTTTAAAATTTCACCAGGCTCAAGTGTTTTTTGATAAAGAGTTCCACCCGCATGGACAAATGCCATGCCATCTCCCTCTAGCTTTTGCATAATAAAGCCTTCGCCTCCAAAAAAACCTGTTCCTAGTTTTCGCTGGAAGGCAATCCCAACGGATACTCCTTTAGCAGCAGCTAAGAAGGCATCTTTTTGACAGATAATTTTCCCTCCATGTTCGCTTAAATCTAGTGGGATGATTTTACCTGGATAAGGGGAAGCAAAGGAAACATGTTTTTTTCCGCTACGTTCGTTCGTAAACGTCGTCATAAAGAGACTTTCTCCAGTCAAAACTCGTTTCCCTGCTCCAATGAGTTTTCCCATAAGGCCGCCACCTTGGTTTGAGCCATCACCGAACACTGTTTCCATTCTGATTCCGTCATCCATCATCATCAGACTACCTGCTTCAGCGATAACCGTTTCACCGGGATCCAGTTCCACTTGAACGAATTGCATGTCATCTCCATGTATTTGGTAATCAATTTCATGATTATTCATTTTATCATCCCCAAATGTTTTATGTATTGCTAAATATTAGACGAATAAAATTGGAATAAGTTTCATTTTTTTATAGAAAAGAGGCCTATTAAAAATTTTGTTTTTAACTAAATGTTTTTTAAGTTTCTTTAAATTATGCCCAAAATTTCACTTGAATTTGCTTTTAATCCTACAGCTTTCTTTTAACCACTTGTTTTCCAGAAAATATAGGGATTGAGCGTTTCTGGGTTTGAAGGTAAAATGTCATTGGAAGTTAAAAATTGAGCTTCCTACATAGGAGGAAAAAATGATAACTGCGATGGTTCATGGTATAGTCCTAGCCTTTGGCCTCATTCTGCCTTTGGGAGCACAAAATGTCTTTGTTTTCAACCAGGGAGCATCACATTCTTTGTTTAAAAGGTCGATTCCAGTAATTCTAACTGCGTCTTTATGTGATACATTCCTGATTTTACTTGCTGTCTTGGGGGTTTCGGTTATTGTACTTTCGATTCCTTTTTTTCATACCTTTTTATTAGCAATTGGAGTAATCTTTTTGCTCTACATAGGGTGGACAGTATGGTCTACTAAACCAAGTGATCAAACAGGAAGTTGGGAAGGGGTTTCTGCAAAAAAACAAATTGTTTTTGCTCTGTCTGTTTCATTATTAAATCCACATGCGATTCTTGATACGATCGGCGTTATTGGAACAAGTTCTCTGACTTATTCTGGGCTTGACAAAGTAGTTTTTACTCTCGCTTGTATTATTGTTTCATGGGTCTGGTTTTTTGGTTTAGCTGTAGCAGGAAGAATCGTTGGTCAGTTGGATACAGCAGGGAAGGTTCAGGTACGAATCAACAAATTATCCGCTATAATAATTTGGGCGGTTGCGATCTACCTTGTTCTTGAATTAATTAAGCTGAATTAAACCTTGAATAGAACAAAAATAAGCCCCCAAGATAGGAGGCTTATTTTGCTTTTTCATATATTCATTGGTTCTAGTTGTTTTATGGGCTCGTACGGACTACCCTTTTCCATTCATGGTACGATAAATCTGTGTTTGGAGACTCCCCTGGACAACATTCTCTAGAAAAAACTCCCCAATAAGCTTTAAATATTCTTCGTCATCAAACATTTTTTTATCCTGAAGTTCCATTTCAGCTAATCCTTCATAAGAAGTAAGTAAAGCATATGTATGATCTTGTCCAGAAATAGGGGAAAGAATTTCTACTTTTTGGTCGAAGTGTTCGGATCTAAACTTCTGGAGTTCGCGTAAATTATCAATCGCTTCCTTGAACTTGTCTTGCTTAATCTCAAATGTTTGATAAACCAAAACAGTCATTTTTATAAGCACCCCTAAATTGATTTAAGCCAAACCTTCTTATTAGGTTGTTTAATAAAACAGAAATTATACCATCTAAATTAGGAGAAAAGAGCAATTACGCCTTGATAACCAAAATAAACGCCGAAACCAATCAGGGAAACACCTGATAAAATTGAGATAACAATAATGCTTTTAAAATTTAAATACCGGCGCAAGCCAGTGGTTAATGCGGCGACTAATAGATCCCAAATGGCCAAGCCAAGAAAAATCATGCTGCTATAGATAAGTAAATGACTAGTTCCATATGTGGTCGCTGTTTTCGCTAATACCGAACCGTAAATCCCTAGCCAAAACAAAATCGATAAAGGGCTAGTAATCGACATAATAAATCCAGTAAAAAAACATCTCAATAAAGAATCTTTTTTACGATCCTGATCAAAGGAAAATTTATTTGCTCCTATTATACTTTCAACTCCAGAATAAATTAAAACAAAGCCCCCAAAAAGCCACAAGAAAATTTGAATAATCGGGATGTCCAAAAAGTTCACGAGTCCAAAATATATTAACACCATAAATATCCCATCGGCGATCATCGACCCTGTTCCGACAATCCACGCATGCCAAAATCCATTCTTAATCCCTTTATCCAAACGTGCAGAATTAACAGGACCTATAGGTGCAGCTAAAGTAATCCCTAGTACAATGTAACTAGCCAATAAACTAATATTCAACAAAACCAACTCCCAATACTTGTCTCTAAATCCTATGAATAAGCATTTATATTTAATACACTTGTCCATAAAATCTTGGGATGAAAGGTCGGATTAATATAAAGGAATAATTTCACGTTTTAGCGTCCATTTTTCAGAAGTATAAGGTATTTGCCTTAACAGCCTGTACAAAGCTTACATAAGATACAGTAGTGAAAGGAGGGAATAAGGTATGGGTTACTACAATGATGATGTAGCTGGCCTTTTTACAGGCAATAAAAGAAGTCGTGGAAATGTGGCAGGTGAAAATACAGGCCGTCGTAAAAAACGCACAACAGGAGATGTAGCGGGTGAATTTACTGGACGCCGCCGCAATCGTAGAACAGATGATGTAGCAGGAACTTCTAGAGGCCATAAGCGCTCAACTGGTGATGTACAAGGGACTTTTGATGATAACTTCAGAGTACCTGTAAGAATTAAAAACGCTTTTATTGACAGCGAGGATTTTTGCCGTGCGGTTCGCCGTTGCTTGATTAACGATTTAGTTGCTGCTGAACAAGATGATGACGATCGTAAAAAGCGTCGTAAAAGAAGATAACAACTAGTGTCTAAACAACCTGAAGGAAATATTTCCTTCAGGTTGTTTTCGTTTAATTCGTGAGATATTTTATCTGTTCAAACCAATCGAGGAAATGGGAATGTAAGTGTTTTCATATTGACATTTTTTATATAAGGTGGTAAATTTTAATTAGCCAATTGAACGATTAGACATGCAAATTAGCTTGTTCTTTTGAATAAGTTGAGTGATGATAGTAATACTAAACGTTGTAAATGGCTAATTTCAACAACGGCTATATGCATAGCCACATTTAGGAGGATTTTTTTTAATGAAAAACGGTAAAGTTAAATGGTTCAACGCAGAAAAAGGTTTCGGATTCATTGAAACTGAAGACGGAAATGACGTTTTCGTTCATTACTCTGCTATCCAAACTGAAGGATTCAAAACCTTAGATGAAGGTCAGGAAGTATCATTTGAAGTAGTTGAAGGTGCTCGTGGACCTCAAGCTTCTAATGTTGTTAAATTATAATTCACGTTATCTATCAAAATAAAAATTCAGCCTAGCCATTTTCATTGGCTAGGCTTTCCTATTTTCATAATCCTTATCATTATTCGTTTGGAACAAGGATTCTCACTGCTTGCATATTTCCGTTCACCCAAGAAACCATCTGGTCATCATCGTTTTGAGTAGAAAAGCTGCTTTGTGATCTAGAAACAGGGTGCCAATGGGAAGGCAAACGAAGCTTCCCTCTTTTTGCATATGATTTTCTAGTATGGGCTACTTCTTTGGATGTTTCTAAGCTCCGAAGTTTGTACTCACCGGCTTTAATTCCTTCAACAATTTCCCGAACTTCCTGACATGGATCACACGTTATAAGTTCTTCATCTCTTTTTAGATGTGTATCAACATCAAGGGTGTAGTGGCCTGTATCCTTTTTATTCGTAGTGATAGGAGCCGAGCTTGTTAAAGGTTCTTCATTGCGTTTGGAATTCCTAGGTCCAAACATGAGATTGTCGAAAAAATGATTCCTTACCGTTTGATGACTGCTAATAGTGTCTGTTTTCATATCTTCGGAGCTAGTTACCGATCGATGAGTATCTTGAGGATTTTGCTTTAAAAAATGGTCAAGTCCCCTCATTTCAGCGGTTTCAACAGCTTTTTTAAGATCCTCTTTGGAATATTGACGGTTCAAAACCAAAACCTCCTTTAAATTTGTGTATGTGCATACTTAGAAACTAAACTTCTCGTATTTATGACATCCATCTATACTACTAGACTATTGCTCATATCCACAATCCGTATTAGGCTAGTGCGTAATTTTCTGGAAAATGGACGAATGTTCTAGAGGACAGGACCCCTTTTACATACGATTTAATAAAAGGAAGGGGGAGAATGATGACAATCCCTGTATATCGTTTGTCTATCAAGCCTGAGGATCTTTTCGAGCTGAAACGTGATGTGTGGATTGATGAACCTGTGTCAGCGCAGTTATCAATAAATAAGAGGAAGTTTAACATTGATATCGCGTACCGAGGCTCCCATATTAGAGAGTTCGTGAAAAAATCATATCATATTCAATTCGTTCACCCATCAGTATATAAAGGAGCAAAAGAAGTTCACTTGAATGCAGAATACAAAGATCCTTCACTCATTCGAAATAAGCTATCGCTTGATTTTTTTTCAGATATTGGATGTTTGTCACCGCAATCCCAGCATGTGTTCCTAATCTTAAATGGAGAGGCACATGGTGTCTATTTAGAACTTGAATCTGTTGACGAACACTTCTTAGCTAGAAGAAAAATTTCCTCTGGTAGTATTTATTATGCGATTAATGGCAATGGGAACTTTTCGTTATTAAGTGGTATAACCAAAGGAGTAAAAAATTCACTAGTATCAGGGTACCAAAAGAAATTTGCTACCTACCAGGATGATCGCATGCTAGAAGAAATGATCTTCAAAATAAATACCATGACAGCACTAGAATTCGAGAAAGGTATTGTGAAAATTGTCGATGTTGATAAGTATTTGCGTTGGTTAGCTGGTGTTGTGTTAACTCAAAACTACGATGGCTTTGTTCATAACTACGCTTTATATCGAAATCGAAAGACGGGGCGGTTTGAAATCATTCCTTGGGATTATGATGCAACTTGGGGAAGGGATGTAAACGGGAAGTTACTAGCTCATGACTATGTTCCGATTGAAGGGTTTAACACATTAACGGCTAGAATATTAAATATTGCTTCGTTTCGTAAACAGTATCAATTACTGCTTAGTAGGTTGCTAGAATTTCAGTATACTGTCGAACACTTGCAACCAAGAGTCGAAAAGTTAACCAACGGGATAAAACCTTTTATTGAAAAGGACCCTTATAAAAAAAGCGAACTTGCTCAATTTGATCGAGAACCAGATGTCATTTACAATTTTATTTCCAATAGAAGCAAGTTTATTAAAAATCAATTATATAAACTCGATTAAAGGCTGTATCCGTAGAGTTTGTTGTTAAGATCTTAAAGCCGATTTTAACGAGAAATAAGCCTTTCTCTGCGTTAATAGTTAGTTTGTAAGCTCTTTTCTCACCTTGAAACGACCTTTAGAATGGATAATAGAAAAGCTAAAACATTCTATATTTCCTTTAAAAAGCAACAATCTTGGAGAAAAGAGCCTAATTCAAAGATTGTGTATCACGGAACCTTTGGTACCCCTTTTTTACTGAAAAAGCCACACTAGAATAAGGAAAGTTGAGAAGCAATAAGGACTTTCTGATATAATAGATTAAGAACAAGTGTTTGTTTAGGGAGAGGTTTCCTTAATTTGTGGACATCGACTAGAATACTTGTCTGCTATAATAATAACCATGTATTGATTTTTTAGAGGGGTGAAAGATTTGAAATTTATTCATACTGCAGATTGGCATTTAGGTAAGTTGGTTCATGGCATTTACATGACTGATGAACAGCGATACTTGCTTAATCAATTTTTAGAAGTCGTCGCTGAAGAAAAACCTGATGCTGTCGTAATTGCCGGGGACTTGTATGATCGTTCAGTTCCCCCTACAAACGCGGTTGAGCTATTAGATGAAATCTTATTTAAAATCAACGTTGAATTAAACACACCAGTCGTAGCGATTGCCGGAAACCATGACAGTGCAGAGCGGCTTTCATTTGGGAGTTCTTGGTACCGTCACAGTCATTTTTACTTAACCGGGAAATTAGCAACTGGTCTTCAGCCTGTCCGATTAAATGGAGTTAATTTCCATTTAGTTCCATACACTGAACCTGGACAAGTCCGGCAACTATTTGACGACTCTAGCATTCACTCCCATCAAGATGCAATGAAAAGGATAATTGGGAAAATTGAAGAGAACCTCAATCCGAATGAACCAAATGTGTTTGTTGGACATGCATTCGTCCTTGGGGGTTCAACTTGTGAATCAGAACGAACTTTGTCGGTTGGGGGATCTGGATGTGTGACATCAGACTTATTTGCACCATTTTCCTATACAGCTCTCGGACATCTTCATAGTCCAGATGCAATTCGTCACGATACTATTAAATATTCAGGTTCTTTAATGAAATACTCATTTTCAGAGGCGACTCAACGTAAAGCAATCAGCATTATTGAAATCGATGAAAAAGGCAGTTTTACACATAGAGAACGCTCACTAACCCCAAAACAAGATATGCGTGAAGTGAGCGGCTTTTTAGAAGAACTACTCGACCCGCAATTTTACGAAAAACAAAAACAAGATGATTACTTAAAGGTAACTTTGCTTGATGAGGGTTCACTTATCGACCCGATTGGGAAACTTCGTCAGATTTATCCAAATGTCCTTCATTTAGAGCGTAAAATTGAAACTGTTGATCAGAAGAAGTTGCGTCAATTTTCTAGTATACGTGAAGAGAAAAAGTCAGAGCTTGATCTTTTTGAACAATTTTACACAGAAATGACAACATCTGAGTTTGGCACTGAAAAGAGAGAGGCAATGGCAAGCATCATTAACAACGTCCTGAAAGAGGAGGGACAAAAATGAAACCTTTAAAATTAACACTGCAAGCTTTTGGACCATATGCAGGAAAAGAAGTAATTGATTTCACTAAATTAGAAAACCGAACGATGTTTGTTGTCTCAGGAAAAACGGGCTCAGGGAAAACGACGATTTTTGACGGCATAAGCTACGCCATTTACGGGAAAGCAAGTGGAGAAGATCGAAGCGGACCAGATTTACGCAGTCAGTTTGCCAAGGATGAGCTATTAACCGAGGTTAGTCTTGATTTTTCATTGCGACAAAAATCGTATCGTATTACTCGTTCACCTCAACAAGAAAAAAAGAAAGAGCGTGGGGACGGATATACGACTGTTGGGGCCAAAGCAGAATTATACCAACTTGAAGAAGATGGGACAATAAAATTATTAGCAGCCAATGTTCGTGATGTGGATGAAAAAATTAAAGAAATTATGATAATAGATAGCAATCAATTCCGCCAAATCTTAATGATTCCCCAAGGAGAATTTAGGAAGCTGCTTACATCAGACAGTAAGGAAAAAGAAGTCATCCTCCAGCGTCTGTTCCATACCGAGATGTATAAAAAGATTGAAGAAAAACTAAAAGAAGAGGCAACAGAGTTAAAGAAGCACGTTCAATCTCAGACAGATGAACGGAGTGCGATCTTAAAAAGAGCTCATGCTTTTGAAAATGAAGCATTAAAGGAATACTTGGATGCAGGTAGTGATCATGATGCCATTCTCATTCCTCTCATACAGGATGAAATCGTGGTGATGCAACAGAAGTTAATGACACTTAAAGAAGCACAAACCGAAAAGCAAAAAGAACGTGATTTGCTGCAACAAAAACTTTTTGAAGCAGAAACGATCTTGAAACAATTAAATACATTAGCAGCTCTTCACGAGAAGAAACAGAAACTAGAAAGACAAATACCGACCTTTGAAGAGAAAGAGAAGGAAGCACAGCTTGCAAAAAAAGCGGCATTTCTTGAGAGCCAAGAAGCTTTATGCCATCGTCTAAAAAAGGATGTGGACCAACTTACTGTTTTTATCGAAGAAAGCACTAAGAAAATCAAACATCATTCAGAACTATTAGAGCAGGCTGAACGAGAACTAACCAAGCAAAACGCTCGGGAAGATGAACGAAAACAAACTGTTGATGCAGTAAATAAATTAGACCACATAAAAGAAGATGTTAAAGCATTTGCAGGCTTAAAATTAGAAACAGAAACCATTCTTCAAACTCTCTCGACTACAAAAAAGAAGAATGAACAATTTGAAGCCGAGGGACAGAATATCGAATTGAAGGTAAACAATTTAAAAAAGGAAAAAGAGACCATCGACCAGGCTCAACTTAGCTTCATTGAAGGAGAACGGAAATTAGAAAAGCTTGAGTTCCATTTGGACAAGCTTCTGAAATATGAAAACCAGCAAAAGCAAAAAGATCAAGCAATCCTTAAGTACGAGCAACGAAAACAAGAATATGAAAACGCAGAAGCTAGGTTCTTAGATACCAAAGAGTTACTTAAAGAAATCGAACAAACATGGCTCCACTCCCAGGCTGCGATTATAGCAAGCACATTAACTGATGAGAAAGCATGTCCTGTTTGTGGCTCTGAGCATCACCCAAGTCCAGCAATAGCCGAAAATGGATTTGTACCTACGGAGCAAGACTTAAATGCAGCAAGAGAACAAGTGGGACAGGTAGAAAAGGAAAAAGCAAAGCTGGAAAAAGTATTTTTGGAATCAGAAATGGCATTAAATACGATTATCCAAAATAGCAAAGAGTTACAACTTGAACTGTCTCAAAAGATACCAGATTTTGATCCTTATCAGGTTCAACACTATATCTCTAATCTGGAAGCAGAACAAGCGAAATTAATTCTTGAACAAAAACAAATATCAAAAAAAATAGATCGTCTTGCCTTTGTAAGGCAAGAGCTAGAAGAGTTAGAGAAAAATAAGGTGAAAGTTCAAGAAAACATAAAATTATTAGGAAATAAGCTTCAGCAATTAACCATCGCTTACACAGAAAAAAAGACTAACTTGTCGCGGATGACCGAAACCATTCCGGAAGAATTACGTTCATGGCAAGCATTTGAACAACAATACAAGTTGGCTTTAAAGCGGCAGGAGCAATTAATTCTTGAGCTAGAATCAGCACAAAAAAGTTATCAAGAAGCAAAAGACGTACTAGATAAGGAAAAAACTCGGTTAGAAGAAGGCGAGAAACGACTGAACGAAACAAAGGAAAAATTGACAGAGGAACGCGAAATATTTAAAACAAATATGATTAAGCAAGGATTTGAAATTTATCAGCAGTATCACAATGCGAAGCGACCTGAAAATGTCATCGAACGCCTCGAGACTGAAACACGTCAATTCCGTGAAGAACTGCGTTCTGTTTCAGATCGCCTAGAAGAAACTTCAGAGGTATTAAAAGATGTGCAGCGACCTGATGTGGAACTTTTACGAGAAAGTCTAGCAGATCTTGACCAAGTGATTGGCAAAGTGAGCGAAGACTATCAAAACCTCTATCTCAAAAAACATGAAAATGAACAAATAGTAGACTCTGTTCAAAAAATCAATGAATGCATTAAAACATTGGAAAAGCGTTACAATCTGATAGGGCACCTTTATGAAATATCCAAAGGACAAAATACGTATCGAATTACGTTTGAACGTTTTGTATTGGCAGCATTTTTAGATGATATTTTAGCAGAAGCAAACGTTCGGTTAGGCAAAATGACAAGTGGTCGCTACCGTCTCCACCGGAAGACTGACCGTTCCAAAGGGAATGTCCAAAGTGGTCTTGAATTGCTAGTATTTGATCAGTATACGGGGCAGGAACGGCATGTTAAAACACTCTCCGGTGGGGAAAGCTTTAAAGCGGCTCTGTCATTAGCACTTGGATTAGCAGATGTTGTCCAAAACTATGCTGGGGGAGTCTCATTAGAGACAATGTTCATAGACGAGGGATTTGGTACCCTTGATCCAGAATCCTTAGACCAAGCGATTGAGGCCCTGATTGAAATTCAAAGTAGCGGACGCCTAGTAGGAATTATTTCCCATGTCCCGGAATTGAAAGAACGTATCGATGCTAGATTAGAAGTAATTGCAACCCAAGTTGGAAGCAAAACCGAGTTTCATTTCTCTGTTTAATGACGGAAAGAAGTATGTGCAATAATGATTTAGATGAGGGAATAAAACCGTTGTTTTATGCCTTTTTTATTTTGCTTTGAGCAAAAAATAGCTTAATTTAATATGGCAAACATCGGTAAATGGTACAATAGGAAATGATGTTTGGTATCTAGGAATTGGGAGTTGTTGGCTTATATAAAGGGTTGTCGTAAAATCCTAAAGCCGATTTTACCGCGAAGTTAGCCTTTCTCCGCGTTACTACTTAGGAAGAACTTTGGAATGGGATCATAGCTAAATCACTCGATATTTCCTTGATAATGCAACAATCTTTTAGATAAAAGCCTAAACAAAAGAAGGAAATTTGCTTCGTAGCGCAGAGAAGAGGTCAATTTTCACCTACAAGGAGGGACAGTTATCAGTGAAAACCATCGGTATTGATGCTGGGGGATCATTAATCAAAGTTGCTTTTGAAGAACAAGGTTGTTTCCATTTTAAAAAATATCCGATCTCAAAAGTAGATGAGATCGCAGAGTGGCTAGCCCTAATTGTACAAAATCGAAGTGTAAGGTTAACTGGAGGCAAGGCTGAATATTTGCGCAAAAACTACTTTCCAAACGGAAAAGTTGTGCCTGAGTTTGACGCTGCTTGTGAGGGCGCCGTTTTTCTCATGAAAAAAACGAGAATGAATGTTCCGAAAAAATTATTACTTGTGAACATTGGGACTGGAACTTCATGGTATTTAATTGAGGACTCCAATCATAAACGAGTTCTAGGTAGTGGGATAGGGGGCGGAACGTTTCTCGGACTAGGTAGTTTACTTGCTGGAAAAGATGATTATTCACAACTAGTGTCATTAGCGAAAGAAGGAAAACGAGCAAAAATTGATTTATTGGTTAAAGATCTCTATTACCCAGATCTGCCACCGATCGAGGGTGAGTTAACAGCTAGTAATTTCGCGAAGGTTAAGCAAACCAATTCTTCCGTGGCCGATACTATCGCAGCACTAATAAATATGATGACCGAAACCATTATTTTGCTTAGTATGCAAACTGCAGAGATTCATCAAGTGACGGATATCTTGTTTATTGGGAGCACCTTAATTGAAAATTCTCTTTTTCAGGAAGGGTTAAGAAGTTTTACGATGTCGGTCGGGTTGAATCCTATCTTTTTGCTAAATGGTGAATATAGCGGGGCAGTTGGTGCTTTGATATTGTCATAAACGTTCCTTGAACAAACATCCCATTAACGATACAGTATTAAAGGTAGAGATGAGATAAAAGTAGGTGTTTAAGCTTGAGTAAACGGTATTTTACCATAGGAATGGCCGGTCATATAGATCATGGGAAAACAACGCTAACGAAAGCGTTGACTAATGTAGATACTGATCGCTTAAAAGAGGAAAAAGAACGGCAAATCTCAATCGAACTAGGATTCGCCCCTTTGCATGAGGATGACGAACTGCAAATTTCGGTAGTTGACGTACCGGGACATGAGCGTTTTATTCGGCAAATGATTGCCGGAGTTGCCGGTATTGATCTTGTCGTACTAGTCGTTGCCGCTGATGAAGGTGTTATGCCGCAAACGAAAGAACATCTAGAAATATTAGGGTTTCTCGGCATCAAGGCTGGAATCATTGCGGTTACAAAGACGGACCGGGTTGATGAAGAATTTATTGATCTTGTAAAAGAAGATATATTAGGGGAGCTAGAAGGAACCGTATTTGAAAATTCCCCATTAATGATGGTGGATTCTTTATCAAAAAAAGGTATTGAAGAATTGAAGGCCTTAATTATTGAAACACTAAAACAACAAGAAGAACGTGATTCACGGGGAGCTTTTCGCTTGCCAATTGATCAGGTATTTACCGTAAAAGGTCAAGGCACGGTCATTCGTGGGACTGTATATGAAGGCAGTGTCAAGGAAGGTCAATTATTAAAGATTATGCCAAAGGGACATGAAGTACGCGCACGGCAACTACAAGTGCACCATAAGCCTGCCGTTGAAGCTTTTGCTGGGCAAAGGGTGGCCATTAACTTGTCAGGTATCGCAAAGGATGAGATAGAGCGCGGTGAGGTTCTTGTTTTATCAGACCAATTTATAGTGACAAGAACGATCGACGTCGCGATAAGAGTTGTAGAAGACCTCGATTATCTTGTTAAGCAACGGACACCAATTAAGTGTCATATCGGTACGGCGGAAGTAATGGGACGGATTGTCTTTTTTGACCGTAATGAACTAAAAGAGGAAACCGATGAAATTCTGTGTCAATTACGTCTCGAGGAAGAGATCGTCACGAAACGAGGTGATCGTTTTATTGTCCGGCGACCAAGCCCACAAGAAACGATTGGTGGAGGTTGGGTTATTGACCCGCGTGGAAACAAGTACCGATTCGGCAAGCAAACCATTGTAGAACTTGAAAAGAAGAAGGTCGGAACGCCAACTGAAAGGATTTCCGCAGCTCTTTACGAGGCGAAAAGCTTGACGTTCGAAGATTTGATTAAAAGTACGGCTCTTGATGAGGCAACATTGAAAGAAGTACTGAAACGTGAAGAGTTTTTATTGTACAGTGGTAAAGAATATACGTTAGTCCAGCTTATCGAGGCAATAGAAGACGATTTGGTGGATAAATTAGAGGAATATCACCGTAAAAATCCAATGCGCCAAGGACTAAATAAAGCAGAATTATACCAAGGTATGCAAAAACTAATTCCTAAAAATTTATTTGATTTTGTCATTGAAAATGGGCTAAAAAAAGATGTATTCACTCGAAAGGATCAGTTTATCAAATTGGCATCATTTAACCCACACGTGCCGAAAAATTGGGAAAAGCGGACGGAAAATCTGCTGACAGAGTTAAAGCAGGATGGTTTAAAAGTCCGTTATTTGAAAGATTACTTTAAAGATGCAGGCATACCTGATCAGCTAGTGACTGAGCTGAAAAAATTCCTAGAGGAACAGCAATTGATTGTCCCATTAGACGAACAATATTATTGGCATAAGGAATTATTTCAGGACACAGTAAATCAGCTTCGGAAACAAACTGGAGCTGAATTTGAAGTTGGGGATGCAAAACATGCTGTTGATTTATCTCGGAAATATATGATTCCATTTTTAGAAAGACTAGACACTCTCGGTTTAACGAAAAGAGTAGAAAATAAACGGATATGGCGTAGATAGAAAACTTGGTAACGGACAATAGTTCGTTGCCTTTTTTAATAATGGCTAACTTCTTATATCTCGTAAAGATTAAATTCCTAAAGCCGATTTTAACGCAATAATCGTCTTAAG
Source organism: Mesobacillus maritimus (assembly GCF_023715205.1). Classification (GTDB taxonomy): domain Bacteria; phylum Bacillota; class Bacilli; order Bacillales; family Cytobacillaceae; genus Mesobacillus_B; species Mesobacillus_B maritimus_C. Next base: position 284,552 of record NZ_JAMBNR010000005.1, read on the forward strand.
CTGAAAATAGTTTTGCGAGCTCTTTTTTTCATGAATGAAACCTATTTATTGTTATAACATCGTTTATTTATTTCTTCAAAAGTAACAAAAGTTGAGCAAAGAGTTTAAAACTAAAAATGAGCCCGTATATTGAATCGGGCTCTTGGAAGGTTAATTATTTTTCTTCTAAAAAGGTTGTAAAGATCTCTTTTTTATCGTCGTTGAATTGAATTTTAACGTTAGTTTTATCAAAGAACCAAGCATCATTTGTTTCTACATAAAAGGTAATACCATTCATCTCTTGTTTGGTCGCAACTATATTTGGTTGTTCAAGGGCAAAAGCAAGGCTATAGCCTTTGTTCTTTTCACCAAATCCCGCATATTGTGGGTAAAGTCGAACGAAAAACGGTTTTGGTACGTCAAATTCAGTTTCAAACCAGTGATAGGCTTCGTTTTCAATTTTGATCATTAAGTATGCACCATCCTTTCGTTAATTGAATTGTATAACAAAAGGTACAGACCTTTTGTGATATTCGTCACGATGTTGGTTAGTGTCATGAAACCGTCAAATATCTGCAGTAAACAAGAAAAAGAATGACTTTAATATAGATAGTTTTCATACCCATACAATTAGTAAAAGCATAGTCATTTGATTATACAGTTGTTTTTGTTCGCATCGCTTTTGTATATAAACACAAAAAGGCTCACTTTTCATGCTAAAATTTATCAGGTCTATCTAAATGTATGAAAGATTTATATCTATGCTACTAATATAAATTTGTCAGAGCCTGAAATTAGGATGGGAATGTTACAATCCCTCTACATCTTTTTTCGAATAATGACAACTAGCAAATTTTGCTAGAGTGAATAATTTAGCGTTTTTGCCGGAGAACAAAGAAGCAGAATCCTTGACAACTATGGTTTAGGTAATAAGATGGGGTCCTTATTCTAGTAAATTAGGAGAAACATACCTAAATTTCCATATTTTAAAACTGTGAATCTAGCTCTAAAATCAATAGTATATTTATGTACAATTATTCAGCTAGAGGGGTTGCTTACATGAAAAAAAGGTTAGTGACAATGCTTGCCACAACGGGGATTTTGTTTTCTTCATTTAGTGCTTCGGCCAGTGCTAGTGTTCATACAGTTCAATCTGGTGATACATTATGGGGGCTTTCAAGAAAATATAATGCCACAGTGGACGAGTTACTAAATTGGAATCAACTATCGGCACCAACAATTTTTGTGAATCAAAAATTAGTCGTTGCTGCACCTAAATCCAATGTTGTTGCTAAGGCTACAAATACGTATGTTGTGAAATCAGGCGATACACTATGGGGAATTTCAAAAACTTACAATATGTCGATCTCAGATCTAAAAACGTTGAATGGTTTAGCTTCTGACATTATTCAGCCTGGACAAACTTTGAAAGTCTCAGGGAAAGCGGAGCAAACACAGTCAACGCCTGTTACCACGGTATCTACTTACAAAGTTCAGAGTGGAGATACTCTTTCACATATTGCAGTTCGCCATAATGTATCGGTGGCACAATTGAAAACGATGAATAACTTAAGCTCAGACATTATTTATGTAGGACAAGTGTTAAAAGTCACTGGAACGGCGACAACGCCTGTTTCGAATGCTCCAGGGGGTCCATCTACCCAGGCTAAAGTTGATGCTTTAATTACGGAAGCGAAAAAACATATTGGAGTTCCATATGTTTGGGGTGGCAGTACAACGTCAGGTTTTGATTGTAGTGGCTATTTAAATTTCGTTTTTAATAAAGTAGGGATCACAATTCCACGAACAGTTGCAACGATTTGGGATGCAACAAAAACGGTATCAACTCCAAAAGTAGGCGATCTTGTTTTCTTTGAAACGTATGCAAAAGGACCGTCACATGCAGGGATTTATCTTGGAAATAACAAATTTATTCACGCAGGGTCTTCAACAGGTGTAACAATTAGCGATATGAATAATTCCTATTGGAAGCCTCGTTATCTTGGTGCAAAAACAGCATTTTAATAGACAAAGAAAGGAAAAAAAGCATTGCAGTTGATTCTGCAATGCTTTTTTTTCTGGTAAACTATAACTATTGAATCTACATAAAGCAAAGGGGAACTAAAATGATTGATTTAAGAAGTGATACAGTTACAAAACCTACAGAGGAAATGCGAAAAGCGATGTATCTTGCTGAGGTTGGGGATGACGTATACGGAGAAGACCCAACAGTGGAAAAATTAGAAGAAACTGCTGCTAATGTGTTAGGAAAAGAAGCAGCGTTGTTTGTAACGAGTGGGACACAAGGGAATCAAATTGCCGTGCTCACACATTGCCGCCCAAGCCAAGAAATTATTCTCGAAGCGGAATCACATATATTTTATTATGAATCAGGTGCAGTTGCAGCATTAGCCGGGGTTCAAACTAGAACCATCCCAAGCATAAGAGGGGCAATGGATCCACGAAAAGTTCATGAAGCGATCCGCGGAATCGATATTCACTATCCAGAAACAGGATTAATTTGCATTGAAAATACGCATAATCGTGCTGGTGGAGCGGTTGTACCTGTGGAAAATATGAAGGAAATCTACCAAGTGGCTAAAAAGCATCAAGTTCCTGTTCATATGGATGGGGCAAGGCTGTTTAACGCAGCAGTTGCTGCTGACGTCGATGTGAAGGAATTTGCTCAATATTCGGATACGGTACAGTTCTGTTTATCAAAGGGGTTAGGTGCTCCGATTGGATCGATTATTGCTGGTGGCAAAGATTTTATTCAAAGAGCAAAAGTGTGGAGAAAACGACTTGGTGGCGGGCTGAGACAAGTAGGAGTAATTGCTGCACCAGGTTTAATTGCATTAACTAAGATGAAAGATAGATTAGCTGAGGACCATGAAAACGCACGTCTATTAGCAGATGGAATCCGCAATATCGACGGCCTTGCTGTTGTAAATGAAGTGGAGACAAATATTGTGGTTGTAGATGTGAAGGAATTGGGGGTGACTGCTGATGAATTTGTTGTCGCGTTAAAAGCTGAAGGTGTTCTTTCTGGTAGTGCAGGCCTAAGTACTGTAAGGCTTGTAACAAATTTAAATGTTAGCGCAAATGATATAAAGTTAGCTATAGATGCGATTTCACGGGCCGTTAATAAGAAATAGTAAAAAATAAGTTACGGCAGCGATGTAGAACCATTACTGCCGTAACTATTGAATGAATAATAAAAGGAAAACTACTTTTATGGCTCACGACGAAATATTTTAACGATACATTGTCCACATTCCAATATCTTGAAATCCTAGTCGTTTATAGATCCTACCTGCCGCAGGATTATCATAAAAGAGACATAGGATTTTTCCTTCGTTGAGAACGTCTTTTACCATTTTTTGAAGAATCTCTGTCGCAAGTCCTCTTTGCCGGAAATTTTTGTGCGTACAAACCCCAACAATCATTGCGGACATCGTATTTTCTGCTGTTGTCGATGCACAGGCGATAAACTTTCCACTTTCTTCTAAATAATATGTTCGCCCGGTCTTTGTTTCCATTGCTTGAATGAGCATTTTTCGTGTACTATCATTAAGGCTAAATTCATCAATTGTTGATCGCAGCTCCATAATTTGATCTACATCCGTGATTCTTGCTATTTGGATAGGAAGTTGCGGTGTATCTAGATTGTAATCTGTACGACACTCTGCAAAATATGTTACTTGTTTTCTCCCTGGGGCAATTTCTAGTAAACTTTCAAACTGTTCAACGATTTCTTGTTTTCCAGAAAGAATTGGTTTAGGAGAATAAGATTTCATAATTTCTCCAAACTTCTCGATGTCGAAAGACCCCTTTGCATAAGGAATAAATGATTGATGAAATCTTAATAGAACTGCTTTTAGTTCTCCAGTATTTGTGAATTCTCCCCATAATTCCTGAAAATCCGTTTCATATCCGAATGCTTCGAGATCCCCAATAATAAAAAGGTTGATAGACGGTTCATCACCGAGGAAACTCATTACAATCTCATCGTCATGTTTAGTTAACTTTCTAATCATCTCTGTACCCCCTTATTCAAAAAAATAGAAAAATTTAATATCCATTGTAAGGGAATTATATTTGGAAAGATAGTGTTATTGTTAATAAAGATCGTTTAGGTTTCAAAAAAATTTTTAGGTCATTGAAAAAAAGTTTCCCTATACCCCCATTTACGAAAAAAAGTTTCCGAATGTTTTATTGAAAAATCATTAAAACGTAAAGAAACAGTGGAGGTTCGGTATGGTGAAAGCTTATACAGATATTGATGAACTACTTGAAAAAACGACTCAAATCGCTGAGGAAGCGCCTGAGATCATACTGAGCCATGTTGAGATTGATAGATTATTAGAGCTTACAAGTGATTGGTCACAATAAGGTGGCTAGAGAACCACTTTCTCATAGGGTGGTTCTCTTTTTGTGGAAAAAATTAATATGATTGTAAAACAAGTTTAATCTTTGGTAACTTTGGGTATAAAAAACTGTACCTGTTCTACCGAATACTAACGGACGGGGTTAACATTTATAAAGACATGTAGCAAAAAGGTCTTAGGGGATCATGTTAAAAAAGGAGCAAAAGCATGGCGGAGGTTGAAGAGGTAACCATTTTCATTGAGGAACTTGGTCGTTTATTTAATGAGTATAAGAAATGCGAGAATGAATCGATTCGTTTACAAATTATTAAAGATATTCATTTGTTAGCTGAAGCAATAGACCCCGAAAATGATGATAGGGATTATTTTATCTAAGGCAATTTTAATGAAAACAGTTGTTAAAAAGCTAAATCGATTTTTATTGGTATACGTATTTCTAAGGATAATATTGATTTTTCTTCTTAATAATGATGATGTACTTCTACTAAAAGAGAACGGCTAATAAAAATAATGTCCTCCAGAATTCTGGAGGATTTTCATTTTGACTCTGGAATATCTAAATATATAAAAAGGATTTAAACAGTAAATAATAGTAGGAGGAAATGCGTTGTCTTTTCGATTTAATGATATTGATCATATTCAATTAGCGGCCCCTAAAGGGAAAGAAAAGGAAGCTCGTGAGTTTTTTTGTGGGATATTAAGAATGGAAGAGATTGAAAAGCCCGTAGCATTAAAAACAAATGGTGGGGCGTGGTTTAAAAGTGGAAATGTACAAATCCACGTTGGCATCGAAGAACCGTTTTCACCATCAAAAAAAGCTCATCCTGCGTTTAAAATTGAAAACCTAGAAGGTCTCAAACAACATTTAACAAAACACAAAATTCTATTTATTGAAGACCATTTGTTGCCTGGGGCAAATCGAATTCATATCCATGACCCATTTGGAAATCGGATTGAACTTTTGGAATGGAAACCCTCAAGATAATATTGTGCAAAGCAAAAAAGTGATTTCGTGAAAGAAATCACTTTTTGCTTTATGCAGGTGTTGGTTCGCTTGTAGTTGATTTCTTTTTTGTCAGTATTTCATCAATTTCTGTTCCTTCTAATGTTTCTTTCCTTAGCAAAGTATCAACCAATGTGAGAAACTCTTCTTCGTTTGATCGGATAAGGGTTTCGGCCTGTTTGACAGCTGTTTGAAAGAGTTGTTGCATTTGAGACTCTTTTGCTTCGTTACTGAATGTTAATGTGAAACCATTTTGCAATAATCCCGTGTCGACCATTTGTTCCAACAGTTGTTTAGCTTGCTTGACATCTCCACTAACGCCAATGCTATGCTCACCTAAATAGATCCTTTCTGCTACACCACCAGCAAGAATCATTGCGAGTCTATCTAAAAGTTCACTTGTTGTTGACAAGTGAAGTTCTTTATATAATGGTGCAACATATCCGAGTGCTTGACCACGAGGTATAATTGTTGCTTTTCGTACAGACCCTGGCTTAGTGACAGCTGACACTATGGCATGCCCAGCCTCATGAATGGCTACTCGCTTTTTAACGTCGGCATCATTCAGGGCACGAGATGAACTGCCAAGGATCGTTCTGTCTAAAGCGTAATCTAAGTCTGATTTTAGTAGAACATCGCGCCCATTTTTTAACGCAAAACGACTTGCTGTTGCGAACAAAGAAGCAATATCAGCACCTGAAAACCCTGAAGTGCTCTCTGCTAGGCTATCGAGAGAATTGTAAACCTCATTTGCGAGATTTTTCCCTACTATGTGAAGCTCAATAATCTCTCTTCTTCCTTTTGTGTCCGGAAGTGGAATTTGAAAAGTAAAATCGATTCGCCCTGGGCGGAGAAAAGCATCATCTAACATATCTTTCCGGTTCGTTGCTGCAATAAATAAAATTCCATCGTTGTTATGACCACCATCAAGCTGTACCAACAGTTCAGTTAATGTCTTTTCACCTTCTTCACCACCATGTGGCTTCCTTTTACCAGCCAATGCATCGACTTCGTCAATAAAAATGACCGCAGGACCTTGCTTTCGGGCGTTCGCAAACAGACTACGAATTCTTGAAGCACCTACACCAATAAACATTTCGTTAAAAGCAGAACCACTAGCAGAAAAGAAATTGGCATTCATTTCTTTTGCAATCGCTTGTGCTAGGAGGGTTTTCCCTGTGCCAGGTGGTCCATATAATAAAATTCCTTTAGGGGCTTGAATGCCCATTTTAATAGAACGTTCAGGGTTTTTAAGGATTGATAATGTTTGTAAGATTTCATCCTTCACTTCCGCTTGAAGACCACCAACATCTTCGATTGAAATGGTTGGCAAGGGACTAGGTTTCGAAACACTGTTCTTCATTGAATTTCTGCCCCAGGTCCCAGCATTCTTCGTTTTCTTACGAGTGAAAATAAAAGTTGTGACTAGAAGCAGTAAAACTCCACCTAAAACCATTGGCCCATACTGGCTGTTTGTTGAGTAGCTGTAAAGGACATTTTCATTTGCGACAAGGCGATCCACCAGTTGACTGTTTGGTGGAACTTGTGCCACGTATGTGAGATCGCCGATCTTCAATTCAATTGTTCCATTCGCTTTTTCGATGATTTCTGCAGAAGATGAACCAAGAGTTTCTACCTTATCAGCTATTGTTGAAAATGGAACAGATAACTTGTTGCTATTATATTGGAAAAAGTACATTGTACCTATACTTATAATGATGATAAATACGAGTAATAACGGAAGCCATTTCGTTACAATCTTTGAAGTATTCATCCATTCATCTCCTTTTTATACCTATAAACATTATAGGTTTTTTCGGTAATGAAAGGGGATGGTAAATATAAGCAATGCTGAACGGGTTGATGTTGTAAAAGCCTCAGTTATGTTCTTGGTGGAAACTGGTATCAACATTCATTAAAATTTAGGAAAGAATACATCTGAGTCTTATGAAAGGATGTGAAGCAATTGTCATTAGAATGGTTTGACCGAGTAACAGGCGAATTACAGGATCACTTAGAATCCATTTGTGAAAAGTATGATCAAACTGGCCATATGTCAATCGACCGAAGTGCGAAACACCCTAGAATCGAGTTTTTTGTGGAGACCGAGGAGAATGAAAGGGATTATTTTTGTACATTATTCTTTGACCCACACAATGAAGAGTTTTATGTAGAGACCTTTGATGTCGATTTTGAGCAACCATCACGAACAATTCTTTCTGATATTGAGAACATTGTTGATGCCGTTCACGAGAGCTTCCATGAGTTTCTAAATGAAGACGACACAGAAATTTATTATGTTGATGAAGTCGATGAAGATGATTATCAATATTTAGAAGAAATTGAGGATAATCGTGATGAGTATTATGTAGGGGAAATCATTGATGACAGCGAGGATATTTTCGAAGAAATTGATGTTGAATGGGAAACCCCAGAAGTAACGGCCTTCCAAAAGGAAGATGAAGTGGAGGTTACTTATCAATTTGGTATTGTTAACGATACAGGGGATGGCGTTTTAAGAAGAATTAACCGTATATGGACAGAAGATGATGAACTAATCAAAGACGAATCTAATTTTATCTTTACCAAGGAAGAAGCTAGCACAATCATTGCAATGATTGCCAGTCATATGGATTCCCTAATAGGCTATGATGACATGATTTAGTGCACAGTTATCTCTTCATAAGATAGCTGATCAAATCAAGTGGCATTAGTATTCAAATAACTGTGAATAATTGTTGGTTAAACAGTGCTCATTCGCCGAGCACTGTTTTTTTGGGGAAAGCTCTTTTCCCAAACTTTTTACTTTTTTGAATGAAAAAATAAATGATTTAGCTATGATTTTTATCCAGAGTATGTAGAAGAGGAGATACGAGCAGATAAACGAAGTAATAGCGGAGTAAAAGCTTATTTCACGTTAGTATCGACTTTAGGATTTTTACAACAATCATTACAAACAACCTTTAGGAATGTAAGAGGATAGGATTGAAATTGGAAGAAAAGGGAATAGTTTCAAGGATAACAAGGAAACTTAAAAGTAACATTATCGGCTTTATGGGGTGTGCGTATTGGTTGTAATGGAATCAAAAACAGAAAAGCGGCTAGTGATGGGGGCTATCATCCTGTTGACCTTATTTTTATCACCGATATTTATTCTTGGTGACAATGCCCATATAAGAGTCCATGATAATTTAGACTCGAACCTTGCTTGGTATAAGGTTCTAGCCGAGAGTGGTGAAATCCTGGGATCAACGGAAGCACGGATTCCTCAAATCATTAACGGAGAACTCCAGCGAAATGCATTTGGTACAGAGTATAGTCTGATTGTCTGGCTACATGCCTGGTTTCCAACGATGATTGCTTACGGTTTAAGCCAAGGAATAACTCGCTTCGTGGCCTTTTTCGGCATGTATTTATTACTGAAAAAACATTTTATTCCTGGAGAAAAACGGGGGATCATTCGAGTCGGAGTTTCATTAGCGTTCGCAATGACACCTTTTTGGCCATCAGGGATGCTTAGTACACTTGGCATGCCGCTAGCGCTCTGGGCTTTTTTAAACATAAGAAACAGGGAAAACTCGTGGAAAAACTACCTAGTATTAACCTTGATCCCTCTTTATGCCAGTGTTGTGTTAGGCTTTTTCTTTTTTCTCACTGCTATAGGAATTTTCTGGTTAGTGGATGTAATCAGAGGAAAAGGATGGAACTGGCCTTTCTTTTTTGCGATTGTTTACATGACAGGAATTTTTATGCTGGTTGAGTATCGCTTAGTTTACTCCTTTCTTTTTGACCATGAGCCGAATAGCAGAGATGAATATTTCCATGCGCGGCTGACGTTTTGGAATAGCGTTCGACTCTCATTCAAAAATTATTTCATTGGACATAACCATGTCATGACGGTCCATACAATTGTGATTCAACCTGTTTTGTTTATTGCTTTTATATATGTTTGGTTGAAGAAAAATTGGCAGCAGGAAAAAACCTTTGTCTTTTTATTTGCTTTAAATTTCCTTTTAAGTGTTTGGTACGCATTTTGGTTTTATAGAGGTTGGTTACCTCTTACCGAGAGACTCCATTTTCTAGATACATTTAATTTTGCTAGATATCATTTTTTGCGGCCACTGATTATTTATGTTTTATTTGCTATTAGTTTAAAAATTCTCTGGAATCAAGGACTTTGGTGGCGTAAATCCGTTCCTTTGATTGCGATTGCTCAAGTGGTCTTACTCCTTTTTGCTAATGAAGAAGTCGTTTTCCAAAATCGGCCTTCCGTTGGTGAATTTTATGCAATAGATCAGTTTGAAGAAATTAAAGAGTATATTGGACTACCACAGGCAGACTATCGTGTAGCGAGTATTGGAATTCATCCTGCCATAGCTCAATACAATGGTTTTTATACCCTTGATACATATAATAATTTTTATCCTCTGACCTATAAATATGAGTTTCGTAAAATTATTGAGAAAGAATTAAACAAGAATAAAACAATTCGGACTTATTTTGATGAATGGGGTGGGCGCTGTTATATTTTTACAGCAGAACTTGGCAAGCATTATATGTTCAAAAAAAATTCCAAAAAGACATTGAAAAATTTAGAATTGAACACAGATCAATTTAAACAAATGGGAGGAAGTTATTTCTTCTCGGCAATCCCAATCGAAAATGCCGAGGAGAATGGCTTAGCTTTAGAAAAAGTGTTTCAATCAGAAGAGTCAGCCTGGAAAATCCATCTTTATAGAGCGATGTAAATTAGCTAGGCAGTCCGTACAGCTTGTATAGCCATCTTTAATGGATTTGAAGCATAGCATGAAAAAATTAGAAATTCGATTAAGAAAATGAATTTTGTCAGCTAGGAGGATACAGCAATGGAAGAGCCAATTCTAACGGTAGTGATTCCATGTTTTAACGAAGAAGAAGTTTTGCCTGAAACCTTGGTCCAGCTAAAATCATTATTACATGAGATGATAGCAAACAAAAAAATTTCACCAGATAGTCGACTCCTATTTGTTGATGATGGCAGTAAAGATTCCACATGGGAAATGATTTATAAAGAAAGCATAGAAGGAGAGCTTGTACGTGGGTTGAAACTTGCGCGAAACGTAGGTCATCAAAATGCGTTGTTAGCTGGACTGTTTTCTGCAAAAAAGCTTTCTGACTGTGTTATTAGTATTGATGCAGATTTACAAGATGACATTCAAGTGATTCATGAGTTTGTAGAAAAGTTTAAAAACGGCTATGACATTGTTTATGGTGTAAGAGGAAGCCGAGAGAGCGATCGTTTTTTTAAACGAACGACAGCAGAAGGATTTTATAAGCTAATGAAAAAAATGGGTGTGGATCTAGTCTATAATCATGCGGATTTCCGCTTAATGAGCAAAAGAGCGATTGAAGAGCTTGAACGTTACCAAGAATCCAATCTATTTTTACGAGGAATTGTGCCATTAATCGGCTTTAAAACAACATCTGTTTATTATGACCGTAAAGAGAGGATGGCCGGTGATACAAAATATCCTCTCAAGAAAATGCTAGCTTTTGCATTAGATGGAATCACTTCATTTTCTGTAACACCAATTCGTTTTGTTTTACTGGTTGGTTGTATCTCGTTTCTAGGAAGTTTAATATTTGGAAGTTATTTTCTCTCGTTGAAGTTTTATGGGCACACTGAGACGGGATGGACATCGTTGATTACATCAATTTGGCTAATAGGTGGACTGCAACTCATTGGTTTAGGCTTAGTTGGTGAATATATCGGAAAGATTTATAAAGAAACAAAACGACGGCCAAAATACAATGTGGATGTTGATTTGGTGAATCTAGGGATTCCAAATAGTTATGAAGAAACCCACCCTACATTTAATACAATTAAAAAGAAAGCGGGCTCAACCAGGAACGAGGGGTATCGTGTAGATGAACATATTCAAAACTCTGAAACCCGATAAATCCTTTTATCGCTTTTTAATTGTCGGCATCATCAATACCGTTACAGGTTTAACGATTATGCTTTCACTATTAAACTGGTTTGGATGGTCCTATTGGGGTGCTACTTTCACTGGGAATTCAATTGGAGCGATTGTTAGTTATTTTCTGAATCGCTCATTTACGTTTCATAGTTCGGTTCACCCTTTAGAGGGGATTCCTAAATTTATTATTGTAATATTGGTTTGCTATGTTCTTGCCTTTTCTGTAAGTGAAGCAATTTCTTTAATTATTCCGTTTCCTTTCTCGGCAGTGGGTTTTATTTCTCGGGATGAAATTGCTGTAATAGTAGGTAGTGGTTTATATACTTTTTCAAATTATTTAGGACAGAAAGTATTTGTTTTTCGAAGAGTTGCTAGGGAGGGAAATTAATCAATAGCTACCAAAAAACAAACAAGGTATTTTTGTCTTTAAGTGTGAACAAGAAAACAAACTACTGACCAAATATTTGAGGAGGATTTTATAACAGTAGTGACTTATAGACAAAATGTTCTTGCAAACAAATTGGACATTGTGGTTAAAACGGTTGGGAATCCTTGTCAAAATATTGATGGTGAATTGAGACATAAACGCTTTAAGTGAGTAGAAATTACGATAAAATACGTATTTTTTCACTTTAACTTAATGGATATAAGAAAAAGACGCATAGTCTGCGTCTTTTTCCTTTTCCCGAATCAAAACATCCTATGAGCCTTGGAGTCACTGTATGCTCGAATTATTGATTGGCTTCTTTGTGTTTCACCATTGATTTGACTGCTCAAGTGTTTCCGTCTTGTTGTGTTTTTAACAAAACGTTGTGACTGAGGGTCTAAAAAATCGCGGTAACTCATCAAATCACCTCTTGGATGGTATAGTGATACGGGAGATATTCGGAAAATCGAATATCATTATTAGCATTTACTGAAGCGGCATGATTTATCCCAAATAATTGGGCAAACTTATCAAACAATTAAACGATTGTCGCATCTAGAGGAGACAATGCCATTTTTTTGGCAGCGATTATCGCTTCTTCCTTTGCTTTCGCAACAATGTCTGGAACTTGTTTTGGAAAATGGTCGAAACCTTCAGCAACAACTGTATCCATCATGTTAATGCCAAGAAATTTAAGCGCTATTTGTAAATAACGATCTCCTGATTCAAGGTCTTTCATTGGTCCATGTGTATAGACTCCACCACGTGTTTGAATGTGAATGCCTAGCTTTCCGGTTAAATAACCTTTAGGACCTTCTGGTGTGAAGGCAAATGTTTTCCCATGGACAAACAGGTTATCAATATACGCCTTTAAAACAGCCGGAGAGCCCAGATTCCAAACAGGGGACACAAAAACAAAATAATCGAAGCTTTTAAATTCTTCAGCGATCTGATGCATTTTCATTATTTTAGTTCTTTCGCCTTCTTCTAGTTCATCAATCGGAATGCCATATCCGCCAACTTTGGCTCTCGCGGAGACGAGTTCCGAATCCATTGCAGGCATTTCCTGTTTGAATAAATCAAGTCGGGTAATATCAACATCCAGTCTGTTTAATTGAAAAGTTTCAATAAAAGTTTCACCAATTTGAAGGCCTTTCGACTTTTCAATCCCTTTTGGGTTTGCAGTAACATAAAGTAATTTTCCCATTCGATTCATTCCAATCCTAATATTTTTACAATATCCTCATTATAATAAAGTTAGCATCCGTTAAAATTGAACAAAAAGTGAAGTTCTTGAAGATTTCGTGACTCTTTTAAATGATGCCTGAATGATGACTGATAAAAAATTAGACCGGAGATCATGAAAGGGACCATATGATTGCCAATAAACTTCTCGCCAAACAGTTTACTTCATTATGTATGACCACTTAACATACGAAAAAACGAACCCTTGGAGAAATTGGTGGCAATTTTATGAGTCAGCAAGTTGGATTTGCTAGAAGGGTTGGGATTGCAGATGGTTTATAAGTTCAGTAATTGGATACCCTCTAGCTCAATAATGCAAAATAGATTATTACATTATACAAATAAAATATAACTCTAAATGGAAAGCTTGGGAAAATCCCAAGCTTTAGTCATTTTGGCTCGTTATTTATAGTGATCTTTTTAAGGTAACCAATCTTCTAGCCTGTCTTTTACTTTATCCCCCAAGTGACTGGTATCTTCTTTTGCTTTTTCTAATACTTCCTTCCATTTTGGTGCTTCTTCTTTTAATTTCTCTTCTACTTTATCAGCAGCTTTTTTCAATTCTTCTTCAAGCTTCTCGGCCTGTTCCTTTAGTTCTACTTCATTCAAATTGTTAGTATCGCTATCTTGAAGCCTGTCGTTTATCGAATCAACAGGGAAGTCCACTTTTTCTATGTGTGGAGAAGCTTTTACCATTATCTCCCGAAAAATCGGCACTACCGTTCGTGAACTACTATTAGGTAAATAATGATTCCTGTCGGTTTGATCATAACCAATCCAAACAGCTCCAACTAGATTTGGTGTGTAGCCAACAAACCACTGATCTTTCGTCCCACTAATATCTTTATAAGGAAGCTGTGTTGACCCTGTTTTTCCCGCTATTTGCAGATCAGCAATTTTTGTTGCTTGACCAGTACCTGTTTCTACCACATTTAAAAGCATGGAAGTCATTTCACCTGCTACTTTTTTCGTAGTAACCCGAACTGATTTTTCCTTATACTCTCCAATAATATTTCCAGTTGGTCCAACAATCTTGGTAATAATATGACTTTCGTTTCGAACACCGTCATTTGCAAAAGTACTGTATGCTTCTGCAAGCTGTTGAGGTGAAATTCCTTTATGCATACCACCAAGCGCAAGCGCTAAATTTTTATCTTCTTCTTGCACAGGAATTCCAAAATTTTCAACTGCGTTAACGCCTTTTTGCAAGCCAATTTCATTTAGTAACCAAACGGCAGGGAGGTTAATGGAATTTTCAACAGCTGTATACATTGGGACTTCTCCTTGGTAGGTTTTAGAGAAGTTTTCTGGGCTATAGTCGCCAAAAGTTTGTTTTTCATCTTTTAGCATTGAATTGTATTTATATCCTTCTTCAAGTGCGGGGATATACACTGCCAATGGCTTCATAGTTGAACCTGGTTGAGCTTTTAGATGGGTTGCCCGATTAAATCCTCGGAAAACATACTCCCCACGACCACCAACAAGTGCTCGAACTCCTCCTGTTTTTGGGTCAATTAAGACAGCTCCACTTTGAACAGTTTGGGTTCCTGTACTGTTTGGGAAGAGCTGGTTGTTAGCATAAACATTTTCTAGACCGGCTTGCAAATTCTGATCTAGTTGAGTGTAAATGGTATATCCTCTTGTTAATATTTCTTCCTGTGTTAAACCATATTGATTAATCGCTTCATCAAGGACTGCATCCATATAATAAGGATATTTCCTGTCAATTAGGCTACCGCCGCCGTCTTCAAGTTTAATTTCTTGTTTAATTGCATTGTCGTATTCATCGGCCGAAATCTTCCCTAATTTTTTCATTTGGCTCAAAACAATATCTCTACGATCAAGAGCTTTTTCGTAATTTTTATATGGATCGAGCGAAGAAGGGGCCTTAAGCAGTCCAGCAAGCAAAGCAGCTTCACTAATGGTGACTTCTTCAATCTCTTTATTAAAATATTTCTTCGATGCATTTCCAATTCCCCATGCACCACTGCCAAAATAACTTTGATTCAAGTACATTTCAAGAATTTCTTCTTTTTCATAGACTTTTTCAATTTCAACGGCTAGGAATAGCTCTTCAACTTTTCGTTTATAAGTTTGTTCCTGAGAGAGGAGGGCATTCTTTGTTAACTGTTGCGTAAGGGTGCTTCCGCCTCCTGTAATGCTACCAGCAAATAGATTATTAAAGAAAGCCCGAGCAATCCCTTTAATATCAAAACCATTATGCTCGTAAAATCGTTCGTCTTCAATTGCAATCACAGCATTTGTAACATGATCAGGTAGTTGGTCAAAACTGACACGATTTGTTCGATTATTAGCTACACTTCCAGCTACATCGCCGTCTTTATCGTAAATAATTGTCGCTTGATTCAGTCCATCTTTTAGACTCTGGACGTTGGCTTGGCTTGCGATAAACGCAAACCAAAGAATTGAACCTAAAATGACAACCAATAGACCTAATAATAAAACTTGTGTAAGATGCTTTCTTTGCCAAAATAGAACAAAAGCATCCCAGATTCGTTTAACAACTTTTATGAATTTTCTCTTAAAATTATCCATTTAATCCCCTATCTTTCATGAAGTCCTATCTATTATACGTTATTTTAATAGGAACGGTTTCAGATAGATTTTTTCATTATTATAAAGGATTTCATTCTGATAGGAAAATGTTCTTTTGTGTTTGGGAGAATATTCCATTAAGAATTAATGAAAATGGAGGAAATAGGATAAGATGTAAATATCTGGATGTCAGTAGGTGATTTACTTTGAATGCTTTATATGGCGGCTTATGGTTGCTTGCGATGGTTTTATGGGGAGATTTAAAAAGGTGGAAAAAATATTATCCAACCTTATTATTTTTTATGATTGGTGACTTTTTATATCTTTATTTACTTTCAGATCATTTTCCCCTATGGACTTATAATCCCCAAGGAATAGATGAAATAATTGGCATAACGAATACGCATGTTACTTTATCGATTATGTTTGTGAAATATCCTGCCACGACGTTTATCTATCTTGCCAAATTTCCAGAAACTGGCCGGTTTATGCAGATATTATATGGTACGGGATGGGTAGGACTTTATACATTGAATGAGTTTATAGATCGAAAGCTGAATTTAATTGTTTACGATAATGGTTGGAATTTCTATTGGTCGATTTTATTTAATGTTGTAATGTTTACGATTCTTCGAATACATTATTGTAGACCTTTGGTCGCATGGGGTTTGTCAATCTTATTTATTTTATTTTTGTGGAATATTTTTAATGTGCCAAGTGAAGTTTTCAGATAAGACTATCTCACCATACTAGTTATTTATAAATGAACTAAATCGTTGATGTGTCTGTAGAAAAAGCATCAGACCCGATGCTTTTTCTACTGCTTGGCTATTTGAACCAGCCTTTTTTCCAAAACCAAAGAAACATTCCAAATCCTATGAACAACATTAAGGTAAGTGTAGCATAATAACCATATTTCCAATTAAGTTCTGGCATAAAAACAAAATTCATTCCATATATTCCTGCAATAAAAGTCAACGGCATAAAGATGGTTGTAATCACAGTCAACACTTTCATAACTCTGTTCGTTTCATGTGAATTCAGGGAAAGGTAGCTGTCGCGTATATCGGTGGTTAGCTCCCGATTCGCTTCGACCATTTCCGTTAATTTTAATAGATGGTCATGGATATCTGAAAAATACTCAATTGGTGTGATTTGTTCGATGATCCTTTGTGAGTTAATCATCCGGTAAACAAGGTCACGCATGGGGCTGACTGTATGCCTTAATGAAAGGAGATCATGCCTCGTATCAAATAGACTATCCAGTAGGGATTCCATCGTCTGTTGACTCGAATTTTCATCTAAGTCATTTAGTATGTCCTCAATCTCGTAAACCAGCGGGAAATAGTTATCCACAATTTTATCGAGAATATGATACAAAACATTAGCTGGACCAAGGATACTAGGATCAGCGGCTTGCTTGACTCTTTTCCAAACCTCATTGATTTCCATAGATGAATGTTCATGGAAGGTTACGAGGTAGTTATCAGCTAAAAATAAATCGACCTCTTTTTTTTCGAGTGTTTTTGGATTTAATGAATGGAAGACAAAAAAAGTATGGTCCTCATAATAATCGAGTTTAGGTCTTTGTAGCGTATGTAGGCAGTCTTCGATCGCTAGTGGGTGGAACATTAGCGGATTGCGTAATTTTACAACTTCCTCTTTTGTCGGTTGGTCGAAATCAATCCAATACCAACAATCTTTAGTTCGAACTAGATCTTCAATTGGTATATCAATGTGTATCTTGTTATCGTTTGTTATCGCTATTGTACGAATCATCTACGGCCCCTCTTTTTTAAGGCTCTTTTCTCAAACTATGTTGCTTTTTAACAAAAGTACAATGAATGCGCTAGATATAAAATACTCACTTCATTTGCTGAGAAAAGAGCTCGCAAACTTAATTAAACATACGAAATAACTATTATTGCGTTAATATCGACTTTAGGATTTTAACATCAATTTTTACAAAAACAACCTATTTTAACACAGTATCTATTCTAGTTTAGCTGAAAAAAGGAAAAGGACAAAATTCTACAAATATTTAACTACTTACATAGCGTATTTAATTGAAGACTTTGGTATCCTAGTAGAAGAAAGAAGTTTGAAGGAGGGTCAGAAAATGGGAGAATGCAAAATTGATCATAGTTATGAAGATGTAAGGAAGAAATATGAAGAACAAGCTCCTTTTTTAAAAGAAAAAGTTAAACCTTTATTTGATTCTTTCTTTAAGGAGGAACATACGCAAGATATTTTAAATGAAGTGTTTCATCTCTTAAAAAAATACGATTTAGCATCTGACGAAGAGCAAGAAGAAAGAGATCGGAGACTACTACTGGTATTAAAAAATGTATAAAGAATACGAAAAACGCTGATGAGGCGTTTTTCTTTTTGATAAATAGAATCAGAAAATTAAAATAACAGTTAAAAATTAAAGGAATTTAACAAAATATGTCGAAATAGAGAATATGTAAATAAGGATGCACTGAAAGGTTTCGTCCTGTATATATTTTTATAAAGTGGACAAGAGACCACAACCCTTTCATAAAATGTAATAAACAAGTGGAAAGGGTTGATAGGGTTGGGGAGAATTAACTGGAAAGTTCGACTTAAAAATCGCATATGGGTTTTAGCTTTTCTTTCACAAATCTTGGTTGTTGGACAATTGGTGTTTCAAGGGTTGGGAGCTATTGGCATAACACAATTTCAATTAACTCAACAAATTCAGGCAGAAATATTGGGACTAGTAAATAGTATTTTTATTGTTTTATCTATTCTTGGACTTATTCAAGATCCTACTACCAGAGGATATGCTGATAGCCAACGAGCAAAGGCATACCGGAAACCACATTAAAAGGAATCATCTGTTTATAATCTCATATAGTGTATAAAGGATAAATGAAAGGGGCGAAAACCATGTTGAAATGGGGAATTATAGCCCTCATAGCCATATTAGTTCTGCTTGTGATTGAGGAAGCGGTGCAGTTTTTATTTAACAGATACATGAATGGACCAAGGGATAGGAAAGAAGGTAAATGGACGGAAAGGTTCATCGGAACAGTTAAAAAAATACCGACTTCGATTAAAGGATCGAAGTGGGTGACGATGGTTCGACGATCAAAATTAGGATTAAAATTAGAGAAGCACCGAAAAGACCCTTCCCATTAGGAATGAAGGGTTTTTTCATTTTTGTTAGACTTTTGGATCATGGTCGCAAACGAGGATGTACCACGCTGAAATTCACAGTTCTGCTCAAAACCCAATTTTTCATAGAGGCGAATGGCTCGCTGATTAAATTTTGCGACAGTCAAGCGGAACGGTGTTGTTTGATCAATCGATCGCAAATAGTCCAAAATAAATTGAAAAAACATGGTGCCATTGCCTTTGCCTGTCATTAGCGGCGCCATTCCAATCCCAATATCAAGATAACCACCTAGGTATGCACCAAATTGGGAGCCAATGGGAACCTGTGCTGTTTTCCCTGTGCAAAAATAGCCAATCAGTAGCCCTTCCTTACTGACGATTGCTAAATAAGAACCATCTAATAATTCTAGTAAAGCTTCTTCATTATATTTAATGTTGTAAAAATCATAAGGTGGGGGATAGCTCCAATGTAGGATTTCATTAGCATAGTCATTATTCATTTCCTTTACTGTAAGATTCATTCTTGGCCTCCTCTTCGATAGCTTTCTAAATTAATTGGCAAAACTTATTATACCATCTGAAGATTCTCTAAGTTTAGAAATTCAAAAATAAATGTGGAGTTTATATAGAAGTTAGGATTAGGAGATAGATAAATGGAAACTTTCAATATGGGGGTATTTTTATGGCGTGTTTCACTTTGCATTAGTATTTTAACCTGTGTTATTGGTTGCAAAAGAAGTCATGGGTATTTATGTTAATAAGTTTTTTCACATCCCTACCGATAGCCTATTATTTTTTTGGAGCTGAGAATGCTGGCAAGTAGTTAGTGTAGGTCCAATAATTCCTTTTTTATGGTCGATGGTTTATTTTAAAACAGGGAAACAATTGATGAACGGATAAAATCTTTTCTTTTGCAAAAAATACCCATGATTACAATTATGGGGGGATATTAGTGGAACAAGCATTGTATGAAAAATTAGGTGGCGCAGAAGCAATTGAGAAAGTGGTAGACTATTTTTACAATGAGTTGGTGTTAAAAGATGAATCAGTTAATCAGTATTTCAAAGACACGGATATGGACAAGCAAATCCGCCATCAAGCGAAGTTTATTAGTTTTGCTTTAGGAGGACCAAATCAATATTCGGGTAAATCAATGGCAAAAGCCCATGAGGGGATGAACCTACAACCAGAACATTTTAATGCCATTGTTCAGCACCTTCATGACGCATTAGCTCATTTTGGTGTCAGCGAAACTGATATAGATACAGCGTTAACAAAAGTCGGCTCTTTGCGAGATGATATCCTTCATAAATAAGGAAATATGCATAAAGTAGTGAAGTCCGTTTCTAACGGTTTTCAATATTAATGGATTTTTAATTTTACATGTGAAAAATTGGATGAAGAAAGAAGCCCATTCGGGGCTTTTTTTGGTTTAGAATAAGAAATAAAACAAGGTGTGGAAATTCTGATTTTGTGTATATAGAATTCAAAAATTTCTTGTATTATCATATTATTGTAATAAACTACATTTCAACAGTAATGCACCCAATTTGCTTGTAAGATGACTAAATCTTGTACAAAAAAAGAGGATTATGGATGTTCGTGACAGAATAGGCTAAAAACCTTATTCTTGTGAAACGTATGGAACAGACACTAAAGAATTAGTAATGCATTTAGTGGTCTAGGCTAGGAGGCTACAAATTAGCAAGGAAGAATTGATCGTTATCGTTACTACAGAAATGGAGGAGGGCGGTTATGAACATCATTGAATGCAGAAACTTGATTAAAACATATTTTTAAAAACTATATTACAAGATTTTATCGTTTACGATTAAAGAGAATACAATCACTAGACTAATTGGACGGAATGGTGCCGGTAAAACGATTTTCTGAAATTATTGGTTTCAGTGCTTTCTACTTTCGTTGATGGTTAAATGAGTTTCCCTTTTCGTCAATTGACAGGAGAAACTTATGACCGGAATTTTTATATTAGTAGTTCTGAAGCTTGGATCTATATACGAGTACCAAAAGATCCTGATTTATAGGGAGACAACGTATATCTGGAATATGTTGGAGAATAAAGTACAATGCTTGGGGACCTCCACTTTGGGAAAGCTTTCATAAAAGTTAGTTTATTTTCAATCAAAGAGGGTATTTGCGCTTTTCTAATTATTTACACAAAGGGTGTCCAGTATATTAAGATGAATAAGGGGGAAACGAAATGAAAATTAGAAAGTTATGTGCAGAAGATGCGATAAGTTATCGAAACATTCGATTAGAAGCGCTACAGACAAATCCAGAAGCGTTTGGGTCGAGTTATGATGATGAAAAAAATCGGCCGCTAGAAATGTTTGCAAAACGGCTCTCGTCAGAAGGGACTTATACTTTTGGTGCGTTTATAGAAGAAAGGTTAGTTGGGACCATAACTTTAATAAGAGAAACATCCCAAAAAACTGCTCATAAAGCAAATATTTTTGCGATGTATGTTAATCCAGATGAGAGGTGTACTGGGGTTGGTAGAGCTTTATTGTCAAGTGCGATAGAACACGCAAAAGCTCTAGTAGGCATTGAACAAATCAATCTAACGGTTGTATCAACGAATCAATCGGCTAAAGCTCTTTATGAATCAATGGGGTTTCGTGTATATGGTACCGAAATTCGTGCATTAAAATTAGCAAATGAAACTTATTTAGATGAAAATTATATGGTCTTATTTATTTAATTAACTAGAAGGTGTGTGCTTATTATGAAACTTGTTTTCATTTTTGGCCCTCAAGCAGTCGGGAAAATGACGGTTGGTCAAAAATTAGCCGAACAAACGGGTTTTAATTTATTCCACAATCATATGACATTAGAGTTATTAGCACCCATTTTCGGTTTTACTGAGGATACGTGGAGGTTGTCAGATTTATTTCGGTATGAGATTTTTAAATCGGTGGCAGCAAATAATGAACTTACAGGACTGATTTTTACGTATGTTTGGGCTTTTAACGAAGAAAGCGATTGGGCGTTTGTGGATAAAATCTGTCAGATTTTTAAAGAGGAAAATGCGGAAGTTTATTTTGTTGAACTTGAAGCAGACCTAAATGAGAGAATCGCGAGGAATAAAACGCCAAATCGATTGAAGCATAAGCCATCTAAGCGAAATGTTGAGTATTCCGAACAAGAGTTAAAAACAAGTCTGGAAAAGTATAGACTTAATTCCTATGACGGGGAGATTACAAAAGAAAAATACATAAAACTAAATAATACTAATAAAAGTTCGAAGGAAGTTGCTGAAATCATAATCAACACTTTTCAACTATAAAAAGCGGTTGCGTTCCTCCTTTGATGGAAGCTTACAGCTGGCTTTTTTACCAAACCATTTATACCTATTTTTGGCAATGATGTTGTAGACAAAATCGCGACAGGGTGCTGGAATAACTAGCAATAAAGCTAGCAATTTCCAAGCACCTTTTAATTTTGTACAAATTTTTAAAGCCGCAGTGGATTTAAGATAATAACGATTTCCTTCAAGAAGAATTAAGCTGTCTATTTGTTCAGGTATTTGGTAGGTATTCCGCAACTCCCTTCCAGTTTTTTCTTGGAGAGAGGAAAAGTGAAAAAACGCATTAGGATCTCTTTTGATAATAAACTGCACACTTCTATCACAAAAATTACATTCACCATCGAATAAAACAATTCTTTTCATGGTCGTTTATCTCCCTATTTTAAACTTCCTTTATCTTTAATGTGTTTTATAAGTAGCGAAAAACTTGGGTAAACACAACTAATTATGTACATATAGTAAAAATTTAAAATCATTGTTTAACGTTTTCATAAGTATTATGATTAAGAAGACGAGCTTAATTCTGAATATTAAGATAAAAATTAAGTATCAAGAATTAGAACTCAATAAAAGCTTAACATGTTTATAGCCTAAAATTAAGTTCAACTGTTAAAACAAAGTCTGCCTAACATTAGGGCCGGTTTTTATTAAGTTATTAAATGCTAACCAGTTAGTATTCTTTGATTCTAAGGAAAATGGAGGTTTTATTAATGGACAATATTAAAAAACAGGTGGAGGATTTGCATCAACGAAAAGTTGCTGCAGCCTTAGGCGGGGGAGAAGAAAAAATTCAACAACAGCATGATCGCGGATTTTTGACTGCGAGAGAGCGAGTTGAAAAGTTGGCTGATAAGGGGACGTTCATGGAGCTTGGTATGTTAAACACATCCGATGTTACCGGTGTTGAACATAAAAGCTATGGAGATGGTCTTGTCGCTGGGATTTGTAAGGTTAACGGTCGAACTGCTGTCGTTCAGGCGGGTGATAAAACGGTATTTGCCGCAACAGAAGGGACTGTACATATTCGTAAATCCAGAATGGTTCATGATTTTGCGCTTAGAAATGGACTACCGTTATTTTTTCTGCATGAAGGGGGAGGTTTAAGGATGCCTGATGGTATGGGGTCAGATGGAATCAGTGACAAATTATTTCCTTCTGAAATGTTAACACATCATCGCAAAGTACCAACAATGACGGCAATCCTTGGAGATAGTTTCGGTGGACCAACATGGATGGCTGTTTCTTCTGATTTTGTCACCCAATTACATGGGACCTGTATGGCCATTGCAGGGCCACGAATGTTAGAACTCGCAAACGGTCAGAAATTGGAACCAGAAGAACTCGGTGGGGTAGATGTTCATAACAAACATACTGGTCAAATTGATCAAGATGGTGTATCTGAAGAGGATTGTATTGATCAACTAAAAACGTATTTTGAGTATATGCCTCAAAGTGCCGATGAGCGACCAGGGATGCGCACTACAAATGATGATCCCTACCGTAAAGTGGATGAAGTATTTACTATTCTCCCACAGCAAAACAAGCGTGTTTATGATATGAAAAAAATCATTAAAATACTCGTCGATGATGGAGTAATGTTTGAAGTTCAGCCTAAGTTTGGAAAAGGGCTAATTACCACATTAGCCCATCTAAACGGTCATACCGTTGGAATTATTGCTAGCCAACCAAATCAGTTCGCAGGTGCACCAGGTCCGCAAGAATGTCAAAAAGCAACTGAGTTTATTTGCTTATGCGATTCGTATCATATTCCGCTCATATTCCTTCATGATACTCCAGGTTTTAGGATTAGTTCAGAGGCAGAAAGATCCAAGATGCCTACTAAGATTATGGTATGGAATCAAGCACTTGCTCTAGCTACTGTACCGAAAATCTCAGTTGTAATACGAAAAAGCATTGGTGCTGCGTATGGCAATATGTCTGGCCCAGGAATGGGTGGAGATTTAGTCGTTGCCTGGCCAACAGCAGAAATTAATTTCACTGGACCGGAAGTGGGCGTCAATGTTGTTTTTGGTCGTGAAATTGCTAGGGCTGAAAACCCGAAGGAAATGAGACAAGAATTATTAAAACATTGGTCATTCGATAGTTCGCCATACAAAGCAGCAGCAAAGCATTTAATAGATGACGTAATTGATCCTGCTGATACGAGAAAATTTCTTAGTCAATCCCTGGAATATTTATTAACGAAAAAACGAGAGAAAAGTGAACGTAGACTGGCAACATGGCCAACAGGAATTTAAAGTAGATCATAAATGTGTGCGTGTCCGGCTAAAAAAAAGAACAATATCTACCACACCCTTCATATAATAATAGTATCTAAGGGATTGTAAGCTTGCGCAAAGGTCCCAAATAATGTGGTGATATCAGGTGAATCCTAAGAGGGAAAGTGAAAACTTGTTTCAAAATTTACAAGAAAGTCTGATGACGTTTGACGATGTTTTCGAGAGAATTTTGAAATTTATGTATCGTAATCCAAATGGAAACTATCGGTTAATGGTGGGCACTGATTCACAAGTTCATGTTGATCGTACGCTCTTCATTACAGGAATCGTGATTCAAAATGAAGGAAAAGGGGCTTGGGCTTGTATAAAAAAGACTGTTATACCTCGTAAAATGCTTCATCTACATGAACGGATTAGCTACGAAACATCACTAACGGAGGATGTTGTCTATCAATTTACTGATGCACATAAAAATCGCATGATTGATGTGGTCCTCCCCCATATCTATAAAGGCGCTACTTTTACAATGGAAGGGCATCTTGATATTGGAGCAGGGAAAAGAAATAAAACAAGAGAATTTGTTAAGGAAATGGTTGCTAGACTAGAGTCAATTGGTGTAGAACCTAAAATTAAACCGGAAGCTTTTGTAGCATCAAGCTATGCAAACCGTTTTACGAAATAAATATGACAGAAAAATTTTCAAGGGAGTGCTACACTCCCGTTTTTTTTGTTTAAAAAAAGTCAATAGTGAAGAGAGAGACAAAAATGAGAGATGAATCTATCTAATATGAAGATTAGCTTTCAACTCACTATTGAAAAGAGGATATTATTATGGGGATTTTACATCGAATGCTATCAAAATTGATCCATATTAACTTATGGCATGCTTCTGTAATTGCCATTGGATTAATAATTCTAAGTAGTTTTCTAATGAAAAAAATTGAGCCGGATACGTTTCCACGATATAGTGACGCGCTTTGGTGGACGATGACTACCCTGGTTACGGTGGGGTATGGCGATCTTTATCCTAAAACAATCTTCGGCCAAATTTTTACGATGACCCTTATTTATACCTTTGGAATTGGCGCGATGGGAATTCTGGTCGGAAAACTATTCCAATTTTTTGCTCAATATAAAAAGAAGAAGGAGGAAGGAAAATTGAACTTTGATGGAAAGAATCATTATGTTTTGATTGGAATATCAAAAGATAAATTAGAGAGCATACTCGAAGAAATCCTCCATAGCAATAAAAAGTCTAAAGTCGTGGTTGTTGATCATAGCCCACACTCTCCAGTTGAGCATGATAATGTTCATTTTATTAGTGGGAATCCAGCGGATGAAGAGACATTGTTAAAAGCGAATATATTAGAAGCCCACTCTGTTGCAATTTTTTCCGAAGATCAAAATCAGTTCGCAGCAATTGCGGATGGTAAAACATTATTAATTGCCACACGTGTCGAATCTTTATCAAAAAAATATGAAAAAAGCATCTATACGGTGGTTGAAATACAGAAAGAATCACATATCTCTTTATTTGAACATGCAAATGTCGATGAAGTTATTCTTTCCAATGCCTCAGTATCTCGACTTATGGCGCAAGCATCAATTCATCATGGTTCTAGTAAATTATTTAAACAACTTTTAAGCAAAGCTGATGGTGAGAATCTTTATCAAATTAAGAAAAAACCTCATTGGAAGAACTATAAAGAAGCTGCTTTAGAATTATTTGAACAGGGAGCTACTTTAATTTCCGATGGTGGTAGTTTAGATTTACCTAGACGTTCAATGGAAGATATACCGGAAAATGCAAGGATGTTTATTATCTGTGATGAGCAAACATATAACGAAATCAACAATGTATAGTGGAGTATCGTTTACGGACTATAGTTAGGGGAGCGATTATAGGGGAGAAGCACATCTGCTAAATGTGCTTCTTAAAACCCAAACAAAGAACTGATTAGTTTTTTCTTTTTTAATTTCTGAAAAAAACCAAACTCTTCTTTTGTTGCAGCTACCATTTCCACAGATTTTGGATCTGGTTCATCTTCTTTTTCCTTAGTAAGAATCTCGATTTGTTGAGTTAATTGCTCAATCATTTCATTTAATTCCTCAATTTCTCTACGATGTTGTAAAAGTTGGTAGGAGACAATTTCATCTGCCTTCCGATCTACTTTAGCTTCAAGTTCATTTATTTTATTTAATAGTTTCATGTAATCTGGTTGCACTTCTTGCTTTACGACTGCATGACGTTTTTTCTTGGCAGCTGCAGCTATATCCTGAAGGAGGACTCCATTATTAATTTGTTCTTGTATTTTTTTCATCACGTCAATATCTTCTTCGTTAAACACATAATGTCCAAGTTCATTCCGATTCATCTGTAAATTAGCGTGTTTTACCCACCGTTGTATGGTACTGGGTGAAACACCTAGTAATTTTGCTACCGCATTGGTATTCATACTCATCCCTCCCCGATAATCATACATTCGATATAGAAATTGGAAATCCTTTCTTGATGACAAAAGAAGTATTTGTTCGGCAAAGATAGTTAAAATGTTCTTGGTTTCATTGGATCCTGTCGAATGTTCTCAGTAAGTGTGAAGGAAAAGCATGTAAATCTATTCTATATTTGAAACTACACTGGGAAAGTATTACACTTTATTATAAATAAAGGCTTAACCTTGCAAAATGAGTGATTTGATCTCTAGGCAAGTTAAATTTGTAAAAAAGCCTACGATAAAATATGAGGTGGATTTCATGAGTATGCAAAAAAGAATTATTCAAGAGCTAAATGTAAAACCACAAATTGATCCTAAACAAGAAGTCAAGAACCGTGTTGAGTTTTTAAAAAATTATTTAAAAAAGACCGGAGCCAAAGGCTTTGTCTTAGGAATTAGTGGTGGTCAGGATTCAACTCTAGCTGGGCGACTAGCTCAATTAGCAGTTGAAGAGGTCAGAAAAGAAGGCTATGATGCGGAATTTATTGCCGTCCGTTTACCATATGGAGTTCAAAAAGATGAGGACGATGCAAAAGCTGCGCTTGATTTTATTCAAGCCGACAAAGAATATGTATTTAATATTAAATCCGCAGTTGATGCTACTGAAACTGAGTTTAACTCAATGGGTCTAAAAACGTTAAGTGATTATCAAAAAGGTAATGTGAAAGCAAGACTAAGGATGGTTGCTCAATATGCAATTGGTGGGGAAGAAGGATTATTGGTGATTGGTACAGATCATGCTGCAGAGGCCGTAACAGGCTTTTATACTAAATATGGCGATGGTGGAGCGGATTTATTACCTCTGTCTGGCTTGAGTAAGCGTCAAGGAAGGGCACTTCTCCAAGAATTGGGCGCTGCAGAGCGGCTTTATTTAAAGGTTCCCACAGCAGATCTTTTAGATCAAAAGCCAGGACAAGCAGATGAAACGGAGCTTGGTATTTCTTATGACGAACTAGATGACTATCTTGAAGGGAAAGATGTGGCACTTGATGTAGCTGATAAAATTGAGAAACGCTACCTTAGTTCGGAACATAAGCGACAATTACCTGCTACAATGTTTGATCATTGGTGGAAATAAGTATCTAGGTAATCGCCTCCAAACAGATTGGGGGCGATTATTTACATAAAAAGCCCCTCCTATTTGGACGAGGGCACTGAAAAAGTCTAATTTTTATTAAAGGCAGTTGAAAGTTCAATCTAATGAACTTTCAACTGCCTTTTTACTTTATAATATTGTTATCAAATGTATGTAGTTGGTATCCAAGTGATTTCAAATCAAGAATCTCTCAACTTTAGCCCATTCATGGCTTTATACGATATTGTTGTACCAAAGGATAATATGCTTCGTAAAATAAATGAGCTTGTAGACTTTAATTTCATA
>NZ_JAMBNR010000060.1 GCF_023715205.1 Mesobacillus maritimus
TTGGTACGCCGGCCGAAAAGAGTTGAGCGGCCTCGATTCCCCCCGCGTTAATGTCGACGTCAATAGCCTTGCCTTTGAACGCATCGTATTTCTGGCTGGACTGGACGAACGGCTGGGTCTGAACGTCAAGTCCAGCCTGCTTGAATAATCCCTTTTTTTGCGCGCTGAAGAGTGCCGCCGACGTGATATCCGTTGTGATCGTGTATCCGACACGAATCGTGGTGGACTGGGCGAAGGCAACTGTTGTGACAGAAATGCTGGCGGCGATGACGAGATGTGACCACGCCCGCAAGGGGTTTCTCATGAAGTGTCTCCAAATACTCGGGTTTGTTATGCAATGGCAGCCTGAGGCTGGCGCGGACGGCCTGTCTTCCCGGAAAGACGTTGTTATTAGCTGTCTATCGATGGGCTGACTATAGCTTAAAGATTGCTAGCCGTCTAATGTTTTTGACGTGGGACAAACACTGATGGAGCGGATGTGATAC
>NZ_JAMBNR010000061.1 GCF_023715205.1 Mesobacillus maritimus
CTGCAGGCTCAGCACGCCGAGGAGTTTCGCCGCGCCCGGATCGACCTTCAGGATCTGCCCGTGTTCGAGGTCGAGCGCGACCTGCCCGCCGAGCGACGGGAAGTCGAGCGCGGTCGGGCCGCCGCGCCAGCCGACCTTGCCCGTGACCGAGCCGTGACCGTCCGCGAGCGTGCGCGGCAGGCCGACGCGGTCGAGCAGCGCGCCCGCGTTGTCGATGTCGAGCTTGAAGTCGAACACGGTCCGGCGCGGCGCGTCGTTTTCGTAGACGCCGCGGGCCAGTGCGCGGCGCGAGGTGCGCCAGTTGCCGGTCGCCGTGAGCTTCGCGGCCGGGTTCGACAGTTCCAGCTTGTCGAGCTGCCACACCGGCGTGCCGTCTTCGTCGATGTTGCGCGCGTTGACGACGAGCCGGCCGATGTCGTGATCGCGCGCGACGACCTGGTCGACGATCAGGTCGATCGACGGCATCGGCCGGTCGGTCGGCGTC
>NZ_JAMBNR010000062.1 GCF_023715205.1 Mesobacillus maritimus
GTCGAAGCTGCGCGAGCGCGAGGTCGACGGCAAGATCACGGTGTCGGACGCCGAGGTCGCGAACTACATCGCGAGCCAGCGCGGGCCGAACGCGTCGCAGCAGCAGGACCTGCGCTTCCAGCACATCTTCATCAAGGCGCCCACCAACGCGCCGCAGGCCGACATCGAAGCCGCGCAGAAGAAGGCGGAAGCGCTGCTGCAGCAGGCGAAGTCGGGCGCCGATTTCGAGCGGCTCGCGAAGAACAACTCCGAAGCGAACGACGCGAAGAAGGGCGGCGATCTCGGCTTCAAGTCGCCGAGCGCGCTGCCGGCCGACGTCGTCGAGGCCGCGTCGAAGCTGCGCCCGGGCCAGGTCAACCCGACGCTGATCCGCGTGCCGGACGGCTTCGAGATCGTGCGCCTCGTCGATCGCCGCCAGAGCCAGGGCGCGAGCGCCGCGGCGCCGAAGATCGTCCAGACGCACGTGCGCCACATCCTGC
>NZ_JAMBNR010000063.1 GCF_023715205.1 Mesobacillus maritimus
CTTTCACCCTGAGTTGTTAAACTAAAATAAGATGCACCATCAGACTTTGTTACACGAAGCCATCCCAGTATCGACAATTTTTTCAAAAGTGTTTTTATTTTTGGAGTGCTGAAAAGAATGTCAACGTTTAATGATAGACTTTTAATTGTATAAGTTTCTGTCATATCAATGGATGTGTTTTGTTTACCTGCCAGAATCATTACAGCCTCAAGTTTTGACGGGTTTTTAATCAAATATAAAAATATTTGAATTTTATTTCTATCCAACAATAGAACATCATTTCTATTCTTGCTTAGCGTATGAATTAAAATAATCAGAAGAGCAACATTTAAATTAAAATCTTCATCAAGAGGAATATAAGGTAATGAACTCATTTTTGCCCCCTTAAACTATTCAAAGAATCAAGAGATGTGTCTGGGGACCAAATTATATCTCTATCTAGCTTATTAGCAAGCTGATGCAGCATTCCTTTCTTATG
>NZ_JAMBNR010000064.1 GCF_023715205.1 Mesobacillus maritimus
ATGTTTGATTGGGGAAGATGCGAATAATCTTTTCTCTTCTGCGTACTTCTTGATTCAGTCGTTCAATTAGATTGGTACTCTTTAGTCGATTGTGGGAATTTCCTTGTACGGTATATTGAAAGGCGTCTTCGAATCCATCATCCAATGATGCGCAAGCTTTTGAATATTTTGGTTGATCGATATAATCATGAATCAATCGATTTTTAGACTCACGCGCTAAGTTAATATCTGTGAACTTAAAAATTCCTTTAACAGCTTCTCTGAAAGATTTTGAATTTTTTTTAGGAATGGTGGTAAAGATATTTCTTAGGAAGTGAACTTGGCATCTTTGCCAACTTACGTTTGTGAAGGATTTTCTAATGGCAGAGACTAATCCTTTGTGCGCATCAGAAATAACGAGTTCCGTACCTTGTAAACCGCGTTCTTTTAGGTATTCAAAAAATGTTGTCCAGGTCTCTTCGCTTTCGCCACTTTGAAT
>NZ_JAMBNR010000065.1 GCF_023715205.1 Mesobacillus maritimus
TGCCGATGCCGACCGCGTCCTCGCCGATCAGGTTCACGACGTAGTCGATCGCCTCGATGTAGTCGTCGATGTTCGCTTCGATCCCGCGCTTCAGGAACGGCGCGAACATCGTCACGCCGACGAAGCCGCCCGCATCGGCGATCTCCTTCAGCTGCGCGTCGCTCTTGTTGCGCGGATGCTCCTTCAGGCCCGACGGCAGGCAGTGCGAATAGCACACCGGCTTCTTCGAGAACGCGATCGCTTCCGACGACGTGTTGCCGCCCACGTGCGACAGGTCGACCATGATGCCGACGCGGTTCATCTCGGTGATCACTTCGCGCCCGAAGTCCGACAGGCCGCCGTCGCGCTCGTAGCAACCGGTGCCGACCAGGTTCTGCGTGTTGTAGCAAAGCTGCACGACGCGCACGCCCATGTCGGCGAACGCTTAGATGTAGCCGAGGTTGTCCTCGAACGCATGCGCGTTCTGGAAGCCCAGGA
>NZ_JAMBNR010000066.1 GCF_023715205.1 Mesobacillus maritimus
CCCGTGAAGTTCGCGCGACCGTCGTACTGGCCGATCTGCGTGCCCGGCACGAGCGTCAGGAAGAACGTGTACGGCGGGTTGTCGTCCGACGACGGCACGTTGCCGAGCGCGGCCGGGTTGCCGAAGGTCTGGATCAGCGACGTCGGGTCCGTGCCGATGTACGCGCCCATCTGCTGCGCGGTCGCGAGCTTCAGGTTCAGCCGCACGTTCACGAAGCCGCCGTCCTGCGGGTTCGGCTTCTGCGCGAGCGGCGCGAGCGTGTTGTCCGCGTAGTTGCGGGCCTGGACCATGTACGCGTCGAGATCGGTCGGCGTCGGGTTCAGCGTCGTCTTCTTCCAGTAGAACGCGTCGGCCGCGAGCGTCGGGAACGTGCCCGGCGCGGACAGCGCGTTCGCGTAGTCGAGGATCGACGACTGCAACGTGATCCCGTTCAGGTCGATGCCGTCCTCGTGCAGCACCCACGACACGACCGCGCT
>NZ_JAMBNR010000067.1 GCF_023715205.1 Mesobacillus maritimus
GGCGAGCAGCGCGGCGATCGTCGTGGCGAGCGGACGGACATGACGGGCAGCACGGGAGCGGCGGGCAAGGTGGATCATCGGCGGTTTCTTATGCGTGGTTTTGATTCGGCGCGAAGAAGCCCGGTCGAGCCCCGCGGCCATCAGATGCTCGCCATTGTATCCATCCGCCCTGCGTGAATCGCGGGCAAGCCGTGGAGCCGCCTGCCCGTGCGATTCCATCGGCTTGCCGCCGTCGCGGACTTCAGGGCGCGCTGGCTTCGTCGATCCGGCGGATGTCGTCCTGATCGAGCGTGACGCGGATCGCCTCGCCGAGCAGCGCGAGCTGCGCGAGCGACGTCGCGCTCGCGATCGGCGCGGTGATCGTCGGCCGCGCGATCTGCCACGCGAGCGCGATCGCGGCCGGCTGCGTATTGTGCTTCGCCGACACCGCGTCGAGCGCGGCGAGGATGCGCAGGCCGCGCGCGTTCAGAT
>NZ_JAMBNR010000068.1 GCF_023715205.1 Mesobacillus maritimus
GTTCGGTTCTGCGGTAACGGTTTGCGACCGATGCTACGGACCAGCCGCAGTGCGAACATGAGGCGAAGATGATATTTCCGTCATGTTTGGTGCGATGTACTCGCCGAATCGACGTGCATATTTGCTCGGACGGTCACGTCAGCAAAAAAATATCTTTCTAAATTTAGAATTAGTTCTATAGACGTATTCGCTCGAAAAGATGACTGTTCAAGGCCCCGGTAACACGAACAAAACCATGCTGCTCTATGACCTCAAGGTCGTGCTACCCGCTTGAAAACCTACGAATCGAGACTTTGAATCAATGAAAAACCTCTTCGATCACAACAAGTACGACTTTGACGCTAACGAAGAAAAAGAATGGTTTCTCGTTCACTCCGGAGCCGTCACCAACACAAACCCGGGATCGATGGTTGACGTTTACATCAACACAACACCCATCTGCCCCAACATGACCAATCGACAATTTAGAAT
>NZ_JAMBNR010000069.1 GCF_023715205.1 Mesobacillus maritimus
GGCCGGCACCATTTTGTACGAGCCATTAGCTCAGTTGGTAGAGCATCTGACTTTTAATCAGAGGGTCGAAGGTTCGAGTCCTTCATGGCTCACCATGATTTTTTCACGTAAGTGAAAATAATCAACCGTTAAATCGCGATAGCGAAAATAACTTTCAATATTATGCGGGTGTGGCGGAATTGGCAGACGCACTAGACTTAGGATCTAGCGCCGCAAGGCGTGGGGGTTCGACTCCCTTCACCCGCACCATGATTTTTTCACGATAGCGAAAATAATCATCCTTTAAATCACGATAGTAAAAATATTTTTCTATATTTACTTCAATTAGAAGAGTATTATCAATATGCGGAAGTAGTTCAGTGGTAGAATACAACCTTGCCAAGGTTGGGGTCGCGGGTTCGAATCCCGTCTTCCGCTCCATTGAATTGCCGGGGTGGCGGAACTGGCAGACGCACAGGACTTAAAATC
>NZ_JAMBNR010000006.1 GCF_023715205.1 Mesobacillus maritimus
TATGGATTCAGAAGTTTTGAACGCTTTCGAGCAAAAATACTATTGTCACATCAGTATAAAGGAATTGGACTTCATATTGGTTAGGGTGACGACAATTAGTCATCACCCCAACATTTGACGGAGAACCAAAATGTAAGGACGGAAACCTAGGAATTATTTCATTGCAAAAAGCCGACACAGCATATTTATGCAGATCGGCTTTTTGTTAGTTTTAAAATTACAGATGACGAACGGTGTAAATCTAAGTACAACATAAGCTCCTATGCCAATGGATTCGGGCACAATCTTGTCCTGTTAAGAAGGTAATAGAGCATTGGATACTTCTACCCCTTAAGGGAAGGTGTTTAAGCTCTAGCTCTCATCCTCGGATGACGAAAAATGGGAGCTCTTCAACTCCGATTAAACGAGCATACGTGAATAACTGTCCTTTATGATGGATTTCATGATCCTTCGCTGTCTCAAGCATAGCAAGACCAGTCATTTTCATACCGCTAAATTGTACAAGCTGGTTTAATTGCTCTTCCGTTATCGATTCAAGATATGTCAGTGTTTTGTCAGTATCAGACTGAACCATTTGTTTCAGTTCTTCGACTGTCTCAGGTGTTTTCCCCTCATTAGGTGGTGTAAATATGCCTTCATTAACCGTACGGACAAACATGCTTGTTGAAGAGGAAATATGTAAAACAAGCTCAGATAGGGACATTGCGTTATCCCAAGGTTTGAATGATAAATTTTTATTTTCCAATGTTTCAATAAGGGCTTGCAGTGCTTTGCGGTGGCTAAGCCAACCATCTTTATAAGAATCTACTCTACTCAAAATTTTTTCACTCCATTTCAATATAGTTGCAACACAATCATTATATCGGTAGGTTCAATGGATTTCCAAATTTCTTGATTTACATCCTTTTTATCGAGATTGCATTTCTCATTTTGTGCAAGCTTGTGTGTCCTTCCTCTTCCCTAGCAATCATCACATTAATAAATAAAGAATCGAGAATGCTTAATTGTGCAATCCTAGAAGAAAGGGCTTCGGAGCGATAGTCTGTTTCTTCTGCGACCGTATAAAGAGGAATATCAACTTCTTCACTTAAAGGAGACTTTGCAAAGTTGGTTATTCCTATGGTCTTGACATTATTTTCTTTTAAGACGCCAAGTACTTGAATTGTATCCTTTGTTGTTCCTGTGTGAGAGATTAATACAGCAACATCCTGCTCACCGAGTTGAGAAGCGGACATTAATTGCATATGAGAGTCACTGTTAGCAAAGACAGGAATGCCCGTACGAATAAATTTATGGTAGGCATCCATTGCGATTATACTTGACCCACCGCTCCCAAAAAACTCAACCCGCTTTGCGTTCACAATAGTCTTTACGGCAAGTTCGAAACTGCCGCCAACTAAAAGTTGTAGTGTATCTTCTAGTGCTTTCATATTGGACTGGAAAACTTTTTCGGAAACAGTACGGACATCGTCGCCTTCATTAATTGTTTCATGGATATCCTTTATAGGTGTTACGATTTCGGAAGCTAAGGCTATTTTCATCGCCTGGTAGCCTTTAAAGCCAATCCGCTTACAAAAACGAAAAACAGTTGAGTCTGCCATTCCTAAGTCCTCAGCTAGTTGATTAATGGAAGTATGAATGATTTCCTCAGGATGTTTCAATATGTAATCAGCGATGGTTTTTTCTTTATCACTTAGTTTCACATAATGAGTTTTAATACGAGCCAAGCAATATTGGTTTTCGTTTATCATGTTTGCGCTCCTTATAAAAATAAATTTCATTTTCACTATTATATACGAAAAAAATTTTCATTCAAACATTGCAAACGAAATTTTTTTTCGTATAATTAAGATTGACGAGAAAATTTTTTTCTTCAACAAGGAGGACATTATGAATATTGGTGTTATCGGTTTAGGGAAAATGGGCTATAACCTAGCTCTTAATCTTTTTGATCATAATCATGAAGTAATTGCTTTTGATAAAGATGATTCGCAAGTAGAAAAAGTAAATCGTGAAGGTATTAAGGGAGTTCATTCAATTGAGGAATTGGTCAACAATCTTCCGAAACCTCGTATTATTTGGTTAATGGTTCCTTCTGGAAACATTACAGAGATGGTCATTGATGAAACTGCTCCACTCTTAGAAGAAGGGGATATCATCATTGATGGAGGAAATTCAAATTATAAGGATTCCGTTAAGCGTGCTAAAAGCCTTGCTGAAAAAGGTATCTATTTCTTTGACTGTGGGACAAGTGGTGGAATGGAAGGAGCCCGCAACGGAGTTTGTACGATGATTGGTGGAGATGAAGAAGCATTCAAAATCATTGAGCCTCTATTCAAGGATATTTCAGTTGAAAATGGCTATCTTTATGCTGGTGAATCTGGGAGTGGGCATTTTCTAAAGATGGTTCATAATGGGGTTGAATATGGGATGATGCAAGCGATTGCTGAGGGTTTTGAAATCCTAGATAAAAGCCAGTTTGATTTTGACTACGAAAAAGTGGCAAGAGTATGGAATAATGGGTCTGTTATTCGTTCATGGTTAATGGAACTAACTGAAGGTGCTTTCTCAAAAGATGCAAAACTTGATGGATTAAAAGGAATTATGCACTCATCTGGTGAAGGAAAATGGACTGTGGAGACTGCTTTGGATTTACAAACTGCTGCTCCTGTCATTACGATGTCATTATTAATGCGATATCGTTCACTTGAACAAGACACTTTCTCAGGAAAAGTGGTTGCGGCATTACGCAATGAATTTGGCGGCCACGCAGTCGAAAAGAAATAATTAAGTTAACTGAAATTTATTATACATGTAGAGAGGAAGGGGTTTCGAAGTGCCTCTTCTTTCGTTTGAAACAAAATTAAAAGCAGGGCGTAAAACAACCGTTTTATGTCCTGCTTTTTTAGTTGTTGAAAACCAGAGGGACTCTATTCAATTAGTAGTTTTGCCGGATAATTGGACAGTCTCTAGTCTTAAATAAATTTATCAGCATTGTTGATAAACAGTTTTGAAACAAGCGGGATCGTTTTCTGTTTATTATAGATTAGGTAAAAATACCGTTCGTCTTCAAAGTCAGCAATTTGATATTTCTCAAGCTCTCCTTCTTGCTCATTTGCGGCAATTTCGGAGACAATCGCAATCCCAATTCCCTCTTTGACAAATTGAGTCAGGCTTTGTCCTGAATCGGTATAGGCGATGATATTTAGGTGGTTCTTGGAAATGTTATTCTTTTTTAACAGTTTTTCTAAAAGAGCATTCGTTCCTGAGTCTGTATTTCGCATCACAAACGGATAGTCCAGAAGTTCTTGAATATGAACAGGATTTGATAGGTTGATGTTTCTGGACGTTATTAAAACTAAATGTTCTTTTAATAGGGGGATGTAGTGCAACCGGTCATTTTCATATTTATCGCCAATAATACCAAAATCTACAGTCCCGTTTACCACTTTTTCCGCGGTAACTTTTGAAGAGGCCTCATAGATTTGAAAGGTAACAGCAGGATAATCCATACGAAATTTCTTAATCATTTGTGGAAGAAGGAATTGTCCGGGAACGGAGCTGGCTGCTATTCTAATCATACCTTGGAGCTCTGTCATTCCTTCGTTTAAATCTAATAAAGCTTGATCTTTTATAAAAAGTAATTTCTGGGCCCAATGATATAGACGCTCCCCATGGGGAGTTAGCACACTTTCTCTTCCAACACGGTCAAAGAGCTTTATATTTAACGCTTTCTCCAAGGCTTGAATATGGGAACTGACCGTTGATTGACTAAGGAAGACGACTTCCGCGGCTTTAGAAAAGCTTTTATGTTCGACAACTTTGGTAAATATGTATAGTTGGTGTAAATCCACAATAAACCTCCATAAACAAATGATGCTTTAAGATTATTGAATGATTATCTTATAATACTTAGAATATCACTTTTGATCCTAAACAAAAATAAATGAAGCCTAGGATGCAGGAACCTTCTAAGTTACAATAAAAGGAACAGTATTAGTAAGAAGGGGGGACTTGGATTGTGTCTAATTCTATTTGGTTATAAAGTACATCCAACCTACAGTTTAATTGTTGCAGCTAATCGTGATGAGGCATATCACCGCCCTACCGCATCAGCTGATTTTTGGAATGATGCTCAACATGTTTACGCAGGACGTGATTTAGAAAAGCTAGGTACCTGGATGGGGGTTACGACTTCTGGAAAATTCGCTGCACTCACAAATTACCGTAATCCATTGGAAGAAACGGTTGGGAAACGTTCCCGTGGTGAAGTAGTTGCTGATTTTCTAATTGGACACGAGTCTTCTGAGCCTTATTTACAAAAAGTAAATGAAAATTTTAACGCATATCCTGGATTTAATCTATTAACTGGAGATACGAAGGAATTATATTATTACTCAAATATTGAAAAAAGGATCCGAAAGTTAGAACCAGGAATCTATGGACTAAGCAACCATTTGTTAAATACAAATTGGCCCAAAGTAGAAATCGGAAAGAAATACCTAGGTGAGCTTGTAGCAGCGTACTTGGATCCGAAGGAGAAAGAGGCTTTTGTTCAAGGTTTGTTCCAGATGCTACAGCATTCCGATCCCGCCCCAGATGAGTTACTTCCAAACACTGGAGTAAGTCTAGAATTAGAACGAATTTTGTCTCCATTGTTTATTAAAAGTGAAGGATATGGGACAAGAAGTTCGTCCGTTGTGTTAATGACAGATACTGAAATCCACTATGTAGAGCAAACACATGTAGGTGAAAGAGAACAACAGAAAGAAGTAACTGTAAGGATTCAAAAACAGGCAACCTCTTAATGATTGCCTGTTTTGTTGTTAAAATCTGTAAGACGATTTTAACGCGAAATAAGCTTTTCTCTGCGTTGCTACTTAGTTTGTAAGCTCGTTTCTCATCTTATAGACGATCTTTGGAATGGAAGCATAGCTGAATTATTCTATATTTCCTTTAAAAAGCAACTATCTTTGAGAAAACAACTATTGTTAAAAATCAAAGTTATCTGGATCTGCTCCAGTTCGTTCATTTTTATTGAGTCCATCAATTTGTTTCATCTCTTCGTCGGTAAGCGTGAAATCAAAAATATCAGCATTTTCAATGATTCGGTGTTCTTTTACAGATTTTGGTATAGTTACAACCTTATTCTGAAGATCCCACCGCAGGATCACTTGAGCAGGTGTTTTTTGATGTTTATTTGCAATCGAAGTAATCACAGAATCCTCCTGTAGACGTCCTTTTTTTAGCGGGGACCAAGCCTCTATTTGGATGTTTTCCTTTTGGCAGAAAGCAAGCAATTCTTTTTGTGTAAGACTTGGGTGCAATTCGACTTGGTTCACCATTGGTTTGATTTTCGCATCAGCCATTAGATCTTTAAGGTGATGAATTTGGAAATTACTTACCCCGATTGCACGTACTTTCCCTTGTTCGTATAAATCTTCAAGAGCCTTCCAAGTATCTTTATATTTACCTACAACAGGCCAGTGAATAAGGTAGAGATCCACATAATCAAGTCCAAGCTTTGTCAAGCTAGTATGGAACGCTTGGATAGTAGAATCATATCCTTGGTCGGAATTCCATACTTTTGTTGTGACGAA
This sequence comes from Mesobacillus maritimus, assembly GCF_023715205.1. Taxonomy (GTDB): domain Bacteria; phylum Bacillota; class Bacilli; order Bacillales; family Cytobacillaceae; genus Mesobacillus_B; species Mesobacillus_B maritimus_C. Next base: position 5,601 of record NZ_JAMBNR010000006.1, read on the forward strand.
TAGTTCTTCTCGAGGAACGTTAGCCTCTATAATTGCTTTCCCAACGCCTCCCTCATTTTGATAAAGTGCTGCTGTATCAATACTTCTATAGCCGTGTTTAATAGCTACTTTAACGGCTTGAATAACTTCTTCTCCTTCTTGTGCTTTATAAACACCTAGCCCAAACCAAGGCATTTTAACGCCGTTATGTAAAGTTGTTGTGTCAGACAAACTATGAACCATAAATATCTCCTCCTTATTACTTAATCCTACTCTTTTATTTTCTCATATTATAGAAAAAGCCCCAAGTGGGAAAAATAGTGCTAATGAGTACGGGACCAACTAGGTAATTGAACGATAACGCCAAGATATTCATAGATTTAAGTAACCATATCCTTTATGATGGTGGTAACTGAGTAAAAAGTAACAACCTTGTTTAAGGAGGACTGCTCAGGAAAAGAGGAGGCATTATGACACAAAAACATGAAATTGCATGGGTAACAGATAGTACAGCGACTCTACCAGAAGATTTTACAAAGATCAACCATATATATGTCGTTCCATTGAGCATTCTCTTTGGGGAAGAAGCTTTTCTTGAAGGGGTCGACATTACAGCCGAAGAGTTTTATGAAAAGCTTGCAGCATCCAAAGTATTGCCGAAAACATCACAGCCTGCAATTGGTGAGTTTGTGGAGTTATATAAGAAGTTAAAAGAAAACTATCAGCATGCCATTGCCATCCATGCTTCTAGTGCATTGACAGGCACGTATCAGGCCTCAGTTCTAGCATCTAGCATGGTCGATTATGAGGTAGAAGTGATTGATAGCAAAATTGGTTCTTACCCACTTGGAAAAATGATTTATGAAGGTGTAGAGATGCAAAAGCAAGGAAAGTCATATGCTGAAATTGTGTCCTACCTTCGTACTCTTCCTGATAAAGCAAGACTAATTATGGCACCCGGAAGTTTAGAACAGCTTCATAAAGGTGGCCGTCTTTCAACCGCTCAGGCTATTATTGGTGGGTTGATTAAGATGAAGTTGATTGTCAAATTTGATGAAGGTAAGGTTATTTTATTTGATAAAATTAGAACAGAACGAAAGGTAAAGGAAAGGCTCTTTCAAATTTTTGATGAAGCATCGCATTTAATTGAAGAAGCAAGTATTATTCATGCAAATATTAAGGAAACTGCTGAGGAGTGGCGGGAAGAGTTAGAACAAAAATATCCACAAATCCGTTTTACAACAACTATGTTTAGTCCAGTTGCAGGAACTCACACTGGACAGGGAACGATCGGTTTTGCTTGGATTGATAAATAACGAATATTGTTGGACTACATGAGTTGAAATGGCTATAGTTGCAAAACAATCTCTTAATAGTAAAAAGCCACCATTGAGGTGGCTTTTTACATGAACTTTTCTTTTAGCAAATATAAACATAAGAAACGGCTATTATTGCTTAAATCAGCCTTAGGATTTTAACAATAATCTTTACGAAAACAGGCTTTATAAAAGAGAATCGCAAAGCCTAGAGGAAAGTGAAATAACCGATAAATAGGAGGCCAAGACCATAAAGGATTGGATGGACTTCTTTCGCCTTTTTAGATGCCAACATTCCAAGTGGATATAAAATAAACGCAAGTGCAATCCCTGTTGCTATGCTGTATGTTAATGGCATCATAATAATCGTCATAAAGGATGAAATCATGATCGTCGTGTTTTTCCAATTTATTTTACTGATTTCTGAAGCCATCAACGCCCCAACAATAATCAGTGCTGGTGCTGTTACTTCTGGTGTAACAATCGATAGTACAGGAGCAAAGAACAAAGCGATGGCAAAGCATCCAGCAATAATAACAGAGGTAAAGCCCGTTCGGCCACCAACTGAAATTCCTGCCGATGATTCGACGGCACAAGCGGTCGTTGACGTACCCATTATACTTCCTGCAACAGCTGCGGTTGCATCAGCAAGTAGTGCACGTCCTGCTTGTGGGATTTCGTTGTTCTTCATTAAACCAGCCTGACTCGCAATGGCAATCAATGCACCAGCTGTATCGAAAAAAGCAACAAAAAGGAAAGTGAAAATGACAGCAAGAATCTCAAATGTAAATATCTGATCCAATTGTGTGAAAACAACTCCAAAAGTAGGAGCTAAACTAGGAATTTCCCCTATGATTGAATCAGGGCGATCAATTTGACCTATGAAAATACCTGCAATAGTTGTAATCACCATTGAGTAAAAAATCGCTCCTGAAACTCCACGTACTAACAGTATAATTGCTAGGCCTAAACCAAATAGAGCAAGAAGTGTTGTTGGAGATGTTAACTCACCAACCGTAACGAAAGTTGCGTCGCTTTGAATGACAATTCCAGCATTTTTCAACCCAATAAAAGCAACAAAAAAACCAATTCCAGCTGCAATTGCGTGCTTCAAATCCTGTGGTATGACATTAATGATTTTTTCGCGTATTTTTAAAAGACTCAAAATCATAAATAAAATCCCTGAAATAAACACTCCTGTTAGAGCGGTCTCCCATTCTATTCCCATCCCAATGCAAACAGAAAAGGTAAAGAAAGAATTTAAGCCCATGCTAGGAGAAATTCCAACTGGAAAATTAGCTAAAAGCCCGATTAGTAGTGAGCCGATAATGGCAGATAATGCGGTAGCTGTAAAAACCGCGCCTTTATCCATTCCTGCTTGACTAAGAATCATCGGATTTACAACTAAGATATAAGCAATCGACAAAAACGTGGTAATTCCGGCCATCGTTTCTGTTTTATAATTGGTTTGGCGCTGTTCAAACTGAAAAAAGCTTCTCATATAATCCTCCTTGGAAAACAAAAAACTCTGGAGCGTTGCTTCCAGAGTGACCAAGGGGGGAATAGAGCTCAACCTTAATAAGGTAGACGTATTCCTCCCTTGTAGTCACACTTTTTACGGAAGCATGGTAGAAACGTTCAAGCCATATTCTTGAACATATACAAGGGTTTATTGTTATTTTGAAATAATAATAGGATATTATCAATATTTCGAGACACCGTCAATGGTTTTTTAAAACTGTTTTTATTTGGTAATGAAAATGCAGTTCACAGGAACAGCGCTTGCAAAAATTAGCCATTTTCATTAAGTAATTCTAAAATGGCTGGAACAGCAGCTTGAAGCGAAGGTGCTTTACGATCAGCGGCGGTTTCGCCTTCGCCAATAAATACTGTTTTGCATCCGGCTTTTTCTCCTGCCTCAATATCGCGTTCATGGTCTCCAACCATTACGCTTCTCGTCAGAATAATTTCATGGCGCTGAGCCAAGTCAATCAACATCCCTGGATTCGGTTTGCGGCACTCACATCCTGCCTTAGGTTTATGGGGACAGTAACACACTTCTTTAATTTCTCCACCATGTTCTTTTATAAGCTTCATGAGATGGTCATGAATTTTAATTAAATCCTTTTCCTTAAGGAATCCGAGTCCAACTCCGCCCTGATTCGTCACGACATAAATTTCATAACCTGCCTTGCTTAACTCTGCAACAGCGTCTGCTGCTCCTTCCAATAAATATAAATCCTTTGGATGATTAACAAATTTCACTTTGCTCGTAAGGACTTCATTTAAAACTCCATCCCGGTCCAAAAAAATCGCTTGCTTCATCCATCTCTCTCCTTTGTTCAATCTTCAAGGCCGCTCTTGTTCCTCAATGCTTTCTGTCTTTTGGTGTCTTGAAACATACGGGTTGTCTGTAATCCAAAAACGCCACGGATAATCTACAGCTTCTCCCGAGTTTTCGATCCCAATTCGCTTTCCAATTGAAACCCTGGTAGGGTGATAACCAGTTGCAATAAAAAGAGGAGACTTAGTAAGGAGATGACCGTAATCAGCCATTGTAATATTTAACGCTTTAGTTAGTTTACCTGGACCATTTGTTAGATCCACTCCTTTTTGAGATCCCCGTCTAGTTTGCATAATAGCCAATCCTTCAAAAGGTTCAAGTGCTCTTACTAAAACAGCTTCGGGGGAATCCTCTCCACCACTGACAACATTAAACAAACAGTGAGTATGCATCCGGTAGATATATGCAAATCCATATTGATGGTACATGATTTCTGTACGTTTGGTGCGACGATTTTGATAGCTGTGGGCGGCTTGATCATCAGGGCCCATATATGCCTCGGTTTCAACTATGTAACCTGCTGTAATGCCTTCAGGGTCTACTTTTACTAATACAGTGCCTAATAATGCTTTGGCTAATGATAGCGTTGGTTGTGAGAAAAATTGTCGGTGTACAGGTTGGAAGTCCGTTTGATGATCTTTCATTTTGCCTCCTTTTATATTAAGAAACGCCTGAATATAGAATGTTTTAATAAAGATATTCAAAACCTAAAATTTTTCTAGGCAGAACAAGCCATTGGGTGCAGTTATTCAAATTGCAAGCCAAGGAGGACTTAGCCTTTTAGGATGAAACGCCATCAGAAAAAGCACCTTCTTTTTCAAGGTGCTTCAATTGTTGTGTGCATGCCTAGTGTTATTCCTAGTATTTGATGAATGGTTAGTTCTTATGAGGAAGTTCTAAAGTTGGAAATGTTAAAGAAAATTGAGTCCCTTTATTGAGATGGCTTGTTGCCTTCAGATTTCCACCCATTTCCCTCAGGATTTTATAGGCAACCATCATTCCTAGCCCAGTTCCTTTCTCCGCCTTCGTAGAAAAATAAGGCTCACCAAGCTTAGCCAGCTGAGTATGGGACATCCCTACACCAGAATCAATAATATGAATGATGACCGTTTGTTTTGAAGATGAGCTCTTTGCTTCGATCCGCAATACACCGCCGTTTGCCATTGCTTCAATCCCGTTTTTCATAATGTTCAATAAACATTGTTGAAACTTTGTTGCATCTCCAAGAATATAAAGATTGTCCTGAAGTTGTTGATTAACCTTTACACTATTATGATTTGCATAGGGAAGGAGCAATTCAATGGATTTCTCCATTTCTGTTTTGACGTTTAACTGTGATACATGGTTATTATGGGGTTTTGAGAAAGAGAGATAATCACTTAAAATGATTTCAGCGCGGTCTAATTCATCAATAGCCGTATTTAAGTAAAATTGCCGCTTATGCTCAGGAATAGAAGAATCCTTTAACAATTGTAAAAAACCTCTTGTGACAGTTAAAGGGTTACGGACTTCATGGCTCACACTTGCTGCGAGATGGGAAATGGCTTCATTTTTATCTGATTTAATAATCGCTTCACTGAGAATGGTATTTTGAAGAATCAGTTCAATTAAGAATAGAACAATAACCATTCCAGCTATGAGTGTTAGTAAAAATGTTCCGGAAAGAGAGGAATCAAACGGTTTGTCTTCGATGAAAGATTTTAATGTTACAAAAGTTCCTCCATAAGAAGCCGTAATTCCGGTAACCAGTACAAGCTTTTTGATCAAACTAAAAGTATGGAAATTCTTTGATAAGTAAGAAACTGTAAAGGTAATAAATAACATCATTGCAACATGAAGCCAAATTCCGATTCCACCAAGTGGAACACGGACTAATAAGGATAAGAAAAACAAATAAATACTGGCTGACACGCCACCAAAAAGTCCCCCAAGGACAACAGGAATGACTCTTAAGTCATAGAAAAATTGTTGGTCTTCTGTATAAGAAAAGTTGATGCAAAAAATAATTTGAATTACGGCCGCAATCGCGATGACCCACTTCTTATGTTCGCTCTGAAGGGTATTTTGTCGTTTTGTGAAAAAATATTGTACGGTGAATGATGTTATCAGGATAAATAGAAGGTTAAAAAGAAGGTATTTAAATAAGATCATCATCATTCTCCATTCCGTTCCTTTTATTTATTAGGCTCTTTCGTACTTTATTGCTTTTGAATAAAAAAGGGTGAATGAGCTAGGTTATACAAAATAATAATCTTGCTTATGAGAAAAGAGCTTGTAAACTTTAATGAAAATTGGCTACAATTTCGTTTTTAGGATTTTCAACAACAATCTTTACGAAACCAGCCATTTATTAAAACTATTGTATAATAGAAAAATTCCCCTATACAACCACTATTATCTAAAAAGTTACATAATTCCTAAACATTTTACAAAATTCGCAACAAAACGAGACAACAATCGACAATTTCTTTTCAATAATAAAGTGCGCCTTTGAGGAAAAGGGCGCACTTTATTATTGAATATTTTCGATTGTTAATGTGGCAAAAAGGCTAACTGGTAAAAGAACAGAACCGCAAAAATATACATTAGCGGATGAACTTGGCGCCCTTTTCCTTTAACAAGTTTAAGCAAAGGGTAAGAAATAAAGCCAAGTGCAATGCCTGTTGCGATACTAGAAGTTAATGGCATGCTGAGGAGAATAAGAAAAGCGGGAAAAGCTTCCTCAAGTTCTCCCCATTTAATCTCAGCGATACTACCCATCATTAGGAAACCAACTACAATCAATGCTGGTGCTGTAATAGCTGATAGTCCCGAAACCGCACCAACTAACGGTCCAAAAAATGCTGAAATTAGAAACAAGACTGCTACTGTAAGAGAAGTTAACCCTGTACGGCCACCAGCTGCAACCCCAGAAGAAGATTCGATATAAGCAGTCGTAGGGCTTGTACCAAAGATTGCGCCAGTAGCTGTTGCAACAGAATCAGAAAGCAACGCTTGTTTAGCGCGAGGAAGGGAATTTCCCTTCATCAAGCCAGCCTGTTGTGCTACACCAACCATTGTTCCGGTTGTATCAAAGATGGTTACTAGAATAAATGAAAAGACAACAGCATAAAGGCCATGTGAAACAACCTCTCCAAATGCTGTAATTGGATTTACAACAATTAAACCTTCTGGAAGAGATGGCAGCGAAACAAAGCCTTGGTCAAAAGATAGGTGGCCTGTAAAGTAAGCAATCAATCCGGTTAAAACCATCCCGACAAAAAGGGCTCCCTTTATATTCAGCACCATCAAAATAATGGTAATTGCCAACCCGACTAACGCGAGCAATGCGGAAGCTGAATGCAAATCACCAAGGGCGACTAAATTAGAAGGGTGAGATGTAATGATGCCTGTCAATCTTAGCCCGTTAAAAGCAATAAATAAACCAATACCTGCCGTAATTCCATATTTTAAAGATGTTGGAATTGCCTCAATCAATTTTTCTCTAAATGCTGTAAGACTTAGAAGAACAAAGATAATCCCTGCAATAAATACTGCTGCAAATGCTGTTTCATAAGTGATGTCATTTGTTCCTACAACAGAGTATGCAAAATAAGCATTTAATCCCATACCTGGAGCAATCGCAATCGGATAATTGGCAAATAGAGCCATCCAAAGCGTTCCAATAACAGCAGAAATGATGGTAGCTGTAAAGACTTGATCAAATGGAACACCTGCATCAGCAAGGATAACAGGGTTCACAACAACAATATAAACCATTGTAAAAAAGGTGGTTAAACCAGCTAATAATTCAGTTTTTACATTCGTGTTGTTTTCGCGTAGTTTAAACATTAGTTCCTCCAAAATACGAACAATTTTTACTTGCGTTAATAATAATATTCGTTTAGTTGATGTTTTTCAAGAGGGAATTTATTTTTTATTGAATATGCTGGGAAAACATTTGTAAGATGAGCCCAAATCATAATTGAAACGTTTAGGACAAAATCGAACCGTGAACTTAACTACTACAAGCAAAAATTCCGGTTTAACTACCGTTAATATAGATTGTGCGATTGCCGGAGACGGCAATCGTATTTTGACTTAGAATAATTTTCCTGTTATGAAACAGAGTAAATTAGGACTTAAAAACACATACTCTTTTTAAGGGATGAATTCATCCTTTAGATGGTAACAGAGTCTTTAACAAGAAAAAACTTATTAACTTGACTTCACTTCAATAAAAAGGAGGATCATTGGATGTTTAGCTTTCTTTGGTCATTAATCATTGGAGGAATAATTGGATGGTTAGCGGGACTTATCATGGGAAAAGATATCCCAGGAGGAGTATTCGGAAATATTATTGCTGGTTTTATCGGTGCGTGGCTCGGACAAGCGATTTTAGGTTCTTGGGGTCCAATTGTTGGAGGATTTGCGATACTTCCAGCGTTAATTGGGGCTATCGCATTAGTCTTTATAGCAAGCCTTATTTTAAGAGGAATGAGAAAATCGACGGACTAAAATTTATATAGCATAGCATAAATAAACCCCTTCCGTGTCTGGAAGGGGTTGTTTATTTTATTAAGGAAAAGTTATACCATTGAAAATTGCATGTGGAATGGGTTAGACAATTGAATTTAGGATGTCTTGCCACAAGTCATCGCAAAAAAAAAAAACAACTGTACCTGTCAGGCAACAAATACTTGACGGGACTAATCGGTCGCTCCACTTTTCGTTTAAGTCGTTAATAAGGTAAAGTGCAGTTGGATAGACCCTGAAGAAGTAGCTTCCACATACCTAATTAAATTGAATAGGGGTCAATGTTCTTGAAAATCATAGGTTGATCGATAAAAGGAGCATGACAGACAATCTTTTCATTCGTAAAAGGGTGGACAAGCTCCATTTTGACTGCATGGAGGGCTTGTCGAGGAAAAGAGTGACTTCCATTGTATAGAACATCTCCTGCAAGCGGGTGTCCAATTGAACTTAAGTGGACACGAATTTGGTGTGTTCGACCTGTATCTAGTTGACATCGGACCAATGTTTGTTGTTCTTTTTGTTGTCGGCGTAATACTTCATAATGAGTGATTGCTGTTTGACCTGTGGGCGAGATTCGTCTTCTTACAGCATGGTGTCTGTCGCGGCCGATTGGTTGGTTAATTGTTCCTTTATTTTTTGAAAAAATACCATCGGTAATGGCAAGGTAAGTTCTTTTGATTTTTCGTTCTTCAAGCAATCTGTCTAATAAAGAACCTGCAAAGGCTGTTTTAGCAAACAATACAGCCCCTGTTGTATCACGGTCAAGGCGATGGATATGCCTTGGTTGTAACAATTCTCCATTTGCTTGTAAATGGAAAGCGGCAGCATTTAACAGTGTATTGCTCTGGTGAGGCTCATTTGGGTGCGTATCCATACCAGCAGGCTTATTAAAAATCATTAAATGATCATCTTCGTACAAAACTGGAATATCATAAAAGGCAGGAACCACTTCATTATCTTGAGAACTAAATAGCTCTAGCTGAAGCGTTTGACCTGGTATCAACAATTGATTCCAGTTAACAGAAAGTCCATTGATTTTCACTTTGTTTTCCATTCTAAATTGGTGAATCATCTTCTTGGGGGCTTTCCACACATTCCGTAATAAATCGTCTATGGTATAAGTTGACCACTCTTTTGGAATTGTTATTTCATACCAAGATCCAACTTTTCGCGTTTTCATTATAGGCTTTCTCCTTCACTTTACATGCTTTTCTTTACCATTGACAGAAAGGGGCTTTATTGTCAACTTTTCCCCACTACTATGGTCATAATTACCACCCTTTAATAACTTGGATGTATGTTATTCTAGTCATATCGAATCGGAGAATAGAAGGGATTAAAAGGTGGGTTATCATTGAAAATTGTATTTGCATCAACGCCAGGACAGGTAGAAAAAGTAGAAGAATTAGCTCAATACTTCTACACCAACATACTACCGATGTATTTTTCTGATGAGGACATTAGGGAATTTGAAAAGCATGAAGTGCTCAATACGACAAAGGAACTAAATGATAATTTTAGCACATTAGGGGAAGCTTTTCGTGTTATTACAAGTTTACAAACCATTATATCTATTTTAGAATCTGGGGACTTTGAAGACAAGTACTTGGATGTGTTTGAGAAGAATGCTAAAACGTTAAGAACGTATGGGATTTATTTTCCATTTCATTATCATCAGTTTATCGACGCATTAGACAAAGAATCAGACTATATTAGTATTTACTCAAAAGCAGCCAATGAATACTTGGTTTAAGATTTTATCGGGCGCCTGCCAAAGTTGCAGGTGTCTTTTTTTTTGGACATGCCACACTTCCATTGTTTTTCCAGTTATTCTGTTACCGTTATGAATGAAAATATATTATAATGAAATGGTTATGTTTGTAATTAATGGGAGGGCGACTGATGAATTGGAAATTAAAGGCTGAAAAATGGCACCAATTTAATGGTTTAGATGCTGAACTTAAACAAGAGTTAGACCGACTAGATGACAAGGGTCTTGAAGAGGCCTTTTATAAAGAATTGGAATTCGGAACTGGTGGTATGCGAGGGGAAATCGGAGTGGGTACAAACCGAATGAATTTATATACCATCCGTAAGGCTTCTGCAGGATTAGGAGAATTTATTTTGGATAGTGGGAAAGAAGCTGTAGAACGAGGTGTTGTCATTGCTTACGATTCTAGGCATAAATCTCCTGAGTTCGCAATGGAAGCCGCTAAAACCCTCGCAACTAAAGGAATTCGTACATATGTTTTTGAGGAGCTAAGACCTACGCCAGTTTTGAGCTTTGCTGTTCGTCATCTCCGAGCCTTTGCGGGTATTGTTATTACTGCTAGTCATAATCCACCTGAATACAACGGTTTTAAGGTTTATGGCAATGATGGGGCACAGTTAATACCCCAATTCGCAGACAAAGTCATTGAAAAAGTAAAAAATATCGAGAATGAACTTTTAATTAATGTGCTCGATGAAAACGAATTAATAGGGAAGAACTTAATTCAAATGATTGGGAAAGAAGTTGATAAGGCTTATCTTGAAAAGCTATTGACGATTTCCGAGAACCCGAACCTGTCAAATGAGACAAATGTTAAAGTGGTCTTTACCCCACTCCACGGAACGGCAAACCTACCTGTACGGCAGGGTTTAGAGGCAATGAATTATAAAAATGTAACCGTTGTAAAAGAACAAGAACAACCAGATCCTGAATTTTCTACGGTAAAAAGCCCTAACCCTGAAGAACATGCTGCTTTTGAGTTAGCCATAAAAGAAGGGGTTAAAGTGGATGCCGATCTGTTAATTGCGACAGACCCTGATGCTGACCGACTAGGAATTGCTGTCAAAGATGATAAAGGAGAGTACACGGTCTTAACAGGGAATCAGACAGGTGCTTTATTGCTTCATTATATCTTAACTCAGAAGCAAGGAAAGAGAACTCTTCCTACTAATGGTTTAGTGTTAAAAACGATTGTTACATCTGATTTAGGAAAAGCGATTGCCTCATCATTTGGGTTAGAAACAATGGATGTGTTAACTGGTTTTAAATTTATTGCAGAAAAAATTAACCAGTACGAACAAACCAAGGAATATAAATTTCTATTCGGTTATGAGGAAAGCTATGGCTACTTAATTGGGGACTTTGCTCGAGATAAGGATGCCGTCCAAGCAGCAGTGCTAGCTGTTGAGCTGTGTGCTTATTATAAGAAAAAAGGTATCTCATTATATGAAGCGTTGCTTAACCTCTATGCTGATTATGGTTATTATCAAGAAGGATTACGATCCCTCACTCTAAAAGGAAAAGAAGGGGCAGAACTTATCCAAAAAACGCTTGCTGCTTTCCGTGAAGATGGACTGGATAGCGTTGATCAAAAGAGAGTCTCTATCGTTGAAGATTATTTAACGGGTGTGCGACAGCACGCGGATGGGACAGAGGAAAATATAGACTTGCCAAAATCGAATGTCTTAAAATACCATCTTGAGGATGGATCTTGGGTATGTTTACGACCATCTGGAACAGAACCTAAAATCAAATTTTACTTTGGTGTAAAAGATGCAAGTCTTTCAGCTAGTAAGAAAATGCTTCAAGAGCTTGAACAAGGGTTTATGAAGTTAGTTGAAAGCAAAATGGAGTCAGTGAAAAATTAGAATGTCTAAAGAGGGTGTCCAAGGTATAAACTTTTGGGCAGCCTCTTTCTTTTTTACGGAGATGTGATAATTTTTTCACTTCAAGTGCTTTCTTTCCGTGGTCCGAAACAGGTGACCCCAGGAACAGGAGCCAAGCGCTTTCTATTCCAATCACCTTATGCACAACAAACAGAATTCAGCAAATTAAACCCAAGAATTTGGATAAAATAACAAAAGAGGCGACTCTCTGACCGAATATATTCGTTCTTTTGAGTAGGCCTCTTTTGCTATGGTGGAATTAACTAAATCCAATTGTTGTGTTAATAATGTAGATTGTAATCAAATTCAAGAGGTTGAACGAGATCTGGTTCTGTCACTTGGTTTGCATGGTCAATGTATCGCAACAATGCATACAAATGTTTCTGGATAACAGTGTAGTCTTTTTCAAAGTTATAGGCATGAAGAAAATGTTCAATTTTCTTCGATAAAAACTGATCCTCGGTGCGAACCATTAGGATTAATAAATTGTCCCATTGTGAACGATGTGTATAGTAAAGGGCACGATCGTAATCCACTTTATTCATTGTCATTCCTCCTTATTGAGGAGTTGAAATTATTATATGTGAAAGACGGAAAAAACAACTGAGAAAAACTTGGAGTTATTGACTTGATAGGGTTTTCAATATCTGGCTGTATAAACCTTTAAAAAGTGTTTAAATAATAAGGTGAAATTGAACTTTATTTGCAGAGTTTTAAAAGCTCGCTCATCTTTCTTTCTTTTTTTTCATACATTGGAATAAGGAAGGAAAGGGGGAGAGTCGGGTGTTAGAGGATAACAAGTCATTAGAATATGCAATATCAGAAATTACGGAAATCGCCCGCGGCTTCGGTTTAGACTTTTATCCGATGAGATACGAAGTATGCCCTGCTGACATCATCTATACATTTGGGGCTTATGGGATGCCGACACGTTTTTCGCATTGGAGTTTTGGAAAGCAATATCACAAAATGAAGTTGCATTATGATTTAGGGTTATCCAAAATATATGAATTGGTCATTAATTCAAATCCTTGCTATGCATTTTTACTCGATTCCAATTCATTAATCCAAAACAAATTGATTGTTGCTCACGTCCTTGCACATTGCGATTTCTTTAAAAACAATGTCCGTTTTCAGAATACAAAACGGGACATGGTGGAAAGTATGGCAGCAACAGCTGAACGAATTCGCCAGTATGAAATTGAACATGGGAAACAAGAGGTTGAAAACTTTCTTGACGCTGTTTTAGCAATCGAAGAGCATATTGACCCGTCGTTAATGAGACCAAAATTAAACTGGTCAATGGACGATTTGGACTTTGAAGAAGACACAGTGGCGGAAACACCATATGACGATCTGTGGAAACTTGATGAGGATAGTCAACCAGTTGAAAAGAAGATGAAAAAGCGAAAGAAGTTTCCTCCTCAACCAGAGAAAGATTTGTTGTTATTTATTGAAAGTTATAGTCGTGAATTGTCTGACTGGCAACGCGATATTCTTACGATGATGCGAGAGGAAATGCTTTATTTTTGGCCGCAATTAGAAACAAAAATAATGAATGAAGGTTGGGCGTCTTATTGGCATCAAAGAATTATTAGAGAGATGGACTTGACTCCTGATGAAGCAATCGAATTTGCGAAGTTAAATGCAGGAGTAGTACAGCCGTCTAAAACCGGGATCAATCCATATTATCTTGGTTTAAAAATTCTAGAAGACATTGAGGAACGTTATGATAATCCGACGAAGGAAATGATAGAGCGAGGAGTCAAACCAGGCTCCGGGAGAGAAAAACTTTTTGAAGTACGTGAAATTGAATCGGACATCTCCTTTTTACGAAATTACCTGACAAAAGACATTGTTATGCGCGAAGATATGTATTTATTCCAAAAGCAAGGGAAGGAATACAAAATTGTGGATAAAGAGTGGGAACAAGTTCGAGATCAACTTGTTAGTATGAGAGTAAATGGTGGATTTCCGTACTTAGCCGTTGTCGATGGAGATTTTCAAAAAAATGGCGAACTGTATATTGAGCACAGTTATGAAGGCATTGAACTAGATATTAAGTATCTTGAAAAAGTAATGCCCTATATTCATCAACTTTGGGGACGAAAAGTGCATATCGAGACAATTGTTGAGGAACGCAAAATGCTCTTTTCTTATGATGGCAAAGGAATTCAGCGGAAATATTTATAGGTAAACACAAAAGGCAGCAAACCAAGGTAATTGGTTTGCTGCCTTTTGTGTTTACTAGATCCTGTCAGCTTGAGTTATCTTTAAACGTTTGGGAAAACTAAAAAAACTTCACCAAAAAAGGTTGGAAGAGGAACTAGAGAAAAAGAGAAAGCAGATTACTGTAAAGGGAATAACAAATGGTGATATAATCAGACAACAGTTAAATTATTTAGCCTCTTATCTTAAACTTTGTTGATTTAGATATAATGAGGAAAAAATTAGCTGTGTTTTTTACTGGACAGCAACTTTAAATCAGGAGAATGAGCCAGTAAACTTAATATGAACGCGTTAAAATCAGCTTTAGAATTTTAACAACAAACTTTACGAAATTAGCCATTATTTATTAGCAAAATGAGAGGAAGGACATTCATGCAAATTACGGATAACGCAAAAGAAGTACTAAAAGAAGTTTTGCAGGAAAAAGATGCAGTTGGAATCCGCGTATTTTTCGCAGGCTATGGCTGAGGGGGTCCACAGATTGGACTGGCTCTGGATGAGCCGGAAGCAGACGATATTAAAAAAACCATTAATCAAATTAGTGTGGCAATCGATCCGGAGATTGAGGATCACATTGAGGGGTTAGTGTTGGATTTTGATAAGCAACAAAATGGACTTGTTTTACTAGGCAATGAAAGTGATTGCTGTTAGGCAAGGGATAGAAATCAAAAAAGCAGCCTTCGATCTAAGTCGAAGGCTGCTTTTTTAGACAACTAAAATTTTAAAGTTTTGAGGACCGCCTCCGGTTTTCTATCTTGCATCAGGGAAAATTCTGCGAATGGTGCTTGAGAATTCACGAATATATTCACCCGTCGGTCGATTGGATTTTACCGAAAGAGCAAAACTTTGCATTTGTTGATAAAAATCAGGGTTGTTTGCAATATGGACATTGTCAGCATGATCAACATTTGCAATGACAATTTGGGTAATTTTAGTACGAAGCTCATCTGTTATGGTGTCCATACCAGGTCGAAGCTTGACGGCAACAAATGCATTATTATCCGTTTCGAGAATAATCGCTTTATTCACATCATCTAGCAATGCCACTTGATCTGCGGTGACCTCGTCTATAGCTACGATTGTCTGACTGGTAAGCGGAGATTGAGTAGTTTCGGTTGAAGCAATTTCCATTCGTTGATCATCCCGATGATCGCCAGTATGATCACTATTAATTTCAACTCCATTCGTAATATCGAATGATGTATCCTCACCAATTTGCCCTTGGCCGGTAAAATCTAATGTTTTCGGGTTTACCTCCTGATCGGTGCTAATTGAACAAGCTGTCAAAACAGTGAATAGTAACAAGCTAAAGATTACTATCTTCATCAATTGCATCATCCTTTTCACACTTTTCATGGTTAGGATGCCAATTTCAGGGAGTGACTATACTAAAAAACAGAGAGACAAAAATGACTCTCTGTGCTAATCACTAGTTTGTTTGCTCTTTGGTTTATGGTGACTAATCAATCCATCATAATCAGTAATATATAAGTCAATACTAGGCATTTCATTTAGGTAGTGATCCTGCATTAACAAGTAATAATTCACTCTTCTCATTGGATCAAATGGGAGCATAGGGTATTTTTTATGGTCTTTAACATACTGATCGACTGCTTTCTGCACTTTATCTATGATAGGCGGAAGCTCTTTTTCATGTTCTTCAAAGATATCATACGTTTCCTTTGACATGTAAAAATGCTGAGATGGAATTCCTTTTAGGATTGGAGCGAGCGGTTCAAAATCAATGCTAAAATCGTCTTTTACTAAAATAGTGCGGTACACTCCTTTAGGTAATTTTTCTGAGTAAGTTCGTACAGCCTTTATTACGTCCTCTAGATTCGCCTCGATTTCGGGATAATAGGTGGTCTCCTTAGTTTTTTTCTCTACAGGTCTTTTTAAATATTTATAGAACATTGAATAACAAATAAGTCCCCCTAATAATACTCCGGTTAAAATCCCTACTAATGTAAATACAGGAGAAGCTTCTAGTAATTGATCCAACTTATTCCCTCCCTTTAATCCCCAAAAATCATAAGGTCAAGTGTGGCCCCTGCTAATAAAATCAAAAATCACTCTGAATATTGTTAATAAGTATTTTACGTTATAGTTGGGAGTTTCATTGGAAATGTTTATCTTCATTATTAAGAAACAGATAAAGTAGTGGTGAGGAGTGAAGGGGCGTCTGTGGCTTCTTTAATCATCTTTATTATATAAGACTGTTTGCAATGTTTCACCCCTTTAATTCAATTATATGAATTTTCATTTAAATTTTTATATCTTGAGCATTAGTATGTTTGATAACGTTTGATTTTGAATTGTTCATGACAAATAGTGAAAAATACAAAAGTCTGGACTTAAGTTCCTTGTTTTGTAACATATTGATCCATTCATGGTGATAAAATAGGGCTAAGTCAACAAATGGGGAGACGATTATGGAAACTACATTAAATCAATTAATGGATACACTTTTAACCGTAAAACAGAATTTGGATATTTTCTCAGAAAAAGTCGATAAAATCGAAAAACGACTTGATCGACTGGGGAAAGTCGATAGTATAGAGCATCGCGTGACCTCAAACCAAATTGATATTACCGATATTAAAGAAGCCCTTGAACGTATGGAAGAATTACAAAACGAAAAAATCGAAAATATTCTTAAAAATGTTGTTGAAAAATTAGAGCAAAAATACGGCAAAGATATCAATACTCTTCATAAACGTTTAGATTCACATTTATTGATGTTAGGGAGAGTTGAGGAAGATGTATTAATGATTAAAGAAGAGAAATTGAAATAAAACGGAAGATCTTTATTAGGCAAGTAAGGTTTCACTCAACCTTTCCTCTAAAAACTCGTCATTCGACGAGTTTTTTTATGGATTTAGTTGACTGAAAACTTATCAAACTCACGAAATGGGTTAATCGTTAATAGCATCTTTATTTAAATAAACTGAGCCTCTCACAAAATCTTCGAAATTTCTCCAGCCCGCTTGTTTCGAGTGTTTAACAGCTTTTTCCACCCATGTCTTGTTAAGTAGTTCACAAAATCGTTGTGATTATCATGATTACTCATTGGAAAAAACGTTATATTTAGAATGAAATAGCTTCCCATACTTAGGAAAATTAGTCGAGGACATTCCAAAAGCATTTAGAATTGATTTACATTCGGGAGTTAATTGAATACCCCGAAATTGATTTTGTCTATATTGAGAGAATTGATAAAATAATGCCACTGCCCGAAAGTGTAAAGGCCATTAATCTGGAAAAGTTAAAACGAGAGACGGAAAATGTAAATGAATACAGCATTTGTGGGAAACATGAGCTAAAGTGGGAGGTCAAAAAAATTACGCAAATATTTTCTCGCTAGCTTTTATTGGGTTAGAGCTTCTTATTGCTGATAAAATTGTCAGTGTGAAGAATAAATATAAAGAATCCTTGCAATGGATTGCCAATATAAAAGAGAAAACTTCGAGAACATAAAAAAAAAATCGCCTGAGGGGCGATTTTTTTAGTTGGTGATTTAGAAATAATTTTAACCTCAAATCAGCCCAGCCGAAAATTTGCTAAGCCATTTTGAGGTTGGTTGCTTTCTAATTTAAGAAAGTACTTCTGAGTTAGAAATTGGAAAAGACTCTCGATTCTCTAGTTTCAATGAGTTTCTAGTTGGCTCAGATGGTACCAGTTGTTCTTCTAGTTTTGTGACTTCAATATATTTAATATGATGGTCTTCCATCTCAAGGATATTAAATGAAAATTGATCAAAGGTTAAACTGTCTCCTTGTTTTACATTGAAGTTTTCCGTCAACATCCAACCACCAACCGTATCGAACTCGCCTTCTTCAACCTCAATTCCTAGAAGTTCATTTAATTCTGAGACTAGCAGTTTGGCGTCGATAATAAACTGCCCTTCCTCCACTTTTTGAACCATTGGAACTTCATCCATATCAAACTCATCGCGAATCTCGCCGACGATTTCTTCAAGAATATCTTCGACTGTAACCAGCCCTGAAGTACCCCCATATTCATCCATTAGAATGGCCATGTGAATGCGGTCTTTCTGCATTTTGACCAATAAATCATGGATGGGAATGGTATCAATCACTCGAATAATGGGACGACTATAATCAGCCAGGGTTTTTTGTTTCGTTTGAGGATTGGTGATTAAGTCAGTCATTATTTCTTTTATATTAACTAGACCATTTATATGGTCTTTATCACCGTCAATGACAGGGTAGCGAGTGAATTTTTCCTCTTTGATTACATTAAGGAAATTCTCGAGTGTTTCTTCTTGTGACATTGAAACAATCTCTGTACGTGGTACCATAATTTCTTTTGCAATTCGATTGTCAAATTCAAAAATTTTATTTACATACTTAAACTCTGATTGGTTTATCTCGCCACTTTTAAAGCTTTCAGACAGAATGACGCGAAGTTCTTCCTCAGAGTGAGCAAGTTCG
Organism: Mesobacillus maritimus; assembly: GCF_023715205.1. Classification (GTDB taxonomy): domain Bacteria; phylum Bacillota; class Bacilli; order Bacillales; family Cytobacillaceae; genus Mesobacillus_B; species Mesobacillus_B maritimus_C. Next base: position 24,095 of record NZ_JAMBNR010000006.1, read on the forward strand.
TGTTCTGATACAGTTTTCAGCCCTACAGAATGAGTTAAAATTCGAGCGGAACGTTTCAAAGCCCAAATAAATGGGTACATAATTCTATAGAACCATGTAAGCGGACGTGCAGCAAAAAGAGTAACCTTTTCTGCCTTTTGGACAGCAAGAGTCTTTGGGGCAAGTTCACCCGCAACGACGTGCACGAATGTAATCAAAACAAAGGCAATTCCAATCGATAGGATATGGCTTGCACCAGCTAAGAGTGGAGCATTAGCTAATACTGGTTCTAACATTTTGGCAACAGTTTTTTCTCCGAGCCATCCGATCGCCAGTGTAGCAACCGTTATCCCCAGTTGGCAAGCCAGCAAATATTCATCTAGGTTGGAAGTTACTTTCTTAGCTATACGTGCACTTCTTTTTCCTTCTTCAATTAACTGATCAATTCTGGAACTTCTCACTTTCACAATCGCAAATTCTGAAACTACAAAAAATGCTGTAAAAGCAATTAAAATGGCTATCCAAACCAAGTTAAATATGTCCAAATAGATCCCTTATCCTGCAAAATCTTACAGGTAAGGAGTCACCTCCCGATAAACTAAAATTAAATCTTAACTTTCAAGTACAAAGTATTTAATTTTCATAAAAAATGAGCTTATTAGAATCCCCTTTACCGCCAGCTTAATATTACTATTTCGGCAGTGAAAAGGGGAGTTAATCCCGTTTCAATACCGAAGTTGTAGCGGTTAGGACATTCATTTGGAATACCCCATCCTATCACCTCAGCTTTTTATTTTAACTATTATTATACCATATATCGAGATTACTCGCTTAACTTATAATAGTGTATGAGTGTGGGGGATAGTATATGTGGTATCAACATGAATCTGCCTGGAAAATATTTCATTAGAGTATTATCTTTTGTGAATGAGGTTCGACCATTCCCTTTCCAACATGCTATAAAGAATTAGGTCATGGTAAGAACCATATAAATTCTCTCCATCCCGAATGACTCCTTCACGAACGAAACCAAGGCGTTCTGGAATAGCCCGGCTTTTATGGTTCCCTACCCCGCAACGAATTTCAACTCGATTTAACCCTAAGACAAAAAAGGAATGATTCAGTAATGCTTTGACAGTTCGTGTCATGATTCCTTTTCCTTGGGCGTTCTGTGCTAGGTAATAACCAATACTGGTTTGAGCGTTATTCCAGTCGATTTGATGGAGACCGATACTCCCAACTAAATGTCCTTTATAGCGTATACCGAGATTGAAGCCATTATTGTCAGCAAATTGTTTTAACCACATCGGAATAATGCCATGATATGCCGCTGGTGAGGTCATATGGTCGACCCAGGGAAGCCATTCGCGTAAATAAAGTCGGTTCGAGTCAACAAGCCAATAAAGCTCTGTTGCGTGGCGAAGTTCAAATAATTGTAATTCGATGTCTTCATCAACTGTCAAGGTAAACATGATCTCATCCCCCACACTTAGTTGTCTGAATTTTTAATTATTATAAGATTAGTATAACCGAAATTTGGAGAACTGTATATTGCTATCCTATGCAGGTAAGGACAAAACCCGTGAATCAACTGGATCACGGGTGAATTCTCAATATTCATTTACTTGTTTTTCGTTTTTTGGCTGTGTGGCAAGGGGGAGGAGAATAATGAACTCAGTACGATCCTGTACCGAAGAACACGCTAAAAAACCTTTATGTTTTTCAATGATTTCACGAGAGACAAATAATCCAAGTCCTGTACCGAGCTTTTTAGTAGTCACGAAAGGTTCAAAAATGGATTTAACCATATTTTCGGGGATTGCAGGACCATTGTTAGCAATTTCTAATTTGATTTTAGAATCATTGACAGTATAGGCACGGATTTCAATTTTGGGATCATCCCGATACTGGCTTAGGACATCTATTGCATTAAAAATGATGTTTATTAAAACTTGTCTAATTTCATCTGCATAGCCAATCAATTCCATTTCCTCTGGAGCCTCTTTTACTATTTTCACCTTAGCATCTAAAATGCTTGGATAGAGAAATGACAATACTTCCTCAATCATTTGATTGAGGGAGAAGCGGGTCTTCTCTTTACCGATTAGCTCTTTTTTGGATAACAGTAAGAATTGAGAAATCCGAAAATTCAACTGATCTAATTCATTTTTGATAATATCTAAATACTTCATATCTGGGTTATCTGCTTGTAACAGTTGGATAAAACCTTGAATCGATGTAAGTGGATTACGGAATTCATGAATAAAACTTGAAGTCATTTGCCCCAAAAGAGTGAGCCTATCTTTATGAGTTGAGTTGATGAATTCTGTTTTCTCCTCGATAATTCGGTTTTTATGTTCAGAGTAGTAAGAAACAGATTTATAAAGGAAATGGTCGAAATAATCGTTTACCCGATAGATGATATCTTGAAGTTGCATTCCCTCCAAGTTCAATTTGGGTAGCCGCGAAAATAGGATTGAGCGACCTAAATTGACATTATAGACAAAGTTTCCAATATTATTGCTCGATTTAGCACGTTCATTTCCGACCTTAATTGCCAACTCTTCAATCGTAGACTTTTGTTCGTCTTCTGTCTTTGAAAACATCTCTAGGATGATGGTAAACATATGAACTGCATTTTCATAAAATTTATCTTTATATGGGTCTTCATCATCGACAATAATTTTATGTTTCCATTCAGTTAATAAAGAATCTTTTTCCTCTTCCAAAAAATCCATTAGCCTTTTTTGGGTGATAGCTTGCATGGCGTCCTCCCTCACTTCACCTATTCGGTAATAAATACATTCTTTGTTTAAGGTAGAAAATCCTTTGAAAAGAGAGAAAAAGTCGCTAATAAAAAAACTGCCAGTTGATCGCTGGCAGTTATCAATAGAGGGAAAAATGAAATTAATCAATAGTAACAGGTTCAATATGGATCGTTGCACTTTGAACATTGCATTCTTTTTCAAGTCTATACTCAACTTTTTCCGATATTTCATGTCCCTCAATGACATTTAAATTCGGGTTGACTCTAATTGTTGCTTCTACCAATACTTGATTGCCATGCATCCTTGCTTTAATATCCGTAACCTCTTTTACTCCATTTATATTTTGGACTGTATGTTTAATGTGCTCTAAAGAATGAACATCAAATCCATCCGTTAATGTATGGGTGGCTTCATAGAAAATCGACCACGCAGTTTTACAAATAATCACACCAACAATAATTCCAGCAATCGTATCAATGGAAGGTACTCCTAATTGTGCACCCATGATTCCAATAAAAGCCCCAACGCTAACAAGCGCATCCGAACGGTTATCATAGGCTATCGCACGAATGCTAGAGCTGTTAATTTTCTGACTCAAACTTAAATTATAACGAGAAATACCATACATTGCAGCGGCACATATAAGTGCTACCCAGGCCGCCACCATATCAGGTGTCGCCGTTTGTTGTCTGAAGATGGACTGAATACCGTCGAGAATAACCTGAAGACCGACTGTCACCATGATAAATGAGGCAATTAATGAAGCAATCGATTCTGCACGATAATGTCCATATAAATGATTTTGGTCGGCGGGTTTCCGTGAAATCCGAAGACCAATTAAAACTGCAACGGAGGCAATAATGTCCGTACTATTATTTAAACCGTCTGCCCAAAGAGCGTCTGATTGCCAAATGGCTCCGGCTGTGAGTTTGACTGCAGCGAGGACGAGATAAGCGATGATGCTTATCCAAGCTCCTTTTTCACCAGATTTTATTTGTTCATCTCTTTCCATGTCTTTTCCTCCAACTATCTTATGTACATTCAAATCTATCAAAACAAACCTTAGTGGGACTATAGAAACAATTTGTGATGAGGGCAGAAGTATTGACTCACTGAAACACTTTTTTAAAAGGACATTCGTGTTGTTTGAATCTTATGATTGTGAAGTTTAATGAGTAAAATGATCAGTTCTGTTTCAGAAACAAGAATAAACGAATAGGCATTAGTTTTAACTAAGATTGCTTTAAGCATACCAAGCGATTACCGCTGTTTAAGTTTCCCTATTTTCACCTTCTTAAACCAATTTTAGGAGTATAAGCCTGGTTTTCTTTATCGAGTATAAGGATTCTCGCTGGAATGTACCTAGCAATAATTAACGAGTGAGCTTTGTTAAAGCTAATCTTTGGTTAAATAAAGCTGAGAATAAATCAAACTGAGATGGCTTTGCTTAGCTCGCAAAGAAATATGAAAGGTGGATTACCATACTAAAACATTGAAATTAGGAGAAAAAGCACGAATTAAAAATAAAACCGGTACAAATAAATTTATACGGAAAAGGTACTAGCTAGGAATATGTGAAGTTTCTGAAGTATGTATAAAATGTTATATGCCTTTCGGAGGGCAATAATGGTAGGGTCCCATGCGGGCAATGTGTAGCCATCCGGAAAAATGGAACAAACATATCGAATAAAAAAACTCAATAAAAAAAGCGACCGGCTTACTCAATTGGGATGTTTTGGCCATTGCTTACGCTTTGCTGTTCTTGATTTATCAAGGAGAAATAATACTCGGTTCATCATAGAAAGGAGTTGTGACGGATGCTTACAAATATAGTGATTGGCGGGATGATGATTTTTGGATACTTTGAATAGGTTTTATATCGGTTTATTAGCAATCAAGAAAAGGGGAATATGCAACATATTCAATAAAAAATTCATGTAGTACTAGTAGCTGTTGTCCTCAGCAAACTAAGGGAGAATAGGTGTAAATGGGAAGGGAAATCCATCCTTCCCATATTATATTGGGGAAGTACAGGGAGAGGACGAATAATTGAAGTAGTAAGGTGAATCATTTAAATAGTATCTGATGATTCAATGAGCTGTCCTTTCCCGCAATAGTTCTGTTCATTTGTGAGTATTTTGTAAACGTTTTCAAGTTCGGTTTTTGGATTTGTTCCTTCAATGATAATTTTGAGTGCAGTATGAGGTTCGACGGTTAATAAAAAGGAAACAAGTTTAGTAAGTGATGAAGCGTCAACCACTTTCTGCTTACTAGCTAAAAAGATAGTTCCATTCATTTGTTTAAAAACTTGGTGGATTTCAAGCATTTGTCTAAAGGAATAACGTCTTTGGACAATTAGATGGGATGAAACAACCTCATTCATTTTTTATTTGGCTCCTTTTTCTAGTCTAGTTATTTTCATTTACCCTTTTGAAAAGATGCATAAACTAGGCAAAAGGTCGGATTAATGGTATTTAATTGTAAAGAATAGGATATGTTTAGGTCGTAGAAGTGAAGAGGGAGGAAGTCCAGTGTTAACAATTATTAAAAATGGTGAAGTGTACGCCCCAAACTTCTTAGGGCAAAAAGATATTCTACTAATTGGAGATAAAATTGGGGCAATAGCTGACAAGATTGAGAAGCCCACAGACTTTGTAGAGGTTCAAGTGGTCGATGCTACGAACAAACTAGTGGTACCGGGATTTATTGATGGACATGTCCATATTATTGGCGGTGGAGGAGAAGGAGGTTACAAAACAAGAACACCAGAAATTCAATTGAACGAAATTCTTCTTGCTGGGGTAACCACCATTGTTGGTGTTATTGGAACGGATGGGACTACACGTACGATGACTTCTTTGATTGCAAAAGCCCGAGCGCTAGAGGAAGAGGGGATATCATGTTATGTCCTTACGGGATCCTATCAGGTACCTGTTAAGACATTAATGGGCAAAATTGAGGATGATTTAATCCTAATCGATAAGATTATTGGGGCTGGTGAGATTGCAATTGCTGATCATCGTTCATCACAGCCGACGGTCGAGGAGTTAGCTAAGATTGGTTCAGCGGCAAGAATCGGTGGAATGTTATCTGGAAAATCTGGAATCGTTAATATCCATGTTGGTGATAGTCCTAGTCATCTAGATTTGATTGAAAAAGTGGTCGCAAAAACGGACATCCCTATTCAGCAGTTTTATCCTACCCATATAAATCGAAATGCTCCTCTTTTTGAGGCTGGGATTGCTTATGCTAAGAAAGGGGGAAATGTTGATTTTACGACCAGTTCCATTCCAAAATTTATTGAAGAAGGAGAAGTAAAATGTAGCACAGCCTTGCGGAAAATGCTTGAGGCAGGTGTCGACTTATCAAGAATAACTTTTACCTCAGACGCTCAAGGTAGTTTACCTGATTTTGATCCATCAGGTGAACTCATCGGATTAAAAATTGGCCAAATCTCTTCCTTGTTTGATGAAGTGCGAGACAGTGTTATTAAAGAGGAAATTCCACTTATGCAAGCTTTACAAGTTATTACTAAAAACCCTGCTGAGCGATTGAAATTAACCCAAAAAGGAATAATTATGGAAGGAAAAGATGCGGATATCGTTCTGCTACAAAAAGAAGACTTAATCATTGACACTGTTATCTCCAAAGGGAAGGTTATGGTTGAAAACCAAGTGGTAAAGATAAAAGGAACTTTTGATTCGTAATTTCGATACTCCGTTCAGAAAAGATTCACAAAAATGTTTTAAACGGTTTTAATTCCCTATGATAAATTATGTTAGTTTAAAGAAAAGAGAAGTCGTAGGGAGGTAGAAGGGGTGGAGCTGTTCTCAATTACTCTCAGTATCGCTAGCATAATGGTTTTAATTTATTTTATTGGACATTCGATTGCTGATAAATCGAACTAACAAAAAGGCTGAAGCTTAAATTTAAGCTTCAGCCTTTTTGCTGACTTTAACCAGAGTCAGATATTTAGCTTTCCTCCTTTATTTTTAAGATACGCATATAACTGGTTATGATGGGTAATAAGGATACAGAAGAAGGAGGAATTCACTTGGAGAATTATCGGATTGAAAGAGATACTATCGGTGAAATTAAAGTACCTGTAGGAAAGTACTGGGGAGCACAGACCCAAAGAAGTAAACAAAACTTTAAAATCGGATCCGAAATCATGCCGATTGAAGTTATTTATGCCTTTGCACACATAAAAAAAGCAGCAGCGAAGGTTAATGCTTCGTTAGGAAACCTTAATAAAAATAAAAGCACTGCCATTATGTCTGCCTGTGATGAAATCATTAATGGGAACTGGGATGAGCATTTTCCCCTTGTTGTATGGCAAACGGGAAGCGGTACGCAAACCAATATGAATGTAAATGAGGTTATCGCTCGAAGAGGAATGGAAATAATGGAGAAGCAAGGAGTTAGTGAAAATATCCATCCAAATGATGATGTTAACATGGCTCAAAGTTCAAATGATACTTTTCCTACGGCAATGCATATTGCAGCTTTACAGTCAGTTACCCAACAATTACTACCAGTACTTAACGAATTAATTGCTACTCTGCAAACGAAAGAAGATGAATTCTCTGGAATCATTAAAATAGGCAGAACACATCTCCAAGACGCGACCCCGTTAACATTAAGTCAGGAGGTTAGTGGATGGCGCGCAATGGTAGAAAAGGACAAAAAAATGATTGAAAGCACGCTAGTATACCTTCAGGATCTTGCCATTGGAGGGACAGCAGTTGGTACAGGAATTAATGCAGATAAAAAGTTTGGGGAGTTAATGGCACAGGAAATTTCAAAGCAAACTTATTTGAGCTTTCAATCAGCACCAAATAAATTTCAAGCGCTAACCTCGCATGATGAATTGGTTCATCTTCACGGAGCGTTAAAAGCTTTAGCCGCTGATTTGATGAAAATTGCCAATGATGTGCGCTGGCTTGCGAGTGGACCAAGAAGTGGCATTGGGGAGCTTACCATTCCTGCAAATGAACCGGGAAGTTCGATTATGCCTGGTAAGGTGAACCCAACTCAAAGCGAAGCCTTGACTATGATAGCCACGCAAGTATTCGGAAATGATGCGACCATTGGATTTGCTGCTAGCCAAGGAAATTTTGAGTTGAACGTATTTAAACCAGTTATTATTTATAACTTTCTTCAAAGTGTGAAACTGTTAGCGGATGGGATGAAGAGTTTCCATGATAAATGTGTCGTGGGAATTGTTGCAAACACAGAAACCATTAAAGCCAACTTAGAAAATTCATTAATGCTAGTAACTGCGCTCAATCCATATATTGGCTATGAAAAGGCTGCTAAAATAGCCAAATTAGCTTATAACGAAAATCTTACCTTAAGAGAAGCTGCTATTAAAACAGGATTTTTAACTGAAGAGGAATATGACAAGTGGGTCAGACCGGATAACATGATTTAACAAAATGTAAGCCCCCTTCTTAAAGAAGGGGGCTTAGCCATTCTATAATTTAATTTTACTTACCTTACTGATCTTACTTAATTAGCGCTGTGTACCGCTCATTTGTTGCTGCGCCATGCTTACAAGACGCTTAGTGATTTCTCCACCAACAGAACCGTTAGCACGAGAAGTAGTTTCTGCTCCAAGATTTACACCAAATTCTGAAGCAATTTCATACTTCATTTGCTCAAGAGCTTGCTCAACACCAGGAACCAATAATTGATTAGAATTGTTACTTGCCATTAATGTTTCCTCCTTTGTGTTTTCACTAGTTGTTTTTGGGTTAGTATGGACTTGAACCAAGATGACTTTACTAGTCATTGCACCTGCCTAACCCTCGATGTGAATGAAGCTTGCTTTTTGAAAAACTGTTGTGCTGTTTGTGTTGTTATTTTGTTTTGTTGATGTGTTGTTAAGAGTATTATGACTCGAATATCCGGTTCCTATTCAAAAAAAATAAATGGAAATTAATTCCTCATTCTAAACTATTGTACATAAGTAATCTGAGCAAGTTGCAAAATAACTATATGTACAAATAGTAGGAGGAAATGAATATGGGGATGTGTCCAATTTGTAACGGCTTTAGGCAGTTGGAAACCAATTGTCAACAGTGCGGGACCAACATGGTAAACGAAGGACGGGAAGCCGAGTATTATGATGATTATAGTCCATACATGCCGATTGATGAGATGAAGCTAGAAGATGGTTACCCGCAAAATTTTATAAATGAGGAATGCCCACATCTATATGTTTGTCCTAATTGTGGGGCTGACCAAATTATTTTGATAAAAGAATAACCCCCAAGGTTTGGGGGTTATTTCTCTCTAGAAGCAAGGTTGTCCAGCTAAAGTCTATATGCCCCTGAACGAGCGGCTTCCGCTTTTCTATTGTCTAGCTCCAGCGGCTAGGTGCTCGGGTCATAAGTCAATCCGTCTAGAAGGTTAAAGAACAACCTTCTGGCCGGCTCGCCTTATGCCTGTCGCCCCTGAACGAGCCGCTTTCGCTTTTCTTATTATCGGATTCTTAATTCTGTTTCTTTATCGAAGAAGTGAACTTTGTTCATATCTAACGCGAGTTCAAGAGTTTCTCCTGCTGTGATATCTGTACGAGAATCAACACGAGCGATGAAATCTTGTCCTTCAAGAGAAGAATAAACCATAGTTTCTGCACCGTGAAGTTCAGATACATCTACTTTTGCTTTAAATGTAGCACCTTGAGCTGCATCAATGAATACTTGCTCATCATGAAGATCTTCTGGACGTATACCTAGGACAACTTCCTTGCCTACATATCCTTGTTCACGCAATACTTTCATTTTTCCAGCTGGAATCGCAATGGATGTTTTGCCAACTACAAATTTTCCATCTTCCAGTTTTCCGTTGATGAAGTTCATTGCTGGTGAACCAATAAATCCTGCGACAAAGATGTTTTCTGGTTTTTCATAAACATCCTTAGGAGCTCCAACTTGTTGAATGAGTCCATCTTTCATAACAACAAGGCGTGTTGCCATTGTCATCGCTTCTGTTTGGTCATGCGTTACATAGATGGTTGTCGTTTCAAGACGACGGTGTAGTTTCGCGATTTCAGAACGCATTTGAACACGTAATTTTGCATCAAGGTTAGATAATGGCTCGTCCATTAAGAAAACTTTTGCATCACGTACAATTGCACGTCCTAATGCAACACGCTGGCGCTGACCACCAGAAAGTGCTTTCGGCTTACGCTTTAAATATTCTTCAAGTCCAAGAATTTTGGCTGCTTCTTGTACACGACGGTCGATTTCATCTTTAGGAAACTTACGAAGTTTTAATCCAAAAGCCATATTATCATAAACTGTCATATGTGGATAAAGGGCATAGTTTTGGAAAACCATCGCGATGTCACGGTCTTTAGGAGCAACGTCGTTAACACGCTTTCCATCAATATAGAAATCTCCTTTAGAAATTTCCTCGAGACCTGCAATCATACGCAAAGTTGTCGACTTACCACATCCAGAAGGACCAACAAACACAATGAATTCTTTATCTTGAATATGAAGATTAAAGTCTGTAACAGCGGTTACATTATTATCGTAAATTTTATAAATATGATCTAATTTTAACTCGGCCATGATAAAAGCCTCCTCATTAGTGTTTTGTTTCTAAGGTAAGTCTATCAATTGAAAGCGTTTTAATCATCGGCAAAGTGCACAAAAATCGGTTGCCCATTTTTTGTGCACTTTGTGATAGTCAATTTGATTGTTCGGCCAAGAGGCAGGCTAGATAAACCGTTAATGCCTGGTGAAAACCTTTGACATTGACCCCGGTGGACTCTGCGAATTTATCTAATCGGTATTGTAGGGTATTTCGGTGGATATATAGCTTTTTAGCTGCAAGCGAAACATTTGAATTGTTTTCGAGAAAAACTTTCATGGTTTCTAATAGTTCCGGGTCTTCTTTTAAAACCGGAATAATGTCCAAATCCAATAATTTTCTCGGAACAGGGGCGAGATTTACCGCAGAGATAATTGGAAAGACTTTTTCAAAGGTGAATATGCTCTCTTTGGAAAGAAGTGAAATCGACTGCGAAAAGAGATCTCTTTCTAAATAAAAAGAGTCTCGAATTTCCTCTGGGCTTTGTCGCTCTTTTCCTAGAAAGAAAACAATTTTAATAAAAAAATCATTTTCTAGGGTTGTGCTAATGGATTGAAAGTCCTGTTCTTCGTAGTCTAATTCAGTTTGCTCTTGGATGATAATCCCGTTGTTTGAATCGAGCCAAATAAAGGGTGAATCCAAAAAGAACTCTTTAATGGCCTTGTCCCATTCAGCTGAGTCCGTATCTGCATTTTTTATTTGGAATTGAATAAGCCGGGATTTCCCTGCTACAACAGGCGTTGTGTTTCCCTCTTTAAACAAGAAATCCTGCCACTGTCTTTCTTTTCCGGAAAGAGGAGAAGTTTTGAGGGGGTCAATTAATTCATATAAGTAACTAAGTAGTTCTAGTTGCTCTTTGCTAATATCCCCCTTTGGAATCCCAAGCCAAATTGGTTCCTGACGGTTCTCTTTTAACCAATAGTATTGGTCAAACGAGGTTTGTGGAGGTACATGTAGTAGTACTGAATTTTCGAAGTATGTTTGTACTTTATTTAGCATGCTATAAGTCCTTACCATCCTTTTTTACTAATATTCGCATATCGCCGATTAAATAGCCTGTAATCTTTATAGTTGAGCATAAGGGTTTAAGCTAATGATTTTATGTAAAACGCCTTTATTATAGATACTATACCGTTTTTAAGCAAAAGTGAAAACAGACACCTTTTGTGGAGGTGTCTGATGTTTGATTATTTATCATATACATGAAACAACATGAGCTCATGTATTTGACTCTCGAGCTTTTGTTGCTGTTCATCAGTAGGTTGGATGTCTTTCCATTCTATCTGACCATTCTGATGATAAATGCCACTATACTTTTGTTTAAGATAATAAAATGAAAAGCGCCACCCAGGAATATCGGTATTCTCGTAGAGTGGTTTAATTTGAAAATGAGTGAACATTGCTGACTCCCCCCTTGCTTTTATTGTACTGGTTGTCGAAGGGGACAGCAATGATAATAACAAAGCTAGAAATTCGCTTTGTAGAATAATAGTTCAACAATTCTTTGTATGCGTTCCTTTTCAATTTTCTGTTCGTCAAAGGCCATTGGTTTTGAATTCACTTCAAAAAGAACATACTCGCCAGATTGAGTTAAACCTGCATCAATTGAGAATTCCCCAAAATAACCTAATTTCTTAGTGAGTAACGCTCCAATCCTTTTAACAAGCTTAGAGAAAAAAAGGTCATGTTGTTCTGTTCGTACTCGTTCGTAAGGTACCAAAACTCCGCCATTTGGTACATGTGTTGTTAAACTTTGTCTATGAGATTGACGCACACCAACGCCAGTAACTTTGTAGCCTTCCGGACTATCATGGGCGTGTATCCTGAAGTCAAAGCGTTTACCATCAAGTTGTGCAGGTGAAATTTCTACCTGGGCAATATACCGTTTCTTTCGTAAAAGGGCATGTGTTTCTTTCCAAAATGCATTGAATGAAGGGTAGAAGTTTTTTTGTTTATGGTCCATTAAAGCGATTGAACCATCCTTCTGGGTATGAAGTAAGAAAATGCCCTTTCCTCGCGAGGAAAGAGATGGCTTCAAGTATACACCTTGATGCTTTCGTAAAAACTCAGCTAAAACTGTCTCCTCGCTGATCAAAATACTTTTAGGCATTAGAGGCTCTAAGATAGAGTCTTCCTTTACCAATTCATATAGCTTAGCTTTATCAATAAAGAAGGGATTAAAAAAGGGGATGTTCCATTCTTCGAAAAGACGCCTTGCCTGATCGAACGAAGGGGATTCCTCCGTCTTTCTTAGCGGTACTCGGTTGTAAACAACATGTGGAAGTGGAGAAACCACTTGATACCAAGCATCCTGCTCAGGGAGATAGAGGAATCCAGAGATTTGGTTGTTTTTTATTTCTTCAGGAGCAAATACAATGCAAATGCCCCCTTTGGAAATGGCTTCACGCTGTACAGATTTAAAAAGCGGGATATTGCCTAAAATGGCCCCATTTTTTGATAACGAGGCCATAATTCCAATTAGTGGTCCAAGGTTCCCATTTACATTTTTCAAATCGATTGAAAATAAGGTCTTGCCTGTAAAGGAAGGTAGTGGTATTTGATTCGCTCCAAAAGAAAGTCTCTCAGTTGTATCTGTTGGATACCACAATTGATGCCAATGATCATAGCTGATCTTCATTGGAAAAGTTCCTCAGGTTTTGTAATTGCTTTTTCGGCAAGGTAAATTCCAAATTCAATCGATAATTTACGGCTTAGAAGTTCAAATTCTTTTAATTGCGGGTGCTTGAAGATCGAACGACCAGGTTTCGAATTCGCTTCAAAAAGCCAGACTTTTCCATTCTTATCAATGCCTAAGTCGAAACCGATTTCCCCGATAATTCCTTCTACTTGTGTTTCAAGAATTTCACTTAGATAAAGTGCTGCCTCCGATAACTTTTCTCTATAGAGTTCATGTTCTTCGTTCGAAGAGAAAATTTCCTCGAGTGTCTTCACTTCACCACCATAGCTGATATGCGTTGTCGCGCAACCGGCTCCACCAATTTTTCCGGCGATCGCAGCTATTTGCCAATTTCCTGTCTCATCTTTATTGGTATGGACCCTAAAGTCAACGATTCGACCCTCAACTCGCATCAAGTGAATACCCTGCTGCACAATCATATTGGAGAGTTTTCGTTTATAAAATACTTTTTTGAATAAAGTTTCGAGGCTCGGAAATTTGGTGAGTTTTTTATTTCCTTCATGATCTCGGTACCGGCAATAATAATATCCCTCATTGCGGTCATACAAAATTTGGTGGACACCTAAACCTAAACTACCGTTTTCAGGTTTCATGTAAATATGTCCATAGTCAGACAGCATTCTTTCAATGATGGAATACGATGTAAAAGGATATGTTTCTGGTAGAAATTGACTAGCCCCATCGACTTGCTGGAGTCGTTCAAAGATATCCATCTTGCTAAAAAAGCCAGGGTTATACCAAGGAATGAGATAGTCAGTTTGGAGTCTTGTTTTCAGCTCTTGAGTACTTTGTCGTTTTTCAGTTCGGCGATTGGGCAAACGATCGTAGACCACATTCGGAAACGGGACCTCAAGTTTCTTCCAGCCGGTTTCTTCATCATAGAAGTAGCCGTTAATTAGCCCGCGTTTCCAGTCAATATGCTCTTCTCCAAATAGGAATGGAAGAGCGCCAACAACTTTTTTGACGGATAATAATTTAGCAAAAAAAGATGTTCTCTTTCCTAGTGGGCGAAATGGATAAGAAGTAAATCCTGATGTTGAAATCCCAATTAGAGGACCGATAAACAGGGTGTCTTGGTCAATAAAAACATGCAGATAATTTTCTAGGCTTGGAAGGAATAAATCCTTTTGCAGTTTTTCAGTTATCACAATTTTATTTTTATTGTGCGGAAGGCACTCGGCTTCAATTACTTTGTTTCCGAAAGCAATCTTTTCAATCGGGTAGAGAGCCAAGTCACTTGGCAATAGGATTTTATAATCATGATGATTTTTGATTACTTCAATCCGATAACGTTTTTTCACGATGATTCTCCCTCACTTTCCTTCGGTTGTTGGCCAGTTGTTTTCCATATTTTAAGGGTGCTGTATAAAGTGACTCCTCGATTAAAGGAGTAGTTTCAACAATGACCTTTCTTCCCGGTTTTGAATTGATATCTAATATCCAAAGTGAAAGGTCACAAGCTATGCCAATATCAACTCCTAATTCAAATAGGGGCGGATAGTGTTTTTCTAATACATTAGGAAGTTGTAAAACAATCTCGTTTAATTCGGCATTTAGAAATCGGGCTTTTTCATTGGATAATGTATCAATCCAGTTTTGATAGTTTAAAGGTTTGGCACCGACAGTTAAATTAGAAAGGATTCCGTTTTGTTGACCTACTCGAATTCCTCTACCTCTTTCGACCCAACTTCCATCTATGTTTTTTTGTAAAAAAATTCGAACGTCAAACGGTCTATTTTCATGATCAGTAAGTGGAAGGAAGCGCTGTGCTAGATATGATTTTTTATTCAATAGGGTATGAAGCCAATTTATAAAAGGCTGAATAGTAGGATAGGTGGAGTTAACAAGTTCATGTTGTTTTTCGATCACAACTTTAATGGTTTCTTCATTCTTTTCAAGGCAAACAATTCCCATTCCACCTGAACCGATTTCAGGTTTGAGGATCACTTTCTTATAGCGATCTAGGAAGGATAGAACCTGTTGGGCGGTGGAGACTTTTATCGTTTCTGCTACATAAGGGCGTAGTTTCGATGCGAATAGGGTTTGATGTAAATTCCATTTGTTAGGCAACCCGTGGCCAATAAAATCAATATCTTTTCTCGTTTTTAGCCACTTTACAATCGCCATAGATGTCTTCGCAGTCAGCGTATCCGTGTAGAAACACCTATCATATAATATCTCTGGGAGGGGAAACTCCGCTTGTTTCCAAATCGCTTCCTCAGGAGAAAATACCTCTCCGGAAATTAGCTCTGTTATTGGGTGGATATTGGTTGGTTTAAAGCGATAGCAGGTCATCTCCAAGGGTTTAGCCCTTTTCGCAACCTCTGTAAAGTATTGATCTTCTAATTCTGGGTTTAAAGATATAAAACCAAAGGAATACATTATACTTCTCCTTCCGAATCTATTGATATGAGATTGTAACAAGAGTCAACGATTGCTCTTGCAGATGGACGGATTTTTGTTTGTTGTTCTCCTAGGTTTTTTGAAGGCTTTGAATTAATCTCGATAATCCAGAGGTTCCCCTCAACATCGATACCGAGGTCAATTCCTACTTCAATCATCAAACCCGGTACAAACTCGCTTATCGTCTGAGCGCTTTCTAGGGCAAGTTCCTTTAGTAGAGTGATTTTTAGATTAGTATTTTCTTTGCCGAATAAGGAAGTCAAAACCCTTTGCGGACGTAAGAGTTCACCACCAAGAGCAAGGTTAGCGGCAAAATGATTTTCAGCGGAGAGTCTTGCCACGACGGATGAGACACTCCACTCGGGAATTCTTGCTTGATGACAAAGAATTCGAAAATCAACTCTTTTACCTTGATCATGAAGGAGGGGTAGTCCTTGCTGGATGAGATAGGGGATGTTGCGAATTTTCCTATCAAGAGCCTTTTTTAGCTCGTAAAAATCACCAAAACGCTCATAGGTTAATTGGTCTTTTTCTGAGTATGTGAGCTGATATTGATTGTTTTGATTTTTGATCCAAAAAATCCCTCTCCCCTGGCTACCATTAATGGGCTTAATATAAAGTTCCGAATAGTGCTGAATCATCCTAAGAAGTTCAGACTCTCGATATAACTTCGTCTCTGGTAAAAATGGTTGAAGGTTCTTCTTTGTTTCTAACCAACAATGAACCTCCCACTTTGATAGAAAGCGTTGATTGAATACTTTTATATTTAAATCATTACACAATTCTATGAAACTCCGAAATACTTGACTAGCTTCGCTCTTACGCGAGTGAATCCGGTTGTATACCACATCTGGGAAAGGAAGATTTTCCTTTCGCCAAAGACCATCATCATAGTAAAATCCTTTAACACCTTGTTTTGAAATACCTTTCAAGGAAAATACATAGAAAAAACCGTCCTTCTTTGCAACAAGTTCATTTAGCTCCTCGCAAAATGAGTGAACATTTTTAAAGGAAGGTTCTTTCTCATCCTTTTCGGTAATCTCCGTAAGAACAGCAATAATTGGCTTCTTCATTAATTCACCTCATATGTTCTAATTGAGAACAGAAGATAGGCGAAAGCTGATATCGTATCGTATGAAAAAAACGATAGGAGTGTGTCTATAGGTGAACTTCTCGCATTTGAAAGCATAGTCTGTTATAGTGGAGGGGATTCCGAAAAGAGGAGTGGTAAAAAGTGGCAGTGAATATCTATGATTCTGCGTACGAAATGGAAAAGGCAATTCGTTCAAGCCAGGAGTACACCAACTTAAAGAAGCTTTATGATGAGGTAAATAACGATCCGTCTGCCAAGACGATGTTTGATAACTTCCGTAATATTCAAATGCAGCTTCAGCAAAAACAAATGATGGGTGAAGATATCACTCAAGAAGAAGTTGAACAAGCTCAAAAAACGGTTGCTCTTGTTCAGCAACATGACAAAATTTCTCAACTAATGCAAGCAGAACAACAAATGAGTGTTGTTATTACTGAAATCAATAAGATTATCATGAAACCTTTAGAAGCTCTTTACGGTGCACCAGAGAACCAATAAGAACTAAGGGGAAACTCCCGAACTTATGAGTTCGGGAGTTTTTTATTGTGTTTCATAAAGATATTGGAGAAGGTTCTAATTTGTCCTTTTTGTTCATAAAAATCAGGTGAAGACATGAACATCACAGAAATGGGGGCAAAAACATGATCTACCGTCTTTTAGCCTTAAATGTGGATGGAACAATTCTCCAGTCAAATGGAAGAATTCATAAATCGACGAAAGAGGCCATTGCCTATGTCCAGCAAAAGGGGATCTACGTTACTCTTGTCACATCAAGGAGTTTTCCAGCTGCAAAAAAAATCGCAAAAGCGCTAAAAATAAATTCACTTCTCGTAACCCATCAAGGTGCTTACATTGCTGCAGAACAAGGGAAACCAATTATTCAAAAAAGCATTTCGGAAGAAGTAACCTATGAAATTATTCGGTTTTTAGAAGGGTTTCCTTGCCAAATTCGAATCGTTCACGACCAATTTTCGCTTGCCAACAAATATAAGTTAAACCACAATCTCTTAGCTAAAACCGTCTTTACTACAGGCGATCCAATGTTTTACTCACAACAATTCGTAGATTCAATTAGTGAAACTTTACGGGATGA
Source organism: Mesobacillus maritimus (assembly GCF_023715205.1). Taxonomy (GTDB): domain Bacteria; phylum Bacillota; class Bacilli; order Bacillales; family Cytobacillaceae; genus Mesobacillus_B; species Mesobacillus_B maritimus_C. Next base: position 41,734 of record NZ_JAMBNR010000006.1, read on the forward strand.
ACCAATCACAGCACCAAAGATTGAGGTTTATTTTGAGTATGAAGAAGACTTAGAGGATGCGAAGGAAGCACTTTCCGCCATTTATAATGAAACCAATATGACAAAACTGAATGATTTCCGCTTGGATATCTTGCCACAAGATGTTTCAAAGTTGAATGGGCTGCGTGCTTTAGGTGACCATTTAGGTATTAAGCTAAAAGAAATGGTGGTTATCGGGGACGGCATGGATGACCTCGAAATGATTGAATCCAGTGGTTTAGGCGTAGCCATGGGGAACGCTTCTCCAGAAGTTAAGAAAGCATCGGATTGGGTCACTCGCTCTAATAACCAAAATGGTGTCTCCTACATGGTCAAAGAACATTTCCGTAAACAGCAACCAATTGAGTTCCTCCGGAAAATGAATATACTTAAAAGGTAAATTGATTATAGAAAGGGCCTAATTCGTTAGGCCTTTTTTGTGTTTTGCGGAGGGTATTTTGAAAGCAAATAGCAACAGGTTGAGCAGAAATAGAGTTTTAACCCCGATATGACCTTGATTTCAGTAAAATATTCGCCGTCGAGACGTGTTTATTCTCCGTAGGGAGAATAAATACAGGGTGGGGTATGAAATGAAGTGTAAACCTGTCCAGCAAGCGGCTTAGGCTGAATCAAACTAAAGAAAAAACCAACAATATTATAATAAACAAATGACTTTTACTAGAAAAGGACAGTCTGCGGAGGGTATTTTTATAGCAAATAGCAACAGGTTGAGCAGAAATAGAGTTTTAACCCCGATATGACCTTGATTTCAGTAAAATATTCGCCGTTACAGGCAATATATTCGCCGTCGAGACGTATTTATTCTCCGTAGGAAGAATAAATACAGGGTGGGGTAAAATGGATTGACTTTAAACCCTAAACTTTACCTGCTACCACTATATTGACCTTGCTTCAGTGAACCAGTAAACTAAAGAAAGCAAAATTGGAAAGGTGATACGATTGTATATTTATATAAAGGGGATAACGGATGAACGGTTTCATCGTCCGTTACAATTGATTGCAAACTTATTCTTTGAAGATCCTACGGTCTCATTTTTACCATCAGATACAGACGAAGCAGATGCAACGGTCACACTTGAGGTGGAAGCGGGGGCTATAGTTAATGCGAGTGTTCAGTTAACAACCTCTGATGGAGAGGGTTTTCAAGCTTCCTATGAAAAACAGTTACCAGAGGGCTTAACAGAAAAAGAGCGGTTCCGTTTGATTAAAAATGCAGTGTCTCATGCCTATCTAACGGTTCTCCAAGATTGGACAGGGATGATTCAAAAGTGGGGGATTTTAACAGGGGTTCGTCCGACGAAACTTCTCCATAAAAAGCTGTATGAAGGAACAAATCGTGAAACCGCTCATCGTGAGTTGGCGGAGGAGTACTTGATCACGCCTGAAAAAATTCAGTTGATGCAAGCGATTGTGGATCGTCAAAAAGCGGTTTTACCAGATTTATATGACCTTAAAAAAGAAGTGAGTATTTATATTGGTATTCCGTTCTGCCCAACAAAGTGTGCGTATTGCACCTTCCCAGCTTACGCCATCAATGGTCGACAAGGTTCTGTGGACAGTTTCCTTGGTGGACTTCACTACGAAATGCGCGAAATTGGGAACTGGTTAAAGGAAAATGACGTAAAAATTACTACCGTTTACTATGGGGGTGGAACGCCAACCTCGATTACAGCAGAGGAAATGGATATGCTGTATGAAGAAATGCATACAGCCTTTCCAGATGTGAAAAGTATCCGTGAAATTACCGTTGAAGCGGGGAGACCAGATACCATCACGCCAGAAAAATTAGATGTCTTGAATAAGTGGAATATCGACCGGATTTCCATCAATCCTCAATCTTATATTCAAGAAACGTTGAAGGCGATTGGCCGTCATCATACGGTTGAAGAAACGGTTGAGAAATACAAACTTGCTAGGGAAATGGGTATGAACAACATCAATATGGATTTAATTATTGGCCTACCAGGTGAGGGAACGGAAGAGTTTACTCACACCCTCAATGAAACCGAAAAATTGATGCCAGAATCCTTAACGGTTCATACATTGTCGTTCAAGCGTGCTTCGGAAATGACCAAGAATAAACGAAAGTACAAGGTGGCTCCTCGTGAGGAAGTTGAAAAAATGATGGAGCTTGCGGAGAACTGGACGAAAGAAAATGGCTATGCTCCATATTATCTATACAGACAGAAAAACATTCTAGGGAATTTGGAAAACGTGGGTTATTCTATTCCTGAACAGGAAAGTCTCTATAACATCATTATTATGGAAGAACTGCAAACGATTATTGGGATTGGATGCGGAGCTTCAAGTAAATTTATCCATCCTGTTACAGGGAAGATTACTCATTTTGCAAATCCAAAAGACCCGAAGTCTTATAACGATAGTTTTGCTGAATATGCAAAGAAAAAAATTGATATTTTGGATGAGATATTTCTCCAAAAAGGCTCCTTATCCTCTTAAGGGGCTTTTTTCTTCGTTAAAAATGAATCAAAATTCAGATAAATGATTTTAAAAAGATAGCGCACACATTATAATAAAACTGATGACAAAGGAGGGGATTACGTTTGGCAACCGATTTTAATCTTGATTTTAAAACAGACACGGTTAAAGTCAACGTAGAGGGAAGAGTAGCTACGGTCGTATTAAACAGACCAAAGTCGATGAATGCACTAGATGTAGAAATGATGAGAGGATTAACGACCACTTTGAAGGATCTCTGTAATTCAGATGAAGTGGAGATTGTCGTGTTGAAAGGGGCTGGACGAGCCTTTTCAGCTGGGGGAGACATTAAGACAATGCTTTCGGATAGTGATGAAAGCGATTTCCTTGATATTATGGATACTATTAGTGAACTAGCTGTTACACTGTACAGCATGCCGAAGGTTACAATCAGTGCGATTACAGGTGCTGCTGCCGGACTTGGGTTTAGTTTAGCATTGGCAACTGATTACATTATTGCGGATAAAGATAGTAAACTCGCCATGAATTTTATTGGAATTGGGTTGATTCCAGATGGTGGCGGTCACTTCTTCATGAAATCTCGAGTTGGTGAAACAAAAGCCAAGCATTTGATTTGGGAAGGGAAGCCAATGCTAGCCCCTGAAGCCTTAGAGCTTGGGTTAATCGATGAAGTGGCAGATGGAGACCTTCAGGATGCTATTCAAGCGAAAGTTGCGGATTGGGAGCAGAAGCCACTGCAAGCAATGATTAAAACAAAGAAAATTTATGCAGAAGAGAATCGATTGTCTTTATTGAAGTTCCTTGAGCTTGAAAAAATCGCTCAAACCAAAATGAGACAAACCGAGGATCACAAAGAGGGAATTCAAGCCTTTATTGAGAAACGGAAACCTAACTTTATTGGAAAATAATAATCCAACTAGAACAAAAGCAAAGAGCTATAACTCTTTGCTTTTGTTAACTTTAATAATGAACGATCAAGTTGCCAAGCCCTTCATAAAAAAGGGTATAAATTTCCGCTGTATAACGCTTTCAAATTTAAGGGTGAAAGAGAACTAGTTTTCCTCGTGGAGATGTGCAGCGATGTGTATGATCAATCAGGTTTTTCTCAGCAAGCATTTTTGTACCGATGTTTTTCGCTTCGTCATCATTTGTAGCTTGAAATGATTCATCTAATAATTTTTCCCCATCTGGTTTAAACGCTGTCAATTTATACGTGTCCATACCGATGTCCCCTTTAATTTAATATTGTAATGTTGTTAGTGATATTTTTACATAATTTTCGAAAAAGTGCAAAGACAAAAAAGATGTTTTTGGAACCTTATTTAAGGACATTCGTACTACTTAAAGAAGGAAGGGGAGATAGAGATGTCACTTGTACTAGAGAATGTAACAAAACAATTTGGTCAGTTTACAGCCGTAGACCATCTGTCATTATCGATTCCAGAGCGAGAAATCTTTGGATTTTTAGGGGCGAATGGGGCTGGAAAAACAACGACATTCCGTATGATTCTCGGTTTGCTAGATCCAACAGAGGGTACCATTACACTTGATGGGAAACGTGTAGACTATTCAACAAGCCCAATTATCGGTTATCTGCCGGAAGAACGGGGATTATACCCCAAATTGAAGGTGAAAGACCAAATTGTCTATTTGGCAAGATTGAGAGGTATGCAAAAGCAAGATGCCTTAAGGGAGCTTACCTATTGGCTGGATCGTTTCAAAGTACCAGATTATCTTGATAAAAAGGTAGAGGAACTGTCAAAAGGAAATCAACAAAAAATTCAATTTTTAGCGGCGGTTATCCATAAGCCAAAGTTGTTGATACTGGATGAACCTTTTAGCGGGTTAGACCCGGTTAATGTGGAACTTCTAAAGCAAGCTGTAATGGACTTGAAAGATGCGGGAACCACGATTGTATTTTCGAGCCACCGAATGGAACATGTTGAGGAAATGTGTGAGCATTTGTGTATCATGCAAAAAGGGAGACCAATTGTTCATGGGTCTCTTAAGGAAATTAAGCGGTCATTTGGTAAAAAGAATCTGGTGATTCATGCTGACTTTGATATGAGTTTTCTTGGAAGCTTCCGCGGTGTAACCAAGGCGAGACAAACCCCAGAGGGAATTCAGCTTCAAATTACTGGAGAAGAAATAGCGGAAGCCATATTAAAAGATATTGTTGGAAGAGGTTTTATCCGTAAATTTGTCCTCGAAGAGCCTTCATTAAATGATATTTTTATTGAAAAGGCTGGTGCTTCTTATGAATAATTTCTTTATTATCTTATTTCATACATATTTAACGAAACTGAAAACGAAGTCCTTTATAATTACAACGATTATTACCGGATTAATTATTGTGGGAGTAACGAACATCCCGAGGATCATTGAATTCTTCGATAAAGAGGGAGAAGTTGAGAAAATTGCTGTTATTGACAATTCAGCTCAGCTCTTAGACCCCTTACAAGCGCAATTGAAAGGGATTAACCAGGAAATTGAATTAACCGCTTTTACAGATAGCTTTGAAGAGGCTGAAAAGCAGGTAGAGGCAGGCGATTATACAGGTGTCCTTGAATTATCGATGACGAAAGAACAATTACCTTCTGCTTCTTATAAATCAATGAGCATGGCTGATTCTGTTGTTGTGACAGATTTGCAAGCGGCTTTACAGCAAGTGAAAACGGTGATGGCATCCGCTCAGTTGAATTTAACACAAGACCAGCTAAATCAATTGTATGAGCCAGTTCCGTTTGAACGTTCAGCGCTTGAAGAGAATGCAAAAACAGAAGAAGAGCTTAACCAAGCAAGAGGTCTTGTCTACGTGATGTTATTTATTATTTATTTTGCTGTTATCATGTACGCTAGTATGATTGCTACTGAAGTAGCGACAGAAAAATCATCTCGTGTAATGGAAATTTTAATTTCAAGCGTTTCACCAATCAAGCAAATGTTTGCTAAAATTCTAGGAGTTGGATTATTATCGCTTACGCAATTAGCAGTATTTTTAATCGCGGGATATTTTTCAATTCAACAGAACCTAGAGAGTATGCAAGGTGGCTTCTTTGATTTCTTTGGATTTACAAATATTCCGGCTTCAACAATAATTTATGGAGTTATCTTCTTTATCTTAGGATATTTCTTGTATGCGACATTAGCAGCTTTTCTCGGGTCGCTTGTTAGTCGAATTGAGGATGTCCAACAAATGATTACGCCAATGACTTTGCTTGTTGTTGCGGGCTTTATGATTGCGATGTTTGGTCTCGGGCAGCCTGAAGTTGGTTTTATCACTGCAACATCGTTTATTCCGTTTTTTACCCCAATGATTATGTTCTTACGAGTCGGAATGTTAAATATCCCATTTTGGGAGGTTGGGTTATCGATTGGGCTATTAGTCGCGACGATCATTTTATTAGCAGTATTCGGTGCCAGAGTATACAAAGGAGGAGTCTTGATGTATGGAAAATCAAACTCTTTCAAGGATATCAAAACTGCATTGCAATTAACAAAAAAGAAATAAACAACTTTAAAGCCAGGCGGCTATGCCTGGTTTTTTTGTATTCTGGATGTGATGGAACTTCTAGGGCAGAAGGAATGGGAGAGGTTAAACAATATTGTGGAAGCGGAGAAACGTAATACAAGAAGGTCTATCGTGCCCAAAGAGATAGAGGAAACGAACAAAAGGTAACGATAAAAAATCAAATCTATCGTGCCCAAAAAAAGCATTGGTCACTGAACAAGAGAACGATAGAAGCCGCCAACATAATCCTAACTCACTATCCAATCAGACATCCTAATTGTGCCACTAGTATGCCATGCCATGAATCGCTCACAGGTCAATAAAATAGAGAACGTGCATTCGTATTTATAGAATGGTAGAATAGAAAAAAAGAATGTGAAAGGATTTACGATGAAGACAGTAAAATTCATACATTGTGCAGATTTGCATTTGGATAGTCCGATGACTGGATTAAAGTATTTGCCGGAAAAAGTCTTTGAGCGACTGCAGCAAAGTACCTTTAAAGCATTAGCTACGATAACAGAAATTGCCATTCGGGAAGAGGTGGATTTTGTTGTCATTTCAGGTGACATTTTTGATGGAGAAGACCGCAGTCTACGTGCCCAAGCGCGGTTGCGAAATGAAATGAGTAGACTTCAGGAAAAACAGATTCCAGTCTATTTGATACATGGGAACCATGACCATCTAGGTGGTACGTGGCCTAAAATGGACATGCCAGAAAATGTTCATGTATTTGGGACAGACGTAGAAGTGAAAAGGTTTAGTAAACAGGATGGAACGTCTGTCCATTTATACGGATTTAGTTATCCGAGGCGGCATGTGACCGAGCGATGGGTTGAGAAGTATGAGAAACAAACAGGAGCTGATTTTCACATTGGCTTATTGCACGGACACTTTGAGGGCGTTAGCCAACATGGGATGTATGCACCTTTTCATATAGCAGATTTAATTGCAAAGCAATTTGATTATTGGGCACTGGGGCACATACATAAAAGGGAGATTCTCGCATCAGAACCGCCAGTCGTTTACCCTGGGAACCCCCAAGGAAGGAGCCGGAAAGAAACTGGAGTGAAAGGATGCTATTTAGTAACACTGAACGAAAGTGGGGCTGAGCTAGCGTTTCAAGAAACAAACGATGTCCTTTGGGTTGAAAAAGAAATCGATGGGATGGTTGTATCAAACCCAGGTAGCTTATATGACTTATGTAAGCGAACTATAGCGGAAACTAGAATTGAAGGAAAAGGTGTTGTACTCACTTTAGAGATAACGAACTTAGACTCTTCAAAACTCTCACTAGATTCAGGGATTGTAGATGAAATAATGGAGGCTTTACAAGAACAGGAGAGTGAGGAACAAGATTTTGTTTGGGTTCGTAAAATTACCCTTTCAAAAGCCCTTCAACTTACTCGCTCAAATCCAATGATACAAGGTGATTTTTTCAATGAATTATTTGTAACTATTGATCAATTCGACCATTATCACGAAGCGTTATCCTCTCTGTACGAACATAGATTGGCTAGAAAGCATTTAACCGAACTTGCCGAAGAAGAGCGAGTCTTACTTTTAAAAGAAGCAGAGGAAGAGTTAATCAAACTACTAAATCAAGAATGAAGAAAGGAGGGAAATGATTTTGAAAATAACGGAAATACATATTTACGGCTATGGAAAGCTTGAAAATGTAAGGATTACAGACATGTCGAACTTCCAAGTGTTTTTCGGGGAAAACGAAGCAGGGAAATCAACGATCATGTCGTTTATTCATAGTACTTTATTTGGATTTCCAACCAAACAGCAAAATGAACTTCGCTATGAGCCAAAAAGAAACAGTAAGTATGGCGGGAACATAAAGGCTGAATTCAAAGATAAAGGCGTAGCTGTTATTGAAAGGGTAAAAGGAAAAGCTACTGGTGACGTAACGGTTACGTTGGCAAATGGATTGGTTGGTGGGGAGGAACTGTTAACAGAATTACTTAACGGTTTGGATAAAGGAACCTTCCAATCAATCTTTTCTTTTAGTCTACATGGCTTGCAAAATATCCATCAGTTAAAAGGAGACGACCTTGGTCGTTACCTACTTTCAGCAGGAGCACTTGGAACGGATAAATTGGTTTCTGCAGAAAAAGCGCTACAAAAGGAAATGGAAGAAAGGTTTAAGCCTAGTGGAAAAAAACCACCATTAAATGAGAAATTAAAAGAGCTTCGTGATGTTTATGATGCTTTAAAGAAAGCAGAAAAGGAAAACAGTGAATATGAACGACTTCAAATTCTTAGAGACGGAACTGAGCAAAAATTAAGTCGGTTGTCCGAGGAACTATTTAATTTTGAACATAAGATTCACCAGTTAACCACCTTAGAGCGCGTATGGCCATTAATCATTGAAGAAAAACAGTTGGATAAGAAGATCGCTGTAAGTGGCGAAGTGGATTTTCCTCCCAATGGGCTTGAACGTTTAGAACGGTTACAAGAGCAATTGACGCCACTAATGGCCAGGATGTCGTGGCTAAAAGATAAAGAAAAGAGCCTAGAGGCACTAGCAGCAGAAGGTAAACCTGACGAGGATATGATAGCAAACGAATCAAGAATAAATGCTCAATTAGAGCAGCTATCCGAATTTAATCAAATTCTTCAGGAAAAAGGTAAGGCTCAACAAAAAATAGAGGAAGTTCAGGAAGAAATTGACCAAATCAATAGTCAGTTGAATACCTCGTTCGATGAGTCAAAAATTGCTACGGTAAATACCAGCGTGATGGTTAAGGAGACTGTAGCAGAAGTCCAGAAACACCAACAACAACTAACGGACAAAAAGAAAGCACTAGATGCAGCCTTTGTAGATGAAAAAAATACAATTGAGGAACTCGAGAATGCGGCAGCTCAAGTGAAAAAGGACCTTTTAGATAAACAGACAAAAGCGAAACTCCTTCAACAGCTGCAAACTGCTCAGGGACAGGAGAAATTGGAAGCAGAACTCCATGAGATTAATGACCAAGCAAAACAAATAAGAACAAAACAAACAACAGCCAGCAAGCAAAAAGTAGCTGAACAAAAACGACAAAACTTATTTACGCTCGTTCTCGGCATCTTGTTTTTGGCGCTTCTTGTTAGTGGCTTTGTCTCTACACAATGGGCATTAGTTGGTATTGGGGCAGTAGGGTTAATCTTAATTATCCTGATGTCTCTACGCTCTAAAGCACCACACTTGACCATGGATCATCACCTAGAGAAGCTGGAAGATTTGCAACAGAGAGAACAGGAAATTAAGGCTAAATTAGTGGATGTGCAAGGTGATTCCGTTGCTTCAATTCAACCAATGCTCGAACAAGATGAGGAAAACAGAAAAAAATATTATGAATTGGCAGCGAGAATTGACCAGCAAACCCTTCGGTATGAACGTGTTATTCAAGCGTTTGAAGAGTGGGAACAAGAGCAAAGACAATTATTAAGAAATCAAGAACAACTCGCATTAAGTTTGGCGCTACCAGAAGAGGTAGCGAAGGGGAAAATTTACGACGCATTTTTGTTACTTGAAAGACTTAAACAGTGCTTTAGAGAAAGAGCGCGATTAGCCAATCAGGTTTCTATGCTCCTTGAGCAGGAACGTGAAATGAAAGAGCAATTTGAAAGCTTATCAGAACGATTCCTAAAGACACCATTTAATCAAGTTCATGAAACAGCTATTCTCTTACGGACGAGGCTCCGTGAGGAAATCCATAAACAAGCTGAATATCGAGGGAGCATGGATAAGCTAGCTGAAATAAAGGAAGAAATTGCTCAGTTAAACAAAGAATTAGAGCAACTAAAAGAAGAGAGAGAATCATTATTTGCTCTTGCACAAGTAGAAGGAGAAGAGGCCTTCCGCGAAAAAGGGAATCAAGCTATGGAAGTAAATCAGTGGCAAAGCCGGTTGACAGAGATAATTTTACAGTTAGAATCAGCCGGAATTACGGGGCGAAGTGAACTAGACTATGAGAAACATCCAAGCGAAGTGCTTCAAAAAGTATCTAAGGAAAGAGAAGAAATAAAAACTCAACTGGACGACCTTCGAAGTCATTTGTCTGATCTCAAACACAAAATGAGTGTCTTAGAAGAAGGGGGACTATACGGTCATTTGCTCCATAAATATCGGCAAATGAAATTTGAGTTTGAGGAAGAGGCAAAAGAATGGGCAAAGTTCGCCATTGCAAAAGAGATCCTCATGAAAACGGTAGATAAATATAGAACAGAAAAACTACCTAAATTACTTGAGAAAGCAAGTGAGTATTTCCGCTTTCTAACAAATGATGAGTACATTCGTATGATGCCTCATGAAACGACGAGCGGATTCATTGTTGAACGGAAAGATCATACATTATTTTTAGCGAATGAGCTTAGTCAGGCAACCGCTGAACAAGTTTATGTCTCATTGCGGCTTGCACTAACGGTGACCTTACACTCGCGTTTTCCTTATCCAATCATCATAGACGATAGTTTTGTAAATTTTGATGAGAAACGGGCAAATCGAACGTTTGCATTACTACGGACGTTAACAGAAAATCAAATTTTATTTTTTACGTGTCATCACTACCTCCTCGATCAGTTTACGGAGGAAGAAGTCTTATATCTTACCCCAACCTCCAAACAGCAAGTAAATTAAGGTAAAAGTGGAGACAATCTATGAGCGGTTCAAGCTAGACTAGTATGATATAATTTTCAAAGGGAAAGGGGAGGTACCAATGGATAAAGGTATTCTTGATTACGGCGTTGGGGAACAGGTTGAAAAGTTCCTTCTTATAAAAAATGCAACCAAAGGGATTGCTAGCAATGGAAAGCCATTTTTAACACTAATTCTTCAAGATCAAAGTGGAGATATCGAGGCTAAACTCTGGGATGTTTCAGACCAAGATGAAACCATTTATAGTCCAGAAAGTATTGTAAAGATTATGGGGGATATCCAAAACTATCGTGGGCGAATGCAGCTAAAGCTTAGACAAATTCGACCAGCCAATGCGACAGACCCTGTGCATGTAAGTGATTTTTTGGAAACGGCTCCGATTGAAAAGGAAGTCATGGTTTCGAAAATTACTCAATACATTTTTGAGATGAGAAACCCAAACATTCAACGGATTACACGACATTTATTAAAAAAATATCAAGAACCTTTCTTTGATTACCCGGCGGCTACGAAAAATCATCATGAATTCGTATCGGGTCTAGCCTATCATGTTGTTTCCATGCTTGATTTGGCCAAGAACATCGCTGAGCTGTATCCAAGTTTAGATAAAGACTTGCTCTATGCAGGAGTGATCTTGCATGATCTTGGTAAAGTTCATGAACTTTCTGGGGCTGTGGCTGCTAGTTATACAATTGAGGGCAATCTTTTAGGTCATATTTCCATTATGGTAAATGAAATTGGTAAGGCAGCCGAGGAATTAGGGATAACCGGTGAAGAAGTAATGATTCTTCAACACATGGTGTTAAGTCACCATGGTAAGGCGGAGTGGGGAAGTCCCAAACCACCATTAATTAAGGAAGCTGAGATTTTACACTATATTGATAACCTAGATGCTAAAATGAATATGCTAGATCGCGCATTAAGCCGAGTTAAACCTGGCGAGTTTACCGAGAGAGTATTTGCCTTGGATAATCGCTCTTTCTATAAGCCTACTTTTCATAAATAAAATTTCTATTTGACGCAGAAGCATACCAAATCACGTAGTGAATGGTATGCTTTTTTTCGATATATTAACCGTATATTTGTTGTTTGACTTAGAAAGGGGATAGGTTCCATTTCTTCTTTCATAGAAGCAGCTATACATGCTTGAGGCTGTTTTAGGCATATTTTTTTAAAAGTTGCATAGATTTAATAAAAACTAGGACAACCATAATAGAAAGGGAGAATGTTTAGATGGGCGTTCCAATTTGGATTATTGCGGTGGCTTTTGGAATTTTAGTTAGTGCTTATATGGCGATTAAAAGTAGTCGCGAAGATCGGAAACAGGAAATGGAGATTATTGAAAGAGAAGGAAGTGTGTATATCGAAAGAATGGAAGATGAAAAAGCCCGTAGACAAGGCTCATTAGGAATATAAATAAAATAGGGTTCCCCGAGGGGGAACCCTATTGTTTATTTTGTTTCGGATTTAGCTTCCGTCTGCACGATTCCTTGTAAATCTTTATCTTTAATATCAACGTTGGCGTCTTTCAATTCTTTTTGAAGTGACTCTTGTAAGGTAGCCGCGTCAATTTTTGATACTTTTAATTCGTATTCAAGCTCGTCGCGCATTTCTTCAAAAGATTCTTTTTCTTTTTTCTCTGTTACTTTAATGATGTGCCATCCATGCTGAGATTGAACAGGTTCACTAACTTCATTCACATCCAGAGCATATGCCGCTTCTTCAAACTCAGGCACCATTTGACCTTGTCCAAAGAAATCAAGGTCTCCACCGTTTGCAGCAGAACCAGGGTCTGTTGAGTATTCTTCTGCTAATTTTGCAAAGTCCTCTCCTGCATCAACCTTTGCTTTTACTTCTTTAGCTGTATCTTCATCCTCTACAAGAATGTGGCTAGCACGGATTTCTGGTTTATATTCTTCATACTTCTTTTTAACTTCATCTTCCGTTACTTTAACATCTTTTAAAGCTGCTTTTTCAATCAAAAGCTGATCTTTTAGAAGTTCTTTTAAAGCCTCTTCATCTTTAAGTTGATTTTGTTGTAAAACAAGTTCGAAGTTATCTCCGTATTGTTCCTTCATTTTGTTTACTTCTTCATCAACTTCTTCGTCTGTTACTTCATATTTTTCGGCGAGAACTTGTCTGTAAAGCAATTGTTGAAGCGCCGATTCTCCTACTTGTGCCTTCATTTCTTCGTATAATTCATCTTTTGTAATTGTTCCAGCGTCAGACTCAACGATGACCTCTGAGTTGTCACTGCCGTTGCAAGCTGCTAAAGAGAAAACCCCAGCTGCAAGGGTTAAAGGTAATAACCACTTTTTCACGCTAAACACTCCTAAGAAATTTCTAGTGGGCATTTTCTAATCCACAAGAAATACTATAACACAAAGTGTAGAACGGGCAAAAAGATTCTTAATAAAATTTACCATTAGGCAAGCGTCCAACCAGATAGGGAACAGTCCACATAGGATAATCGTGTAAAGAGATAAAGGAGGTAATGTTTATGAGTAACTACCAATCAGGTTTTGCGTTGATCGTAGTTCTGTTTATTTTGTTAATTATTGTAGGAGCTGCATTCGTTTAGAGCTACAAGCTAGAAAAACGGTTTGAGGCATGATAGGTGCCCATGCGAACGACGGATGAGCTGAATAGGATATCTTATCTTAAATTGGAAGGAGGTGTCAGTATGGGTGCAGGTTACGGTGCAGGATTTGCGTTAATCGTAGTTCTTTTCATTCTGTTGATTATTGTAGGTGCAGCTTGGCTATAATTTATTAGCCAAACCTAAAACGGCAGGAAAAAGCGGTGAGGGGATCCTCACCGCTTTTAATGTGTAAATAGAATTTCTACATATGAAGAGATTAACAGAATGGTAACAAGAATATTGATGGTTTTAAACACTTTTGCCTGACGATCTTCCGGAATTTCTTTTTGAATACAGAGGGAGTCCGTTAACTTATTCATTATGAGAAGGATAATACCGGCGTATATCGGAAACACGATAAAAATGGAGATCATCTAAGAATCCCTCCTTTTTACAAACTTAGTATGTTATTTACAATATCAAATCTTTTAAAAAAAAGATAGTTTTTTATACTTGAAGATAATGGGATTTAAGGTGTTCCAACGAGATAATGCAAGGGAAAAATGGTAAGATAATGTACAATGGAGAAAATGGAGAAGAGGGATTAGAGAAAATGAACATGGATGACCTAATGGAAAAGATGAAAATGTTGGAGTTCCATCAAAAACTGTTGTTAAAGATGGTGAAAGAGACTAAATTTAAGTTTAATTATCTGGTTATTGAAAAATCATTAACCGAAAGTGAAATGGGTGAAATCTTATACTTTTGTGAAAGGATGAGCAAACGGTATAAAAAACAAAAAGCGGAAGGGTTTGTATATTTTCATCCGCTTTATGATGAGCTTTTTTCCTTCTTGCAACCTAAATTGGAAGCAGAAGAGGTCATCGATGCGTGTCTAGAACAAGAGCTCTTTGTTCCACTCATGACGGAATTGAAGAAGTACTCCAGACTTTAAGCAAACTCTTTTTCTTCTGTCTCCTTAATGCGCAATTTTCCATTTTCCTCCGAGAATTGTGAATCAATGTTTGAGAAAGACTTCTCAAAAATTTCCATGAAATCATCTCCGTAAATATTTCGGATAATCGCCATAATCTCAATGATCTCGGGGAACTTGCCATATAAGTCTTTTAAAGGGAGTGTACCTGAAAAGACCACATTTTTATCCGGGTCGAAACTCTCCATCAATCCAAGTAATAAATCTTCACCTTGTTGAGTGAGTTGAATATACGTATTTCGTTTGTCATTCTCTTTCTTTGAGAATTTTAGTAGGCCTCTTTCTTCTAACTTTTTAGAAAAATTAAACGCCGTCGAAACATGCATAACTCCGAATTTTGCAACATCAGATATGGAAGCTCCATTTAAGTGGTAGGCAATCCATAAAATATGATGTTCGTTAATGTTCAAATCCGCTGGTTTAATCCATTGTTGCCAGTCTTTCTCTATCGACTTCCAAAGAGCTTTACTAAGCTGCGCAATCCGTTGGCTAAAAATTAGTGCTTCTTTCATTGAATAAGTTTTCTCTGTCATCCCCATACTCACCTACTTTTAAATAAATTTCTCTATTAACATTATGCCAATAAAACAATAAATAATAAAGATAAATTTCTAAATTTTTGAAAAATTTTTCTTTTCCATGGGCAATCACTCAAAAAGAAACAGTGATAAACTTCACGTAAAATATATATTTCTGCTCAGATTTAGAAAAATCCTCCTTCTTGAAAAAAAAGGAGGAGGATTTTAGTTTGGTTGGGACGTAAGTGTTTTTTCTAATTCTTCAATAGTTTGTTCGATTTCTTGCAGTTCCTTGGAAAGGTTTTGTTTATTTTGGGTAGTTTCTATTTTCCAGTTTTGAAGTGCTAGTCGAACATCAGTAATAAACTCACGAATGCCTTCTTTGCCTTCTATAGACGCAGTTGAAATCGAGCTTTTTAATAATCCTAGATTTTGTTTAAGCTCTGAAAGCTCTTCAGCCAAAATGTTTTTTCTTTCGAGAAGCTTAAGACGGGTTTCTGGTCCGGAGTTTGGAGCAGAAAGTAATGTGGCAATTCCAGCGACTGCTCCTCCTGTGACTAGACCTAACATAAGTGATTTTATGTTCATAGTACCATCACCTCGATTTTTTTAGTTAATAAGAAGATACTCTATTTTTCTGCAAAATGAAAGAGAAAATTGTATACCCTTACATTTTGGAAATATAAATAAACTATTAATAGATTGTACATGTTCATCGAGGAGGTGCCATAACATTTTTGGTTTATTCATGTATTTTTGTAGTATCGTAAGCTTGCTCATGATGCTTCAAAACCTCATGGCTATAAAAAGGCCTAGTATTTATCCGCCCAAAAAAAGGGTTAAAAAACGAGCAGGAGTCTGGGCAATTATGGGTTTTATTTTTTTGATATTCGGGGTCATTTTTTAGAAGTCTCTTCTCAAAGATTGTTGCTTTTTAAAGGAAATATAGAATGATTTAGCTATGATACCATTCCAAAGTTCGTTTACGAGATGAGAAAAGAGCTTACAACTAATTAGTCACGCAGAGAAAGGCTTATTTCAGGTTAAAATCGGCTTTAGGATTTTAACTACTACCGCAAGCTCTAGAAAAAAAGAACCCGCAAAACTGCGGGTTCTAAAAGGCATTAACTTGCTTTTGCTTCCACAAGCTTTGTTCTCTTGAAGATGTTCAAAGCAATCGGGAAGAGGATGACCATAAAAACAGTGTTAAATGCAATCGCTGGTAATACGGCTCCTGCAAACATGCCGACAAATGCACCTGGAAGTCCGACGATGAAATAGGCGGATGCTAGGAAGATTGTACCTGAGACAACTGTTCCAACTGCAGTTAATACAGCAGCCTGAATCACGGATCCGTGATATTTCTTAAAGACCATTAACAATCCAAAGAAAATGAAAGCTGTAAATAGTTTGTCAATGATGTTCGGAATTTGTCCTCCAGGAAAGCCTGTGGTAAGGGCAGAAAGAATGCCAGTTACGATCCCTACTAATAAGACGCTTTTCTTTTCAGGAAAAAGAATAATCCCTAAAAACATCATCGTCAACATCATGTCTGGCTTCATTCCTAAGATAAAGCCTGGTACAGCAGCGTGCAAAACTACACCCATCCCCATCAAGACAGCAAGTGCAACAAGATTCTTTGTATTCATTTCTCAACTCTCCTCTGCTATTCTAGCTAACTATTTGTCTTCCCCTGCAGTGCTCTCTAGCCTACAGCGAGAAGCTTTATACCATTATATCATATATATTTCAAGTGTGAATTGTTCATTTTTGTCATTTGGAGCGGAACCTTTTCATAAATTGAGCTAGTTTTTCGACATGCTCCAGTGGAACGGCATTGTAAATTGAAGCACGGCAGCCACCAATTGAGCGATGACCATTTAGTCCTGTGAACCCAAGCTCTTTAGCTTCTGCAAGGAAAGCATCTGTTAATTCTTTATTTTCAAGAGTAAAGGTAACGTTCATCAAAGAACGGCTGTTAACCTCTGCATGTCCTTTATAAAAGCCATCGCTTTCATCAATTTCATTGTAAAGTAGGTTTGCCTTTTGTTTGTTCTTTTTTTCTAAAGCCTCAGCACCACCAAGTGATTCTGCCCACTCAAGGACTAATTTTAATAAATAGACCGCTAATGTTGGAGGCGTGTTGTATAATGAATTGTTTTTGGCATGGGTTCTGTAATCTAGCATGCTCGGCAAAGTATCTTTGGAACGTTCAAGCAACTCTTTCTTCATGATGACAACTGTAACACCAGATGGACCTAAGTTTTTTTGGGCACCAGCATAAATGAGCCCGTAAGATTGTACATCGACTGGACGGCAAAGGATATCGCTTGACATATCGGCTACAACGGGGATTGAAACATTCTTTGGTGTTTCCTGCCACTGAGTGCCGTAAATCGTATTATTTGAAGTGATATGAAGGTAGGATCCATCCTTTATAGTATCTAGATTTGTTAAGGTTGGAATGGATGTGTAGTTATTCTCTTTGTCAGAAGCAAAGATTGCAGTATCACCTATTTTCTTAGCCTCTTTTAAAGCTTTTTCAGACCATGACCCAGTTAAAACATAATAGCCCTTTTTTCCTTCTTCAAGCAGGTTCATCGGCATCATAGCAAATTGAAGGCTTGCTCCCCCTTGTAGGAAAAGGACCTCATAATCGTCAGGAATAGCTAGGAGCTTCCGTAACAGGGCTTGGGCTTGATTGTTAATTTCTTCATAAGGCTTACTTCTGTGACTCATTTCCATGACATTCATACCTGTACCGTTATAGTTAAGCCATTCTGATTCAGCCTTTTTTAAGACGGCCTCAGGTAAGGCAGTCGGTCCTGCATTAAAGTTGTATGCGCGTTTCATTCTAATCCCCCCAGAATCTTTTCTGTATCACAGTAAAGAAGTAAAATTTTAAATCAATGCTACCAGATAATCGTGAAAATTTCTATTTTTCAAAGTAAAAAAATAAAAAAAACTTCTGCGGATAGCAGAAGTTTAAATGTTTTGATGAATGTCAGCTGCGATTTTTTGTAAATCATCTGGTTTATACTCACTATTATTGGTTTTCCAAACCGCTCCAAATCCATCGCCTTCACCGTAGCGAGGAATTAAGTGTAAATGGAAGTGATATACAGACTGACCGGCAAGTTCGCCATTGTTATTTAACGTATTTAAACCAATTGGATTGTACGCTTTTTTAATCGCATTCGCAATTTTAGGTACTTCCTTAAAAAGATTGGAAGCAATCTCCTCTGTTAATTCGTAAACATTTTCTTTATGTACTTTTGGAATGACAAGTGTGTGACCTTTTGTCACTTGGCTAATATCTAAGAAGGCATATACATGTTCATTTTCATATACTTTTTTACTTGGAATTTCGCCATTGATAATTTTACAAAAAATACAATCAGACATTCTTTTACCACCCTTTCATTTTGTACTTCTCTCTAGGGTATTTTATCACAATTTTCACATACATTTAAAGGTGAGGGAAATCCAACTTTAAAGAAGGGTTGTTTTCGTATTGCGTACTTTTAAAATTCGAAAGCTGATTTTAGCGCAGAGTAGCCATTTGTAAGTTTAATTAAATTTGCAAGCACTTTCCTTATAAAATGAAATGATTTTTTGTATAACCTCGCTCCTTTTGTTCAAAAGCAAAAAAATTGAGAAAGAAAGAGCTTTAAAAGAACATAAGTATTGCAAAAAAGGACAGGATTCATAACTGAATCCTGTCCCTGAAGGGGAATCCTTGCTTCATACTAAGTGCCTTCAATCATCAGCCTTGCTACTCAGGTATGCCTTTGATAAACACCTCATTTTTAATGTGATGTGTTATAAAACGGCCCTGTGTTCAATCGAACCATCCCCTGTTCGTTTCAGTTTTTAAACTTCAACGTCTAAAGCGGATGTGTATCTTCGGCAAACACCTCATTTATTAGAGTGTTTATTGATTAAAGCTAGGTAATGCATATATTGTTCCCAATGCTACCAGCCCCTTGAAGGTTTTTTTGAAGCGTTTAAACCTCGAATTACTTGTCTTTGACAGACACCTCATTTCGATTGGTTAACTGTTTTCCCCTTCAAAGATTATAATGCCCGGTCGACACAAAAATATAACAGAAAGTCAAAAAAAAATTTAAAAAGATGTTTTGGTTATGATTTGCTGTGAGTGTTTATCTCTATCGGCGGAGCAGGGAAGTGCCGCGTTTTAAGGAGCGGAGTTAGACATGCTTCCGAACTTTATTGTTATAGTCATATACTTTCGGGTCTGTAAAACATTGTTGATGAATCCGACTCCAGTCACTTCGCCTACAGTGGCAGTTTAAGTTAATAAATATTCTGCTGTTACTGTTTCTGTTTTTCTTGCTGTGGATTTGATAAAATATGAACCAAGAGTATGCGTGGAAGGATGGTGCCTATGGCATTATTAGAGATTGAAAATATAACGGGCGGGTATACAAGAAATCCTGTGCTTAAAGATGTTAGCTTTGAAGTTGGGGCAAATGAGATGGTAGGTCTAATTGGTCTCAATGGGGCTGGGAAAAGTACCACCATCAAACATGTTATTGGATTGATGGAGCCTCATAAAGGGGAAATTAAAATCAATGGACGTTCCATTAAGGAAGGGCGCGAAGAGTATCGTAAACAATTTACCTTTGTTCCCGAAACGCCGATTTTATATGATGAATTGACGTTAGAAGAGCATTTAAAAGTAACCGCAATGGCTTATGGGATCGATCAAAAGGTATACAGAGAGCGAGTAGACAAGCTTTTAAAGGAATTTCGAATGGAAAAACGGTTAAAGTGGTTTCCAGCTCATTTCTCGAAAGGAATGAGACAAAAGGTCATGATTATGTGCGCTTTTTTAGTTCAGCCTTCCTTATACATTGTCGATGAACCTTTCGTTGGGTTGGATCCTTTAGGAATACAGTCTTTGCTTGATTTAATGGATAAAATGAAAGCAAATGGAGCGGGAATCTTAATGTCGACACATATTCTTGCAACCGCAGAACGTTATTGCGACCGGTTTGTTATTCTCCATGAAGGTGCTGTAAGGGCAAAAGGAACCTTACAGGAGTTACAAAGCCAGTTTGGTATGCCGGGGGCAACGTTAGATGACTTATATATTCAGCTAACAAAGGAAGAAGACTATGTTTAATGCACTGGAGTTATGGAAAGAGCGCTTTGGTATCTTTTTTAAAGAAACTAGTCAGTACCTTCGCTATATTTTTAATGGTCATCTTGTCATTGTGTTTTTGTTCTTAATTGGGACTGCCGGATTTTATTACCAAGAATGGGTTAAGACATTGACTGCTGATTTTCCAGTAGCAATCATAATGGCTGTATTGTTAGGACTGGTTTTAACTTATAGTCCAATTTTTACTTTTTTAACAGAAGCGGATAAAGTCTTTTTGTTGCCACTTGAAGATAAGTTAGCGAATTATTTCAAACGGGGAGGCATCTTTAGTCTTGTTCTTCAGGCGTATTTATTGTTAATTTTTTTAGCAGTAGTGATGCCGATGTATGTTCAAGTTAAAGGGACAAGCTTCGGAGTATTCTTTCCCTATCTGATTGTGTTAATTGTTTTAAAAGGAATTAACTTGCTCATTCGCTGGCAGGTACAATATGATCTTGATCCGGTTACACATAAAGTGGACATGCTAATCCGGTTTAGTGTGAACGCTGTAACCTTGTATTTGTTATTTTCACAAGCAAATTTAATTTTAATTGGTGCTTCTGCGCTTGTATTGCTTCTGCTATTGGTTTTATATCGGAATCAAGCAAAAGGAAAAGGACTTAAATGGGAATATTTAATTGAACAAGAAGAAAAAAGAATGAGCGCTTTCTACCGAATTGCAAATCTGTTTACTGACGTTCCTAAATTAAAGGATCGAGTGAAGCGAAGAAAGTGGCTAGATGTCTTTTTGGGCACCCTATCCTATAAACATGAGTCAACTTTTTCTCATCTGTATGCTCGGACATTTTTCCGTTCTGGAGATTATTTTGGGTTGTTTATCCGATTAACCGTTATTGGGACGATTGGTGTGTTTTTTCTTACCGATGGTGTTGGGCAGACGGTCCTCTCGCTTATTTTCATTTATTTAACGGGATTTCAGCTTCTGCCGTTATGGAACCATCATCAGCATAAACTTTGGTTAGATTTGTATCCTTTAGCTCATAAATTGAAAGAGAAAGCTTTCACTGACTTGTTAACATGGGTTCTCTTTATTCAAACAGCGTTATTTGGTATCGCTATTTTAGTTAAACAAGATTATGCGAACGGACTAATGACGATCGTGTTTGGGGCAGTATTTACACTGTTTTTTGTGCATTTGTATAGTAAAAAACGTAGACAAGTATAATAGCCTTTCAGCAGCGCTGCTGAAAGGTTTTTTTACCTACTTTTATGTTGAAAATAATTGTTATGTTTACATTATTAAGTGCATGTATACATTGAATAGGATTAAGAATTCTTTTTTTATAAGGCTCTTTTTCTCAATCATTGTTGGTATTTAGCTATGATTCCATTCCAAATTCGTTTATATGAGGAGAAAAGAGCTTGAAAACTAAGTAGTATCGCAGAGAAGAGCTTATTTTTCAGTAAAACCGGCTTTAGGATTTTAACAACAAACTTTACGAAAATAGACTTTTATATCCGTATTGTATGAAACGAAATGAGAGAAGGAACGTAGTGATAGATATGGAGGGATCAAATATGAATGAATATGAGCTGAAAGTATATGATGAAATTGCCGATTGGAAACGGAAAATGAAAAAGCGTTCAAATATGCTAACAAGAGCTTCCAAGAAAGTTCAAGGGAAAGTTAATGGGATGATTCCTGATAAAGTTCACCAATTCATGACGGATGCAATTAAAAAAATGGTAAAAGCAACGTTAACTGGTTCTGATTACATGACAAAGCGAAATCAAGGGGCTGGGCTTAGCTTGCAGCAGAAAGATGGGTTATTAACTGAGAAGCTTGACACCTACCGCAAAACAGCAGTGGTTGAGGGTGCAGGAACAGGTGCTGGTGGATTGCTACTCGGCATGGCTGATTTTCCGCTTTTATTATCGATTAAAATGAAGTTTTTATTTGATGCAGCGTCCATTTACGGATATGATTCCTCAGATTATGAGGAGCGACTTTTTATCCTTCATGTCTTTAAATTAGCTTTCTCAAGTGATGAAAAGCGGAAAGAAACCTTGGAAACTATTGAGAATTGGGAGAAGCACAAGCAATCCCTTTTAGATGTCGATTGGCAGGAATTTCAGCAAGAGTATCGCGATTATATTGACCTCGTTAAGATGGCGCAACTTGTCCCTGGAATTGGTGCAGTAGTTGGGGCATACGCCAATTATAATTTGCTTGACCAATTAGGAGAGACAACAAAGAACGCTTATCGTTTACGTTTGCTAACAACACCCCCTCCGACACTGTAGTAAGTTCATTATCTTATTTTCAGTTATTTATTAGGCTCGTTCCTCAAACATTGTTGCTTTTCGAGATAAAATGAAGAGAAATTACTTTATTTTCACTTGAAGGGACTTTTTAGATTAGGAGAAAAGAGCCAGCAAACTTAGTACGAACACACAAAATGGCTGATTCTGCGTTAAAATCGTTTTTTAGATTTCAACAACAATCGTTACAAAAACAGCCATTATTTAAGGAATAAGATTTAAAAACCCAATCTTTGAGATTGGGTTTGTGTGTGGTTTATTCTTCTTGTTTCATTTGAGCATTTAGGGCAGCGATTCCAAGAGTTTTAGCTGCAATTAGCATGGCCTTCTCGTCAAAATTAAATTTGGGATGATGGTGTGGATAAGGGCTTTGAACATCGGTTGGTTTAGCCCCTGTGAAAAAGAAGGTGCCTTTGACATGCTGAAGATAATAGGCAAAATCTTCACCCGCCATCTCCGGCTCTGATTCTTCAATTTTTGTTACATCTGGGACTTGGGTAGCGGATTCAATAAGTAGTTTGGTTTCTACCGGATGATTGACTACCGCAGGATATCCGCGGAAATAGGTATAATCATAAGTGCAATCATTCGCATAGCAAGTACCTTTAATCACCTTTTCTAATTCATCTTCAATTAATTGGCGACTTTCTTCAGTAAATGTCCTTGCGGTCCCGACAAGCTGTGCTTTATCGGCAATAACATTAAAAGCATTTTCTGCCATAAAAGATCCTACACTGACTACAGCAGAATCGATTGGGGAAACTCTTCGGCTAACAACTTGCTGGAGATTCATGATTAACTGTGAAGCAGCTACGATTGCATCTTTTGTTTTGTGAGGCTGTGCACCATGGCCACCCTCTCCTTTAATGGCGATCTCAAACCGGTCAGCAGCTGCCATAATCGGACCTACACGGTATTGAATCGTTCCTGTAGGGACAGTTGCCCAAAGGTGAGTGCCGAAAATGACATCGACACCATCGAGACAGCCATCTTGAATCATTGAAATGGCACCACCTGGGGCATATTCTTCTGCATGTTGGTGGATCATTACATAAGTTCCCGACAGGTTCTCTCTTATCTCATGAAGAACTTTCCCAAGGATAAGAAGGGTAGCTGTATGGCCATCATGCCCGCATGCATGCATAACACCTGGAACAAGCGACTTATAAGGCAGATTATTTTCTTCTTGAATGGGGAGAGCATCAAAATCAGCTCGCAGGGCTACAGTTTTACCGGGCTTAGATCCATATATTTTGGCAACGACGCCATTTCCTCCAACATTTCCACGGACTTCAATTCCTAGCTTGTCATAGAAAGATTTGATGTAGTGTGCCGTCTGTACTTCCTGGAACGATAGCTCAGGATGTTGGTGCAAATATCTTCTAATCTGAACCATATCTTCGAACAAACTTTCAAGTTTATTAAACAATGTTTCCTTCAAGTAATACCTCTCCCTTCCTGTTGTTCTATGTAATTTTCATTCATTATACCACTCTATATTGCCTTTTTTTAATAATTCAGTAAGATAGTTAACGTGCTTACGAGTAGAATAAAAGATTAAGAGAGCACAGATAAAAGGGGAAGAAAATGGTAGGAGTACAAATAAAACGCTTATTGCTAGTCTTAGGTGCGATTTCAGTCTATATATCTTTAGCTATAGCTATAGCTATAGCTAATGGCCATTCACTTCGCTTGGATGAGGGCATAAGCAATGTTGTTCATTCATTTGTAGGAAATTCAAAACCAGCGATATCGGAAACACTAGCTACCCTTGGCTCGACGAAAGGATTTGTGATCGTTGCTGTAGCTGTTATCACTTGGCTGGTTTTCAAGCGGAAAGATTATATGGCAGTAGGTGTCTATGTATTTGCAGTTCTATCAGGGTATCTTTTAAACTCTATTCTCAAAGAATGGCATCAACGACCGAGACCGACAACAGAGCAATTAACCGAGGTAACAACATTAAGCTTCCCTAGTGGGAATAGCATGATGGGCTTCATCATGTATTCGATGGCTGCTTATTTCCTTATAATGAGGCTAACAAGTCTGAAAGCTAAAATTACTGTTATTCTAGTAACCACATTCATCATATTATTTTATGGGATTAGTCGTGTAATCTTGAATGTACATTATCCTTCTGATATTCTTGCTGGCTATGCTTTGGGGCTAATGTGGTCAGTCATATGGATCCAACTTTATGAACGGTATCGCAAAAATGTTCTAAACAAAAGTCTATAACGCAATAATCGTCATTTTGTACGCTGAAAATTAAGTTAGCAAGCTCTTTTTTCTTGAAAGAAGCAACTCTTAGGGTATACCCTAGCTCATTCAATATATTTTTATCAAAAGCAACAAAGTTTGAGAAATAGAACTAAAAAAAGAGGAGAAGTACCTCCTCTTTGAAACCCTATTCTTCTTCGGCTATACTATACGTGGTGATATAGGATGGTCCTGTAAAAATTGAATGTGGATGAGTAGTTTGAGTTCCAGCTTGTTGAGCATGGGACTTTTGAAAGCTCTCTGATGTTTTCCACTTTTCAAATGCTTGACGGTTTTCCCAAAGGGTTAAAATGATGTACGTGTTGGAAGTAATAGGGCGTAAAACTCGAATGGCCACAAATCCTGGCTGGGATTCAATTTGACGATTCCGGTTTTTAAAACGGTATTCAAACAACGGTTTGCCTTCATCGGTAACAGGAATATTGTTCATGACGACGTATTCCGCATTTTCAAAGTTTCCGTAGGAATCGATCACCTCATATTTACGTGGTTGGTTAAAAATCGTGCCGGAAGCGGTCTCATGTATGAGTACAGCTGATTCCTCATCACCAAGCAAAAGCATGTTTTCTTCGGGATACTTTTCTTTCATTTTTTTTAAATAGTTTCGTGTTCCCGACGTAATAAAAAGATTCATATTTATTCCTCCGATCATAAAGGGATTATTTTTATTATATGAATGGAAGGCTTGAAAACCAAAATTTGTTTAGAAATAAGCCACAAAATCGTCATTTTTATGACATTTACCTTATACGCATCTTTTCTTTTAATAAAAAGGATATAGTGTATATAGTGTAAAACTAGGTTGAACCTCTCTGTTCTGGCATTTTTACCCTGAGACTAAAGGATAAGTTAGACAAAAAAGGATAGACGAAAGAGTACTTGAAAGGTGGATCACTTCAAATGACAAGAGCAATTAATGACACATTCTTAAAAGCAGCTAAAGGAGAAAAGACCGATTATGTTCCTGTATGGTATATGCGCCAAGCGGGACGTTCTCAACCTGAATATAGAGCGATTAAAGAAAAATATTCGCTGTTTGAAATCACGCATCAACCAGAACTCTGTGCTTATGTAACACGATTACCAGTGGAGCAATACAATGTTGATGCAGCAATTTTATATAAAGATATTATGAGTCCACTGCCTGCTCTAGGAGTAGATGTTGAAATTAAGTCGGGAATTGGTCCCGTTATTGATAACCCGATTCGTTCTTTAGCGGATGTAGAAAAATTAGGTGAAATCAATCCTGAGGAAGATGTACCATATGTACTTGAAACCATCAAAATTCTAACGGAAGAACAACTTTCAGTTCCTCTAATTGGATTTTCTGGTGCACCGTTCACTCTTGCCAGCTATATGATTGAAGGCGGTCCTTCCAAAAACTACAACAAAACGAAAGCGTTTATGTATGCAGAACCTAAGGCCTGGTTTGCTTTAATGGACAAGTTGGCAGAGATGGTTATTACTTATGTAAAGGCACAGATTAAAGCTGGAGCTAAAGCCATCCAGATTTTTGATTCTTGGGTAGGAGCATTAAATGTTCAAGATTATCGCTATTACATAAAGCCAATCATGCAACGTATTTTTTCTGAACTAAGAGAAGAAAATGTTCCGCTCATTATGTTTGGGGTAGGGGCAAGTCATCTTGCGAAAGAATGGCATGATCTTCCCTTAGATGTGGTGGGCCTAGATTGGCGTCTGCAAATTAAAGAAGCACGTGAGTTAGGAATCCATAAAACAGTTCAAGGAAACTTAGACCCAGCGATTCTTCTTTCTCCATGGGAAGTGATCGAGGAAAGAGCAAAAGCAATACTAGACCAAGGCGTGGAACAGCCAGGTTATATCTTTAACCTTGGTCATGGCGTTTTCCCATCTGTAAATCCAGCAACATTAAAGAAATTAACCAGTTTCGTTCATGAATATTCTGCAGAAAAATTAAAAGGTTAAACTTATGAGTAAAAGTAAGTCGTAAAGTCTGAACGGTCGCTAGCACTTTCTTACATCCCGGAACTGAAGGCAAAACAACGTATATTTCGGTTGTTTTTTAATTCTAGTCGGCTGTGCAAAGCGTTTTCGCTTTTCTTCGAGTAAGGATATTGGTAATTTGCTCGATATTTTGGCAAAATAGTTTTGTGAGAACACACCTAAGACAGAAGAAAGGGGATATAGGTCCTAAATATGCCTTCTTCTTAGATTTATATGCTTTTTATTATTTATACAGTAAAAAGAGGTGCAGTAATGGAAAAGAAGAAAATGGGTCTGCTTGTCATGGCCTATGGTACGCCTTATAAAGAAGAGGATATCGAACGTTATTATACACATATTCGTCACGGACGTAGACCTTCAGATGAACTACTAGAGGATTTAAAATCAAGATATGAAGCTATTGGTGGGATATCTCCTCTTGCACAAATTACTCAAAGCCAAGCAGAAAAACTTGAAGAGCGCTTGAATGATATTCAAGACCAATATGAATTTAAAATGTATTTAGGATTAAAGCATATTGAACCATTTGTTGAGGATGCAGTGAAGCAAATGCATGATGATGGAATTGAAGAAGCCGTTAGCATCGTACTTGCTCCACATTTCTCCACTTTCAGTGTGAAATCTTATAATGGTCGTGCCAAAGCAGAAGCGGAAAAACTAGGAGGGCCATCAATTGTATCAGTTGAAAGCTGGTATGATGAGCCTAAGTTTATCCAGTATTGGGTAGACCATGTATCTGAAACATTCAATCGCATGCCGGCTGACGAGAAAGAAAAGGCTGTATTAATTGTTTCAGCACATAGTTTGCCAGAAAAAATCTTGCAATCCGGAGATCCATATCCAGATCAGCTTCAAAAGACAGCGGACCTAATTGCTCAAGGTGCCGGAGTGAAAAATTACGCAGTAGGTTGGCAAAGTGCTGGGAATACTCCGGAGCCATGGCTTGGACCAGATGTACAAGATTTAACTAGAGACCTTTATGAAGAGCATGGGTACAAAGCCTTTGTTTATGTACCTGCTGGTTTTGTTTCAGAACATCTTGAGGTGTTATATGACAATGACTATGAATGCAAAGTTGTCACAGATGAAATCGGAGCGAGCTATTATCGCCCGGAAATGCCGAATGCACAACCTGAATTCATTGATGCATTAGCGACGATTGTTCTAAATAAATTATCATAATTGTAATTTGGTTGATATAAAACAGCCCGCCGTTTCTAACGGCAGGCTGTTTTTGTATACATTTAAAACATTGGTTTATGATACCTTCAATTTAATACTTTCCTGGGTCCATACAGTTATCGCATTTGCTGCCATAGCACTCATGTTGCTCTTCAATGGCTTCTCCACATTCTACACAATTTTTTGCAGGTAAATACCGGAAAAATTCAACAACATTCTCAAGCATTCTGATAACCCCCATTGATTGAAATTTAAAACTTGTTTGTTTATTAAGTTGCTCTCATTGTATTATAACAGTTGCTGGAGTGTCAACAGTTGTTTTATAACAAAACGTAAAAAATGAAAAAATGGGCAAAATGAAGTATAGTAAGGATTGGACAAATCGACCTAGGGGGAATGAACATGAAACTTACAGTAATCGGCTGTTGGGGTGGTTATCCGAAGAAAAATGAAGCTAGTTCAGGTTATCTTTTAGAGCATGATGGTTTTAAGCTATTGATTGACTGCGGAAGTGGAGTTTTATCGAAAATGCAAAATTTTGTCCAACCAGAGCAGCTTGATGCACTAGTGCTCTCCCATTATCACCCAGATCATAATGCTGATATTGGCGTGCTTTATCATGCAAGACTGATTCAAGGGTTTTTGGGTAAGAAGCCACCGGTGCTCCCCATTTATGGGCATAATTTAGATCAGGCTGAGTTTTCAAAACTTACATATAAAAATGTGACAACTGGAGTTGCATATCAACTTGATCAAACACTAGAGGTCGGCCCTTTTAGGATTACGTTTCTAAGAACCGTTCATCCAGTCCCGTGTTTTGCGATGAGGATAGAAGTTGAAGGGAAAGTATTAGTTTATACGGCTGATACAGCATATAAAGAGGAATTTACCGACTTTTCTAGAAATGCGGATGTTCTGCTTTGTGAATGTAATTTTTACGGACAGCAAAGTGGAAAAGGTGCAGGTCATATGAATAGCTTTGATACTGGAAAACTTGCATCACTAGCCGAAGTAAAGCGTCTCGTGCTCACTCATTTACCCCATTATGGAGATTTAAATCAGCTTCTAGAAGAAGCTAAGCAAAAATATAATGGTCCGATTCAATTGGCACATGAAGGACTGACAATATCGCTTTAAAGGAGAATCACCATGTTATTTATTGATAACAAAGGCATTACAGATCCACGCATTAACCTAGCCATTGAGGAATATGCGGTTAGAAATTTGGATATTAACGAAACGTACTTGTTGTTTTATATTAATGAGCCGTCTATTATCATTGGGAAAAATCAAAACACGATTGAAGAAATCAATACCGATTATGTAGAGAAAAATGGCATCCATGTTGTAAGGCGTGTATCAGGTGGCGGGGCAGTTTATCACGATTTAGGAAATTTGAATTTCAGCTTTATCACAAAAGATGACGGTGACAGTTTCCATAATTTCAAGAAGTTCACAGAGCCAGTAGTTGAGGCTCTAAGAAAGATGGGAGTCAATGCTGAACTTAGTGGTAGAAATGATTTGCTTGCAGAAGGTAGAAAAATATCTGGTAACGCTCAATACTCAACTAAGGGAAGAATGTTTAGTCATGGTACATTAATGTTTGATTCTGAGATCGACCATGTTGTTTCAGCACTAAAAGTAAAAAAGGATAAAATTGAATCCAAGGGAATTAAGTCCATCCGTAGTCGAGTGGCAAACATTTCTGAGTTTATGTCTGAAAAAATGACAATTGAGGAATTTAAGCAATTATTATTAAGAAATATCTTCCCAGACACAGAACAAATACCAGAGTATAAACTTACAGACGATGATTGGGATAAAATTAACCAATTATCCAAAGAAAAGTATCAAACATGGGAATGGAATTATGGGCGGTCTCCTAAATTTAATGTTCGGCATTCACACCGTTTTCCGGTAGGACAGATTGATGTCAGACTAGAGGTTAACAAAGGAATCATTGAAAATTGTAAAATTTATGGTGATTTCTTTGGGGTTGGCGATGTTAGTGAGATTGAAAACTTACTAACAGGAGTAAAATATGAGCGAGAATCACTAGCCCGTCAACTAGACGAAATTTCAATCCAACATTATTTTGGAAATATTACCAAAGACGATTTCCTTCAATTAATTTATTAATGTAAAAAGCGCAATCCATAGGGGTTGCGCTTTTTATTTTCCCTTTTGGGAATTTTTAGATTTTTCTCTTGAATAAGTAATTTTCTTTCAATATAATATATTTAGAAAATTGATAGCGCTTTCTATGTGGATTATACTTAAAGGGGATGGAAGAATGAATTTATCTACTCAACTTCATCAAACAGCATCACGTTTAGGAAGAAAACCTGCGTACTATTTTATGGACCAAAAAAGTACCTACGCAGAGTTGGATGATGCTGTCACTAAATTCGCATCAGGATTATCACAACTAGGGGTAAAACAAGGAGATCATGTTGCACTTTTATTAGGGAATTCACCGCATTTTGTTATCGGTTTGTATGGAGCACTCCGTTTAGGGGCTACGATTATTCCAATAAACCCTATTTATACTGCTGATGAAATTGGCTATATTCTCAGGAATGGGGATGTAAAAGTCGTTGTCGGGTTAGATTTAATGATTCCTTTGGCAGATAAAATGCATGAGCATCTGCCAACAGTAGAGTATTTTATTACTTGCGAGTCGGGACAACCTGAGGCTGCTTTGATTGATCCTTCAAATCTATCGTTTTCTTCTAAATTGAAAACGTTTTCTAACGTTGTATCAATTGGTAAGCTTGACTTTAATGAACCTAGTGTTGATGAAAATGATGTGGCCATTATCCTTTATACATCAGGTACCACTGGAAAGCCAAAGGGAGCTATGCTCACACATCGGAATCTATATAGCAATGCCATCGATGTAAGCAATTATTTGAAGATGAATGAAGAAGATCGAGTCATTACAACGTTACCAATGTTCCATGTTTTTTGTTTAACCGTCGCTTTAAATGCACCATTAATGAATGGAGCGACACTATTGATTGTTCCGAAATTCTCTCCAGGGGAAATTTTCCGCTTAGCGAAAAAATATGAGGCAACCGTTTTTGCAGGAGTCCCAACGATGTATAATTTTCTGTTGCAATACCCTGAAGGAGAAGCTAATGATTTAAAATCATTACGTTTATGCATTTCTGGTGGGGCAGCAATGCCAGTTGCTTTGCTTGAAGGATTTGAGAAAAAGTTCAATGTCGTTGTGTCAGAGGGATACGGTTTATCGGAAGCTTCACCTGTAACTTGTTTTAATCCACTTGACCGCCCAAGAAAAGCAGGCTCGATTGGTCAGTCAATTTTAAATGTAGAAAACAAGGTTGTGAATGAGCTTGGTGATGAAGTTCGTCCAGGTGAAGTCGGTGAGTTAATCGTCAAAGGACCGAATGTGATGAAAGGCTATTATAAAATGCCTGAAGAAACGGCTGCCACGATTAAAGAAGGGTGGCTTTATACAGGTGACCTAGCTAAAATGGATGAGGAAGGCTATTTCTACATCGTTGACCGAAAAAAGGACATTGTCCTTGTGGGGGGATATAATGTTTATCCACGTGAAATAGAAGAAGTCCTTTATGAGCATCCAGATATAGTGGAAGTGGCTGTGATCGGTGTACCTGATCCTGACTTTGGTGAGGCGGTTAGGGCATTTGTTGTGAGTAAAAATTCAGCGTTAACCGAAGAACAAGTAATCGTTTATTGTAAGGAACATTTGGCTAAATACAAAGTCCCAAGATCAGTTGATTTCCTTGATGAGTTACCCAAAAATACAACGGGTAAAATCCTACGGAAATCATTAAAAGAGCAAATCCTACAAGTAAAATAATCCTAGAAGGCTCAGGCAGACTAAAGTAGGTCTGCCTGTTTTTGAATCTATTGTGTTTTTAATTTTCTAAAATTATTGAATATTACTTGATAACTAGATTAGGATAATATTATAATTTTAACAAATAAAAGCACAAAAGCGATAAAGATAAAATCATTTACAGGGGGACCCAAAAATGTTAAAAAAGTTAAAAATGATGGCAGCTATTGGGATGACAAGTGCGCTCGTCTTATCTGGATGCGGAAGTGATGAGGCTGGATCTGATTCATCGACTGGCAGTGAAAATGAAGAGGGCACTACAATTAAGGTCGGAGTGACGCAAATAGCTGAACATCCTTCCCTAGATGCTGCATTTGAAGGCTTTAAGAAAGCTCTAGACGAGGCTGGGCTTGAAGTGGAATACGATGTTCAAAATGCTCAAGGTGACCCTAATAACAACGCACCAATTGCTCAGAATTTCGTTGGTGATGGAGTGGATTTGATCTTCGCGAACTCAACGCCGAGTGCTCAAAGTGCTTTAAACGCGACAAAGGAAATTCCGATTGTTTTCACGTCTGTAACGGATCCAATTGGAGCAGAACTAGTTAAATCTATGGAAAATACAGAAGGGAATGTGACAGGAACTGTTGACAATCATCCTGAAGCCATCCCAAATACAGTGAAATTTATGGCTGAACAGTTTGAAGGAAAGAAAGTCGGGCTTATTTATAATTCGGGTGAGCAAAATTCAATTGCTCAGATTGAAATGGTGAAAGAGGCTGGAGAAGAAGCGGGAGTAGAATTTGTGGAAGCGACAGTTTCCACTACAGCAGAGGTAAAACAGGCTGCTGAGTCTTTAGTTGGTAAGGCAGAAATGTTCTACATTATCACAGATAATACTGTTGTATCTGGACTGGATTCCGTGATTTTAGTTGCTAATGA
Source organism: Mesobacillus maritimus (assembly GCF_023715205.1). Lineage (GTDB taxonomy): Bacteria > Bacillota > Bacilli > Bacillales > Cytobacillaceae > Mesobacillus_B > Mesobacillus_B maritimus_C. The sequence goes on from NZ_JAMBNR010000006.1 coordinate 74,154, forward strand.
GAATGATATGCCACTTTTTGTTGGAGAATTAGATTCGGTGGCTAAGGGTGGTTTTGCTGCATACGGGTTTGATTATGCCGATATTGGTTACGAGGCTGGGGTAATGGCAGCAGAAATTCTTAACGGTGAAAAACAACCTTCTGAACTTCCTGTTCAATATCCACAAAACTTAAAATTGGTAATCAATAAAAAAGCTGCTGAGGAAATGAACATTGATTTAAAGGAAGAGTGGGATAGCCTGGCTGAATACCTTGAATAATCAATGATGCCCATTGTCCTGTCTTTCAGCCAGCGGTTAGAACAAGATGACAGGACGATAGCATTTATAGAAAGTTGTTTTCGTAAAGATTGTTGTTAAAATCCTAAAGCTAATTTTAACGCAGAATAAGCCTTTTTGTGCGTTCAAACTAAGTGTGCTGGCTCTTTTCTCCTAATCTAAAATCACTTTCCAATGAAATAGCTATTTCTTTTCATTTTACTTTTAAAAGCAGCAAGGTTTGAGAAAAGAGCCTTAAAGAAAGGAAGTGGACTATGCCTACTGCTATTTTTGGATCATTGGAGGCAGGTGCATTATACGCCCTAATGGCATTAGGGGTTTACTTGTCTTTTAGAATATTAGATTTTCCTGACTTAACGGTTGATGGTAGCTTTGTAACTGGGGGGGCTGTTGCCGCCGTTATGATTGTAAATGGGCAGGACCCATTCTTTGCTACTCTTGTAGCGATAGCTACGGGTTTCATTGCGGGTTGTTTTACAGGGCTACTTCATACAAAAGGGAAGATTAATGCCTTGTTATCGGGTATATTAATGATGATTGCCTTGTATTCCATAAATCTACGAATCATGGGGAAATCGAATGTATCGCTTCTTTCGGAAGAAACGGTCATCACAAAGCTATCTGATTTTTGGAAAGGCATTGGAATGGATGATGCCATCCAGAGTGTGATTTCGACAATTGGCATTGGTTTTATCCCCAAAACTTGGGCTGTTTTAATTTTTATGGTTCTCTTAGCTTTCGCTGTTAAGTTTTTGTTAGATTGGTTCTTAAAAACAGAACTTGGCTTAGCCTTACGAGCGACAGGCAACAATGAAACGATGGTCCGAAGCTTTTCCGTTGATACCGATTTTTATAAAATTTTTGGTTTAGGATTATCAAATGCACTGGTGGCTTTCTCTGGGGCCTTGGTTGCTCAATATAATGGCTTTAGTGATGTTGGTATGGGAATTGGGATGATTGTCATTGGCCTGGCATCCGTTATTATTGGAGAGGCTGTATTTGGAGCGAAAAATATCATTCGTGCAACAGCAGCTGTTATTGGCGGAGCAATTCTATACCGAATTATTGTAACAATGGCTCTGAGAGTTGAGTTTTTGGAAACAGGCGATATGAAATTAATTACCGCACTTATTGTTATTTGTGCATTAGTCTTGCCAAAAGTCATTGACCGTCAAAGAGAAAAGCAGCGTAAACGTAAACGGTTAAAGGCAATGAGTAAAGCGAGTGCTGAGGGAAGGGGGCAAAACCTTGCTGCAGCTAAAACAGATTTATAAAGTCTTTAACGAAGGGACTCCTGATGAAAAGGTAGCTATAAACCAGATTAACCTCAATCTTGAAAAAGGTGACTTTGTGACAGTCATTGGGAGTAATGGAGCCGGAAAGTCAACGGTTATGAGTGTAATTTCAGGGAAGCTTAATCCCGATTTAGGGACTGTTAATATTGATGGGAAAAATGTTACCGATATGGCGGAGCATAAGCGATCTGCCTATGTCGGCCGGGTATTCCAGGACCCAATGGCTGGAACTGCTCCAGAGATGACGATTGAAGAGAATCTGGCCATTGCTTATTCGCGGATGAAACGGCGGGGATTCAGTTTAGGCGTAAACCGGAAGCGACGAGATTTCTTTAAAGAAAAGCTTGAAACGCTTCATTTGGGACTTGAAAATCGCCTACAGGCGAAAGTGGGGCTCTTATCTGGAGGGGAGAGACAAGCGTTATCGTTGTTAATGGCTACTTTCACTGAGCCTAAAATCCTTCTTCTTGATGAACACACCGCAGCACTTGATCCTTCAAGAGCTGAACTGGTTACTGAGTTGACAAAGGAGATTGTCCAACGATACGGACTAACAACTTTGATGGTTACGCATAATATGCAACAAGCACTAGAACTTGGAAATCGTCTCATTATGATGGATCAAGGCCAAATTATCTTTGAAGCGGACCCGAAAGCGAAACAGGCATTGACAGTGGATAAACTGCTTGAAGAGTTCCAAAGTATTCGTGGTGAAAAAATGAACAGCGATCGAGCGATGTTGATTTAACATATTGATAAAACAAGTTAAGGCGTGAATTCATTATGAATTCACGCCTGCTTGTTTGCTTTTTATGATACTTAGGGGGAGCGGGATCTCCTTCCAAACAGATTAGCCGTTTTGGCTTCGTTCATGGCTCGATAATTTTATAGTTTGAAATTGGATGGATAGATAGCAAAATGAAATTAGCAGAATTTTAATATATATAACTTGGAAAATCTTTGTATAATAGATAGTGATTTCATAGGAAAGGTGGGGGGAAAGTGGAAAATGTTATGACCATCGACCAAGGGACTCGATTTAAAAAAGGGTGCCAGGCGGGGATTAGCATTGCAATTGGTTATGTTCCAATTGCACTCACATTTGGGTTGATTGCGAAAACTACTGGTTTGAGTTTAGGCGAAACCGTAATGATGAGCATGATTGTTTTTGCAGGTGCATCTCAATATATGTCCTTGAGTCTGCTAGCGTTAGGGACAGGAGCGTTTGAAATTGTTTTAACCACCTTTATCGTGAACATTCGGCATTTTCTTATGTCTGCATCCTTAAATGAAAAGGTGGAACCGGACCGGACAATAAACCGAGTTATATATTCTTTTGGGATAACGGATGAAACGTTTTCAGTTGCTGCTATCCAACCAGGAAAACTGACGACTGGTTTTATGTTTGGATTGAATTTGACCGCTTATTTAAGTTGGGTTATAGGCTCTGGGGTAGGCTTTGCAATCGGTGCCGGGTTACCTCAAACTCTACAGCAGAGTATGTCCATTGCATTGTATGCGATGTTTATTGGATTATTGGTCCCTTCAATGAAAAAAAGTGTCAAAGTGGTGTTCCTTGCTGCGCTAGCGGCTTGTTTTAACATCATCTTCACCATGACAAACTTCCTGTCATCAGGTTGGGCAATTGTAGTTGCAACGCTTCTTTCTGCGGTCTTAGTTGAGTGGGTTGAGGGAATCAAGAAAAAAGGGCAGGTGTCCAATGTTGAGTAAGGAAATTGTTATGATGATTATTGGCATGGGCATCGTTACATTTATCCCTAGAATGCTACCTTTTATTATGTTCAGGGGAAAAGAATTACCCGCTTTTTTACAAGGTGTTTTAAAAAATGTGCCGTATGCAACCCTGGGCGCATTGATTTTTCCGGCTGTTTTCTACATACAAGAGGATATTTGGTATGGAGTTATTGGGGCAGGTGCTGCGTTTATTGCGGCTTTTTTAGGTGCAAATGTGATTGTAGTCGTCATGGGATCGATTGCTGTATTAAGTGCATACTCGCTGTTTTTCTAGTAACAGGCTTCTTTGGAAGCCTGTTTACTAGAAAGAGTTCTGATGTCTAAAGGCTCGCCAATTCGGCGAGTTTTCTTTGTTTAAGGCTTTTTTGCTTTTTAAAACCATAATCTTTAAGCAATACTTTTCTTCATTCTTTCTATAATTATATAAGTAATATTGACAAGCTAGCGGAATACAGTATAATTGAGAATATATTTCCGAGTAAACTAATATGTTTTATAAGGATAAGGTGAATTTAATATGTTTATAGAAATTAAGAATATCCAAAAACAATTTATAGATAAAGAAAATAAACCAATCACTGTTCTAAAAGATATTAATCTTGAGGTACAAAAAGGGGAATTTGTCTCAATTTTGGGGCCTTCAGGATGTGGAAAATCAACCTTACTTTCCATTGTTGCAGGGTTAACGAAGGCGAACAGTGGGGAAGTGATTGTCAATGAAACGCAAGTTAGAAAGCCTGGAAAAGACCGCGGAATGGTTTTTCAGCAAGCGGCTTTATTCCCTTGGCTAAATGTTTTGGAGAATGTCACTTTCCCTTTAAAGAAGGAGATGTCCAAAAAAGACGCCAATGAACAAGCAAAGAAATACTTACAAATGGTTCAATTAAGTAATTATCTCCATCATTATCCACATGAACTTTCAGGTGGTATGCAACAGCGCGTCGCGATTGCAAGGGCCTTGGCAATGAACCCAGACACGCTATTAATGGATGAACCCTTTGGTGCACTTGATGAGCAGACTCGTTCTCGTCTACACGGCCAGCTAGAAACGATTTGGACGGAAACGAAGAAGACGATTCTCTTTGTTACCCATAGTATCTCAGAATCCATTAAGCTATCTGATCGGATCATTGTGATGGGAACGAAGCCAGGAACAATTCTTCAGGATATCCGAGTAGATCTACCGCGTCCTAGAGAACAGTACAAAAAGGAAATGCTTGAAATCGAAGAGCATATCATGGGCTATCTAAAAAAAGAAATTGATAAAGTTGTAAGCGAGGAACTAGCCAATGCATCCAACAATTAAACGCATCATCTTTTTTTCTGTCATTATTGCATTTTGGGAAATAGGATCGAGGTTAGAGCTATGGCTCCCTACGATTTTGCCGTCGCCGAGCATGGTATTGGACGCCTTAATAACTGGGTTTGAAGATAAAACATTAATATACGATTTGGTAGCAAGTTTTAAACGACTTGCAATTGGATTAGCGTTATCGCTTATTATTGGTTCGGCATTAGGCGTTTTGTTGGCGAAATCGAAGAGTGCCGATGAAACGCTTGGCACAGTCATTCTGGCTTTGCAAAGTGTTCCAAGTATCATTTGGCTACCACTAGCCATTATGTGGTTTGGAATGAACGAAACATCTGTTATTTTTGTGGTCGTACTCGGAGGTACTTTTGTGATGACGCTTAATATGAGAGCAGGGATGAAAAACGTCAATCCTCTCTTTGTAAAAGCAGCCCAAACAATGGGGGCAACAGGGCTTGATTTATTTGTTCGGGTTGCCTTCCCAGCGTCGATTCCACATGTTGTAACGGGAGCAAGGTTAGCGTGGGCGTTTGCTTGGCGGGCCTTGATGGCGGGTGAATTGCTAAGCACCGGTCCAGGGCTTGGGTACACTCTGCGTTATGCTTCCGATTTCGGTAATATGAGTCTGGTTATTGGTGTCATGATTATTATTGGTGTGATTGGTTATATTGTCGATCAATTAATTTTCCAACGCGTCGAGAAGAATGTTCTAGAACGATGGGGTTTAGAGTCTTAATTATTAAAGAAGAGGGAGAGAAGAGGAATGAAGAAATCACTTCTGAGCTTTTTAGTCATTCTGTTGTTTGCAGGATTGTTAGCTGCTTGTGGTTCGAGTGACAAAGCAAATGGTGAGAAAGAAAAAATAGTTATCGGTTATTTTCCAAATATCAACCATGTTCCTGCGATGGTTGCAAAAGACCAAGGGTTTTTTGAGCAAGAGCTTGGGGACGGAACAATTGTTGAATATAAAACCTTTGCCGAAGGTGGATCGTTTATGACAGCGCTCAAAACGGGTGATGTGGATGCCGGTTTAGTTGGTCCTGGGCCAGCGATGAATAATTATACTACCGGTGCAGATGTGAAAATCATCGCTGGGGCTTCTACAGGCGGAACAGTAATTCTAGCGAGAAGTGATTTAGAGATTGATTCCCCAGAAGACTTTGAAGGAAAAATCTTTATTACACCTGGAATTGGCTGTACACATGATGTCCAGTATGAAACGTATCTTGAAGAAGCTGGAGTTACTTCAGAGCGTATTGGTGGTACGATGAAGCACTTAACTGGAAATCCAGCGCAATATGCTGCGATGCTTGAGTCAGGAAAAGTAGATATTGCTGTAGCTCCTGAACCATGGGCGGCTGTAATTGAGAAAGAAACGGATGCTGAAGTGGTAATTGGCTGGAATGAAGTAAGCTTCGGGGAGACACTACCTGCATCTGTTATGGTTACTTCTGGGAAAGTAGCTGAGGAAGATCCAGAAAAGGTCCAAAAGATTATTGATGCTCATAAAAAGGCGATTCAGTTTATTAATGATAATCCAGAAGAAGCAAAAGCAATTACAATTAACGATGTAAAAGAAACAACCGGCCAAGAACTTGATAAAGAAGTCGTTGATTTAGCTTGGGATCGAATCGGGTTTACCTATGAAGTAGACGAAGAAACTGTTCAGGCATTTGCTGATTCCTCCTATGCTTTGAAATTCCTAAAAGAACAACCTGATTTTAAGAATTTAATCGATAAACAATTTATTCATAATCAAAAGACAGCAAGTAAATAATAGCTTCAAAAACACTTAGAACACGGTTCTAAGTGTTTTTCTTTTTAGAGAGAGTGACGGGGAATTTTTGTAGCTTTATGTGCCGTGATGGGTCACAGAAATGAGCTGCCGGTAAGGTAGAGGATTTCTGTGCCCGTTGTGTTCTCAGAAGAGAGTAACCGGTAAGGTAGAGGGTTTCTATGTGCCCGTTGTGTTCTCAGAAGAGAGTAACCGGTAAGGTAGAGGGTTTCTATGTGCCCGTTGTGAGTTCGGAAGAGAGTAACTGGTAAGGTAGAGAGGTTCTATGTGCCCGTTGTGGGTTCAGAAGTGGGTAAACGGTAAGGTAGAGAGGTTCTACGTGCCCGTTGTGAGTTCGGAAGAGAGTAAACGGTAAGGTAGAGAGGTTCTATGTGCCCGTTGCGGGTTCAGAAGTGGGTAAACGGTAAGGTAGAGAGGTTCTATGTGCCCGTTGTGAGTTCGGAAGAGAGTAAACGGTAAGGTAGAGAGGTTCTATGTGCCCGTTGCGGGTTCAGAAGAGAGTAAAAGGTAAAGTAGAGGGTTTCTACGTGCCCGAGCGAGCACAGAAATGAGTTGCTGATAAGCTAGAGACGCTTTACGTACCCGTACCGAATTCTGTAGTGCACTACCGGTTTCATAGCGGAACCCTAAATACCCATAACGCTTTGAAAAAGTTCACGTCGCGATGTCGGATCAATAACCTGAACTTACTGCTATTTAATTTATTGAAAACCAAAGCATCAGGTGTTCTTTGAGTACATTCTACTTCAAATTTCTACAATCTTATGTTGAAGAAAAGCTCGTCAAGTTTGTTCTATTTTAGCGTATTAAGACTAAAATAGTTATGAGAGGTTGTACGAAAAGGAGGGGATTTAATATGGCAAGGAAAATGGGTTTTTTTGCAGTACTTGCCTATGTTTTATATGGTTTCATTATCTATTGGTACCTGTTTTACCTAGCCGATGCAAGCTTGCCTTTTGAATTTCAAGGGTCCAGTGCGGATCCTGCTACGTTTTTAAATAGTAGGGAGCTTATGCTTAGCGAAGAATATTCCCAAATCCGTAACCTTTTGTTTTTCTTATCAACCCCATTGGAATGGCTTATCTATTTTTTAATCCTGCTTTTAGGGTTATCGAAGGCATTCGACAAGTGGGCAGTGGACACAATGAAAAACAAACTAGGACGAGTGGGGATTTATGTATTTTGGCTTACGTTATTTGCTTATGTTGCAACGTTGCCAATTGGCTATCTCAGCTATCATTTATCCAAAACGTATAATATTTCTACGCAGGGTTTTGCTTCCTGGATGAAAGATGAATTGATTGATTTTTGGTTGAACTTTGGCATGATGTTTATTATTGTACTGGTTCTTTATTGGTTGATGAATAAAAGTAAACGATTTTGGTGGTTGTTTGCTTGGATGTTATCCGTACCGTTTACCCTATTTATGATGTTTTTACAACCAGTTGTCATTGATCCGTTGTACAATGACTTTTACCCGTTGAAAAACAAAGAATTGGAAGCTAAGATTTTAAATCTTGCTAACGAAGCAAACATCCCTGCTGAGCATGTGTTTGAAGTAAATATGGCAGAAAAAACAAATGCCTTAAATGCTTATGTAACAGGAATTGGTTCCAATTCAAGGATTGTGCTCTGGGATACAACGTTGAACCGTTTAAATGATGATCAGATTTTATTTATAATGGCTCATGAAATGGCTCATTACGTTGAAAAGCATTTGTATATTGGAATTGCCGGATACTTACTTTTGTCACTACTTGGCTTGTATCTCACTTACCGACTAATGAATTGGGCCGTTGCCCGTTGGGGAAAAGAGTTCAAAATTGACAGGGTTGGAAGCATTCGGTCATTTCCGTTGTTTCTAATGATTATATCCATGTTAGCTTTTGCTTCGAGTCCCTTCTCTAATGCTGTCTCTAGGTACCAAGAGACGAGAGCGGACAACTATGCGATTGAGATGACTGATCACCCTCAAGCGGCAATCACCTCTTTCCAAGAATTAACAAAGGCTGGGTTAAGTCAGGTGAATCCGCCTTTACTTGTGAAAGTTTTCCGCTATGGGCATCCAACCATGCTCGAACGTATTTCTAGAATGGAAGAGTACGAAATTCAAAAAAGAAATCAAGAGTGGGAAAAGCAAGCCACGGAAGAAAATTAGTTCGCGTACAAAGAATCCCCGGTAATAGCCGGGGATTCTTTGTTGTTGAGGAAAGTAAATAATGTGAATATCTTATAGCCAAGTTAGTAAGGTCCAAACTCAGTGTTTAGCGACTTGTATAGTGGCCAAACAGGGGCTTTGTTAATAGGGAAAGGTTTCAAATGATTGACGGCTCTGTCTTTGCCTTAAGGTTCGCTATTTGGAGATTTAACATGATTAGGTGCCAAATTGTTTATCAAGTGCCTTTAGCTCTTCTGTTAGTGATAAGAATAAGGGGCGGTTTCGATCATCAATAGCTTTGTCAATTTTCGTTAGGAGTTTTTCTTTTTGGTTCTTGAGCTGAATTTCAGAAATGAGCATTTCAACATATAAGTCCTGTACAAACGATTCTTTTTCTTTAATTCTTTTTAATACACTGGCCTTCATGAGTTCAGAATAAGACTTCTCCTTCACTGATTTCACCTCTTTGACCTTTTTTATATTATATGGAAGTCAAGGAAGATAATCAACAAATTATTTTAATTTTTGGAAAATTTTATTGTGGTAATTATGTATAAATTTAGAACTTTATATTCCAGCTATTTTCTTTGCGAAAATCAATGCTATGATTTAATTTGGGTAAACTGCCCAGATAAGGAGATGAACTGCATGATTATTGACCAGAAAGATTTAGTAGATGAGTATGAAATAAATCCTTTTACAATGTTGATTCTTCCGTTTGAAGTCGAGAACAAAATGTATTCAAAGATTGTTGAGTATGAAAGAGTCTATTTTTCACCGTTAAAACCGACTGAAGTAGTCAAAAGGGGATGTGAATACAACCTCTCCGATTATAACGCCAGTAAAAAGGTTACGCGTAGGCTGACTAGAGTAACTCATAAAGCCCCTATCGCGGTGGATCCTTCAAACTCGGTCTTTCTGCTACCTACTAAGTCACCATCTAAACCGAACTGTATCTGGGTTTCTCACGAGCATGTACTTGACCACAAACGGAATGATGCTCACAGCACGAGGGTAACTTTTCGAAATAAAGAAACCTATGTGCTCCCCATTTCATATATTTCTTTTGAAAAGCAATTATTAAGAACAGCAGAATTAAGGGCAAAGGTACTTCAAAAAATAAAGGAAAATGAGCGTAGAGCAGAGTATATCATCTATGGTCGGCGCTTAACTCAAGAGAGAATGGCTTTTATGGTTGGCGAACGATATCGTTATGATGATTAGGAAGTGATGACCCTGTGCAGATAAGCAGGGTCTTCCTTTTTAATTCAAGACTTTAAGATGACATACCGCGATTTAAGAGATAATCGGTCATTAGTTCTTGCACTTTATTCCGTATCCGCGGATTAAAATAATTGTGTTGTTCCTCATAGCCTTTATAAAGAAAAAGGTACATAGTGAAGGCTTCATCTTGTTTCAGCTTTTCTACTTTAAGGCTGTTTTGCTTCATATAACGTTTTACATTAGCCAACTTCAATTGAATAGCCCTCATTGTTTCCTCAATTAACTCGAGATATGGTTTTTTTAACTTTAGTGAACTGTTTTCAATAATTTGAATGTCCCGATCGAGAATCGTTAAGACCATTGGGAGATATATCGCTTGTTCAAGAATATCTCGGTCCTGTTTGCTTATTCTAGTCATGTTTCTAAATCCTCCTACAATAAGAGAACGTTTGTTCCTAATTTATGTTACATGATGGACTAGGCCGGATTCAAGTGTTTTTGTAAACTTATTCTATAAATTTTGTTATAGGAGGCTTTTAGATGCATTTATAATCATAAAAAGGAAGAATCATGGAATAGATGTAGGATAAGAATAAGTAATATAAAGGGACAAGGTAATTTAGTTTTACATTCCTAAGCAAGGATAACAAAGAAGCGAAACCTACAACGTTACTTAATAAGCTAGGAGGAATGAGATGCGTTCAGATCGACATATAGGAAAGAAATCAAAGAAGCGACGATTTTCAACTGCTTTCATTATACTGTTCCTCCTTATTGGTGCAGTAGCTTTTTATAGTGTCATTCAATATCGACAAGGATTAAAGGGCTCTCAACAAGAAGCCGGTGATACTAAAGAAGAGTACAGTTTTAATGGCGAGCGCGATAAAAATGGGTATACAAATATCTTGCTTCTTGGGAGCGATTCAAGAGGAGAAGCGGTGTCAAGAGCAGATACAATTATGATTGCCAGCTATAATCCTGATACAGGATCCTATAAGCTTGCATCCATTATGAGGGATACCTATGTAAATATTCCTGGATATGGAATGAACAAGATCAATGCTGCTTTTGCATATGGAGGTCCTGAGTTACTGAGACAAACAATTAAAGAAAATTTTGAAGTTGACTTAAAGTATTACGCTATTCTTGATTTTGAAGGGTTTGTCCGATTAATTGATACAGCCTTTCCAAATGGGGTCGAAATCGATGTAGAAAAGAGTATGTCAAAGGATATAGGGGTAACGCTTGAGCCTGGGATTCAAAGGCTAGATGGCGAACATCTTTTAGGATATGTTCGGTTTAGACAAGATGCTGTCGGTGATTTCGGTCGGGTAGAAAGGCAGCAAAAGGTTATTCGTGAGATAGGGGGTCAACTTGCTAGTGTCCAAACTCTTCCTAAATTACCAAAAATGGTCGGAGTAATTACGCCATATATCAATACGAACATGGATACAGGAGACGTTCTTTACATGGCCCGAGGTTTTCTTTCATCAGATGGACGGGATGTTCAAACTATGAGAGTTCCAGTTGAAAATACGTTTTACAATCAAAGAGTAAGCGGGGCAGGCGCTGTGCTCGCAATCGATTTAGAGGCAAACAAACAAGAATTGAATGAATTTTTAGCGAAATGAGTTTGAATCTTTTTCAATTAATTTGGAAAGGTGTAAAATATAGATAGAATGATTGTAAATTAGTTTGAGTTCATCAGGGAAAAGGAGATTTCAATGGATTTTGAGTCAATTAAGGAATGGTTCGCATTAGAGAATATAATGGATTTAATTGGTGAATATCGTGCGTTGGGACCGATTCCGGGTATTCTCCTTCCAATGATTGAGGCTTTCTTTCCTTTTTTGCCACTAGTATTGTTCGTTATGGCTAATGCTAACGCCTTTGGTCTATGGTTTGGTTTTCTCTTTTCTTGGATTGGAGCTTGCGCAGGAGCGATGCTCGTTTTCCTTTTGTTTCGAAAGTATGGCCAAAAGCGGATTCTTCGGCTTTTGCAAAAGCACAAACAAGTTCGAAAAGGGATGAATTGGATCGAACGACATGGTTTTGGTCCATTGTTTTTATTACTTTGTTTCCCATTTACCCCTTCTGCCATTGTCAATATTGTCGCGGGTTTATCGAAAATTAGTCTGCCGCAATATATGCTTGCTGTCATGGCTGGGAAAATGGTAATGATATTCACCATCAGTTTCGTTGGACACGATATCCGGTCATTATTAACTCAGCCAATTCGAACAGCGATTGTTCTCGTGATTATTTTCGTTCTTTGGTATGTTGGAAAAATAATTGAAGTAAGAATGAATATGACTCCAAATAAAGACCATAATGGAAAATAATCACATCATTGATCAGTCTCCTGAACGGAAAAACTCTGGTGGAAGAGGTGGGAGATCGTTTATGAAAGAAGAATGGAGAAATGAAGGGGTTGAATGGTTTAAGGCTTTATCCTTAGGAATCATTGTATTTGTAGCTATTCGGACTTTCTTTTTTTCTAACTATGTTGTAGAAGGAGAATCTATGCTGCCAACCCTTGAGGATGGAAACAAGGTAGTGGTTAACAAAATTGGCTTTGAGGCAAATGATTTACAGAGATTTGATGTTATCGTTTTCCATGCAAATGAACAAGAGGATTATGTAAAACGTATTATCGGACTCCCAGGAGATACAATTAATTATCGTGATGATCAGCTTTATATTAATGGAGAGCAAATCGATGAACCTTTTTTAGAAAAGTACCGCTCAAAACTTTTTGGAGGAGTCTTAACAGGAGATTTTACACTTGAGGAAGTTACTGGGAAGGTGACCATACCTGAGGGGTATATATTTGTCTTAGGTGATAACCGGAGGGGAAGTTGGGATAGTCGCCACTTTGGCCTCATCGCTGTGGAGCAGATAGTAGGAAAGGTGAATTTACGTTATTGGCCCTTGGACGAAATGGATGTATCTTTTTAATGAATGAGGGTGGGAAGCAACCTAGAAAGGGGCTTCCCACTTTTTCTTTTTCCAGAATAGTCAACTTCCAATTTTTAGGTTTTTAATCAGTTGACACAGCCAAAGATTCAGTAAAAACAACATGCTCAAAACGATTAGGATCTGATGAAAAGATGCAAAAGAGGCTAGCGAGGGTCCTAGGCTTGCACCTATTAATAAAATAAATGAATAAAGTGAAAGGGCCTGGGAGCGCTTTTTTTCTACAAATGAACCAATTAATGTTATAACAGTAGGGATTACAAGTGAAATGGATGAGATGAAAAGAATCGAAAATACGATTAATTCCGCTGTACGATGATAGAATAGCATGGCAATGAAACTTAAAATACCAATGATGAAACCCGCTTCTAACGTTTTCAATTCACCTAATTTCTCGATGAATTTTCCTGTGAAAATAGAAAGTGTAGCCCCAATCAAGCCTGCAGTTCGAATCATGAAAAGGTCCTCGTTCGCACCAGGAAAATAGCGATTAAGTGCATCATAAAAGGCGATGACGGAAAATAGTAGGGAAAAAGTGATTACGTAGCACTTAGCTAACAGCGAGTCCTTTATTAGAGAAAAATAGACAGCTAAGACTGGCTCTTTTTTCATTCGATTTATAGGAGAATCAGCCAGAATAATGAAGGCGAGGACAAAAAGTAAAAGGTAACAAAATGCAAAGAAGAAAAACACACTGTTCCAAGAGAATTGGTAGGACAGTAGGGAACTTATTAATTGACCGAAAATCCCCGCAATTAAAAACCCAGTATTAATCAGCACGACTAATAAAGTACGTGGTTTTGTCGGAAACATCTCAAATGAATAAGCGAAGACAACCGAAGCGAAGGAGGCTAGCGTGAATCCTTGTATAGACCGAGTCAACCATAAGGTGATAGCGCCGGTAGCAAAGCCAACAGCAAAAGTGGTGACTGATGATATAAGTAAGCCGTAGACTAGGATTTTCTTACGACCTACATAATTCGAAATCGGTCCAAACGAGAGTAGTCCTCCTGCATAAAAGAGAGTGAATAAGCTTCCGGCAATAACCACATCTACACTAGAGATATCAAGGTCTATAGCTACGGCTTCATAAATGGGAATAAGTGTATAAATATTGCTTGCAACTAAAATAGAAATAAGCGTTAACAGAGTAAAAGCATACTTCTTCCGTGTGAATGTGTTCATAGAATCACCCAAGATAATGTATGCATTTTCCTTAGCCGTTGTAGGTTGTTTTGGAAATAATTATGGTCAAAAAATCGTAGGGTGTTATGTTATCATCAAGTATAGAGATTTTAGGTAGGGATGGGAGGAACATCGATGTCTGTTCGAATGATACTTGGCCGGTCTGGCAGTGGAAAAACAGAGCTTTGCTTAGAGGAAATTAGGGATAGGCTGAGGGTAGATCCAGCAGGTCCTCCAATTATTTATTTAGTTCCTGAGCAAATGTCGTTTTTATCAGAATACAAGCTTGCAACCACTTCGGGACTCGGAGGGATGATTAGGGCCCAAGTGTACAGTTTTCCAAGACTAGCATGGCGAGTTCTCCAAGAAACAGGAGGGTTTACGCGTTATCATCTTACAAATGTCGGAACGAGTATGATGATCCGCAAAATCATCGAGGAGAAAAAAGACCTGTTAAGCATTTTTCAGCGGACAGCGGATAAAAATGGATTTGTTCAGCAACTAGAACAAATGCTAATTGAATTTAAACGGTATGCTGTTCAACCTGAAGACTTAGCTAAACAAAAGACTGAAACAGAGGAAAAAGCGCTTAAGGAAAAGTTACATGACCTTGAGCTTATTTACCGTCAGTTTGAAGATGAGTTAATTGGAAAATACCTTGACTCAGAGGATTACTTTCGACTGCTTGCTGAGAAGATCCCAGTCTCTGAATACTTAAAAAACGCTGAGATTTATATTGATGGTTTTTATTCATATACTCCGCTTGAATTGTTAATTATTGAACAACTAATGAAATCATCGAAGCGAGTAACGATTACTCTTCCGCTCGATAAACCTTTTCATCAATATCGACCAAGTGACTTAGACTTATTTCGGTTGACTGGAGAAACTTGTCAAAGCCTCTATGAAATTATGCAGCTAAATGGGATCGAGCGCGAAGAGGATGTTGTTCTTTCTAATCAATATCGTTGGAACAATGATTCTTTAAAACATTTAGAAACCCATTTTGATTCTCGACCAACGCGAAAGTTTGACGGTGAAACACATGTGCATATCGTCGAGGCTGCTAACCGTAGAGCAGAGGTCGAAGGGGTCGCACGGGAAATTCGTAAGCTTGCAAGAGAAAAGGGATATAGGTACCGAGATATTACAGTGTTGATACGGAATGAAAGTGATTATCGGGATCTCCTTGAAACTGTGTTTACCGATTATTCGATACCGTCTTTTATTGATCAAAAAAACACAATGTTAAATCATCCACTGATTGAACTCATTCGCTCGAGTATAGAAACGGTACTGGGAAACTGGCGCTATGAACCGATTTTCAGAGCAATCAAGACAGATTTGTTATTTCCATTAGGAAGTAATGTGGAGAAATCAAGGGAACACATGGATATTCTTGAAAACTACGTCCTGGCTTACGGGATTAAGGGAGATAAATGGACAAGGAAAGACCGATGGATTTACCGGAGGATTAGAGGGCTAGAGTTTTCAACGAATACCCAAACAGATGCGGAAAAAGAAACCGAACAGTTACTGAACGATTTAAGAGCGATGGTGACTGCTCCGCTTCAACGTCTTGCTCGCAGGCTAAAGCGCGCAGATAATGGTCGGAAATTATGTGAGGCCATTTACTTATTTCTTGAGGAACTCAATATTCCTTCGAAATTGGAAGAATGGCGTATTCAAGCTGAAGCAAGCGGGAAACTTGTAGCGGCACGAGAACATGATCAAGCCTGGAATTCAGTGGTGGATTTGCTTGATCAGTTTGTTGAAATTATGGGTGAAGAAGAAGTCAATACGCGCCAGTTTCTGTCTATTCTCGAAGCTGGATTTGAGTCAATGAAATTCTCGTTAATTCCACCTGCAATGGATCAAGTCGTTGTGGCCAACCTAGAAAAGTCCCGACTTGCTGATATTAAAGTTGCCTTTGTTGTCGGTGTAAATGAAGGTGTTTTACCAGCGAAGATGTTGGATGAGGGCATTTTTGGAGATGATGATCGAGAAATTTTGTCACGGGAAGGGCTAAAGTTAGCGCCGTCGAGTAAAAAGCGCCTACTTGATGAAGCCTTCTTTGCTTATAAGGCATTTACCACACCGTCAGACGCTCTTTATGTCTGCTATCCAATTGCAAATGAAGAAGGAAAGGCGTTGATTGCTTCTACTTATATAAAGCGATTAACGGATTTATTCCCTAATCATCAGAAACATGTTTTCGCAAATGACCCATCAGAGCTATCCGAACTTGAGCAATTAGAGTACACATCGGGAGAAAATACAGCTCTTAGCTATTTAGCAGCTCAGCTTCAATTGAAAAAAAGAAATTATCCGATTTACGATTTTTGGTGGGACGTTTACGACTACTATATGGAAAATCCCCGCTGGCGAGAGATTACGAATAAAGTCTTGTCCAGTTTGTTTTACGAAAATAAAACAAAACAGCTCTCCACAGAGACGACAAAGGAATTATACGGAGAAGAAATTGAAGCTAGTGTGTCGAGAATGGAATTGTTTAATAGTTGTGCTTTTTCCCATTATGCACAACATGGGCTTAAACTTCGTGACCGACAAATCTTCCGATTAGAAGCTCCAGATATTGGGGATTTATTTCATGCAGCATTAAAGCATATCGCTGAAACGATTATGGAAGAGAATATTTCTTGGGCAAAACTTACTAGAGATCAAGTCCAACACTTAGCCAAAGATGCAGTGGAAATGTTAGCACCGAAACTTCAAAATGAAATACTTCTTAGCTCCAATCGTCATCAATATATCAAACAAAAATTGCAGAATATAATTAGCCGCGCTTCGATGATTATGAGTGAGCATGCAAAAGCCAGTGGATTTTCTCCAGTCGGTTTGGAACTTGGTTTTGGTCGGAAAGGAACGCTACCTCCATTAGGATTCACGTTGAAGAACGGGACAAAAATGGAATTGATGGGTCGAATAGACCGTGTAGATAAAGCAGAGGATGAAAAGGGTTTATATTTAAGAGTGTTAGATTACAAGTCTAGTGAAAAGGATCTTAATTTAACGGAAGTTTATTATGGACTTGCGTTGCAAATGTTGACATACCTTGATATTATCATCAGTCATTCGAAACAACTCGTAGGCAAGCAAGCCGACCCTGCAGGTGTTCTTTATTTCCACGTTCATAATCCAATGATTAATACAACGAAAATTTTAACGCTTGATGAAATTGAAGAAGAAATCATGAAGCAATTTAAGATGAATGGATTACTACTGGCAGATCAAAACGTGATTCAGCTAATGGACAAGTCAATTGATAGTGGTATAAGTTCCCAAATCGTTGCGGCAGGGTTTAAAAAGGACGGAAGCTTGACGAAGACGTCTAAAGTAGCTAGTCGAGAAGAATTTGAAAACCTAAGGCAATTTGTACGGAAGAAATACGAGGACACGGGGAACGAAATTATTAGTGGTGTTGTCGACATTGCTCCATTTAAATTAAAGGATCGTCTACCTTGTACTTTCTGTCCATTTAAGTCTGTTTGTCAGTTTGATCGCTCACTTGATTCAAATGAATATAGAAAACTAGCTCCTAAAAGTAAGGAAGATATCTTAGAGGCAATGAAAAAGGAGGGGATGAACCTTGGCTAAACAAATGATTCCTCCAAAACCAGAAGGAGTAACTTGGACGGATGATCAATGGAAAGCCATTATGGCTGGTGGTCAAGACATCCTTGTTGCTGCTGCTGCAGGTTCTGGAAAAACAGCAGTACTGGTTGAACGGATGATTAAAAAAATAACCTCTACTTCGAATCCAATTGACGTTGATGAACTCCTTGTTGTAACGTTTACAAACGCATCAGCTGCTGAAATGCGTCATCGAATTGCAGAGGCACTTGAAAAAGCCATTGATGAGGACCCGAGCTCTGGTCATCTAAGGAAACAATTAAGCTTATTAAACCGTGCGTCAATTTCAACATTGCACTCGTTTTGTCTCGAAGTTATTCGTAAGTACTATTATTTAATTGATATTGATCCAGGTTTCCGAATTGCTGATGAAACAGAAGCACAATTATTACGAGATGAAGTCATTGATGAACTTTTTGAAGAGGAGTATGGAAAGCCCGATAACCACCCTTTTTATCGGTTAGTTGATACCTTTACCAATGATCGTAGTGATGAGGCGTTAAAAGATATCTTGTTAGATTTGTATGACTTCGCAAAGTCGAACCCTTCTCCAGAAGGTTATCTTGAGAAAATCGTGAAAATGTATGATGTTCATCACGAACTGGGGTTCGAGGAACTGCCTTTTTCTAATGTCTTATTGTTTGATGTTGAACTCCAACTTCTGGGAGCAAAAAGGTTATTAGATCAAGGATTAGAGATCACCAGGATGCCAGAAGGTCCTGCACCTCGGGCCGAAAACTTCGAACAAGATAAGCATCTTATTGAAACATTGCTTTCAGCAAAAGAACGATCTTGGAATGCTTTATACGACGCGATGCAGCTAGTTGACTTCAAACGAGCGAAACCATGTAGCCCCAAACAGTACGATAAGGATTTGATTGATAAAGCAAGTAAGCTTCGTGATAAAGCGAAAAAAATGGTACTCGATTTAAAAGCGGAATTGTTTTCGCGTCGTCCAGAGAGCTTTTTAAAGGATATGTTTGAAATGAGAGACGTCATTCAAACTTTAGCAAACCTTGTAAAAGAATTTGATAAGAGATTTGCGCAAGTAAAGCAAGAAAAAGGCCTCGTTGATTTTTCGGATTTAGAGCACTTTACACTGGATATTCTATCTAGTGGAAGAGAAGCCGAACAGCGAATGACTCCTTCAGAAGCTGGACTAGCCTATCGGAGAAAATTTAAAGAAGTCTTAGTAGATGAATATCAGGATACCAATATGGTACAAGAGGCTATCCTTCGTTTAGTGACAGCTGATGGGGAAAACAACGGGAACTTATTCATGGTCGGCGATGTAAAACAGTCGATTTATCGTTTTCGACTCGCGGAACCGAATTTGTTTTTAAGTAAATATAATCGTTTTACTCCAGGTGGAGAAGTTTCGGGTTTAAAGATTGATTTGGCACGAAATTTCCGTAGTCGCGGGGAAGTTCTAGATGGGACCAATTATTTATTTAAACAGATTATGGGTATACAAGTCGGAGAAATTCATTATGATGAAAATGCTGAGCTTATAAAAGGATCACAGTATCCTGAAGAAACATCTTATCCAGTGGAACTTCTATTGATTGACTCAGAAGGTAAGATTTCAGAAGAAGAGCGTGAGGAAGTACTTGAAGGTGGTTATGATTTAGAAGATCTTGAGCAGTCACAACTGGAGGCAAGATTGATTGCTAAACAAGTTAAAGAGATGGTGATGGAGCGTAGGGGAGTCTACAATCCAAAAACCAAAACGGAATCCCCTGTCCGGTACCGTGATATCGTGATTCTTCTCCGCTCGATGACATGGGCACCACAGATTATGGAGGAATTTAAGCAACAGGGCATTCCGATTTATGCGAACTTGTCGTCAGGTTATTTTGATGCAACGGAAGTATCGATCATGCTTTCTTTACTAAAAGTGATTGATAACCCGTTCCAGGATATCCCGCTTGCTTCTGTCCTTCGCTCACCAATTGTCGGTCTAAATGAAGAAGAACTTGCCATCATTCGAATTGTAAATAAGAAAGGAACTTTTTATGAAGCTCTTACTGCTTTCTGTGAGCGAAGACCAACACAGGAACATGAGGAACTTTATGCAAAAGTCCGCCCGTTTTTAGAAAAATTAAAGTCTTGGCGTTCAAACGCGAGAATGGAATCTGTTTCGGATTTGATATGGCAATTGTTTAGGGAAACAAAGTTCTATGATTTTGTCGGAGGACTTGCTGGAGGAAAACAGCGACAAGCAAATTTAAGAGCGCTCTATGATCGCTCGAGACAATATGAAGCAACCTCATTCCGTGGGTTATTCCGTTTCCTACGCTTTATTGAGCAAATGCGGGACCGGGGCGATGATTTAGGTACTGCTGGTGCGATTGGGGAACAGGAGGATGTTGTCCGAATGATGACAATCCACAGTAGTAAGGGACTGGAATTCCCGATTGTTTTTGTCGCTGGTCTTGCTCGACAGTTTAATACGATGGATTTGAAAAAGCCGTATATGCTCGATAAGGAGTATGGCTTTGCTTCTAAATATGTAAACCCGGAAAAAAGAATTTCTTATCCATCCCTCCCACAACTAGCTTTTAAACGCAAAAAGAAAATGGAAATGCTAGCTGAGGAAATGCGCGTACTTTATGTAGCTTTAACCAGAGCGAAGGAAAAATTAATTCTAGTTGGCTCTGTGAAAGAAGTACAAAAAACAGTGGAAAAATGGGCTGACGCAGCCAATGAATCAGACTGGCTCCTTGAGGATTACATGAGAGCTTCCGCTAATAGCTATCTAGATTGGATTGGTCCAGCACTTATTAGGCATCAAGATTCTGCATTGTTAAAAGATTTTGCAGGTCAATTATATACACAGCTTATCCCAGAAGAAATCTCTTCTCACCCTTCTCGTTGGCTTCTTCGTTTCTATGACGCCAATGAGGTGGCTACCTTTATAGAGGAGGAAGAGACTGAACAAGAAATACGCATGGAGAAGGTTCGTAAAGGAAAAACAATCAATCAGAAATCGGACCATGCTGGAAAGGTTTTTGATCAGTTATCTTGGGCTTATTCATACTCTGAGGCAG
Source organism: Mesobacillus maritimus (assembly GCF_023715205.1). Lineage (GTDB taxonomy): Bacteria > Bacillota > Bacilli > Bacillales > Cytobacillaceae > Mesobacillus_B > Mesobacillus_B maritimus_C. The sequence goes on from NZ_JAMBNR010000006.1 coordinate 94,832, forward strand.
CTACTCATCGTTCAAAACAATCTGTTACGGAATTAAAACGGAATCATGAAGTACGTGATGCTGAGAGTGGGTTGGATTTGGTGCAGAGATTCTCAAAACCAATTATGAATCGTCCGCGATTTATGCAGGAGAAACAGTTGACTCCTGCTGAAAAAGGAACGGCGATGCATATGGTGATGCAACATATTGATTTATCGAATCCAATCAGCGAAGAAACAATCAAACTTCAGTTAGAGAATATGGTACAGTCAGAGCTTTTATCTTCTGAACAAAAAGAGGCAATTGAAATCCAGTGGATTCTTGCTTTCTTTGAGACCGAGATTGGTCAGCGTCTCTTAAGTGCCGATAAGGTAAGTAGAGAAGTACCATTTTATTTGAATTTATCAGCCAAACAGGTTTATCCTGAATGGGATGGACAAGATGAATCTGTTTTTGTTCAAGGGGTGATTGACTGTATCTTTGAAGACTCCCAAGGTACAGTCCTCTTAGATTTTAAAACAGATCGAATTCAAGATCGTTTTAAAGGTGGCTTTGCTGAGGCAAAACCTATCCTCGAAGATCGGTACCGTGTCCAAATCAGCCTTTACGGTCAAGCGTTAGAAGAGATTTGGAAAAGTCCAATTAAAGAGCGTTACCTTTTCTTCTTTGATGGTGGTCATTTATTAAAACTAGAAAGTTGAAAGTGAAAATGGAGTTGTAATAAATAATAGCAATTTTGTTATAAGAGTATAGAGAAAAGAAGGACGATACAGTTGATTGCTGTATCGGCCTTCTTTATCACGAGGGAAGTGGACTTCCTAAATAATGTGTAGCCAGTTCCACTTTTTTAGTTGTTTCCAGTTATCGGTTGGTCCACTAAATTCGTATCTAAGACATTGCTTGCGTTTAAGCCGTTATTGGTTAAAATAAAACCACCCGTATTGCCGGCTCCTTGACCGGAGATTGATTTCGAACTACTTTTCGGCGAAATAAATAAGGTATCACCGAATTGTACTGTTCCTCCTCCAACATTAACAATCTGAACGGGACCAATGATTGCGGGCATTTAAAACATCCTTTTCTAATAGGCTTTTTCTCCTTATGCACTATATGCAAACTTTATTAGGACTGTTCTTCACTTGGTAATAACTGACGAAAGTGCTTTGTTCGATTTTCTAATGAAACATGACAAGTGTTTCCTATATGAACAATACTTGAAGTTGAGATAGCTAAAATATCCATATTGTTAATTTTTATAAATGGATTTAAATTCTGTTTGTTCATAATTATATTTTCGTTAATAGATAATTGAGGAATAGGCTCTAAAAAAGTTGAATACTGTTCAAATTTTCCCTCATCCCCAAAGTAAATTTCCGCTTCTCTCTGTACAGCCAATGCGCGTGAAAAACCTTGGATCAAGTGAGAGTCACCAATCTCCAAAATAGACGAGAATATACCCGTTTTAACATTGATATTGTTAACAACAGACGTTCTCTGGAACATAAATTATGACTCACGTCCTAGGGGAACGAATGGGCCTATAATTAGTGATTCTGCTGGAGTATCAAAAGTTGAGGCTAACTGGATTGTTTCGGCATCCCCAACAAGTAGAAGAGAGGAACTAGCCACACCAATAACTCGAATATTATCAACACAAATGTCTCTGTTATAAACATTAAAATTCACATTTTTCACCCTTTAATGTATATAGTGTTTGTAAAAAGCTCTTTTCTCAAAGATAGTTGCTGTTTAAAGAAAATAAGGAATAACTTAGCTAGGATTCCATTTCAAAGATCGTTTATAAGATGAGGAAAGAGCTTACAAACTAAGTAGTAAAGTAACGTAGAGAAAAGCTTAGTTCCCATTAAAATCGGCTTTAGGATTTTAACAACAAACTTTACGAAAACAGCCTTGTAAAAAAACTGGGGTATTGCTAGTGAAGATTCACCCTTGTTCTTTAAGTTGGTTTAAAAATAAGAAGACTCCATGCTGAATTTCACCTTTTATCTTTTCAATAATATCAAGTTTCATATCTTCAGTGAGTTCTTTACTTTCTTGAGGAAGATGATTAAGATGGGTGGCAATTCGACTTGAGAGTTGTTTCGTTATATCTTCTTTAATAAACGAGTAGTAAGATTCATCGACATTAAATTGTAATTTTTGTTGAGTTTTTTCGAAAACCTCCGGTAAATTCCCTTCTAAATACTCCCGCAATTCATTTTCAATTTCCATGCTTCTCATGAATTGATCCTTAGGGGCTACCGGAGTTTGAATGTTTTTATTATCTACCGTAAAATCGGAAATTCCCTCTAGGTCAGATGGATTTAAGCCAATATTTAACGTTCCTTCTAAGGTTTCCACTTTTAACTGGTCGAATTTATATTCTATTGTACCTACTTGTACAGGAGGTCGTTCTTTTAAAGTTGATAGTTCCTTTTGCAATTCTGCAAGTTGTTTTTCCAAAGTTTTAATTTTCGTGCTCTGATGTTCCACAAAGTGATGAAGTTCCTTAAGATATTGATATAGTTCATTGTTCATAGAACTCACCTCAATTTAGGATTTATCGAGTAGCACCATGGAGAGGAACCACAAATCCTCCAGAAGCTCCTCCCGCTGTTTGTTGTCCAGAAGTAGGGGCGGGGCCTGTAAAACCTCCAGTATTATATAGATAAGATGCAGGTTTGATGATACCTGCACTTCCGATCTGTAAAACAGAGGAGTTGGTTATTCCGTCCACCTTTATTAGATTAATAGTAATCGATTGTTGGATATAGTAATTTGTCATTTTATCACCTACAGTTATGCGTTAAAGTTATTTCCTTGGTCGATACTATCTTGGTCAAAAGTATTTGTGGAACTTTGATTATTATAAAGGGTCAAATTTTCACCGGTATTAAAAGATCCTGCGCCTGAAAAGGTTTTGGCTGAGGACACAGGCATTATTTTATAAACATCTCCGATATTAAAAACGCCACTACTTCCAACTGAAATGACTTGAACGGCTCCTACAATGGCTGGCATATGACAACACCCTTAAGCAAGTTTTCTTTTACATTCTATGTGAAGATGTGGGGAGTGTGATTAAAAAGCCTAGATTAGGAAATTCATAAAATTCGAAAATTAATTCCTTTAATATCTATCAATATGGTAATATATTATTAGAATTTTCTGTTAGTAAACGTTGTCATTAATTGGAGGGAGGATAACAAAATGGATGTACCTTTAATTTTAACGCAGTTTTTAGACCGGGCCGTTGCTCTGTACGGTGAAAAAAAGGCCATTATATGTGAGGAGAGGGCTTTTACATATTACGAGTTAAATGCACGCGTAAACCGTCTATCAACTGGTTTACGAAAGCTTGGTGTGAAGAAGGGTGACAGAGTTGCTTATCTTGCTCCAAATACCGTTGAAATGCTAGAGGGCTTTTATGGAATCTTTCAATTAGGCGCGGTGATGGTGCCGCTAAATATTCGCCTTAAGCCAGACGACTATTTGTTTATCCTTAATCACAGTGAATCAAAAGTATTATTTGTTGACCAAGACCTTTACCATTTGATTGCTCCAATCAAAGAGAAGTTAGCGACTGTTGAAAAAATTATTGTCCATTATCATGATGGACAAAGTGGTGAGACTGGATATGATGAATGGTTAGGATGTCATTCGTCTGAAAAGTTTGATCGTGAGCCTCTAGATGAACAGGATGTTTGTAGTCTTCTCTATACTAGTGGAACTACGGGGAATCCAAAAGGGGTTATGCTGACTCATCGGAATAACTATTTACATGCACTTAGCTCCATGCACCATCTGCAGGTATGTGATGAAGATGTATTGGTACATGTTTTGCCAATGTTCCACGTTAATGGCTGGGGATCTCCTTTTTACTACACTGCAAATGGAGCCACTCAAGTTTGTTTACGAAAGGCGACTCCAGAAACAATTTATGAAGCGATTGAAAACCATGGTGTAACCATCATGCATATGGCACCGACCGTATTAAACTCTTTGCTTCAGTACTACGAAAAGAATTATCCAGAGTTTAAGCAAGATATTCGAGTTGTTATCGCAGGTTCAGCACCACCACCAGCCTTTGTTACAAGAGTTGAGAAAGAACTAGGCTGGGAATTTATTCAGGTATATGGAATGACTGAATCATCTCCGTTGAGTTTGGTTTCAACCATAAGATCCCATTTGAAAGAACTGCCGTTAAGAGATCAGTATCGCTTGAAGGCGAAAGCAGGCGTTCAAATGATTGGAACACAGGTAAAAGTCGTCAATGATCTTGGGGTGGAGGTAGCTCATAACGGGCAGGAAATTGGAGAAGTGGTTGTCAGAGGAAATGGTGTTATGAAAGGCTATTGGAAGAATGATGAGGCAACAATGGAAACGATACGGAATGGATGGCTTCACACAGGTGACATGGCGAATGTTGATGAGTATGGGAATATTGAAATTGTTGACCGGAAAAAAGATGTCATAATATCTGGTGGAGAAAATATTTCATCTATTGAGGTAGAAGGTGTTTTATATGAACATCCGTCCATACTCGAAGCGGCTGTCATTGCCATTCCACATGAAAAATGGGGGGAAACTCCGCATGCCTATGTCGTTCTAAGGGACGGAGAAGAAGTGACAGAACAAGATTTAATTCAGTTTTCAAGAGAAAGACTTGCGCACTTTAAAGCGATTACAGGTGTAACGTTTGTGCAAGAACTTCCGAAGACAGCTTCTGGGAAAATTCAGAAAGTCCAGTTGCGTAATGACTACTGGGAGTCGATCGGAAAGTCAGGCAAATTTGTAAATTAGTTTTTTGTGGTGGGGCATCGCTACAAGTACTTTAATTTAGGATTTTTCTGTCTTCTATGATATGATAATGAAGAATTTTGTTTTAGGAGGCAAATGAAAATGGTACATGCCCATATGACAGCTTGGTTTTTGGCCCTCATTTTGTTTTTTGTAGCTATAGGATTGCAAAAGAGCGGGAAAGAAAAAGGGTTTAAAGTTTTAAAAATGGTTTTACGAGTGTTCTATATTTTAATTATTGGAACAGGCTTAGGGCTTATTTTTAGCTTAGCGAATATCAGTTTTATGTACATTGTGAAAGTATTAGTTGGAATCTGGGTTATCGCGATGGTGGAAATTATTCTAAGTCGTAAAACAAAAGGGGCATCCACGAAGGTTCCTTGGATTTTATTTATTATTGCTTTGGTGCTCGTTCTATATCTTGGATTCTCACTTCCACTTGGAACATATTTATTTAAATAGTTTATTACTAGAACACGGTTGTCCTTAATGGAATAATCGTGTTTTTTTGTCTTACCTAATCATTCATTAACGGCACAGTTTAGAAAACTTCATAAAACTATAATTAAATAGGGTGTCCTCCTTTCTAATGTGGATTTACCTTATGAATGATTCACTCTGTACTTATTAGTCGGGTAATAGGTTATCGTTTGATATATTGTCATAATTTTCTTTCACTAGTTGTGTTAATTTTAGGGAGGGGATATTGGGGAAATATCTTGAAATTGGAGATTACCATGACAAAGACCTTTTCGATGGTTTATGAAAATGATTCAAAGTTGGAGACTTTTCTACAACAACATTGTTTAAAAGATGGATCTAATCTTTTGATTCAGGTCATTTCAGAGCAGGTGAAGCCAGAGCCGTTTTACGAAAAACTAAAAAAGAGGTTTCCAACTGCAACCATTACAGATATTGCTGCGGAAGAAGAATTACAGTTAAACAAAAAAATATTTTTATCTTTTACCTTAATTGAGGAAACAGTATTAAACTTATTTAGCTATGACTCGGGGACTGGGATTGCAAATAAAATGAAGTTCATGGAAAAGTTGGAAAAGCAAATGAGTCTCTTTCGCAAGCGGAACGAACCATTAGCACTTTTAATTATTGATATCGATCGGTTTCGAACAATTAACGATAATCTTGGTTATGATGTTGGGGATTATATTTTACGGGAGATGGCGTTCCGCTTAAAAGACTCGATCCCTCAGGAAGCCTATTTTGGAACAATTTCAGGAGGTAAGTTTTCGTTGCTGTTAACGAAGAATGTAAAGGTTGGCTCTATCAGGGGAATTGCCAATCAATTACTAGAAAACATTGCAATCCCGTTTTTCTATCAAAATCAAGAAATCTATTTAACAGGGAGTATTGGGATTAGCTTATTCCCTAGTGATGGGCTAAATCAACAAGGTTTATTGAAACATGCCGACACAGCTGTAAATCGTTCAAAGCAACTTGGAGGAAATCGCGTTTGTTTCTATTCATCGAAAATGAACCGCCAAATTCAGAAGCGGTTCAAAAGAGAGAATTTCTTGAGAAAGGCTTTATGTAAACAAGAACTCTTTTTATGTTATCAACCGTTAATGGAATTGAAGACTGGGGTGATTGTCGGCAATGAAGCTCTTTTACGTTGGAATCATCCTCAATTAGGGCTGGTAGCTCCGTCAGAGTTTATTCCCCTTGCGGAGGAATTAGGAATCATTGATCAAATTGGTGCTTGGGCTTTAAAATCAGCCTGTGAGCAAACAAAGAAGTGGCAAATGAATGGATTTCCTCACTTAGGGATTTCCGTAAATGTTTCAGCTCAACAATTTCAAAAGCCATATTTTTATCAGCAAGTGCTTTATATCCTTCACGAAACTGGAATAGCTCCTCATGACTTGACATTAGAATTGACAGAAACAACGATGTTGCAAAGGATAGAATATAGTAAAAGGCTGATTGGAAAGTTTCAGCGACTAGGAGTACGCATTTCGATGGATGACTTTGGCACTGGATATTCTTCCCTAAGCTATTTAAGAAGCTTACCGATCAACTCTTTAAAAATTGATCGTTCTTTTGTCAAGAATCTCCATGAAACACCAATTGATATGGCGATTATGAAGTCAATCATTTCGCTAGCAGAGGGATTAAATATCGACCTTGTAGCCGAGGGAGTTGAAACGAAGGAACAAGCTATTTTGCTTCGTGATATGCGTTGTGATTATGCACAAGGCTATTATATTCAAAAACCACTACCTCCTCACGAATATGTTTGCGTTGCTAAGAGGGATGTGTTGAACTAAGAGTCTGTTTTCATAAAGTTTGTTGTTATTAGCCATTTCTTATGTATAACATTTAAGTTTTGCAAGCTCTTTTCTCATAAGTAAAGCTACTTTTTGTATAACCTAGCTCATTCAGCCGTATTTTTTTGTTCAAGGGCAACAAAGTTAGAGGAAAGAGCCAATTAAAAAGATGGAAGAACTCTTTGATTAAATGAGTTCTTCCATCAACTTCCATGTATAAAAAAAGTCTTATGAAATTTTTTCAATAACTGTACGTTTTCCATTGTTAAGAGTAAACTCAAAACGGTCATTCCTAGTGGAACTATAATCAAAGTGATGCTGGATGCTACAAATTTCTTCTTCGTTATCAAAAATAAGAAAATTTACGCCGTTAACTCTATCTTTAGGGTTGAGGAAATTTAAATGGTTATAGCAATAAATGCAATCATGTACGGAGAATTGTAGTGAATTTAGTGTATTAATAAAATAAAGAAAAGCCTCATCCTGTAATTGTTCGAGTAGCCTTTCTAAAGAGTAAATTAATTGTTTTCGTATCCGAATTGTTTCTCGGTCATGTAAGTCAAATAGTTCGCTCCCACATTGAACACGACCACCTTCTATTAACATCCCCTTCAACCAACAATCCGTACGGGAAATTTCTATTTCTTGATGAAGGAAGTGATCTAATAAAGAGGCCTCCTCTGTTTCCTCATCAAAGAAAACCCATTGTTGATTGATATATTCAATTGTGCCGGTTTCAAACGACCGGTCTTGTTTTTCTATCAGTATTAATCTCTGTTGTTGATTCATCATTATCCTCCGAAAATTAGCTATTCACCATCCTTTCTAGACAGTTTTCTTGAAATTTATAACCCTTGTAAAAGATTTATCTTTTACAATCCTATAATTCCAATCATGCGTAGGTTTAAATTTAGTCGTAAGCCAGTTTTCATTGCTGTATTTAAAGGTTATGATGCCTTCAATAATTGGTGTTAACCATCTAGTTTGTTTTTGCATAACATTAACCATAGCCCAAAAGAATGCACTGTTTGAAAGGATGATGCACTATGTGTGGGATAACTGGTTGGGTCGATTTTAAGAAAAATCTAAAAAACGAACAGAAAACCATCACAAGGATGGCAGAAACTTTGGCTCAAAGAGGACCTGATGATACAAATTTTTGGTTAGAAACCCATGCTGCACTCGGGCATAAGCGGCTTGTCGTTGTTGATCCTGAAGGTGGAAAGCAGCCTATGACCCGAAGTAAGGGTTCTCACCGCTATACCATATGTTATAACGGTGAGTTATATAATACCGAAAATTTAAGAAAAACGCTTTCATTAAAAGGATATTCGTTTAAGGGTCATTCTGATACTGAAGTTTTATTAACTTCTTACATTGAATGGAAGGAACATTGCGTTGAGTACTTAAATGGCATCTTTTCCTTTGCTGTGTGGGATGAACAAGAGGAAAAATTGTTTATTGGAAGAGACCGCTTAGGAGTTAAACCGCTTTTCTATGCGGAAACACCTTCTGGACTTTTATTCGGATCAGAACTTAAAGCCATCCTAGCCAATCCGGAAATCCGTTCTGAAGTCGATCAGAATGGGCTTAGCGAATTATTTGGACTCGGTCCATCGCGAACGCCTGGTAGCGGAGTGTTTAGGGGGATTAAAGAATTACGCCCAGCTCACTCGTTATTTTTTAGTAAAAATGGTTTGAAAATTTGGAGGTACTGGAATGTAAAAAGTGAAGTTCATCAAGACAGCCTAGAAGAGACGGTGGAAAAAGTACGATTTCTTTTCACAGATGCAGTAAAAAGGCAGCTTGTTTCGGATGTGCCGTTAACCACCTTTTTATCGGGTGGGTTAGATTCAAGTGCGATTACAGCCATTGCTGCAAATGAATTTAGCAAAAGTGGAAAAGGTCGATTGCATACCTATTCCATTGATTATGAAGGAAATGATGAGCATTTTAAAGCAAATGAATTTCAACCGGACTCGGATGAAGCCTTCATAAAAAAAATGACAGATTCTTTTAATACAATTCATCATAACTGTGTTATTTCCCAGCAAGAGTTGGTGAATTTACTTGAGGATGCCGTTTATTATCGGGATTTACCTGGAATGGCCGATATCGATTCATCGCTTTTATGGTTTTGTGCGCAGATAAAAAAGGATTATACGGTAGGGTTATCAGGAGAATGTGCAGATGAAATCTTTGGAGGTTACCCTTGGTTCCGAAGGGAAGAGGATCTCAACAGAGATGGATTCCCTTGGATGAGGTCAGTGGAAGCAAGACAAAGCCTGCTGAGGAATCACTGGCAGAAAAAGCTTAATTTAAGTGAATATATGATGCAAAAGTATAGTGATACGTTGGCTGAAGTACCAAGATTAGAAGGAGAATCAGCACAAGAGGCTAAACGACGGGAACTTTTTTATCTGAATATGATTTGGTTTATGACCACATTATTGGATCGAAAGGACCGCATGAGTATGGGAGCAAGTATGGAAGTTCGCGTACCTTTTGCTGATCACCGTTTAGTCGAATATGTTTGGAATATTCCATGGGAGATGAAGATGTATGGAAATCGAGAAAAAGGAATTCTTCGAAAGGCATTAGAAGGGATCTTACCAACCGAAGTCCTTTATCGAAAGAAAAGTCCTTATCCAAAGACGCACAATCCGGTATATACAGAGGCTGTTAAAGAAATGTTATCAGATTATTTACAAGATAAAAACAGTGCGCTTCATGAATTCTTTGATCGGAAGCAATTGATTGAAATGATTGAAACAAATGGAGAAAGCTTTAAGAAACCTTGGTTTGGACAGTTGATGACTGGACCGCAATTGTTGGCTCATATTGCTCAGATTCATATTTGGTTTCGAGATTATCATGTGAATATTGTCGATTAAGTTAAACACCAACTTAGCGAATGCCTTAGCACACTAGGTTCTCTAGTGTGTTTTTGGCAAGTAGAGAAGGGAATTATCCTTGTTCTTCATTTTAAGGGCCTCCTAAGCCTTATTTTGGGGATTGAGATGTTGTCTAATGTTGAAATTCCTCGAATTCTCGTTTGACGTTCAAAAGGACAAGGGATACTCTAGAAAAGAAGGATATGGTGAATACCCTTGTGAATTAGAGGAGGAAGCTTGATGAAAAAAGGAATATTATTTTTCATTGTTTTGCCCTTATTTTTAATATGTGCATTTCCTGTAACAGCAGTGGAAATGGACAAGCGTGAGTGGCAGGACGAAACGATTTATTCAATCATGATTGATCGCTTTAATAACGGTGACAATACGAATGATTTCGAAGTTAACACAAAAGACCCGAGTGCCTATCATGGCGGTGACTTTGAGGGAATAATTAAGCAATTGGATAATTTGAAGGATATGGGATTTACAGCTATTAATCTTTCTCCCATCTTTGATAATGAGAGTGCAGGTTACCATGGGTACTGGGTGAACGATTTTTATGAGACTGAGGAGCATTTTGGGTCGATTGAGACATTTAAGGAACTTGTCAAAGAGGCTCATGAACGTGAAATGAAAGTGATTTTAGATATGGAGATCTACTATGTTGGGGCCAATCATTCATGGTTAACTGATCCAGAGAAAGCAAACTGGTTCCATCAAGTGGAAGAACCGAGTAAAGAATCTTGGCTTGGAAATCGCCCGATGTTGAATTTTGATAACGCGGAAGTAAGGGAATACTTTTTAGATGTAGCTACATATTGGATTGAAGAAACAAAGATTGATGGTTACCGTTTTTACGATGTTCAACAAATACCTGCTGATTTTTGGTCCCAACTCACAGCTACGATTAAGGAAGGAAACGAAGATATTTACTTGCTCGGTGAAGTTTCTTCCGGTGATATAAAATCGATTGCCAAGTACAAGCAGGCAGGGATTGACGGTTTTACAGACTATTTTTCCAACGAGGATTTAAGAGCAGCTTATGCACAACCAGATCAGTCAATGGAATCTGTACTAACCAAACTTGAGCAGAGAGAGAACATTTATGCTAATCCAAATTTAGTCGGCACTTTTTTCGATAATCATAAAACAGTGCGATTTACTACGGATGCGGCGAAATTAAATGAACATCCTGGCCCAAGATGGAAGCTAGGACTTACTTATTTATACACAACACCTGGAATTCCTATGGTCTACTATGGAAGTGAAATTGCGCTGTACGGTGAAGCAGCTCCAGAAAACTACCAGCAAATGAATTTCATGACTGATAAAGAGTTAATAGAATACATTACACAGTTGGGCGAGATCCGGGGAAAAACACCTTCTTTAACTAGAGGTTCAATGGAAGTACTCTTTGAAGAAAATGGAATGCTTATCTATAAACGCGAATACGAAGGGGAAACTTCAGTAATCGCAATCAACAATACTTCAGGAACAAGAAGTGTTGAAATCAGTGCCGCAGATTTACAGGACGAGAGGGAGCTTCGAGGGATGCTAGCAGGCGATTTAATCCGAAGTGTTGATGGAAACTATAAAATTGTTCTTGACCGAGAAGAAGCAGAAATATACATTCTGGCAGAAAAAACGGGAATCAATATTGCTTATTTAATAGCGATTAGTGCAGTGATTTTATTGTTTATACTCTTTATTGTTCTCCTTAAGCGCAGGTCTAAAGAAAATCCCGTATGATTTAATAAAAGCGGTTGGACAACGAGTTTGTCCAACCGCTTTTTTAAAGGCTCTTTTCTCAAACTTTGTAGCTTTTAGCTATAAAAAGAAAAGAATTAGCTGTTTTATCACTGGACAGCAACTTTAAATCAGAAAAAGAGCCAGTAAACATAATATGAACATACAGTATGGCTTATCCTGCGTTAAAATCGGCTTTAGGATTTTAACAACATTCTTTACGAAAATAGCCTTTCTAAAAATCTCAAAGATATTTCCTCAGTCCGAATTTAGTATTTTTTTATGCTAAACGGACGCTTTTACAACCATTTTGTTCTGAATAGCTGAATTCTCATCTATTCACGATAACTACCCGTTTACAATCGTCCCGCCGTTCACATGTAACGTCTGTCCGCTAACATAGGCCGAGTCATCGCTAGCTAGATAAACGTAAGCAGGCGCCAGTTCATGTGGCTGTCCAGCTCTGCCCATTGGCGTAGTGGAACCAAAAGTTTCGACTTGATCCGCGGGAAAAGTAGATGGAATTAGTGGTGTCCAAATTGGCCCTGGTGCAACGCTATTGACTCTAATGCCTTGTTTTGCTAATGACATCGCTAATGATCGGGTAAATGAAACAATGGCTCCTTTTGTGGCAGAGTAATCAATCAACTGCTCATTTCCCTTATAGGCCGTAATTGAAGATGTATTGATGATTGAGCTTCCTTGTTTTAAATGAGGAAGAGCTGCCTTTGTTAAATAAAACATTGAAAATAAATTGGTACGAAAAGTTTTTTCAAGCTGTTCGGACGTAATATCAAGAAAATTCTTTTGAGGATGTTGTTCCGCAGCATTATTCACTAAAATATCAAGTTTGCCCAATTCGCGTACCGTCTGGTCAATACTACTCTGACAAAAGGCCTCGTTGCCAATATCACCAGAAATCAATACACACTTTTGCCCCTCTTCCTCGATTATTTGTTTTGTTTTTACAGCATCCTCGGATTCATTTAAATAAAGGATTGCAACATCTGCTCCTTCTTTTGCGAAATAAATCGCGACAGACTTTCCGATCCCACTGTCCCCTCCGGTTATGAGCGCTACCTTGTTTTTTAGCTTCCCAGAGCCTTTATACTCTTGGTTTACAGATATAGGGATTGGATTCATCTCTTTTTCTGTCCCTGGTTGATGATTTTGATGTTGTGGAGGAAATGTTTTTTTCTGTTTGTTTGTCACGCAATCAACTCCTTTAAAGTACTCGTTTTGTTAATTTTGATTAATTCGAGTTGAAAAAAACGTGGAAATAAAAAACAGTCCATTGCTGGACTGTTTTTAACGATAATTCATGAATTGAACATCAACAGTTAGGTCTGCTTCTTTCACTAGGGAAATAATCTTTTGCAGGTCATCTCTATTCTTTCCAGTAACACGGACTTGGTCATCTTGAATTTGACTTTTCACTTTTAGCCCGCTGTTTTTGATGAGGGCGGTAATCTTCTTGGCATTGTCTTTATCAATCCCAGAAATTAATTTGGCGCGCTGACGCACTGTTCCACCAGAAGCCCCTTCGATCTTTCCGTAATCAAGATTCCTTGTTGGCACTCCGCGTTTAATTAACTTGCCAAGGAGTACATCTTTTAGTTGTTCAAGTTTGTACTCGTCATCCGAAATAAGGACCAATTCTTCCTTATCTAAGCTAATATCGCTTTTGCTACCTTTAAAATCATACCGTGTGCTAATTTCCTTCATCGCAATATTAATGGCATTTGTGACTTCAGATAGGTCAACTTTGGATACAATATCAAATGAGCTCTCTTTAGACATACTCAACCTCCGAAAACATTTTTCATCATGGCTTCATTATAGTAAAATATAGCAGTTCAAACAACTTTTTACGAGATTAACATACACATACAGGAGGATGATCATGACATTACAAGATCATACAGGTCGAACCATTCAATTATCGGTTGCGCGAATTTCTAACTTTGGATACTTTTTAACAGATGGGGAAGAAGACGTACTTCTTCATCACAATGACAACGACAACAGAAAAGAACTAGAGGAAGGAGAAGAGGTAGAGGTTTTTCTTTATGTTGATTCGAGAGGAAGACTTGCGGCCACCACTAAAATACCAGTTATTACAGTAGGCGAATATGCATGGGTTTCGGTTGTGGACGTAAAACCTGAAATTGGCGTATTTGTTAACATTGGAATCAATAAAGACATTTTGTTAGGAAAAGAGGATTTACCTATACTCCAGTCTGTCTGGCCTCAAGTAGGTGATATGCTTTATCTAACCCTTAGAGTTAATCGAAACTTTTTGATCTATGCTAAGCTTGCCTCTGACCAAGTGATTCAAGGAATCTCTCAGACAGCAACAAGGAGAGATTTCAATAAAAATGTACATGGCCATATTTATCGCACAGCAAGAGTTGGTAGCTGGATGATTACGGCTGAAGGATTTAAGGGGTTTATCCACGAGTCGCAGAGAAGTAAAGAACCTCGAGTAGGGGAGAAAGTCGAGGGAAGAATTATCGATGTTAAAGAAGATGGCACGGTTAACATTTCCCTACTACCAAGAAAGCAAGAAGCTCTAGATGAGGATGCTACAAAGATTTTAGAATATCTAGATTCACGGAATGGAGCTATGCCTTATAGTGATAAAAGCATGGCTGAAGATATAAATGATCGTTTTAATATGAGTAAGTCCTCATTTAAACGGGCTATTGGTCGATTAATGAAGGAAGGAAGAGTCTACCAGGAGGAAGGCTGGACTTACAAAAAATAAGCGGCTAATTGCCGCTTATTTTTATAAATGATCGGTTTTCTTAGAATACTGATTTTTCCCGGCTTTACGATTTTTTTCAGCTAGCATGTTTTTCTCATGGCGGAGGGCGTTATTGTCTTGCGCCTTTTTATCATTATCAGAAGTATGTGGCATAAATAATCGATTCTCCCTTCCAATGTCATCAAGATTAGGGTGTCATTTTTCTTGTCTTTGTATGCAAAAAAAATAGCTCCTTTCGTAGGAGCTATTCATTAAGACGGTATTTCGTTTAAGAAGAAAATGGCGATTGTCCCTGGTCCCGTGTGTGATCCAATTGCTGCACCGACAGACGTAATCACAACATCTTGCGGGCCAAATTTTTCAATAAATCGCTCTTTTATTTCGTTTGCCGTTGTAAAATCATCCGCATGGCTAATTCCAATCACTTGGGATTCAAAGTTTATCCCTCTTTGTTCCATTACCTCTAGAATTCGGTTATGCAATTTTTTCCTTCCGCGAATTTTTTCAATTGGAACAAGTTTGCCGTCCTCTACATTTAAAAGAGGCTTAATGTTCAAAAGACCACCTAAGAATGCGGAAGCTTTTGAAAGTCGACCACCTTTGGCAAGATAATCTAAATCCTCAACTGTAAATAAATGCTCCATATGTGTGCTCCGGAATTGAATATCCTTCACAATTTCCTCCTTTTTCGCTTTTTGCTGCGCCAACTTTACAGCTTCACGTACGCATAGACCAACACCGAGTGAAGCGCATTTCGTATCAATGATTGTTAAATCTAGGTCGGGATATTCTTCTTTTACTTGGTCATAAACCATCACGGCTGTTTGATAAGTTCCGGATAATTCAGAAGAAAAGGCTATGTAAATTCCTTGCTGTTTTTCTTCTGCCAGTTCAACAAATGCCTTTCGAAACGCTAATTGTGATGGCTGGGAAGTTTTTGGATGATTACCAGCGCGAATACTATCATAGACTTCTATAGGTTGTATTGTTTTTTGGTCTTCATATTCCTTTTCATCTATTAGAACCTTCAATGGAATTAATGTCACATTGTTTTCTTGAAAAAAATTTAGCGGTAAATCGCATGCACTATCTGCTAAAATTTTCACTTCCATTAGATCACCTTCTTACCTATTTATGACCTTAGTTTAGCTTTTATATTAAAAAAAAACAATTATAAGTAGTGATATGAGGCAAAATAGGGAAAACCAAACACAAATATGTTAGGAGGATGGAGATGGTTTGGTTACATACGAAGCAGTTAGTTATTGTCCTCTTTGGTGCAATACTCAATGCAGTAGCAATGAACTTCTTTTTAATTCCGGCAAACGTGTATGCTAGTGGGTTTACAGGCTTTGCCCAGTTAATTTCTAGCATTTTGGAAGAATTTTCTCCGATTTTCCTGTCGACTGGAATATTGTTGTTTCTATTGAATGTTCCTGTCATCATTCTAGGGTGGAAAAAAGTTGGAAGGTCATTTACCATTTATAGTTTTATTTCTGTTGTCACCATGTCATTCTTTATGGAAGTAATTCCGGTCATTCATGTCTCGAATGATATCCTTCTAAACGCGGTATTTGGTGGGGTTATCGCAGCCGTTGGTGTAGGTCTGACGTTAAAATGGGGTGCCTCAACAGGTGGGATGGATATTGTCGCAATGGTCTTATCTAGGATGAAGGACAGACCAGTTGGAACTTATTTTTTCACTTTAAATAGCGTTATTATCATTACAGCTGGATTTTTATATGGCTGGGAAAAAGCGTTGTATACTCTTGTTCAGCTTTATGTTTCTACGCGAGTGATTGATGCCATTCATACTCGCCATGAAAAATTAACCGCTATGATCGTAACACAAAAAGCAAATGAACTAAAAAATGCGATACATGCTCAATTGACACGAGGAATTACAAGAGTTCCCGCCAAAGGGGGATTTTCCAATGAAGATAAAGAAATGATGTTTATTGTGATAACTCGCTACGAGTTATTTGATTTGCAAAGAGTGATTAAGGAAGTGGATCCGAACGCTTTTACAAATATAGTAGAGACTTCTGGTGTATTTGGATTTTTCAGGAGAGATTAGATACGAAACTAAGATGAAGAGGAGGGATAATGGTGAAAAAAATCTTACTGGTATTCTTTTTATTTACTTTAGTAGTTGCACCATTTACAACCGTGTTAGGTGCAGAGAGTGAAGAATATGATAAACTTCTGTTTTTCATTGAACCTATTGTAGATGGCTCGACAGTTCAATTTGAACTGATTGTTAGGAATGAGGGAGAGGCCCCAATTCATCTTGAATTTTCTAATGCCCAATTATACGAAATTATTGTAGCAGATAAAGAAGGGAATCAAGTATATCAGTTCTCACAAGAGAAAGGCTTTGCTCAAATGATTCAACACATCCGCTTAAAACCAGGTGAAGATAAAACATGGATAGAGACCTGGGAAAATCACGCGTTGCCAAAAGGTTCATATCAAGTAGCAGCTGAACTTGTAGCAAAGAAAATAAATGGAAAGCCATTTAAAGGGTTAAAGGATTCAACTATGATGAAGGTGCCAATGCATAATCCGATGTTTAAGGACATTACAGTACAGGGAGAAAAAGGGGATTATTATGTAAAAGGGTTAACGCGAACTGTAGAGGGGAAGTTCTACTATACAGTGGAAGATGGTCATAATCAACAAGTAACGGAAACAAAAATGAAAATAAACAAGAGTGAAAAACAATGGAAGGACTTCGCTATTAACCTTTCTATTCCAACTGAAAAGTTACCTAGTAACGGATCACTGATTTTACATCTTTACGAAAGAAAAGGGATGGAGATCATTAATTCTTACCCGGTTGTTTTGGAAGACTTTTACGAGAAAGATACGCAGAGAGGCAAATAAGATACAAAAAGGAAGCTGACACAAACAAGTGTCAGCTTCCTTTTCTTATTTTCCTTTTATTTGATCTAGCTCATCTTGATATTGGTGCAGCTGTTGCTTCTCAGCAAGTGTCGAATTAGCAAAGGCTGAAGAAAGAGCATTCTCTGCACGTTGGATGGTTTCCTGATCATGAGAGTCGCTTTTCTGAGCCGTTGCGACAGCCTTTTTTGCTTCTTGAAAGAGACGGTTACCCATCTATATCCCTCCTACAGAAGGATTGTGGCCATTGGACATTTTCCTTGCTTCTGCCTCAGCATATGTGGTGTGGTACGGGATGCGCTCGTCATGCTTAGAGACTGCGTCTACTCCTTGCTTGACAAATCGTTTTGATTTACTTGATCTTCCCATTATTACCCCTCCATTCAATATCAGAGCAAGATAGAAACAGGCAAAAGGTAACCTGTCCCTTTGGATAGTATGCTCTAGAAGACTTTAAATAAGCATTCTTTCCATTACCTATAATTGGCTGAAATAATGTTTATATTTTTAAGTTGAGAGCGTCGTTTAAATAGGCTCCTACTCCGTCTTCCTCATTAGAAAGGGTAATATCATTGGCGATGTTTTTAACGGCGGCAATCCCATTTCCCATGGCAATTCCTTTTCCTGCAAACTCCAACATATCCAAATCATTATCTTCATCCCCAAATGCAATGATTCGTTCAGAGGGGATATTAAAATAATCGGCTGCTTTTTTTAACCCTACAGCTTTGTTTAGACCATATTTCACAATTTCAATTACATGCCAAGGTGCTGCCCAGCTACGATGGTCGATCACTTCTGCATGTACTTCTGAAAGATGCTTTCGAATTTTATCCAATTGGTCCTCTTCCGTATGTATCAACATACTTGTCGGAGCCTGTTTTAAAAATCTGCGTAAGTCTCCCGTTGTAACGGAAGGAGATCCAAGGTTGAAAATATCGATTAACTTTTCATCATGGTAATGAAAATATACATCGTCTACAACCTCGGCAATGATGTTATGAAATTGGAATGAGTCTAGAGCTTCAACAATATCTTTAGCGACATCAATGGATAGAGGGGAATGATGAATCCCCCAGTTATGATTTCGAGGGTGATGGACGAATGCTCCGTTAAAGTTAACAATTGGAGTATCAAGGTCTAATTCTTTATAATACATTTCGCTAGATCGAAACGGACGCCCAGTTGCAATCATGACAATATGTCCTTCTTCACGCGCTTTTCGTAATACTTTCTTGTTTTTATCGGATATGGTCTTGTCATCTTTTAAAAGCGTACCGTCTAAGTCTAAAGCAATTAAGTGTTTTTCTGGCATAAGAACTCCTTCTTTGTGTTTTTATTAGGCTCTTTTCTCAAAGTTTGCTGATTTTGAACAAAAATACGACTTAATGGAGCTAGGTTATACAACAAAAAATTTTATGAGAAAAGAGTTTGCAAACTTAATTTAAAGATACGAAGTGGTTACTATTGCGTTAAAATTAAATTTAGGATTTTAACAACATGGAAAAGCCGTTTATTATTAGTTTATAGTAGTTTTTCTGGTTGTATGTTCGAACGGACTGTAGAAGTTCAATTTTTCTTCAGTGAACGCTATAAATACATTCTAACGTTTCTAAGGTGAAAAATCATTCTTTGGAATCTCTAATTTAAGTGTTGTATCTTGTAGATAAAGGTTAACCTATGATTAATCTCTTCATAATTTGGACAAGAAAAGGGATAAGAACTCACAAATGTGTTTACAAAGTGAAAAGGCTGTAAAAGTATGCAAAAACTGTTAAGATAGTATAGAAGAAGGTTGAAAAGGAGTGAACTGTTTTGGATCAGGATTTAAAAGATAGCATAATGGGTGCTTTAGAAATGGTCGTTGACCCTGAATTGGGAGTAGATATTGTTAACTTAGGCCTTGTTTATGATGTAGAACTAGATGAGGAAGGGCTTTTAACTGTAACCATGACTCTTACATCTATGGGATGCCCATTAGCTGGTACAATTGTAGACCAAGTTAAGCATGCAGTCTCAGATCTTCCAGAGATTAAAGATACAGAAGTCAATATTGTCTTTAACCCACCATGGTCAAAAGACATGATGTCACGCTATGCAAAGATTGCCCTTGGTGTAAGGGATTAATAGGAAATAAACAAAGAAGCGTCTGAACTTTTTGTTCAGGCGTTTTTTTTTTGAACTCTACTGAGGTGCTAATACCCAAATGTGAATAATTTTTGTCAACATATGTGACAAAAATTTGTACTGTTGCTGAGGGGTGAACTCAAAAAACATTTCACGTGTTAATATGATTTCAATCACGAAAAACAAAAAAATTAACACCTTACAGGGGGAGAAAAATATGGCAAGAATAACCTCATGGAACCCAGAGGACAAGGCATTTTGGCAAGCTGAAGGGAAAGCACATGCCCAGCGAAATCTCTGGATTTCAGTTCCATCATTGATGATGGCTTTCATTATTTGGCAAATATGGTCTGTTGTTGCAATTCGTCTAAATGATATCGGCTTTGCTTTTTCACAGGAACAGTTATTTACATTAGCAGCGCTACCTGGTCTAGTGGGGGCGACACTGC
Source organism: Mesobacillus maritimus (assembly GCF_023715205.1). GTDB lineage: Bacteria > Bacillota > Bacilli > Bacillales > Cytobacillaceae > Mesobacillus_B > Mesobacillus_B maritimus_C. Next base: position 114,786 of record NZ_JAMBNR010000006.1, read on the forward strand.
GCTTCGTATATACATTTGGAACGGGTGCTTTTGGTGGACGGAATTGGACAGTCTTTGCAACAGGGATTCTGCTAGTACCTGCATTAGGAATAGGATTTGCGGTACAAAATCCAGAGACACCATTTTGGGTAATGGCTCTACTTGCAGCACTTTGTGGGTTAGGTGGCGGAAACTTCTCTTCTTCTACCTCAAATATCTCAATGTTTTTTCCAAAAGCAGAAAAAGGAACAGCTCTAGGAATTAACGGTGGACTAGGAAACATGGGGGTATCTGTCGTCCAGTTTGTTACTCCACTTGTTATCGCAACAAGCACTTTTGCTTTTATCGGTGGAAATACAGAAGGTCAAGTATTACCCGATGGTACTCAAGTTTGGTTACAGAATGCTGCGTTTGTTTGGGTTATTCCGATTATTATCTTAACAGTAGCAGCCTATTTTGGGATGGATAATCTTCCAAATGCAAAACAATCTGTGTCAGAGCAATTCGTTGTTTTAAAAAGAAAACATACTTGGATTATGACCATTTTATATGTTGCAACATTTGGCTCTTTTATTGGGTACGGAGCAGCATTCCCATTAGTATTAAAGAATCTCTTCCCAGAATATGTTGGACTTGCTTGGATTGGAGCATTTTTAGCAGCTGCAGCTCGTCCAGTAGGTGGATGGCTTTCTGATAAATATGGAGGAGTTTTGGTCACATCTATTACATTAGCCGTGATGTCATTAGGAGCGTTTGTTGTCATCTACTTTACGAATACAGCTAATTTCGCTGGTTTCCTGACATCTTTCTTAATTTTATTTATTGCAGCAGGAATGGGTTCAGGGTCAACTTTCCAGATGATTCCAAATATCTTCTCAGCTAAAGAATCTGCACCTGTTTTAGGAATTACAGCAGCATTTGCTGCCTACGGTTCATTCTTAATTCCGCAGCTATTTGGTTGGTCTACTAATAACTTTGGAACACCAATTAATGCTTTATATATTTTCATTGCTATTTATCTTCTTTCGATTGTTCTAAACTGGTATTACTATCAGCGTAAGAATGCTGAGGTGAAAATTAAATAAGTTACTTATCAGAAAGGTCAGGGCTGTCCCTGACCTTTCTGATTTCTTTAAGAGCGAAAAATAATAAGGATTTATGCTAATTAGTTATTCCATTGATGATTGGTTTAGGTGAAAAAACACTGTACTGCTATGAAGCTAAAAGCGCTATCAGTTAAGCAAAGCTAGGATCCATAAATCTGTCAGAAGCACAAATCTTAATGATTAGCTAAAAAGAGGTCGCATAGACGCACCATGCGACCAAAACGGATTTCATTCCTCGAAATAAGGGTTCTTAGAAAGTTGCATGAAACCTTAACGTTGTTCATTCCCTAGGGAAAAGGGTAGTTACGCCGCAATTAGGACAAAGCACGTTGCGCACAAATAAAATCAAAAATCATAAACTGGCCCTCATACAATTAAATATATCTTGTAACAAAATTCGTAAGCTTTACAGCATATTAACACCTCTAACAACTTCACAATTCTGTCAAATGGAACAAGATTATTGTGAGGAAGTTCACTTAACACTGTGAGGAAGTTATTTATACTAAAACCAGATAATAAAGGAGGCCGTTCATATGTTTGCAAGAGATTTTAATAAAGATCCTTTTATCGTAATATGGGAGTTAACTAGAGCCTGCCAGCTTAAATGCTTACATTGCCGTGCCGAGGCTCAATATAGACGCGATCCACGTGAGTTAAGTTTCGAGGAAGGAAAAGCACTTATTGATCAAATTTATGAGATGAATAACCCTATGCTGGTGTTTACTGGTGGGGATCCATTAATGAGAGAAGATGTGTTTGATATTGCTCGATGTGCAGTTGAGAAAGGGATTCGGGTATCAATGACCCCAAGTGCTACCCCGAATGTAACAAGAGAAGCCATTGAGAAAGCGAAGGAAGTCGGTTTATCTCGATGGGCATTTAGCTTAGATGGTCCAACTGCGGAAATACATGACCATTTCCGAGGTACAGCTGGTTCTTTTGATTTAACAATGGAAAGAATTAAATATCTGCATGAGTTGGAGATTCCAATCCAAATCAATACAGTTATCTCCCACTACAACTATGATTACTTAGATGAAATGGCCAAGCTTATTGAAGAACTTGATTGTGTTTTATGGAGTGTGTTTTTCCTAGTACCTACAGGAAGAGGGCAGGAAAAGGATATGATTACCCCAGCGGAACATGAGAAAGTTTTTATCTGGTTATATGAGTTAAGTAAGAAAGTGAAGTTTGATATTAAAACGACCGCAGCTCAGCATTATCGACGAGTTGTCATTCAGCATAAAATGAGGGAAGCCAAAGAACAGGTTGAGGAGATTCAATATCTTGATGCTTTGACGCAACAAGGATTGACGGGTTCCATAGATGGATTAGGGCGTGCGCCAAAAGGAGTTAACGATGGAAATGGGTTTGTGTTTATTTCTCATATAGGCGATGTCTATCCAAGTGGTTTATTGCCTGTTAAAGCAGGGAACGTTCGTGAGCAACCGCTAGCTGAAATCTATCGTGAATCCCCTATTTTTAAAGCGCTAAGAAATCCCGATGAATACAAAGGAAAGTGTGGACAGTGTGAATTTAGATATGTTTGTGGTGGTTCTCGTTCACGTGCATATGCGATGACCGGCGATTACTTAGAAAGTGAGCCATTCTGTGTTTATATCCCTAAAGCATTAAGGAAGCAGAAACAGAACCAGAACCAAACACCTAAGTAGGACCAATCTCTTTCTTATTTTGGTTCTTTTCTCAAACTTTGTGATCTTAAACAAATCGACTGAATGAACTAGTTTATACAAAAAACAGCCATTGTCTAAAACCGAAAGCAAGAAATGTGTTTAACCTAAGGGGCTGGGGTGAGAACAAGGTTTCATAGAGTAGGAAAATATAGGGCCTTAAATTGGCCCCTTTTAAGTTGAAAGTAGCCGAACTCCCTTGATATAAGTCTTACCGCGATAAAGCAATTTCAACAGTTAAGAGGTGAATATCAGACTCATTTCTTATCAAAGGTAACGTTCGCAATCTAAGAATAAGCTAAACACTTCGATTGCCTCTAACAAACAACAAAATATTTTCCAAAAGGATATAAAAAAGTGAAGCCAGAGGCCTCACTGTCTATTCAATGCTACAGAATACAGCTGGACAATTTTCACAGCCGATTTCATTTTTTAGAAACTCTAAGTTATGAATTAATATTTTCCCTTTTTTTATTGAGATAATATTCTCACGTTTAAGGTCGTTTAAGATACGGTTCGTACTTTCTCGTGAAGTTCCACAGAAATTGGCCAGCTCTTGATTGGTTAGCGGGAGATCGATCAAAATTCCTTCTTTTTGATGAACGCCATAGCTATTAGTCATACGAATAAGTGTTGAAAATAATGCTCCCTTTTTCCCATTTAATACAAGGTCACGGAATTTGGTTTGTGTTTTTCGAAAATGGTCACTCATCCATTTCATAAATTCAAAGGCGAGGGATGGGTTTTGAAATATTTCTTTTTCTATAACCTCTTTTTTGATAACTGCAATTTCAGCATCCTCAAGGAGTAAGGCGCTTAATAAGTATTTTGGAGCCTCGGTAAATAAGGTTAATTCGCCGCAGATATCATTTTCACCACAAATGCGTAGAGCTAATTCCCGACCATCCTTTGTTACTTTGCTTATCTGTATTTTGCCGGAAAGTATTAAGTATAGTTCCTCTGCGTCCATTCCTTCTTGAAAAAGGTAAGTTCCTTTTTTGGCAAAAATGGTACGGTCTGAAAAATTTAATAGTTCTTTTATTTCAATTGAATGTGTTGCTTTTTTGATTTGAGGCATGCTCATCACCCTTGTCGTTTATCTTTCTTGTTCCTAATAATAACATTCCAATAGTGTAAAAACCGTGTTCTACCGCACTTGTTGAAAAATCGTCACGATTTTGCAGTGAATTTGTTCACACTTCTGTAAAAATGTTAACTAGCTAATCAGGTACGGTGACAACTTATGACAACTTATGACAACCTAATGACATTTTTTGTGATTTTCACTATGATTGTAGTTTTTATGGTTCAATGATACTATGAAGAGACAATGTTTTTTTCCGTTATCGTCAGATTAATGGTACTGTATGGAGAAAAGAACGAATAGGAATCAGTATCGTAGTTTGTTATTTTCCTACAAGAATAATAGCAAAACTTCATTAATGGAGTTGATATAAATGGATAAACAAATCGTGAAAGACAAATTGAATCGACCTCTACGTGATTTAAGGATTTCGGTTATCGATCGTTGTAACTTTCGCTGCACATATTGCATGCCCGCAGAAATATATGGACCGGACTTTGCCTTTCTTCCAAAATCTGAACTTCTTTCCTATGAGGAAATCGAGCGGATTGCAAGGATTTTTGTTGGATTGGGAGTAGAGAAACTCAGGTTAACTGGTGGAGAGCCGCTGTTAAGAAAAGACCTTCCTATATTAGTGGAAAAGTTATCGGTAATCGATGGCTTATCAGATATTGCGTTAACAACGAATGGAGTAATGCTTCCAAAACTTGCTGTCCCATTAAAAGAAGCAGGGTTGAAACGGGTGAATATCAGTCTAGATACACTTAAGGATGAATTATTCGGACAAATTAACGGGCGTGGTGTCGCTACAAAACCTGTTTTAAAAGGGATTAAGGCAGCTCAAGAAGCAGGTTTGGGCGTGAAAATCAACATGGTCGTAAAAAAAGGCCTAAATGATACAGAAATCCTTCCAATGGCTGAATTCTGCAAGAATGAAGGACTAGAACTTCGGTTTATTGAGTATATGGATGTGGGAAGCACGAACGGTTGGAAAATGGACGATGTGATTACGAAAAAGGAAATTTATGAAATGCTTAAGGGAAATTACGAACTTGAGCATACTGGAGCTGCGTATTTTGGTGAAGTGGCAAAAAGATATCGTTATAAAGGAACAGATGTACATGTAGGATTTATTTCTTCTGTTTCTGAGTCTTTCTGTTCAAGTTGCACAAGATCTCGACTTTCAGCCAATGGTCAAATTTTTACATGTTTGTTTAATGGGAATGGTCATGATCTACGTGATTTTATGAGAGCGGGAGCAAGCGATGAAGAAATAGCTCAACGTGTGATTGGAATTTGGAATGGTCGCTCGGATCGTTATTCAGACGAACGGACTGCTGAAACCATTGCAAACCGTAAGAAAATCGAAATGTCATATATTGGTGGTTAATGGTAAGGATTGATTCTCGTAACAAGAGGATCGATCCTTCTTTAATCTCCAACATTATTAATAGAATTGGAGATAAAGAAAACCCTCGTATGGCTACGAGGGTCCTCCTTTCCTTGTTTAAACAGTGGCAGTTTCAAAATAACGAGGGAATAAAATATTATTCTCTAAATGAACATGCATAAAAGTATGTTCTTCGAGCATCTCTAGGCGCTTGTAAACTAAACGATAAGTACCGCAAGCATCGATTGGAGGAGTAAAATCGGATGTGATCTCACGTAACTCCTTTAAAATCGCTCCTGCGTGATCGTGTTCTTTTTCTAACTCGCGAATTTCTTTTAGAATTTCTTCGCGGTTAGGAGTATTAGGATCATCTAGAGAAAGAAGTGCTGGGAATACAGTTGCATCTTCTTTAGCTGTATGCTCCAAAAGTTCTTTTTTCAATTCGTAAAATAAGTCATGCATTTTGATCAATTCTGGGTGGTTTGCTCCGTGGACGCGAGCGACTTTTGTTACGTAAGGGCTCATTAATTTTAGCTCTTCTTCAAGAGTTCGGTGATATTGATCTTGAATATGCTTTACAAGTTTTACGGATTCAGTTTGTGTCCAGAATTCCATATCTTCAGCAGAATTGGCATTTTGCTGAAAAAGTTCTCCTAGTTCAGCCATTAGATTTTCTACGTTGACCGATTTTTCAGAAGCTGCTTCTGTTAAAGGAATGCTTCCTCCACAGCAAAAATCGATTCGATTTTTCTTGAAGATATCGCTTGATTTTGGGAATACGTTTACGATGTCACGAACTAATGTATTTTCATTGAATGGAAGTTTCATTTTTATTCCTCCTTAAAAGGTCACCAATTATTGTTTACAAGTTCATCATAAAGGAAATGGTTTTATTAGTAGGTGATATGAATCACACATTGAGAACTTTTTTCAGAGGAATATAATGGTTGGTATTAGTTGATTTGTGATATTTGTCAAAGTCGCAGGTTATCATTTATCTTTATAATGGAAATAAGCAAAAAAAAATGCCTAGACATTAGGAGCTGAACAAAACGATGTTAGAGAAAAGAACACCAATCCAAATAGGTGAAGCAGTAAAAAGAGTTATGCAATATAAATTAAATGGAACTACCGAATGGGTTTCTATAAATGAAAGTTATGGTCGGTTTTTATCTGAAGACTTGAAGGCGACAAGCGATGTTCCCCATTTTGATCGCGCTCCATATGATGGATATGCAATTCGGTCGGTGGATACCCAATCTGCTTCTCAGGCAACGCCAGTAAAGTTTGAGGTAATTGATCATATAGGGGCAGGTATGTTAACAGATAAAGAATTAGGCCCTTTTCAGGCTGTTAGAATTATGACCGGAGCACAAATGCCTGTAGGTGCTGATGCTGTCGTAATGTTAGAACTTGCAAAAGAGAGTCAAGACAGCAATAAAAATTATATGAGTATAAAGAAAATACATAAGCAAGGTGAAAATGTTTCTTTCCGCGGTGAGGATGCGAAAGAAGGGGAAGTACTAGTAAAAAGAGGAACATTTATTAACCCTGGTATTCAAGCGATGTTAGCAACATTTGGCTATGCTAAGGTACCAGTTGCTAGGAAGCCGGTTGTAGGTCTTTATGCGACAGGAACAGAGCTGCTAGAGGTAGATGAACCACTTGAGCCAGGTAAAATTCGAAATAGTAATTCCTACATGATTTCGGCGCAGATTCAAAGAGCAGGGGCGGAAGTTCGCTATTTTGGACAATTAGCTGATGATTTTGATACGTGTTTTGAGGCTGTTTCAAAAGCGGTTAAAGAAGTGGATCTTTTCATAACGACTGGTGGCGTATCAGTTGGAGATTTTGATTATTTGCCACAAATCTATGAAAAGCTTGGGGCGAAAGTTTTATTTAATAAGGTAGCGATGAGGCCAGGGAGTGTGACGACAGTTGCACACCTTGATGGAAAACTATTATTTGGCCTGTCAGGCAACCCTTCAGCTTGTTATGTGGGATTTGAATTGTTTACAAGACCGATAATAAAAACGATGCTTTTATCTGAAACGCCTCATTTGCGAAAAGAAATAGCGGTTTTAAATGCTGATTTCCCCAAAGCTAATCCTTTTACAAGATTTGTGCGAAGTGCACTAACTATTAAGGAAGGGAAGCTTGTGGTAACTCCAAGTGGCTTAGATAAATCGAATATTATCATGAGTTTAGCAGGAGCAAATTCATTAATGATTCTTCCTGGAGGTACAAGGGGGTTTGAAAAGGGCATGGATGTAGAAGTCCTTATGCTAGAGGATCATGTTGGTTGTGATTGGCCGTGGTAAGGGCGCCTATTTTCCAACTGGTAGGTTATCAAAATAGCGGCAAAACAACCACAATGTATGAAGTCATACAACGTCTATCCAGTGATGGGTTTAAAATTGTCACTATTAAACACCATGGGCATGGTGGGAAGCCTGATATTGTTGAAAAGAAAGATTCGGGTCGTCATGTTAATGCCGGGGCCCTTGGTTCAATCATTGAAGGAGAGGGCAGGATCCTTCTCCAGGCTGAACAAACTAGTTGGTCCTTAGAAGCGCAGATCCTTTTAGCCAATGCTTTAACCCCTGACTTGATCCTTATAGAAGGTCATAAACAGGAAAAATACCCAAAAGCAGTTCTACTCCGCAATGATCGGGATAAACACTTATTGAATGAACTAAATTCTATACAGGCTGTTTATTGTATCGATTCCAATTGTAGGAACGATTTGCAAAAGGACATGAAGCAGCCCTTTTTTAATGATAAAGAGGACTTCTATAGATGGGTTGTCAATCATCTTAAATCTACCATCACATCTGAAGGCAACAGCTAGGTCACCAATAAGCCCGGTAGGTGCCCTTTTCATACACCCATGCACAGGTTAGCTCACCAATAAGTACGTCAGGTGACAGTTCTAGGGACTTAAATTTGTAAAGGAAATTTCTTAATTTGGACACTTCGGCGACTTTTCTCACTGTGCCTATCCGCATAACTAGTTAAAATGAAATAGGTTAAACAAACCTATTTTAATAAGTACTAGAGGTGAAATGGATGGAAATAGATCAAATTCTTTTATGGATTGTTTTTCCCTACTCCGTGGTAGCAGTTGTAGGAATGTCTTTAATATGGCAATTGGAAGCTAATGGTACCGGAAGTAAAAGATCAACTGGTGATCGAATCCTCACAGGTTCCTTAAAATGGTTATTCGTTTTAGGTATGTTAACCGGATTGGTGGTCACTCATTTTTATCAAGAAACTGCGCAGCTATATGTTTGGGGAAAAAGTCTTATTCAATTACAACCGGATATGAGTGTAATTAATAATATTTCCTTCCTTTCACAAGTACATGTAATCATAGTTTTTTCATTTCTATTAGGCCTAGCGTTTTCAAGCCATATTCGCTATTTAATGAAGCCACATTTATATATAAAGGCTCTTTTCTCAAACTTTGTTGCTTTTCGAGATGAAATAATGAGAAATCACTTTATTTTCACTGGAAAAGACTATTTAGATTAGGAGAAAAGCGCAAGCAAACAAAGTACGAACACACAAAATGCCTGATTCTGCGTTAAAATCGGCTTTAAGATTTTAACAACAAATGTTACGAAAACAGCCTATTTAAAAGAACTCTTACAAAAACGTTACTTAGTACGAAGGCATCCTTATGGGTGTCTTTTTTTGTAAGAGTATACTCCTGTTAAACTTGTCTTGTATTCATTCCTTATAATGAATGATCCTTAATACAAATTTTAACTTTATGACATATTCGTGAAGATGAAGGATTGAACATCTTAAATGTGATAAGTTTCACTTAGTAATATTCCTATGTGATTTATAGTGTGAATAGAAATGAAAGGGAGTGACGAAATTGAAGTTGTTTCTACCAAAACAGCATGGTGCTTGGGCAATGCTCATCATTCCATTTTGGCTCGGGGCTGCCGCATCAGATGTTGTTTGGCAACATATCCCGTTTTTTATAGGCTGGCTTTTGTTATATTTGGCAACATATCCAATGCTTTTTCTTTTTAAGAAGAAAAACATTCCTTATTATCGAAAATGGACCATTCTTTATTTAATACCAGCTCTATGTTTCCTTACCTTTCCGTTAGTTAGAACTCCATCCATAATCTTTTTTGGTCTGGGAATGATTCCTTTCTTTGCTGTGAATGCTTATTTTTCAAGCAAGAAGAACGATCGGGCTTTAATCAATGATATAAGTGCCATTACTTGTTTTGGGATTGCGGGTTTAGCAAGTAGTTACCTCGCACATTCAACTATAAATGGTGAAACGTGGTTAGTCTTCCTAGCTTCGGTTCTATTTTTTCTTGGTAGTACTTTTTACGTTAAAACAATGGTTCGTGAAAAAAAGAATATTCGTTATAAATATATTTCGTGGATTTTTCATTTACTCATTCCGATTATATGGCTTTTACTTGGGAAGTGGATTATTGCCATAGCTTTCGTACCAAGTTTAGTCCGGTCCATTTACTTTTACGGTCGTTCTCTTGGAATGATGAAACTAGGAGTATACGAAATTGTCAACGCAACCCTGTTTTTCATCATTATTCTGATTGCTATTTCTTAATCGTAGGAAAATTGTATAAGCAGAGTGATACAGCCAATTATGGCTGTATTTTTTTTATACAACTTATTGACTTTTCTCCATTAAAAACCGCTAATCGAAGCTTATTACGATAATTCATCTCAAAAAATGATAATCAATCAGCCTATCTTGTATTTCCTGTTATTCTGTTCCTAAAAACAGGCTTCATACCTTCAATTATAAGGCTGGCACTCTGAAAAGGAGGGATATTTTTTATAAAAAGTTTGCCGAATTTTTCAAAATTGGTTGCGTTTCGGAGAAGGAATTCTTATAATAAAAAGAACTAAAATTAATAAATATAAGTATATATGTTTATTTATACATTGGACGATGAAAGGAGGAGTAAAGTGAAGGTAGCAGTTATCGGCACAACAGGATATGGTGGAGGCGAATTGATTAGGATTTTACATAACCATCCTTTCTTCCAAATTCACTCCATTCATTCAACGAGAGATGAAATGCCCATTACAGAAGAATTCCCTCATCTGGAAAGTATTTTTGAAGATTCATTGAAACCAGTAAACCCTGACATTATTGGGGAAGAGGCTGATTTGGTTTTTCTAGCCACTCCATCCGGTGTTTCAGGTAAATTGGCTGAGGCATTCATTGAGAAGGATATACAGGTGATTGACTTGTCAGGCGATCTTCGAATGAAAGAGCCTAGTGAATATGAGAAATGGTATAAACGTGATTCTGTTCAGAAACAGACGCTATCAAAAGCAGTTTATGGGCTTAGTGAGTGGAACAAAGAGTCGATTCAAAAGGCAAAACTTCTAGCCAATCCAGGATGTTATCCAACGGCTACATTGCTTGGTCTTGGTCCTGTAGCTTCAGCTGGGATAATTGATCCGAAGGGAATCATTATCGATGGGAAGTCGGGAGTTTCGGGAGCAGGCAAATCGCTTACGAAAACAAGTGCATTTGCTGAAATGAATGATAATTTTCGGATTTATAAAGTAAATCAACACCAGCATATTCCTGAAATTGAGCAACAATTGAAGTTCTGGGATGAATCCATTCAACCTGTGACCTTTAGTACACATTTGATTCCGATTACGAGGGGAATAATGATAACGGCCTATGTTCAACTAAACCAAGATATGAATACGGCTGAGTTGTTGGAACTTTATCATGAAAACTACCGAAACCAGCCTTTTGTGAGGATCCGAAAACAAGGACAGTTTCCTTCTGTGAAAGAGGTTGCTGGCTCTAATTTCTGTGATATTGGAATTGATTTAGATCAACGAACGGGAAGATTAACCATTGTTTCCGTCATTGATAATTTAATGAAGGGTGCTGCTGGGCAAGCGGTGCAAAATGCGAATATTATGAACGGATTGGATGAGAAAGCGGGACTGAATTTTATCCCAATCTATCCTTAAGGAGGACGCGATGAAACAGGCATTGACAGAGAAAGAGATTGTAAGAAAAGTAGACACAGGTGGAGTATTAAGCCCAAAAGGTTTTTATGCTGGTGGGGTTCATGCCGGCCTAAGATATAGCAAGCTAGATATAGGGATTATATTAAGTGAGACGCCCGCTAGCTGTGCAGCAGTCTACACAACTAGTCATTTTCAAGCGGCTCCAATTATTGTGACGAAGGATAGTATTGCTAAAGAAGGAAAAATTCAAGCGGTTATTGTAAATAGTGCTTGCGCCAATGCCTGTACAGGTGAAAGAGGCTTAGCAGATGCATATAAAATGAGAAGCTTAACGTCAAACGCATTTAATATAGCTGAGCATCATATTGCGGTTGCGTCCACAGGGGTTATTGGTGAATACCTTCAAATGGATAAAATCGCTAACGGTATTGGATCAATTAAGATTGGTAAGGAATTAAATAAAGCTGAGGAATTCCAGACAGCGATTCTAACGACAGATACTGTAATGAAGAGCAGTTGTTACACTGGAGAAATAGATGGCAAGACCGTTTATATGGGAGGCGCTGCAAAGGGTTCAGGAATGATCCATCCAAATATGGCAACAATGCTAGGCTTCTTAACCACAGATGCAAATATATCTCCAGAAAATTTAAACTGTGCTTTAAAGGAAATAACAGATGTTACATTCAACCAGATTACTGTGGATGGTGATACATCTACAAACGATATGGTCATTGTACTGGCAAATGGCGAAGCTGGGAATGAACCATTAACACCTGAACACTCTGAATGGCAAACGTTTGTTCAACTTTTAAAAGCGAACTGTGAAAGCCTTGCTAAACAAATTGCAAGAGACGGAGAAGGGGCTACAAAGTTGGTTGAGGTGGAGGTATTAGGTGCCTTATCCGATGATGAAGCTAGAGCCGTTGCCAAACAAATTGTAGGATCAAATCTTGTAAAAACAGCAATATATGGTGCAGATGCTAACTGGGGAAGGATTATTGGAGCGGTAGGGCAGGCAGAAGTATTTGTTAATCCCAATAAAGTTGATGTTAAGCTTGGTGGATTAGAAATGCTAAAAGCAAGTACACCGCTTGTATACTCAGAAGAGGAAGCTAAAAGTTATCTAGAAAAAGACACGATCGTGATTACAGTTAACCTTAATGTAGGGGAAGGTACAGGAAAAGCATGGGGCTGTGACCTAAGTTATGACTATGTCAAAATCAATGCAAGCTACCGGACATAGGAGGAGAATAAATGAAAGCAGTAGTCATAAAATGCGGTGGAAGTGTCCTTGATGAATTATCACCTAATTTTTTTGAGGCCATTCATTCATTGAAAAAGGATGGTTATTCCCCGGTAATCGTACATGGTGGGGGACCTGCGATTAATGCAATGTTAGACCTACATCAAATAGATTCAAAGTTTCATAACGGGCTCCGGGTAACAAACGGAGAGACGATGGAAATCGTTGAAATGGTTCTTTCTGGGAAAACCAATCGGCAACTTGTTAGGCTCTTAGAAAAGAATAACTTAAATGCGATTGGAGTTAATGGGAGCGATGGAAAATGTCTAGTTGCCGATTATATCAATAAAGAAGCATTAGGACTTGTTGGTCGAGTTACTTATGTCAATAAAGCTCTCTTATTTAAAATGATTGAATCAGACTTAATCCCAGTCATTACTCCGATAGGGGCTTCTAGAGATGGATATAGATTAAATATTAATGCAGATTATGCGGCTGCAGCGGTGGCGAGCGCCATTAAAGCTGAGCGGTGCCTATTTGTCACAAATGTTGATGGCATTTTAATCAATGGAGAAGTTGTTAAGCAAACAACAGCTAGTGAAATCCATGAATTTATTGAAGCAGGACATATTTACGGCGGAATGATTCCCAAAGTAGAATCAGCACTTTCTGTACTCACTGAAGGAATGAATCAAGTGATGATTGTTTCCGGTAAAAAGGCTTTTTACCATCAAGGTGGATGGGAAGGAACCGCGATTACAAATAAAGCGGGGGTAGTAGGATGAGTCACTTATTTCCAACATATGGGCGCTGGGAAGTAGAACCTGAGAGCGCTAAAGGATCATATATAAAAGCAGTTGATGGGAAGAACTACCTGGATTTCACATCTGGAATCGGAGTTTGTAATTTAGGGCATTGTCATCCTGAAGTAGAGGATGCAGTTTTAAAACAAATGAAAAAATATTGGCATGTATCCAATCTTTTTCCGCAATCCATTCAAGAACAAGCAGCAAAACAATTAGCCGTTGCTTCTGGATTGGATCTGGTATTTTTCGCTAATAGTGGTGCAGAGGCTAATGAAGCAGCCATAAAATTAGCAAGAAAAGCAACTAACCGTTCAAAAATTATTTCCTTCACGAATTCTTTTCATGGGCGGACATTTGGTTCAATGGCTGCAACTGGGCAGGACAAAATTAAGCAAGGTTTTGGCCCCATGTTGGAAACTTTTGTACATTTGCCTTTTAATGATTCAGCTGCATTATTAGCAGAAATAGATGATCAGACAGCTGCGATTGTGTTGGAAATCGTCCAAGGAGAAGGTGGAATTAACGTTGTCGAGGCCGAGTTTATAGCGACAATCAAAAAAGCATGCGAAGAGAAGGGTGCTTTATTGATTGTTGACGAAATCCAAACAGGTATTGGTCGTACTGGTAAGCCATTTGCATTTCAACATTATCCAATCGTTCCTGACATCATTACGGTGGCAAAAGGGCTTGGAAGTGGTTTTCCAATTGGGGCTGTGGTTGGTTCGGGCAAACTTAAGGATGCTTTTGGACCTGGAAGTCATGGTTCGACCTTTGGCGGAAATCCAGTGGCGTTATCGGCTGCATTAGCAACAATGAAAATTGTATTCTCTGAAACTTTTCTAAATGAAGCTGTCAATACAGGGCAGTATCTGTTTACACAACTTGAAGCGAAACTAGGACATTTGGAAATCGTGAAAGACATCAGAGGACTAGGTTTAATGATTGGAATCGAGATTTCTGGTCAAGTAGCCGAGGTTTTAGGGGAACTCCGTTTAAACGAATTCCTTGCGTTACCTGCAGGTAAAAACGTTATTCGATTGCTTCCGCCTCTTAACGTTGAAAAAAACGAGGTCGATAAGGCAGTCGAATTACTTTTAAAATCATTATCAAATGTACCTTCAGCAGCTGTATAGCTGTATAATTTTGAAATCAACTGAATAATTATTTATATTATCAAATAATTATTCATATTAGATGAGGTGAATTATGGACGGATATTTGCATTTAAGTGAAGGAATGACCTATAAAGGCTCATGGTTCGGTGAAAAACCAAGTAAAGAAATTAAAGGCGAAGTTGTCTTTTTTACCGGAATGACAGGTTACCAAGAGGTCTTAACGGATCCTTCCTATAAGGGACAGATTGTAGTGTTTACTTATCCATTGATTGGAAATTACGGCATCAATAAATTAGATGCTGAAAGCAAGAAACCTCAGCCAGCTGCGGTTGTTGTGTATGAGGCAGACATGAATGGATTTCATTACGAATCTGAACTTAGCCTAGGAGAGTATTTAAAGAAGTGGGATATCCCTTTGTTAGCCCATGTCGATACACGAGCGGTTGTGAAAAAAATCCGCCAGCACGGGTCAATGCCAGCAATTCTTTCTGAAAATGAGAGTGTTGAAGGAGAGTTCGCGTTAGAGAGTGAATTAAAGGTAAAGCAGGTTTCAATTCCAGAGGCAAAAAGTTATGGAAATGGAAATAAACATATTGTCCTTTATGATTTTGGTTATAAAAAGTCTATCTTAGATTCCTTGTTGCAACAAGATTGTAAAGTCACAGTTGTTCCTTTTGATAGTCCTTTTGAATATATCCAAGCCCTTCAACCTGACGGTGTTCTTCTGTCCAATGGTCCAGGAGATCCCAAAGATTTAATAACCATTCTTCCAACTATTAAAAAGGTCATTGAACAATATCCTACCTTGGGAATCTGTTTAGGGCATCAGTTAGCAGCGCTAGCTCTTGGAGGGAATACTAAAAAAATGCTTTTTGGTCACCGTGGAGCGAATCAACCTGTTTGCGACCACACTTCAGGTAAGGTGTTTATGTCTTCACAAAACCATAGTTATGTAGTAGATGAAAAAAGTATCCAACAAGCAGGTTTAAAAGCGCGATTTCTTAATTGTAATGATGGTTCAGTTGAAGGGCTTTCACATCAAAGCCTTCCATTAGTAACAGTGCAATTCCATCCGGAGGCACACCCTGGACCGGGAGACAGTAGCTTTATTTTTGAGGAATTCATCAATCTAGTTCAAACAACGAAGCGGAGAGTAGTCAATTATGCCTAAAGATAAGAGTATTGAATCCATCTTAGTTATTGGCTCAGGGCCGATTATCATCGGTCAAGCGGCTGAATTCGATTACGCAGGAACTCAAGCATGTATTGCCTTAAAGGAAGAAGGTTATCGGGTTATCTTGCTAAATAATAATCCAGCCACAGTTATGACGGATCCTGAATTTGCTGACGCCATTTACTTTGAGCCAATGACTGTAGAAAATGTTGAAAAAATCATTCAAAAAGAAAAACCGGATGGCCTCCTCGCCACTTTAGGAGGTCAGGCTGGTTTAAATATGGCGTTTCAACTAAACGAACATGGAATTATTGAGAAATATGACTTAAAAGTTTTAGGAACATCAATTGCTTCCATTAAACAAGGAGAAGATCGCGATGCCTTTCGGAGTCTGATGTACGAACTGGGCGAGCCTGTCCCTGAAAGTGAAGTCGTTCACAGCGTCAACGAGGCTTTATCCTTTGCAAATGAGATTGGATATCCCGTAATCGTTCGACCTGCTTATACACTTGGCGGAACAGGCGGGGGAATTGCATCCTCTGAGGCAGAACTGAAGAACCTTATAAGCGGTGGTCTTAATGAAAGCCCAATCCACCAATGTTTGGTTGAGAAGAGTATTGCAGGATATAAGGAAGTTGAATATGAAATGATGCGGGATGCTAATGGTACCTGTATCGCGGTTTGCAACATGGAGAATTTTGATCCTGTTGGTATTCATACAGGTGACTCGATTGTTGTTGCCCCTTCGCAAACTTTAACAGACCGAGAATATCAGATGCTTAGGTCTGCAGCTGTAAAAATCATTTCAGCGCTAGGGATTGTCGGTGGCTGCAATATTCAATTTGCACTTGACCCAGAGAGCAAAAATTACTATTTAATTGAAGTAAATCCCCGTGTTAGCCGTTCGTCAGCTTTGGCGTCGAAAGCAACAGGTTATCCAATTGCTAGAATGGCAGCGAAACTCGCAGTGGGGTATTTGTTATCAGAAATTAAAAACCCGGTAACGGGAAATACGTTTGCAAGCTATGAACCAGCACTAGACTACGTTGTGGTTAAAATCCCTAAATGGCCATTTGATAAATTCCCTGCAATTAATCGACGTCTAGGGACCCAGATGAAAGCGACTGGGGAAGCAATGGGAATTGATCGTAATTTTGAACGTGCATTAATTAAGGCGGTACGCTCACTTGATGGAAAGAATACAGATTTGAGTTTAACAGCTTTAACAGAGAAATCTGTTGAAGAGTTAAAGAAAATGCTACTAGAGCAGTCGGATGAACGGCTCTTTGTCATCTTAGAATTATTGCGCCGTGGAGAAAGCAAAGAACAGATTCATATCGAAACGAAAATTGACTTGTTCTTCCTTAATAAATTGGAATTAATTGTAAAAGTCGAAACGGAAATTAAAGAGTTATCAAGTGGTCAGGTAACAGCACAACAATTAGCTTCATTTAAAGAAAAAGGAATGAGTGATCAGTTTCTCGCCACTGCTTGGGGAATGACTGAAGCAGATATTCGAAACCTAAGAAGAGAGCTTACAGTTACTCCAAGTTACAAAATGGTTGATACCTGTGCTGCAGAATTTGAGTCTAGCTCGAATTATTTTTACTCTTGTTATTATGGGGAAAATGAGGCGCCCAAAACAGAAAAACAAAAGGTATTAATTGTCGGCAGTGGTCCAATTCGCATCGGTCAAGGAGTCGAGTTTGACTATTGTTCCGTCCACGGTGTTCTAGCTCTAAAAGAAGAGAATATCGAAACCATTATGATTAACAACAATCCCGAAACAGTGAGTACGGATTTTACTCTATCCGACAGGTTGTATTTTGAACCGCTATGTCTCGAAGAAATTCTTGATGTCATTGAAATGGAAGGAATCACGGACGTTATTGTTCAACTAGGTGGCCAAACAGCATTAAATTTAGCAAATGGCCTAGAGGAACATGGAGTCCATTTGCTTGGAACTAGCTCTGATTTGATCGATTTATTCGAGGATCGGGATAAGTTCTATGCATTACTTGACCGCCTTAACATTCCACGTGTAAAAGGATTAATTGCGGATAATGAGCAGGAATTAATTGCAGCGTCTAAAACAATTGGATATCCTGTACTAATTCGTCCTTCGTATGTAATTGGTGGTCAAGATATGATAATTATTGAAAATGAAGAGGAATTGTCGAACCATTTATCAGGTTCAATCATTCAATACCCAGTATTGATCGACCAGTTTATGGCCGCGAGTGAGGCTGAAATTGATCTTGCTGCTGATGGAGAGTATATAATTGTTCCAGCGATTATGGAACATATTGAAAAGACAGGTGTTCATTCGGGAGATAGTTTATCTATGATCCCTGCTCAAAACTTATCTGCTGAAGTTAACCAGAAAATCCTTCAGTATGCTTCACAGATTATTAAAGCTACCAAGTATAAGGGATTAATGAATATCCAGTATATTATTTCCAACCAAGATGTGTATATTTTAGAAGTAAATCCTCGTTCAAGTCGAACGATGCCAATTGTGAGCAAGGTTACTGGAGTTCCTTTAGTCAATCAAGCGACAAAAATATTGCTTGGGAAATATAAATTGTCGAAAGATGAATTCCCTAAATTGAGTAAAGAATTAAATCCATATGTTTGTTTGAAGTATCCAGTTTTTTCTAATTTCGCGTTAGCAGGTCTCGATATGAAAACGGGACCACAAATGATGTCAACTGGCGAAGGAATCAGCATTGGAGCAACGATACAAGAAGCATTAAAGAAATACTTTTCTTCCATTTCGGCAAAAGATCGAGGCAACTGTATCGTTTATACGGATTGTGATTCAGCAGTGATTCAGGAGGCAAACGAAGCTGGGTTCAATTTGGTTGAATACAGTGGCGAACTAAACAATATGGAAAAGGTTATCGGAGTTTACTGTTTAGGAAATAGTTCAGATGATTTTACACTTCGGAATTGGGCCATTCGCCAACGAAAGCTTATTTTCACCCAACAAGAAACATTTAAAGCCTATCTTGAAGGAAACAAATCAACCGAGTGGAATGTAAAGCCAATGGGAGAATGGCTAAATTATATAGAAAAGGACGTGGCGCTAAAATGAGTCAATCGCAGCAAGCAACAGTTGAACCACAACTTAAGGGAAAACATTTTTTAACTGTATCCGCGTTTTCGTCTGAAGAAATTAAATTGTTAATTGAGAAAGCGGAAGAATTGAAATCAAAAGGTCCGGAATATCAACCTCTTGCGGGTAAAACCTTGGCGATGATATTTGAAAAAAGTTCTACACGAACCCGTATGTCCTTTGAGGCTGGAATGCTCCAACTTGGAGGAAATGCAATTTATATGAATAGTCAGGATTCACAGTTAGGCCGAGGTGAACCAATCTCAGATACTGCTCAAGTATTATCTCAGTATGTCGATGCCATTATGATCCGAACCCATGGACATAACAGGGTAGAGGAACTTGCACAACATGCAAGTGTTCCTGTTATTAATGGATTAACTGACTTAGCTCATCCATGTCAGGCCCTTGCTGATATTCTTACAATTAAAGAGAAAAAAGGCAGTTTGCAGGGATTAAAGATGGCTTATGTAGGTGATGGCAATAACGTGTCAAATTCATTGATGGTAATTTGTGCGAAACTGGGGATGGACTTTTCAATTGCCGCCCCTAAAGCCTATTGGCCGAAGGAACAGCTAGTAGCTGAGTGTAAGGTTTTAGCGAAGGAAACGGGAGCGACGATTACAGTGACAGAAAATCCTGTTGAAGCTGTCAGTCAAGCGGATGTTGTATATGCTGATGTATGGACGAGTATGGGGCAAGAGGAAGAGAATGAACAACGGTTAAATGATTTTAATGGCTACCAAGTAAATGCAGCACTTGTTCATCATGCAAAATCCGATTATCTTTTTATGCATTGTTTGCCAGCACATCGCGGTGAGGAAGTTTCTGCAGACGTCATCGATGGTTTAAATTCTGTTGTATTTCATCAAGCGGGAAATCGACTTCATGCGCAGAAAGCATTATTGGTCGAGTTACTTAAATAACTTTTTGAAGACAAAACAGTGTGAATTTGTAAATTCATGCTGTTTTTTCTTTGATTTAAAATTATTAAAAGCTGAGTTTTGGGGATTTTTCCCTTCATTATAATAAAGGCTGTTCGGCAATAATAAAAGGGCAAGATATTGATAGGGAGGAGGCAATTACATGGGCCAAAACCATCAATTCCGTCCAGGTCAAAAGGCACCAAATAACGGTGTGTATATTGAAATTGGTGAAACGGGAAGCAATGTCAATAACCCACAAAAAGTAAAACTTAGTGCCGGTGATCATTTTCCTGAAACATCAAATCATAATCGACTTTGGACGTACAAAAGAAAGCCTTGATTCTTATAAAAAAGCCATCCAATTGGGTGGCTTTTATTTGATGGTGAGCAATTTTGATAATGAAGCATTGACTAGTTTTTAGTAAGGAAAATGGATATAATAATATTAAGGTCAAAAATGGTCAAAGGGGTGATATTTATGGACTTTAACTCAATGACGGAAAAGGTTCAACAAGCTTTTTTAAAAGCTCAAGAGCTTGCAACGGATTTAAACCATCAAGAAGTAGATAGTATTCATCTATTTCTAGCTATGTTGAATCAAGCTGAAAGTTTACTTAAGACCATTTTAGAGCGTCTAGGGGAAGAGCCTTCTATCTTCCAGAAATTTGCCGAGGATGAGCTAAATAAAAGGCCTCAAGTTACAGGTACTTCAGTAGAAGGAAAATTATATATCACTGCTGATTTGCAGTCGTTGCTTCAGCTGGCAAAACAGGAAATGGATCAATTTCAAGATGAGTTTTTGTCAACGGAACATTTAGTTTTAGCTTTACAACAAAAAGACCATTCCGACATCGGACGTTTTATGAGCAGTAGAGGCGTTAGTCGAGAAAAGTTATTAATTGTGATTAAAGACATAAGGGGGAATCAAAGAGTGACCTCACAAAACCCAGAAGCAGGCTATGACGCTTTAATAAAATATGGTAGAGATTTAGTTGAAGAGGCAAGAAAGGGGAAAATGGATCCTGTTATCGGTAGGGATAGTGAAATTCGGAATGTTATCCGGATTCTATCACGAAAAACGAAAAACAATCCCGTCTTAATTGGAGAACCGGGCGTTGGAAAAACAGCGATTGTTGAGGGACTTGCGCAACGAATTGTTCGTCGGGATGTACCGGAAGGATTAAAGGATAAAACCATCTTCTCACTCGATATCGGAGCCCTTATTGCTGGTGCTAAATTTAGAGGGGAATTTGAGGAACGATTAAAGGCCGTTTTAAATGAAGTAAAGAAGAGTGAAGGTAAGATCTTACTTTTTATTGATGAACTTCATACAATTGTAGGGGCTGGAAAAACAGAAGGCGCCATGGATGCAGGGAATATGTTAAAACCGATGCTTGCTAGGGGAGAACTCCATTGTATTGGGGCTACAACATTAGATGAGCATCGGAAATATATTGAAAAAGACCCAGCACTAGAAAGAAGGTTCCAACAGGTTCTAGTAGAGGAACCGACTGTAGAAGACACCATTTCTATTATTCGTGGATTGAAGGAAAGATTTGAAATCCATCATGGCGTTAATATTCATGACCGTGCAATTGTTGCGGCTGCCACGTTATCAGACCGCTACATTACGGAAAGATTTCTTCCAGATAAAGCAATTGATCTTGTTGATGAAGCTTGTGCGATGATACGGACAGAAATTGATTCAATGCCGACAGAGTTAGACGAAGTGACAAGAAGAGTCATGCAACTAGAAATTGAAGAAGCGGCATTACAAAAGGAAAAAGATGAGGCAAGCCAAGAGCGGCTTGGAGTTCTCCAAAAAGAGCTTGCAAACCTACGAGAAACGGTAAATCAGATGAAAGGAAAATGGAAAAAGGAAAAGGAAGGGATTCAAACGATCCGGCAAAAGCGGGAAACCTTAGAAAGATTGCGTCATGAGCTTGAACAAGCAGAAAGTGATTATGATTTAAACAAAGCTGCAGAATTACGGCATGGGAGAATCCCGGCCCTAGAAAAAGAATTAAAAGAGCTCGAAAAGCGTGTAGGAGATGAAGGAGAAGAGAGGCTGCTGCGCGAAGAAGTAACAGACGAAGAAATTGCTTCAATTGTTGCTAGATGGACAGGCATTCCTGTCAATAAGTTAGTAGAAGGGGAAAGAGAGAAACTACTTCGTCTTGAAAGCATCCTTAAACAGAGAGTAATAGGGCAAGAAGAGGCTGTATCCCTCGTATCTGATGCTGTCCTTAGGGCTAGAGCGGGTATTAAAGATCCGAACAGGCCAATCGGTTCATTTATCTTTTTAGGGCCAACTGGGGTTGGAAAAACCGAATTAGTCAAGACATTAGCCCAAGCTCTATTTGATAGTGAAGAACAAATGCTTCGATTTGATATGTCTGAATATATGGAAAAACATGCAGTCTCTCGATTAATTGGTGCACCTCCAGGGTATGTAGGTTATGAAGAAGGAGGCCAATTAACGGAGGCGGTTAGAAGAAAGCCGTATTCTGTTCTATTATTTGATGAAGTTGAAAAAGCACATCCAGAAGTGTTTAACATTCTTTTACAAATGTTAGACGACGGTCGAATTACCGACTCTCAAGGAAGAACAGTCGACTTTAAAAACACAGTCATTATCATGACATCCAATATAGGCTCTCAATTTCTCCTTGACCACTCAAATAGTACACAAGGAATTTCTGAAGAAGCTAGGCAACAAGTCATGGGCCAACTAAGAGGACATTTCCGTCCAGAGTTTTTAAATCGGGTCGATGAAATAATTTTATTTAAACCGCTACAATTAAATGAAATAAAAGCCATTGTTGTCAAAGTCCTAGATGATTTACAACAACGCTTAAAGGATCAACAAATTAAGATTAACGTGAGTGAGGAAGCAAAAGAGTTTATTGCAGTTAATGGATTTGATCCTGTATATGGGGCAAGACCTTTGAAGCGCTATATCCAAAGGAATGTAGAAACAAAACTAGCTAGAGAAATGATTGCAGGAGGGGTCAGAGAGAAAAGTACAGTGGAAATTTCATTAAAAGACAACGAACTTAAGCTAACCTTAACATAAAAAGTCATCCAAATTGGATGACTTTTTATCCCTCTGTTAAACGTAATTAATGTTGATCAGCAGGATTATCAGGAAGGATGAGCGGAACAATGTACATCAAGATTGTTACAATAACAGTTAGCAAGATGCCAACTTGGAGATCAAACCCAACGCCAATCATTGCACCAGCTACATAAGTTAACATTTGAACTAATAGGAAAGTCCAGAATAAAGTCCAGAAATAACGCATTCTTTTTCACCTCTACCCTACTATATTTCTTCAATAATCTTACCACATTGCCATAAATTAATAAATAATTAAAAAAGTTGCCTGTCTCAGGTAGAAACAGCATAAATGTTTGAACATAGAAGCTTAGATGGCTAGGACTAAAAGTTGGCAAAATCCAGGTAAAAAGCTGAGCAAGGCTTTGGCTTTTCCTATCCTTTGATAATTTTTAGGCTAATCCCCATTCATTTTATATGGAACCTCATACATTATTATGAACAAACTGTTAAAGGAGAATTAAAAATGGAGAACCGGAACTTCAGATTGGATACCGAATGGAACATAATTCATTATCCCCACAAGCCAAACGGTTTCGGTATCTTAATTTTAGGAGATGAACGACATTTTGTAGACGAACAAAGCAGTTTTTGGACACAAAATGAAGGGAAGCGTAAAATGCTTGATGATTTAAAACAGGCAGGGTATACGATTTTTTACTCTAATTTATACGGCAAAAATTGGGGGAGCCAAGAAGCTGTAGAGTTGGCTAAACGTTTATGTATGCATATAAGAAAAAGTGAAATCCTTAATGATAAGTTCCATGTATTGGCTGAAGGGATGGGGGCACTTACCTTATTAAAATTACTAAAAATTGAGACAAAGTTTCGCTCTCTCGTGTTACTAAATCCTATACTCTCACTTGGTAAACATTTAGAACAAGAAAAGGAACACAAATTTTTCTATAAAAAACTAGTTAAAGAGATTGCATCGGCTTATGATATCCACCCTGATTATGTTTATGAGCATTTCCTACAAGTTGAAGAGGATCCTCGATTCCCAATAGAAACACCAATAAAAATTATTCACGTACTCACTGGTAACCGTGCCTATAAACAATCCAGCATATTGAAAGGATATAGTGAAAAGTGGAAAGTGGATCAGGTTGATTATAATATTTGTTATTTAGTTCCAGAAAAAAAACCTCAAATTGGGTCACAAGTCCTTCAGTTTTTTGGTAAACATGAACGCTTTCTTTAATGAAACAGAAGGAAATAATATGAGCCTAGATTCATAGGATACAAGGAAGATGAATCAGGGGGACTGCTAATGAATAAAGCAATCGTTGTTGGAGCATTTGGTTTTTTGGGTTATGGTGTGACCAAGGCGATGCTGGAGGAAGGAATGGAAGTAATTGCGTTAAGCAATACGGATGAGAAGAATTGTTTTAAAGAAGAAAAGCGAATGGAAGTCGGCCGTAATGCTAATTTTATCGAGGATATAGAGTGGGGCGAACTCCACGAAGAAAATGAAGAATTACGGCTGATTATTCCACTTTATGATTTTTATATGAATGGTACGGAGAAAAAGGTCTACGAGAGAGTATTAGGCAGGGAAGATCATCCTCTCTTTTCGCTTGAGAATTGTTCAGTCACTTATTTATTGCCTTACCAAGTTGCAAATGAACAAGGTTTTCAAAAGTTTAAAGATTTCATGAAGAATAGAGGTTTTTCCAGTTATCAAGAAATTTATTTTCCGACTCTATATGGACCGTGGCAGCCAGATGTTTATTATTTTCAGCAAGTGTTAGCATTTTATCGAAGTGATAAATCCGAATACAACCTATCTTCTAGAGAATCAATAGAGGATGCGATTTATATAGAGGATGCTGCTTCTATAGTTTTGCAATTAAAAGAGGATAGTGGGAAATTCGTCGTTCACAGTGGGAAGACAAATGGTTGGATGGAATGTTTTCTGCATCTTTGTAAGTCTTTAAGCTTGCCAGAGGAAAAAAAATTACTAATGCTAGAGTCCGTTTCACAAAAAATGAAAAACTGGGAACAAACAAGTTGGTTGCAGTTGCAGGAAAATAAAGATGATTACCATTTTATGTATGTAAAAGAGCCTATGGAAATCCAACGCGGTATAAAAGAACAACAGAAACAATACGAACATTGGCAACTAATGAATCGGTAGCGGATAAGAAAACCCTTTTCAAATAGTTGGTTAAAAAGTAATATGATTATATAGAAACAGAAAAGGCCTTAATTCCATATTTTCTGATGTAATGCAATAGAAGGAGTTGCAGCAAATGTTGAAACGTTTTGGGCTTATTTTGTTTAGCCTACTATTGTTGGGAGGATGCGGACAACCTCTTGCAACAGGGGAAATTCAAAAAGTTGGCCTGCTTGTCCCTGAAACAATAGATGACCAAGTATGGGGAACCGCTGGATATCATGGGTTGTTAAAAATACAGTCGCGTTTTAATATTGATGTCTTTTATAAAGAAGGTATAAATTCGAAGCCGTTAGTTGAGGCGGCTGTACAGGAGTTTTCTACTCAAGGTGTCAATTTGATTTATGGTCATGGTAATGAGTATGCCGCGTATTTTAATCAAATTTCTGAAGAATATCCAGATATTCATTTTGTTAGTTTTAATGGTGATGCTAAGAACAAGAATACAACTAGTTTGAATTTTGATGCATATGCAATGGGATTCTTCGGGGGAATGGTTGCGGCACACATGACCGAAACAAAACACCTGGGTGTCATTGCTGCATTTGAGTGGCAACCTGAAGTAGAAGGTTTTTATGAAGGTGCAGCTTTCTATGATGATGAAGTTAATGTTGATATTTACTATGTTGGGCATTGGGATAATGATCAAAAAGCACTCGATATTCTTGAAAAGGCGCTTGATGGGGGAGCAGATGTCATTTACCCAGCAGGGGATGGCTATAATGTTCCAGTCATCGAACGGGTAAAAGAAAGAGGGCTTTATGTAGTAGGATACATTTCTGATCAATCAGATCTCGGTGAATCCACTGTTCTTACAAGTACTGTCCAGCATGTGGATGTTTTATATGAATTAGTGGCAACCAAATTTAATCAAAATGAGTTAACGGCAGGAAATTTATACTTTGATATTCAGGATGGGGTCATTTCACTGGGAGACTTTAGTCCCAATGTGGATTCTAATTTTAGGGAGTCAATCCAACAGCAGATAAACCAATATAAAGAAACTGGGAAGCTTCCTAACGAATAAATGGACGAAAGCTGCGATGACATCGCAGCTTTTTTTTCATTTTTTAAAAAATTGGTCAACGAATGGCCGTATTTTAGAAAACATAGGCTTTAACTGCTGTGCCGTTCCCATAAGGGTGTCGATATATGACATGACCTCTTCTGCATTAATTTGATCTAAAATAGTATTATCCTTCTCCTGTTCATTTTCTACCGTTGATTGGTTTCTTTCTCTAGGACCAAACATTAAGCGATCAAAGGGATGCTCAGAAATAGGTTGATCGTCGTTGGACTGATTCTGAGTTTCATTGCTTGGTGATTGGTCAGTGCTCATCTTTATCCTCCTCCCTATAAATACCTTAATTATTATTTAGTTTATGTTAGAGCCCGTTTATTGACATAGACAGGTGCGGAACAAAAGAATTCTCTGTTGCAGTTTAGTACCATCATCTGATAAAATTAGTACCAGCTAATAATAATTGATATTAATGATAAAAATAAGTGCTAAGGATGAAGTTGAAAAGGAGATGGCCCTATGAATGCAGGGATTATTGGAATTGGGCGTTATGTTCCAGAACAGGTTGTGACGAATCTAGATTTGGAAAAGCGAATGGATACATCAGATGAGTGGATTCGTACGAGAACAGGTATCGAGGAAAGAAGAATTGCTGGGGATGATATGGATACATCCGATTTGGGTTTGAGAGCTGCTCAGAAAGCATTGGAAAACGCAAATGTTTCACCAGAAGAAATAGATATGATTTTGGTTGCAACTGTTACACCAGACCAGCCTTTTCCTAGTGTAGCTTGCATGCTCCAAGAAAAACTTGGCGCGAAAAAGGCTGCTGCAATGGATGTAAGTGCAGCCTGCGCAGGATTTATGTATGGGATGGTTACTGCTAAACAGTTTATTGAAACGAGTGCATATAAATATGTTTTAATTGTAGGGGTAGAAAAGCTATCCAAAATTACCGATTGGGAAGATCGTAATACCGCTGTATTATTTGGAGATGGTGCAGGTGCTGTTTTAATGGGGCCAGTTGCCGATGGAAAAGGGGTATTATCTTTTGAACTAGGATCTGATGGTTCGGGTGGCAAGTACCTCTATCAAGACACAAACATTCGAATGAATGGAAGAGAAGTTTTTAAATTTGCTGTGCGTCAAATGGGAGAAAGCAGCGTAAACGTGCTTGAGAAAGCTGGACTTAGCAAGGAAGATGTGGACTTTTTAATCCCGCATCAAGCGAATATTCGAATTATGGAGGCGGCTAGACAAAGATTAGAATTACCTTTGGAAAAAATGTCGAAGACCGTTCATAAATATGGAAACACTTCTGCAGCATCAATTCCAATTTCGATGGTAGAAGAACTTGAAGCTGGGAAAATCAAAGACGGAGACCTTATTGTTATGGTAGGGTTTGGTGGCGGTTTAACATGGGGAGCAATCGCCCTACGTTGGGGTCGGTAATTTCTCTAAAAGGAGATGGGATTATGAATAAACGAAGAGTTGTAATTACAGGAATTGGCGCTGTTACGCCAGTTGGTAACGATGCTGAAACTAGCTGGAAAAACGTAATTGCAGGAGTATCAGGGGTGGGCCCTGTGACAAGGGTAAATGCGGACGATTACCCAGCAAAAGTAGCAGCAGAGCTAAAGGATTTTAATATTGAAAACTTCATTCAGAAAAAGGAAGCTAGGAAAATGGACCGGTTCACCCATTATGCGGTGGCTGCTTCATTAATGGCGGTAAAAGATGCGGACCTTGACATCAATGATGACAACGCTGACCGTATCGGTGTATGGATTGGATCTGGAATTGGAGGAATGGAGACATTTGAACAGCAGCATGAGACATTTTTAAACAGGGGTTATCGTCGTGTGAGTCCTTTCTTTGTTCCAATGATGATTCCCGATATGGCTACTGGACAAGTTTCCATTACATTAGGAGCACGTGGTTTTAATTCGTGTACAGTAACGGCATGTGCTACTGGTACAAACTCTATTGGTGATGCTTTCAAAGTAATTCAACGTGGGGATGCAGAGGTGATGATTAGTGGAGGTGCAGAAGCCCCAATTACGAAAATGAGTTTTGCAGGCTTCTGTGCAAATACAGCACTTTCAACAAATCAAGACCCTGCAACAGCTAGTAGACCTTTCGATAAAAATCGTGATGGTTTTGTAATGGGAGAAGGAGCCGGTATTGTTGTACTTGAAGATCTAGAGCATGCATTGGCTAGAGGAGCGAATATATACGCGGAAATAGTAGGATATGGTGCAACAGGTGATGCTTATCATATTACTGCACCTGCGCCTGAAGGTGAAGGTGGAGCAAGAGCAATGAAAATGGCATTGGATGATGCGGGATTAAAGCCTGAGGAAATTGGTTATATCAATGCTCATGGTACAAGTACAGAGTATAATGATAAGTTTGAAACAATGGCGATTAAGAACGTATTTGGGGAACATGCTTATAACTTGGCGGTTAGTTCTACAAAGTCTATGACAGGGCATCTGCTTGGTGCCGCAGGTGGAATTGAAGCGATTTTCACTGCGATGGCAATTAAGGAAGGTATTTTACCTCCAACAATTAATTTAGAAACACCAGATCCAGAATGTGATCTTGATTATGTCCCTAACGAATCACGTAAGCAAGAAGTTCAAGCTGCTATTAGCAACTCGCTCGGATTCGGTGGCCATAATGCGACGATTGCCTTGATAAAATACACTGGATAATAAAGAAAAGAACCTAAACCAATATTGGTTTAGGTTCTTTTTTTGACCGTTTTTTATTCTGGATTAACTGGTAGTAAGAACCTAAAAGGATAAGTGGGTGATCAATTGAAATTCATAATCCCCTAGAAAAATTAAACAGGCTTTGTGTGATTGAAGTTTTTCACTTTATAAAACGAATGAAATAAAGTTGTTTGTCGTTATTTTGTTTTTTCTTGGATGTTATATATATGAGGTGGAAGGGCTAGGTGGGGAATGTAAACAATTGGTTTTGTTCTTCATAGGTTAGAGTAAGAATTAAAAACGGGGGGAATATAATGGCAGTTATTCGTACGGATGAATGGCTAGAAAAAAACTTTCAGGAGCCCTTGAAAATATGTGAAGAGTTAAAAGAGTTGTTTAAAGATGATTCTCCTAAAAGAATCTATCAATATTTACTGCAGTTTGGTATGTATCGACCTCATCGTCGTACGTTTGACTGGTTTAAAGAATTGGAGAAAAAACAAATTTGGGAGCAATTAGAAAAACTAGTTTTACAATATAAGAAAAAATGGCAAGGACCTGATATCCCAGTTTTCATTTTCCCTATGGATACAGGGGCTGTGTTCTCCAGTAGAGGTTTTTCAAAGTCAGGCGTTTCGTTTCGAGATAAGATGTTTTTATTTCTATCCCCACTGCAGGATGAGAAGGAAATAGAGGCCTTGTTTGTACATGAATATCACCATGTTTGCCGAATACATTGCCAAAAAAAGAGAGTAGAGAACTATACGTTATTGGATTCCATGGTTTTAGAGGGGCTTGCGGAGCAAGCAGTGCTCGAAACATGTGGAGAAAAATATCTAGCAAAATGGAGTAAGCAATATTCAACGAAAGAGTTACTAAAGCATTGGAATTCTAGCATTAAAGAGGTACTTGATTGTAAGCGGGATGAAAAAATACATGATGATATTTTATTTGGCAAGGGAAAATATCCGCCGCTATTTGGATATGCCATCGGGTACGAAATTGTCAGGCAGTATAAACTGAAGCAACATTTATCTAGAGAAGATTCGTTTAGATTGCCCGCTGATACTATTTTAGCAGAGATTGATTTTTAAAAATTTGTTTAAACACTGCATTTTCTTTGCAGTGTTTTTTTTTGTCGAGAAAAAATGAAATTATCAAGTTTATATTTTCCTAACAATTTTGCTAACCGATTTAGATTCCCCTTTTAATCAATATCCTTTGGGTGAACCTAACTTTTTGGAAGGCTCTTCTCTCAAATATAGCATATGAACAAAAAATACGACTGAAAGAGCTATGTGTACAAAAAATAGCTTCATTAATGAGAAAAAGAGCTTGCAAACTTAATTTAAACATACGGTTAGGGCTACTATTGCGTTAAAATCGGTATTAGGGTTTTAATAATCTTTACGAAAACAGGCTTTTGGAACAATCCTAAACTTGCAAAGTTTCTTTCCTGAGTATATCAATTAAGGAATAATTTTACTTATCTCTGCCCATACTGAGTGCAAAGAGAACTGATGAGAGGGGTTGTAATCATGTTGTATCTTCATGATGTCTGGGTGAACTGGTTTGAAGGTGAAGAGAATGGATACAATGTATGCGATTTTCATGAGTGGAGAAAAGATGACGGGGTAGAATTATTGGATCAAGTGCCACTATTAAAGATTGATTCTCTATTATTTAATTACATAGAAAATGATCTTTCAGAGTTACCACAACAATTAATGGATGATATTTATCAAAAAGCTTACCTGAGAAAAAATCACGAACGAGTTCAGTTGGATTATTGTTTTGTTGTTTCCGATGGAGTAGGGATTTTAGCCGTTGACACGATTGGCTATAACATTCCAATCCGAAAAAGTAGATTAATTCCAAGACAAGAGCAATTAGTATTTGAGATGCTTGAAAATCAAGAAACTAGAAGTTATAAATTTAACGATCAATCATCTTTGAAAGATTATCATATTCTTTCCCCAGCACCAGATTTAATGAGAGGACTTACTAGAAAAGAAAGACAACTTAAGCAGCTTTTATTCATGGCAATGGATCAATTGCATTCTTCGCAAAATGTGGCCGAGGTGCGTTACTGGTTAACTGAGTGGAGTCCAGAAAAATATGAAGAAATCCAACAACTTTCCTTTGAGGAAGTGTGGGAAGAGTTGTATGATGAAACAAAATTCGGTTGGTCTAGAAGACATTATGCTTTCTGTGAAAATTTAATTAAAGGACAAACCTTCTTTGAAAAATTATGGGAAATGGAACACGGATCGAAAGTAAATTAGGAGCCAATCGGCTCCTTTTTGTGTTTATCTACATTTTTATTCTCACGAAAGGGAAGAGAAGAATCACGCATCCCATTGGCTTTTCTAAGGGCTGAAGTCCAAAGAAAAGTCATATCTCAGTCGTTTTGCTCCAGTCCATACGTCGCTAAACGAGCCGCCTCCGCTTTAGGTACACCCGGCTGCAGCGGCTAGCCCCTCGAGTCACTTCAGTCTGTCAGTTGAAGTCAAAGAACGACTTCATCTGTCAGCCCTCCAGCGCTTGTCGGGGCTGACCAAGCCGCTTCCGCACTTGGGACATCCAGCTCCGGCAGCCAGCGACTAGTGGACTTCCCACCTCTCCCTACGATAAGTCAACATCGAATCGCTATCGCTCTTCGTGTTTCTTTTATCTCAGTCGGATTGCTCCAGTCCATACGTCGCAAAACGAGCCGCCTCCGCTTTTGAGATTACCGTCTTTTTCTTCCTAGGCCCATTGCATTTTCCATTTTCTTTACCATTTTGCTTGCGACTAGATTTGCTTTTTCGGCTCCTCGGTCTAGAATTTCGTCTAGTTCGGAGGATTCCATTAATTCATTGTATCGAGTTTGAATTGGTTCAACGGCGTTGATGACGACTT
This sequence comes from Mesobacillus maritimus, assembly GCF_023715205.1. Classification (GTDB taxonomy): domain Bacteria; phylum Bacillota; class Bacilli; order Bacillales; family Cytobacillaceae; genus Mesobacillus_B; species Mesobacillus_B maritimus_C. The sequence continues at coordinate 146,360 of NZ_JAMBNR010000006.1, forward strand.
GTGCGACATCTGCCTTAAAGTCGCCATACCCTTTTCCTTCATAAGCTTGTTCCAATTCTGCAATAGATTTGTTGGCTAGGATAGAATAGATCGATAGAAGATTTGAAATTCCTGGTTTATTCTCTTTATCGTATGTCACAATTCCCTCAGAATCCGTTACTGCACTTTTAATTTTTTTCTCGATTTGTTTAGGCGTATCAAGCATCGAAATGAATCCTTTTTGGTTCGCATCTGATTTGCTCATTTTCTTAGTTGGATCCTGTAAAGACATGATTCTTGCCCCAACTTTCGGAATTCGAGCTTCTGGAATTGTAAAGATATCATTATATTTTTTATTAAATCGTTCGGCTAGATCTCTAGTTAATTCAATATGTTGTTTTTGATCTTCTCCGACTGGGACTAAATCTGCACTGTATAAAAGGATATCGGCTGCCATTAACGGTGGGTAAGTTAATAGGCCGGCTGATACGGCTTCTTTTCCTGCTGATTTATCTTTGAATTGTGTCATTCTTTCTAATTCACCAATATAGGCAATACATTGTAGCATCCATCCTGCCTGAGCGTGAGCAGGAACTTCTGATTGAATAAATAGTGTTGCTTTTTCAGGGTCTATTCCTGAAGCGAGATACAACGCTGCAAGACTGCGCGTATTCTGTCGTAATTGTAGTCGATCTTGTGGGACCGTGATAGCATGTTCATCAACGATACAGAAATAGCAATTAAATTCATCCTGAAGCTCGACAAATTGTTTCATTGCTCCGATGTAGTTTCCGAGTGTAATCGTACCGCTCGGTTGAATACCTGAGAAGATTGTTTGCATGTTAAAAACCTCCAAAAGATAATGAAAATAGAAAAAAGACCACTCATCCCCCATCAATCTAGGGACGAATGGTCCGCGGTGCCACCCTAATTACTCTATAAAGAGCCTCTTATCCATGCACAGAAAAGCGCACGCCCCATTAACGCTGGAAACGTCTGCTGCTACTTTCTTCACAACAGAGGCTCGAAAGTCCATTCCACTAGTTCGGTTGCTTGTTTTCACCAACCACAAGCTCTCTGAAAAACCGAGTTCAAGTGTACTACTCTTTGTCAACACCATATCTTCATTTTGTATTTGAGAAAATTATAAATCAGGATGGCACAAGAATCAAGCTTACGCTCATTTAATCCAGGCATATTTAACTAACTTCTAGTTCATTTTTCGTAATCGCTTTTTTGATCCAGTTCTTTCCTTCAACTAATCGAGCAACAAGCATGGCACAAGCAGTGTTGCCAGTTGAATTTAGTAAAGTAGCTGGAGCATCAATAATCGTACTAATCACCGCAATAATTGGTAGAACTTCTGGAGGGAACCCATAGATGCTTAAAATCAACATTTCACCAATCATCCCACCCCCAGGAATGGCACCCATCACAGCACCTACAAGGAAGGAAACAGCAAGAATACTTATGATGCTGGATATGTTTGTCATATCTTTTCCAAACAAAGCAAAAAGGAAGACAATTTTGATTACCCCTCCAATTACAGAGCCATCTTTATGAGTGTTTGCCCCTAGAGGAACAATCGTTTCAGCAATATCATTTGGAACCCCCATTTTTCGCACAGCTGCTAGGTTAATCGGAATACAAGCAGCACTGGAACAAGTCGCAATAGCGGATACAGAAGGGGTTATGGCATTTTTCCAAAAGATTTTAACCGCCGTTTTCCCCCCAGAGATAAATGCGTACAGTGTAAAGAACCCAAAATAATAAATGATCGTTAGGATGAGATAAAGAACGAAGGTTCTTGCATAACCCTCAAGTAATTGAGGGCCAAGTTGACCGATAATGGAGGCAAAATAAGCACCTAATCCAATTGGTGCATAATACATAATGATTCCAACCATTTTCATGAAAACAGCCGAACCTGATGATAGTAGAGAGGCGATAGGCTTCCCCTTTTCACCAGCTAACGCGGTGGCAACTCCAAATAATACGGAAAATACAATTAATTGAAGCATGTTGCCTTTTGATAAAATCAATGAAAAATCTGTCACTGTAAAAGTTTGTACTAGCTGGCCAAGGAAAGTAATCTCTTCTGAAGGTTCGGAGATTTCGCCGGATTCTATCATAAGTTTCTCTATAGCAGGTATATCCGTATCTTTTAATGGATTAATAATTGAAGTCCCAGCGATTGCAAGAATAGCCGCGACTAGGGCGGTCAGCATAAAGACAATAAAAATACTTCCTATAATTTTACCAAGTCTTTTCATGCCGCTCATGTTTCCAATTGCAGAAGAGATACTAAAGAAGACAAGAGGCACAATCATCATAAATAATAGATTTAAAAATAAGTCACCTAATGGCTGAATAACCTGAGCTTTAGGCCCAAAAATGAGTCCGATGATTCCACCAAGAATAATCGAACCTAATAAGATCAAGGTAAAGCGATAACTTTTCAGTATGGATTTCAAATGAACACGGCCTTTCTAAAATATTTCAGCGATTAATGATAGCATGGATTACACATAAGTACACCCATTAAAACCTTATAGGTGTTACGGATTTTAGACGATATGTGGGAGAAAGGCAAAAAAAATCCTGAAAGTATTTTCTTTCAGGACCATTGTTTCATACAAAGTAAATAGGGTATAAAAATTATGCCTTCTTTTTGCCACCAACAGCATTCCAGCCTGTTTGTAAGCTGGTGGATTGGTCAACAATTTCATTGCGACTTTTCCCGCCAAAAAACTTTAATCCGATTGCATTGGTTAGAACGCCATTTGTTGCTGTAATCCCAATGACAAGTATTGCCACTATCAAAAAATCCACAATGTAACCACCCATGATAGACCCTCCATCTCTTGTCCGGTTTGAAATCAAGTAAAGCAATAAAAATGGGATAACCTACTAGTTCTTATGTTTATTGTAAAAGAAAATTAAAATGATTTAAAGATGTGATTGAACTTTTAGAGCGAATTGTATAGATTTTTTTGGTTTGTATGAAAATAGGCTAAAGGAGAGAGTCAAAATGCATTGGTACGAAAAGTTAAACCAGTATTTCCCTATTGAAGAAATGAAGTCCAAACAACATATGGAAACGTTATTAAAGGAACGTCCGGAGATTTATCATAAAGATGAAGGACCAAATCATGTTTTGATGTATGTAGAACTACCGGATTTTGTATTTATTGATTATTTATTCGTGTCCAAAGCGGCAAGGGGTGAAGGGCTTGGGCATAAGCTAATCGAAAAGTTAAAGAAGAAGCAAAAGGCAATTATTTTAGAAGTTGAACCTATCAATTATGAGGATAGTGATTCGGAAAAGCGGTTAAGGTTTTATAAACGAGAGGGGTTTGAACATGCAAAGTCGATTGGATATAGCCGGCGATCATTAGCTACAAATAAAGAGAATGAAATGGAAATTTTATATTGGTCTCCGTCGAATGAAACTGAAGAGAAAATCTTTGAGGCAATGAAAAAAACGTATGAACTTATACACACATATAAAGATAAAGAGTTTTACGGACAGTCCTATCAACCGGTTGAAGAAGTATTGAAAATAAGAGAGGGCCGCGAGGATATGTTAGAAGACGTTTAAGGGTGGAAAAAGTGTCTTACTCATACGTTCCAGAGACAAAACACAATCATTATTGGGTGATTGTGTTTTCATTTTCTTTTTTTAATTGAGAATGAAAAAAATCAGTAATTTGGTTTGTAAAGGAGTGTTTCTGGGTAAAGGTATGATATGACTTTTATATTCGCTCAAGGCAAACAGAGATACTGATTGGATTGCTTTAATGATTTACCAGTAATAAAAATTTTGAACCGAAAATGAAACCTTTTTAAAACTGATTCGTCTTATATGATAGCACATTCATACATAAAACTTTTTCTAAAAAAGGATACCCTTTGTCCACAGTTTGGTGTATAATTTAACTGTAGCAATTATAAAATTATATTCATTTTAATCTAGATAAAAATAATGAATTTTCATAGGCGGATCTAACTATATTAAGGAGTGTGATTAGCTAATGGTCACTTTATACACTTCACCAAGTTGTACTTCATGTAGGAAAGCAAAAGCATGGCTTGAAGAGCATGAAATACCTTATCAAGAACGCAATATTTTTTCTGAGCCATTAACGATTGATGAAATAAAAGAGATTTTGCGAATGACTGAAGATGGTACAGATGAAATTATTTCCACCCGTTCAAAAACATTCCAAAAATTAGATGTAAATTTAGAGACGTTGCCCCTGCAGGATTTGTACGGTCTAATTAAAGAAAATCCAGGTTTGCTACGTCGCCCAATCATTATTGATGAGAAAAGACTTCAAGTTGGATACAATGAAGACGAGATTCGTAGATTTCTTCCAAGGAAGGTACGTACTTACCAACTAAGAGAAGCCCAACGTCTTGTCAACTAAATGAAAGCCTCCGACCAATAGGAAACGGGGGCTTTCGTACTATTTGAAATCTCTTGTGAAACCTGTTAAAATCTAAAGAATATATCTCAGAGTGGCACCTAGATATATTGATTTCGTTTTGACGATATTTTGATATAGATAGGCTTTCGCTGTTTTTTAAAATGGGCAGTGTTTTTATTTCCAAAACAAGTTGCTTTATCATAAAATAATAGTACAAGGTCGTCTAATAAATATCCCATAGATACACATTATATGGTAATATTTCGGTTAAGATATGTGAACTTGATTAGTCTTGCGGGGGTATTAGTCCCTTCAATTCTTTGCCTGGAAGGGAGAGATAATGAATGGAAATTGAGCGCATCAATGATAATACGGTCAAGTTTTATATTTCGTATATAGATATAGAAGAAAGAGGGTTTGACCGGGAAGAAATCTGGTATAACCGTGAACGAAGCGAAGAGCTTTTTTGGGAAATGATGGATGAGGTTAACCATGAAGCCGAATTTACAATTGAGGGACCTCTTTGGATTCAGGTTCAAGCTCTTGAAAAGGGCTTAGAAATCTTGGTAACAAAAACTCAAGTTTCGAAAGATGGTCAAAAATACGAACTTCCAATTACCGATGAAAGAATAAAGGATTTGCCAGTCGATGATCGGATTGAAGAAATGTTGGATCATCATTTTAATCCGAAATCCCAGAATCAAGATATGGGTATAGTCCTTGGTGACGAGCTTGAATATTTGCTTGTGTTTAAGGATTTCGAGGATATTATTTCTCTATCTAATCGACATGACTTAGATTCTTTCAACGCAAACACACGTCTATTTAGTCATGAAGGTCGTTACTACCTCTATGTTGATTTTTCCGATTATGATTATGAGGATGAAGATTCTATTGATAACTTCCTAAGTATTCTCCTTGAATATGGAGAAGAGACGGCTGTTTCAATCCATCGATTGGAAGAATACGGGAATAAAGTAATGGATGAAAACGTATTTAGTACGGTTAGGAAATACTTCTCTTAAAGTTCAGGTCAGTTTCAGTAGAAACTGACTTTTTTGCTGTAAATGACTGTGTCCATAACCTAAAAGGCTAGCAGCTCTAGCACTCGCCAATAGGTGAGTGTTTTTTTATATTTGCGTGCCAGCAAGCCGTTAATTGCTAATTGGTGAAAGTCCAATCTGAGTAAGTACCAAGACGCTCAGTACTAACAAATCGCTTCATTCTAAAAGCTTGCTAACTTAATTTTCAGCTTACAAAATGACGATTATTGCGTTAAAATCGGCATCAGGATTTTAACACACAATCTTTACGATCCTTTATTTTTAACACAAGAAGGAATCTAAATATTTTTGGAGAATATTTTTTTGTGAAAGGAGGCTAAAACAATGTTAGTCGCTAAACGTAAAAATGGAGACAACTTCTCTCTTATTCATCATTGGAATCGTCATGAATTAGAGGAATATCGAAGGAAGGAAGTCTTCTTTTGTCCAGATTGTGGTCAAGCCTTAGTACTGAAGTTGGGAAGGAAAAGGATCTGGCACTTCTCACATCAGAAAGAGGCAACCTGTTCTTACCAGTATGAAAGAGAATCAGATTATCATCTTCAAGGGAAACTACAACTATATCAGTGGCTTCAAGACAATCAAGTTGAAGCTGATATCGAACATTACCTGCCAAATTGTAATCAACGAGCAGATGTGGTTTTTTACAGGGAAAATAAAATCTTTGCAGTTGAATTTCAATGTTCTCCTCTCGATCCTACGATGTTTCTGAAGCGCACAAACGGGTATTTACAACACGGAATTACACCAATTTGGATTTTGGGAGGCAATCAAGTGAAGAGGTTGGGGGAGAATCTATTCTCTTTGAATCAATTTCAATCACTCTTTTTACAACAACATGAAAAACAGTGGTATTTATTATCCTATTGCTCGCAATCGCGCTGCTTTCTCTTTCTCCAACATTTAATCCCAATTTCGACCAATAAAATGATTGGTACATTAACCCCAATTACAAGGAATGAAGTAAAACTGGTTCATTTATTTCATCCCCCTACACGCAATTTCCGATCTTTTTCACAATGGATTCACCAGTTGCAAAAATTTAAATCGAATTATTATATTTACCCGAATCCTCAACAGAGAATCATATTAAATGAATTCTATGTAAATCGATCCCATTTGCTTACCTTACCACCAGAACTGGGCTTACCTGTTCCTTCAGGCATCTTCATTGAAACCCCGCCCTTAATTTGGCAATCATTTCTCTACTTGGATTTATTTCACCATTTGCTAGTTGGGGACACATTCACCTATTCACAAGCCCTACAGTCATTTATGACCCGCATCCACCATAAACAAATTGTTTCTCGCGATGTTCCTTTAGGAAGACATGGTGATTATACGAACGCACTAAAGGAATACCTTCAGTTACTAGTAGATTGTTCTATTCTGGACAACAATTCCGAAAAATTTTGGATCAAATGCTCTTTTTCTGCATCAGACACTATAGATCAGCAAAGAGAAAAAGAACAAAAATTTTATCAAATGCATTCTAAAAATATCATGAAACAGTTTTTGTCTCATCCAATAATGAAACAAGGGGAAGATGTATAAAATAGAATAGAGGAATCAGTAAGTGGATGTTGGAACCAAAGCAGGATATTTTTATTGCCTAGGAGAACCTTATACAATATAAAGAGGGTTTGAAAAGAATAATGAATGGAGGTTGGAACATGACCAACGAATCACAGGTTAAAAAACTCCCTGCTAGGAGTGAAGTTCCTGTAGAAGATACTTGGAGATTAGAAGATATATTTACGAACGATGAAGCATGGGAAAAAGAGTTTCAGGCTGTGAAAGAATTATTACCAGCTGTACAACAGTTCCAAGGGAAATTAGAAGAGGGTCCTGAACAACTTTATGAGGCGCTACAATACCAAGATAAACTTCTAGAGCGTTTAGGAAAACTCTATACATATGCTCATATGAGATATGACCAAGATACAACGAATTCTTTCTATCAAGGGTTAAATGATCGTATTAGTAATCTTTATTCACAAGCCGCAAGTGCTTTAGCGTTTATCGTTCCTGAAATTCTATCGATTGATGAGAGTAAGGTTAAGGAATTTCTCAATAAAAAGGAAGAGTTAAAGCTATATGAACATGCGATTGCAGAAATTAATCTTCAACGTCCGCATGTTTTATCCGCTGAGCAAGAGGCACTACTTGCTGAAGCGTCAGAAGTAATGAGTTCGCCATCTAATACATTTGGAATGTTGAATAACGCAGATATAGAGTTCCCTACTATTAAAGATGAAAATGGCGAGGAAGTGGAGATTACACACGGACGCTATATTCGCTTCTTAGAAAGTGAGGATCGTCGGGTAAGAGAGGATGCTTTTAAGGGTGTTTATGATACGTATGGAAAGTTTCGTAACACTTTTGCGAGCACATTAAGCGGGAATATAAAGAAAGATAATTTTAACGCTAGAGTTCGTAACTATAAGTCGGCTAGAGAAGCTGCATTAGCAGCAAATAATATCCCGGAAACAGTTTACGAAAATTTAGTAGGCACAATTAATAACAACCTCCATTTGTTGCATCGATATGTGAAACTTCGTAGAAAGGTTTTAGGTGTCGATAAGCTTCACATGTATGACCTTTATACACCGCTTGTTAAAAATGTGAAAATGGAAATCCCTTATTCTGAGGCCAAAGACCTTATTTTGAAAGGGTTAGCTCCAATGGGGGAAGAATATGTTGGCCTATTAAAAGAAGGATTTGAAAACCGCTGGATCGACGTTCAAGAGAACAAAGGCAAACGAAGTGGGGCTTATTCTTCTGGGGCTTATGGGACAAATCCATATATCTTAATGAATTGGCAAGATAATGTAAATAATTTATTTACTTTAGCCCACGAGTTAGGTCATTCTTTACACAGTTACTATACGAGAGGAAATCAACCATATGCTTATGGGAATTATTCAATCTTCGTTGCAGAGGTAGCTTCCACGTGTAATGAGGCTTTGTTAAATGATTACTTATTAAAATCAATTGATGATGAACAAAAACGGTTGTATTTATTGAATCATTATCTAGAAGGTTTCAGAGGAACTGTCTTTAGACAAACAATGTTTGCTGAGTTTGAACATCTGATTCACCAACAAGCTCAGGAAAACCAGGCATTAACAGCAGATTCTCTAACCCAGGATTATTATGAATTAAATAAAAAATATTTTGGGGAAGAAGACATTGTAATAGATAAAGAAATTGGACTTGAATGGTCACGTATTCCACATTTTTATTATAATTATTATGTTTATCAATATGCGACTGGTTATAGTGCTGCAACTGCTCTTAGCAAGCAGATTCTTGAAGAAGGGAAGCCTGCTGTGGACCGCTACGTAGACTACTTAAAGGCTGGTAGCTCTGATTATCCAATTGAGGTATTGAAAAAAGCAGGAGTTGATATGACTAGTTCGAAACCAATAGAAGACGCATGTAAAGTATTTGAAGAAAAGTTAAATGAAATGGAAGCTCTTTTATCATAAGAGAGCAACACTTCTATTAGTAGATCATGTTAACGGGATGGAAAATTTCTATCCCGTTTTCTTTTTATAAGGCTCTTTTCTCAAATATTTTTGCTTTTTAAAGAAAATATAGAATGATTTAGCTATTGATTTCATTCCATATTCGTTTATAAAAGGAGAAAAGAACTTACAAACTAAGTAGTATCGCAGAGAAAAGCCTCTTTCTCGTTAAAAGCGGCTCTAGGATTTTAACAACAATCCTTATGAAAACATCCTTTATTAAGGAGAATAGGCTCCGCTCCTGAAATGCTTGAGCGAAGCGAAGTGGCTAAAGCGGAAATCAATAACAGTATTTAACAGAAGCTATGTGTTAAAAACCTTTAAATCTTTTACGATCGTTTAAATAAATGAAAAAGACCAGTAATGTCAGAAATAAAATTGGCCCACTTACAAAAAGAGGGACAATATGCATAAGCCCTAAAACATGCAATCCGAATGCAAACAGGTTAGCGAGAGTTAGGATGATTACGGGAAAGCTTTGTTTCAATTATCTCCCTCCAAAAGCGATAAAAGGTAGTATTACTAGATTGTATGAGCGAGAAAAGGGGTACATGCTCAAATATGACAATATTGTGAAATGATGAGCAGTAATATTGTTTTAAGATCAGTCCCATGATATATTTATATCGTGAAGTTGATCACAAACAAACATATACCCCTTTGTTTGACCGTGAAAAATTTCTCCCATCCCCTTTGTTCGTATTATATAGAAAAGGACCCTACAGCCCGTTGCTGTGGGGTCCTTTCATTTTAATAATAGGAATAAATTCAATTACTACTTTCAACATGAAGTGATGTTCAATCAAGTTGTTTGTCTTCGCTTTTAAGGATGCTAAGTGCAAAAAAATCTACTCCATATTTTCATTAAAGCGCCAAAACATCCCATACTTTGCAGGTATTTGTTCAACGATCTGTTTAAGTTGTAGCTTTTTTAATTCTTTCTCCGCTTTTTGAACAGTCATATTGTAAACAACAGCTACTTCTTTAGTTGCTACTGTTTTATAATGCCTCAAGAACTCCTCCAAAGGAGGTGGAGAAGAAGGCTCTGGTTTAGTAGGGAGCATTTCCTCTAGAATTTGAACATATACTTCATATGGATACAAGCCTGTTACTTTAAGCCCTTCCTCCTCAACATTGGAGTTAAAGAAAACAAGGGTTGGGATTTCTTGTACCTCCATCTCGGCTGTAATGGTTAGATCACATTGAAACGCTTTTGCAGCACTTTCAGAATGTAAATCGGTTAAAAACTCATCAACATCCAAACCAACACTTTTTGCACATTCTTTTAACACTTCCATACTCGAAATGTTTTGTTTTTCCAAGAATAAGTACTCCTGAAGCTTGCGCAAAAACTGTAATCCTTTTTTTCTTCCTTGGAGTTCAGCCGCTTTTATTGCAACCGATGCAAGAAAAGGTGAAGATACTGGGTTCTCAAACCATAGATTACCATCGCAAGACATACCGGTCCGGCTGGCAGTTTTTTCCCATAAATCTGCAATGTTCTCATATTGTTTCTTACGGCCAAGGTTAAGAGTCGTTAGCTTTCCGCTTAAAATATGGCGAAGTAAGAAATAATGTCCATATTCGGCAAGTAACTTTTTTACTATAGGTTCTAGTGCCCAACATTCTGGGCATAGAGGGTCAACGAACGTATAAATTTCAAGCGGCTTTTTATCATTTTGATTTGCTACCAAACCTGGTTTTAACAAATCTTCTCGTTTCCAAATCACCATTCATCACCTGGTTCCCCATCATCTGGTGTGTTGACCATATGTTGAGCGGTGAAGACGAGCCTAGCATAAAAATCCTCTCTTAAAGGTCCATTAAGACCAACCTCATCCATTGCATCCTTCATACACGATAGCCATGCTTTTGCTCTTGTAGGGGTTATTTCAAACTGAAGATGCCGTGCTCTGAGCATAGGATGACCATGTTCCTGCGTATAAAGCGCAGGTCCACCTAAATATTGAGTTAAAAACTGCTTTTGTTTCCGCGCAGTTTCAGTTAAGTCATCAGGAAAAATAGGAGCAAGATCAGGATGCTGTGCTACCCGAGTATAAAAGGCGTCTACTAATTGATGCAGCATACCCTCGCCGATGGCTTCGAATGGTACGGACTTATTCTCGACCATTTTAAAACTCCTTTGTTATAATAATTTTAAAAATCGCTCATGTTTCGAGCCACTCAGGAAAGATAATTCTAGAAAATATTGAGCTTGCAACTTTCGACATCTCTTGAGCTTTTCTATCTATGATTTATATTTTAACAATGCAAAAAATATATCTCAAACAAACAGCTTTGGGATTAGAAGTTATTTCAAATATTTTCCTGCTCTTTTTGTTTTTGTTTATAAAACCTCATCATTTTATTATCGGTTTTTCGCATGGGGATTTGCAATTGGTGAAGGATGTTCTGAAAGTTCCTCAACCCTATTTGTTCATCCTCTACCTCAAATTCTAGTTCGAAATCCTCTGTGTTGAGATATTGGCTATGGTCTAATACAATCAGTCCATCTTTATACTTCTTTTCTGCTCTTTTTGTTGTCAAAGATCCAAAGTACGAAACAGATTCATTTGGATGCAAAACTTCTGTCAAAATGGGCAAAACTGGGCCTTTAGGTAGGTTTCCGGTTTGCATCATGTTCTGTTTTTCCCTTTCGGTCAGAATTTGATTCGTTTCGAGTAAACCAGTAGGTGCCGGTTGTTTTAAAGTTAACTCCATATGCTCCGACTTTTCTCTTATTCTAAGAGCGCAGCCCTGTTTTTTTAAAGAGAAACTAGGTGTATCAAAATAGTGATTGATTTGGGTTTTAAAATCTTCTGTACTAAATTGTAAAAAAGTAGTTAGTTCTATAAACTCGTCTTTCGTTAACAAATTTTTGAATTCGATTTCAATATGTTGTGACATTTAAATAATCCTTTCTCAAGAAGATGGGGAAAATCTAAGGCTTTATAGGGACATATCAGTAAGGACTAGCTCCTAAATATATAGACTCTCCATATAGGTAAAGTTTATCTCTATATGATAAAATGGAAAAGGAAAATTGGAGGTTGAAAAATGATGAAACAAAGAATACATATCAAAAAAGCAGAGATAAAGGACCAGAAACTATTGTTGTACACAGATGAGACTATACCGGTTGAACAACTCCTTCCTGGAGGTCAAATGTTAGTAGATTCTGACCAATTATCTTTTATTTACATAGCAGAGTTAAATGGAGAATATAATTATGTCACAATCCATGATGAATTTTGGCAGATAATAAAAGACAGTCTGGACCAAAATATGGAGGTTTACTTAACTAATCATGGGGAACAGCTCCAGTTAACAAGCTTCAAAGACGAAATGGCATATTTAATAGAGAATATTAAAGGGAATAGTAATTACGGAGAAGAGATGGTTGAGAAAGTAGAAAGAATTTTTTAAATAAATCTTCATCCGTAATAATGGAAGATGAATAAAACTTCCAACAAGACCAGACAGGATGAGGTGACTTGCTTGAAGCATTGGGAACATTTCCTAGAACCATATAAACAAGCAGTTGAAGAGCTTAAAGTGAAATTGAAGGGGATGCGAAACCAGTATGAACAAAATACGGATCATTCCCCGATTGAATTTGTAACGGGAAGAGTAAAGCCAATTGCAAGTATACTTGATAAGGCCAATCAAAAAGGAATCTCCTTAGAAAAACTCGAGGAAGAAATGCAGGATATAGCTGGGCTGCGCATCATGTGTCAGTTTGTAGATGATATTAAACCAGTTGTAGAACTCCTTCGAAACAGGAATGATTTTGAATTTGTTGAGGAAAGGGATTATATCTCTTATCAAAAAGCAAGTGGCTATCGTTCATACCATGTTGTCATACGGTACCCGGTTCAAACAATTAATGGGGAAAAAAAGATCCTCGCTGAATTACAAATCAGAACATTAGCAATGAATTTTTGGGCAACCATCGAGCATTCGATGAATTATAAATATAAGGGCCAAATCCCTGAGGACATCCGTTTGAGATTAAAAAGAGCAGCGGAGGCAGCTTTTAGTCTTGATGAGGAAATGTCGAAGATTCGTGATGAGATTCAAGAAGCTCAAGTGTTTTTTTTGAGAAAAAAAGAACAACAGCAAGATAAAGAGAGTTGAGGTAAGCTATATCGATAATGGTGATGAGGTGGTGGAACGATGAGGTTTGCAATAACATCAAAGGGTGATGCTAGATCGAATACACTCATGCACAAGATGCGGACTTATTTACAAGACTTTGATCTTCAATATGATGAGGATCAACCTGATATTTGCATATCGGTTGGAGGAGATGGAACACTTCTTTATGCTTTTCATCGTTATAGTAGCCGGCTAGATAAAATGGCTTTTGTAGGGGTACATACTGGCCATCTTGGATTCTACGCTGATTGGGTTCCAGAAGAAATTGAAAAATTAGTCATTGCGATTGCAAAAACTCCTTATCAAGTGGTGGAATACCCACTACTTGAAGTGATTATTCGGTATCAACATGGAGGTCGAGAAACTCGCTATTTGGCTTTAAATGAATCGACTGTTAAATCAGTGGATAGTACTCTTGTAATGGACGTTGAAATTAGAGGGCAGCATTTTGAACGTTTTCGAGGAGATGGGCTTTGTGTAGCCACTCCATCAGGAAGTACAGCATATAACAAAGCATTGGGAGGCGCGATTCTTCATCCGTCCTTATCGGCAATTCAATTAACGGAAATGGCATCCATTAATAATCGGGTGTTTCGGACCGTAGGGTCGCCACTTGTTTTACCTGCCCATCATACCTGTATTTTAAAACCGGTAAACCGCCCGGACTTTCAGGTGACAATTGATCATCTAACTTTACTACATAAGGATGTAAAATCGATTCAGTTCCGCGTAGCAGATGAAAAAATGCGTTTTGCGAGGTTCAGACCTTTTCCGTTCTGGAAAAGGGTGCATGATTCCTTTATTTCGGATTAAAATCAGTAGAATAAACAGGTGGAAATATGAATAATTGCTTTAAATTAACCTGGACGGTTTCTGGAAGGGAAGAATTACAATTACTGCGTGAGTTTTTAATGACACGCAACATTTCTAAGGCCGCTCTCACGGATATTAAGTTTAAAGGTGGAGGTCTCTATGTAAATGGAGACCCAGTTACTGTTCGCTATCTTCTCAAAGCGGGAGACGTAATTGATGTATATTTCCCCCCTGAAGAACCTTCGGCTGGTGTGAAAGGTGAATCGATCCCTCTTAATATTGTCTATGAAGATGAATTTCTTTTAGTGATCAATAAGCCTGCTGGAATGAACACGATCCCTTCAAGAGAGCATCCGGTGGGAAGCTTGGCGAATGGAATAATTGGGTATTATAACGAAAAAGGGCTAAAGGCTACTGCTCATATTGTGACACGACTAGACCGTGATACATCGGGTCTTGTACTAATAGCAAAACACCGTCATATTCATCATCTCATGAGCAAACTGCAAAAGACTGGTAAGTTGAAGAGAATTTATGAAGCCTTTGTCGAGGGGAGCTTTGCCACAGATAACGGGATTGTTGAGGCTCCAATTGCCCGAAAATCCAGTAGTATTATCGAGCGAGAAGTAAGTGAAAACGGACAATATGCTTTTACCAGTTATTGGGTTATCAAACAATTTGACGGGTTCAGCCATCTCCAGTTACAATTGGAAACTGGTCGAACCCACCAAATACGCGTCCATATGTCCTTTATCCAACACCCGTTGTTAGGAGACTCTCTTTATGGGGGAAACAAGGACTTGATATCTAGACAGGCGCTGCATTGTCGTGAAATAAACTTTTTACATCCGATTCACCAAGAAGAAATGAAGTTTATTGCACCACTTCCAAAGGATATGGAGAACATCTTAATAAAAAGCAAGCCTTCCATTTAGGCTTGCTTTTTAAAAAAGGTGTTTTAACGATAATAGAGGTTTGGCAAGAGAAAAGGGGGGGCGTGTATGTCTGAATTAAGTCAAGAGACACAGCAAAAACAGCATATGGATAAAGAACTTTTGATTGAAGCACTCCAAACAGATAATATTGACGAGTTTCGATCAGAATTTCTTGAACTGCATCCTTATGATCAAGCTACTTTTTTTAAAGAGTTAATCAAACAGCATCGGCAATTAGTCTATCATTTTCTTTCTCCACAAGAAATGGCCACTATTTTTGAAAACCTTGAGGTTGAGGATAATGAATATAGTGAAATGCTGGCTGAAATGACACCAGATTATGCTGCAGATATGCTGTCAAATATGTATGCGGATGATGCGGTAGATGTCCTAAACGAACTTGATAAAGATCAAGTGGTTAGTTATTTAACAATAATGGATCGTGATTCAGCTCGGGAGATAAAAGAATTACTCCATTATGAGGAATATACCGCAGGTAGTATTATGACGACCGATTTTATTGCGATAGCTTCGAATCAAACGGTGCGATCCGCAATGCATATTTTAAAAAGTAAAGCGCCCAGTGCAGAGACTATCTACTATGTCTATGTAATTGACGACGATAGACGGTTGGTTGGGGTGTTGACCCTCAGAGATTTAATTGTGAACGACGACGATATCATGATCTCAGAAATTATGTACGACCGTGTTGTCTCTGTTTCTGTAGGGGAGGACCAAGAAGAGGTTGCAAGAATGATGCGGGATTACGACTTTCTTGCGCTGCCTGTAGTCGATTTTCAAAATCATCTCCTTGGAATTATAACAGTTGACGATATTATTGACGTTATGGAAGAGGAAGCTTCCGATGACTACTCTAAACTTGCCGGGATAGCCGATTTAGATACAATTGACCGGAATCCGATTTCTGCTGCGAAAAAACGATTACCTTGGTTAGTGATTTTATTATTCCTTGGTATGCTAACAGCAAGCCTGATTGGAAGGTTTGAAAAAACTTTGGATCAAGTAGCCATTCTTGCTGTATTTATTCCACTGATTGCTGGAATGGCAGGGAATTCTGGTACACAAGCACTAGCGGTTGCTGTACGGGGCCTTGCAACTGGTGATCTTGAAAATGAGAGTAAATTGAAAATTATTGCTAGAGAAGCGGGCACTGGAGTCATTACCGGTTTGACATGTGGGATATTGGTGATTTTTGTTATCTATTTTTGGAAAGGGGATTTATTCCTCGGCATCCTTGTGGGAATTTCCATCTTCTTCACCCTAATCGTCGCAACGTTAGCTGGTTCATTTGTTCCATTGATTATGCACCGTTTGAAAATTGACCCAGCAGTGGCATCAGGCCCTTTTATTACAACGATTAATGATATCATTTCTATTTTAATTTACTTCGGGATTGCTACTGCATTCATGAGTTATCTTACTAGCTAAGGGGGGAAAGGATGGAACAACATGCTTCCGTTACATCACTATTAGTTGTTATTATCATTGCTTTTTTAACACCAATCTTACTGCATCGATTCAAACTGAATTTTATCCCAGTAGTCGTAGCAGAAATCGTTATGGGATTATTTATCGGGAAAAGCGGACTGGATATAGTCCATGAAGATATGTGGCTTGAAACTTTGTCTACTTTAGGATTTTTATTCTTGATGTTCTTAAGCGGATTAGAAATCGACTTTAGTGCGTTTAAAATAAAAAAAACAAAAGGGAAAAAACAAGCGAAAGAAAGTGCTGAACCAAACGCTTTTATTATATCAACAGTTATTTTTATTGGTATTTTTGTAGCATCATTAGCGCTATCCTACCTATTTGTTTTAACTGGATTCATTGATAATGTTTTCTTAATGACTTTAATCATATCGACAATATCGCTAGGAGTTGTCGTGCCTACACTAAAAGAAGCTCGCCTCATGAAAACAAATATTGGGCAGATTATCTTATTAGTTGCCGTTATTGCGGATCTAGTGACGATGATTTTATTGGCTGTGTTTGTTTCAATTTATGATACTGAAGGTGGAAACACTTGGTTGCTGCTTCTCTTATTTCTTGCAGGAGTCATCTTATATTTTGTCGGAAATCGATTTAAGAGCCGTAAATTTGTTTCAGCACTATCAACAGGGACTACCCAGATTGGTACAAGAGCCGTATTCACTTTATTAATTGTACTTGTGGCCATATCAGAGACGGTTGGAGCAGAGAATATCCTTGGAGCTTTTCTAGCCGGTGTCTTGGTATCATTGCTTTCTCCAGATCAGGAGTTAATTCATAAACTGGATTCATTTGGTTATGGGTTCTTAATTCCAATCTTCTTTGTTATGATTGGAGTCGACCTTGATATCTGGTCGTTATTAAGCGATCCTAAATTGCTGCTACTGATTCCATTATTATTGATTGCTTTATTGATTTCCAAATTACTCCCAGTTTACGTTTTAGGGAAATGGTATGACAAAAAAACTGTGGTTGCCTCTGGTTTCCTCCTTACTTCAACACTTTCACTCGTTATTGCAGCTGCAACGATTGGCGAAAGGATGGAGGTTATCACATCGGAAATGAGTGGGACGTTGATCCTTGTGGCCGTCATATCCTGTGTTTTGGCACCGATTGTATTTAAGAAATTATTTCCTCGTACAACAGCAGAGGAGAAAAAACTTCAGGTTGCCTTTATTGGGGCGAATTCGATGACATTATCTGTTACGAGAGAATTAAATTCTGGACTTTATGAACCCATTCTTTATCATACTAAGCAGGATAAAGCAGAGAACAAAATCTCTAATTCCGTTTTTGAAATCATTGAGGTTCAAGACTATGCTCCACAGACGTTAGAACAGCAAAACATTTATAACGCTGATATCATAGTTATTTCAACTGGAAATGAAAATACGAACGCATTGATTGCTCGGGCTGCAAAAGATAAAGGGGTTGGACGTGTTATTGCAAGAATTGAGAACCCAGAGTTAGAATTGAGTCTCAAGCAAGAAAATGTTGAAGTTTTTTCTGTTTTAATGTCTACAACAACTTTGTTGCGCTCTTTAATTGAATCACCTGGTATAATCAATATTTTAACGAATAAGGATTCTTCCCTTCATGAAATTCGAATGATGAATGACCAGTTTGATGGGATGACGTTACGTCGTTTTCCATTTACAGGGGATGTCATATTTGTTAGAATCCTTCGGGGAAATGACTCGATTGTCCCGCATGGAGATACCGAACTTCGATTACATGATCGTTTAATTGTGACGGGCTCCAATGAGTATGTTGAAGAGTTGAAACTTGAATTAGAGTTTGGTGCTTGGAATTATAGAAAATAAAATTACCCCCTCTCCATGAGTGACCATGGGGAGGTTTTTTTGTATTGAATTTGTTGTTAATAAAAACTTGATGAAACGGTCGAGAACGAAGACACTTTTCAAAGTGAAATTTATGTTGTAATATTAGTACTAGGTGCTAATAACTTGTATTAACAGGAGGAATATCATGACGTTTTCTTTAGAAGGAAGAACCTATGTTGTAATGGGTGTTGCCAATAAGCGGAGTATTGCATGGGGAATTGCTCGATCTCTTCATCAGGCTGGAGCCAATCTTATCTTTACATTTGCAGGTGAACGACTAGAAAAGAGTGTAAAAGAATTGGCTGCATCCTTAGATGAAAAGTATCTAGTTCTTCCATGTGATGTAACAAAAGATGAAGATATAGCTCAGTGCTTCTCTCAAATTAAAGAAGCAGTTGGTACCATTCAAGGGGTTGCACATTGCATTGCCTTCGCGAACAAAGAGGAATTGAGTGGAGATTATTTAAATGTAACACGAGAGGGCTTTTTACTTGCTCATAATATTAGTTCATATTCTCTAACTGCAGTGGCTAAAGAAGCAAAAAAACTAATGACTGATGGTGGAAGTATCGTTACACTCACTTATCTTGGTGGGGAACGTGCAATTGAAAATTACAATGTTATGGGGGTTGCAAAGGCTTCACTGGATGCAAGTGTTCGTTACTTAGCAAGTGATTTAGGTAAAGAGAATATTCGCGTTAATTCCATCTCAGCTGGTCCAATTCGGACTTTATCTGCAAAGGGAGTAAGTGATTTTAATTCGATTTTGAAAGAAATTGAAGAAAAGGCTCCTTTACGTCGAAATACAACACCGGAAGAAGTAGGCGATACAGCGGTGTTCTTATTCAGCGACCTCTCCAGAGGGATTACCGGAGAGAATATTCATGTGGATTCTGGTTTCCATATTATATAGGTTCAATACAAAACCGTTAGGCTTATGCCTAGCGGTTTTTTTAGTTTTGAGGCTAATTCCAAAAAAATGTGCGAATGAACCAAGATATTCGCGGAAACGGCTTGGTCACTCTCCCTATATAATGTATTAAGTGCAAAGGAGGTGAAGATGAATGAGTGAAGACAGTCAAACAAATGTTTCTGTCCCAACTGTATTTGTCAATGGGAAGGAAATTCCCCTTAATGGAGAATTCAAGTTGACCGAAGAAGATATGCAGAAAGTCATTGATGCCGTCAACGATAGCATAGCTGAAAGTTTGATGGGCACTTTACAGGATCTTCAGAAGGGATTACCACTAATCGCACAATTTCTTCAAAACCGTAAGTTTTTCCCTAAAATTGAGGGGAACTTGACCGGGGATGTGAAATTGAAATTCAATGACCGTACCCTTTTCAAACTAGAACTTCCGAAGCCAAACGAATCCAAAAATGAGGAAAATGATGGACCCGAAGAAACTTCCCATTAACAGGGCTCGTTCATTTACCGATTTGCACGAATAAAAATTCGTAAAGGAGTGTGTTATATATGTTAGAAAGCAAATGGGGTAACTCCAGAGGAGGCCGCAATGTATACAGTGATGACGATAAGAAAATGAAGAAAGTAAAGAACTCAGGACAAAATCAACCACAAAAGGCTGAAGTAAAAGCAGATAACAGTGGAGATGTTAAACAAATCGTCAATGCTAAACGTGGAGCGTTTGTCCTTCCGATCCAGATTGCACCGAAGATTGCGATTGCTCTACCTGCCGTCAATGCTGGTCTACAACTTCCAATTCTAAGTAGCTCAGGAGACGTTGAAACAGAAGTTGAATCAGACTCTGACAAATACTAAAGCAGGATTCAACCAGGCTGTTAGAAAGCGAATTAGCAGCCTGGTTTTCTTTTCCCTTTTACTCATCTCTCTATTATGAACGCCTAATTTTAGGGAAAACGGGCTTTTGTCCGACACCCAAATGCCCTTTCTTAAATATCTTAATAGTGTAAATAACCAATAAAGAAAAGGAGGCCAAAAATTATGGGTTGTGGAAAAAGAACCGGACACCACACAAGTGGTTGTGTATGTGATGTTGTCCGTGCGATTTTAGATATCCAGGAAAATGTTCATGATGATTGTGGTTGCGGATCAAATTGCTTTATGGAGCCACTTGGTTCTATTCGCCCGCATATGAAAGACAGAGTTAATACACGTGTATTTGTCCTAAAAAATGCTGACGGATCACCATTTCATGCTTTCTTTAAAGGGTGCGGCGATGCTTGTGTATCCATTTACTTCCGGGTTGAAGAGGTGTTTGACAACTGTTGCGCAACGCTAAGGGTGTTAAAACCTTTAGGACATGAACGTCATCCAGTAGATTTGACTGGGGATAAGAAAGACAAATGCTGCATCGATCTTAACAAGGTGTGTAAGGTTGAGGACTTCGAGGCAACGAACGACTGTGTAACAGTTGACCTCTCTTGCTTCTGTGCTATCCAGTGTATCGAAGATGTAAATATTGACCTTTGCTAAGAATTGCAGTCACATTAATCCTCCTATAAGAGACAGGACTTCTGCCTTTTATAGGGGGATTTTTTATCCTAGCATCTATATGAAGTTATAAGGCTCGTTGTTCAAATCGTCCAGGAAGAAGTGGTTTTTATTTGCTCTAAGCATGAATATGTACCTTTTTGAAATGGAATGCGTAATTTTTTAAAAGGAAATGTTTTGATCAATCACACAAAAAACCTAGCCCATCATATGGCTAGGTTCCTTGCAGATTTAATGAAAGCCGAGCATTTTTATATCTTTAATTTCGGATTGACGAAGCGTTGCATTTTTACCATTGGATAGCTTAATCTCAATTAGCCCATTATCATTTTGGATAAAAACTCCGGTGTAAGTTGAATCTTCGAGGACGTATAAACAATTTACAGCGTTCAGTTGTTTCGGAAAATGCTCTAAGTAAGCTAGTTTTTCAGCAACTGTCATTTCTCTAAAGTGCTTCACTCTTTGTAAAGTAAAGTGATTTTTTCGTTTTGTATCAAAGGGGTTTGATGAAGATTCCACTTCTGTTTCTTGATTGGAAGCAATTTCTATTTCTACTGGTTCAATATCAGTATCCTTACTAGCAGGTGATAAATGTTCTTCTTTAACTGTTGTTTGTTCTTCACTAAATCGTTCTTCCTTGGTAGAGTATCGTTCTTGCATAATCACCTTTGGAAATTGGAACATAGGCTGACTGATATAAAGAGTCGGTTTATGCTTTGTTTTCCTATTTGACAAAAATATCCCTCCCAACATTGGCTTCAGTTTAATTTATGCACCAGTTGGAAAGGAGTGAAAAAGATGTTTCTCGGAATTGACTTTGGAACTATTTTTCTTTTTAGTTTGGCCTGTTTTCGGATCACTAGGCTAATTGTTTTTGATAAAATTACAAACTTTATTCGTGCCCCTTTCTTTGATGAAATAGAAGAAGATGGAGAAGTTTTTCTTCTTGTCAAAACAAAGGGAGTTAAGAAGTGGATCGGGGAACTATTGAGTTGTTATTGGTGCACAGGGATTTGGGTTAGTTTGGTTCTAGTTCTAGGTTTGTTTTTCTTACCGTCCTTCACTTATCCACTTGTTTTGGTGTTTGCAATCGCTGCAATTGGAAGTTTGATTGAGACATTTGTAAGCAAAACGTTAGGCGACTAAACAAACTGTACTTACCATCTTGGCATATAAATATAAGTAGGAAGGAGTTTGATGGTTATGAAAAATTCTAATGAATCTCATCAAGCATCTAAAAGAAGAATAAAAAAGAAAAACTGCGGGTGCGGTGCGACAAAAAAACCGAAGCCTGTTCAGCAAAGGAGGAAGCTGTCTCAATGAGGCAGCTTTTTATTATGCTCATGGACTCAGTCAACATTTCAACTATAGATAACTCAACCCCTTTCTGTTGTGAAAAATTACTAAAAGCGCTGTTTTTTAATGACTTGAATAGCCTCGGAGCAAAGATGGTTTTATGATTTGAACACCTCCTAAATTCAATGTGTAAAAATTTGGATATGGATGTACCCATAAAGAGAATCATATTTAAGGAATAAAAGGTGAAAAATAATCAGTAGAAAAATTACGACAATACATAGTGAGGGAAATGATATGAAAGAATTTAAACGTTTACTTGTTGTTTTATTCCTTTTGGTTTTCACGGCTGTTATGGCGAGTTGTAACCTTGGAAAAACCACTGAAGAAAGTCGGAAGTCAATGATTCAATCCGTGCATCCTCATCCTACTGCAATCGAGGATAAGAATAAAAATAATCATGAAAAGGCAGAGAAAATCAAGAAAGAAGTCGAATCTCTACCGGAAATTTATGATGTCGCGGTTTTAAAAGGTGAAGGTGACGTGTTGGTTGCTTACAAGGTAAAACATATGCAAAGGTTTCGGATGAAAAAAATCGAAAAAGCACTAAAGAAAAGATTAGAAAGTAAATTTTCAGATGAGACGTTTGTAGTATCAAGTGATTATAAAATTTTTATCGAAGCAATTGAACTAAAGCAAAAGATTAAAGAAAAGAAGATTTCAAAAGACGAGGCGGAAAAAAGATTACAGAAGATCATTAAGTTTCAAAAAGAACTCACATAGAAAGGAGCAGAACAAATGGCCAAAAAAAACAAAAGTCCAGAGCAAAAGCGTTATCAACAGATTGAGCAAAAACATGAGCTAAAAAGACCTGTTGTTAAAAATTGTATCAAGGCTTTTTTTGTCGGCGGCACGATTTGCTTAATTGGACAAGCGGTGATGTATTTTTATATGTATTTTTTCCATTTTACAGAACAAACATCTGGGAATCCGACTGTTGCCACCATGATTTTCTTTGCAATGCTTCTTACTGGATTTGGAGTTTATGATAAAATTGGGCAGTTTGCTGGAGCTGGGAGTGCAGTTCCGATTACGGGATTTGGAAATTCTGTTATATCAGCGGCGATTGAACATCGTACCGAAGGATTTGTTCTAGGTGTAGGTGGCAATATGTTTAAATTAGCAGGGTCGGTCATATTGTTTGGGGTTTTTTCAGCTTTTGTAGTAGCCCTAATTAAAACCTTGTTGCAAATTTGGGGGATTATCTAATGAAAAATAAAACAGAGATGGAGGCCATGCTATGTTAAAAGGAAAACAGTCTTGGGTTTTTCCAAACCGACCGGTTATTGAAGCTTCCGCTGCTGTTGGCGGGCCTTTTGAGGCAAGAGGAAAATTAGCATCAGACTTTGATATCCTTCATGATGATTTATGGATGGGGAAAGACTCCTATGAAAAAGCTCATACACTGATTTTAGAAGAGGCCATTGAAACAGCTATACAGAAAGCTGAGATGACCAAAGAGGATATATCATTTATGTTGGCAGGGGATTTGGTGAATCAAATTACTCCCTCAAGTTTTGCCGCACGTAGCGTTGGTATTCCCTATTTTGGGTTATTTGGAGCCTGTTCCACTTCTATGGAAGGTCTAGCGCTAGCTTCATTTATCATTAATAATCAAGGCGCAAACCGAGTGGTGACAGGGGCTTCAAGCCATAATGCGGCAATTGAAAAACAATTTCGTTATCCAACTGAATACGGCAGTCAAAAGCCACCCACTGCTCAATGGACAGTGACTGGAGCTGGAGCCGCTGTAGTTACCAATGATCAAGAGAAGCAGGGGAAATTAGTAACAACGTCTGCCACAATCGGCAAGGTTGTTGATATGGGTTTATCAGACCCATTCAATATGGGGGGAGCAATGGCACCGTCAGCGGCGGATACAATTATCGCTCATTTTAAAGATTTGCAGCTAGACCCCTCCTATTATGACTTGATTGTTACGGGGGACTTGGCAAAGATTGGACATCCGATTACATTAGAACTTCTAAAGAAAGAAGGGCTCAACATTGATAGTCAGAAGTTTAAGGATTGTGGCTTAATGATTTATCAAGAAGATCAACAAGTCCAAGCTGGAGGAAGTGGTGCAGGTTGTTCAGCAGCAGTTTTGTACGGACATCTACTAAATGAAATGAGAAAAGGGAAGTACCAGCGGATATTATTAGTTGCAACCGGGGCCCTACTATCGCCATTGAGCTTTCAACAAAAGGAAAGTATTCCTTGTATTGCCCATGCTGTTTCAATTGAAGTACACCCATAAACAAAAATTCTACATAAAATGAGGAGGGAACCAGCGTGCTTCCAATGTTTTTTTGGGCCTTCGTTATCGGGGGATTGATTTGTGTCATTGGCCAAATTATGTTTGATGTCATAAAGTTAACACCAGGCCATACTATGAGTACCTTGGTGGTAATAGGGGCTATACTCGGGGGCTTGGGTTGGTATGACCCTTTAATTGACTTTGCTGGAGCCGGAGCAACGATTCCGATTACAAGCTTTGGAAATTCTCTTGTCAATGGTGCATTACAAGAAGCGGATCAACACGGACTAGTTGGTGTGCTTACCGGTATGTTCGAAATCACAAGTTCAGGTATCTCTGCAGCCGTTGTTTTTGGATTTATCGGTGCCTTATTATTTAAGCCAAGAGGATAAATTTTAGTGTAAATCGCCGTAAAGGTGGTAGCTCGCCCAAACAAATTGAATCGCCTTACATATATTATAGTGAACCTATAAAAGTGAGGTGATATGAATGGGCTGGGGTTGCGGCTACGGCTACGGCGGCTACGGCGGCGGTTTTTACGGAGGTTCAACTTTCGTACTAATCGTTGTATTGTTCATCTTGTTAATTATCGTTGGCGCTAGCTACTATTAATCTCGACGGTGCCAAACCGAACCGTTCCATTAATGGAACGGTTTTTTTGTGCTCACCAATTGGTTCGTCTTATACATAGCGTCCCCTTTATTGATAATATTTTTGGAATTTTTAGAATAATGGTTGAATATTTTTAGGAATGAAGTATACTTAATTTATATGCATACTAACTGGTTAGTCAAAAAATATAAATGTAAGCGTGTACATTGAACCGATTCAGATCTATGTGTAGATTCAGTCAAATTGGATCAAGGACTAGGGAGGAAAAAGTATGAGTCAAAGAAAAAAATGGTTTGAATTATACCCAGAATCCATTCAAAAGGAATTAGAAATCCCAAAAACGTCATTGCCAGAAATGCTAAATGCAACCGTTTCAAAATATCCAGACCATAATGCCTTGTCTTTCTTTGGAAGAAAGCTGACTTATCGTGAACTGAACCAAGCGATATTTGGTTTTGCTTCTGCTCTCCAGTCTGTCGGAGTTAAAAAAGGTGACAGAGTGGCTATTATGCTTCCGAACTGTCCTCAATATGTCATTGCTTACTATGGAATTCTCTCAGTTGGAGGGATTGTGACACAAATTAACCCAATGCTTGTGGAACGAGAATTGGAGTATATTGTAAATGATTCCGGAACGGAAACTATTATCGTTCTGGATGCTTTATATCCAAAGGTAAAAGCAGTACAGTCTAATTCTAATTTAAAAAATATTATTGCTGTTAGCTTACAACCAGCGAATCAGGAATTTGGGTCTGATTATACATTTGAAGGCTTTATCGCAAGTGCAACACAGCGATTTACTCCAGTTGACATTGATCCAGAGCATGACGTTGCCATTTTGCAATATACTGGGGGAACAACTGGAAGGTCAAAGGGAGCCATGCTAACTCATCGAAATATCTTTGCAAACGTACTACAATCCTATGAATTTTTTAAACATGAAATGAAAATTGGCCAAGAGAAATGCTTGACAGTTATTCCACTCTTTCATGTTTTTGGGATGACATCTTGTATGAATTTATCAATTTATACTGCTTCAGAGTCAGTCATGCTTCCAAGGTTTGATTTAGAAGAGGTACTTAATACGATTAAACAAGAGCGACCAACAATTTTCCCTGGGGTTCCAACAATGTATGTAGCGATAACCAATCATCCGAATGCGGAAAAGTATGGAATTGATAGCATTCGAACATGTAATAGTGGTAGCGCACCAATGCCCGTTGAGTTAATGAAGGAATTCGAAGGGAAAACAGGCTCAAAGATTCTCGAAGGATATGGACTTTCTGAAGCTTCACCAACTACCCATTGTAATCCTCCTTTTGCTGACCGTAAACCAGGAAGTGTGGGCATTGGAGTACCTTCAACTGAATACAAAATTGTTGATTTGGCTGATGGAGAAAAGGAAATGCAAGTTGGTGAGCTTGGCGAGGTCATTATTAAAGGCCCTCAAGTGATGAAGGGATACTGGAATATGCCTGAGGAAACAGCGAATACTTTACGGGATGGCTGGTTGCATACAGGTGATATTGGCAGAATGGATGAGGATGGATACTTATATATTGTGGATAGAAAGAAAGATATGATTATAGCCAGCGGATATAATATCTACCCACGAGACGTAGAAGAGGTTCTTTATGAACACTCTGCTGTCCAAGAGGCGGTTGTGATTGGTGTACCAGACCCATATCGTGGGGAAACTGTAAAAGCTGTAATTGTTTGTAAGGCTGGGAAGTCGGCGACGGAAGCTGAGATTATCCAATATTGTCGAGAGAATATGGCTGCGTATCGTGTACCTAGCATTGTCGAATTCCGTGAAGAGCTTCCGAAAACAGCTGTCGGGAAAATTTTACGCAGAGCATTAAGAGATGAAGTGAAAAAATAAAATTATATAAACATATAGTTTCTCTCTATAGATATATTGGTGAGTTTGTTATTAAAAAAACGAAAAGCCATAAAAATGTACCTTTTGTAAGAAAATAATGAAAACTAAGGCGGATTGTGGCGTATGGCGGATGCTGTTGTGGTATAATTTTCTCAGAAAAATAGTATGATTGTGAGGCTGTATACGGTGAAAGAAAAAATAACAGAACAGAGCATTCGCCTATTTGAAAAAAAGGGTTTTAGTGAAACATCTATACAAGATATTGTCGATTCTTTGGGTGTAACAAAAGGAACATTTTATTATTACTTTTCAAGTAAAGAAGAGCTCTTGATGGATATTCACTACAAGTATATTAAAACACTGGTTGAAGACGAGGAAAGGATTCTTAACAATCATCAAAATGATTGCAAAACTAAGCTTGCTGGAATTGTTCATATGCTGATTGGAGACATTGATAAAACGGGTCTTAGTGCAAAAATTTTCTTTCGCGAGATGAAAAATCTGAAACCAGAACACCTCGAAAAGATTGTTCCCTTACGAGATCAATTTCGGATTAATATTGAAGAATTGATAAAAGAAGGAATTCAAAAGGGTGAATTTAAAGAACATTTAAATGCAACCATCATTTCATTAGGAATTCTTGGTGTAACAAATTGGAGTTATCAGTGGTTCAAACCGGAGGGAGCTAAGACAGCAGAAGATGTATCCAACATGTTTGTCGACATGATTTTGAACGGTGTTGCTAACGAACAATAAGTCGGAAGAACTTTTTCTTCCGCTTATTTATAAATAAAACATACCAACTGGTTAGTATTATTATAGTTTTGAGAGGAGGCGGTTATTAAATTGAGGGAAATTACAATTACTGTTCGTTTTGGGGAAACTGATGCATTAGGCCATGTAAATAATGCTAGTTATTTTACTTATTTGGAAGAAGCAAGGATTCGTTTTTTTGAATCATTAGGTTACAACATCGATGGGGACAGCTGGAATTTTATTTTAGCATCGACAAAACTTGATTTCGTTAATCAAGGTTTTTTTAATCAAGTTCTAACAATAAAAACATATGTATCAAAAGTAGGGAATAAAAGTTTTGAATTAGGCCATGTAATTAGTCGTTCTGAGGATGGGGAGCTCATCGCACAAGGAAACGCTGTAATGGTTTTTTATGATTTTGGGCTTCAAAGGAGCATTCAGATTCCTGAACGATTTAGAGATGGTTTATCAAAGCACTTAGTCTGTCAATAATAGACGGAATTTTCTTTAAAATGGAAGGGGAGATTGTATGAGACAACAATTAAGGGGAGATACCATTCCAGTGCGTCAAGGAGAAGAACTGGACGTGACTGCACTTGAATGGTTCTTAAGAAAAAACATTGATGGCCTACCATATGAACGTTTAGAAGTACGGCAGTTTTCTGCCGGGCATTCCAATTTAACTTATCAGTTGAAAGTTGGAGATTGGGAAGCAGTATTACGTCGACCTCCACTAGGACCAGTTGCTCCAAAAGCACATGATATGGAAAGAGAGCACAAAATTATTTCAGAAATTCATCCTTTGTTTTCTCCTGCCCCAAATCCAATTTTATTCTCTGATGATCCTTCAATCGTTGGTAGTCCTTTTCAATTAATGGAGCGTAAACATGGCATTGTTTTAGATACAACATTTCCAAAATCAATTGAACCGACAGAAGAAACCTGTAAAAGAATTTCAGAAATAATGGTAGATCGATTAGCTGAGCTTCACTCTATTGATTATAAACAAACAAAGCTAGGTGAAATATCAAAGCCTGAAGGATTCATGGAAAGACAAGTATATGGATGGATTGGGCGATATGAAAGAGCAAAAACGGATGAAATTAAAGAAGCAACTTTGTTAACAGAATGGCTAGCCAAACATGTTCCAGAAAAACATCAAGCGGCGATCATTCATTATGACTATAAATTAAATAATACGATGTTTAATCATGAATTAACGGAAATGGTTGGATTATTTGATTGGGAAATGACAACGGTTGGAGATCCGCTTGCTGATTTAGGAGTTGCTCTAGGATACTGGCTGCAATCAGATGACCCTGAGCTTTTAAAAAATGGATTTAGCAAGCCTTCGGTAACCGTCAATCCAGGCTTTTTAACACGTGATGAATTTATAGAACGATATGCTAAAAAGAGTGGTCGTGACGTAACCAATATTAACTTCTACTTAACATTTGCTTATTTTAAACTAGCTGTCATTTTGCAACAAATTTATTACCGGTATAAAAAAGGTCAAACCAATGATCACCGCTTTGCCAATTTTAATGAAACTGTCCGTAATCTGATTAGTTATGGAACTTATGTCGCTTTTAATAAATAATCAAATTTAATCAATAACAGAGGTGCAGAAATGCAAAAAGTCCATCTGCTAATGAAGAAGGAAGAATTAAACGAAGAAAAGTTAGAAATCGGAAACAAGATAGCGGTTGTACTTGATGTATTACTGGCTACAACAACGATAACAGCTGCATTAAATAGTGGCGCTAAACAAGTTATTCCAGTTTTAAACAGTGAAGAAGCACTTGCAGAGGCTGAACACTTCAATGTGAAAGACCGTGTAATTGCTGGCGAACTGAATGCAAAACCAATAGATGGATTGGTTTATCCCAGTCCATCTATCATTTCTCCAATTATCCAAAATAAAACCTTAATCCTTTCAACAACAAATGGAACCGTTGCACTTAGGAAAGCTGCTGCAGCTAATAAAGTGTTTATTGCATCGTTACTCAATAACCCTTTTGTTGCAGACGCTGTGAGAAAGGAAAGAGAAGCAGAGACGATTGTCGTTGTCTGTTCGGGGAACTCGAGTGGTTTTAGTTTGGAGGATTTTTACGGTGCAGGGCACTTTATTGACTGTTTAGTAGGGGATAGAAAGCAATTTGAATTAACAGATGCTGCTCTAGCTGCAAAGCAGTTTTATCAGGCTCGTAAAAGTAGCGCGATGGAAACCTTATCGAGCTCATTGGTTGGTCGGATGTTTCATCAACATGATGGAGACCCAGAAATGCTATTAGCAGCTAATAAGGGCGCGATAAATTTGGTACCAATTCTCGAAAATGGGAAAATAGTAAACTCTGAAAAATTCCGTATTACAAAACAAGGTTGAAACAGAGGTGAGTAGAGAAGTGAACAGATTTGCGGATTGTGTTGCTGTGGTAACTGGTGCCGGTAGTGGAATTGGAAAAGCCGCTGCTGAGCGGCTTGCGAATGAAGGAGCTAAGGTTATCCTTGTTGGTCGGACAAAGTCAAAACTTGAACAAGCTGCGAGAGAGATTAACGATACCAAGAAAATACCCGCAGCTGAAATTTTCCCAGCTGATGTGACCGATGAAGAGGATTTAGCAGAGTTAACTCAGTATATTGAAGAACAATATGGGGATTTCCATATCTTAATTAATAATGCTGGTGGCTCAAGCAATGGGAAATTATTAGAGATGGACGCGGCTGAGTGGGATCAAATTCAGTCAGTTAATCTGAAAAGCGTTTTTCTTTCAGCAAAAGTTCTTGGTGGATTCATGGCCAAGGGAGCCGCGCGCACGAGGGGAGATGATAATCGTGCAATCGTGAACGTCGCCTCTTTGTCGGGGCATCAAGCAGGGGCACATATCCCCCATTATAGTGCGGCGAAGGCTGGAGTGATTAATTTAACAAAATCACTAGCTCTTGAGTTTGCTCAATATGGAATTCGAGTAAATTCTGTTTCTCCTGGATTTATTGAAACCCCTTTAACAGAGCAGGGATTGCAAAACGATAAGTTTGTTAAAGCGATTGAAAGGAATACGGCCTTGCAAAGAGTAGGGAAGGCAGAGGAGATTGCCAATATTATAGCATTTGTTGCATCAGGCGAAGCCTCTTATATGACTGGATCGGATGTATTAGTTGATGGTGGTTGGTTAATAAAATAAGCCAGCCTCTAATGGTTAAAATCAAGATTAATAATGAAAAGATTATTTGAACATCCCGAGTTTTATACATTTTAAAACATGGTTGTTTGCGAAAGGCTATTTCCGTAAAGATGTTGTTAAAATCCTAAAATTGATTTTAATGAAGGATAATTCATTTTGTGCTAAGTTTACTGGCTCCTTTTTCCTGATTTAAAGTTGCTGTCCAATGAAAACACAGTTAATTCTTTTCTCTTTATATCTAATAGCAACAAATAGCAACAAAGTTTGAGAAATGAGCCTTGCGAAAAGAGCCGAAATTTGTAAAAAGAAAAGGGGAAATGAACATGAGTGGAGAACATTTATTAATAAGCAAGGAAAAAATGATTCTTTCATTAACGTTAAATCGTCCTGAAAGTTTAAATGCCTTTAGTCCAGAGATGATTCTAGGTTTGACCAATGCCTTTAAAGAGGCACAAACGGACCCAGAGGTTAAAGTCATTGTTCTTTCAGGGGCAGGCCGTTCATTTAGTGCTGGTGGTGATGTGAAAACAATGGGAGAGAGGTCGGCTACGCATGCATACGACCATATCGGACGCTTGAATGAATTGATATTAGCCATGAGAAACACGGAAAAGCCAATCATTGCGGCCGTACATGGATTTGCAGCGGGTGCCGGTTTTAATCTTGCTCTTGCTTGTGACTTAATTGTAGCAGCGGAGGACAGTAAATTTGCCTTAAGCTTTTCAAAAGTAGGGCTTGTTTCAGATGGTGGAGGGTCATATTTCTTACCGCGTCTAGTTGGCCCACATTTAGCTAAGCAATTTTTCTTTAGTGCAGAGCCAATTCCAGCATCACGATTGTATGAGCTAGGGGTCATAAATGAATTGGTACCTTCAGAGAGTTTACAGGAAGAAACATTGAAACTTGCGACGAAGCTCTCTTTTGGTCCAGGCCGTGCTTATGGAATGATAAAAAAATTAGTTGATCATTCCTTTACGGCAACACTAGAAGAAATTCTTGAACAAGAAAGAATTACCCAGACAATGATGATTTCAACCGAAGATCATCAAGAAGGGGTAACAGCCTTTAAAGAAAAAAGACAGCCTGTTTTTACGGGGGAATAGTTAGGGGAGATAGGGAATGAAAGCGGTACAATTTAAAGAGTACGGTGGTCCAGAAGTATTAAATGTCATTGATGCTGAAAAACCAGTAGCAAAGGGACGTGACGTGGTCATTGAAGTGCATGCAGTTGGTGTAAACTACGCAGATACAGCAAGAAGAGAAGGGCAATATGTGGTTCCAACACCACTACCATATATTCCAGGGGCAGAAGTAGCTGGTGTTGTAGTGGAAGTAGGGGAAGATGTAACCAGCGTCCGTCCGGGAACAAGAGTTGTCACGTTGATTGAATCTGGTGGTTATGCGGAGTATGCCCTCGCTGATGTGAGAAGTTTAATCCCTTTGCCAGACCAAATTGATTACCATACTGCTGCGGCGTTACCGCTGCAAGGGCTAAGTGCCTATCATGTGTTAAAAACTATGGGAAGACTTGAAAAAGGAGAAACCGTTCTTGTTCACGCGGCAGCAGGAGGAGTTGGGACGATTGCTGTTCAGCTTGCAAAAGTTTTTGGAGCAGGCAAAGTGATTGCCACAGCAAGTACTCCAGAAAAATTAGAGCTTGCTCGTGAAATGGGAGCTGATGTTTTAATAAATTATACCGAAGAAGGTTGGGAGCAACAGGTCCGTGAAGCAACCGGGAAAAAAGGTGTCGATGTTGCACTTGAAATGGCTGGAGGAGACGTTTTTTATAAAACGCTTAAATGTTTAGCTCCTTTTGGAAGACTTGTTATTTTTGGTGTCGCTAGCGGGGAGCAAAGTAAATTTAACCCATCTTCACTAATGGCGAGGAACCAATCAGTAATTGGTTTTTTCCTTCCGCAAATTATGCGAAAGCCTGAACTACTTCTGCCAAGCACACAGGAGCTTTTTCAATATGTGATTGAAGGGAAAGTCAAGCTGACAATTGGAGGCGTATATCCTCTTGATCAAGCTCAGGAGGTACACACTTTATTACAAGGCAGAAAGACAATCGGGAAATTAATTTTAGAGCCTGGTAATAGCTAAGGCCGCAGGGATTGTAGCAATACGTAAAGCTTAGAAATGATTAAAGCGGTTGGTTTCTATATGTAGTAAGTGAACTTAGTTATAATAAGCAAGAGTCAGAAGAGGTTACTTACCTTTTTTGGCTCTTTTGTTTTCACCAATTTACGCCTTCTTCATACTATAAGAGTAGTTGAAAGGGGCGTGATGTTTTTATGGATAACAATTTCTTTAAGAATATTGAAAAGAAAACAGGCGTGAACATGAAGGATATATTTGAGCTAGCGAATTCATTACAAAATGCAAACTTTAAAGATGAACATACGGTAAGAGGGGTCATCCGAAAAGTTTCGCAAATTGCCAACAAGCCAGTTTCGAGAGAAATGGAAAACAAGATTGTGGATTCCATTGTGAAAGATGGAAAACAACTAGACTTTAACCAAATCTCAAAAATGCTAAATAAAAAGTAGAGTACAAAACAGGACCTAGTTACAGGTCCTGTTTTTCAATATGCGGTTCAATTGATTCTTTTCTTAAATGGGACAAGAAGCGGGAAGGCTGCGCTTTTCTTCCGCGTCGATACTGTGGAACAGAAAGATAGAGTCGCTCCATTGCTCGAGTAATTGCAACGTATAAAAGACGACGTTCTTCCTCTAATGGCTCTTGATCTCCATTTCTTAAAGAATCAAGCGCAAAATCATGCGGAAGGCTACCATCTACGGTTCCTAATATATAGACATGTGAATATTCCAGGCCTTTTGCACGGTGGATAGTACTTAAGATAATAGCATTCTCGGTTTTTTTGCTTAAAGCCCTTATTTCACGATTCATGGCACTAATATGGTCAGAGTGTTCAATGAATTCAGCTACAGTTGAGAAAGAGCGCATCGCAACACGTAAATCACGAAGATCATCTGACCCCTTTTCAAGCTGATTTCCTTCATTTCCCCGTTTTTTGATAAAATCCTGGAATCCAAGGTCCTTTTCAACAATCTCAATTGCTCCAAGTGGCGACTTTGTACGTAAAGAACGCACAATTGGTATTAATTTTTTTAACTTCTGCTCTTGGAAAGCAAAACCTGTTTTTACGTGAGACAAAGCTTCAAGCATGGAACAGTCTTTCAAGATACTTTCAGCTTGTAGGTCGCGGAATATAGATTGTTTAAGAAAAAGCGATGGCAAGATCTGTTTAATTGCTTCTGAATCGTCCTCATTTAAGCTTAGCCGAAGGAAACCCAATATTCCTTTCACCATAAACCGGTCATAGAAAGATTCGATTTCCTGGTCCATTTTAAATGGCAGACTTGATGCTGCTAATCGTTCAAAGACCGCTCGGCTAGCTGTATTGGTTCTGAACAGAATCGCAAAGTCTTGCGGATTTGCACCATTTTCAATCTTCTCCTGAATATCGGTAAGAATCATTGTGGCTTCTTCTTCCTCATCATAAGGATAAAAGAGAATAGGCTTAAATGGGATTGAGTACTGTGCTTTCATTTTCTTTTGATGCCGTTGCTGGTTGATAGAAATAACCTTATTAGCTGTTTCAACAATTTCGTGAGGAGAACGATAGTTTTGATTTAAGATGACTGTTTTTGCATCTGAAAAGTCACGTTCAAATTGCAATAAGTATCTAGGATCACTTCCACGAAATGCATAAATGGATTGATCATCGTCACCAACTGCACAAACATTTTTGCTTCGGAAAGAGAGCATTTTGATTAATTCATACTGAACTTTATTGATATCCTGAAATTCATCAATTAAGAAATAGTCAAACCGGTTTTGGTATTGTTCTAGTAACTGAGGTTCATTGCTAAATAATTGATGACAACCATTTAGCATGTCATCAAAGTCAAAATAGCCATGCTTTTCTTTACTATCCTCATACCCTTTATATAAGAGAGCAATTTTTTCTTCCCAGGGACTGTCAGGCTTGACGTGATTAGGTAATACCATTGTATTCTTCCAATAACTAATTTGTTGTAAGGCTAAATCATAGGCAAATTCCTTATCTTCAAGACCTAACTTTCGACCGGTTTCTTTTAGAATTTGTTCCCTTTGCCAGTCTTTTTTTAATAACCGATCGCCAGACCATTTTTCACGTTGGTGGAAAATTAATATTTTATAAAAAATGCTATGAAAAGTCCCTGAGACAATTCGGTTGATTTTACTTTGGTTCATATTGGGGTACATACTCAGCCTTTTTTTCATTTCATTCGCTGCTTTTGCGGTGAAGGTTACGAGCATCATCCGTTCGGGTGCTGTTTCTTTCTCCGATAGGATAAAAGCGGTCCGAGCCGTAAGTACCCTAGTTTTGCCACTTCCGGCCCCAGCAAGAATTAATAGAGGTCCCTCCGTACTCATGACTGCTTTCGCTTGGTTGTGATCAAACTGAACCCCAGCTTTTGTTAATTCTTGGAGGTATCCGCCAGTTGCAGGGGCTTCTAAGGATGACTTTCCTCCATGGAATGGGGAGTCTACTTTTAATATTTGAGCAGTCTTGTAAGGTTCATTAGCTTCAGTCGAGATAATTGCACGTGACTGTGGAAGACGAAAACCATTTTGTTCAACGTAATTCTTCTCCTCTTGCATTGGTGAGGAAGAATCTAATACCGGGTCTTGACAAGATGTATTTCGATTAAAATGGTGATAAAAGTGTGCTGCAGATTGGATGCCAAGATATAGACGAACGGGTTCTCCGCACACTCTACATGTAAGAAGACCTTTTCTTCCCGCTTCATATAATTTTTGAAACTCTTCACGATTGATATGATTAAGATTTATTGATTTCTTTTGGTACAAAGCGGTTTTCATTGATTTCCCTCATTTTTAAAGCTGTTTTCGTAAAGTTTGTTGTAAAAACTTAAAGCCGATTTTAACAAAATTGTAGCCATTCCCTATGTTTAAATTAAGTTTGCAAGCTCTTTTCTAATAATTGAGACTATTTTTGAATAACATAGCTCAATCAGCCTTAATTTTTTTGTACAATAGAAACAAAGTTTGAGAAAAGAGCCTGTTTAAAGCTGTTTTCGTATGTCTGTTGTTATAATCTGAAAAGAGTAGGCATTTATGTTGACTATAACTTGATATTATTTTTTAAAAATAAGCAATAACTCTTCAAAAGAAACAAAATAAAATTAGCCAGACTCTATCATATCAGAAGGCAGTAGTTCGGAAAAAGAGGAAATTCTCTCCCAAAACAAAAAGGACTCGTTATGAGTCCCCTTTAAATCGTCTTTTTCATTGTCTTATGAGGGATTCCTGCATCTAGGAATTCTTCTGAAATCACTTCATACCCCAATTTACTGTAGAATGGGATCGCATGTGTTTGAGCGTTGAGTTTTAAGGCACCTACTCCTTTAGACTTCGCGTACTGCTCAATTTTCTCCATAATTGCTTTCCCAGCACCCGTTCCACGTTGGGTAGACAAGACGCAAATACGCTCCACTTTTCCAACCCCATCTAAAATCCTAAATCGACCTGTTGCAACAGGTTCCCTTTGGTGATATAAAACGAAATGAGTTGATGTTTCTTCATATTGATCGATTTCCTCTTCCATAGGAACGTTTTGTTCATCAACAAATACTTTTTTTCTAACTTGGAACGCATCGTTAAGCTCTTTTTCATTGGTTACTACTTGTACTTCCATCATTTATTTTTCCTTTCCTAAACGAAATGTTTCATATACTGTCCAAGAACCATTTTCTAGTTGGTATAGTAAATGCATTCGGTCTGCTGGTTCTTCAAAAAGGACTTTGTTCATTCGTAGCGATTGGTATACATCGGAATGTTCATCATCTGATAAATTTTGACCAATTGTAATATGCGGTACAAAAGAATATTCTGGTTCAGTATTAAAATTCATATTTAAATCATTGTGTAGCTTCTCAAGCTCTTGAGAAGCTTCTACTTTTAGATATATGACATTATTAACGGGAGCGAAAGAACTGAATTTCGTAACACGTAAAGTTAAAGGTTCATGTTTTTCAGCAATGTCATGAATTTGTTGAGCAATTTCTTGAATTTCGAGGTTGGTTGCCTCAAAAGCTGACTTTATTGTTAAATGAGGTGGAATTAATGCGTAATTAGAATCATATCGTTTTCGATAGGAATTAGCAAAATCTTGAACTTTTTTTGATGGGAAAATCACAACACCGTATTTCATCACATAACCTCCATTTTAAGTGTATTATCTAGGCTCTTTTCTCAAACGTTGATGCTTTCCAAAGGAAATTTAGTATGATTTAGCTATGAACCCATTCCAAATTCGTTTACAACAGAAGAAAAGAGCTTACAAACTAATTAGAAGCGTAGAGAAAGGCTTAATTCTCGTTCCAATGGCTTTAGGATTTTAACAACAAACTTTACGAAAACAGCGATTTTCTAAAAAGAGTAAGCTTATATCAATGTTAATTGCCATTATAACAAAGATAGAACCGTTATTTTACCTAGTGAATCCCTTTTTTAATGCCGTCTTTAAGTCCGGTTGCCAGTGTGTCCAGAAATGACCACCTTCAAATTCCTGATAGAAATAGTTTCCTTTTTTATCTTGCAGAATTTTTGAAAGTTCACGATTTGGTGTTAAAAAGTCTTTTAATTGCTTATCTGTTGTCTGAACTTCTGTTTCCTTCGTTCCAACT
This sequence comes from Mesobacillus maritimus, assembly GCF_023715205.1. Lineage (GTDB taxonomy): Bacteria > Bacillota > Bacilli > Bacillales > Cytobacillaceae > Mesobacillus_B > Mesobacillus_B maritimus_C. The sequence goes on from NZ_JAMBNR010000006.1 coordinate 183,865, forward strand.
GTATGATAAATCGCTAACTGGTCGAAATATTCAAAAAAACGAGCTTTATCGAGTACATGGTTATCTACATACGGTGATTGCATAATGACGTGACCAAAAGTATTGGGATATTCGAGAGCCGTCATTAACGAAACAGTTGCGGCGAGAGAATCACCAACTAATGCTCGCCCCATTCCCATTTGTAAAGTAGGAAATTCATCGTCTAGAAAGGGCACTAGTTCTTGTGCAAGAAAGCGAATATAATCCTGGTTTAGATCTCCTTTAGGATGATACTTTCTTCTTCTATCTTCAACTGACTTATACGGAACCCCAATAATAATTAGCTCCTCGATTTCCTGTTTACCTATTAGTTCATCTGCTACTCGACCTATTCTACCTAGTTGGAAATAATCCTTTCCATCCTGAGCAATTAATATTTTATATTTATTTAAAGGAGTAAATGACGGCGGAAGATAGACAAGTAGCGGTAGTTCTTCTCCCAAAGTATAACTAAATATGCTAGCATCCTCTATTGAACCTGTTGGGTAGTTCACCTGAATACCTCCTTAAGCTAAGACCACAAGATGTGTAAATTTTAGCATATTTACTAGAATTTCGATATGATACAGGTTAGGATTCATTTTTCTTTTTAAAAAGAATAAGTATAAAAGGACTATAGTCAACAGTTTAAATTGACAAACTTGTAAATTTATAGCTAGAATATAGTTGAGTATCTTTACCAAAAGGGGGATAAATTATGAAAAAAAGAAAGTTTCTTTTATTCACCGTTCTAATGTTGGCGCTATCATTGTTTCTAGCAGCCTGTGGAGGCGGAAATGATGAAGGCGGCACAGACAATGATGGTGAAAAAGCTTCAGATGATACACCTAAGTTTATGAGTATCTTGACTGGTGGAACTGGCGGGACTTACTACCCGTTAGGCGGTTCTTTTGCTAGCATCGTATCAGACGAGACTGGGATTGATACAACAGCAGAAACAACAGGTGCTTCTGCGGAAAACATGCAGTCGTTAAAAGATGAAAAGGCGGAAATTGCATTCACCCAGACGGATATTGCATCCTATGCTTCTGAAGGGAAGCTTATGTTTGAGGGAAATGCTGTTGATAATATTCAAGCAATCGGTACTCTTTACCCAGAAACAATTCAAATTGTAACAACTGAAAAAACAGGAATTAAATCTGTTGAAGATTTAAAAGGGAAAAAGGTTTCTATCGGTGCTCCTGGTTCTGGGACAGCTGCTAATGCAGAACAAATCCTTGAAGTTCATGGAATCACTTTAGACGATATTCAAAAACAAGATTTAAGCTTTGACGAATCTGTAAGTGGGATTCAAGATGGCAATATTGATGCAGCTTTTGTAACAGCTGGTACTCCAACAGCTGCTGTTGAACAGCTTTCTGCAACAGAAACAGTTGTGATTGTTCCAGTTGAAGCAGACAAAGCAGAAGCTTTAATTGAAAAATACCCTTACTATACTACAGATGAGGTTCCTGCAGGGACATATAAGCTTGCGGACACTGTACCAACAGTGGCAGTTCAAGCAATGCTTGTTGTAAAATCAGACCTCTCTGAACAAGTAGTATATGATGTAACAAAAGCTGTTTTTGAAAATCTTGATCAAGTAACACATGCAAAAGCTGAGCAAATTAATCCTGAAAAAGCACTAAACGGTGTGGGCATTGAAGTTCATCCTGGTGCACAGAAATACTTTGATGAAAAAGGAATTGCGGCTGAGTAAATAAGACCACTGACCGGACATAGGTCCTTTTAAAAAGGACTATTATGCCCGGTCAGTTTATTCATATGGAATTATTGAAATTGAGTAAAATAATCCGAATGACGCCAGTAAGTTCCATAGCAGTGGTAAATTTGTGTTTTAGTGAGAGGTAAGGCGGTCATTTTATGGAGAAAGTTAAGATTAGAAAAACTCACTTCGTTTTGGTCCTCATCACCGTAATGATATTCATTTCATTGTTCATTCCTTACAAACAGGCTCTAGTTTTTATTCAAGTTGAAACCAATAGAGTAAGCGCCTTTTTGCCAATATCTATTGGAGAAACCTTTAAAATAAAATATACACATTCCATTCACTTATCTGATGTAATCGAAAGCTATGAGGTTGTGAATCAGGATGTGATCCGGCAATTTGAATTAGAGTATGAAAACTTCGGTATAGGAATGCCTTCAGAGGTTACAGCAGGAGAGACTTTTGAAATAAAAGACGGCAAATACCTTATTAAAAATATGAAAAGGGATTTTCCTTCTTTTATTTTACGAATAGGCCAAGTAAGAGCCAATCATACTCTTATCTATAATAAAAATTCATACCCGCTTTCAGAGTTCATTGAGCCTGGTACACGGGTGAAAGTTCAAATTAAAAAATTAAATGTCATTCAACAATTGAAAGGAGTGGGGATCCTTGCCGACTAAAGATGGGACATTGTCGCAGGAAGAACAACAAGAGTTGCTAGAGAAATTTGACCCTGAAGCAGCAACGAGGAAATTGACAGGCATAATGGGTTGGATTGTATTTTTTGGCCTTTTAGCGTTTTCGTTATTCCAATTATATACAGCTATCTTCGGGGTGTTTACGGCTCAAATTCAGCGCTCGATTCACTTAGGTTTTGCCTTAGCACTGATTTTTTTACTTTTTCCAATGAGAAAGAAGACATTACGTAAAAATAAAGTGGCCTGGTATGATATCATTCTTTCGTTATTGGGAATTGCAGTAGGAGCATACTGGCCATTGTTCATTGATGACTTAGTCAACCGAGTAGGTCGTTTAACAGAAATGGACTATAGTATTGGATTGATCGCCATCTTGCTTGTTCTTGAAGCAACTAGAAGAACAGTGGGATTGCCAATCACAATCATAGCTACGGTGTTTATGATTTATGCCTTATTTGGACCATATATGCCAGGGTTTTTAGCCCATCGGGGTCTAGATTTAGACACACTCGTACAGACGATGTTTTTCACAACAGAAGGAATTTTGGGAACGCCACTTAGTGTTTCAGCTACGTTCATCTTCTTGTTCTTATTATTTGGAGCTTTCCTCGTGAAAACCGGGGTGGGGCAGTATTTTAATGATTTAGCTGTCTCCTTTGCAGGAAAGCGAGTTGGTGGTCCTGCAAAGGTAGCGATTTTTTCTAGTGCACTTCAGGGAACAATCAGTGGTAGCTCGGTAGCGAATGTTGTAACCTCGGGGTCTTTTACAATTCCGATGATGAAAAAACTAGGCTATCGAAAGGAATTTGCTGGTGGCGTCGAAGCCGCGGCTTCGACTGGTGGACAGCTGATGCCTCCGATCATGGGTGCGGCAGCTTTCTTGATGGTTGAATTTATTGGCGGCGGTATAACTTACTGGGATATTGCTAAAGCTGCTACAATTCCAGCTTTATTATACTTTGCTGGAATCTGGATCATGGTCCACTTTGAGGCGAAAAGGGTTGGGCTTCGTGGTTTAACTGATGAAGAACTACCAGATCGTAGCGAAGTTTTAAGAAAAATTTATCTATTATTACCAATTCTTGCGGTTATAATTTTAATGGTAAGTGGTATGAGTATAATGCGTGCCGCGCTTTGGTCAATACTAATCACAATTTTAGTGAGTTTATTCCGTAAAGATACTAGAATTGGCTTTAAAGATGCAATTGATGCTCTTGTCGATGGAGCAAGAACTGCATTGAGTGTGGCTGCAGCAACAGCCGCAGCAGGGATCATTGTTGGAGTCGTAACCAAAACAGGTCTCGGACTTAAATTGGCAAATGGATTGCTTGATCTGGCAGGGGGAGTATTGATTCCAACCCTTATGCTAACAATGGTTGCTGCCCTTATTCTTGGGATGGGGTCACCAACAACAGCGAATTACGTTATTACATCAACAATTGCAGCACCAGCGATTATTTTATTAGGTGTACCTGATCTCTCAGCGCATTTGTTTGTGTTCTACTTTGGAATTATTGCTGATATCACACCACCGGTCGCATTGGCTGCGTTTGCCGCAGCAGGTGTTTCAGGAGGGGAACCTTTAAGGACAGGCGTAAACTCGGCAAAGCTTGCGATTGCAGCGTTTATCATTCCGTATATGTTTGTTCTCTCACCAGAGCTATTGATGATAGATACAACTTGGTATTATTTAGTCTGGGTTGTGTTTACGGCCGTTGCCGGAATGATGGCGATTGGTGCAGGGGTCATCGGATATTGGTTAAGAAAGCTTACAGCAGTTGAAAGAATAATTGGGTTAGTTGCCGGAATTCTGCTTATCTATCCAGAGGGGATGTCTGACATCATTGGTCTAGGGCTCTTCATTGGATTGGTTATTCTACAATTGGTTTTCAAGCGTAATAAACCAAATTTAGAGCAACCAGCAAATTAAAGAAAAAAGAAGTCCTATGGTAGTAGGGCTTCTTTTTTTCCTTAGGGTCTTTTCTCAAACTTTGTTGCTTTTAACAATAATAAGCCTGAATGAGCTAGGTTATACAAAAAATAGTTTCACTTATTAAAAAAGAGCTTGCAAACTTAATTTAAACATAAGAAATGGCTACAATTGCGTTAAATCGGCTTTAGAATTTTAAAAACAATTTTTACAAGATCTGTTATCCTAATTTTTTGTGTATATGTCTAGATTGAATTGCATCACAATCTGGAGTGATAGATAGGATATTTTCTACTTTGAAGAGCCGAATTTGTTTCCGTAGATAACAATATCCTTTTAGGGTATTCCCTGACAGCGCGTAGGGAATAATTTTACGGTGTGTAAACTGCTGTTTGGAATCAAGGTATATCATTTGCAGTGGTTGTTTATCTCGAAGCGCCTTTAAAAGTATGCTCTTCATGGTAACACTCCTTCCTAATTATATTATATACGAACGTATGTTCCTTATACACATGAATTTTTTGGAACATATGAGGTATCAAATAAACCCTAGAAATTTTTTTGTTGACTTCTTTTGAAAATCGGTATATATTTATAAATGTCCTTACAATATTTAAATTATTTGATTCCGTAGCTCAGCTGGGAGAGCGCTACCTTGACAGGGTAGAGGTCGCTGGTTCGAACCCAGTCGGAATCATCAGAAAAACATCACTAAATAGTGGTGTTTTTTGTTTTTATTGTAGCTCTTTTAAATGAAATTGGCTTGTAAAGATTGTAGTAGACATTTCGTATGCAAGCTCTAGCCTCAAAAACTAGGCAAATTTACAACATAAAAATTTACGATACCACTTTGTTTTTAAATTGTGTAACATTGCCAGCATTATCAAGCTTTATCTAGAGCATATTGAGAGTATGAGAAGCGAGTGAAGCTTTTCAAATTCTAGCCAGGGGATGTGTGGATATGAATAAAATGATCTCCTCACTTTTTCAAAATAAAAATACTCGTAACCTGATGAAGCTCGTTACAAGAAGAAAAAGTAGCAATAAAGGCATAATTGGAGCATCACTCATTGGGGTAGGGTTAGTCGGCGCATCTCTTTTGAGTATGACTAAAAAGAAAAACACCGAAATCCCTAATGTACAAAAAATGCTTAGTCAGCTTGAAAACGGAAGCTCTAACCAAATGCCAAGTCTAGCGGCTTTAACAGAGTTCTCAAAAGAGATAACGTCCGATAATAAGAAATAAAAGATGCCCACACAGTGGGTATCTTTTTTTACGCAAATTGGAAATAATTATCTTAGCGTCATTCGCCTTTTTTTGGTAATATAGGACGGGTAAACTATCTGAGGTTGACCTAATACCCTCAAGGGTATAATATAAAGATGTAAACAAACAAATAATAAATGAGGTACTAAATATGTATACATTAATTTTGTTGTTAATCATGATTTTGGGTATAATCTATGTAAGATATATACCAGTTAAAGGCGTTAAATGTACTAGTGTATCTGATTCCAATAATGATTCTGTACAACTAGTTGATATTAGAGAGTATAACCAATCTTATAAGCATCCAATACCAAATGCGGTTAACATCCCGATTGCATATTTAAAAAGGCATATTCAGGAAATTACAGGCTGTCAGTTACACGTCATTGCCTCCGATTCCTTAGAAAAAAACATCGGCATTCGGCTCTTGCGAAAAAAAGGTTATAATGTTGTAGGGTATACACTAATCGACAACCACTGTTTGAAAAATAAATCTGCATAAATAGAAAGGAATATCATTCAATGGAATATAATGATCAAGTTAAAAATAGAGTTAAGCGAATGGAAGGACAGCTTCGAGGTATTTTGAGAATGATGGAGGAAAATAAAGATTGTAAAGACGTCATTACACAACTATCAGCTGTGCGTTCAGCTGTTGACCGTACAGTCGGGGTGATTGTCAGTTCCAACTTAGTTGAGTGTGTGTTAGAAGCCGAGAAAAATGGCGAGAATACGGATGAATTCATTAAGGAAGCTGTTAACTTGCTCGTGAAAAGTAGGTAAGATTTCACGAGTAAGTTGACATTCTTTTTTTTATCTAGTAATATACCCATAGGGGTAGGGGTAGCGTCGAAAGAAGCAATCCCAATTCCCTTAAGGTTTGAATTTAAAGACTCTTTTTTTTAGATAAAAATATACCGTTACTGGTAGTGGTAATTAAATATTAGGAGGAATAACAATGGAAAAAAAGCGTACAACAATTATTTTATTTAGTGGAGACTATGACAAGGCAATGGCAGCTTATATAATTGCCAATGGTGCGGCAGCTTATGACCATGAGGTAACTATATTTCATACATTCTGGGGATTAAATGCTTTACGAAAAGACGAGCCAATTGAATTGAAAAAAGGCTTTCTTGAAAAAATGTTTGCGAAAATGATGCCAAGAGGCGCTGATAAAATGGGGCTCTCTAAAATGAACTTTGCGGGCATGGGTCCGAAGATGATTAAGAATGTGATTAAAAAGCATAATGCGATGACATTACCGCAGTTAATTGAAATGGCACAAGAGCAAGATATTAAGCTAGTAGCATGTACTATGACCATGGATCTTTTAGGTCTTCAACAAGAAGAATTACTAGATAATATTGAATATGCTGGTGTAGCTGCTTATTTAGCAGATGCTCAAGAAGGAAATGTAAATCTTTTTATCTAGCCATTTGTAACTCTCCTATGCTAGTTTTCTTTAAAAGAAAATGTCAACTATTCGAACGGTAATAAATATTAGATGGTTGTTGGAGAGGCTCCTTGGTTGTGTATTCTAAAATAGCAGAACAGGCCCCATGAAGGAGCCTGTTTTTATATTCCTTTTGTAAAGAAAAATTCGTCTGTACCTGAATGGGTATGGACTTTTTTATTTAAGGCCCTTTTCTCAAACTTTGTTTCTTTTGAATATAGAATATGAGGATTTAGGCTTCGTTGCACTCCAAAATATCGTAATCTTCATGAGAAAAGTGCTTGCAAACTGACTATAACGTAAAAAATAGCTTAGCTTACGTAAAATTAGGCTTTCGGAATTTAACAACAATCTTTATGAAAACAGCTTATTTAATAATCTGTTTAGCTTAAATGTTTATTAGTACGTAATTGGAGCTTAATCGTTTAAACACAAACAATTATAAAAAATATATAACAAATTGTTGAGAGAGTTGTTCACCAAAGATTCCTATTTATTAGTAACGTGTTTAATTAAATATTTTGGATTCTTGAATAATTTAAACGAATATTGGGACAGTAAAAAGGGATAATTGGATAAATTTTGTTTATTTTCCATTTGTATAACCATAAACACGAGATTTATGGATTAATACCCTTAAAGGTTGAGGGAATTTTTTGCGGAAAGGGAGTAGAAAATGGCGAAAAAGTCAGCTCCATTATGGAAGAAATTAAAATTTTTTGGCGGTGCTGTTGCTGAAAATGATCATACAGAGGTTCAGCCCAATGATCGTGATAGTGAAAAAATCTATCGTCGTCGCTGGCAGCATGATAAGGTAGTACGCACCACGCATGGAGTGAACTGTACTGGCTCTTGTAGTTGGAAGGTCCATGTGAAAGATGGAATTATCGCTTGGGAAACCCAGCAGGTTGATTATCCAACAACTGGCCCAGATATGCCTGAGTATGAACCGCGCGGTTGTCAAAGAGGTGCGACTTTCTCTTGGTATACATATAGTCCATTAAGAATTCGGTATCCATATGTTCGCGGGTCCTTATTAAAAATGTGGCGTGAGGCGTTAAAGGAAACCGCTGACCCTGTTGCTGCTTGGAAAAGCATTGCAGAAGATGAGTCGAAAGCAAAGAAATTTAAGGCTTCAAGAGGAAAAGGTGGATTTATTCGTGCTACTTGGGACGAAATCAATACCCTTATATCAGCTTCTTTGATTCATACGATTCAAGAATATGGCTCTGATCGTATATTTGGATTTTCTCCGATTCCTGCAATGTCAATGGTGAGTTATGCAGGTGGAGGGCGCTTTCTCAATCTCCTAGGTGGTTCTTTGCTCAGTTTTTATGATTGGTACGCAGATTTACCAAATGCCTCGCCGCAGGTATGGGGAGAACAAACAGATGTACCAGAAAGTTCAGACTGGTTTAACTCAAGTTATTTACTTGTTTGGGGTTCGAATATCCCGCAAACCCGTACACCAGATGCCCATTTTTATACAGAATGTCGATATCGCGGTACAAAGGTTGTTGCGGTTGCCCCGGACTATGCAGAGTATGTAAAATTTGCGGATAAATGGCTTCCAGTACAAGTTGGCATGGATGGAGCATTAGCAATGGCGATGACCCATGTGATTTTAAAAGAGTTTTATGTGGATCAACAGGTTGATTTTTTCACCAATTATCTCAAACAGTACACGGATATGCCGTTTTTAATTACTCTCAACAAGAAAGATGATGCCTATGTAGCTGATAAGTTCCTCCGGGCTAGTGATTTGGGGATGAATGTAAAGAATGGTGAATGGAAGCCAGTTCTACTTGACCGGAAGTCGGGACAATTTGCCTCGCCGAATGGAACGATTGGGCATCGTTGGGAAGAAGGAACCAATTGGAATTTAAAACTCGAAGATATGGATAATGGGTTGAACGAAATAGACCCATTTTTAACTCTTTTAGGTCAAGAAGATGAAGTTTTAATGGGGGCATTTCCTTACTTTGGTGAAGATCAAGAAAAAATTTTAAAAAGAGGAATCCCAGTTAAAGCAGTGGATATTAATGGTGTGACAATATATGTAACGACCGTCTTTGATTTAATGATGGCCCATTCTGCCGTCCCTCGTGGGCTTTCAGGGGATTATCCACAAAATTATGACGATGATATTCCATACACTCCAGGATGGCAAGAAAAATTGACTGGGGTGGACCGTCATCAGTGCGCACAAATTGCCCGAGAGTTTGCACAAAACGCTATTGATTCAGAAGGACGTTCGATGATTATTATGGGTTCTGGAATTAATCACTGGTATCATTCTGACGCTATCTACCGATCAATACTAAATTTGGTTCTATTAACAGGTTCTCAAGGAAGAAATGGCGGAGGATGGGCTCATTACGTAGGCCAAGAGAAGGTTCGTCCATTAGAAGGTTGGCAAACGATTGCGATGGCAAGAGATTGGGGTGGTCCGCCACGCTTGCAGAATGGTACAAGTTTCTTTTATTTTGCAACTGAACAATGGCGTTATGAAGATCAAAAAATGGAAAATTTAAAGTCACCGCTTGTTGACAATAGTCATTATAAACATCCTGGTGACTATAACGTTTTAGCAGCGAGGCTAGGTTGGTTGCCGAGCTATCCACAATTCAATAGGAATAGTATGAAACTTGTAGAAGAGACAGGGAAAACAACCAATGAAGAAGTCGTTGAAGAGATTGTTAATCAATTAAAAAATGGTCAATTAAAATTTGCCATCGAAAATCCTGAAGACCCTAAAAACTTCCCAAAAGTATTGTTTGTTTGGCGAGGGAATTTGATAGGAAGTTCTGCAAAAGGCCATGAATATTTCTTGAAACATTTACTTGGTACTCATCATGGAAATTTGAGTCAGCAAAATGAAGAGGATGCCACCGAAGAAATCAATTGGGTTGAGCACATACCGGAAGGTAAATTAGATTTAATGGTTAGTATTGATTTCCGAATGTGTAGCACTACTTTATACTCTGACATCCTTTTACCAGCGGCAACTTGGTATGAAAAATACGATATCTCTAGCACAGACATGCATCCTTTTATACATCCATTCAATCCTGCCATTACACCACCATGGGAAGCAAAATCCGATTGGGATACATTTAAAAATTTAGCGAAACGCTTCACGGATATGGCTAAGGTTTATTTGCGTAAGCCGATGAAGGATGTTGTCTCAAGTCCTCTTCTACATGACTCAAGGGATGAAATTTCACAGGCATATGGAAAAATCCCCGATTGGAAGAATGGCGAGCATGAACCTGTCCCGGGTGTGAATTTACCTAGGTTGCATATAGTTGAGCGAGATTTTACAAAAGTTTATGACAGATATATTTCTCTTGGTCCGGTGATAAAAGAACAAATCGGGGCAAAGGGAATGAGTTGGGATGCAAAAGAAGAGTACGACATGTTGGTAAGAATGCTTGGTCGGTCAAAACAATCAAAAGAGTATCAGGATCACCCAAGTTTATATACCGACCGAAATGCAGCAGAAGCCATTTTAACGTTATCAAGTACAACCAATGGTCACCTCGCGATGAAAGCATGGGACAGTTTAGAGAAAAAAACCGGTCAAAAGTTAAGTGATTTGGCAATTGAGAGGGCCGAGGAACATGTAAGTTTTGATGAGATTTCAGCTCAGCCGAGGAAAGTTATTTCATCGCCAGTCTTCAGTGGTACAGAAACCGGTAATCGCAGGTACTCGCCATTTACAACAAATATTGATCGTTATATTCCGTTTAGAACGTTAACTGGTCGTCAACATTTTTACCTTGATCATGATTTAATGCAAGAGTTTGGTGAAGAGTTACCGACGTTTAAAAGTCCACTGAAAAAATTAGCCTTTTATGATCATGACAATCGTCCAGTTACAGAACAAAAAGAGATTACACTGAAGTACTTAACACCACATTTCAAATGGAGCTTCCATAGTACATATGGAGATACCGTCCCGATGTTGACCTTATTCCGTGGTGGTCCACATATCTGGATGAATAATGATGATGCGGAATCAATGGGTATTGAAGATAATGATTGGATTGAAATGTATAACCGTAATGGGGTAGTTGTAGCGAGAGTGGTGGTAAGCCACCGAATTCCACAAGGAATCACTTATATGTACCATGTTCAGGAAAGACATATCAATACGCCAGGCTCACCAATTACGAAACAGCGCGGTGGAACATTCAATAGTCCTACTCGGATTCATATGAAACCGACTCAAATGATTGGTGGATATGCGCAATTAAGTTATGGATTTAATTACTATGGGCCTACAGGGAATCAAAGAGATGAAGAGGTTGTTATCCGTAAAATCAATCGGGAAGAGGTGGACTGGCTTGAGAATTAAAGCACAATATGGAATGGTCATGAACCTTGATAAGTGCATTGGGTGCCATACTTGTAGTGTGACATGTAAGACGACCTGGACCAACCGCCCCGGTGTAGAATATATGTACTGGAATAATGTTGAAACTAAGCCAGGTGTTGGATACCCGAAAGAATGGGAGAATCAAGAGAAGCGAAAAGGTGGATGGGAGTTAAGGAACGGCAAGCTTGAATTAAGAGCTGGTGGTCGTGCGAGTAAATTGTTAAACCTTTTTTATAATCCAGACCTAGCATCAATTGATGATTACTATGAGCCTTGGGATTATGATTATGAAAATCTCATCAATAGTCCTGAAGGAAAACATCAACCGGTCGCCCGTCCGATTTCACGATTAACTGGAGAGTATATGGATATTCAATGGGGGCCAAACTGGGAAGACGATCTGGCAGGTGTTTATAAAACCGGGAAAGATGATCCAAACATGAAAGGCTTGGAAGAGCAAATTAAATTTGAGTTTGAACAAACGTTTATGATGTATTTGCCTCGTATTTGCGAGCATTGTATCAATCCAAGCTGTTTAGCCTCTTGTCCATCTGGGGCGATTTATAAGCGTGATGAAGATGGGATTGTCTTAGTAGATCAAGATGCCTGTCGCAGCTGGCGGTTCTGTATGACGGGTTGTCCGTATAAAAAAGTCTATTTTAATTGGAAAACGAATAAAGCGGAAAAATGTACATTCTGTTTCCCACGGATTGAGGTTGGTCAACCAACTGTATGTTCTGAAACTTGTGTCGGGCGTTTACGTTATATTGGTCTTATTTTATATGATGCTGATAAAGTGAAAGACGCTGCATCAGTGGCAGATGATAAGGATGTTTATCAAGCTCAGTTGGATATGATTCTTGATCCGCATGACCCAGAAATCATTGCAGAAGCAAGAAAACAAGGAATTGCAGATGATTGGATTGAAGCCGCACAGCGGTCGCCGATTTATAAACTTGCTGTTGAGCAGGGTATTGCATTACCTCTACATCCCGAGTATCGTACTCTTCCAATGGTTTGGTACGTTCCACCACTAAGCCCATTTATGAATGCATTTGGGGGAACGGCAGATTCAATTGATCCTCGTGTAGTATTTCCAACAATAGAGCAGATGCGAATTCCGATTGAATATTTAGCAAATCTATTTACTGCAGGAGACACGCAAATTATTAAAAATGTTCTCCGTAAATTAGTTGCGATGCGGAGTTATATGCGACAGGTCAACCTTAATAAACCAATCAAGACCGATATGATTGAATCAGTAGGTTTGACAGAGGAACGAGTACGAGAAATGTATGAATTATCAGCGATTGCTAAGTACTCTGACCGCTATGTGATTCCTTCATCTCATAAGGAAATGTCTGGAGATATGTTTCATGAACGGGGGATGGCTGGATTCGAGGAATTCAGTGGTGCGAGTGGAGGTGGCTGTGAAAGCTGTGCAGTTGGAAGTCACCCACCAGAATCTCCTCTTGAATATTATGGTGAACAATATTGGAGGGAGCTCGATGAATCAAAAGCAAATGGTCTATAGCTTGATTTCTACACTATTGCAATATCCAGAAGTGGAATGGAAGAGCCAAATAAATGAGGTTTGGGAGGAAGTTGGCCAAATCCCTGATAAGGAAATTCGTGAGCCTCTAGGAAAGTTTTTAACTTACCTAGAGGATACTCCATATGAAGAGTTATGTGAAAATTATGTGTATACCTTTGATTTTTATGAAAAGACAACACTTTATTTGACACATAAAGTATTCAAAGACAATCGGGAACGAGGAGAAATTCTGGTTCAATTACGGCAGGAGTTTTATAAAGCGGGACTAGAATTTTTATCTGATGAGTTGCCAGATTATTTACCACTAATCTTAGAGTTTGCTGCGATTGCCCCTGAGGAACAATCTGAGCGGATTTTAAGGCTGCATAAACGTTCGATTGATAGTTTGCAATTAGAACTTCAAGGAATAAACAGTCCATATAGGTATTTAATTGCAGCATGTATGGAAAACATGGTGTTGAAGGATGAAAACGAAAATGAAAAGGTTTCCTAAAGAAGCAGATTGGAGGAAAGCATGAGCTTTTTCGATTATTTCCTATGGGTGTTCTTCCCCTATATCGCCTTAACCATTTTTGTTGTCGGTCATATTTTTAGATATAACAATGATCAATTTGGGTGGTCGGCAAAATCAAGTGAGTTTTTGGAAAAAGGAAAATTAAAATGGGGAAGCCTCTTGTTTCACTGGGGAATCGTCTTTGTCTTTTTTGGTCACGTAGCCGGTATTTTGATTCCGAAATTCTTATACGATGTTATCGGCATAAGTGAAGACATGTATCACTTTGGGGCCGTTTGGTTTGGTGGTGCGGCTGGTGTTGCTACTGTAATAGGTGGGGCCATTTTATTTTACCGCAGGACAAGTATAAAACGTGTGAGGATCAATAGTTCGTTTAGTGACTATTTCTCCCTTATCGTTTTGGGAGTTGTGGTGTTAGTAGGATTCACGAATACTGTTGGATATACGGCCTCGGGTGGTTCTTTCGATTATCGTACAACCATTGGTCCATGGTTTCGTGGGTTGCTGACATTTACACCGCAGCCAGAGCTAGTTGCGTTTGCGCCAATTGGGTTTCAACTGCATATTTTAGCTGCGTTTGCTTTGTTTGCGATCTGGCCGTTTACTCGATTGGTACATGTCTGGAGTTTGCCTTTGGAATATTTATGGCGCAGATACATTATTTTTCGTAAAATGGGCCCTGCTCAAGTTGAAAAAAAGAATTAATGATAGAAAGGCCTGTCACAGGATGTGATAGGCCAAAGTTTGAAAGGAGTGTTTAGATGTCTGGACCTTCATTACGGAAACTGGATGCCCATCAATCAATTCATGAAGGGGCATTTATGGAGGCGAAAAGTTTAACTGAATTGCTAGAAAAATTGATTAAGGATGACAAAGAGAAGGAAGCAACTGAAGTGGCAGACGCCCTAATTGAACATTGGGAGAAGAGAATTATTGGACATGCTGATTCAGAAGAAGAGGGCTTTTACCCAGAAGTGGTTAAAAAAGAGCCTGAGCTAAAGGATATAATTATGATGTTAACAAGAGACCATAATTTATTAAGGATGCTTGCTAAAGAAGCAAAAGACAGGTTAGCTGAGTCTGGACCAACAAGCAAAATCTTGGGCAATTTCCAAGCACTCCTACTAGTAAATGAGATACATAGTCGTGAGGAAGAGCAATTATTGTTAGGTCATGACCACCATCATTGAAAAGTGAATTTAGACCGGTCTACAGATGAGAGAAGGTTTTGGATTCTCTCTTTTTTGTTGTTTAACACTATATCGTGAATTTATACCTTAGAGCTGTTCTATATAAGTTTCTTTACGGTGTATTTTTCAACAAGGTCCTATGCTTCTACGATTTTCAAAGTTTCAGATTCAGCAAATTTGTGTGAATATTGTATAATGAGGGTAAATGTTCTAGAAAAAGGTGAGAATGTGGCTAAGAAAAATTTTCAATATTGGGCGTTACAAATTTTAATTATTTTGAGCATCATTTATGTTTCATCTAAAATCAGCTTTCTATTTGAGCCTGTTGGAGTTTTTGTATCGACTTTGTTTTTCCCGATCCTTATTTCAGGCTTTCTGTTTTTCTTATTTAATCCCTTGGTAAATCTACTGGTTAGATGGAAGGTTCCGCGTGTTTTAGCCATTATTCTTCTATACATAGGGATTATCGGTTTGATTGTACTTGGAATTGGGAGCCTTGTCCCAGTTATTTCAAAACAGATTATGGAGCTTGTGAGCGATATACCAGGGTATGCAAGAGACGCACAAGTATTCTTTAACAATTTTGCTACAACCGAACAATATCGTTGGTTAATGACGCAGCAATTTATCACACAAGAAGAAGTGATACAGCGTATTACAGAATTTGCAAATACCTTGCCAGATCGGCTATCGAATGGGATTTCAAATATAGTAGGTTTAATAGCGAATATCACGATAACCATTGTTACCGTTCCATTTTTGCTGTTTTTTATGTTTAAAGACGGACATAAGCTAAAGTCAGCAATTGCTAGATTTATCCCAGTTGCTTATCGTAAGCAGGGGATAGAAACTTTAGAAAGTACAGCAAAAACTTTATCTGCTTATATTCAAGGTCAGGTAACAGTCGCTTTGTTCGTAGGAACATTATCCTTTATTGGTTTTCTAATCATTGACCTAGAGTATGCGCTGGTAATGGCGTTAATCGTATCAGTTACGAACATTATCCCTTATGTTGGACCGATTATTGGAGGAGCACCAGCCGTGATTGTTGGCCTATTTGATTCTCCAAGTAAAGCTCTATTCGTGCTCATTGTCATTGTGATTGCTCAACAATTAGAGGGGAACTTATTGTCGCCATTAATTTTAGGAAAGACACTTGATACCCATCCTGCAACAATCATTATTATCCTATTGGTAGCTGGAAATCTTGCTGGCCTTGTTGGTATGGTATTGGCGGTTCCAACCTATGCTGTAGCGAAAACAATCATATTACATACCGTTCATTTCCTTAAATTAAGGCGAGATGCAAAAGTGAATATACAAACATAAAGAGCGAAACAAAAAAGAGAGGACTCCCCTCTCTTTTTTGTTTCGCTCAATTATTGCTGTTTTATCCTACTTGTAACCTTGGGAATAAGTTTTTTGTATTGCTGCTTTTTACAAAATGGGTGAAAGCAGTCTTGATACAGATTCTTTAAGTTGAATCCATTTGGATCGATTTTGGTACTCTGCCCATGTCAATAGACGGGACTTTTCAATATCCTTGTTGAATGCATTGATAAGCTTTTTTGCAATTTGCCGGTCATAGATGAAGGCATTAATTTCAAAGTTAAGGTTTAAGCTTCGAATGTCAATATTAGCTGTTCCTACGGAAGAGACCTCATCATCAATAACCACTGTCTTTGCATGCAGGAAGCCGTTATCATAAATATAAACTTGAGCCCCAGCTTTTAACAGTTCTCCGATGTGAGACAAAGTTGCCCAATAAACGAAAATATGATCTGGCTTATTAGGGATCATAATTTTAACATCGACGCCTGACAAACAAGCAATTCTAATTGTATCTAATAAGCTAGCGTCAGGTATAAAATAAGGAGTTTGAATAAGAATCGATTCTTTAGCTAGCGAAATCATTTTAATATAGCCATTCTTAATTTGAGACCATTCCGCATCAGGACCACTTGTGACAATCTGCATTCCTACATTGTCTTTGCTCGTTGGCTTTGGAAAAAGTATAGGATCATAATCAATATCATGACTATTGGAAGCCTGGTTCCAATCTAGTATAAATCGAGTCTGGATCGCATGAACGGATGTACCATGAATTCGAAGGTGGGTATCACGCCAATAGCCAAAACGTGGATTTAATCCAAGATACTCATCACCAATATTAAATCCACCAATATAACTCGTTTTTCCATCAACAATGACAATTTTACGGTGATTCCTATAGTTCAGTCGGAAATTAATTAATCGGAATTTTGATGGGAAAAATACTTCAACCTCGCCACCAACCTGTCGGAGTTCATCAAAAAACTTCCTTGAAAGTCCCCTTGAACCTAGTTCATCATAGAGTACCCGCACTTTAACTCCTTCTTTGGCCTTTTCGATTAAGGCGTCACGTATTCTTTTTCCAAGATTATCTTTTTTAATAATATAATATTGGATGTGAATATGGTGTTTAGCAGAAGCGATATCCTTTAGAAGTTGTTCGAACTTTTCTTTCCCATCGGTGAAGATATCAACAGAATTGTCCCGTGTAAGCGGGGCATCATTCCCTAATAAATGAAGAAAGATTAATTCTTGTGCATTAAATTCTGATTCTTTTTGGTACTTGAATGTTCCAGACCGAATTTGATCTAGCTGATAAGCAATATCTTGTTCGATTCCAATCTTTTTCTTATCTTCCCAAGTGAACAGCCTCGTACGACTTAGATTTTGCCCTAAAAATAAATAAAGAAAAAAACCTAGAACTGGAATAAAGGACAACACTAAAAGCCATGCCCACGCCGAACTTGCATCGCGGCGCTCCCCAAATACCACAACAAATGCAAACACAATATTTAGAATAAGGACCAAACTTAGGAGAATGGTAGTTATATTCATAAATTCCCTTCCTGAAACATACTTTGATTTGGCTCTCTTTCCTAGTATTGAAATACAACTATATAGTTGAGAGAAAAAGCTGCAAATTACTTTTAAATAATCATTTTTTCTTTACAATAAATCCTAGTCTTGATGTTTATTATACATTAGATTTGAAATTTACATAAAGGAATTGCTGACGTAGAATTTCATACCTTAGTAAAAGCTTCGTAATAATTTATTCATATTATCAAGTTACCATATGGACATACCAAATGACCAGATGGAGGAAATCATGAATAAAAATTCCGGAAAGAAAAAGATTCTTTATTCACTTATAGGGATCGCTGCTCTAATTGGCACATTTTTTATTGGAATAGTTTACGCTAATAAAGAGGTTGTTGCAACGGTAGGAGAAGTAGAGATTACCGAGACTGAATTCTATGATTATCTTGTAAGTTTATATGGACGTAACGCATTAAGCACTTTAATCGATAATAAGTTGATTGAAATTGAAGCAGATAAAGAAGATATTAAGATTGAAAGCGAAAAAATTGAAGAAGAGTACCAAGTATATGCTGAAACATATGGAGGAGAAGAGGCACTCCAGAGCGTCTTAAATCAGAGTGGAATGACCAAACAGGACTTAGAGACAGAAATCGAAACATATTTAAAACTAGAAGAACTACTGAAACCAAGGATTGAAATTACCGATGAAGAGTTGAAAACTTATTTTGATGAAAACAAAGAGTCTTTTAACCAGGAAGAAGAAGTTCAAGCTAGTCATATTTTAGTTGAAGATGAAGAAACGGCAAAAAAGGTAGCAGACAAACTTGCTGATGGTGAAGATTTTGCTGAAATGGCAAAAGAATACTCAACAGATACAGCCAGTGCAGAGAACGGTGGCGATCTAGGTTTTTTTGCAAAAGGGACAATGGTAGAAGCATTTGAAGAAAAAGCCTTCGCGATGAAGGTAGGAACAATTAGTGAACCGGTTGAAACAGAACATGGATTCCATATTATTAAAGTAACCGATAAAAAGGAAGCGAAAGAAGCAGTGTTTGAAGACCATAAAGATGAAGTTTATGAAATTATTATGAATGAAAAAATCCAATCCGAATATGGAGCATGGCTATCTGAAATGAAAGAAGAATATAGTATAAAAAACAGTTTAGAAACAGTTTAAGAAGTTTTATTTTATATTCATTTTGTTCCCAATATAGGGCATCCTATCTTCTGTAATTAACCAAATCCTGTAAGGAGGAATGGACATGAAGATTAGGATGTCTTTTTTGTTTGCACTTGTAATAGGACTCTCTTTCATTTTGGGCGCCAATTCAATGCATGCAGGGGAACATACAAGTACTGAGAAAGAGAAAAACCCAAAGGTTGAACATAGTGAGAAAAAGAAACATGACTCAGAATTTATCAAAAAACGAGCAAGTGAACTTGGGATTGAATCGGAGGGAAAAGACTCTAGTACACTTGTTAGAGAAATTAAAGGAGAAATGGTCACTAGGCTTGCAGAATCATTAGGGGTGGAGACAAAAGGAAAAGAAACTGACCAGTTGCTCCAGGAAATCCATGAAAGGCATATTAAAAGCCAAGCGAAAATTTTAGGGGTTTCGACAAAGGGAAAGGAAATCGATGCAATTAAGGGTGAGGTCCATAAAGAGCTGGTTTTTAAAAAAGCAAAGGAGTTAGGCATCCCTACTGAAGATAGGGAGCTCGAAGGTCTAGAAAAAGAAATATACGAGACCAAAGTGAAACTGGAGGGAAAAAAACTTGGTCTATCAACGGACGAGAGAGACGTTAAAGAGCTAGCACATGAAGTTTTCAAGAAAAAATTAGCAAAAGAAGCTGGCATACTAGGGGTCAGTACCGAGGGCAAAGACACCCATCAATTAATATATGAGGTTAAGCAGGCAAGGATAAAAAAATTAGCAAAAGAATATGGGATTCAAGAGGAAGGCAAAGACTACTTCGAATTCACGAATCAAGTTCGCGAAACGCAAATTTTAATGAGAGCAAAGGAGCTTGGGATTGAAACAACAAATCGAAATATTTTAGATATCATGAATGAATTATATATTAACCATGAGAATAAAATAGAAGATTTAAAACTACATCCTATTATGCCAAGACAATTTCATGGTCACCAAAATAAAAATTAATTAGAGATCCAGTAAACATCCTCGGCATTGGCGAGGATGTTTGTTATATAAGTAGAGAATATAATTAACGTAAAAAAATATAATTTGTTGTTTTCACAAAATAGACATTGACAAATGACATTGAAAATCATTATCATTTAGTTATAACGAAAATAAATAACAAAACTATGAGGTGGGAAACCTGATGAAGAAAAAACTGCAATTTTTATTTTTAATTCTATTTGTAGCCATTTTTGCTGCAGCATGTGGAACAGAATCAGAGAGCGATAACAGCGGTTCCGATAAAGAAGCTGAAGCAGAAACAATAACGGTTACTCATGAGCTTGGTGAAACAGAGGTTAAGAAAAACCCAGAAAAAGTGGTTGTATTTGATTATGGTGTACTAGATTCTTTGGATAAGCTTGGGGTTGAAGTAACAGGATTACCTAAACAGTCTTTACCAGGATATCTTGAAAAATATAATGATGAGAAATATGAAAACCTAGGTGGTCTAAAAGAGCCAGATTTTGAGAAAATTAATGAGGTAGGTCCAGACTTAATCATTATTTCTGGAAGACAACAAGATTCTTATGAGGAATTAAGCGAGATTGCCCCAACTATTTACATGGCAATCGATACGACTAGATACATGGAATCTTATGAAGAAAATGCTATGTTATTGGGAGAAATCTTCGGAAAAGAAGCAGAAGTGGAAGCTGAGCTTGCAAAAGTAAAAGAAGACATTCAGGCACTTAATGAAAAGGCAAAGGCTAGTGGAAAGAACGGCTTGATTATCCTTGCGAATGAAGGAAACATCAGTGCTTATGGACCTGGATCGAGATTTGGTTTGTTACACGACGTATTTGGTGTTACTCCAGTTGATGAGAAAATTGAAGCTTCAACACACGGTCAGAATGTCTCTTTTGAGTATCTTGTGGAAAAAGACCCGGATTACTTATTCATCGTTGACCGCGGGTCTGTTGTTGAAGGTGGAGAATCTTCAGCAAAATCAATTGTTGAAAACAAACTTGTAGAAAATATTAAGGCTGTTCAAAATGATCAAGTAGTTTATTTGAATGCGGATTACTGGTATTTATCAGGTGGCGGACTTACATCCGTTGCAGCGATGGTAGAGGAAATTCAAACAGCTCTTGAATAATTCTAGAAAAAAGGTTTATGACGAATTAAGTCATAAACCTTTTTTCTTATCTCAGTTGGAGAGCTCCAGTCCATACGCCGTTGAGCAGGGCCCTTACGCTTTTCAAGAGTGTCTAGCTCCAGCGGCTAACTCCTCGGGATGGCTTATGCCTGTCGGAGTTGAGCAAGCCGCTTCCGTTTTTCTATTTTAAGACACGATGGATTTTATTGCTTTTAGTTTTAATCCACAATTACAGAGAATGCTGTGTTTTAATTGTTTGATTTCTGTTTGACATTTTGGGCAAATTTGTTTTTCACGGGTCACAAAGTTCACCCTTTCGTTGTTTATTTGTTAGTAGCGACTGCTTTTGAATCATTTTTTTTATTTTGGCAGGATGAACAGACTCCATAAACTTCAAAATGATGATGGTGTATATCATAGTTGGTTAGTTTTGAGGCAATTTGTTCAACCTCTATTAAATCCGGATATTTAAAATCGACTATTTTCCCGCATGCTTCGCATATTACATGATAATGTTTGGAATGGTTAAATTCGTACTTACTTAACCCATTTCCATAAGGTAATTCATTTAGAATTCCAAGCTTCACGAACAATTTAAGATTGTTGTATATGGTTGTTAAACTCGTAAAAGAAATTGATTGATGGATATCTTCAGCTGTTGGATGTCCATCTAAGGATAAAATGGTTTCTAAGATTAACAATCTTTGTGGGGTAATGCGAAGGCCGCGTTCTTTTAAATAGGGGATTAATTCCATGGTTTTAGTATCGTCCAAGATAACCATCCCTTTATTGTTTTTTTAGGGAGGCAAAAGAATAGCCGTGATAAGGATTATCGATTAAATAGTTGAGAATAAAATTTTTATTGAGAATAAAAAGTGCGGATTCTTTTGCCTAGCCTTTATATTATTAATAATATTGTTAAGTTAATGATATCACACTCTAAATAAAAATCAATACTAAATTATAATTATTATAAACAAATAGCGAGTTTACGTTGGAAATGTTTTCATCTATAATGCTGATAAGAGGAGGGAGCAGACTGGTGAACCAACAGATACCATTAAAGGAAAAAAGCATCGTATTTATCGGTTTTATGGGTGTCGGAAAGACTACCATTGGAAAATTAGTAGCTAAGA
Organism: Mesobacillus maritimus; assembly: GCF_023715205.1. GTDB lineage: Bacteria > Bacillota > Bacilli > Bacillales > Cytobacillaceae > Mesobacillus_B > Mesobacillus_B maritimus_C. Next base: position 205,922 of record NZ_JAMBNR010000006.1, read on the forward strand.
AGCTTTATCGTGATTTTATTGATATAGATGAGGAAATTGAAAAAGAGTTTCAAATGCCAGTTTCTCAAATATTTAATGAAATTGGAGAGAGCGCTTTTCGCCAAAAAGAAAAAGATATAATCATTAATATGTGTAGGAAGAGACTTCAGGTTATCTCTGTAGGAGGAGGTGCATTTCTCCAAGAAGAGGTCCAAAAAGAATGCTTGTCTTCATGCATCGTGTTTTTTCTCGATCTTTCATGGGAGTCATGGAAAGAACGTATTAGCATGATTATTGACAGTAGACCTGTTTTGCAGGGAAAAACGATTGAGGAAATAGAGGAACTTTTTTATAAAAGGCAAAAAATATATTCAAACCACCATTCAAAGGTACATACGGATCATCAGGAAATTGAAGAAATAGCTGATTATATTGTGGAATCTTTGAAGTTAGCTTGGGAATTGTACGGTTGAGGATTCTGTTAAAAGTAATCCCTTAATCTATTTAAAGTCAAAGGTTTGGTGAATAAGCATGAAGAAAACGTTGGCTGTGAAAGGAATAACAATTGGGGAAGGTCGACCAAAGGTTTGTGTCCCTATGATTGGAAGTACATATGAAGAACTAATGAAAGAAGCGGAACGCTTAAGTACATTAGACATAGATCTAGTAGAGTGGCGTGTAGACTTTTTTGAATCAGTAAATGACATTGAGCAAGTAATACAAACGTTGACAAAATTGCGTTCTATTTTGGCTGAAGTTCCTGTCATTTTCACCTTTCGAACGGCTAGAGAAGGTGGCGAAAGGGAAATAGCTGAAGATGAATATTCTATCCTGTATGAAGCCATTATGGATTCTGGCTTAGTAGATATTGTTGATATAGAGTTGTTTTTAATAGAGGACCAGGTAAAGGAATTAATTGAATTTGCTCATGCTAGGTCAATCTATGTCATTTTGTCCAATCATGACTTTGAGAAAACTCCTACGAAAACGGAAATCATTACTAGATTACAAAAAGCACAAGAATTAGGGGCTGACATACCAAAAATCGCGGTAATGCCTATACAGACAGCTGATGTTTTGACTCTTTTAGAGGCATCCTTGGAAATGGTGGAACAGTATGCCGATAGACCAATTATTACGATGTCTATGTCAGGTATAGGAATGATTAGTCGTTTAGTAGGGGAAACATTTGGCTCGGCCATCACTTTCGGTACTACTGGGAAAGAATCTGCTCCAGGCCAAATTGCTGTAGAACATCTAAGAACTTTTCTTGATGTACTCCATAAGGGGTTATAATTTAAGGCTCTTTTCTCGAACTTGGTTGCTTTTCAAGATGAAATGAAGAGAAATCACTTTGTTTTCACTGGAAAAGCCTTTTTTAGATTAGGAGAAAAAGGCCAGCAGAATTAGTACAAACACACAAAATGGCTGATTCTCCGTTAAAATCGGCTTTAAGATTTTAACAACAATCGTTACGAAAACAGCTAATTAAATAAAGAATTGTACTAATTTACTGTACTTTCAGGCTGTCGAAAATCGACAGACTCTTACTTTTCGACTTAACAATTTACAGCGCTAAGTTGCCATAATTTTAATAAAAGTTAGTTAGTCTAGGGAATGCAGAGAAAATCTTTTATAAAATTGCCGAGAAAAATAGCTTTCTCGGCAATCTTGCGGTCCTTTTTCACTTACTCTTTTTGCGTTAGGCTTGTATTTTGGCACGCTGTTTACGGAAGTCAGTTGTCTGATAATACGTATCTTTTACGAGGACATTTGGACCAAGGCATTTTACTTCCGGGCAATGACAACTAAGCGATTTTGCTAGGGACGTTCTGCTCCATGATTCATAAATATCCTCAAGGCGATGTGTTTGAATATTCCCAAGTGGTGGGGTATCCCCGAAATCTGTTACAATGACATCCCCTGTGAAAATATTGATGTTTAATCTTGAGCGGCCATCGGGATCATTTCGAATGGTTACATTTTTTTCAGTATATAAACGTTTTAAAAGTGCTAAATCTTCCGGATTTCCACTACAAGCATAAAATGGCAATGTTCCAAACAGCATCCAAATATCTGGATTACGGATAGTTAACAAATGATTGATCGCCGTTCGAATCTCATCAAGTGTTAGAGATTGTAGGGATGAAGCAAAATCTGAAGGATACATCGGATGAATTTCATGTCGCTTACAGCCCATTTCTTCTGTTATTTGCTTATGAATCTTTTCTAAGTATGGAAATGTTCGTTTATTGAGCATCGTTTCTGCGGAGACAAGAACATTGCTTTTAGATATTGCTTTACTATTGTCAATCATTCGCTTAAATAACGACTCGCGTTGTTGAATGGATGGTTTTCTCTTCATCATTGCAAAACCTGCTTCGATAAACTCATCTTCCGTTCCCCAATTATGAGAGATATGAAGTACATCTAAATACGGAAGAATCTGTTCATATCGCTCAATATCAAGGGTTAGATTTGAGTTAATCTGCGTATATACTCCTCGTTCGTGTGCATATTTAAGCAGCGGAAGGACATATGTTTTTAGAGAAGATAAAGATAGCATGGGTTCTCCACCTGTTATGCTTAGGGAACGGAGTGTCGGAATTTCCTCTAATCGATCAAGTAACAGTTTTAAAGGTAAAGCATCAGGGTCTTTAGGGCTCAATGTATAACCAACTGCACAATGTTCGCAGCGCATATTACATAAGTTAGTTGTCGTTACTTCAATGTTTGATAGAGTAGGTTTATGATACTGCTCCATATCCATGTATGCTTCCCAAGGGTCAAAGGTGGGACTCATTGATTTTTTTATTGATAGTGCCAAACAAGAACACTCCTTTTAATTTTTAATCCAGAATGAAACAAAGAATAAGATTGGTTTTGCTCACTTTATTTAACCACTTTTTTCAATGATGTAAAGAAAATATTCTCATATTCTATCAAAAGGGTATAAATGGACAGCACAAGATGAAGACTGTAAACTTATCTTGGAAATGATTCAAAAAATACATAAAGACTACTATACATCATTCTATACTTTAGGGGGTTACAAAATGAGTGATTCTTCCAATTCAAATATTAGTGTAGGTGGTCTTAAGTTCGGCTGGAACCTAAGTCAGGGGCAGTTTCTATTCGAAGAGGAAGATGCCGTCCTTTTTTGGATTTCTTCAGCGATGAAAACATTTTTTGATACGATTGAAGAGATTTCTGGGGAGGAAGCCACAAACTTAGTGCTTGAAACGACAGGTTTCCGTCAAGGGTTGGTTGTCGGAGAGTATTTCAAAGGAAAGAATATTCGTTTAACAGAAGTTTTAGACTTGATTCCAAACACTTATGCATCTGCCGGATGGGGTTCATGTTTTATTAAGGAAGTTGATGAACCAAAACGAATGCTTCAAGTTGAATTAAGGAATAGTTGGGAATACAAAATCAATAAGGCGCAAGGAAAAAAAACAGCCGGAAAGTTCTTACCTGCACACTATGCTGGGATTCTTTCGGGTTTATTTGGTGAGAATATTTGGTTTCGTATTATAAGCAGTCAGTTGGAAGGGAACGAAAACGATACAATTGAATACTTTCCATCAGATATGACGGTTACGAAAAATATTCATAAAGCAATTCGACTAAAAGAATCTAATGAAATTTGTCGTCTTGAAAGGATGGTTGAAAAGAAAACGAGTGAACTCAAAAGTTTGGTTAGAGAATTATCTTCTCCAATTATTCCTGTATTAGAAGGAATTGTAGTGGTGCCCTTAGTTGGTCGATATGATAACAGTCGGTCCGATGATATGATTGAAAAGACACTTAACAGTTTACCAAAGCATCAAGCACGTTATTTAATTGTGGATCTGACAGCATTACATATTGATGAAGAGAATTATACTGCCCATATGATTGAAAAGCTAGGAGCAGCTTCCACGTTAATTGGTACGAAAATGATTCTTGTAGGTATTTCAGCTGAATTAAGTGTATTAATGACCCAATCAGGATTTAACTTTGCAGGTTATCAGTGTTTTCAAACTTTGCAGCATGGAATCTATCATGCATTAGCTCAAGATGGCCATCAAATTATATAAGACTAATCTAAGGGAGGGGAGATTATGCATAGAAACCAGGATTTATATCAGTTTCTTTTAAAGAGAACCAAGGATTTGACAGAAAATTGGTATGAGAATCTAGATAAAAATGACCCCACAGGTATTTATGCCTCAACTAACCCAGCGGTCATTACTCGAGTGAAGGATCAGAATAATGAATTTCATAAGCACTTTATTGAAATTTTCACGAAAGAACAGAACGTGTTTACGGTAGAATTTAATCAATGGATTCATGGGGTTGCGAGTGATCAACAACATTTAGAAACTCCGTTGCACTATATTATTCGTGAATTTATGAGAACGAGAAGCCAATACTTAGAGCTAATAGATGTATTTAGACAAGAGTTCCCCGACAAAGTTGCTGAAGGTCAAATAAAGCGATGGAGAACAATTATCATTGAAACGATTGATGAAGTGATTATAAAATTCACAGAAGAAACTCATAAATACGCCAATTATCAATTACAAGCTCAACAGGAAATGATCAATGAGCTTAGTTCACCAGTTATATCTATTTCGGATAAAATTGCCCTTTTACCGTTGGTTGGTGATATTGACACAAAAAGAGCTAAAATCGTGATAGAAAATACTTTGTCCCAATGTGCAGAAAGAAGAGTAGAACACCTTTGCATTGATTTATCTGGTGTGGTCATAATTGATACGATGGTAGCGCAACAGCTTTTTCAGTTGATTAATGCATTAAAGCTAATTGGAGTAAAAACAACACTTTCTGGGATTCGGCCGGAAATTGCTTCAACAGCCGTTAAGCTTGGTTTGTCGATGGAAAATATCGATACGAAAGCAACCCTTGCACAAGCTTTAGAACTAAACTTTATAAAGAATTAAGTCAGAAGTCAGATGATTCTTATAGATCATCTGACTTCTTTTATTTGAATAGAAACAGCTTTTAAGCAAAAACTATCCATGATGAAATGGAGGTTTTTTTGTGAATCAGACAAATTATTGGAATCCGAATGACCTGACTTTCTGGGAGGCAAAAGGGAAGCGGGTTGCAAATCGGAATTTATGGATATCAATTGCCAACTTGATGATTGCTTTTAGTGTTTGGCAAATTTGGTCAATGCTTTCGCTCCAACTGATTGATGCCGGCTTTCCTTATACAACCGAACAAGTTTATAATCTAGCAGCTATCCCTGCTCTAACAGGGGCAGTTGTCCGTTTTTTTTACTCGATAGGCGTAACCTATTTTGGAGGAAGGACATGGACATTTTTATCTTCATTAATCTTGTTAGTCCCTGTTCTTGGTGTCGGATGGGCACTGACAAATACGGATACACCTTATATAGTAATGATAATTTTAGCTGCGCTCTGTGGCCTTGGTGGAGGAAATTTTGCTTCATCGATGGCGGCAATTGGACATTTTTTTCCAAAAACACTTCAAGGGTCTGCACTTGGAATCAATGGGGGACTAGGAAATTTAGGTGTAAGTCTTGCGCAATTTCTAATCCCTATAGTGATTGTTTTTCCGATATTTGGAGCACTTGGAGGAGAGCCGCAGACAATTGAAACTTCAAATGGAGTTACGCAAGTGTGGTTACAAAATGGAGCATTGATTTGGGCAATACCGATAGTCATTTTCTCTTTCCTTGCCTTATTTGGAATGGATAATTTGCCTTTAGAGAAACCAAAATTATCAAGTCAATTACAAGTCTTTCGCAGAAAGCATATGTACCTAATTACAATCTTATATATTATGTCGTTTGGTTCTTTTATCGGTTATTCTGCAGCCTTTCCACTTCTATTAAAAGGGGAATTCCCACATATTAATACTGTCCAACTCGTTTTTATCGGTCCATTGTTAGGAGCAATTGGTCGGCCGGTGGGGGGATATTTAGCGGATAAATTCGGTGGAGCAAAGGTCTCATTAATAGATGTGGGAATTATGATACTTGGGGTTCTAGGAGTAATCTTCTTTATCCAAGAATTGACTAATAGCTTTATTGGCTTTTTTCTTTCATTTTTATTGTTATTTGCTGCTGGTGGAATTGCCAATGGGTCAATTTTTACGATGTTCCCCCTAATTTTTGGCCCAGTTGAGTCTCCTGCGGCGATCGGCCTCGCTTCTGCTATTGGTGCTTTTGGAGGTTTTTTTATTCCAAGTCTATTCGGGTGGTCCATTGATGCTACAGGTAGCGTTGGCTTTGCATTAACGATATTTATTGGTTATTATATCCTCTGTGCTGGAATCATTTGGTTTTATTACACCCGTAAGAAAGCAGAAATTCCAATTGATCAGTTAACCAAAAAAAATTAGCCTAATTCAAATGATTTAGGCTAATTTTTTTTGGGAATTAAAACTTCTCCCTTCGAAAAGCATTGTAATAAAGTGTACTTTTACATATAATTCAAAATAGAAAGAAAATTTGTAAAAGCTAAGGGGGGATTGGCTTTGGAAGCTTTTGTAAACAGTTTGAATAATGTTTTATGGAGTACACCGGTCATTTATATTTGTCTTGCGATAGGGTTATTATTTTCAGTTTTAACTAGGTTCTTACAAGTTAGGTATATTAAAGAAATGGTAAGGCTAATGTTTCAAGGAAAAAGCTCGGAGGCAGGTGTGTCCTCATTTCAAGCATTATCGTTAGCTCTTTCCGGACGTGTAGGTACAGGAAACATCGCTGGAACAGCTACCGCGATTGCTATGGGAGGCCCGGGGGCTGTTTTTTGGATGTGGATGATCGCTTTTATTGGAGCAGGAAGTGCCTTCGTTGAATCTACATTAGGTCAAATTTATAAGGTCAAACAGGACGGGGTTTATCGCGGAGGACCGGCGTATTATATTGAAAAGGGGATTGGGATAAAGTGGTTCGCGGTTCTGTTTGCGGTTGCTGCCTTGTTAGCAATGAGTTTGTTAATGCCTGGGATTCAGTCTAATTCAATTGCCTTAGGGTTAGAAAATGCATTTGGAATTAGTCCCACTGTTACTGGAATCATTTTAGTCGTTTTATTAGGATTAATCATTTTTGGTGGGGTAAAACGTATCGCTAATGTAGCTATGTTTGCGGTTCCATTTATGGCAATTGGTTATATATTAGTTGCCTTAATTATTATTGCAATGAATATTACTGAGCTACCTTCAGTAATTTCGTTAATTTTTTCAAGTGCTTTCGGTGCAGATTCAATTTTTGGTGGGATCCTTGGTAGTGCGATTGCTTGGGGGGTAAAACGGGGGATTTATTCCAATGAAGCAGGTCAGGGAACAGGGCCGCATGCAGCAGCTGCCGCAGAAGTTTCTCACCCGGCAAAACAAGGGTTGGTTCAGGCATTCTCTGTATACATCGATACATTATTTGTCTGTTCCGCTACAGCGTTTATGATTCTCTTTACAGGAGCCTTTAACGTTTATGGATCAGATGGTGAGACACCAATAGTCGAGAACCTTTCTGGTGTGGAAGCTGGTCCAGGTTATACTCAGGCGGCTGTAGAATCAGCGATTCCAGGGTTTGGAGCAGGTTTTGTTGCCATTTCACTCTTATTCTTTGCTTTTACAACCATCATGGCATATTACTATATCGCTGAAACGAATATTGCTTTTTTAACTCGAGGAAGAAATAGTAAACCAGCTATGTTTATTTTAAAGATTGTCATACTAGCAGCTACATTCTATGGAGCTATCCGAACAGCAAGTCTTGCTTGGGCATTAGGAGATGTAGGCCTTGGATTAATGGTTTGGTTAAACTTAATCGCTATCGTAATCCTTGCAAAGCCGGCGCTGATTGCGCTTAAAGATTATGAAGAACAAAAAAGACAAGGACTTGACCCAGTATTCAATTCTACTAAGTTAGGGATAAAAAATGCAGAATATTGGGAAGACGGTTATAAAACTGAGAAAGATAAAGAAGTTTCTTAAGGGAATGCAGCAGCTAGGATTGAATCCTAGCTGTTGTTTTTTTGTTCAAACTTTAATATTGAACAAAGTGCTTCAGTTACTTACTGAGTAAACCAACCTATGGCTACCTGAAAATGTACTTTAATCAAAACAAAGCCTCCAACACAATAAAAACTTGAAACCTTTTTTTACTGCAAACGTTTATATAGATAGATAAGGTAGAAAGAGGATTAGATTAATGAAATTACGTGGGAATTTAATGATTACGGTTTTACTAGCCATCGTGATCCTCATTTTATATATTCGGACAATTGGGAGTAGCTCAGTGACTCAAACTCAAGAACTACCAGAAGATTTACATCCGGAACTTGCCTATCAAGCTGATATTCTAATCGGGAAAGCTGCAGAAAATGGGATTCAAGTTGTGATTACGGATGGCTTCAGAAGTTTTCAGGAACAAGAAAACCTATATGCTAAAGGGAGAACAGTTGCTGGAAACGTTGTTACGAATGCTAATGCGGGTGAATCGTATCATAATTTTGGATTAGCCATAGACTTTGCACTGAAAACCCCCGATGGCAAGATTATTTGGGACATGAAATATGATGGAAATAAGAATAATCAGGCAGATTGGATGGAAGTCGTTGCGGTTGCCAAGGAATTAGGGTTTGAATGGGGCGGAGACTGGATAGGGTTTAAGGATTATCCACATTTACAAATGGATTTCGGATTATCTATTCGCGAGTTACAAAAAGGGAAGAGGCCAGACGAGTCATTATTAACGGTGGAGAGTCAATAAGTAAAGGAGACATTTATCCTGTCTCCCTTTTTTCTGTCTTCCATCGATAAATCTCTGAGTATTTTTAGGTACATAGTTGTTGTTGAAATCCCAAATTCGACTTTAACGCAATAGTAGTGATTTCGTACGTTTAAATTAAATTTGCAAGCTTTTCTCTCGTAAATAAGCTATTTTTTAGGATTACATTGCTCATTCATCCGAATTGATCTTCAAAAGAAACAAAGTATAAGAACTATGACAAATACACCTCCATATCCTGCACTTAAAATAACAATTTTCCTCTTAATCCTATTCTCAATAGTAAATATCATATTCTGAAATGAAAGAGATAGTACAATGCAAAACACAATATCGCGAAAGAGAAAATTGTTACGATTTGATGAAGAAGGTATTTAAAAGTTAGGATACGAATTTTTCATGTTGGTTGTTAGGCTATTGTAAAAATACTTAACAGTTGTTTGGTAAAAAAAGCCTTGTATAAAAGCATTCAATTTATGGAACAAAAGAAATACGAATGAAAACAAGCCTAGTTTGGGTAACCTGTTATAGGAGCAAATTTTGGAAAGATGGAGGGCCTTTTAAAAATTATCTTAATTTAAGAAAGGTGAAGAATTAAACATGAGTCCAGGCAGATTGCTGATTATCGGAGGCAATGAAGAAAAATGTAAAACGGGTGAAATTCTTCACGCCTTTTTAGAACTATCAAAGGAAAGGCAAGGTGCGATTGGAATTTTACCTACTGCCTCTAGCATTCCGGATGAGATAACTAAAGGATATATGGAAGTCTTTGAAAATCAGGGGGTAAAGGATATCGAGGTTATTGACGTCGATTCACGCCAAAAAGCAGATGACCCAGCGATTCTAGAGACGGTTTCCAACCTTGGGTCATTGTTTATCACAGGTGGGGATCAGAAAAGATTGTCTGATTGTATTCGCAATACAAAACTTCATACCCTTCTATTGAATAAGTGGCAATCAGGATTGTTAATCGGTGGAACAAGTGCCGGGGCAACGATTATGGGAGAAGAAATGATTATTTATTCCGAGATGAAAAATAATGAAGAAGAACGACTGTTAATTGAGATGGGAAAAGGGTTTGGTTTTGAAAAAAAACTTCTAATAGATCAACATTTTTCACAGCGAGCGCGTTTTGGACGATTAATTACGGCAATTGCTGAGAATAATGATTTAGTTGGGATTGGCATCGATGAAAATACAGCCATTCTGGTTGAGGGAGACCAATTCGAGGTAATTGGTGAGCATCAAGTTTTTGTGATTGATGGCAAGAACGGAAGTCTTGTGGATTTTGTAAGGTCTGAAAATGGGGGCGAAGAGTTAACCATTACAGACTTTAAACTTCATGCTCTGACAGATGGGTATTGTTTTAATTTATCCTCCCGGAAAATCATGAAAAGGAAAGAGGCATAGTAATGAAGATCATCCGAGTAAGACATTTGAAGGGTCCAAATTACTTTAGTTATAAACCAATGATGTGGATTGAATTAGATATCGAGGAGTATGAATTTCAGCCATCTAATCAAATTGATGGCTTTCCTAAAGAGTTAATTCATCTACTTCCGGGACTGAAAAAGCATACATGTTCTACAGGTTATGAGGGAGGCTTTGTAGAGCGGCTAGAGGAAGGGACTTGGATGGGCCATATCCTTGAACATATGGCTATCGAGCTACAAATCATGGCAGGAATTGATGTTAAACATGGTAAAACCATCACAAGTAGACAAAAGGGAATATATTATGTCGCTTATGAGTATAAGGAAGTTGAATCCGGTTTTTACGCTTTTAAAGCTGCTTTAGAAGTGGTTGATAAACTACTTAAGGGTGAAAAGAATCTATTGATTGAGTCCTATGTAAAAAAGGTATCCTCTTTGTATTACGAAAATAAACTAGGACCAAGCACCGAAGCGATTATGAAAGCAGCCCAATCGATGAGAATTCCAGTTGAACGTGTCGGAGAACATAGCTTTCTTCGTCTAGGACATGGTTCAAAACAAAAACATGTACAAGCGACAATTACCAGTCAAACTTCTTGTTTAGCAGTTGAAACAGCTTGCGATAAACAAGCAACAAAGGACCTGTTAGCTAGTTGTGGTCTACCTGTTCCACAGGGGGAAGTAGTCCAAACTAAAAAAGAAATCTTTTTAGCTGCGGACAAGCTTAAATTTCCTCTTGTCATTAAGCCGTTAAACGGACGACAAGGTCAGGGAGTTATTACGAATATTAAAGACAAAGATGAGTTGTTTAATGTGGTCAATTGTATGGATAATCATGTGAAAGAGTTTATTTTAGAAAGATATTATGAAGGACATGATTATCGTCTTGTTATTATAGACGGAACATTGGTTGCAGCCAGTCTAAGGCTTCCTCCTTTTGTGATTGGCAATGGACAAGATTCTATCCGCAGATTGATAGAGATTGAGAACGCCAATCCCTTACGTGGTGACGGGCATGAAAAGCCAATGACCAAAATACCTTTTAACTATACTGTTACCTGCTTTCTTGAGAAATTTGGATTAACTTTAGACTCAATTCCTCAAAAAGGTCAAATTGTCCAAGTTGTCGGCAATGCCAATTTATCCACCGGAGGACAGGCCATTGATGTTACGGATGAGGTACACCCAACCGTAAGAGAGATAGCAGAAAGTGCCGCAAAGGCAATTAACTTAGATATTGCAGGTGTTGACTTTATTAGTCGCGATATCAGTAAGCCATTTGATGCTAAAACGTCTGCGATTATAGAGGTGAACGCTGCACCAGGAATAAGAATGCATCATTTTCCAAGTAAAGGGAAAAGCAGGGATGTAGGAAAAGCCGTTGTAGAGTATTTGTTTAAGAGTCGTTCAGAAGCAACAATCCCGATTATTTCAGTTACAGGGACAAATGGAAAAACGACCACTACGAGAATGATAAAATACTTTCTGGAAAAAGAAGACTTTACCGTAGGGATGACGAATTCAGATGGGGTGTATATTGGAGAACGTTGCATTGAAGAAGGGGATTGTAGCGGCCCCATTAGTGCGCGAAGCGTCCTGAGCAATCCGCAAGTTGATGCTGCGGTATTAGAGACAGCTAGGGGAGGAATTCTTCGCGAAGGTCTAGCTTTTCGTTATTGTGATGTTGGGGTTGTAACAAATGTAGCGGAAGACCACTTAGGTCTCGACGGAATTGAAGAATTTGATCAATTAGTAAAATTAAAACGGCTCATTCCAGAGGTCGTAATAGAAGGCGGTTATTGCATTTTAAATGCTGATGATTCAGATGTGGCAAACATGGCTTCCTATACAAAAGGAGAGGTTATTTTCACATCTCTAAGTGAGCAAAATCCTTTGATACAAGATAAAATAAAGGAACAAGGAAAGGCTTGGTTTCTTCACAGCGATGGTTGGATTTATTACCTCCAAAATGGAAAACGAATCCGCTTTCTGCCTGTAAAAGATGTCCCAATTTCTTTTGGAGGATCAGCGAAACATAACGTCATGAATTTATTACAGGCGCTCGCATCAGCCTATTCCCAAGGGATTGATATTGAGATTTTAAAAGAGAAAGCAATATCATTTAATCCCGATTTTCACCATTCAAAGGGAAGATTTAACAAACTTGATATTGATGGTAGACAAATTATTATCGATTATGCCCACAATTGTGCTGGACTTAAAGCTGTTTTTGAAGCCGTGGAGGCAATGAAAACAGGAAGGGTCATAACGGTTCTCTCAGCACCTGGTGACCGGCTCGATTCTGATATTATTCAACTAAGTGAAATTACAGCTAACAGTACCGATATAATGATTATTAAAGAAGATGCTGAGTTAAGGGGAAGAAAAACACTCGAAGTTCCAAATATGATGAAAAATGTAGCCCTAAAACGGTTAGCACCAGGATACATTCATGTTATCCCTAAAGAAGTTGAGGCATTTACAAAGGCCTGGGAACTATCAAAAGCAGGTGATTTGTTGTTACTCGTATATGAGGATTTCTCTAAGGTAAAAGAATTTATTGAGAATTGTGTTCATGAGTCAAAGGTAGATAAATAAATTTTTTTCTAATTACTCAATCCGAAGAGGATTGAGTTTTTTCTTCTGAAAAAGCAAAACCGGTCATAACATGGGGTTAATGAAGGATTTTCTTATTACTATGGTTGTATCAATGGCTAGTTAAAATAGAGCCTAATGAAGAAAAGGAGGCCATAATGATAAGCATCTCAACCCCAAATCCTGGGATAGCTGAGCAAAGTCTACATGGGGTAAAAAGGGAAATTTATTTAAAACTGCAAGCAGCTCGGGAGTCATTTGTCTATAGTTCCCATAGAGAACTTGAGTTTGAATTATCGTTACGAGCGAATACAATTCAGGCTGCACTCGACCTTAATAAAAGTGGAGCTATTTTCACTTCCTTTCAATATTCAACTTTTAACTCAGCGTTTTGGGTAAGAAGTAGGAGTGGATACCTACTTAGACCAGACGTGCTGCCATCCCAAGCGATTCGTGATCTTTTTCAGAATGGGAAAATGTACGGTTTTGAGTGTTCAACCGCTATGGTGATTGTTTTCTATAAAGCAGTCCTTGATTCGATTCGTGAATCCCATTTTAATTACCTATTTAATAACTTGCTTGTTTGGAATTGGAATAACGACCCTGATATGGAAATTATAACCAGAGTTGGGAGTGAGTTTATTCCTGGTGATGTGATTTATTTTAATAACCCGGACTTTCGAGAACCAATATGGCGAGGGGCGAATGCGGTAGTTCTTGGAGGGAATCAGTATTATGCCCATGGAATTGGAATTAAAACAGTGGAAGACATGATCGCAGCCCTAAATACTTTGAGAAAAGAAAACGCAACACAATCTGCTTATATGCTAAATCAACATAGTAGGCTGAATGTCCGATATTTATACCGCTTTTCATGAACGCGGATGAATGAAGTTTTGCTAAATGGAACAAGTTGATTGGATTCTGAGCGTATTACAAAGTTTTGATAGCATCAGAAATAAGGGCTCTTTTCTCAAACAATGTTGCTTTTCTAAAGAAAGAATGATTTAGCTATGATTCCATTCTAAATTCGTTTATAAGAGGAGAAAAGAGCTTACAGACTAAGCAGTATCGCAGAGAAAAGCTTACTTCTAGTTAAAATCGGCTTTAGGATTCTAACAACAAACTTTACGATAACAGCCTAAATAAAAAGGCCCCATACGCAGCAGTTGTCAGGTCAAAATGTAAGTATGTACTAAAGATTGGGCACAATTTTTTTCCTCATTTCATTGCACAAAATGCCTAGCTTGAATAGGATATAGTGAAAATGAAAAAGGAGGTAGTTATGAATGTCTGACGTACGCGGTGGATATGGGGCAGGATTTGCCTTAATCGTTGTTCTGTTCATTCTGTTGATTATAATTGGAGCTTCTTGGGGATACGGCGGATTTTATTAAGAACATCTAGGTTAAAATAAAACTGGTAAACATATAAGTTGCTATAGAAACATATTGCTATGGAACATATCCGTGCGTAGCAACTAACAGGAAGTGCCCAATCAGCGGGCACTTTTTTAGATTTAACTCCTAAGTTGTTACCTATCTAGAAGCGATGTAGTCTCTATAATATTAGTGGTATACTGGAAAATAAAATAGACACGGAGGCATTGGAAGAGTGGAAAAATTGTATTATCATGATCCATACATAAAATCCTTTTCGACCGAGGTGGTTGAGCAACGAAAGGAAAATGGTGAAACATATTTGATTTTAAAAGAAACAGCTTTTTATCCTACTGGCGGTGGACAACCTCACGACACTGGATTGATTAACGGTATTAAGGTAAAAAATGTCGAGGAAGTAGATGGAGAAATTCGCCATTATTTAGAACAGTCACTCTCCAAAGATATTGTTAAGGTTGACTGTGAGTTGGATTGGGAACGAAGGCAAGACCACATGCAACAACACTCCGGTCAGCATATATTATCAGCAGCTTTTGAAGAAATCTATGGTTATAGGACCGTTTCTTTTCACTTAGGGAAAGAGACATCTACGATTGATTTAGATATTGAAGAGCTGCCAAGCATGGAGGTGTTAAAAGTAGAAGAAAAAGCAAACCAGATTGTTATGGAAGCTAGAAAAATTGAAACCATTTGGGTGAAACCGGAGGAATTAAGTCAATATCGATTACGAAAAGAAGTTTCCGTAACGGAAAACATTCGACTTGTGATTATTCCGGACTATGATTATAACGGGTGCGGTGGAACTCATCCCCGAACAACTGCCGAGACGGGCTTCATTAAAATTCTCGGTTGGGAAAGACAGCGAAAGAAAATCCGTGTAGAGTTTATATGTGGAAATAGAGTTCTGGCTCAACTACAAAAAAAACACTCAATCCTTCACAGTATGACGGGTTGTCTTAACGCTCCTGAGGAAGATTTATTGAGTGCGGTGGACCGATTACTGGATAGAAATAAAGCACTTAATCAATTACTCGATGAATCCAAAGATACTATTTTGCAATACGAAGCAAAGGATCTTATAAAGTATGATTCTGAAGGGTGTATAACTGCTGTTTTTCAAAATCGAACAATTAAGGAACTTCAAAAGCTTGCCCGTTTAGCAACACAGCTAGCTGAAACGAAAGTCATTGTCCTAATTGCGGAAAATGATAGTCAGTTGCAGCTCGTTTGTGCTAGAGGCCAAAAGGCACAACAAAATATGAGAGATTTGTTGAATGAACTCCTTCCTCTTATAAATGGAAAAGGAGGGGGAAGCCCTAGCTTCGCTCAAGGCGGTGGTGAAAGCTTGGTTAGAGGAGAGCAGCTTGTTCGTTTTATAAAGGACAAGTACAATGTTTCTTAATGGAAGTTTTCATAAAGGTGTTGTTAAAATCCTAAGCTGATTTTAACGCAAATAGTAGCGATTTCCTAAGTTTGAATTAAGTTTTCATCCTCTTTTCTCATAAAATGTAGCTAATTTTTTGAATAATCTAGCTTGGTTAGATGTGTTTTCTGTTCGAGAGCAACAAAGTTTGATATAAGAGCCTTCTAGTAGAGATTGATTTTAGTTGGGAATGAAAAGCAGATTGCAAACTCACCTCTTAGAATATATGATAAAATTTATGAAGATTTTTTTGTTTAAAAAACGCTTTTTGTTTAGGCGTTTTATAGAAAGGATAGATATATGAAAAATTTAAAGGATCAAGTTTCATCTAGAAGAACGTTTGCGATTATTTCCCACCCTGATGCAGGGAAAACGACGTTAACGGAAAAATTGCTCTTATTCGGTGGTGCAATACGTGATGCGGGAACTGTTAAAGGGAAGAAGACAGGAAAGTTTGCAACGAGTGATTGGATGGAGATTGAGAAGCAACGTGGGATTTCCGTTACGTCTAGTGTGATGCAATTCGATTATGATGGATTCCGAGTGAATATTCTTGATACACCAGGTCACCAGGACTTTAGTGAGGATACGTATCGAACCCTAACGGCTGTTGATAGTGCAGTAATGATTATTGATTCAGCGAAAGGGATTGAAGAGCAAACATTAAAATTATTTAAGGTTTGTCGAATGAGAGGAATCCCAATTTTTACGTTCATTAATAAGCTTGATCGAGAAGGAAAAATGCCTCTCGAATTATTGGCTGAACTTGAGGAAGTGCTGGGGATTGAATCTTATCCGATGAATTGGCCAATTGGGATGGGAAAACAATTTTTAGGAATTTATGACCGCCATCATAAACGGATTGAACAATTTAGGGTTGATGAGAAGGACAAATTTATCGATCTTAATGAAGATGGAGAAATTCCAGGAGACCATAAGTTAAAGGAAACCTCACTTTACGAACAAACGCTTGAAGAAATCATGTTACTAGATGAGGCTGGCAACGAGTTTTCGGAAGAAAGGATTCGTGATGGTAAATTAATCCCAGTTTTCTTTGGGAGTGCGTTAGCAAACTTCGGCGTGCAAACATTTCTTGAATCCTATTTGGAATTTGCGCCAATGCCGCAACCAAGAAATTCGACAACAGGGGAAATTGACCCAATGTCTGAAGAATTCTCTGGATTTATTTTTAAAATCCAAGCGAACATGAACCCTGCCCACAGGGATCGTATCGCCTTTTTACGGATTTGTTCAGGAAAATTTGATCGAGGTATGACAGTTACGCTTCCACGCACAGGAAAAACAATGAAAATTGCTCAATCCACCCAATTTATGGCAGATGACCGCAGTACAGTTGAAGAGGCTGTTGCCGGTGACATCATTGGATTATATGATCCGGGTACTTACCAAATTGGAGACACGATTCTTTCGGGAAAAGAAGTCTTCCAGTATGAGGGATTACCACAATTTACACCCGAAATCTTTGTTAGAGTTACGGCTAAAAATGTTATGAAACAAAAACATTTTCATAAGGGAATTCAGCAATTGGTTCAAGAAGGAGCGATTCAATTATTTAAAACCGTTAAAACAGAGGAGTATCTATTAGGAGCTGTAGGTCAGCTTCAATTTGAAGTTTTCGAACATAGAATGCGGAATGAGTACAATGTTGAAGTGATTATAGAAGGATTAGGCTCTAAAATTGCCCGCTGGATTGAAAATGAGGAAATCGACGAAAATCTTTCTAACTCAAGAAGTCTACTCGTTCACGACCGATATGGTCAGAAAGTATTCTTATTTGAAAACGATTTTGCTTTACGTTGGTTCCAAGATAAAAATCCTGATGTTCGGTTATATAACCCTATGGACATGAATCAATAAGTCAAGTATCCCAAATTAATGAGCTTGCTATCTATAGCAGCTCTTTTTTTTTAGGCTCTTTTCTCAAAAGTGAACTAGGTTATGCAAAAAAATAGCCTCATTTAAGAGAAGCTTGCTAACTTAATTTTCACTTTGAAAAAGTGATGATTACTGCGTTAAAATTGACAATAGGATTTTAACGAAAATGATTTAAAAAAACAGCATTACTTTAGAAGAAAGCGATAAATGATTTTTACTTTGAAATTTTCCAGTTCCAGAATCAACTGCTTTTATTTTCTAATTGACAAAGCGAGGATTGATAAATATATTATTACTATAATACTTTTGTGCATAAAAGCGTTTAAGTGTAAAAGTAGGGGCGGAGGAGAGAATATGCAGCAAATGTCAAGGAGCCAGGTCGTTAGTCCGATTGAGGCAATCATCATGATTCTCCTATTATTAAGTGGAATTGGTTTCGGAATTATTAAGTTACAACTTGTTCCGCATGTTCCTGTCATTCTAGCTATATTATTTTTATTGAGCTATGGAATCGTAAAAAAGATAAAGGTGAAAGATCTGGAAACAGCCCTAGTTGAAGGGGCAAAATCTGGTGTAGGAGCTGTCCTAATTTTCTTGTTTATAGGAGTATTAATTAGTAGTTGGATGGTAGGCGGTACAATTCCCACATTTATTTATTTAGCATTAGAATTGATCTCTGGTAAATGGTTTTATGCTATTGTGTTTGTGTTAACAGCATGTATTGGATTAGGGATCGGGAGTTCTTTAACAACTGCTGCTACGGTGGGTGTTGCCTTTATTAGTATTGCAGATGTATTTGGGTTATCCAGTGCCATTACAGCAGGAGCAATCGTCTCGGGGGCTTTCCTAGGTGATAAAATGTCCCCTTTATCAGACACCACTACTCTTGCAGCAGCTACTGTTAAGGTCGATTTATTCGAGCATATTAAAAATATGACTTGGACAACTGTTCCGGCATTTATTCTATCGTTTCTGTTGTTTCTTATGCTTTCACCATCAGATATAGCAGGGAATTTCGGACAAGTAATAATGATACAAGAGGAATTACGTTACCTGAACTTAGTCCATTGGTATTCTCTTATTCCCTTTTTTGTCTTAGCAGTCCTTGCGTTCAAAAAAGTGCCGTCCGTGATTACACTTGGTAGCAGTTCTTTAACAGCTTTAGGAATTAGTCTGTTGATTACCGATAAAGAGAGCTGGGCAGAAATACCGTCAATTTTGTACTCAGGTTTTAAAGTTGATACAGAAATGGAAGTTGTTCACTCCTTATTATCGCGGGGTGGGGTTGAAAGTATGTTTTTTTCCATTTCCCTTGTATTGCTCGCATTGTCGATGGGAGGAATATTGTCACGAATTGGAATACTGTCCGTTTTCTTTTCTTTGTTTATTAAAGGCACAGCAAAGGTCTCGGTATTAATTACATCGACTGTTGCTACTGCACTGGGTATAAACATTTTAGTAGGGGAACAATACTTATCAATCATCATGACCGGTAATTTATTTGAGCCTTATTATCAAAAAGCTGGATTACATCCGAAGAATCTTTCTCGCGCGTTAGAGGATGCTGGCACAGTCATTAATCCACTCGTACCATGGGGAGTATGTGGAGTATTTCTAACAGGGGTATTGGGAGTTCAAACGATTGAATATGCTATGTTTGCTTTCTTCTGTATCTTATCTCCAATTCTAACGATTGTTGCCGGTTGGACAAAAATTTCTATAAAAATGATTGAACAAAAAGCGGCTGCATAGGCAGTACGCTTTTTCTTTTTCTTTACCAGTTAAATGGTAATATTTTTATCCTTTAAGGACAGAATATGGAGGCAGAGAACTCCATTCATTTATCATGGTAAATCTCCCCCGTGGTGGAAGTTCCTTTCCCGAAAAAAATCATTAATGTAATAAAGGAATGACAACATTCTATGAAGCGATTGAGCAAACTTGAAGGTATTCTTTGGTCCGTTGCCCTACCTGGATTTCCACAGCTATTAACTGGACAATTTCTTAAGGGGGCGTTATTAGTAATATTGGAATTTGTCATTAATGTAAACAGCAATTTTAATCAAGCGATTATGTATAGTTTTTTATGGGAAATTGATAAAGCTTTTAAAGTTGTTGATTATCAATGGTTGATGTTTTATCCCTGCGTTTATATGTTTTCAATGTGGGATGCTTACCGTCATGCTCTAGATGAGAAAGTAAAAAGAAGTTACCTCCCCTTTGTATTTGGTGCGTATATGGTGACGGTTGGTTTAATGCTTTCCCCAAAATTAAAAATTTTCGGTATTTCATTGGGCCCTGTTTTTTGGCCAATGCTTTTTCTATTGCCAGGTCTCTTAATTGGGTTTGTAATTAGAATCATTATGAATCATATCTCTAAAGAAAAGTAGGAATTAATTTTAAATAGAAATGACCCCCATAATTGATTAAATTAAATCGTAATTCTTTATTGTCAAAAACTTATCTCCCTAATGAAAGATACAGCTCAAGTATTAGTAAGTTGAATACTTAGCCGTATTTTTCTGCGTCGTCTTTTCCTACACAAGAATTCTCAAAAATAATGAATCTTAAGGATTAGATAAATCTAATAGTTTTTTGGATTCAAATTATTAGTTATTAAAGATGTTTCACTTTCTTCTTACTCAAAATATCAAATTGACACTTTATGATATAATTTTGAGGGGGAGAGAGGTGAGGCCAATGCTAAGTTTATTGTTTTTATCAAAAAGAAAGCCAAAAACGATTGAAGAAAAAATAACTCTAATTCAACAGGGTGACCAGAAGTTACGCGATGAATTGATCCATGACTACAAACCCTTTATAGCTAAATCAGTTTCTTCTGTTTGTAAACGGTACATCAATGAGTCGGACGATGAATTTAGCATTGGACTTATTGCTTTTAACGAAGCGATTCAAAAGTTTTCAACTGAAAGAGGAAGTTCTCTGCTTAGCTTTGCTGATGTATTAATTAAACGGAGAGTTATTGATTATATCCGCCAACAATCACGGGCGGTGACTATCTCTATGGATTTTGAAAGCGAGTTTCAGGACGAGGAGCATTCAAGATCAAGTATTGAAGATGAGCTTTCAATTGAGGAGTTTCGAAGAAAAAACGAAGAGCAGCTAAGAAAAGAAGAAATCATTCAGTTCCAAAAGATTCTTGAAGATTTCGGTCTTTCTTTTAATGAAATTGTTGACCAAGCTCCTAAACATGCAGATGCACGAAAGAATGCAATTGAAGTAGCAAAACTATTAATTGAAAATGAAGAACTTAAAAAACAGCTTCTTGAAAAGAAACGTTTGCCGATAAAGCAATTAGAAAAAATGGTTCATTTAAGTCGAAAAACAATTGAGCGAAATCGGAAATATATCATCGCAATCGCTATTGTTTTTATGGGCGACTTTGTTTATTTAAAAGATTATCTAAAAGGAGTGCTGGAGGGATGAAAAAGGGTGTAGTTTTAGAAATCAACCATCACTATGTAACGGTGTTGACGCCTGAAGGTGATTTTATCAGAACCCGCAAGCTTCCTCAAAACTATCATGTAGGAGAGGAAATCTATTTTTATCCCGCTGAGTTTAGTCAAGAACCTAGATTTAATTTCCTGGCTAAGGTAAAAAATTTCAAGGTCGTTGCGATTCTTCCAGCTGTTTTAATACTAGGCATTTTCTTCCTACCATTCTATAGTCAGCAGCAAGTCTCAGCTTATATGTCAATTGATGTAAATCCTAGTATAGAATTAGGTCTAAATGATGAGTTAGAGGTTGTCGGGATTGAGGCCTATAATGAAGAAGGTCAAAAAATCATCGGAAAGCTGACAGAATGGAAATGGGAAGATGTTATTGTCGTAACAAATATGATTCTTGCAGAAATTGAAAAGCAAGGCTTTCTACAAGAGCAGCATGAAGTAGTCATTTCGACTACCAATAAGAAAGATGAGGAATTTGAAACCGTGTTAGAAGAAACGGTTTCGGAGGTTGCTCAACAAGCGGCGGTTGAAGAAGAACTGGATGTGACGGTGGTAACGGCTACAGAAGAGGAAAGACAAAATGCTGTTGAATTAGGAATAACTCCTGGTTTATATAAACAACAAAATCATTCAGTTAAACAAGGCATTCATGTTAAGGAGAAACTAAGTAATAAACCTGTTCAACAATCTCAGCCTCCAAGTGACAACCAAAAACAAAACACGGACGAAAAGGTTGATAAACTAAAGCCAAAACAGCAAACTGAAGTTCAACAGAAAGTTTCAAGCCCTACCATTCCGAAAAATGGGAATACAAACAAAGATAATAAAGAAACAAAAGCTAATTATGGACAGGAGAAGAAACAGCAGAATATAGATATACAAGAAAAGGCACAAAAGAACAATGGGAAGAATCAAGGTAATAGTGAAAACGCGCAAAAGAATCATAGGAAGAAAGAGGAACACAAAGTAAACAATCAAAACAATAACAAAAGTCCTAAAGAAAAGGTCAATCAAAATAGAGGCAATCAGGATCAAAACGGAAACTCTCGAAACAAGAATGACCAAATTAAACGTGTCAATGGAAACGACAAAGGAAATCAGCGTTTTCAATAGATGAAAAAAGTCCGGGAAGGTACCGGACTTTTTTTTATCCAATTTTATTAAATTATTTCTTAGAATTGGTTTTGATTTCTGCCTGTCAGCTCAGCTTGTGCTTGTTGTACTAAACGCTTAGTGATTTCTCCTCCAACCGACCCGTTTGAACGAGAAACTGTATTGGCACCTAATTGCACCCCGAATTCTTGGGCGATTTCATATTTAACTTGATCTAAGAATTGTTCCACTCCTGGAACAAGTAGTTTGTTTGAATTGTTAGCCATAATTGTCAACTCCTTGGTGAGTTTGCAGGATTTTATCTGCATTCTTATGTTTAACTTTTCTTGGGGAAATATGCGTCCAAACTTAATTTGGACAAAATAAATAAATGTTGGATAACCTACAATTAAGTGGTATTTATAAATCCTTCGTTTACTTCTGCTTTGCCCTTTGGTATTTTATATTACAGGACTTAATTGAGAGGAAAATAAAATGTATACCAATCTTAGAAAAAAAACCAATTCACTAACACCAGCTCAGATGATCGTTGTTTATTACTTTATTGCGGTGTTTGTATCGGTGTTATTGCTTAGTCTTCCAGTCTCAATAAAACCTGGAGTAGATTATACATTTATGGATGCCTTATTTGTTGCAGTTAGTGCTGTAAGTGTCACTGGGCTTACCACTGTAAGTATTAGTGAGACCTATACCGTCACTGGGAGTTATATTCTGTTGTTTATCTTTCAGTTTGGTGGAGTAGGGATTATGGCACTGGGAACCTTTTTTTGGTTGATCATTGGGAAAAAAATTGGGCTTAAAGAACGAAGATTGATAATGGCTGATCAGAATCAAACTGGTTTATCAGGGATGGTCAAGATGTTAAAGGGAATACTCCTGATTATTATGGTCATTGAATTATTCGGTGCACTACTCTTAGGTATTCACTTTCATCAGTATTTTCCTACTTGGAAAGAAGCCTTTATCCATGGTTTATTTGCCTCTGTTAGTGCAACAACGAATGCAGGATTTGATATAACAGGGAATTCGATGCTCCCTTATGCCAATGACTATTTTGTGCAACTCGTCACCGTTGTTTTGATGGTCTTAGGGGCAATTGGCTTCCCGGTTCTAGTTGAAATAAAGGAATTCTTTATTCAAAGAAAAAACAATAAACGGTTATTTCGATTTTCCTTATTTACAAAAATAACAAGTGTTACGTTCTTCGCTTTGTTATTGTTTGGAACAGTCATAATTTTGGCCTTAGAGTATAATCATTTTTTCGCCGATAAAACATGGCATCAGTCTTTTTTCTACGCCTTTTTTCAATCTGCGGCAACTAGAAGTGGGGGACTCACCACAATGGATGTCAACGATTTTACTGAGACCACTTTGTTAGTGATGTCGTCTTTGATGTTTATTGGTGCATCACCTAGTTCAGTAGGTGGAGGGATTCGTACAACCACTTTTGCGTTAAATTTATTATTTCTTTATCATTATGCTCGCGGAAATCGAACCATTAAAATTTTTAAACGTGAGCTAATGGAAGAGGATATCATTAAATCCTTGGTTGTAACAACACTAGCAATTGTGATGTGTTTTACAGCGACAGTTATTTTGAGAGTGACTGAAGACCATGATTTAATTGCCATCATATTTGAAGTTGCATCAGCTTTTGGTACTTGCGGATTGTCCATGGGGATTACATCCGAACTAAGCACGATTGGAAAATTTGTGATTATTGTTATAATGTTTATCGGTCGAATTGGATTGGTAATTTTCCTATTTTTCATTGGTGGCAAAGGAGACAAAACACAATTTCACTATCCAAAGGAAAAGGTTATTATTGGGTAATGACAAACGCTGTTCAACAAGAACAGCGTTTTTGTTGTTTGTTCGTTTATAATTACGACCTTCCTAATATACCTAAACGAATCCTTCGTTTAATCTTTTCCTTTACTGACATCGATTGTCGGATGCATAAACGGATAGGCTTGAGGAGCGCGTTTTTCTTCTAATATTTCTTGATTCTCTGTTGTATTCCATCCAATGTCATTTGTAGGGTGTACCCATTCATCGCCTGACATAATTGCTGGGTCAGTATCTTCACTCCAGTTTTCCAGCGGAGAGTTTTGAGAAGAATAATGACTATCTCCGATTACTACACCATGCTTATTTCTAAATGTCGGTTGAATGTTCATGCCAGTGCCTTTAAAACTCGGGGCACTAATCTGGTGAGGGAGTGTATTATCGATATCAAGCCTTTTTGAATTATTTTGATTTTTCTTCATCAAATTCACATCCTTTTGGGTTAGTTTTTGTTGACTGTGTTGTTTTATGAAAATGAATGAACAGTAAAAATAGGAAGCAAACTACATACATAGTCAACCTAAAAACCGAAGAACATAATAATGTTTTAAATTTGGGGAGGTGGCTTAAGATGGCAAAGCGTAAAGCCGAAAGAAATGCAGTTGAAAAATATTCAAAAACACCACATCGCAACATGCATGAATCAGAATTCTCTGCTGAGTTTTCCCATGGAGAAGATGCTGGTAAATTTGCAAACCGCAATTCAAAGCAGGGTAGAGAGGGGAGAGCTTAATGAGCAGGAAGAAGCAAGTCGTGCGTAAGGAAACAGCGAATGTTGAATTTGGTGTTGAATTCGGTGACTTGAATGCTTCAAAAATGTTTGAAAGACCTTTTCCTAAAAAGAAAACAAAAGATAAAAAATAAAAATAAGCCGGCATTATGCCGGCTTTAGTTGAGACAAAGTATAGGAGTATACCGTTGTATTTCCAAGGGAAGGGTGGAAATAAACTAAGACAACGGATGAGGTGTGTTCAATCTCACCTGTAGATAGGTATTTCGCTAGATTGAAGGACACTTCTTCCAGAACAGTGTGCTTAAGTAAATCCTTTTCAGATAAATTTCTAAGGGTAACCGGTAAAACTTCACTAGAAATTAATTCTCTATATATGCGACTTCTCTGTTCTTTGTCCATTTCGAGATTCCACCACGGTTTTCTCGGCTTTTGTTTCTTTCCTTCAAGATAGTCATATTTCATTAAGCCTTCAATAACACTAAGATTTTCGGTCATCCGAACCTTTAAGAATTGGTAGAGACGACGGAATAAATCTTCTAGTTGATGTCCAATTCGTGACCATCCTTGTTGTTCCCAATAAGCTCCGAAATCTTGAAAGAAATCAAATGGCGTTGGAAAGATCTTGGTTACTAGGTATTCAATGGTCGTATTCATCCGATGATCATTCCAATACTTTTCAAGCACATCTTCAACTTGTTTGATGCGAATGATATCGCTAAAAGGTAAGACATTATTACCCAGTATTTCATATGGAGAGTGATCCATGTAAATATAATCATGGTCTTTAGCTCTTAGTCTTAAGCCAGTTCCCCTAAGCATCTTTAAGAACCCAAGTTGCAGTTCCTCTGGACGCATCGCGAATACGTCATTGAAGGTCTTTTTAAAAGAATCGTAATTTTCTTCCGGAAGTCCGGCAATTAAATCTAAGTGCTGGTCAATTTTTCCGCCTTCTTTAACCATTGTTACCGTTCGCTTAAGTTTATCGAAGTTTTGTTTCCGCATGACAAGCTCATTTGTATAATCGTTTGTGGATTGAACCCCAATTTCAAATCGGAATAAACCAGCAGGTGCATTCTTGTTAAGAAAATCAATGACCTCCGGACGCATAATATCAGCTGTTATTTCAAACTGAAATACAGTGCCTGGTAAGTGTTCATCAATCAAAAATTGAAACATCTCCATTGCATAACTGCGGCTGATATTAAAGGTTCGATCAACAAATTTTATTGTTTTCGCACCATTCTTCATTAAATAACGAATGTCATCCTTTACCTTATCGCGATCAAAATATCTTACCCCAACTTCAATAGAAGAAAGGCAAAATTGACAACTAAATGGACAGCCGCGGCTTGTTTCAATATAGATAACACGCTTGGATAAATGAGGCAGATCCTCCTCAAATCGGTGCGGAGAAGGGAGGTTTTTTAAATCCAGCTTATTAGCTTGTGGATTTAATTTTATTTTACTATCAAGTCGATAGGCAATTCCCGGAACATCGGTTGCTGTTTTTTGGTCTTTTATAGACGTAAGAAGTTGTTTGAAAGTTTGTTCGCCCTCGCCAATTACAATATAGTCAAATTCGGGTACTCTCTCCATCCACTCGATATAATCGTAGGTTACCTCTGGTCCACCAACGACAATGGTAATGGATGGGTCAATCTTTTTAATCATTTGAATAACTTTTATCGTTTCCTCGATATTCCAAATATAACAACTAAAGCCGATTACCTGAGGTTTTTTTTGAATTAGGTCGGTGACAATATTGATAATTGGATCTTTAATTGTATATTCTGCTAACTGAACATCGAATTCCGGAGCCGCATAGGCTTTTAAATAACGAATTGCAATATTCGTATGAATATATTTTGCGTTTAATGTAGCACAGATTATGTTCATATCTTATTTCCTCCAATATTAAATACAAATACAAAAACAATATCCCATTATACCTCATTCTAGCCTAAGAACAAAGGACCCATCCTTGGTGGATAGGTCCTTTCGTCATCAATTCTCCAGTCGCCTTTTTTTGGTCGGTCGGGAAAAGGAACTTGAGCGTTTTTTATATTTGGTCAAAAGCGTTACTTTTAGTTCAATAAATGGTTGTGCAACTGCAGTAGCCAACTTACTAGAAAGAAGTAAGGTTAATAGGAACGATAGGGCAGCTAAGAGTACGATATTCTCTGTATAACTCAGGTAATGTGGCACTTCGCTTTCTCTAAAAATCCGTATAAAAAACCCGTGGAGGAGGTACACGTACAAAGTGTTTCTCCCGAGACTCGTAAAGAAAAACTTGCTTTTCGGTACAATGGCAAGAAAACTAAAAACCATAATGGTACTTAGAATATATAAGCCTAGGCGAATCATCATGCCGATTGTTTCCGTTGTTTCTAACGCACTATAAGACTTTGACCCGAATAACCACTGATAACTTATATCAGGGAAAGAAGAGTAAAAGATAAACGAAGCAACAAACGGTATAACAGCGATGATTCTAAATGACGGTCTAGTGAGCATCTGTACATTTTCTTTAGTTAAATAAAAACCAAGAAGGAACATTGGAAAGAAGACAAAAGTTCTCGAAAGGCTTAAATAATTGGAAATCCAATCAAAATAACCAACACCTAAACCAATAGCCAGAGCTAGGGAAAGACCTACTGCTGGTTTTAGTCGTGAGAACCCAAACAACATTATATGCCAGAAAAATAAACTGATTAAAAACCATAGAGACCAATGTGGATTTAATGGGTCAATCGCAATGCTCGATTCATTATATAAGAAATAATAAAAAATAGAGTAAATAAGCTGGAAAATCAGGTACGGCAAGATTAATTTCTTAGCAATTTTCTTTATATATCCTTTTTGATAAAAACCTCTCGCAAAAAAACCAGAAACTAGGATAAATGCTGGCATATGAAATGTGTAAATCACTTTATAGAGTGTATACACAATTTCATTTTCATGAATAAATGACTGTATTAAATGGCCGAACACAACAAAGAAAATTAAAATGAACTTGGCGTTATCAAAAAAGTAATCTCGTTGTTTCATGTAAAAACCTCCAAAAAATGCCCCCTGATGTCCATTTTCCCCATTGTAACTAAAATCAAACTAGTCTCATAGTAGTATAAAGATACTGTAAATCAAACGTAAGCAAACCTATATAATTGTAATCTTTTTTATCCTCAAATGAAATATGGATTTAATGGGTTTTTATGTGGTGGTGTTATATAAAAAATGAAAACTGTTATATATATTATTGATACAGATAAAAGGCGAGTTTAGGCTATTAATTTAAAAGTGTATTAGTAAAAAATAAGAACTATGATATACATCACAGCGTGAGTTTCTTGATAGGCATAAAATATAGGAAGTGTATTGTAATCCTTAACATTAGTGTTAGCAAGGAGGAGAGTATGTCTATTTTACCGAGAAAAAATGAATTGGGTTTTTATGAAATTAGATTAGAGTCAATTGGTGGGTTAGGAGCGAATCTAGCAGGGAAAATGCTTGCAGAGGCAGGTGTTTTTGGGCTTGGATTGAATGGATCAAACTTTGCTTCCTATGGTTCGGAAAAGAAAGGATCTCCTGTAAAGAGTTTCATTCGATTCTGTGAACCGGATACTGAAATTCGAGTACATAGCCCAATTGAAGAACCTCATGTTGTCGGTGTGTTTCATGAAGCGCTATATAAAATGGTAGATGTCGCTAGTGGACTTGGTCCAGACGGAATTATTCTTGTAAATTCAACCAGAGATTTTGATGAGATAAAAATAGATTTAAAAATGGAAAGTGGCACAATTGCAACCGTAGACGCGCTTGGAATTGCTGTAGAGGAAAAGACGAAAGTGAATACAGCAATGCTGGGTGCTTTATTTAGGGTTTGTGATTTTCTAGATCCTGAGGCAATGAAACAAGTCATCCGCAAAACATTTGAAAAGAAATATCCTCATTTAGTTGAGCCCAATTTACGTACATTTGATAAAGGATATCAGACGGTAAATTTTAAAACATATGAGAAGAATCATGAGGCGACAGGTGTCGGATTTACGCGTCCACTATCTCAATTAGGGTACTTAACCCAAGAACTAGGTGGAGTGTTAACTTCGCAGGCAAACAGTATTCAGAAGGATCTTAGTGGCTCAAGGCAGGGATTTTTACCGAAATTTGTGCAAGAAGAATGTATTCATTGTGCTGCTTGTGATACAGCATGTCCTGATTTTTGTTTTGTATGGAAAGAAGGAGAGGACAAGCGTGGCAGGAAGCAAATGTTTTTACAAGGAATTGATTATCAATATTGTAAAGGTTGTTTAAAGTGTGTAGAGGCATGTCCAACTACAGCTTTAAGTGACCTGCGTGAAACATTAGGATATGCTGAATCACATCAAGTGAAGCAGTCATTTCCATATGTGATAGGAGGGATTTCATAATGGCGATTCTTGAAGGGACGTTACAAGCAACGGCTGCGGCTGAACAAGTTACCACATTTGAATCAGGAAATGAAATGGCCGCAATGGCAGCAGCTCAGATAAATTATCATTTAATGGGGTATTTTCCAATCACTCCTTCCACAGAGGTAGCCCAGTTTTTAGATCAAATGAAATCACGTGGGGAACATGATATCAAATTAATTCCTGCTGATGGGGAAC
The DNA here is from genome assembly GCF_023715205.1 of Mesobacillus maritimus. Classification (GTDB taxonomy): domain Bacteria; phylum Bacillota; class Bacilli; order Bacillales; family Cytobacillaceae; genus Mesobacillus_B; species Mesobacillus_B maritimus_C. The sequence continues at coordinate 235,225 of NZ_JAMBNR010000006.1, forward strand.
ACGGTTCGGCTGGAATTTGTTATGGTGCTGCGGCGACGGGGGCACGTGTGTTCAATGCCACAAGTGCCAATGGACTAATGTATATGCTCGAACAACTACCGGTTCAGTCGGGAACTCGTTTTCCAATGGTAATGAATCTTGTGACTAGAGCGATTTCTGGTCCACTAGATATTCGAGGAGATCATTCCGACTTATATTTTGCGCTCAATACAGGATGGGTGATTTTAACAGCCAGAACTCCACAGGCTGTTTATGATATGAACATTATGGCTTTGAAAATAGCCGAGCATTCAGATGTCCGTTTACCAGTAATGGTAGCTTATGATGGCTTTTTTACCTCACACCAAAAGCGGAAGGTACAATATTTTAAAAATAGGGAAGTTGTTCAACAATTTGTTGGAGAATGCCCGATTGATTATCATTTTGCACGAGATCCAAAGAACCCAGTCACCATTGGGGCTCACATGAATGGCGATGATTTAATTAATAACCATTTTCAACAATCTGAAGCGATGTATAAAGCGGCTGATGTTTATAAACAAGTTGCTGCAGAATACGCTAAGTTATCGGGACGAAATTATCAAATTTTAGATCAATATCGTATGGATGGTGCTGAGGTAGCGTTATTTTTATTAAACTCTGCAGCTGAGTCAGCAAAGGATGTAGTTGATAAGCTACGTTTGCAAGGCATTAAGGCGGGAGTTATTAGCCCAAATATTATTCGTCCTTTTCCAGCAGCAGAAATCCGTGAGGCACTAAAAAATGTGAAAGCGCTACTAGTTGGTGAACGAGCAGATTCCTACGGTGGTCATGGACCTAATTTAACGAACGAAGTGAAAGCAGCTCTTAAGGAGGATAGCTGGAACCAAACGGTTGTATTAAGCAGAGTATTTGGTCTCGGCGGGAAAGATTTCTATGCAGATGATGCCGAGGCGTTTTTCCAAATGGCGATTGATGCAATGGAAAAAGGCTATGCAGAAAAGCCATTCGACTATTATGGTCATGTACCAGGAAATCCAGAGAAACTGCTTAAGCCAGTGATTGAGCCACAACATGGAGATGTTTATCGTTCGGGGTTAATACATGTGCAAATGAATGAAGATACAGGCAAGCTTAAAGTGAAGATTCCACCGTTACGTGCTCTAACTTCAAAACCGAAAAGACTAGGTTCCGGACATGGTGCATGTCCAGGTTGTGGGATATTTGGTGGTTTGGAAACGTTCTTTAAGGGAATAGAAGGGGATGTTGTTGTCCTATACCAAACAGGTTGTGCGTATGTTACGACAACAGCATACCCATATACATCTCATAAACAGACGATGATTCATAATTTGTTCCAAAATGGCGCGGCGACTTTATCTGGTACTCTTGAAGCATTTTTAGAACTTAAGCGTCGCGGTGAAATTGAAGTAGCAAGTGACGCAACTTTCGTGATGATTACTGGTGATGGTGGAATGGACATCGGAATGGGTTCTGCTATAGGGACTGCTCTCCGAAATCATAAATTAATCATTCTTGAATATGATAATGAAGGTTATATGAATACAGGCTCACAAATGTCTTATTCCACTCCAATTGGGCATATGACTAGCACGACTAATGTAGGTAAAATGCAAAAAGGAAAAGCTTATCATCATAAAGATACAGCGCAAATTATGGCTGCTACAAATATTCCTTATGTATTTACCGGTACAGAAGCATTCCCACAGGACCTTGTCAAAAAGGCAGCAAAAGCTCAATGGTATGCCAAAAATGTAGGCATGGTATATGGAAAAATCTTAATTACGTGTCCGCTTAACTGGAAATCGGAAGACAGATTTGGCCAAACCATTGTTGAAGCCGCGGTAAACTCCAACTTCTTCCCATTATATGAAGTAGAACAAGGAGAAACGAACATTACGTATGACCCAGAAGCAAAAAAGAAAAAAATTCCACTCACCGATTGGTTAAAGTGGATGGGAAAAACAAAGCACTTATTAAAAGAGGAAAATAAAGACTTATTAGAAGGTTTTGAGGCTGAAGTTGAAAGAAGATGGCAACGCCTAAAAGCTAAGCATGAAAATCCGCACCTATAAGCTTTTCTTCAAACTGTAGACAATCTCGATTGGGCTTGTCTACAGATTCTTTGTGTTTTTACAGTTGAAATACGTTGCACCACTTTATTTTCCGACGGATCCCCCCCAAGCGCAATCATGTGTTGAATTTTCCCTAGTTCCTAGCCTAGCGTCCGCAAGCAGATTTTTGCTTTCTTCTCCTAGATTTTAAATAGAAGTGACTTGTATTAGGACAAGGATAAATTTTATAAGACAGATAGAGTTTTGTTAATTATAAACTGTCTTAGAAGCAAAGGTTAAGGGACAGAAAGGATTTGTGAATAAGTGAAACTGCCCCATAACGAGGCTTTGAAAGACAGAAATCAATTGGAAATAAGTAAAACTGTCTATGAACCAAGGTTTGAAAGTAATAAGAACCTACTATTAACTCAACCTGTCTTATCACCCAGCTATAATAAAAAACCGTGCATATAATCCAATCACATTCTGATTTTCTATCATGCTAGAAAGATTAGACCGGTTCTAAGTATCAATTGTCCTTTATCAATACGCAAAAGGATCTAAATCTAACATCCAGTTGTATACCAAGGTAATCATAAGTAGCTTGCTTATTTATTGATAGCCGTTATATATTGGAAGCGGAGGATGTGTGAAATGAGAACATTTACGAAGATTGAATCTGAAGTTGGAGAGTTTTATTTGGTCGCTCAGAATAAGAAACTCCAGGCCATTCATATAGGTGAGGAGGACTTTCTTCGCATCGAAGAGGTTGCTTCATTGAAAGAGGATCCTAATGATGAGCTACTTGTCGAATGTAAAAGACAGCTAAGACAGTATTTCGCTGGAGAAAGAACAACATTCAACCTGCCAATTGCGCAAACTGGTACTGAGTTTCAAATAAGTGTATGGAATAGTTTATTGGAAATTCCATTTGGTGCTACGAAAAGTTATCAGGAGGTTGCCAACATGATTGGGAGGCCCAAAGCGGTTAGGGCTGTCGGACAAGCGAATAAAGCCAATAAATTTCCTATTATCGTTCCTTGTCACCGAGTAATCGGGAAAAATCAAACCTTGACAGGTTATGCTGGTTCGAGGGTTGAAATAAAAGATTGGTTACTCAAGATTGAGGGAGCAGCCTTTAAACATAATGGAAACAAAGAGAACTAATAGCATTTTTTAGTAAGCACTTTGTTAAAAAGGTGCTTATTATTTTTATATAGCTAAGTAGATTAATAGCACTATTTGTGTGATAATTTACCATATTTTTCAATTTGAGAGAGAGATCGGGTTGTAGGGCATTTTGTCAGATTACTAGTTTTTTTAATGTTGGAAAGATGTCGAAGGACAATTATTATTTAAGAAAAATGTCTATTTTTGCGAATCTATTTACATTGATTTAATTTTCTGTAATACTGCTTTAGTAAGTAGATCATTCTATCAATAGAGTGAAGGGAAAGGGATTGGACTAGGGGGAGTGGCAGGTGCGCGAAAAAAATAATCCTTTACTTGTGCAAATTCAGACAAAAAAAGAAGAGATGTTTGCCTGTGCACGTGAGACTGGATTTAATAGTTTAGAAACGATTGCTTGTAGTCAGGAACTAGATCAGCTAATTTATGAATACCAACTATCTATGCAGAACATCCTTCCTGAAAAATCAAAGGAAAAAATTCATTTTCGAAACCTTTTTTGGTTTTTTCAAAACCCAAAACAAGCGGCAGGACATTTTGATTCCTGAAAAATAGAAAACAGTTAATAGTTTATCCTTAACCACTGACCAGTTGTCGGTGGTTATTTTGTTTTTACCCAGTATTACAACACTTAAAACCTAAAATTTATCATTATGTGAAATATTCTTGATGAAAGTGATAGGAAGCTCTTTCTATCATCCCCTGTGATAAGAGTCACTACGTTTCGGAATGTAACAATTTATACTTTAGGTAGGCTCTTTTCTCAAACATTGTTGCTTATTTAAAAGAAAATATAGAATGATTTAGCAATGATTCCATTCCAAAGCCGTTTATAAGAAGGATAAAGAGCTTACAAACTAAGTAGTACCACAGAGAAAAGCTTATTTCGCGTCAACATTGTTGGCTTTAGGATTTTAACGAAAAACAGCCTTTAAGTAAAATAATAAAAAAGGGGAATTGCATTATGCCAGCATGTATGAGTTCAATGTTAGGAAATGAACCTGTGGAATTAAGTGAAGGCCTGCAGCAATTGAAAAATGAACATGTTTCATTGTTAAATAAATTGGAAGACTTGCTTACCCTTTGCGTAAAAATAGAAAACGAAGACCAGATTGTTGTTAACTTTATGAAACTCCGGCCAGCTGTAATAGAGTTTTTCGAAGAGCTTGAACCACATTCAGAGAGAGAAGAAGGGGTTCTATTTGAAATGATGGGTACCTACATTGGTAGAGAAACTGGCCCAATTGCGGTAATGGAATATGAGCATGACCGAGCGAAATCCCTGATTGGAGTCTTCTTAGAAAATACAAAGAACGATCTGGAAACATATGATACAAAAAAAATGAAGCAAGATACCGCACTTGTGAAAGAAGCACAATACACATTAGTTGATCATTTCTCAAAGGAAGAGAAAGTGCTTTTTCCTATGGCAGAAAGAATGTTATCTACTAAAGAAAAACAAGACTTAAAGACAAGACTCAGTAAGATCAATTAAAGCAAAAAGCGAAAAAGAGCTGAGTCTCTTTTTCGCTTTTTTATTTAGGCTCTTTTCATAAACTTTGTTGCTTCTGTAAAAAATACAACTGAATGTGCAATTTAATTTTGCCAAATACCTTATTTAAGATATTAGTAAAGGTAGCTAACCCCCTTGTCCATCCATTTTATTTGTAGAAGGATTGTAGTCTTTTGTCAGATGGGAGAAATAGAGTAAACATCCCTAGTAATGGAAGTAAACCAATGATCATGATAGTCTGCGGCATTCCTATTAAATCAGCCAAAGAACCTATTCCTACTGATCCAACAGCCCCCATACCGAATGCCAGACCGACAGTTAATCCAGCCATTGTCCCAATCTTCCCAGGAACTAGTTCCTGCGCATAAACAACCGTTACTGAAAAACTTAACATTAAAATAAAACCGATGATCGTAATCATCACAAATGCTAGACCGGTAGGGACAAATGGAAGTAAGATTGATAGCGGTGCGGTTCCAAGCATGGATGAAAAGATGATATTTTTTTTGCCGAAACGATCTGCAAGTGGTCCGCCGAAAAAAGTTCCAATTGCGCCAGCGACAAGGAAAGCGAATAGAAAGATTTGTGCTTCCTTGATGGAGAGCCCATATTTGTCAATGGCGAAGAATGAATAATAATTGGTAATGCCGGATATATACCAGGATCTCGCGAAAATTAAAAATAGTATTAAAACTAGAGCCCGTTTAATAGATTTGGAAGCAGTGTGGTTAACAGGCTTTACTCTTTGGAGTTTCTTTCCTGACCGTTGCTGCTCGTTTAGATTATTTGAATACCATAAGGCAATATAATAAAGAAAACCAACGGCAACCGCTGCAACTAAACCAAACCAAGCAGCTCCTTTTTGGCCTAAAGGGACGAGGACGAGTGCAGTGATGAGAGGAGCTAGCGCTTGACCTGTATTTCCGCCAACCTGATATATCGATTGTGCTAATCCGCGGCGTGGTCCAGCAGCCATATAGGCAACGCGGGATCCCTCAGGATGAAAAACAGCAGAACCGAACCCCATTAGTAGGACAGAACCGATGATCCACTCATAGCTTGGAGCGAAAGATAGTCCCAAAATGCCAATGAAGGTGAAACTTAGACCAATCGGTAATGCGAATGGCATCGGCTTTTTATCCGCCATTATCCCGATAACAGGTTGAAGAATGGAGGAGACAATATTTAACGAAAAAGCAATGAATCCAAGCTGAGTAAATGAAAGTCCCATAGATTTTTCGAGCACTGGAAACATTGCCGGAATGACTGCTTGTAAAGAGTCATTTAACAAGTGACATAAACCAATAATAAACAAAATTTTATAAGTTGTTGTTTTTTGCTTTTGTTGAATAGGCTGAATAACTGCAGCACTTTGACCCAAACCAATCGCCTTCTTTTTATTAGATTCAATGTTATCTTACCAAAATTTCAGTATGTTTGGAGAGGGATTTTCAGACTTTATAGGGTTTCAAGGAGGGCAAAGTAAATTCTCTGAAAAGAAACAAATAGGACAAATGATGTTAAATGCTGGATTTTCGTTTATAATTTAACTATCAATTGAAACAAAGGAATGAAATGCAGATGAAAGAAGAACAAATCAATCAGTCTTTAAAATTGTTTATCGTCCTGTCTAGAGCGTTTAGGGCTATAAATGAGGAAGTAAATAAAGTTATTCAGCAAAAGGGGCTGAACCCCACGGAATTTGCTGTTCTGGAATTGCTTTACCACAAAGGAGATCAGCCATTGCAACAAATTGGTGGGAAGATTCTACTGGCAAGTGGGAGTATAACTTATGTGGTCGATAAACTAGAACAAAAAGGTTATTTGAGAAGGAATGGCTGTCCAAAAGACCGAAGAGTAACCTATGCTCAAATTACTGAAGAGGGCAGAGCATTTATTGAAGAGATTTTCCCAGAACATAGTCAGCGAATTAACGATCTTATGTCTGTGCTAAATACTGAAGAAAAACAAACTGCCATCGATCTATTGAAAAAACTAGGATTATCTTTGGGAAAGTATTAGTTCGGCTACCCTGAATAACCTATTTTTCAGGAATGGATATTTATACAATTTAGGGAGGAAGTACAATGAAGTTTGAAGAGTATACATATGAGCGGCCAAATTTTCCATTGTTTGAGCAGCGCTTTGAGGAAGCTTTAAATCAATTTAATAAATCAAGCTCAGCCGCTAAACAAGATGAAGCGATGAAAATTATTAATACTTTACGGAATGAAATGGATACGATGTTTAATCTATGTTATATTCGTCACTCCGTCGACACCAATGATGAATTTTATAAAGAGGAGCAAGATTTTCTAGATGAACTGGCTCCACAAGTAGAAGGATTAGTGACTAAATATTATGAAGCGCTCGTACAGTCTCCTTTCCGGAAAGAGTTGGAAGATAGATGGGGGAAACAATTATTTGCCCTTGCAGAGGCTCAATTAAAAACATTTCATCCTGAAATTGTTCCACTGCTGCAAAAAGAGAATAAACTATCAACGGAGTATACAAAGCTTGTTGCATCAGCAAAAATCGAATTTGAGGGAGAAGAACGGACCCTTGCTCAATTAGAACCTTTTGCACAATCGAAAGACCGAAAAATGCGCAAGAAAGCAAGTGAAGCGAGGTTTGGTTTTTTTGCTGACCATGAAAAGGAATTTGATTCTATTTACGATGAACTAGTGAAAGTACGAACGGAAATTGCGACAAAGTTAGGTTATCCAAACTTTGTAGAACTAGCATATAATCGAATGTACCGCACGGACTACAATGCAGAAATGGTAGCTAATTTTAGAAAACAGGTAGAGGAATACATTGTTCCAATTGCGACAAAGTTAAAGAAGCGCCAACAAGATCGAATTGGGGTTGACCGGTTAACGTACTATGATGAGCCGTTTAACTTTCAAACAGGAAACCCGGCACCAAAAGGCGATCCAGAATGGATTGTAAATAATGGTCAAAAAATGTACGATGATCTATCTCCTGAAACAGGGAAATTCTTTTCCTTCATGGTAGAGAATCATCTAATGGACCTCGTTGCTAAAAAAGGAAAAGCGGGTGGGGGTTACTGTACTTTTATTGAGGATTATAAAGTTCCGTTTATTTTTTCAAATTTTAATGGGACTTCAGGGGATATTGACGTGCTTACCCATGAGGCTGGGCACGCGTTTCAGGTTTACTCTAGTCGCCATTTTGAGATCCCAGAATACTATTGGCCAACTTATGAGGCATGTGAAATTCATTCTATGAGTATGGAATTCTTCACTTGGCCGTGGATGAACTTATTCTTTAAGGAAGAAACAGATAAATATAAATTTGCTCACCTAAGCGACGCACTTCTCTTCTTGCCTTACGGTGTTTCCGTCGATGAGTTCCAACATTGGGTATATGAAAATCCAAATGCTACACCAGAAGAACGCAAGCAACAATGGCGAGCAATTGAGAAAAAATACATGCCACATAAAGATTATGACGGATATGCGTATTTAGAAAATGGTGGATTCTGGCAGAAGCAGGGACATATTTATAATTCACCATTTTATTATATCGATTATACTTTAGCGCAAATTTGTGCATTCCAATTTTGGAAACGATCCCGGGAGAACCACGAAGAGGCCTGGGAAGATTATCTGAAATTATGTAAGCTTGGTGGCAGCATGCCATTTACTGAACTTGTAAAAGAGGCGAATTTAATCTCTCCATTCGATGACGGGTGCGTTCGTTCTGTTGTAAGTGAAATTGAAGAGTGGCTAAATTCCGTAGACGATAAAAAGTTATAGTCAAAAAGCAAGCCCGGTCTCATATAGGAGACCGGGCTTTGTTTGTTATTTCTTGCGAATGATAATTTCATCATCTTTTAGATGTGCAATCAACTGAGTTGTTTCAGGTTCTTCTAGAATATAGTCTGCAAGTTTATCCTCCAATTGTTCCTGAATAACACGGCGAAGTGGGCGAGCACCAAATGCCGGATGGTAACCGAGTTCTGTGAGTTTTTCTTTTACCTCAGCGGTTACTTCAAGCTGGATGGCTTGTTCTGATAATAATTCTGATAACTCAGCTAACATTAAATCGACAATTTTAAGAAGATGTTCTTTTTCTAGTGATTTAAATTCAATAATACTATCAAAACGGTTAAGAAATTCTGGCTTAAAGAAAGCTCCGAGTGAGTCCAAGATACTAGTTTCATTTGCAACATCGCTCTGGTCAAATCCAACCTTAATAGTTCTATGTCCGACACCCGCGTTACTTGTCATTATGATGACTGTATCTTTGAAGCTGACTGTACGACCTTGACTATCAGTTAATCGTCCATCCTCTAGGATTTGCAAGAACATATGTTGAACATCTGGATGTGCTTTTTCAATTTCGTCTAGTAAAAGAATGCTATAAGGGTTACGGCGGACTTTTTCAGTTAATTGTCCAGCTTCATCGTGACCAACATATCCTGGAGGAGAACCAATGATTTTAGACACGCTATGCTTCTCCATGTACTCACTCATATCAAGGCGAATCATCGCATCTTTTGTTCCGAAAAGTTCTTCAGCTAATGTTTTGGTTAACTCGGTTTTTCCTACACCAGTTGGACCGACAAATAAGAACGAACCAATCGGCCGATTTTTTGATTTCAAACCTGCACGACTACGTCGAATGGCTTTTGCTACTTTCTTTACGGCTTCATTTTGACCAATCACTTTTGCTGCAAGGTTGTTCTCTAAATGTTTCATTTTTCCTTGCTCGTCGGAATGCAGTTTACCAACTGGGATGCCTGTTTTCTTTTCAATCAGCTCTTGAATTTGTTCAATTGTGACTTCCGGGCGAACTTCTTTATGTTCAGCGTTTAATTCTTTTTCGAGGGTTGCTTCCTCGTCACGAAGTTTTGCTGCCTTTTCATAATCTTCCTGCGCTAGTGCCGCCTCTTTTTCCTTTACAATAGCAGAAAGTCTTTCTTCAATTTGATCTTTTCCAGCATAACCGGATTTTAGATTCAATTTAGAACCGGCTTCATCCATTAAATCAATCGCTTTATCTGGTAAGAAGCGATCTTGTATATAACGGTGTGACAGCTGTACACACGCTTTTAAGGCTTCTTCTGCATACGTTACTTCATGATATTGTTCGTATTTCGATTGGATTCCTTTTAAGATTTCAATTGTTTTTTCTAAAGATGGTTCATGAACATGGACAGGCTGGAAACGACGCTCTAATGCAGGGTCCTTTTCAATTTGGCGGTATTCTTTTAAGGTTGTAGCCCCGATGACTTGAAGTTCGCCACGTGCTAGTACAGGTTTTAAAATATTACCTGCATCCATTGAACCTTCAGCTGAACCTGCACCAACTAGTAAATGAATTTCATCAATAAATAAAATAATATTTTTGCGTTGTTGCAGTTCTTGAATCAACTGTTTAATTCTTTCTTCAAATTGTCCACGAATCCCAGTATTAGCCACAAGAGAAGCAACATCTAGTAAATAAACTTCTTTGTTTTTAAGTTTGTTTGGTACCTCCCCCTCGGCAATTTTTAACGCAAAGCCCTCGGCAATGGCTGTTTTTCCTACACCAGGTTCTCCAATTAACACGGGATTGTTTTTATTTCGTCGATTTAAAATTTCAATAACCCGTTCAACTTCTTCATCTCGACCAATTACAGGATCGATTAGCCCTGCTTTAGCTGCATGAGTAAGATTTCGCCCAATTTGATCAATTAATCCATTTCCACCACTAGCAGCTTTTGGTTCACTGTGTGGCTGGCCAGGAATTGGGTTTGGAGAAGGACCAGAAAAAGCTTTAAAGATATCGGTTAAATCTTTGTTTGCGAAGTTTGAAAAACCAGAAAATCCACTTGAAGGAAAGGAAGCGCCAAGCTTTTCTCGTTCCTTTTGGTAGCAATCTTGGCAGAGCATTAAATGCTTTTGACTGCCATTGATATTTACCTTTAATTGAATGTTTGCTGAATTATTATGACAATGTTGACAAAGCATTTAAATTCCTCCTTAAATAATGTTTAAAAATACTAAGTCCTGACTTTGACTAACTTTGACCTTTGACTACATTATAGTCTGACCTTTTTTGACTTTCAAGAGGTTTGCTTATGAAAAATTTTGCCAAAAGGCTCTTATCTAAAAACTTTGTTTTTAGATATAAAGAGAAAAAAATTAGCTGTGTTTTCACTGGACAGTAGCTTTAAATCAGGAGAAAAAGAGCTAGTAATCATAGTATGAACTCACAAAATGGCTTATCGTACGTTAAAATCGGCTTTTGGATTTTAACAACAATTTTACGAAAATAGCCTTCTAAAAAGAACGGGGGATAAAAAAGCTTGTCATGGTTTGTCTCTACGCTCATATATTGAAAACAAGGAGGGAGTTGTGTGAGGACAAACTGGGGAGCCGCGTTTCAAATTGCAGCCGTATATGTTGGAACGGTCGTTGGAGCCGGTTTTGCTACAGGTCGAGAGATTGTGGAATTCTTTTCACGTTTCGGCTTTATTGGGTTAATCGGAATCTTGATGAGTGGATATTTACTCATTTTTATGGGATCAAAATTAATGAGAATTGCGGCTCATATTGGAGCAAGTTCATATGAACAATTTAATGAATATTTATTTGGAAAATTATTTGGAGGAATTATAAATTTTATTATGTTATTTATGCTCCTAGGAGTGTGTGCGGTAATGCTTTCTGGAGCAGGGGCGGTCTTTCAAGAGCAATTGGGAATGTCTAAAAACATTGGGATATTGATTACAATCGCATTTTCCATTTTGGTCATGATTTTAGGAATCAAAGGATTGTTTGCTGTTAACTCCTTCGTTGTGCCTGCAATGATCGGTTTTAGCCTTATTTTAATGTACTTATCAATTAAACAACCTGGATTTGCAGAACAAGCGCTGTTTGTCCCAGCATCGGATGATGGGTGGAAATCTGTGGTCGCTCCGTTTACATATACAGCCTTTAATCTATCCCTTGCCCAGGCTGTCCTTGTACCTGTTGCGGCAGAAATAAAGGATGATCAAACGGTAAAGTGGGGAGGAATCCTCGGAGGGATTGCGCTAACACTGATTTTAATAATGAGTCACTTTACCTTAATCATGCTTCCAGGGCTTGAGACTTATGAAATTCCAATGGCTACAATTATGAAAAATCTCGCTCCGGGGCTATATTGGGTCTTTATCTTAATAATATATGGAGAAATTTTCACATCCGTTATTGGCAATATTTTTGGTTTAGAACGGCAGGTGAAAAAATACATCTCCGTTCCAAGTGTTAGCATTGTGATTGGGATCTTCTTTATCTGTTATTTAGTGAGTCAATTTGACTATAGTACGCTATTGTCTTATTTATATCCGCTATTCGGTAATATAAGTCTGATTTTTATTATTCTTTTATGGATGAAACCTTTTAAGGCGAAGGGAAAAGTAAATAAAAAATAACAAAACTCCGAGAAGAGGGAGGATAAAGTGTTCCTCTTTGCTCGGAGTTTTTTATGAGTTTTTATCTTAAGGGCAATAAGCCAAACATAAGTAAATCAAAAACAATATGAGAAATCACGACTAGTCGAATGCTTTTTTTCCAAGCGTATAAGGCTCCCCATACAAGACCTCCGGTTAGCGCAGCAATGAAGAGCACCCACTCACCAGAATAAATTTGAACAGATGCGTAGAGAAGCGTTGAAATGATAATGCTTGTTCGAGCACTTGTATAGCGATGTAGTTTTCTTTGGATAAATCCTCTCCAGAATATCTCCTCTCCAGGACCTATAACCAGCAAGAGAACAATATAATGCCATACTGTTTCCGGAGAGAATAGTTTATATAATCTTGTGATTTGGATCTCTAACGGCAAGTTTAAAACTCCAATCAGAGTATCCCCAAGCCAGAAGACTGCATATAGTATAACCCCGGTTATGATACCGAATAAGAGGTGAGATTTAGAAGAGTTTCTTTCTCCTGATTCATCAAGAATTGAATAACTAATTAATAAAAGCATAGCAGCGGTGAAGAAATACCAAAAGACTTTTTGCTGTTCGAAGGTTAAGAAGATGACTAGATGGGCTAGGAAAAAGCCTAAAACTAGACGCTTGTCAGAAATAACTCTTATCATAAACAGAGACTCCTTTCATGCAAACATACATTATTGTAACAGATAATATGTTTTTATGTTTAAAAAGGAGTAGTTTTGGACTTTTCAGAAAAAGAGTTATATCTGCACACAAAAAAAGTAGCGTTTGCTACTTTTTTAAGAATTCATATCATTGAAGAGCTGTTTCTTTAATAATGGTATAATTTTTATGATTGATGACAGTTCTTTGATCTAGTTCAAGATCTCGGTAATTATCCATATAGGTTAAATCTACAATTACGGAGTTCTCATTTACTTTCTCAACAATCCCTCGTAAACCTTCCCTGAATTCAATCACATTTCCCACCTGTGCTTTTTTCAAAGAACTTCACTCCTATCTCTTGGTTCCGCAACAGTGAAATAGACAAAACAAGCATAAAGCTATAACGATTTTTATCTCAGATAATGATGCGGTTTCATAATTATAATTACCATACCTAAAAATTGCCAGTTATTCAATATATTTTTGAAAACGTTTTTATAAATGTGGCATTTATATAGACAATTAGAAATCATGTAGTATGATGTTGAAGGAAATGATGTCAGGAGTGATCGTATGTCAGTTGAAGATATCAATGATATTTTAGACCGTTTAAAGAGTGGCGAATTAACTGAATACCGTGTATTGAAAGCGGACTTCTTAGCATTTAGACAGGTTCTTGTAAATCGTAAGGACTTCAAAAATTTTCGAGGGATTGCACAGCGTGGTGGTGATGTAATTTATCAATACCTGCAAACTCCAAGAAGTTAGAGAAACTACTAATAAGTTTGTCATTAATTGTCGGTTCGTGCAAAGTCCACATTGGGTGGAAAATATCTTTCAAAAATCAGTTTATGGCTATTTTTGAAAGATATTGAATGTTCTCAATTGAAAACGCTTTAATGAAAAAACTTGATAAAACAAGCTTTTTTGGTTGTTTACTGCTTTTAACCATGCTATTCTGTTGATGGTGATTTTTAATCGTTGGAAAGAAATGATTGAAATTACATACGCTTTCAGGAAACGATTGGAAAAATATATGGTGTGAATCGAATGTCGAATTGGGTAAAATAATAGTACATGTTTATATGATAGCCTGAGTTTGACTTTGGGGTAAAAGCATCATGTATTTCACCTATATATTTTTTAAAGGAGTTTGATTTCGATATGGAAAAAAGCTTTAAAGTAATTGCAGAAACAGGGATTCATGCACGCCCAGCGACATTATTGGTACAAGCTGCTAGCAAATTTGATGCTGATGTTCATCTTCAATACAAAGAAAAGAAGGTTAACCTTAAATCTATTATGGGTGTAATGTCTCTTGGAATTGGACAAGGTGCTGATATCACTATTATCGCAGAAGGAAGCGATGAAGCAGACGCTTTAAATACAATCGAAGAAACACTTAAAAGGGAAGGATTAGCAGAATAATGAGTTTTCTTCAAGGTATCGCTGCTTCCAACGGGATTGCCATCGCAAAGGCATATCGTCTAGTCGAACCTGACTTTTCTTTTGAAAAGAAGACTGTTGACTCACCAGAGCAGGAGGTAGCTCGTTTTCAATCTGCATTAAAAACCGCTAAGGATGAACTCGAACAAATCCGGACTCGCGCTGATAAAGAGCTAGGTGCTGATAAAGCAGCTATTTTTGAAGCTCATTTGCTCGTCCTTAGTGACCCAGAACTTATTTCTCCAATAGAAGATAAAATTAACTCTGAAAATGTAAACGCGGAGCATGCCCTTAAAGAAACCGCTGATATGTTTGTTTCAATGTTCGAGTCTATGGACAATGAATATATGAAAGAGCGTGCGGCTGATATTCGTGATGTGACAAAACGTGTTCTGGCGCATTTACTTGGAATTCAAATTCCAAACCCGAGCATGGTTACGGAAGAGGTTATTATTGTTGCAGAAGATTTAACACCTTCTGACACTGCTCAATTAAACCGTGAGTTTGTAAAAGGTTTTACAACAAATATTGGTGGCCGTACATCCCATTCGGCGATTATGGCTCGTTCAATGGAGATTCCAGCGGTAGTTGGAACAAAAACAGCTACTACTGAAATTAACAACGGCGATTTAGTTGTTGTGGATGGGTTAAAAGGTGAAGTCCATATCAACCCAACTCCGGAAATGCTTGAGGAGTATAAACAACAACAAGCGGATTATGCGAAACAAAAGGCTGAGTGGGCTAAGCTTGTGAACGAAAAAACGGTCACTGCAGACGGCCAACATGTTGAATTAGCTGCAAACATTGGAACACCAAAGGATCTTAAAGGTGTAGTAGAAAATGGAGGGGAAGCAGTAGGATTATATCGTACTGAATTCCTATACATGGATCGCGATCAACTTCCGACAGAAGAAGAGCAATTCACTGCTTATAAAGCTGTCCTTGAGGGAATGGAAGGAAAGCCAGTTGTTGTTCGTACTTTAGATATTGGTGGCGATAAAGAGCTTCCATACTTGAACCTGCCAAAAGAAATGAATCCTTTCCTTGGGTTTAGAGCCATCCGTTTGTGCTTAGAAGAACAAGATATTTTCAGAACACAACTTCGAGCATTGCTTCGAGCGAGTGTCTTTGGAAATTTAAAAATCATGTTCCCAATGATTGCTACATTAGTGGAATTCAGACAAGCCAAAGGGATGTTAGAAGAGGAAAAGCAAAAACTTCAATCTGAAGGTATCCAAGTTGCAGACAAAATTGAGCTTGGAATCATGGTTGAAATTCCGTCAACTGCAGTTCTTGCTGATCAATTTGCTAAAGAAGTTGATTTCTTTAGTATCGGTACGAATGATCTTATCCAATATACGATGGCTGCGGATCGAATGAACCAACAAGTTTCGTATCTTTATCAGCCATATAATCCATCCATTCTTCGCCTTGTAAAAATGGTGATTGATGCTGCTCATAAAGAAGGAAAATGGGCAGGAATGTGTGGAGAAATGGCTGGCGATGAAACAGCAATTCCATTGTTAATTGGTTTAGGGTTAGATGAGTTCTCGATGAGTGCTACTTCAATATTAAAAGCAAGATCACTAATTAGAAACTTATCTAAAGCCGATATGGAAGTTTTAGCTGAAAAGGCACTTCAAATGGGGACAACAGAAGAAGTAGTTGAAGTTGTTCAATCAACAGTTTCTTCTTTGTAACATATTTGTAATGTTAAATATGTTTTAAATTCAGGTTTGCGGGTATAAATAAGTAAGCACTTTGGTAAAACTAAAGGTAAGCTAATCATTCTCATTTTTCCCCCAGACTTGGCCGGTTGTCTTTGACAACCGGTCTTTTTTTATGGCTCTTTTCTCAAAAATTGTTGCTCTTAAAGGAAATATAGAATGATTTGGCTATGATTTCATTCCAAAGTTGGTTCACATGTTGAGAAAAGGGCTTACAAACTAAGTATTAACGCTGAAAAGGGCTTCTATCGCGTTAAATTTAAGGATTTTAAAAACAAACTTTGCGAAAACAGGCTCAAGCTGCAAGTTTTCTGATAAGATGTCTTGCAAATGAATGAATTCTGATAATAAGTACTTTATAATAAAAGTAAATAGCCTATTGGAGGTGGAGAAATGGATTTTCAATTAACAGGAAAAACGGCCGTTGTCGTAGCTTCGAGTCAGGGATTAGGTCGGGCAATCGCAGAAGCCTTGTTAAAAGAAGGGGCAAATGTCGTGATTTCTGGAAGAGATGAGTCGAAATTAAAAAAAGTTGCGATGGAATTAGAGGGATATGGGAAGGTTGACTTTCAACGGACAGATATTACGGAGCCAGAAGATATAAAGCAGTTAATCGCTAAAGCTGTGGATCGGTTTGGTGGAGTGGATATTTTAGTCAATAATGCAGGTGGACCGCCGGCAGGGTCATTTGAATCATTAACAGATGAGGATTGGCAAAAATCGTTTGAGTTAAATCTGTTTTCTTATATAAGAATGATTCGGGAAGCCTTACCTTATTTAAAAAAGCAAGGGGGGAAAATCATTAATATTGCTTCTACTTCAATTAAGGAACCGATTCCGGGTCTGATTTTATCCAATACGTTTCGAACAGGAATGGTGGGATTAACAAAAACGCTTTCTCAAGAATTAGCTCCTTATAACATATTAATTAATTTGGTAGCTCCGGGGAAAATTGCCACTGACCGAGTTGAACATCTGGATCAATTTAGTGCCGATAAACTAGGGATATCCAAAGAGGAGTTTGCGAATCAATCAAAGAAGAATATTCCATTGAAGCGATATGGTGAACCAGAAGAATTTGCAAGAGTGGTTGCTTTCTTAGCATCTGATGCTAATTCCTATATGACCGGTAGTTCGTTTTTAGTAGATGGTGGAATGGTTAAATCAATTTAGGTTCGAAAAGTGAAGGGAGAATAGGTATGCTTACAAAAGAAAATACCGTTATTGGTTTTATTGGAACTGGTGTAATGGGAAAAAGCATGGCTGGACATTTATTAAAGGCTGGTTATCCATTATATGTATATACAAGAACAAAACAAAAAGCTCAGGACCTATTAGATCAAGGTGCAAGATGGGCGGATACACCAAAAGAGATAGCTGAAAAAGCGAACGTGATTATTACAATTGTAGGTTACCCATCAGATGTTGAAGAGATTTATCTAGGGAAAGATGGACTCATTTCAAATGGGAACGAAAATACATATTTAATCGATATGACGACATCGACCCCTTCCCTTGCAGTGAAAATTGCTCAAGAGGCAAAGCTGAAGGGGATGCATGCCATCGATGCACCCGTTTCCGGTGGTGATATCGGAGCACGAGAAGCAAGACTGGCAATTATGGTCGGTGGAGAAGAAAAAGCCTTCATTGAGATTGAACCGATTTTAGAAAAAATGGGCTCTAACATCGTTCTTCAAGGAAAAGCTGGTGCAGGTCAGCATACGAAAATGTGTAACCAAATAGCCATAGCGTCGAATATGATTGGTGTTACTGAAGCCATAGTTTATGCAGAGAAAGCCGGATTGGATCCAGAGAAAGTATTGCAAACAATTACAACAGGTGCCGCCGGAAGTTGGTCACTATCAAATCTTACACCAAGAGTGATCAAAGGGGATTTTGAGCCAGGGTTTATGATTAAGCATTTTATCAAAGATATGGGGATCGCTCTCGAGGAAGCTGAAAAAATGGGGATTGCAATGCCTGGTTTATCGCTAGCTCAATCCCTCTATAAACAACTGGCTGAACAAGGTTTAAGTGATAAAGGTACTCAGGCGTTATATAAATATTGGTTTCAAGGGTAAAAAAATCGTTCCGTAACTGGAACGATTTTTTTATGTGTTCGAAGGTTTAAATCGTTTTTAAGTAAGCCTCTAAACGATTTAAGCCTTCTTCTAGGACTTCCATCGAATAGGCATATGATAATCGGAAGTAGCCTTCTCCATATTGTGAAAAAGCACTTCCTGGAACAACAGCAACCTTTTGTTTGTTAACCAGGTCGAGTGCAAAATCAAATGATTGAAAACGTCCATTAGGGATTTCTACAAAAAAGTAGAAGGCCCCATCCGGCTTGATTACTTTAAGGTCCATTCCAGTGAGTCTGCGATAAACATAGTCACGGCGTTTTATGTATTCCTGCTTCATCTGGTCGGCATCATTTATGCCAGTGGTTAATGCTGTTATGGCAGCAACTTGTGATACAGACGAAGCGCAAGTAACATTGTATTGATGGACTTTTAGAATATGTTTTGTTATCGCTTCTGGAGCAAAAAGGAAGCCGATTCTCCAGCCTGTCATGGAATGTGATTTTGAAAGACCGTTGATGACAATGGTTTG
This sequence comes from Mesobacillus maritimus, assembly GCF_023715205.1. GTDB lineage: Bacteria > Bacillota > Bacilli > Bacillales > Cytobacillaceae > Mesobacillus_B > Mesobacillus_B maritimus_C. Next base: position 253,866 of record NZ_JAMBNR010000006.1, read on the forward strand.
TTCTGGTAGATAGGAGGCAATCGATTGATGTTGGCGCTCATATGAAAGTTCACTGTAAATTTCATCTGCAAGGATGAAAATATCCTTTCCTTTCACCAGTTTAGCTATTGCCCTTAATTCTTGTTCAGTTAAACTGATGCCTGTTGGATTCGAAGGATATGGAAGCACAATGCATCGAGTTTTATCGGTGATTTTTTCAGCAATTAATTCGGCAGTAAATCGAAAATCATTCTCCCGAATATCCACATAAACTGGTTTTGCGCCACAAAGCTTGATTATGGGTTCATAGCCAGGGTAAACAGGCCCTGGTAGGATGACTTCCGTATCTGCTTCTAAAATGGTTCTAAAGGAGATATCGATGGCCTCGCTTGCACCTGTCGTTACAATAATCTCAGAGTCTGGAGAATAGGTGACACCGTATTTTACTTTGTAAAAGTTAGCTGCAGCTTCTCTCAACTCAATCAAACCAGCATTGTGGGTATAGCTCGTCTGGTTTTGATCAATAGCTCGTTTTCCAGCTTCCTTTACATGTTGGGGAGTGGGAAAATCGGGCTGACCAATTGTAAGGGAAATCATGCCTTCGATGCCAGCAACTAAATTAAAAAATTTCCGTATACCTGAGATTTCAATTTTTTTCACCTTTGAATTTATTAAATGTTCCACTTCTATTCGATCTCCTTCAATAAAATATATCTATATATTTTGAGTGTATCGGGGGAAAAAACCAGGCAACGATGGTTGCCTGGTTGAACTGATTTTACCCGATCATAAAACAGCTCTTTTTCAAAAGGTGCTCGTCTTAGAATTATGCTTTCTTAACGAATTGTCTATATTGTGGGAAGAGAACTTGTAAATTTCATTTCAGTACGCTCTGGTTAACTTTCGATCAGAGTAAAGGGAAAGGATTAAAAATAACTTTCTCCTAATTTTTTAAATACAGGTTTCTGATATTTTTTCTTTTTCCTTGCTTCATGGGTTGGATTTTCCCTAATCCCCGTATAGGTTTGTAGGAGTTTTTTGGCTTGAGTCAAGGAAAGGGTTGACTTTGGATTTCGAACGGAGCCATCTAATTTCCCTAAATGGGGGAGGTCTTTAAAGTCTGCTTTAGTTGGTGGGATGTGAAACAAGTATTTTCCACAAGAAACAAGCACATCCGATTGTTGTTGACTTAATTTTGGATTCTGAGAGAAATGTAAGCCAACTTTCTTTGCTTTCCCCTGTCGTAACAGCTTCATAAGGGCTTCGTGTTTAAGGTAATATAAAAACTTTGGATTAGGGGCTGTCTTTGCGTGACGATTAACAATGTAGATCGCTTGGGAGAGATTTTCTATTGTCGGACTTATATGGGGAGAATCTTGCCGTTGGCTTTTCAATAGTAGGGCTCCTTTCACAAGTTCTTCTTTATAAAAATATTATACCCTTCTTTTTGGTAGAAAAAAACAGTTAACCATGGTGATTTAAGAAACAATTCAAGATACGTCTTGTTCATTCAGTTCTGAGCTTAAAGTGAATAATGTTAGTTCAGGCTTAGAGAACATACGAAATGGTAATCTCGTTGTGCCAATCCCACGATTTACATAAAGGGTTAACTCATTATGCGTTCCTAAAAGATAGAACCCTTCTGGATATTTCTCGCCAAATGGTGGTGTGACGACGGGACCGTAAAATGGGAGTTGAATCTGCCCCCCATGACTATGACCACTAAGCTGTAACTGAATAGGATATAGGGAAGTGGTTTCCGCTAAATCAGGAGCGTGAGATAGCAAAATTTTATAAGATTGTTCCTCTGTATTTTGAAGTGCGGCTTTTATATCTGGTTGGCCTAACATCGCATCATCAATGCCTAAAAGGTAAATCGAATTTCCGTTAGGAAGTGTAATAGGCTTGGAGTCGTTCACTAACAAGGTAAATCCAGAGTTAATAATGATTTCTTTATAAATATCTGTCCCATATCCCCCATGGTCATGATTTCCATATACAGCAAACTTTCCATACCTAGAATTTAAGTTTGATAGAATTTTTGTAACTTCAGAAACTTGATTAAACTCAGTTGGATGATCTAATAAATCTCCTGTAAAAACAATTAAGTCAGGTTGTAAGTCATTTATTTTTTTGATCAGTTTTTGAAATTGAGCTAAATTGTAATGAAATCCTAAATGGGTATCGCTAAACTGGATAATTCTAAATCCATTAAAATCTTTAGGTATGCTCGAATGCTTTAATTTATATTGGGTAACGTCAAGCAATCTTGGTTCAATCTCGTTTGCATAATAGTAACCACCAATACCTACACTACCTAGGGCGAGTGCCCCACTAAATAATCGTTTTATAAAGTTCCGCCTTGATACTTTCTTGGGCATTGTATTTTACCACCATAATTTAGATATCTATTAATAATATCAGAAAGCTTCACAAAAATGAAGATAAGAATATAAACCAATGCTTTGGAAAATGGATGGAAAGTGTTGTAGATGATAGAATAAGTTTATAGAATTTAAATTTAAGAGTGAGTTTAGTAAATTAAGAGGCGACCGCTCACGAATGTGATTATCACTAGGAGCCGAAGCTGTATTATGAAAAGTGTAATTAGGGAGAGGGTTAAATGGATGCATTAGACATTCTAACCGATTTAAATCATGTAATTCCGTTTTTTCAACCGATTTTTAGCGCAGATGAACATCGAATTATAGCCTATGAGGTCCTCGGTAGATATGAAACAGACGAAGGACCAATAAGTCTAGGACCCTTTTTTCAAGACAGGGAGATCCCTGATGAATATCGTTTAGATGTAGATTTAACGATTCTCGAAAAAGCCTTTTGTAAGGCGGCTGAGTTGGACGATGATATTCTTTTATTTATAAATAGAGATGCCGAATTGTTGTTATGTGATGAAGAAGAAAGGCTTCTAACTTTAATCTTAAATTATAAAGAAAAAGGGCTTCAGCCAAGTCAAATTGTTCTAGAGGTATCTGAGCGAAATGCAGATGGAAGATTAGAGGATTTAGATCACTTACTCAGATATTATCGGACATATGGAATAAAAATTGCAATTGATAAAATGGGAAATGATAGTAGCCATTTGGATCGAATTAGCCAACTAGAGCCAGATATCCTAAAAGTTGATTTACAAATCCTTAAATCAACAGCCGCTGGTCCCACTTATCAGAATATCTTATTTACTCTTTCTATGTTGGCTCGTAAAATTGGAGCAGCGCTATTATTTGAAAATATCGAAACCGCTTTTCAACTTCATTTCGCATGGAAAAATGGAGGACGTTATTATCAGGGGTACTATTTAAAGGAACCACAAAGTGCTTTTTTAAACAGGGGGATTTTGAAAGAAAGATTAAAGCAAGAATGTCATGAGTTTATCTTATCTGAAAAGAAAAAAATAGAAACTTTGTTTTCTTTGCGTGATGAATTTGAGCATAGGGTTCAAGATACGCTCAGTCGCAATCGTAAGGTGCAAGATTACACGGACCTGTTGACCATCGTTGCGAAAGAATTAGATGAAATGGCATTCCGAATGTATATTTGTGACGAAGATGGTTTTCAACTCTCCCCTAATCTTTTCAAACAGAAAGACCATTGGATGGTTCAACTCGAATATATTGAAAAGAATTGGAGCTGGCGACCTTATTTTCTTGAAAATATTATTAAAATGAGAAATGAAAAGAAGGGTATCTTATCAGACAGATACAATGATATTGAAACAGGTGAAGCGATTCGAACTTTTTGTCTCCCGCTTAATTCAAAGAATTATTTGTTTATTGACCTTTCTTCTTCATACTTATTTGACCGCGAAGGATTATTTTAAAGGGCTCTTTTCTCAAACTTTGTTTCTTATTAGAGTGAAAAAATAATTTAGCTAAAATTTCAATCCAATGTAATTTTTGAAGAGAAGAAAAGAGCTAATAAACTAAGTAATACCGTAGAAAAAGCTTATTTCGCGTTAGGATTTTAACAATACTCTTTACAAAAACAGCCTTTTTAAATGATTAATTTAATGAAAAGCGTCTAATGATGTCAAAACATGAAAATATTTTACGAACGAATTTCGTTCTGCTATACCTTCTTAGTTGGTAAAATTAAACTTATCTAATGCATTTAGGGGGAAAGTATGAACAAATTCATCAAGCTTTTGATTTTTTGTATTGGATGTATTCTTGTCGCATTACCATTACAGGCATATTCTGAGAGAGATTTAGATGAAAAGAAGACGCCCTCTAAGACAACGGAAAGCCAGGAGGGAACAACAATAATGGTTGACCGTAAGGAGCTATTTACCTTTTTAGAATCAGCGTTCGCTGCACAGGTAGCCTTAAGTGAAAAAGGGAGATCATTAGAAGAAATTAAAGCTGAGTTAGAACCGTTTTTTAGTGATTCCTATACAGAGTTATTCCTAGATGAAAATATTGTGGAGGAAAATGGAGAATATTTCACATATGGTTCTGATGCTGCTTTATATTATATTCCTTTTTTCTCGTATTCAGACAAGACAAAGGTAGTTCCGGTTCAAGATAGCCTTTTTGTAGGCGAGGTCTTCTCTTCTACTCTCGACGGTCCGGTTGCTTATCATAACGGAACCATTTTTCTAGAACTGACTAGAGAAGCTGGGGAATTGAAAATCGTGAAGATTTGGTATGGGGATGTACCAGAAGAGGTACAAAAGCAAATTGAGCCAACTGCATAGCGAACAGATACTTATTAAATGAACTAAAAGAAGGGGACTGGTCTTTGAAAAGGCCAGTCCCTCTTTTTAATTGTTGGGGAAATAATTAATTTGATGTTAAGTTTAAAGCTAATTCAAGCTTTTTAAGGTCAAATCCAATAATTACTTCATTTTCAACAATAACAGTTGGAGTAGAATAGGCTCCATAAGTTTGTGTTAATTCTTTTCTAGCGGTTGGATCGTCTGAGATGTTTTTTTCCACAAACTCGATCTGATATTCGTTGAGGAACATTTTAACGATTTTGCATGGAGGACAATCGTTTTGTGTATAGACAATGGGTTTGTTCATAAAGGTACCTCCGTTATCTGTTTTGTTTGCTCATGTAATCAATTAAACCCATACCACTTACTTCTAGGTCCAAAGAAAGGAGGTCGAGAATTGGGTCTCCCTTTTCTATCCCTTGAGTATGAAGATGATTTTTTAAACGTTCGTAAAGACGAGTGGTCACCAATTTTGACTGGGCCTGAAAGTCCTTCTCTTCTTCGAAAGCAAGTTTCGCCTCTGATACGAATAGCTCTAGCTCTCCTTCTACTTGTACGAAAGCCTCAGCAGGTGATTCAGACATTCCATAATGACCAAAAAAAAGTCGTTTTGGTTTCAAGCTTTTAAACAAAGCGATGGATTGAAGCATTTTACTAGGGTCGAATTGGTTAGGAGAAGTAGTTGGTAGATAGAACTCGATCCCTTTACGGTGTAGCTGTGGATAATAAATGCCTGCTGTATCTCCAGTGAAAATGCCTTCTACCTTAGGGTGGAAAATACTGAAATGATGGTTTGCGTGCCCAGGTGTGTCAAAAAAAGTTAACACACAATCATCACCAATTTTTAATGTTTCAAGGTCGTTTTTCACTTCGATTCTGTCTTCTGGAACGGGCAGAATGGGGTCGAATAATGTATCGAATTTCTCACCATATACAGTTTTTGCACTTGCAATTAATTTTGAAGGGTTTGCAAGGTGGCGTGCACCCTTTGGATGGACAATGACTTTTGCATTCGGACAATGTTGAAGTAAAAGACCAACTCCTCCTGAATGATCAAGATGAATATGTGTAACGATGACATTTTTAATATCTTCAGGTGCGATGTCTAATTCCCTCAAGCCTTGAAGGATATGTGGAATAGAAGGACTGGCTGAGGTTTCGATTAGAGTGATATCTTTTTCTTTTATTACATAAGAACCTGTTCTTTCGGCAATTCCGAGGTCGTATCCATCGATTAAATAGATGTTTTCGACTAAATGAATGGTTTTTTTAAACAAAAATTTACCCTCCCCCTAAGGTTTTCCTTGTACAAATGCCTCTCATTATTTTATTCTGTTATTATTGGCATGTAAAGGAATAGAACTGTAAATATTCAGAATTTATTTCGAATGGATAGTTTCATGTCTAAAGTAAAACCTACTAATAAGTAGTTGTTTTACGCTGAAAGGAGAGGGTATATATGTCACAGCTTCAAGGTATTATTACAAGATTGAAAAGCTTACAAGAACAAGCAGCTAATGGAGAACCGGCCCAACGTTTTTTTGAGGTGAATGGAGAAAGAAAATGTCAGGTTACATATCATCCTAAAACTGAAACTTATGAGCTTGAGGTTTACAATCAAAAAGAAAAGCCAAAAAAATATCAATTTGATAATATCGACATGATTACAATTGAAATTTTTGATTTAATTCAATAACGAAGAAGGAACTATTAGGTTCCTTACAGACTGTAGACAAACTCGATGAAATTTGAGCTTGTCTACAGTTTTTTTGTGGTTTACATTTGGCACGAGCTTCGCTTATAAAATGGAGTGAAATTCTTTGGTTAGGAATCAAACTGTCAATGCTCCTACCTGGCAGATTCCGTAGGAGTCTTCGTACTTGCCACTTTTAATCAAAGTGTTTTTAAGGAAAACTGCTGTAAGCACTGCCTTTTTTTAATAGCTACATACTTTTAAGCTTCAGCGAATAGAAATGCTTTTAATGAATCCGATTTAAAATTTTGCTCATAAGAAACAACAAAGTTTGATAACAGAACCAATAAATAAATGTAAAATGGGTTCAATCTAATCAATGAACGGAATGGAGAATTATGATAAAATAAAAGGAGATAGAAACCATAATAGGGAGCTACGTTATGTTTAGTTTGCGAAGCGGAGGACTTTTACAATTGTATACAAAAGAGCTTTTGATTCCTTCGGAGAGAGTGGCTCATGTACAAGTGGGGAACAGTTTGGAACATGCACTCCTTGTATTAACTAGGAGTGGTTATACAGCTATCCCTGTCTTGGACCCACACTACCGTTTACTTGGATTGATTAGTACACCGATTATTATGGATTCCATTTTAGGAATCGAAAGAATTGAATTTGAATTGTTAGAACAAAAAAAGGTCGAAGAGGTTATGAATGTAGAGATTCCTCGTGTTTCGATCGATTCAACGTTAGAAACAGCGATCAGTTACTTGGTTGATCATCCCTTTTTGTGTGTTGAGGATGATCAAGGTTATTTCGAAGGGATTTTAACCCGTCGAGCCGTATTAATAGAATTAGAAAAAAATAATAAGTAATATGTTGGCCCCCGGTTTGCGGGGGTTTCCATTTTTATTCGAAACAATTAGAACGCCCTAACAGGCTATTTTTTTATAGATTATAAAGGTCAATTGACCCTTTTTGGTATCCATTCAGAGCTCTAGAAGCAATACTCTTTATAAGAAGGGGGGATGAAAGTGGGGGAATCACTGAAATCCCTTTTTGAAAAAGGGAAAACCAAAAGGCCGCTTGTGTTAATTTCTGTTATGCTTGCTACGTTTATGGGGGCCATTGAGGCAACAATTGTCTCAACTGCTATGCCTGAAATCGTAGGGGAGCTTGGTGGATTTTCTTTGTATAGTTGGGTGTTCTCTGCTTACTTACTAATGAATGCGGTGACAGTGTTAATATATGGGAAGTTGTGTGATTTATACGGACGAAAACCGATATTGATATTTGGAATTCTCATTTTTTTAATAGGGTCCATTTTATGCGGTTTAGCGACCTCGATGGAAATGTTAATATTTTCCCGCTTTATTCAGGGATTTGGTGCTGGTGCGGTTACTCCTGTTGCTACAACCATTATTGGGGATATTTATACAAAGGAAGAGCGTGCAAAGATACAAGGGTATTTGTCAAGTGTTTGGGGGATTTCAGCGGTTTCAGGACCAGCTATTGGCGGGTTGCTTGTTGAATTTGTTAGTTGGCGGTATGTGTTTTGGGTAAACATCCCGCTTGGACTATTAGCGATGTTTGGAGTTTGGGCATTTTTAGATGAGAAAATTGAAAAGAAAAAACACCAAATTGATTATGCTGGGGCTATTCTTTTGACCATTGCAGTAAGCGCACTTATGGTTTTATTAGTCGAAGGTGGCGTTCATATTGCTTGGAATTCTCTTATTGCGATCATTCTGTTTTTTATATCGCTGATTGCTTTTGTTTTTTTCTTCCACACAGAGAAAAAAGCAGTTGAACCGATAATGCCATTTTCCATCTGGCGGGAAAAGTCGATTCTGATTGCTAATCTTACATCGCTAAGTACTGGAATTATTTTGATTGGAATTTCTAGTTTTCTCCCAGCTTTTGTCCAAGGAGTCATGGAAAAACCTCCAATCGTTGCTGGATTTACTTTAACGGCTATGTCGATTGGGTGGCCAATTGCATCGACGTTATCCGGTAGACTGCTTCTTAAAATTGGTTTCCGATTGACGTCTTTAATTGGGGGAGCAGCTTTAATAGTTGGAAGTCTCATATTTGCAACGTTATCTCCTGAAGCAGGTCCAATATGGGCAGGTACGGGGTCTTTTGTTATTGGAATTGGTATGGGACTAACAACAACGGCGTTTATAGTGTCAATCCAAAGTACAGTCACATGGCAACAAAGAGGTATTGCCACAGCGAGCAATAGTTTCATGCGAAATTTAGGAAATACAATCGGGGCGGCATTGCTAGGAGGAGTGCTTAACAGCAGTATTCAAGCGAAACTGTCAGAAGGAAAAGAGCTGTCACTTGATTCAGTTAACCTCCTTTTAAGTGAATCGGAACGAAGTCATATGGCGATTGAACTGAAGCTTACTTTACAAGAAACGTTAACGGGAGCTCTCCACACTGTTTATTTAGTTGTCTTGGGTTTTGCCATCCTCAGTATCCTACTAGTTGCGTTCCTTCCAAAGAAAGAAATGGAGTCAAATGGATAGAAGGAGGTTTGGATTTGTCGTCACTTTCAGAATTTTATCTTTTATCTGTACTTGCGCAAGAAATGAATATGAGAAAAGCTGCGGAACGCTTATTTGTTTCACAACCGGCCTTATCACAACGACTTCAGACAATCGAAAAGGACTGGGGTTCAAAACTTTTCATACGATCGCAAAAGGGGTTAGCTTTAACTCCAGCAGGCGAACTGGTTGTTCAATATGCGAATGAAGTGCTTGCAAAAGAAGAAAAGGTTAGAGAAGCGATTTCGGCACTAGATTCTGAAGTATATGGTACTTTGAAGATTGCTGTTGCTTCGATTGTCGGCCAAAATTGGCTTCCCCAAGTCTTAAAGAAATTTGTAAAGAAACATCCACAAGCGAAGATTTCATTAATTACTGGTTGGAGCAGCGAGATTTCGAAAGCTCTTTATGAAGATCAAGCACATATTGGAATTATTCGTGGTACCCCTGATTGGAAAGGGGTAAAAATGCATTTGTTTAATGATGGCTTAAATTTAGTGGATACAGAAATTACCAAAGCAGAACAAGTACTCGAAACTGACCGCCCATTTATCCAGTTTAAGAGTGATTCGAATTATTATCAGGAGATCCAAGAATGGTGGCTAAAGAACTTTCAGACTGCTCCTAAGCGTACAATTATCGTGGACCAAATTGAAACGTGTAAGCAAATGACATTCAATGGCATTGGGTATGCGATTCTTCCAGAAATCACCCTACAAGGAGCAGAAGAAACCCTTTCGAAAATTCCACTGCTAGATGAAAATGGTATACAGTTGAAACGGGATACTTGGTTAATTGGATACGAATCTGCTTTCCAATTAAATCAGGTTCAAGCTTTTATTGAAGTAATTAGAGAGCATTTAGAAGATTTATAATCTAATTCTTGTGTTCCACTCTTATGTTTGGTAATGTATTTTTATGTAAAAACACATCATACTTTGGAGGGAATGCTTTTGAAACAAATGGATGCAAATGAAATTATTTCTTTTATTCAAAACAGTAAAAAATCGACACCTGTAAAGGTTTATATAAAAGGCGATTTAGATGGCTTGGATTTTGGAGCAAACTCCAAAGTTTTTATTACGGGCAAAACAGGTGTTGTGTTTGGAGAGTGGGCTGAAATAAACTCAGTTCTAGAAGCAAACCAGGCGAAAATTGAAGATTATGTAATAGAAAATGACCGCCGAAATTCTGCGATTCCTCTACTAGACATGAAAAATATCAAAGCACGAATCGAGCCAGGTGCAATCATTCGTGATCAAGTTGAAATTGGGGATAATGTAGTTATTATGATGGGAGCTTCCATTAATATCGGATCTGTTATTGGTGATGGAACGATGATTGATATGAATGTTGTTCTTGGTGGACGAGCTACAGTAGGGAAGAACTGTCATATCGGAGCAGGAACTGTGTTGGCAGGGGTCATTGAGCCACCGTCTGCTAAACCGGTTGTTGTAGAAGACGATGTTGTGATTGGGGCCAATGCGGTCGTTCTTGAAGGTGTTACAGTTGGAAAGGGAGCAGTTGTTGCTGCAGGAGCAATTGTTATTGATGATGTTCCTCCTTATACGGTAGTGGCTGGTACACCTGCACGTGTAATTAAAGAAATTGATGAAAAGACAAAATCAAAAACAGAAATTAAACAAGAGCTTCGTCAACTATAAAAGAAACATCTAACTATTTGAAAGCGTGGATGATATCCGCGCTTTCTTCCTATCTAAAAAGGAGGTGTACGGACTTGGAAGTATATAAGCAAGTTAGAAGGGATCTTCATAGGATTCCTGAGCTAGGATTTCAAGAATACAAAACGCAAAGCTATTTATTAAACTATTTAAAGAGTCTCCCGCAAGAACGGCTTGAAATAAAAACGTGGAGAACAGGGATATTAGTGAAGATAAATGGTCAGTCTCCAAAGAAGGTAATTGGCTATCGTGCTGATATGGATGGTCTGCCGATTACTGAAGAAACGGGATATGAGTTTAAATCTGAACATGAAGGACAAATGCATGCATGTGGTCATGACTTTCATATGACAATTGCATTAGGCTTGATCACTCATTTTGCTTCACATCCAATTAATGATGACTTACTGTTTATTTTTCAGCCAGCCGAGGAAGGTCCTGGTGGTGCGGAGCCTATGTTGCAAAGTGATGTTTTAACAGAATGGAAGCCTGATATGGTGGTAGCATTACATATTGCCCCGGAGTACCCAGTAGGAACCGTTGCGACAAGAGAAGGGTTATTATTTGCGAATACATCCGAACTGTTTATTGATCTAAAAGGAAAGGGTGGCCACGCGGCTTATCCTCATAACACAAATGATATGATTGTTGCGGCCTGTAATCTTGTTACTCAGCTCCAATCCATTGTGTCACGAAATGTTGATCCCCTTGATAGTGCGGTTGTAACTGTTGGAAAGATAACCGGAGGAACTGTACAGAATATTATTGCTGAAACCGCTAGAATTGAAGGAACAATACGGACTCTTTCGCCAGAATCAATGGCGAATGTAAAGAAGCGATTACTAGCTTTAGTTAAAGGGATAGAAGTTGGCTATGAATGTGAAACGAAGGTTGACTTTGGAGCGATGTATCACCAAGTGTATAATGAATTCAAATTAACTAGAGAATTTATGACCTTTGCTGACCAACACCCAGGAATTCATATGGTTGAATGTACAGAGGCGATGACAGGTGAGGATTTTGGTTATATGTTGAAAGAAATTCCTGGTTTCATGTTTTGGCTAGGTGTTGGCTCAGAATATGGTTTGCACCATGCGAAACTTAAGCCCGATGAACGTGCTATTTCCACTGCGATAGAACTACTAACAAATTACATTACATTTAAAGGGAATGGATAAATTTCTTTATTGATGAAAGCTGACCTAATTATTTTTGGTCGGCTTTCACTTGTTTTAACGGCTTTCAAAAAGAGGTTTTATGGAAATTTGCATAAAAAGTAGCGACTGTAACTTTTAGGAAAAGCATCTCGTCCTATTTGTATAGAGAGGGGGCTTGCTTCATGAAAACAAAACAGTTACTGCTTTTCCTGTTATTAATTGCTAGTGTAGTATCAGCCTGCAGCAATCAAGGGGAGAATCAAAGCTATTCTACTAAAAATGAAGATAGCGGTGTTGAGGAAAAACACGTTTCGTTAAGTATGGATAATAAGGCTTCTGAGGCTAACAAAGTTGAAGAACAATTATCCAAAGAAGAAAGGCAAACTAGTGACTCGAAACAGATTTCTAACAGTCGGATGGTCATTCATAACGCGGATCTTGAATTAAAGGTGAAAAATTACTCAAAAACACAAGAGGCACTTGAATCAAAAGCAATAGAATATGGAGGCTATTTAGTAGAGTCTTCTACCAGTCACTTTAATCAGGACCAATTATCCGGTAGAATGACCTTCAGAATCCCTGAAGAAAAGTTCTTTCCATTCTTAAATGATATTGAGAGTGCAGCAGCTAAAGTAATAAATAGGCATGTAACTGGCCAGGATGTCACGGAAGAATATGTTGACTTGGAGTCTAGGCTACGCTCAAAGCAAGCTGTAGAAAAACGGTTAATGGAATTCATGAAGAATGCCAAAGAAACAGAGGATTTACTAAAAATTTCTTCGGACCTAGCAAAAGTTCAAGAGGAAATTGAGCAACTGATGGGCAGAATGCACTATTTGGAGAATCAGACAGCATTTTCAACGGTTTCAATTGGTATGGAGGAAACTGAAATTGAAATTCCGAGTTTTGAGAATCAAGACTTAAACACATGGCAAAAGGTAAAAAAGCAATTTGTACTCAATATAAATTGGCTACAGTCTTTTCTGTCAGCGTGTGTTGTATTTATATTAGGTAACCTTCCGGTGATAATTCTTATAGGAGGGATTTTAGCAGGAAGCTTCCTCTTCATTAGAAGACAAAAACAAAGAAAAAAAGATTAGATGGCTTTGTTTGTGCATTTCAATCATAAGAAATAGAAATTATGCTAAAATATAAAAGAAACTAGAGCGTTTAGGGGGAGCAAGATGAAAAAGGAATTCGCTGTTATTGGGCTTGGTCGTTTTGGAGGGAGTATTTGTGAAGAGCTTGCAGAATTAGGGATGCCTGTTCTAGCTATTGATCATAAAGAAGAACGAGTCAGTAAATTCGCTTCGATTGCTTCCCATGCCGTTTGTGCTGATACGACGGAAGAGAAGGTTTTAAAAGAGCTTGGAATTCGTAACTTTGACCACGTTATTGTAGCAATTGGGGATGACATTCAGGCAAGTATTTTAACAACGCTCATCCTAAAGGAATTAGGAGTTAACAAAATTACTGTAAAAGCTCAGGATGATTACCATGAGAAAGTATTGCGGAAAATAGGTGCAGACTTTATTGTTCACCCTGAACGAGATATGGGGAGAAGAATTGCCCATAATATGGTATCGAACAATGTCCTTGATTATTTAGAACTTTCTGATGAACATAGTATTGCTGAAGTAGTCGCAAGTCACAAGCTAAGTGGCCATTCGATCATTGATTTAGATATTAGAGCTAAGTATGGGATCAACATCGTTGCGATTAAAAGAGGAAATGACATTCTCGTTTCCCCGCAGGCAAGTGAAATGATCCATCAAGGAGATATTCTCATTATTATTGGTGCTGATACGGATATAAATCGTTTTGAAAAGAAGGCGCTGTAAATAAAAAACAATGAAGACGCGTGGACTCCGGGCGCCTTCATTGTTTTTTTTCGTTCTATATTTTCTTTTGATTAATTTTAAACTTCCATTATGATTGGTAAAATCATTGGTCGACGTTTCGTCTTTTCGTAAAGGAATGGAGCAAGTGTATCTGTGATTTCGTTTTTAATCTCTGACCACTGACTTGTTTTGCGCTCCATCACTTTATTTAGATGTTTAGAGATTAGATTTTGCGCATCATTGATAAGGTCGCCGGATTCTCTCATGTAAACAAAACCACGGGAAATTAAATCAGGTCCTGCTGCTATTTTAAAGTCTTTCATGTTAATGCTTACGACTACAACTACAAGCCCTTCTTCAGAAAGAATTCGTCGGTCTCTTAAAACGATGTTCCCGATATCACCGATTCCGCTTCCGTCAATGTAAACAGATCCAGATGGAATTTTCCCAGCCACTTGTGCTTCGTTTTCGCTTAGTGCAAGAACTTCACCATTGTCCATGATAAAGCAATTTTCTTCTGGTACCCCGCAATCAACAGCAAGTTTTGCGTGCATCTTTTGCATTCTAAATTCACCATGAATTGGCATAAAGAATTTAGGACGAATAAGGCGAAGCATTAACTTTTGCTCTTCTTGTCCTCCGTGTCCAGAAGTATGAATATCACTAAGCTTATGGTGGATAACCTCTGCACCAGCTCGTGATAACATATTTATGGTGCGATTTACACTAAGTGTGTTACCAGGAATAGGTGAGGAAGAAAAAACAACTGTATCTCCTGGATTAATCTGAATCTGACGGTGAGTTCCATTTGCGATTCTAGATAATGCAGCCATTGGCTCTCCCTGGCTTCCGGTACAAAGGATGGTTACTTTATTTGCAGGAAGTCGATTGATTTGCTGTGGCTCAATAAATGTATCTTTAGGTGCACTTATATAGCCAAGGTCCTGACCAATTGAAATAGCTGCCTCCATGCTTCGACCGAACACGGCAATTTTTCGACCGTTGGCTACCGCTGCTTCGGTAACTTGTTGTAAACGGTGAATATTTGATGCGAAAGTAGCAAATATAACTCGTCCGTCAACTTTTCGGAAAATTTCATGAATAGTATCCCCTACACGACTTTCAGACATCGTGAAGTTTGGGACTTCAGCATTCGTACTATCAGAAAGAAGGCATAGAACACCTTCTTTACCTATTTCGGCCATTTTAGTTAGGTTTGCTGGTTCACCAACCGGTGTAAAATCAAATTTAAAGTCCCCAGTGTGAACAATTTGTCCTGGTGGTGTTTTAATGACAATTCCATAGGAATCCGGGATACTATGGGTAGTACGGAAGAAGGTAACAGATGTTTTTCTGAATTTAATGATATCGTCTTCTTTGATTTCAATGAATTTCGTTTGTCTCAGTAATCCGTGCTCTTCAAGTTTGTTTCGAATTAATCCAATAGCTAATTTTCCAGCATATATTGGTACATTAATTTGTTTTAGTAGGTACGGGATACCGCCTATATGGTCTTCGTGTCCATGAGTGACAAAGAGGCCTTTAATTTTGTCTTCATTTCGAACAAGATAAGTATAATCCGGAATAACGTAGTCGATCCCTAGCAGTTCATCTTCAGGAAATTTAATCCCAGCATCAATTAGGATTATTTCATCTTGGAATTGAACGGCATAGGTGTTTTTTCCGATTTCGCCCAGACCTCCGAGGGCAAAAACGGCAGTTTGGTCATTTTTAACAAATTTCATAAATTACTCAATCTCCAATACTTCAAAATATTCTTTCTGGCGTTCATATTCAAGATACTCCCCTTCAACTAGTTGAATATGTTCAATATTAAAAGGGCGATCAGAAAGCTTTTTTCTCACTTCTCTTTCAGATGTTGCTTCTACATACATTGTCTGAGTATTTTCTCTTACAGGCATTTCTGTGACTTTTTCTTGATAATAAACTTTATAAATCATTAAACTCTCTCTCCTTATAAGTGACTTTTTCTATTATATAAAAAATTTCTTTATATTTCATTGTTTTCAAGAGGCTCTTTTCTCATACTGTGCTGCTTGTGCTAATGGGTTGTATGGTTTGTTTTTTACAGCAGGAGCGA
Source organism: Mesobacillus maritimus (assembly GCF_023715205.1). GTDB lineage: Bacteria > Bacillota > Bacilli > Bacillales > Cytobacillaceae > Mesobacillus_B > Mesobacillus_B maritimus_C. Next base: position 269,606 of record NZ_JAMBNR010000006.1, read on the forward strand.
CTTAGAGGGTTAAAAATTGCTAAAACACTTTACGGTCAATTTTTTATAAGAAACAGCTTTCATAAAAGTTTTAACCAATTTCCGTATTTTTCCGCTTTTATCAATTTACAATAAGCAAGGAGCCCTTCGCAAGTTTGAAGGGCTCAAAAGTTTACGCGATAGTTTTTTTACGAAGCAAATCTTTCCATTGTTTTAAAAGCTTTCTTTTCAGCTTCTTTAACATGGCAGATCATCTCCTTATTATTATTTTATCCTATCCTTGTCCAAAGGGAAAGAAGCAGAAAAAAGTTTCTTTTTGAAGAAAGATGTAAATATACCCAAAATATATAGAGTTAGACACGGTTTCTAATGAGTATATTATGTGTAAGATTGTCTAATTTTTTCATGGAGATAAATGGAAAGTAAACAAATGGAGATAAAGGAAGGGATTGTGAAGCTATCTAAGACCTTTAAAAGTAAGAAAAAGCTAAAAATCAACCTACAGTATTTGAAAGGAAGTAGGTTTGATTCTTAGCTATTTAACCATTAATTGCGGTGCCATCTTCTATATCTGCAAATGGATTATCCTTATTGATGTGATCATAAAACATAACGCCATTTAAATGGTCGATTTCATGCTGAAACACAATAGCAGGAAGACCTTTTAAGCGTAATTTAACTTCTTTACCGTCAAGGTCAGTGGCTTTGACAGTAATTCTCGCATATCTTGGCACATAACCGGGGATGGCTTCATCAACTGAAAGACATCCCTCACCTGTTGCCAGATAAGAGCGTTCAATCGAATGACTTATTATTTTTGGATTTAATAACCCACAGCTATATAGTTTGCCTTTTTCATCTTGGACATGCACTGCAATCATTCTTTTTGAAATATTAATTTGTGGAGCAGCTAAACCGATTCCTGGGCGTAGACCGTATTTTTTTGCGATCTCGGGGTTCTGGCTGTTAATTACGAACTCTAACATTTGCGTTAAGGTCTTTTTATCCTCATCTGATGCAGGTACAGGTACCTCTTCAGCTACCTTGCGCAATGAAGGGTGTCCGTCACGAACAATGTCATCCATTGTTAACATCTGTTGGTTCACCTCTTATGACAATTTTTACTTTATGTATCATAGTCTATCAAATGTATAAAAAAAAGTTAATTTATTTTGAGGATAAGAAAAAAGGAAGGGTGTAGGAACTTAACGAGTTCTTAAGTCAAAATGAGACCACATTTATTGATATAATGCCATTTGGGTTAAAGTAATCAATAAGTTGTATAGTGAAATGTGCCCCAAGTTGCAGGGAAAAATGGCTATGTTGCACCCCACAATTGTTCCCTCAAATTATTGATATGCATTTTATCTTAAAAAATTTAATAATTAGCGAAGTTTTTCCGGTTAGACTGAAGAATTGGGTTCTGGTTCTGGGAATATAAGCGGAGATCTTTCGCTTAACCAAAGCAAAATACATATTTTTACGTTTTTTGAGTAAATAAGCGAAATCCTTCCGGCTATTTATGCTATTTTCAGTGTTATTTCGTAAATAAGAGAAATCTCTCCGCTTAATAGGCTAACCCCGATAGGCATAAGTCACCCCTGAAGCGCCTTATGCCTGTCGGAGTTGAACGAGCCGTTTCCGCTTTTATTATTTCCAGCAGGCGCAGCCTACGATGATTAGTAGGATGAATAGGACGACAATTAACGCGAATCCTCTACCGAAACCGTACCCTGCTACTGGGTAACCATATCCACAACCATAACCATATCCAAACATTCTGCAAACCTCCTTTAAATTTCCCCTTTGTCTATGGGGGGGTATAATAACCTATGAAAATCACCCAAAAGTGTATAGGCTATAGCCTATAGGAAGATAATTCCATAATAAGTGGGTGAAATAACTACTATCGTTCTGGTATTTTCTTGTCGGATTGTGTTGAGGATAAAAAATCGCTATAGTGGTGTTAATTAAAGGAGGTTGTCCATGCCGAAGTACCAATACATATCTCTGATTGTTTTATTATTGATGGGGTCCTTTGCTCTTTCGGGTTGCCTAAATCGCACGACACCTGCTGAGGAAATGTTTGAAACGCTTGAAAGGGTTGTTCAAATTGAACAGAATTTTGAGGAGCAACAAGCTCCGTTGTTAGAATTGGAAAAGCAAGAAAAAGACATATACGAAAAGATTATTGAACTAAATATGCAGGACTATGACGAAGTCGTTCGATTAGCGGATCAAGCAATTGTAATTACTGAAAAAAGAAAAGAACATATTGAACGAGAGCATGAAAGTATGCAGGAATCAAGAGAAGCGTTTAACGAAGTAAATGCTATTATTGAAAAATTGGAGGATAAAGGGCTACAAAAACAAGCTGAGGAACTCTATGATTTAATGCAGCAACGATATGTTATTCATGACAAACTTTATAAGCATTATTCTGAAGGGCTTGAAAGCGACAAAGAATTATACAATCTTTTTAAAAAAGAAGATTTAACAATTGAAAAATTAGGCGAACAAATTAATAAAGTAAATGAATCCTACGAGAAAGTACTTGATGCAAACCAAGAATTCAATGATGTAACCGACAAATACAATCAAAAAAAGTTGGACTTTTATAAAGCTGCTGATTTAAATGTTCAAGTAAATGAATAGGGATGATTGCTTTTGTAAGAGAATATTAAATGGAACAGTACGGCCACCTATGTGTGCCGTATTTGTTTTATTGAAAAAATGTTGTCGCGTATTATCACTCATAATTCCAAGAGATGTTATGGAACAGGTGGGCTATTTTTATAATACAGATTTTATTTTATAACGATATTAATCATTTAAAAAAGAATTTAAAAAGTGAAACCTAGTATTTGACGGATTCTTTTCGTAGTTGTAAACTGATAATCGTTAACGTTATTGTATTATACAGTTTGTAAAAAACTGTTAGTACAGATTTTTTATTCACAAGAGTGTTTTTAGAACCTTAGACTGTGGGAAAACTACATAAGGTGCAAACGATCGGTGAGAGGAAGGATAGAAAGAAAAGTGTTCTGTTATTTTTCAGTTGCCGTTCACAACATTTAACCGATACGTGAAAAACATTAAACCCAAGAGAGAAATTCCAATACTTTTGGGCACTCTATTATGGATAATAATTAAATTGTGTTTAAGAAAGGAAGAGGTGACGATAGATGGCATCGAATACAAAAATTACACCAGCTGATTCAGTTAACAAGCTTCAAACTATCGAGGATCAATTTGAAACTCTGCAAATCCTTAATGAAGAGGGCGAAGTTGTAAACGAAGCAGCTATGCCAGATCTTTCGGATGAGCAATTGCAAGAATTAATGCGAAGAATGGTGTATACAAGAATTCTTGATCAACGTTCTATTTCTTTAAACCGTCAAGGTCGTTTAGGCTTCTATGCGCCAACAGCTGGACAAGAAGCATCACAATTAGCTACACAGTTTGCTTTAGAACAAGAAGATTTCATTTTACCAGGGTATCGTGATGTTCCACAAATCGTTTGGCATGGTCTACCTTTAGCTCAAGCTTTCTTGTGGTCAAGAGGGCATTTTGAAGGAATGAAGATTCCTGAGGGAGTAAACGTTCTTCATCCGCAAATTATCATCGGTGCACAATATGTGCAAACAGCGGGTGTAGCTCTAGGAATGAAAAAACGTGGAACGAAAGCAGTTGCGATTACCTATACAGGAGACGGTGGTACTTCTCAAGGTGATTTCTATGAAGGAATTAACTTTGCAGGTGCATACAAAGCTCCAGCGATTTTTGTCGTTCAAAATAATCAGTTCGCCATCTCTACTCCAGTAGAAAAACAAACTGCTGCTAAGACTTTAGCTCAAAAAGCAGTCGCAGCTGGTATTCCTGGAATCCAAGTTGATGGAATGGATCCACTAGCGGTTTATGCAGCAACTCGTAATGCGCGTGAACGTGCTGTTAACGGAGAGGGACCAACTCTGATTGAAACATTAACTTACCGTTATGGTCCACATACAATGGCTGGTGACGATCCAACACGCTATCGTACAGCAGATCTTGATAATGAATGGGAAAAGAAAGATCCACTAGTTCGTTTCCGTAAATTCCTTGAAGGCAAGGGTCTTTGGAATGAAGAAAAAGAAAACGAAGTAATCGAACAAGCTAAAGAAGACATTAAAGAAGCAATTAAACAAGCGGATGGTGCACCTAAACAAAAGGTAACTGATCTAATGTCTATTATGTATGAAGAAGAAATGCCACAAAACTTAAAAGAGCAATATGAAATTTACAAAGCGAAGGAGTCGAAGTAAGCCATGGCGCAAATGACAATGATTCAAGCAATTACTGATGCGATGCGTTCAGAATTGTCTAATGACCCGAATGTATTAGTATTCGGTGAGGACGTGGGCGTAAATGGCGGCGTATTCCGTGCGACTGAAGGCCTTCAAAAAGAATTCGGCGAAGACCGTGTATTTGATACTCCACTTGCAGAATCAGGTATTGGTGGTTTAGCAGTAGGACTTGCTTTACAAGGTTACCGTCCGGTACCAGAAATCCAATTCTTTGGATTTGTATTCGAAGTTATGGACTCTATTGCAGGACAATTAGCTCGCATGCGTTATCGTTCTGGAGGAAGCTATACAGCACCGGTTACAATTCGTTCACCATTTGGTGGAGGCGTACACACTCCAGACATGCATGCAGACAGCTTAGAGGGTCTTATGGCTCAAACACCAGGAGTAAAGGTTGTTATCCCTTCAACTCCTTATGATGCAAAAGGTCTTTTAATTTCATCGATTCGTGATAACGATACAGTTGTGTTCCTAGAGCATATGAAGTTATATCGTTCATTCCGTCAAGAAGTTCCTGAGGAAGCATATACAATTCCTCTTGGTAAAGCAGATGTAAAACGCGAAGGATCAGATATCTCTATTATTACGTACGGAGCAATGGTTCATGAATCTCTAAAAGCAGCTGAAGAGCTTGAAAAAGAAGGTTACTCAGCTGAAGTTATTGATTTACGTACAGTTAGTCCACTAGATATTGAAACAATTATTGCATCAGTTGAAAAAACTGGACGTGCAATTGTTGTTCAAGAAGCACAAAAGCAAGCAGGTGTTGCAGCAAATGTAGTAGCTGAAATCAACGACCGTGCAATTCTTAGTCTAGAAGCACCTGTATTACGTGTGGCAGCCCCTGATACTGTATTCCCATTCCCTCAAGCGGAAACTGTATGGTTGCCTAATTATAAAGATGTAATCGAAACTGCTAAAAAGGTATTAACTTACTAACATGAAACGAGGGGAAAAGCCGTACCTTTCCCCTTGTACAACATAAAAAAGCAGAAATTCTGCATAGGAGGCTGAATTTAGTGTCATTCCAATTTAAAATGCCTGACATCGGTGAAGGAATTCATGAAGGTGAAATCGTAAAGTGGTTTGTAAAGCCAGGAGATAAAGTTCAAGAAGACGATGTGCTTTGTGAAATTCAAAACGATAAGGCAGTAGTAGAAATCCCTTCCCCTGTTGAAGGAACTGTCGAAGAAGTATTAGTTGAAGAAGGAACTGTTGCAACTGTTGGACAAGTTCTTGTTACTTTTGATGCACCAGGTTATGAAAACCTACAATTTAAAGGCGATGAAGGTGACGCAGCTCCTGCACAAGAAGAAAAACCAGCAGCCGAGGCAAATACAGACACTGCGTCTACTGAAGCTCCTGCACAGGAAGAAGCTGAAGTGGATCCAAACCGTCGCGTGATTGCAATGCCATCTGTAAGAAAATATGCACGTGAAAAAGGCATTGATATCCGTCAAGTTAACGGAACAGGTAAAAATGGTCGAGTTCTTAAAGAAGATATTGATAACTTCCAAACTGGTGGAACAACTGCTACAGCACCTGCTGCACAAGCAGAAACTCCTGCTGTTGAAGAGAAAGCACCAGCAGCTGCAGCAATTCCACAAGGCGAATATCCAGAAACTCGCGAAAAAATGAGCGGAATTCGTAAGGCAATTGCCAAAGCTATGGTAAACTCTAAACATACGGCACCACATGTAACGTTAATGGATGAGATTGATGTAACTAAGCTTGTTACTCACCGCAAAAAGTTCAAAGAAGTGGCTGCGCAAAAAGGTATCAAGTTAACATTCCTTCCATATGTGGTTAAGGCGTTAACAAGTGCATTGCGTGAATACCCAGCACTTAATACATCACTTGATGATGCTACAAATGAGATTGTTCATAAGCACTATTATAATATTGGAATTGCTGCCGATACTGAAAAAGGTTTACTTGTACCAGTTGTAAAAGATGCAGATCGAAAATCTGTTTTTACAATTTCTGATGAAATCAATCAGTTGGCCGTTAAAGCTCGTGATGGTAAACTAGCTCCGGATGAAATGAAAGGTGCATCTTGCACAATCAGTAACATTGGTTCTGCCGGTGGACAATGGTTTACTCCAGTTATTAACCATCCTGAAGTTGCGATTCTTGGTATTGGTCGTATTGCTGAGAAGCCAATCGTAAAAGATGGTGAAATTGTTGCTGCTCCAGTTCTAGCTTTATCTTTAAGCTTTGACCACCGCATGATTGACGGTGCAACAGCTCAAAATGCAATGAATCATATTAAGCGTTTATTGAACGATCCAGAATTATTGCTAATGGAGGCGTAAGAAAATGGTAGTTGGAGATTTCCCGATTGAAACAGATACTATAGTAATTGGTGCAGGACCTGGTGGTTATGTAGCAGCAATTCGTGCTGCCCAATTGGGTCAAAAAGTTACAATTGTTGAAAAAAATACTGTTGGTGGAGTTTGCTTAAATGTTGGCTGTATTCCATCAAAAGCATTAATCACAGCGGGTCATCGTTATGAACATGCACAGCATTCAGAGAACTTTGGAGTAATTGCTGAAAATGTTCGCTTAGATTTCTCTAAGGTACAAGCTTTTAAAGAAGGCGTTGTGAAAAAGCTTACAGGTGGAGTAGCAGGTCTATTAAAAGGCAATAAAGTTGATATCGCATACGGTGAAGCTTATTTTGTTGATGCAAACACACTTAAAGTGATGGATGATAAATCATCACAAACTTACACATTTAAAAATGCGATTATTGCTACTGGTTCTCGCCCAATTGAATTACCAGCATTTAAATACTCAAAGCGTGTGTTGGATTCAACTGGTGCTCTTAACCTCCAAGAAGTTCCTGAAAAACTCGTTGTTATTGGCGGCGGAGTTATTGGTCTTGAACTTGGTGGGGCTTATGCTAGCTTCGGATCTCAAGTAACAATTCTTGAAGGTGCAGATGATATCCTGCTAGGATTTGAAAAGCAAATGACACAACCAGTTAAGAAAAAACTGAAAAGCAAAGGTGCTGAGATTGTTACAAAAGCCCTTGCTAAAGGTGTCGTAGAGACTGAAAATGGCGTGACAGTAACGTATGAAGTAAAAGGTGAAGAAAAAACCATCGATGCTGATTACCTATTTGTCATGGTCGGTCGTCGTCCAAATACAGACGAACTTGGCTTAGAACAAGTTGGAGTTAAAATGTCTGACCGTGGATTAATCGAGATTGACAAACAGTGCCGTACAAATGTAAGCAATATTTATGCAATTGGTGATATTGTTGCGGGTCCACAACTGGCTCATAAAGCATCTTATGAAGCAAAAATTGCGGCTGAAGCTATCTCCGGACATCCATCTGAAATTGACTATCTTGGCATTCCTGCTGTTGTATTCTCTGATCCAGAATTGGCTTCTGTTGGATACACTGAGGCTTCTGCAAAAGAAGAAGGAATCGATGTTATCGCTGCTAAATTCCCATTTGCAGCTAATGGCCGTGCGCTTTCTTTAGATGAGGCAGATGGCTTTATGAAACTCATTACTCGTAAAGATGATGGTTTAGTAATTGGAGCACAAATTGCTGGTGCTGGAGCTTCTGATATGATTTCAGAGCTTGGTCTTGCAATTGAATCAGGCATGACTGCAGAAGATCTTGCGATGACGATTCATGCTCATCCAACTCTTGGAGAAATCACAATGGAAACTGCAGAAGTTGCATTAGGTAACCCAATCCACATTATTAAATAATCTAGTAAAAATCCCTTCCGTGAATAGCGAGGGCACTGAAAAAGTCTAATTTTTATTAAAGGCAGTTGAAAGTTCAATCTAATGAACTTTCAACTGCCTTTTTACTTTATAATATTGTTATCAAATGTATGTAGGTGGTATCCAAGTGATTTCAA
>NZ_JAMBNR010000070.1 GCF_023715205.1 Mesobacillus maritimus
TGCCCGCGCTGCTCGCGTGGGTGATGCGCAACAAGCTGCACGAGCCGGAAGCGTTCGTGCAGCGCACGACGCAGCCGACGTCCAACGCGTTCCGCATGCTCGTCGCCGACGACCGCACCGCGCGCACGAGCCTCGGCATCGTGATCCTGTGTTCGGTCCAGAATTTCGGCTACTACGGGATCATGATCTGGCTGCCGACCTTCCTGTCGAAGCAGATGGGCTTCTCGTTGACGAAATCGGGGCTGTGGACGGCGGCGACCGTCGTCGGGATGATGATCGGTGTCTGGGTGTTCGGCCAACTGGCCGATCGCATCGGCCGCAAGCCGACGTTCCTGCTGTATCAGCTCGGCTCGGTCGTGACGGTCATCGCGTATGCGCGGCTGTCGCACCCGACGACGATGCTGTGGGCCGGCGCGCTGATGGGGATGTTCGTCAACGGGATGGTCGGCGGCTACGGGACGCTGATGT
>NZ_JAMBNR010000071.1 GCF_023715205.1 Mesobacillus maritimus
TGCCTGCTCTGGCCGCCGCTCTATTTCCTTCCGGGCATTCTCGCCGGGGCGGCGATTGATATTCCGGCTGATGAAAACAGCGCCAGCTTTAAATGGCTGCTATTGGGGGCGGCGCTGCTGGCCTGGCTGGCGGGATGGCTGTGCTGGCGGCTGTGGCGGAGCGCGAACACCTCAGGCGATCGGCTGACCCGTTGGCTGCCGCGCGGCCGACTGCTGTGGCTGTCGCCGCTGATGGTCGCGCTGGCGGCTACAGCGTTAACATTTGTCTTCCGCCATCCGCTGATGCCGGTCTATCTGGCGATCCTGCATAAAGTCATCGCGCGCTGATCCCCATCAAATGCGAGGCGCTGCTGTGGCCGCTTAACAGCTCGGCGGTGGCGCCATCCCAGACAATGCGCCCTTCGGCGACCACCATCGAGCGCGGCGCGATGCGCGCGGCGTCCTCTACGCTGTGGGAGACCATCAGC
>NZ_JAMBNR010000072.1 GCF_023715205.1 Mesobacillus maritimus
CTTTATTCCCCAGCTAATTGTTTTCGTTATCCTGTTTTTCGCGGCAACCTTTATCATGGCGTTAATCAATCCGTCGATGATCGCCGACTTCACCGCCTGCGGCGGCCTCATTATGCTGGCGACCGGTTTCCGTCTGTGCGGGATCCGTGCCTTCCCTACCGCCAATATGCTGCCCTCGCTAATACTGGTGATGCCCTTCTCCGCCGCCTGGCAGCAGTTTATCGCCTGAGACGCTAAGATTTTTTCGCCTTTGCCAGCATCGCCCGAATATTAGCGACGTTGGCCTGGCCTTTTTGCATCCGCTCTTCAGGCGTAATGGTTTTGCGTGCCTGCTCCCAGATAAGGTCGTCCTGAGGGAGCTCCAGCAGAAAACGACTCGGTTCAGGACGCACCAGCTCGCCATATTGCCGGCGCTCCTTACAGAGCGTAAAGGTCAGCTCTTTCTGCGCACGGGTGATGCCAACGT
>NZ_JAMBNR010000073.1 GCF_023715205.1 Mesobacillus maritimus
GTGATCACGTCGTCCGCGCGGCCGATGAAGCTCACGGTGCCATCCGGCTCCAGCTCGACGTTGTCGCCGGTCCGGTAGTAGCCGCCCGCGATCGCCGGCGTGTCCTGCTGCCAGTAGCCGCGGAACCACAGCAGCGGCGAGCGCGCGATGTCGATCGCGAGGTTGCCGGGCTCGCCGGGGCCAAGCTCGCGGCCGGCTTCGTCGAGCACCGCGACACGGTAGCCCGGCATCGCGAGGCCGGCCGAACCGGCATGGATGACGTGCGTGAGGCCGTGATGATTGTTGACGACCATCCCGAGTTCGGTCTGGCCGTAGTGGTCATGGATCGGCGCGCCGAGCGCCGCGTGGAACCAGCGCACGACTTCGGGATTCAGCGGCTCGCCGGCACTGCTGACCACGCGCAGCTGGCCTTTCAGCCGTGCGGCCGCTTCGTTGCCGGCCGCCATCAGCATCCGGTACGCGGT
>NZ_JAMBNR010000074.1 GCF_023715205.1 Mesobacillus maritimus
ACCATGATGTGCTCATCCTGATACAGGATCACCAGCCAGGGATCCTGCGGCGGATTGTAGTTTTCCATCGCCATGTTCGCGTTCCGTTACTGGTGAGTGACGACGATCAGACGCAGCGCGTCCAGACGCCATCCGGCCTGCGCCAGCGCATCCATCACCTGCTGACGGTTGCTTTCGATCGCCGCCAGTTCGTCGTCACGGATGTTCGGGTTCACCGCCTTCAGCGCTTCCAGTCGCGACAGCTCCGCCGTCAGCTTTTGATCGGCTTCGTTACGCGCCGCGTCGATCAGCCCCTGCGCCGCTTTGGCGATCTGCGCTTCACCCTGCTGCAGAATCGCATGAACGTCCTGCTGCACCGCATTGACCAGCTTGCTACCGGTATGGCGGTTGACCGCGCTCAGCTGGCGGTTGAAGCTTTCGAACTCCACCTGCGCGGCGAGGTTGTTGCCGTTCTTATCCAGC
>NZ_JAMBNR010000075.1 GCF_023715205.1 Mesobacillus maritimus
GAAGTAAGACTGGTGGCAGTGTTGAATAAATGCATATGTCGCCAAGCCATTGCCAAAAATTTCACACCTTAAATCAAGTTCATTGTTTGTAAAGAAGGTGTACTTTATATAAGTATATAGCGATGGTCGTACCTATTCACAGTAACAATCCGCACCATTGAAAAGAGTATATAACCTTTTCAATAGTGAGGTATATGATAATAAAAAAGCCTGTTGTCACAATGGTCATAGACACGACATACTTTAAAGGTTTCTGAATATAATATTTCAGAACGCACTTTAAAGATGGACGTCGATGTCGACTAATGTGATGACAGGCTTTCATTTTTAAATATTCATTAATTTCTCTTCTTGTTTAATACGTACATATAAGAAATATGCATACGGTACTAATAAAATAGTTGTATATGTTGCGTGTGTTAATAATAATACACCGATTAATTCAGGAATGATGTTTAAG
>NZ_JAMBNR010000076.1 GCF_023715205.1 Mesobacillus maritimus
TCGGTATACACCAACCAGAATTGCCCATCGGCCCAGGAAAGCGCCGGCGCCCAAATGCCGCCGGAGGAGGGGTTGCCCTTCATGTCCAGCAGGGTGGTGGTGGAGAGCGGCGAAGGCAGCAGGTTCCAGTTTTTCAGGTCTTTCGACTCATGTAAACGCACGCCCGGGAACCACTCAAACGTCGAGTTGGCAATATAGTACGTATCCTCGACGCGAATAATACTGGGGTCGGCATTAAAGCCGCGTAATATCGGGTTTTGAATTAGTGACATTTCATTACACCTTTTAAAATGGAAAGTTAAGGATCGGTCTGATTTATAATTTTTTTAACTACACGCGGATCTCATCCAGCTGACGGTTGATGTCGGTAACATGTTTATCGGAGATCGGATAAACCTGCATGATCACCATCGAAATAGCGGCCAGCGCGATTGGGATCCACACCGCGGTCATAATGAT
>NZ_JAMBNR010000077.1 GCF_023715205.1 Mesobacillus maritimus
TGTCTTAAGGACATTCGGAATGCGAATCTTACGATTCGTACAAAGCAAATTTAAAAATTTGCACTAAGCAATTTGAAAAAAAATTGCACTATTGACTGCTTGTTTGTTTAGTTTTGAGAGTGCAATATTCTCTCAAAATGCTGTCTAGCTACAGCGTCTAGACCCTCGAGGTCGCTTCGGTCCATCACTTGAAGTCAAAAAACGACTTCAAATGCTGTACCTCCAGCGCTTGTCGGGTCTGAGCGAGACGCTTCCGCTTTTCGGTAATTGTTCCTTGAAAACTAGATAATCGTAAGTAAGAAGGCAAAAGTAAAACTCTTTAAAAGAATTTCTTTTAAAGAAACCGAGTATCGCCATTTTAGTTTTTCTCTCTTTTATTAAAAAGAGAAACCTGACAATTTGATTGTCATATAGGTTAAGTTAGAAAGGGCGCACGGTGGATGCCTTGGCACTAGGAG
>NZ_JAMBNR010000078.1 GCF_023715205.1 Mesobacillus maritimus
GCATTACCGACTGTGAACGCGACCGACGGTACGTCACTGTCGGGTACGGCGGAAGCGGGCGCGACGATCAACATCGACACGAACGGCGACGGCACGCCGGACGCTACCGTAACAGCCGACCCGAGCGGCGCATGGACGTACACACCATCGACCCCGCTGCCGATCGGCACGGTGATCGGCGTGACCGCCACGGACGCGGCTGGCAACACCGGCCCGTCCGCGTCGGTAACGGTTGCAGACCTGACGGCGCCGGCCGCACCGATCATCGGCACCGTGACCGACGACGTCGGCTCGATCGTCGGGCTGCTGACGACTGGCGCAACGACGGACGACACGACCCCGACGCTTGCCGGTACAGCGGAAGCAGGCAGCACGGTGAGCGTGTATGACGGCACGACGTTGCTGGGCACGACGACAGCAGACCCGTCCGGAAACTGGACGTTCACGCCGACCACGGG
>NZ_JAMBNR010000079.1 GCF_023715205.1 Mesobacillus maritimus
CGACCGGAAACGACAGATCGCTCTTCAACGTGGCGGGCGATGAAAGCCGCTCCTTGCGCGCAGGCGCTTGCCGTGCCATTGAATTCTCCTGATGGTGTTGTGGGGCATCGTGTGCCGACCGCCGATCGATACCGGGTCGCATCGCCCTCGTCCGGGTCGGGGCGTCCCACGCTCCTCCGTGATGCTTCCCCTGCGCCTCCGTGCGCATTGTACGGCACCGGCAAGCGCCGGACCGCCGCTGACCAAGGGCTTGCGATCCCCCATGCGGCGGATCACCGACGGCGTGTGCGCGCGGGACAGCGGGAACCGGAACGATGAAACGGCTGCACCTGCTCGGCTCCGTCCCGCAACGATGCCTCGCCCGCTTTCATCTCGCCTGCGATGTCGCCTACACCGCCGTCAGGATGCCGTGCAGGACCGCCGCGCCTGCGCGCAGGCGTGTCACCGGAACGTCAT
>NZ_JAMBNR010000007.1 GCF_023715205.1 Mesobacillus maritimus
AAGGAAGTTATACAGGAGACCGTAAAATACGGTAGCCCTAGTTTCCTATTGACTAAATTCAATTATTAACATTGTTATCAAAAAAGATAGGGTTTAAACCCTTAATTTATTTTCACAGAAAAGAGCCTTTAAAAATTCGCGGTTCTATCTTTTCTAGCATTGTCATAAGATTTACTAGACTTGCTAAAAGAGGTGGAACCGTGAAACGTTTAAAAGGGACAGGAATGATTGTAACAGTTCAAGGGACAAGCCTATTCAAAGTAGTACTGGCTTTTATTTTTTTTCTAATAGCTGTTTTTACTTTTAGTGGATTGATGACATCGCTCAAGCCAGAGTACCGAATTGCCTCCAATTCGATCAATCAAGCTGCTAACAACATCAATGGTGAAATTTTATATAAGTTGATGGGGTGGGAAAATCACCAGTTTTTACAAACATTACCTGAACAGGCGGATTCGTTAAATCTATCGAATCTTGTTTTCAAACTTTCTACCAATATCAGTTTAGATGACCCTCGAAGTTTTCTGGGCAGAGAACTACCAGGCTTTGATTTATTTGATGGGAAAATCTTGGTTGCTGGTGAAGGTACCAATTATACAAATATGCCAATGGAATCAGCTCCGCCAATTGAGGTGCTACAAAGAGAACAAGAAGCTGCTCTTCAGAATACGGAAGAACTTGAAGGGGAAGGAAAGAATAAGGATACACCTGCTCCGCCAAAATCCACTGGAGATCGGAAAGTTGTTTATGTTTATTTCTCTCATAATCGTGAATCATACTTGCCTTACCTAGAAGGTGTTACAAATCCTGACTTGGCTTATCATTCGCAGGTGAACGTGACAAAAATTGGTGACCGTTTGAAGGAAACATTGGCAGACAAGGGGATCGGAACACATGTTGATAAAACCGATGTGATGGGGCAATTAAATCAAAAAGGTCTTGGTTTTGGGCATGCTTACCAAGAGTCCCGGTCTGTCGTCCAAACAGCAATGGCTGGCAATAGGGATCTACAATATATCATTGATATTCATCGAGACGCACGCAGAAAGAAGGATACAACGGTAACAATTGATGGAAAGTCTTATGCTAAGCTCGCATTCGTAATCGGTGGAAAAAACCAAAACTATGAAAAGAACTTAAAACTCGCAAATCAAATTCATGAGCGCCTAGAAAAAGATTACAAAGGCTTAAGTCGGGGAATAATTGAAAATAAGGGTCCAGGACAGAACGGAGTATACAATCAGGATCTATCAGGGAATGCAATATTAATTGAGTTTGGCGGTGTAGATAATACATTTGAAGAACTATACCGGTCCGCTGATGCATTAGCCGATGTATTCAGTGAAGTTTATTGGCAAGCAGAAGAAGTGAATGCGGAGCCAGCTAATTAAGACAGTCCAAGGTGGTTATCACGATGAAGATGTTTATGCTAAAAGCTTTTTTACTAGTTTGTATGATGTTTATCTGCGTTCTTACTGGAATGCAATTAGCTAATAATGGCATACATGATATGAAGGGTTATGAAGATCCGAATTTCAATTCAGTAGTCTCCGTGAAAGAAAATGAAGAAGGGGCGGTCGAGGGGGCTTTTTTAGGAAATGACCTATCGAGCCATGATCTTCAACAGAAAAAGGAAAAGTTAGAAAAAATGGAGGCTTTTAATCTCTTTTCCACAATGGGGAAAAAACTGGCAGATGGTTTTGAAGTTGGGGTTGAAAAATCACTAGAGTTTATAACAAACAAGGAAAGTTGAAAGAAACAGGGGAAGTTCCTGTTTCTTTTTCTTTTGGTTGTTAAAGCACAATGTAGAAGTGTGATTTCAATAATAATTGAATCTTCATCTAGCTACTGATATAATCAAAAAATAGTGTGTATGCGCGAGAACAGTAGGAGTGAAGCACCAATGAATAGAGAAGAAAAATTGAAAAGACAATCGAAAATCCGGAATTTTTCGATTATCGCTCATATTGACCACGGGAAATCAACTTTAGCTGACCGTATCTTAGAGAAAACCAATGCGTTAACCGCACGTGAGATGAAGGACCAGTTACTTGACTCCATGGATTTAGAGCGTGAACGAGGAATTACCATTAAACTAAACTCAGTCCAGCTAAAGTATAAAGCAAAAGATGGTGAGGTTTATACATTCCACCTTATTGATACTCCAGGACATGTGGACTTTACGTATGAAGTTTCACGAAGCCTTGCAGCATGTGAAGGTGCCATCCTGGTTGTCGATGCGGCTCAAGGGATTGAAGCACAAACGCTAGCAAACGTTTATTTAGCTCTCGACAATGATTTGGAAATCATGCCTGTAATTAATAAAATCGATCTACCTAGTGCTGAACCAGAGCGCGTAAGGGCGGAGATTGAAGACGTTATTGGCCTTGATGCGTCGGATGCTGTGTTAGCATCGGCTAAAGCTGGAATTGGAATTGAAGAAATTCTTGAACAAGTTGTAGAGAAAATCCCAGCTCCCGAAGGAGATCCTGATGCTCCATTGAAAGCCCTCATTTTTGACTCATTATATGATGCATATCGAGGGGTTGTTGCTTATATCCGTGTCGTAGATGGAACGGTTAAAGCAGGAGATAAAATCAAAATGATGGCGACAGGAAAAGAATTTGAGGTAACAGAGGTTGGAGTGTTTAATCCGAAACCGCTTGTCACTGAAGAATTATCTGTTGGGGATGTAGGTTTTTTAACTGCTGCAATTAAAAACGTGAGCGATACCCGTGTTGGGGATACAATTACAAATGCAAAAAATGGTTCGACAGAGCCTTTACCAGGTTATCGTAAGTTGAATCCGATGGTATATTGTGGACTTTATCCGATTGATACATCTAAATTCAATGACTTGCGAGAAGCATTGGAAAAACTCGAGTTAAATGATTCAGCTTTACAATATGAGCCAGAGACTTCTCAAGCATTAGGATTTGGATTCCGGTGTGGCTTCCTTGGGTTGTTGCATATGGAAATTATCCAAGAGCGGATTGAACGCGAATTTAAGATTGACCTAATTACTACAGCTCCAAGTGTTATTTACCATGTCCACATGACAGATGGCACTGAGATCAAGGTTGATAATCCGGCCAATATGCCGGATCCACAAAAAATTGATCGGATTGAGGAGCCGTATGTTAAAGCAACGATGATGGCACCAAACGACTATGTTGGTGCAATAATGGAGCTGTGCCAGGATAAACGCGGAAACTTTATTGATATGCAATACTTGGATGAAAATAGGGTAAGCATTATTTATGAAATCCCGCTGTCGGAAATTGTATATGATTTCTTTGATCAATTAAAATCTAGTACAAAAGGATATGCCTCCTTTGACTACGAACTAATTGGATATAAACCATCAAAACTCGTTAAAATGGATATTCTTCTTAACGGGGAAAAAGTAGATGCTCTAAGCTTTATCGTTCATAGAGATTTCGCTTATGAACGGGGTAAGATAATTGTTGAGAAGCTAAAAGAATTAATCCCAAGACAGCAATTTGAAGTTCCGGTTCAGGCTGCGATTGGGACGAAAATTGTTGCTCGTTCATCCATTAAGGCCATTCGAAAAAATGTCTTAGCCAAATGTTATGGTGGCGATATTTCACGTAAACGGAAGTTGCTAGAAAAACAAAAAGAAGGTAAAAAGCGCATGAAACAGGTTGGATCTGTAGAAGTGCCGCAAGAAGCCTTCATGGCTGTCTTAAAGATGGATGACAGTTCGAAAAAACAGTAGGGGATTTCTTAAGGAGGTTAGACCGGTAGCAAGATTCGGCCGGCTCTAACCTCTTTTTTAAAGGCTGTTTTCGTAAAGTTTGATGTTAAAATCCTAATACCGATTTTAACGCAGAATAAGACTAAGTTTTCAAGCCCATTCTCCAAATCTACATTAAAAATATAGGTAAGGCTTAATATTTTATTTCTGATAGCAACAAAGCTTTAAGAAAAGAGCCTCGAAAAAAGATGTCTAGTTCAACACTTGTTTTTTCAAAAAGAGACAAGAGAGCTTTTAGAAAGAAGTGATTAGAATGTTAAAAGCTGCTTATATTCATATCCCATTTTGTCATCATATTTGTCATTATTGTGATTTCAATAAAGTGTTTATGGCTAGGCAACCTGTGGAAGACTATTTGCTCAGCTTAAAAAAAGAAATGGGAATTTCCATGAAAGAGAATCCTGTTCCCTATTTTCGATCTGTTTTCGTAGGTGGAGGGACACCAACAGCTTTAGATGAACGTCAATTGGAACTATTAGTAGAATCCATTCACGAAATATTGCCATACGATCAACAAACTGAATATACGTTTGAAGCAAATCCGGGAGATTTGTCAAAGGAAAAGTTAAGGATTTTAAAAGCTGCTGGCGTGAACCGACTTAGTTTTGGAGTTCAGTCTTTTAATGATGACCTATTGAAGAAGATCGGCAGGTCGCATCGAGCAGAGGATGTATTCAAGTCGATTCATGAAGCGCAGGATATAGGTTTTGAAAATATTAGTGTTGATTTAATTTATAGCTTGCCAGGACAAACGATTGAGGATTTTGAGGCAACATTAAAAACAGCACTGGATTTGGAACTAGTACACTACTCAGGATACTCACTCATTATTGAGCCGAAGACCGTTTTTTATAATCTCTTAAATAAAGGGAAACTTCGTCTACCGGGAGAGGATATTGAGGCGAGAATGTATGAAATGTTAATGGATAAAATGGAAGCGAGAGGGTTGAAACAGTACGAAATTAGTAATTTTGCGATCCCAGGATTTGAGAGTTACCACAACCTTACTTATTGGAACAATGATGAATATTTTGGTTTTGGTGCAGGGGCGCATAGTTATGTGAATGGCTATCGAAGATCCAATTATGGTCCGTTGAAAAAGTATATGGACCCTTTGAACGAGGGGAACCTCCCGTTAATGGACAATCATTTAACGACAAAAAGTGAGCGGATGGAAGAGGAAATGTTCCTTGGCTTGCGAAAGACAGAAGGTGTCTCAATTCCACGCTTTACCGAGAAATTCCAAGTGAATCCAGAGGTTCTTTTTGTGGAAGAGATCAAGGATTTAACCGCCAGAAAATTATTAGTAGTTGATGAAAATCATATCAAGTTAACAAGGAATGGGCGCTTGCTTGGAAATGAGGTTTTTCAATCTTTTCTTGGGATATCAAATGATTGACAGCAACGCTATTTATTGATAATTTATTATTAGATTTAGCACTCGTTAGGTGAGAGTGCTAACAGAGGTGATGAGTGTTGTTAACAGACAGGCAAGTATTGATTTTACAGGTGATTGTTGATGACTTTATCCGCACCGCTCAACCGGTGGGATCAAGAAGCTTGTCGAAAAAAGAAGAGATTTTGTTCAGCTCGGCGACAATTCGTAATGAGATGGCCGATTTGGAAGAGCTCGGTTTTATTGAGAAAACACACACTTCATCAGGGAGGGTTCCTTCCGAGAAGGGGTATCGATACTATGTCGACCATTTATTGTTACCACAAAAGTTGAATCGGTCGGAAATCCAAACCGTTAGATCAATTTTTGCTGAACAAATTTATGAGCTAGAAAAGATCGTTCAAAAGTCAGCAAGGATTCTATCGGAATTAACGAGTTATACCTCGATTGTGTTAGGTCCAACGGTTAACGAAAATAAACTTAAGAAACTACAAATTATTCCGTTGAATCAGGATACTGCGATTGCTATTATTGTTACTGATACTGGTCATGTCGAGAATCGTACATTCCATTTTCCTGCTAGTGTTGATCCTGGGGACGTCGAAAAAATGGTGAATATCCTGAATGAGCGTCTTTCAGGTATTCCGCTTGTGGATTTAAATACGCGTATTTACAAAGAGGTTGCCTCAATCCTAAGACAGCATATAAAAAGTTATGATGTCTTGATGGGGTCTTTATCTGAAACGCTATCGATTCCAGCAAGTGAAAAAGTCTTTTTTGGCGGTAAAACCAATATGTTAAACCAACCAGAGTTTAATGATATTGACAAGATTCGAAATCTCATGACGATGATTGAGCAAGAGGATGGGATTTCCCAGATTATTCGAAAAAACCCTAAGGGGATTAATGTGAAAATCGGTAGAGAAAATAATAACTCGGCAATGGATGATTGTAGTTTGATTACAGCAACCTATTCAATTGGAGACGAACAGCTAGGGACCATAGCAGTTCTTGGACCTACTCGGATGGAATATTCGAGGGTAATTAGCCTACTTGACTTTATTAGTGCAGATTTATCAAAGGTATTAACGAATCTGTATCAAAACAAATGAGCATGGAAATATTGTTAAGGGTGGAACTGCATCCGTTCAGGGTCATCCCTTAACATGTTAAAAAGTGTTCAAAAAATAGAAGAACTGGCCCTAATCTGACCAGTACTAGAGCGAAGCCTTTGGCCTTTGCTTTAGATTTCCTTTAAGGGAGGTGAGTTTGAACATGGAAGAGAAAAACAACATCGCACCAGAAATGGATCAGTCCGAAGAAACTCAGCAAGAGGAAGTTGTTGAAGTAGTTTTTGCTGAAGAACAAACGGACGAAACGAATCAAGGTTCCTCTTCAGAAGAGTCACTAGAAGAAGCGAACTTAGCTAAAATAACTGAATTAGAAGCGAAGCTTGAGGAAACGGAGAATCGTTATTTACGACTTCAAGCTGATTTTGATAATTTCCGTCGCCGTTCAAGATTAGACCTTGAAGCAAGTGCAAAGTACCGAGCTCAAAGTCTAGTAACAGAATTATTACCGGCGCTTGATAATTTTGAAAGAGCAATGCAAATGGAAGTAGATAATGAACAAGCCAAATCCCTTCAAAAAGGAATGGAAATGGTTTATCAGGGTTTGCTAACTGCTCTTAAAAATGAAGGTGTTGAGCAAATTGAAGCAGTAGGTCAAGAATTTGATCCACATCGACACCAAGCGGTGATGCAAGACAATGACGAAAACTATGGTTCGAACATTGTTGTAGCAGAATTGCAAAAAGGATACATCTTGAAGGACCGTGTAATCCGTCCGTCAATGGTAAAAGTAAATCAATAGTTTGTATACATATTAGTGGGGAGGTAATATTCCATGAGTAAAGTTATTGGAATTGATTTAGGAACAACAAACTCTTGTGTTTCCGTGTTAGAAGGGGGAGAACCAAAGGTTGTCCCGAATCCAGAAGGGAACAGAACGACTCCATCTGTTGTTGCTTTTAAAAACGGTGAACGCCAGGTAGGGGAAGTCGCAAAACGTCAAAGCATCACAAACCCTAACACGATTATGTCCATTAAGCGTCATATGGGAACATCTCATACTGTTGAGATCGAAGGGAAAAAATATACACCTCAAGAAGTATCAGCTATTATTCTTCAACATTTGAAATCTTATGCAGAAGATTATTTAGGTGAACCTGTAACAAAGGCTGTAGTTACTGTACCTGCTTATTTCAATGATGCAGAGCGTCAAGCAACGAAAGATGCTGGTAAAATTGCAGGCCTTGAAGTAGAGCGTATTATCAACGAACCTACAGCTGCAGCACTTGCTTACGGTCTTGATAAAATGGAAGAAGACCAAACCATTCTTGTCTATGACCTTGGTGGTGGAACGTTTGACGTTTCAATCCTAGAATTAGGTGACGGTGTATTTGAAGTTAAGTCAACAGCTGGAGACAATCGTCTTGGTGGAGACGACTTTGACCAGGTCATCATCGATTATTTAGTAGCTGAATTTAAAAAAGAAAACGGAATTGATTTATCACAAGATAAAATGGCAGGCCAACGTTTAAAAGATGCGGCAGAAAAAGCAAAGAAAGATTTATCTGGTGTAACATCGACACAAATTTCCTTGCCATTTATCACTGCAGGAGAGGCTGGTCCACTTCACTTAGAAGTAAACCTAACACGTGCGAAATTCGAAGAACTTTCTTCTGATCTTGTTGAACGTACAATGGGCCCAACTCGTCAAGCGTTACGCGATGCAGGATTAAGTGCATCAGAGATTGATAAAGTAATCCTTGTTGGTGGTTCCACTCGTATTCCGGCAGTACAAGAAGCGATTAAGAAAGAAACTGGAAAAGAACCTCATAAGGGAGTAAATCCAGATGAAGTTGTTGCAATGGGTGCGGCAATTCAAGGTGGAGTTATCACTGGGGATGTAAAAGATGTTGTCCTTCTTGACGTTACACCACTGTCACTTGGTATCGAAACAATGGGTGGCGTATTTACAAAATTGATTGATCGCAATACTACAATTCCAACATCTAAATCTCAAGTATTCTCAACTGCTGCAGACAGTCAAACAGCTGTTGATATCCATGTTCTTCAAGGGGAACGCCCGATGGCAGCAGACAACAAAACATTAGGTCGCTTCCAATTGACTGATATCCCACCAGCTCCACGTGGTGTGCCTCAAATCGAGGTAAGCTTTGATATCGACAAGAACGGAATTGTCAATGTTCGTGCGAAAGATTTAGGCACAAACAAAGAACAAGCTATCACAATTAAATCTTCTACTGGCTTATCAGATGAAGAAATTGATAAAATGGTACGTGAAGCAGAAGAAAATGCGGAAGCTGACAAAAAGCGTAAAGAAGAAGTTGATCTTCGCAATGAAGCAGATCAGTTAGTCTTTACTACTGAAAAGACGCTTAAGGATCTTGAAGGCAAAGTAGAAGAAGCCGAAGTTACGAAAGCGAATGAAGCGAAAGATGAGTTAAAAGCGGCTATCGAGAAAAATGATCTTGAAGAAATCCGTAGCAAGAAGGATGCATTACAAGAAATCGTTCAAAACTTGACGATGAAACTTTATGAGCAAGCTGCACAGGCACAGCAAGCAGCTCAAGGCCAAGAAGGTCAAGCTGATAAAGACAATGTTGTAGATGCTGAATTCGAAGAAGTAGACGATAAAAAATAAGCATTAGCAATCAAAAAGTCAAAGTCAGGTCCTTCTTGGCTTTGACTTTTTATTCGTTTTGATGATGGTTTAGTTTAAAGTGTGGATGGATATATATTGCACTCTTTGAGCTGTGAATGGTAAAATTACCTTTATGTGAAAAGAATCGGGAGTGTTCTAAAAATGAGTAAACGTGATTATTATGAGGTTCTTGGTGTCAGTAAAGAGGCATCTAAAGATGAGATAAAGAAAGCGTATCGTAAGCTCTCAAAAAAATATCATCCAGATATTAATAAAGAGCCTGATGCTGATGAAAAATTTAAAGAAGTAAAAGAAGCTTATGAAACATTAAGTGATGATCAGAAACGTGCTCACTATGATCAATTTGGCCATACTGATCCAAACCAAGGTTTTGGTGGTGGTGACTTCGGTGGTGGCTTCGGAGGCTTCGAAGATATCTTTAATAGTTTCTTCGGTGGCGGTGGCGGTAGAAGACGTGACCCGAATGCCCCTAGACAAGGTGCAGACCTACAATACACAATGACTCTTTCATTTGAGGAAGCGGTCTTTGGAAAAGAAACCGATATTGAAATACCACGTGAAGAGACTTGTGACACCTGTAAGGGATCTGGTGCGAAACCAGGTACAAAGGTTGATACTTGTGGACACTGTCATGGTACGGGCGAATTAAACATTACCCAAAATACACCATTTGGTAGGATTGTAAACCGTCGGGTTTGTTCATACTGTAATGGAACAGGGAAAGAAATTAAAGAAAAATGCCGTACATGTTCTGGTGCTGGAAAAGTGAAGAAACGTAATAAAATCAATGTGAAAATTCCTGCAGGTGTTGATGATGGTCAACAGCTACGCGTTGCCGGTAAAGGGGAGCCAGGTATCAATGGCGGCCCAGCAGGAGATTTATATATTGTCTTCCATGTTCGTTCCCATGAGTTCTTTGAGCGTGATGGCGATGACATTTATTGTGAAATGCCAATTACGTTTGTTCAGTCAGCACTAGGCGATGAAATTGAAGTGCCAACTGTTCATGGTCGTGTGAAGTTGAAAATTCCTGCTGGTACACAAACAGGAACTCGTTTTAGATTAAAAGGCAAGGGTGTTCCAAATGTCAGAGGGTATGGTCAAGGTGACCAACATATTATCGTAAAAGTTGTAACGCCTACGAAATTAACGGAGAAACAAAAGCAGTTATTACGGGAGTTTGCCGAAATCAGTGGTCAAGAGCCATTGGGAGAACATGAAGAAAGCTTTTTTTCAAAAGTAAAAAGAGCCTTTAAGGGTGAATAATGAAGGAGCGGTTTTTTTATGAAATGGTCTGAAATTGGGATTTTAACAACGAATGAAGCGGTTGAACCAATCTCAAATATTTTACATGAAGCAGGGGCTAGTGGAGTTGTAATTGAAGACCCGTTAGACCTAATAAAAGAGAGAGAAGACCAGTTCGGAGAAATCTACCAGCTTAATCCTGAAGATTACCCTAAAGAAGGAGTTATTATAAAAGCCTATCTTCCCGTTAATAGCCATTTAGCTGAGACAGTAGAAGAAATCAAACTAGCCATTAATAATCTGGTTCAATATAATATCGATATAGGTAAAAACAAAGTGTCTCTCAGTGAGGTCCGTGAGGAAGAATGGGCTACAGCTTGGAAGCAATATTATCATCCAGTGAAAATTTCTGAGAAATTTACGATTGTCCCGACATGGGAAGACTATACACCTGCAAACCGTGATGAATTAATTATTGAACTAGATCCGGGAATGGCGTTTGGGACAGGGACTCACCCCACAACCGTTTTATGTATCCAAGCGTTAGAGCGTACCGTGCAAGAAGCCGACCGGGTAGTGGATGTTGGGACAGGTTCAGGAGTCCTCAGTGTTGCTGCTGCGAAATTAGGTGCGAGTACAATTGAGGCCCTTGATCTCGATGAAGTAGCGGTAAGGGTCGCAAAGGAAAATATTGAGCTTAATAAGGTTCAGGATAAGGTTCAAGTTCGTCAAAACAATTTGCTAAATGGTGTGAATGGGCAAGCGGATTTAATTGTTGCAAACATTTTAGCTGAAGTCATCCTTCGCTTTGTAGATGATGCAAGCCGACTTGTAAAACAGGGTGGATATTTTATTACCTCGGGCATCATCAAACAAAAGGAAGAGATTGTGAAAGATGCGATTGTCAATGCCGGTTTTTCCATAGAAGAAGTCATGACGATGGAAGATTGGGTTGCTATTATTGCGAAAAAGTAACAAATGAGGAAAGGGGGCTCTCTTAATCCCCTTTTTTTCTGTTGTTAAAATAGAAATGAATCTTTAATCTGAATAGCTATTAAGATTTTATAGGTAAAATTGAATAATTCTAATCGCAAGGGAAGGTGCGTTGATGCAACGCTATTTTGTTAATAATCCTTCAGAAGATGGCCGCTTCCAAATAATTGGCGATGATTACCATCATCTTGTTCGGGTTATGAGAATGAAGCAAGGCGATCAAATCATCTGTGTTTCACCTAACGGGGACAGTGCGCTTTGTGAAATTGCAGAAATTACCGCTGACCAAGCAATAGCAGACATTGTAAAATGGAATGAGGATTCTCCTGAACTCCCTATTCAAATTACAATTGCGAGCGGACTGCCCAAAGGGGATAAACTTGAGTTGATTATTCAAAAAGGGACAGAGCTTGGAGCGTATGGATTTATCCCTTTTATTGCAGCTCGCTCTGTTGTGAAATGGGATGAGAAAAAAAGCAAGAAAAAAGTTGAGCGCTGGCAAAAGATTGCAAAAGAAGCTGCAGAGCAGTCCCATCGAACAAAGATTCCAAACGTTGAGGAACCTTTCAACTTTAAAGAGCTTGTTGAGTTAGGGAATCAATTTGATTACAAGTTAATTGCTTATGAGGAAGAGGCTAGGAAAGGAGAAGCATCTGTACTTGTTGATGTTTTTAGTACGATGCAGCCTAAACAGTCTTTACTAGTAGTATTTGGTCCTGAAGGTGGACTGACTGAAAAAGAAGTGGCTATGTTAACGGAGAAAGGGTTTCTTTCTTGTGGTTTAGGGCCACGAATTTTGAGGACAGAGACGGCACCATTATATTTGCTGTCTGCTGCTTCTTATCATTTTGAATTAATGAGGTGAAGAAAATGCCTACAGTTGCTTTCCATACACTTGGATGTAAAGTAAACCACTATGAAACAGAGGCAATCTGGCAATTATTTAAAGAACAAAACTATGACCGTGTAGAATTTGAATCTACTGCGGACGTTTATGTTATTAATACATGTACCGTGACTAACACGGGGGATAAAAAAAGTAGACAAGTGATTCGTCGAGCTGTACGTAAAAACCCTGATGCCGTTATTTGTGTAACTGGATGTTATGCGCAAACTTCACCAGCAGAGATTATGGCAATTCCTGGTGTTGATATTGTTGTAGGAACTCAAGACCGAGTGAAAATGCTTGAGTATATTGAACAATATAAAACGGAACGTCAACCAATTAATGGTGTTCGTAATATTATGAAAAACCGAGTTTACGAAGAATTGGATGTTCCGGCGTTTACCGATCGAACTAGAGCCTCTCTTAAAATTCAAGAAGGCTGCAACAATTTCTGTACATTCTGTATAATCCCTTGGGCGCGAGGATTGATGAGATCACGTGATCCGCAAGAAGTTATTAGACAAGCTCAACAACTTGTTGATGCTGGTTATAAAGAAATTGTTCTCACAGGTATCCATACCGGTGGATATGGCGAGGATATGAAGGATTATAACTTAGCTCGCTTGCTAACGGACCTTGAAGCAAATGTAAAAGGTTTAAAGAGATTACGTATTTCTTCAATTGAAGCTAGCCAAATCACAGATGAAGTGATTGAGGTTATTGATCGATCGAATATTATTGTGCGCCATTTGCACATTCCTATCCAATCTGGTTCGGATACAGTACTGAAGAGAATGCGTCGTAAGTATACAATGGCATTCTTTGCGGAACGTTTAAACCGTTTAAAAGAAGTGTTACCAGGCCTAGCTGTTACTTCTGATGTTATCGTTGGCTTCCCAGGCGAAACTGAAGATGAGTTTATGGAAACTTATAATTTTATTAAAGACCATCAGTTCTCTGAGCTTCATGTTTTCCCTTACTCAAAACGTACAGGTACTCCTGCTGCTCGGATGGAAGACCAAGTAGATGAAGAAGTAAAAAATGAGCGGGTGCACCGTCTTTTGACATTAAATGACCAATTGGCGAAAGAGTATGCCTCTCAATTTGAAGAAGAAGTGCTTGAAGTCATCCCTGAAGAACGTTATTCGGAAAAAGAAGGTTATTATGTAGGATATACAGATAATTATCTAAAGGTAATCTTGCCGGCAACAGAAGATATGGTAGGGAAAATTGTGAAAGTGAAAATTACAAAAGCAGGTTACCCGTATAGTGAAGGACAATTTGTACGAGTAATCGACGAAGAAGTCGTAGATGAAAAAGCTGCTATTTAATAGTTAAAGGGAGTTGCATAAGCAATTCCCTTTTTTCATTTGGCTCTTTTCTTAAAACTTGTTGCTTTCTAGAAAAATAAAGAGAAACACTTTATTTTCACTGGAAAGAACTATTAGATTAGGAGAAAAGGGCCTGCAAACTTAGTACGAACACACAATTTGGCTAATTCTGCGTTAAATTCGCTTTAAGATTTTAACAAAGATCGTTACGATCACAGCCTTTTCTGTTCTACGTTAACAGCCAAATGTCTTAATCGTGAGCTCGCAACGGGCTAGTTTTTTCTTACTAACTATTACTTCACTTCCGCTTTTCCGTGAAAATATAGAATCATTTTTCCGTATTGATTTGCAAATGGCAATACTACAAGGGACGACACTACATTAAATAGAACGCTAGCGTGAGCTAGTTGTACGTCAAGGCGATCAGCCGTTAATGGCGCGATTAAAGCATAATCATCAATAAATGGAAAGAAAAATAATGTCCCAGCTAAATTGAGCCATAAATGTGCATAAGCTGTTAACCGAGCTTCTCTTCCTGCACCAGTTGAGGCAAGTAAGGCGGTAGCACATGTCCCAATATTTGCGCCTAGCATCGCTGTTAAAGCAGGTGCAAATTGAAGGGTTCCTTCTGCCAGGAAACTCATTAAAATTCCAGACATGGCTGTACTGGACTGAATAATTGCTGTTATTAACGTGCCAGCAATTAAGCTGTAAAAAAGGCTATCGTTTATATGGTTAAGCATATTTTGAACAATCGATAAGCTTGTCAGGGGCTCTGCTAGAAAAGAAAAACCACGCATTGCCGCAAAAACTGCAGCCATCCCTAAGGATATGCGTCCAATGTTTTGGTTCCGCGCTCTTCCTGTGAACATAAGAATAGCTCCAAGTATCGCAAGTGGAACGATGAAAACGTCGATATCGATTGTAATGATTTCGAGTGTGAAAGTCGTCCCAATATTTGACCCAAGGATAATTCCAATCGATTGGCGAAAGGTCAATAAGCCGGCACTAATCAGCCCAATTGTAATAACCATGACTGCCGAACTACTGTGTAGTAAAGCAGTCACGATGATCCCTGCCAACATTCCTTTAAAGGGTGTATCTGTCATACTAGCGATCCATTTTTTCATTGTATCTGCGGACAGATTAAAGAGCCCTTTTCGAAGTCCCATCATTCCAAATAAAAATACAAGAACTAACAAAATAAATAATGCTAAATAGACCATCGTCCCCATCCTCTCTTCACTTTAATGTTTATGAGAATAAAATGTGGACATGCGTGAAATTTTTTGTCAGAATGGCTTATAACATTTAAAAGCACACAGATCAAGTCGTGTTTTCCTTTATCCCGCATTACTTGAGAGAGAGTAAGACTCCACTGAATGAAGTTTCATTTTATGGTATCTTTCTTGCGTGAGAAGGATGGTACAATAGTATAGTTTAAATCTCTTTATGTTTTTCTTCTTAGAAACCAAAACCCTATTGACCAGTAAAGGGAATGCTAGAGCTAATAAGGGTGTTTATTGTTGTGTATATTTTAGGCAATAATATTTTGTCTATCTTCATTTATTCAGTTGACCTTATACGATGGTTATATTATAATTGCAAAGTACATGGTATCCATGTGTTTTCATGTAAGTGTGTTGTGTTCGGAGGGAGGGAAAGAGAATGTCTAAAACTGTTGTTCGCAAAAACGAATCGCTTGAAGATGCTCTTCGACGCTTCAAAAAAACTGTATCGAAATCAGGTACAATTCAAGAAGCTAGAAAGCGCGAATTCTATGAAAAGCCTAGTGTAAAGCGTAAGAAAAAGTCTGAAGCTGCTAGAAAACGCAAGTTCTAAGAGAGGGTGGAATCATATGAGTCTTCTCGAGCGTTTAAATAAAGATATAATCCAAGCGATGAAGAACAAGGAAAAAGACAAACTCACGACGTTTCGGATGATAAAGTCTTCCTTGCAAAACGAAGCAATTAAGCTCGGGAAGCAGGAGTTGTCCGAAGAGGAAGAGTTGACTGTACTTTCTCGCGAAATGAAACAACGCAAAGATTCCCTCCAGGAATTTGATAAAGCAGGTCGTGAAGACCTTGTTGAAAAATTGCGAATGGAATTATCCTACGTTGAAGCGTACATGCCTGAACAGTTAAGTGAAGAGGAGTTATCGAAATTCATTTCGGAGACCATCACTGAAGTTGGGGCATCGTCGAAAGCTGAAATGGGTAAAGTGATGGCTGCTTTAATGCCTAAAGTAAAGGGTAAAGCAGATGGTTCACTTGTTAATAAACTTGTACAACAACACCTTTCATAAAAAAACTTGTACTGGCCGTAAGCATTTTGCTTACGGCTTTTAATATATCTGAGGGAAGAACATATGGTAACATAAGCTTATACATAAACTTTCATGCAAGTATTAAGCGACAAGTTGCATATATTTCTTAATTTAAATTAAGGAATGAAACCATTTGGGCATGATATCCGTAATATAGGAAGCCGTAAAAAAGGAAAGAAAGGGGGGAGAACTTGAAAAGGAGTCGAGCTTTTATATTGTTCTTCATGCTACTAGCATTTATGGCATCGTTCATTCCTGAAGAAATCACGGCGGCTAAAGAAGCAGAAACAATCTATGTTGTTCCTGTTGAAGAAACGGTTGAGAAAGGGCTTTTTGCTTTTTTAAACAGAGCTGTTTCGGAAGCGGAGAAAAATCAAGCTTCTGCCATTATTTTTGAAGTGAATACTCCAGGTGGTGCTGTGGATGCGGCTAGTGAAATTGGAAAGCTGTTTACATCCACGGACCTTCGAACGATTGCATTTGTGAATAAACAAGCCTTATCTGCCGGAGCGTTTATATCGTTGAATGCGGATGAAATTTATATGGTGCCTGGTGCAACAATGGGCTCTGCTGCAATCATTGACCAAAGTGGTAATGCAGCTGATAAGAAAGCACAATCTTATTGGCTTGCAGCAATGAGAAGTGCTGCTCAAGAGTCAGGCCGTGATCCTATTTATGCTGAGGCCATGGCAGAAGAGAGTGTGGATCTGCCGGAGTACGGTGCAGGCAAAGGGGCGCTATTAACCCTGACAACAGAACAAGCGCTAGAGGTAGGGTATTCTGAAGGTACTGTTGAAAATTTAGAGCAGTTAATTGAAACATTGGGATATGAGAATGCGACAATTAAAAGAGTAGATGAAACTTTTGCTGAAAAGGTAGCGCGGTTTATTACAAACCCCGTAGTTGTCCCGATCTTGTTATCAATTGGCAGCCTAGGTTTAGTAGTCGAGCTTTATTCTCCAGGGTTTGGAATTCCTGGTGCCATGGGAATTACTTCTTTACTTTTATTCTTCTATGGTCATCTCGTAGCTGGATTAGCGGGCTATGAAGCACTTATTTTATTTGCTGTCGGAATTGGCTTATTAATTTTGGAGTTATTTGTTCCTGGAGGAATTATTGGAATCATTGGTTTTATCGCTGTTATTGCTAGCTTCTTTCTTGCATCAGGAAATGTTGTTCATATGGGAATCTCCCTGTTAATTGCTCTCTTTGTTGCGATACTAGTTTCAATCCTAATGGTAAAGGTGATGGGAAAGAGGATGAAATTTTTCAGGAAAATAATCCTTACTGATTCAACTAGTACGGAAGATGGATATATTTCTAATAAAACACGAACTGAACTAGTTGGTTTAGAGGGTGTAACTGTTACGGCATTAAGGCCAGCAGGGACTGTGCTGATTGGCGACGAACGAATTGATGTTGTCAGTGAGGGGAGTTTTATTCAGAAAGATAAGAAGGTTAAAATTGTAAAAGCAGAAGGGTCTCGAATTGTTGTTCGGGAGTTAGTAGAATCTGAAGATTGATAGGAGGAGTTTTTATGGTTATGAGTACAAGTACGATTTTTGTTCTAGTAGCAGTTGTAATTGGAATTTTGCTACTAAGTGTTTTATTTACATTTGTACCTGTTATGCTCTGGATTTCAGCGTTAGCAGCAGGTGTTCGAGTTAGTATCTTTACGCTTATTGGAATGAGATTACGTCGGGTAATTCCTAGTCGCGTCATTAACCCGTTAATTAAGGCGCATAAAGCGGGTCTAGGGGTTTCAACTAACCAGTTGGAGAGTCATTACCTTGCTGGAGGGAACGTCGACCGAGTAGTGAACGCATTAATTGCCGCTCACCGTGCGAACATTGAACTAACTTTTGAAAGAGCCGCTGCGATTGATCTTGCAGGGCGTGATGTTTTAGAAGCTGTACAAATGAGTGTTAATCCTAAAGTAATTGAAACGCCATTTATTGCCGGTGTCGCAATGGATGGAATTGAAGTTAAAGCAAAAGCAAGAATTACCGTTCGAGCCAATATCGATCGCCTTGTCGGTGGTGCAGGTGAAGATACGATTGTGGCACGTGTTGGGGAAGGGATTGTTTCGACAATTGGTTCTTCTGATAATCACAAAAAGGTTTTGGAAAACCCTGATATGATTTCTCAAACGGTTCTTGCAAAGGGATTAGATGCTGGGACGGCTTTTGAAATTCTCTCGATTGATATTGCTGATGTGGACATCGGTAAAAACATTGGTGCTGAATTGCAAACAGAGCAAGCAGAGGCAGATAAGAAGATTGCCCAGGCTAAAGCTGAAGAGCGTCGTGCAATGGCGGTAGCTCAAGAGCAGGAAATGAAGGCACGTGTAGAAGAAATGAGAGCGAAAGTGGTTGAAGCAGAAGCGACTGTACCATTAGCGATGGCAGAGGCGTTAAAAGAAGGAAATATTGGTGTAATGGATTATATGAACATCCAAAATATCTCTGCGGATACGGACATGAGAGATTCCTTTGGTAAGCTCTCTGGTGGAAAGAAAGACGATAAGAAGAATGACTAAAAGGAATTCTAGTCTTGGAAGGGGGTAGATCAGATGGAGTTCTTATTTGAAAATCCCTTATTAATTTTTATCATAATGGGTATTCTTTCAAGTCTTTTTAGAAAAGGAAAAGAAGAACAAAAGCAGGAACCAAAAAGACCATCACGTCCTGTTCAACAACAAAGAAGTGATGGTCGAGCAAGCCAATCGGAAAGTATGGAGCCGACAATGGCACAAACAATAGAGCATGAAGAACCTAGAATGGATCCAAAGCAAATGGTTCCTGAAAACCCATTCCTCGATATTCAAAAAAAGTACGAGGAAAGAAGAAAAGAATTGGAACAAATTGCATCTGAACGAACTCATTCAAGTGTTAATCGGCCAACAGCTCCAACCCGAGCTGTCGATCCAAAAACCGATGGGGAGACATCACTTGACTTAACTCCAAGCCCAGATCGAGTAATCGAAGGTATTGCTTGGTCACAAGTTTTAGGACCGCCGCGCGCGCGTAACCCATACCACCGTGACCGACGGAGATAAACGTTTATTCCAACCGTTTCCAAACTGAAAAAGAAGTGCTAGAACCCCTTTTTGGCTCATAGATATGAGATGAAAGGGGGTTCTTTTTTTATGGCAAAAAAATGGAGCCAGCTCATACGAAATTGGATGACTCAAAAAATGGAACTTCCACCGGATGTCATGATGGATCTCCCCCGAATTACAATGGTTGGTCAAATCCATATTTATATTGAGAACCACCGTGGCTTATTGGCTTTCTCTGATAGGGAAGTTCGGCTGTTACTTGAGCAAGGTCAGCTGCTTGTAAAAGGGAAAGCGTTTGTTATAAAAATGATTTTACCAGAAGAAATCCTACTCGAAGGAAAAATCGACCAAGTGATATATATCAATGAATGATTCAGGAGGAAGGGCATGAAAAATCAGTGGATAAGCGGTTTGGTTGGGATCGTAAGAGTCAAAGTGACGGGCAAAGGTGTTGAACGTTTTTTAAATCAGTTGACCCGAAATGAAATCCTTATCTGGAATGTCAAAAGACACGGAACAGAAGCAATCACATTTCAGATAAAGTTAAGTGATGTTAAAAAAGTGCGTGGCCCTGCTAGGCAGAGTGAGTGTAAAATCCGATTTATTGAGAGGGCAGGTGGCCCTTTCTTTTTACAACGATTATGGACAAACAGTGGATTTGTCCTTGGGGGTGTCGCATTTTTTGCTCTCATTCTTTTCCTTTCAAATATGGTGTGGGGAATAGAAATAAAAGGAGCCAGTCCCGCAACGGAATACCAGATACGTAAGGAATTAAAAGAAATGGGGGTTAAAATAGGCAAACCCCAATTCACAATTGAAAATGTCGATGTGATTCAACGTGAATTAACGGATCAGGTAAAGGCATTGACGTGGGTCGGAGTGGAACTGCGAGGAACGACCTATCACTTCCAAGTAGTCGAGAAAGAAGAGCCAGAAAAGCCGAAAATATATGATGCGCAAAACCTTGTAGCAACAAAAAAAGCAACGATTGTAAAAATGTTCGTAGAGGAAGGAGAAAAAGTAGTTAGCATTCATGATCATGTTAAACCTGGACAGCTACTTGTATCGGGTTTAATTGGGAAAGAGGATGAGAAGCAAAAAGTGGCAGCACGGGGTGAAATTTTAGGGGAAACTTGGTATAAGTCACAAGTTGAACTTCCGTTAGAATCCACCTTTCAAGTTTTTAGTGGGGAAGAAAAACGGAAATTTTACCTTGATATATCGGGTGCTGAAATCCCAATTTGGGGTTTCGGTAAACATGAATTTCAAGAGTATGAAGAAGAATTGAACACTCATCAATTAAAAATATTTAAATGGAAAACACCGATTGCAGTTACAACGAAAACAATTCGCGAGCGGGAAGAAGTAAATCGAAGCTATTCTGAGAAGGAAGCCGTAAAACGTGCAATGGATTTAGCAAGAAAAGATATAAAAAACCAGTTACCTGAAGATGCTATAGTGAAAGGGGAAGAAATTTTACATCAGTCAATAAACAATGGTAAAGTAAAATTATCCATACTTTTTCAAATTATAGAAGACATTGCAAAAAGTCAACCAATTATTCAAGGAGACGAAAATGACGGAAGAAATAAAAACGATGGAAATTCAACTAGTTAATCATGAAGAAGCAATTGCTTTATTTGGAAACGCAGATGCTAATTTAAAAGCAATTGAGAACCAACTTAACATCTCAATCGTTACTAGAGGAGAATCAATTAGTCTTTCCGGTTCATCAGAAAAGGTTGAGTTAGCAAGAGATGTGCTTGAAAAACTTCTAGCAGTTGTAAGAAAAGGGATAACGATCAGTGAGAGGGATGTCATTAACGCTCTTCAAATGGCTGAAAAAGGCACCCTTGAGTTTTTCCATGATTTATATGATGAGGAAATTGCTAGAAACTCAAAAGGGAAACCCATCAGAGTTAAAACACTTGGGCAGAGATACTATATCAATGCGATTAAAAAACATGACTTAGTGTTCGGGATTGGTCCAGCTGGTACAGGGAAAACGTATTTAGCTGTGGTAATGGCAGTTAGTTCCCTGAAAAATGGAAATGTAAACAAAATCATTTTAACAAGACCTGCTGTGGAAGCAGGAGAAAGCCTAGGCTTTTTGCCTGGGGATTTAAAGGAGAAAGTAGATCCGTACTTACGACCATTGTATGATGCACTCCATGATATTCTAGGTGCTGAACATACTCAGAGGTTAATCGAACGGGGAACGATTGAAATAGCCCCATTAGCTTATATGCGTGGCCGAACGTTAGATGATGCTTTTGTCATTTTAGATGAAGCTCAAAATACAACTCAGGCTCAAATGAAAATGTTTTTAACAAGACTTGGATTTGGGTCAAAAATGGTCATTACAGGGGATAAAACACAAGTAGACTTACCAAAAGGGGTGAAGTCTGGACTGATTGTTGCTGAGGATATTCTAAAAGGTGTAAAGGGGATGGAGTTTGTCCATCTCGAACAATCAGATGTAGTGCGTCATCCATTAGTCGCTAGAATCATTAAAG
Source organism: Mesobacillus maritimus (assembly GCF_023715205.1). GTDB lineage: Bacteria > Bacillota > Bacilli > Bacillales > Cytobacillaceae > Mesobacillus_B > Mesobacillus_B maritimus_C. The sequence goes on from NZ_JAMBNR010000007.1 coordinate 21,283, forward strand.
CTTACGAACAAGTCGATAATGTGAAATAGTCTGCCTATTTGGGCAGACTTTTTCCTTTCCTCCATAAATTGTGAGCGAGGGGGGCATATAAATCACGTTTATGTTCATGTTTTCGCTTTCCAGATGAAAGGTGAAAAATCGAAAAAAAACTGGTATGATGTAAAATAATGAAGATAAAATTTACCAAATTAAATCATTTTAACGGTTTAAGGACGGGAAAGGAGGAATTGGGATGGAAAAGCTTCAACATTCTTTTACTAGCATACTAAATTTATTAAAAATCAGGCTTTTTCGGGTTTTACTTTTTCTGATCCTTGGTTTGGTTATGTTTTTGTCTATGTATAGCAATGTAAAACCAGAAAAGCTGAATCTAACCCTATTTTCGATTGCAGACCAGACAATCCGTTCCCCCATAACCGTTGAAGATAAGGTGAACACAGAAAAAAAGAAACAAGATGCCATAGATCAGGTCCAAGATGTATATACAGTTAAGAAGGAATATACACAAAATCAGGTGGACCTCATTACCTCTATTTTTGATACGATTACTGAAGTCCATGAAGAAGTAAACGAAGAAATCACTCAAAAAACAGATGAGGGTGAAGGAGAAGGTCCCTCTAGTCCTGAAGAAGTAATGTCAGAAAAATTGACTAGGGTCAAGGAGAAACTGACTGAAGGGGTTACAGATGAAGTTTCAGATCAATCGTTTATTTCAATGATAAACGCAAGCAATGGAGATTTGTCCATTGCTAAGGACTTAACAGTAACAGCGGTTAACAATGTGATGAGCAATCGGATTCCAGCTGATGGTGTGGAAAACGCTAAAAAACGTGTTGAAGAAGAATTAAAATATACTAGTCTAAACAGCGGACTAAAAAAAGCTGTCATTGAACTAGGTCGATTTGCGGTTATTCAAAATGAATTTTATGATCCAAAAGCGACAGAAGATCTTCGCCAACAAGCCGGTGATGGTGTCGAGCCTGTAAAGATTTTAGAAGGTCAGATTATCGTGTCAGAAGGGCAACTTATTAGTAGAGATGTTTATCATAAGTTGGAGTTAGCAGGTTTATTGGATAATGAAAATTCACTAAGACCTTTTGTTGGACTTGCAATGTTCATATTTATTATCATAGGTACTCTCTTGTTTATCTTCGATGAGATGAATACTGCAGAAAACAAACATAAGCAACTTTTGATTTTCAGCTTAATATTTGTTACAGCCTTATTAATTATGAAGCTTCTAAGTTTATTTACAGAATATGAACTATCGGAGATTGGTTATGTTTTTCCAGCTGCTATGGGACCGATGTTAATAAAGATTTTAATCAATGAGCGACTGGCCATCTTTCAAGCTGTTATTTTAGGGATTTCTGGAAGTATTATGTTTAATCAGGGGATCACTGGAACGTTAAATGTTATGGTGGCAATTTATATTATTGCAAGTGGTTTGGCTGGTGTTTTATATTTACGTCAGCAAAATCAACGTTCAAAGATCCTACAAGCAGGTGTATTTGTTTCGCTGGTTAACCTATTTATAATTATTGCTTTGGTTCTGTTACGGAACAGCCAATATACTGGTTTAGAATACGGTATCAATTTATTGGTTGCTTTTCTGTCAGGAATATCCTCAGCTGTCTTAACCATAGGGTTGCTTCCTTTTTTTGAGGCTGGCTTTGGTGTCCTATCAACAATGAAGCTCATTGAACTTTCGAGCCCTAACCATCCACTTTTACGGAAAATCTTGACAGAAGCTCCTGGTACCTATCATCATAGTGTGATGGTTGCAAATCTGGCGGAATCGGCTTGTGAAGCGATAGGTGCTAATGGTTTATTAGCTCGAGTAGGTTGCTATTATCATGACATAGGTAAGACGAAACGACCGCAGTTTTTCATTGAAAATCAAATGAATATTGAGAACCCGCACGATAAATTACCACCATTAACGAGTAAGAATATCATCATTGCCCATGCAATAGATGGAGCTGAAATGCTTAGAAAGAATAAAATTCCAAAGGAAATTGTCGATATTGCTGAACAGCATCATGGAACTACGCTCTTAAAATTTTTCTATCATAAAGCAAAACAGAATGGAGACGATGTTAAAGAAGCGGATTTCCGATATCCAGGACCTAAGGCAAAAACAAAGGAGACCGCGGTTATTGGTATAGCCGACAGTGTTGAAGCGGCAGTGCGCTCAATGTCTAATCCGACACACGAACAGATTGAATCCTTAGTGAAGAGTATTATTGCTGACCGTCTACAGGATGGTCAATTAAGCGATTGTGACATTACATTAAAAGAGTTGAATATTGTTGGGGAGTCGTTTTGTGAAACCCTAAAAGGGATCTTCCATTCACGTATTGAATACCCAGAAATGAATAAGCAGAAGGTGAATAAAACATGAATTTAGAGATTGATATTATTGATGAAGTAGAAGCATTAACGGAAGAACAAATAATTGAAATTGAAAAATTGCTTCAATTTGCTGCAAAAAAAGAGGGAATTGAGCAAGACTGTGAGGTTTCCATTACTTTTGTTTCAAATGAACGAATACACGAGATAAATCGTGAATACAGGGATAAAGATAGACCAACTGATGTCATCTCATTTGCATTGGAAGAGCTTGGAGAAGGGGAAATCGAAGTAATCGGTCTGGAAATGCCTCGTGTTTTAGGAGATATTATTATTTCGATTTCTAAAGCTAAAGAGCAGGCTGAAGAATACAATCATTCGTTTATGAGGGAGCTGGGCTTCTTAGCTGTACATGGCTTCCTTCATTTATTAGGTTATGATCATGAAACAGAAGCTGAGGAAAAGGTGATGTTTAATCGCCAAAAGGAAATTTTAGATGAGTATGGACTCACAAGGTAAAGGGAATAAAAAAAACCTTTCGATTGTTGCTTCGTTTAGGAATGCTTTAGAAGGAATTAAGAAGGCAATACAAACTGAGCGCAATTTAAAAATCCACCTATTCTTTACGGGTTTTATCATTATTGTGGGGAGTTTCCTCTCCCTTACAAAGCTGGAATGGGCTCTTCTTGTATTTGCTATTGGGGGGATGTTAACTGCGGAAATGATAAACAGTGCCATTGAAAGGGTTGTGGATTTAGTAACGGAAGAATATCACCCGTTAGCAAAACAAGCAAAGGATATGGCAGCCGGAGCGGTATTCTTATTTGCTGTAACCTCTGTTTTAGTTGGTTTTATCGTTTTGGGACCCAAATTATTGATGTACATCCAACCTTAGCTGCTCATTTTGGGCAGCTTTTTATCTTTTTGGAATGGTGGTTTGAGTATGAAACCGAAAAAATGTAAAATGAATATGAAACTGAATAGTATTAATAATTTTTTAGAAAATTTAAAATTTTTAACTTTTTTCAGTGAAAATACCTTTCAAATAAGGTAAAATAGTGGAAAGGAAGATCCTTTAAATGAATACAACAATGTTGATCAGTGAAGCAAAGAAAGCGATGGAAAAGGCCTATGTTCCTTACTCTAAATTTCAGGTAGGCGCTGCACTTCTAACTGATGGTGGGAAGGTTTACCATGGATGTAATATAGAAAATGCCGCATACAGTATGTGTAACTGCGCGGAGCGAACCGCGATTTTCAGTGCATTTGCTCATGGAGATCGTAATTTCAAAGCACTTGCTGTAATCGCAGACACAGATCGCCCAGTTTCTCCTTGCGGCGCTTGTCGCCAGGTTATATCAGAATTATGCCCAAGGGATATGACCGTTACATTAACAAACTTAAAAGGTGATACACTAGAGATTACAGTTGAAGATCTACTACCAGGAGCTTTTTCAGCGGAGGACTTAAATGAATAAAGAATTTAAATCAGGATTTATATCCATAATCGGTAGACCAAATGTAGGTAAATCAACGTTTTTAAACAGAGTAGTAGGACAAAAAATTGCGATCATGAGTGATAAGCCCCAAACAACACGCAACAAAGTTCAAGGTGTTCTCACACAAGATGATGCGCAATTGGTCTTTATAGATACTCCAGGGATTCACAAGCCAAAACATCGGCTTGGGGATTTTATGATGAAAGTTGCACAAAATACTCTTAAGGAAGTTGACCTTGTTTTGTTTATGGTGAACGCCGAGGAAGGCTATGGCAAGGGAGAAGAGTTTATCATTGAAAAGCTTCAGTCTGTCAAAACACCGGTCTTTCTTATAATCAATAAGATTGATTTAATTCACCCAGATCAATTATTAGAACTAATTGATGGTTATAAGGAAAAATTTGACTTCAAAGAGATTGTTCCGATATCAGCTTTAGAAGGAAATAATATTGAGACGCTTTTAGAACAAATTAAGGCTTATTTGCCGGAGGGACCTCAATATTACCCTAGTGACCAAGTTACTGACCATCCTGAGCGTTTCATTGTTTCTGAGTTAATCAGGGAAAAAGCGCTTCATTTGACACGTGAAGAAATTCCGCATTCTCTAGCAGTTGTAATAGAAAAAATGGAGCGACATTCAGAAAAGGATCAAGTGCATGTAATGGCTACCATTATTGTTGAAAGAGCTTCTCAAAAAGGCATAATAATTGGAAAGCAAGGAAGTATGCTAAAGGAAATTGGGAAACGAGCTAGACTCGATATTGAAAATTTACTAGGTAGTAAGGTGTTTTTGGAATTGTGGGTGAAAGTTCAAAAGGACTGGAGAAATCGTGCTTCCCACCTCCGAGATTATGGATTTAGGGAAGATGAGTATTAATCGTTACACATGCCTATAAGAAAGTCCTATTTAATGTATTAGGTGTAGTCGTATAATATGCATACAACCTTTTTACAATTTTTATGAAACATGAAAATTTGATTGACAGGCTATGATAATGTTAAGGATTTGGGATGTAATAAATGCTAGTACCGATTAATGAAAGGTGGGGTTTTCGATGTTGGATTTTACCTGGAAGGTGTTTAAGCAAACAGGTAATATTGACACTTATCTCCTCTTCAAGGAGTTGGAGCAGGAAAAACGAGAAATACCCGAAAATCAGGAAGATGAGCTAGCAGAAATTGATTTCCCCATCTCATAGGTTTGTCTCCTCAATGGATGGTGAAGAATGGTGCTGGAAAAGTGTGAAGGCATCGTTATAAGAACAACTGATTATGCTGAAACCAATAAAATTGTAACTTTATTTACTCGTGAATGGGGAAAGGTTGGAGTGATGGCTAGAGGGGCGAAAAAGCCTAACAGTCGGCTTACGGCTATCTCCCAGCCTTTTACTCATGGTTACTATCTTGTCCAAAAAGGTAGAGGATTGGGAAGTTTACAACAAGGTGAAATGATTACGTCTATGCGAAGCATTCGCGAAGACATCTTTTTAACCGCTTATGCGAGTTATGTGATTGACTTAACAGATAAAAGTACTGAAGAGAAAAAACCGAATCCATTTTTATTTGAATTACTTTTACAAACGTTAAATTATATGAATGAAGGATATGACCTTGATATTCTAGTGAATATTTACGAAATGAAGATGTTGAATGTTCTTGGTTTATATCCTGTTTTGGATCACTGTACGGTTTGTGGAAGTACTGAAGGGAATTTTAGTTTTTCAATCCGTGAAGGTGGTTTAATTTGCCATCGTTGTATTGAGAAAGATCCGTACCATTATAAGGTTTCTTCAGCAACAATTCGCTTGCTAAGGATTTTTTATATGTTAGATCTTTCACGGCTTGGCAATATCTCTGTTAAGGACTCTACAAAAGCTGAGTTAAAGCAAGTAATTAACGCTTATTATGATGAGTATTCTGGATTGAACTTAAAAACGAAGAAGTTCTTAAACCAATTGGATCGTTTTAAGGACAAGCTGTAGATGGTTGACATTTGATTTTGTTTCCGCTATGATTTTTAATATTAACTTACATATGTTGCGGTGAAGGAAAGGAGTATCTAATTTCCTCTATAAAAGCGAACTTGGGATGGTGTGAGCCAGGTTATAGAGCATTAGAGAATGGCGTTCCGGAGCAACTTGGCTCAAAGTGGCTGCTTAAATGCAGCAATTAGGGTGGAACCGCGGGTAACTCTCGTCCCTATGTCTTAATTAAGGCATAGTGACGGGAGTTTTTTGTTTTCCTGTCACTGCCTTAGTGCTTATAAATTTGGAGGTGTTAGCATTTATGAATATCCAAAATATGATTTTAACCCTGCAAAAGCATTGGTCTGAACAAGGCTGTATCTTGATGCAGGCATATGACGTGGAAAAAGGTGCAGGAACGATGAGTCCATACACGTTTTTACGAGCAATTGGACCAGAGCCTTGGAATGTCGCTTATGTAGAGCCTTCCCGTCGTCCTGCCGATGGACGCTATGGTGAAAATCCAAATCGCCTCTATCAGCACCATCAATTCCAAGTCATAATGAAACCATCACCAGATAATATTCAAGAACTTTACTTGGATTCTTTGCGTGCTTTGGGAATCGACCCACTTGAACACGATATTCGATTTGTAGAAGACAACTGGGAGAATCCATCCCTAGGTTGTGCTGGTTTAGGTTGGGAAGTATGGCTAGATGGGATGGAAATCACACAGTTTACTTATTTCCAACAAGTAGGGGGTCTTGAGTGTAAACCTGTTTCCGTTGAAATCACATATGGAATTGAGCGACTTGCTTCGTATATTCAAGATAAGGAAAATGTATTTGAACTAGAGTGGACAGATGGATTTACCGTTCGAGACATTTTTGGACAACCAGAATTTGAACACAGTAAATACACATTTGAAACATCAGACCCTGAGATGTTATTTAACCTATTCAATATTTATGAAAAAGAGGCTCATCGCCAAATGGAAGAGGGGTTAGTACACCCTGCATACGACTACGTTTTAAAGTGTTCTCATGTTTTTAATATCCTTGACGCAAGAGGTGCTATTTCGGTTACAGAACGCACTGGATATATCGGTAGATGCCGGAACTTAGCTAGAAAAGTAGCGAAAACATTCTATGAAGAACGTGAAAAGCTAGGCTTCCCAATATTAGCGCGAAAGGAGCAAAACGAACATGAGTAAACGAAACCTGCTTATTGAAATCGGCCTGGAAGAAATGCCAGCCCGGTTTATTGATGATAGTATTAATCAGTTAGCGTCAAAGCTCGAATCTTGGTTATCAAATCAAAAGATTGCATTTAATGAAGTCCAATCCTTCGCCACTCCCCGCCGACTTGCTGTGCTTGTGACGGATGTTGCCGAACGTCAAGAAGATATCCATGAAGAAGCTAAAGGTCCTGCAAAGAAAATCGCTCTAGGACAAGACGGGGCTTGGTCTAAAGCAGCTCAAGGGTTTACTAGAGGTCAAGGAATGACCGTTGATGATATTTACTTTAAAGAAATCAATGGGGTTGAATATGCTCATGTTAAGAAATTTATTGAGGGACAGGAAACGGCGGTCTTACTTCCTGAATTAAAAGGTCTTATTACAGGCCTGACCTTCCCTAAAAACATGCGCTGGGCAAATGAGGAATTACGCTATATTCGGCCAATTAAGTGGATAGTAGCTATGTTTGGAAAAGAGGTTATTCCGTTTTCCATTACGGGGGTTGCTGCAAGTAATCACTCGAAGGGACACCGATTCCTAGGTTCTGAATTGGAAATTTCTTCTCCAGAAAACTATCAAGATGAATTACTTGATCAATTTGTTATTGTGGATACAGAAAAGAGAAAACAAGCCATTTTATCCCAAATTGAAAATATTGAAGATGACAATGGTTGGGTGATTCCAGTAGATGAAGACCTATTAGATGAAGTAAAGAATTTAGTTGAATATCCAACAGCATTATATGGGAAATTTGAGGAAGAGTTTTTAGAAATCCCGGAAGAAGTACTCATCACATCGATGAAAGAACACCAACGGTATTTCCCGGTCAAATCAAAGGATGGACATTTACTCCCTTATTTCGTTACTGTTCGAAACGGTGATCATCAAAACCTCGAAAAAGTTGCCCGTGGAAATGAAAAAGTGCTTAGAGCACGTTTAGCAGATGCAGCTTTCTTCTATAAAGAGGACCAAAAGTTATCGATTGATCATGCATTGGCAAAGTTGAAGAACGTTGTCTATCATGAAGAAATCGGTACAGTAGCTGAAAAGACCATAAGGGTACAAAGACTGGCAAACTTAATAAGTGAGCGCTTAGGTCTTAATGCTGAAACGGCGACGGCTATAAATCGCACAGCTGAAATTAGTAAGTTTGACTTGGTTAGTCAAATGGTTTATGAGTTCCCAGAGTTGCAAGGGATTATGGGGGAGAAATATGCTCTTCAAAAAGGAGAATCCTCTATAGTTGCCAAGGCAATTAACGAACATTATATGCCAAGAAATGCCGAAGACTCTACCCCGGAAAGTGATACTGGAGCAGTAGTTTCAATTGCTGAGAAGCTAGACACGATATGCTCATTTTTTGCCATCGGCGTTGTGCCAAGTGGCTCACAAGATCCTTATGCGCTTCGTCGACAAGCTACAGGTATTGTTCAAACGCTTATTAACAAGCAATGGAGCTTGTCGCTGGAGCTATTAATCGGTCTTTCCTTGGATCTTGTTGATGAATCAGGTATCCTTAAACGTACGAATAAAGAAGTTTATGAAGACCTTGCTCATTTCTTCGGTCTGCGAATCAAACATTTGCTACAAGAGCATGGTATTCGCTATGATTTAATAGATGCGATTATCGGCAGTGGTTTGAGAAATATTCCTGGCCTATTGGAAAATGCCCACATTCTTCAAGTGAAAAAAGAAGAATTAGGATTTAAAGAAAGTATTGAGGCCCTAAGTCGTGTGTTAAATATTGCGAAGAAGGCTGAGGTAAGAGGGGATATTAACCCTGAATTATTTGAAAACGACCAAGAGCAACAACTTTATCAAGAATTTCTTGAAGCTGCAAAACAAGCAGAGGAAGGAATTTCAGGTTCAGCTTTATATGAACTACTTACTTCGTTGAGACCGACCATTACTGAGTATTTTGACCACACTATGGTCATGGCAGAGAATCAGGATTTACGTCAAAACCGTTTGAATCAAATGTCAGCTTTAGCTACATTGATTTTAAAGTTTGCTAAGGTTAATGATATCAATGTGAAATAATCCCTGAGATAAGTGCCTATCATCATCGATAGGTACTTTCTCCTGTTTTGAATTTAAGAATGGTCTATTATGGGTGGTGAGAACAATCGAACTGAATAAACGCCAAGAACAAATTTTAGAAATCGTAAAAGAGAATGGACCAATTACTGGAGAACAAATTGCTGACCGTCTTAATCTTACTAGGGCGACATTAAGACCGGACTTAGCAATCTTAACGATGGCGGGTTTCCTTGATGCAAGACCGAGAGTTGGTTATTTTTATACGGGGAAAACAGGGACTCAATTATTAACAGAAAGCCTAACAAAGATCCATGTGCGTGACTATCAATCTATTCCAGTAGTGATTTCAGAAAATGTATCTGTCTATGATGCAATTGTAACGATGTTTCTAGAGGACGTCGGAACACTATTTGTTTCGGACCATCAAGGGTGTTTAGCAGGTGTCCTTTCAAGAAAAGATTTGCTAAGAGCTAGTATTGGTAAACAAGAGCTGTCTGCAATACCTGTGAATATTATTATGACTCGTATGCCAAATATAACGGTGTGTAAGAAAGAGGATTTATTAATCGAAGCAGCAAAGAAACTGATTGAAAAACAAATTGATGCATTACCAATTGTCAAAGAGACGGACTTAGGATTCGAAATTGTTGGAAGATTGACAAAAACGAATATAACGAAAGCTTTTGTCGCTTTAGTGGATGAGGATTAGAAGAAGACAATTTAGGGGGATGGTATTGATATGGATAAAAAGCCGATCATCTATGTAGTTTCTGATTCAGTTGGTGAAACAGCTGAATTAGTGACGAAGGCTGCAGTAAGCCAATTTCACAAAACTGAAATAACAATTAAACGATTTCCTTTTGTAGAAGATATCTCTAATGTCGATGAAGTAATCTCCCTTGCAAAACTAGATGGCGGAATGATTGCTTATACATTGGTAAAACCAGAAATCAGCAATTATATGAAAGAAGTTGCTAAAAGAGAGGGAATTATCACTTCTGATCTTCTTGGTCCACTCATTACGCAAATTCAAGATCAATGTGGTGAAACCCCTTTATATGAGCCAGGGCTTGTTCACAAATTAGATGAGCATTATTTCAAAAAGATTGAGGCGATTGAATTTGCTGTCAAATATGATGATGGCCGAGATCCTAGGGGGATCTTAAAGTCTGATATTGTGTTAATTGGAGTATCCCGAACGTCGAAAACGCCGTTATCTCAATATCTTGCTCATAAGCGTTACAAGGTTGCGAATGTTCCGATTGTCCCTGAAATTGAACCGCCAGAAGAATTAAAATTAGTTCCAAAGGAGAAATGTTTTGGACTACGTATTTCTTCAGAAAAGCTTATTCAAATCCGACAGGAACGTTTAATTTCGTTAGGGTTAAATGAAAAGGCCATTTATGCCAACATCGATCGAATTAAAGAAGAGATCAATTATTTCGATTCAGTTGTTGATAAAATCGGGTGCCAAGTCATTGATGTAACGAATAAAGCGGTTGAAGAAAGTGCTAATGTTATTATGAATATCATTATGAAAAAAGCTTATCGATAAAATAAAAAATTCTTTGCGACGATAGCACAGAGATGTGCTATTCTTTTTTGGCGAAGGCTCTTTCTCAATGATTGTTGCTTTTTAAAGGAAAATTAAGCAATGATTCTATTCCAAAGATCATTTACATAATTAGAATTGAGCTTAAAAATTAAGTAGTAACGCAGAGAAAAGCTTTTTCACGTTAAGAGTGGCTCTAGGATATAACAACTAACTTTATGAGGCAGCCTTGGCACAGAAACATTTCGTGGAGACCTTCTCGATTTTGAGCGAGTCTAATCTTTAAGAGGCGTTGGAACATCATTGAGTCTGTTGAAACGCCTCGAGGACTTTTTTTGTAATGACCTTTGTCGCTTGCCATCCCTAGCAAGCCTGAGCCTTTCGTGATTGGTCCGAATTTTTTTGAAAAAATGGATGGCAAAATTGATTTTCTTATACTATAATAAAAAATTGTGATAAAAATACCCATCTTTAGGTTTAGACTTGACTATTTACGAATAAACTATTTATTGTTACATGTCAAGTTATTGGGTGAATAATATTTCGACAAAAACTGATTTTGAAAAATTCCTGTTACTAAGAAGGAAAACGCGGAGTGATGTAGAATTACTAGTTATGAATCGGAATATTTGACGGTTTTTGTCGATGCAGATTCCTGTCCTGTTAAGAAGGAGATCATTCAGATTGCTTCAGCCATTTCGGTAGAATTAGTCTTTGTTGCTTCGTATGCACATATGAGTAACGAATTTTCCTTCTGTTAAATGGGCCTATGTGGATTCTATTAAAGAGGCTGCAGACCTTTACATTATGAATTATATCTCTAAAGGAGATATTGCGATTACACAGGATATTGGTCTAGCTTCGACACTGCTCGTAAAAGGAGTTTATGTTCTTTCACCTAGGGGGATTTTATTCGAGGAAAAGGAAATCGAAACAGCCCTTGAACTTCGGCACCTTTAAACAAAAGCGAGGAGAAGAGGGATTTATGGGAAAGGTCCGAAACCTTTTAGTGAAAAAGATCGTGAAAATTTAAAGCAGGAATTAACAAAACTTTTGTCGAAATTTCAAGAGAGAAAATAATTGGAGTAATGCACATGGCGGAAAGGATTGCCGAAGAGAAAATTAATGAAATTCGTGAGGCGGTTGATATCGCCGATGTCATTGGTGATTATATCCAGCTAAAGAAGCAGGGACGCAATTATTTCGGTCTTTGTCCTTTTCATGGGGAAAATTCTCCATCTTTTTCCGTCTCACCTGATAAACAAATTTATCATTGTTTTGGTTGTGGAGCGGGAGGAAATGTATTTTCCTTTCTGATGGAGATAGAAGGATTTTCTTTTCAAGAAGCAGCCATCAAATTAGCTGAACGAACGAATGTTCAGTTGGATTTTGATGCTTCTGCCACATTGAGAAAGAAAGCTATTCCTGAGCATTTCCGTCAAATGGTAGAAGCGCATGAATTGCTCCGCAAATTTTACCATCATTTGTTGGTTAATACAGATGAGGGGCAAAATGCCCTTGAATATTTAACGAAAAGGGGTTTTTCAAAAGAGTCAATTGAAAAATTTCAAATTGGTTACGCTCTACCATCTTGGGAGTTTGTGAGTAATCTTCTTCAGAAAAGAGGATTTTCTCCAGAGCAAATGGAAAAGGCTGGTCTAATTATCCAACGCGAGCGTGATGACAGTTATTTTGATCGGTTTCGGAATCGAATCATGTTTCCAATTTACGATCATCAAGGGAATACGATTGCATTTTCCGGAAGAGCATTAGGGGACGATGAGCCCAAATATTTGAATAGCCCGGAAACACCAATCTTTAATAAAAGTAAAATTTTATATCGTTTTAATCAAGCTCGAGCGGCGATTCGGAAACAACAACATATTGTATTGTTTGAAGGGTTTGCCGATGTAATTGCTGCTGACAGGGCAGGGGTTGAAAACGGTGTTGCCACAATGGGAACATCTTTAACCTCAGAACATATTACCGTTCTAAAAAAGAACGCTCAGACTGTAACAATTTGCTATGATTCCGATAATGCGGGAATCGAAGCTGCCCACCGAGCTGCTTTGATGCTTCAAGAAGCGGGTCTTATTGTGAAGGTCGCCAAAATGCCTGACGGGTTAGACCCTGATGACTATATTCAAACATACGGCGAAGAAAAGTTTCGAAACGAAGTCATTCATTCAAGCCTTACGCTTATGGCGTTTAAGCTCCTTTATTACCGAAGAGGCAAAAATCTTCAGAATGAAGGAGATCGACTACAGTATATCGAAGAAGTAGTAGATGAGATTGGGCGCTTAGACAAAGCGGTCGAAAGAGATTTTTACCTAAGACAATTGGCCGATGAATTCTCCCTTTCGTTGGGGGCTTTACAACAACAATTAAGTCAGACAGCGAGACAAAAGCAGCCAAAGACAGAAGAACGTAGATCTGCGCCTGAGATGAACACTATTCCAACACCAGTAATCAGGCAAGGAACCCTCAAGCCGGCTCACTACGAAGCAGAGAGAAGATTAATTTCACATATGCTTAGAGATAGTGAGGTTGCTTATAAAGTTCATGAAATGCTACAAGGTCAAACCCTGAATGTCGATGAACACCAAGCAATCATTACTTACTTATTAGGTTTTTATGAAAAAGGACATGAGCCAGATTTAAATGGGTTCTTAAATTATCTAGAAGATAATAAGCTAAAAAGGATTGTAGCAGACATCGGAATGATGACCATCAACGAAGAGCTTAGTGATCAGGAATTAAATGATTATATCAAGCAGGTGTTGAAACATCAAAAGATGTTAAAAATAAAAGCTAAAGAGTTAGAACAAAAGGAAGCGGAACGTCAAAGTGATTATTTACGTGCAGCCGCAATCGCAATGGAGATTATCCAATTGCGTAAATCTTTATAGAGTTTGATTAATGTGTCGTGATTTTGGAAGGAGGGGTACATATGGCTGAAAAGTCGGCCCGTTCTAAAGAGGTTGAGCCAGAAGTTACCTTAGAACAAGTGAAAGACCAGTTAACTGCACTGGGTAAGAAAACCGGTGTCCTTGCATATGATGATATTGCTGAAAAATTGTCAAGTTATGAGTTAGATTCAGACCAGATGGATGAATTTTATGAGTTTCTTGGTGATCAAGGCGTAGAATTAGTAGGCGACAGTGAAGCAGATGCTGATGAGGATCCAGCTGTAAAGGAACTCGCAAAGGAAGATGATGAAGAATTCGATTTGAATGATCTAAGTGTTCCTCCGGGTGTTAAAATTAATGATCCAGTTCGTATGTATTTAAAAGAGATTGGTCGTGTCGATCTCCTTTCTGCTGAAGAAGAAATTAACTTGGCTACAAGAATTGAACAAGGTGATGAAGAAGCAAAAAGACGCCTTGCTGAAGCCAATCTTCGTCTAGTTGTTAGTATCGCGAAACGTTATGTTGGCCGTGGAATGCTATTCTTGGATCTCATTCAAGAAGGAAATATGGGATTAATTAAAGCAGTCGAAAAGTTCGATTATCGCAAAGGCTTTAAATTTAGTACCTATGCTACATGGTGGATTCGCCAAGCGATTACAAGAGCAATTGCCGACCAAGCAAGAACAATTCGTATCCCAGTTCATATGGTTGAAACAATCAATAAACTAATCCGCGTGCAAAGGCAGTTGTTACAAGATCTAGGTCGTGAACCAACACCCGAAGAGATTGCAGAAGATATGGATTTAACGCCTGAAAAAGTACGTGAAATTCTCAAGATTGCACAGGAGCCGGTTTCTCTTGAAACACCAATCGGTGAAGAAGATGACTCTCATCTTGGAGATTTTATTGAAGATCAGGATGCAACATCTCCATCTGAACACGCTGCATATGAATTATTAAAAGAACAACTCGAAGATGTTCTTGATACATTAACCGATCGTGAAGAAAATGTACTGAGACTCCGTTTTGGGCTTGACGATGGACGTACTCGAACTCTTGAAGAAGTTGGTAAAGTCTTTGGAGTTACCCGTGAACGGATTCGTCAAATCGAAGCCAAAGCTTTAAGAAAGCTTAGACATCCTAGTCGTAGTAAAAGGTTAAAGGATTTCTTAGAGTAACATTTTAAAAGCAGGAATAATTTGCTTAGGTGAATTATTCCTTTTTCAAAAAGACGGTGCTTTTACGCCGCTGTTTTCCCTTTAAGCTCGCCAGCCGGCGAGTTTTCTTTTAAGGGAAAATTAGTTTTGCCCTACAAGGAAGTTTCAATTAACACTATCTAAAGCTATTTTACTGAATTGTCTCTCACTTTGCAAATGCCCTTAGGATTATTTTCCAAACTGCGGTTAAAATTTTATTTTTTCGTTGAAAAAACAGAAAAATGTGTCTAAATTGTGGAATAGTGTGATAAAGTTTGTTTTTATACTTTTAATAGGAACATTTTTCAAGTAAAATAAAGTTGTTTGCAATAGTTATAACAACTAATAACTTATACATAAGGAGGGGTATATGTGAATCGAAATCCAATTATTCCATTTGTACTGATTATGGTCTTTGGGATTGGCTTAATGTTTTTCCTTTCTTTCAAAGGCTTAGGGGATGCTGAACAAATTGCTAAGGAAAGCGAAGGTGGAGAAGCGACGGAAGAGGTCGCTGATGCAAGCCCTGAGGAAATTTATCAGCAGAGCTGTGTCGCTTGTCATGGTGACCAAATGCAAGGTGTTTCAGGACCAGCTTTAACAGATGTTGGAGGAAAGTACTCAGCAGAAGAAATTCAGGACATCCTTGCAAACGGAACTCCTGGAGGAATGCCTGGTGGACTAGTTCCAGGTAATGAAGAAAAGATGGCCCAGTGGCTTGCTGAAATGAAATAATTATATGAAACAGTCCTTTGCAACTGCAAAGGACTTTTCTTATACTAAGAATTAAGCAATAGTTTGATGACAAAATGATTTTAGTAGGTGAATAAATGAATACAGATAAATTGTCAGCAAGACTGGCGACAGTTGCAAGTTATGTATCAGAAGGATTAAGAATTGCTGACATTGGATCAGATCATGCCTATTTACCATGCCATTTGGTAAAAAAGGGCGTTGTACCGTTTGCAATAGCTGGTGAAGTAGCGGAAGGTCCATATCAATCTGCAAGGAAGCAAGTGCGGTTAGAGGGCTTAAGCGAGCAAATTATCGTGCGTAAAGGCGATGGATTAGAGGTTGTTCAGCCAGGTGAAGTAGATTGCATTACAATTGCCGGAATGGGCGGCGCATTGATTGCTAATATTTTGGAAGCAGGTAAGGATAAGCTTAAGAATGTAAAGAAACTGGTACTTCAACCAAATGTAGGGGCATCAGCCATTCGAGAGTGGCTAATTGAAAATAACTGGAAGCTAACTGCTGAAAACATTTTAAAAGAAGATGGGAAAATCTATGAAGTCCTTGTTGCTGAAATCGGGAATCCCGAAGAACCTTACGGCAACCGACATGAACTAGAAATCTTATTTGGTCCCTATTTATTGAAGGAAAAGAACGAAGCTTTTAAAGAAAAGTGGGGACTGGAAAAACAAAACTGGGAGCGAATTCTCAATCAGTTAGAAAAAGCAGATCTAAATGAGGCAACGCAATCAAAGAAGACAGAGGTTATTGAAAAAATAAAAATGGCTGAGGAGGTTCTTTCTTGAAAAAAGTGAATGGACATCAAATTATCCAGTTATTTGAAAAGTTTTCACCAAAGGCTTATGCAGTTGAAGGTGACAAAATTGGCTTACAAGTTGGTTCTTTAAATAAGCCCGTTACTAGGGTAATGATTGCACTTGATGTTCTCGATGAGGTCGTGGACGAAGCGATCGAGAAAGAGATTGACTTAATTATTGCACATCATCCTCCTATTTTTCGCCCAATGAAAAAAGTTACCGATGATCAAGCTTCGGGTCGTTTGATTACCAAGCTAATAAAACATGATATAGCCGTTTATGCAGCGCATACCAACTTGGATGTAGCAAAAGGTGGTGTAAACGACTTATTAGCTGAAGCATTGGGGTTGCAAAACACGGAGGTGCTTGTACCTACATATGAAGAAAAGCTCCTTAAATTAGCTGTCTATGTGCCTGAGGAAGCAGTCGACAAAGTCCGGGAAGCTCTTGGAAATGTCGGGGCAGGTGCAGTAGGAAACTATAGCCATTGTTCTTTTTCGGTAGCAGGAACTGGTCGCTTTTTACCAGGTGAGTCAACAACCCCTCATATAGGTGAGCAAGGAAAACTTGAAGCTGTTCAGGAGGAAAGGATTGAAACGGTTTTTCCGAAAAGGCTAGAAAAGAAAGTGCTTTCGACCTTGTTTAAGGTACACCCTTATGAGGAAGTAGCTTATGACCTATATCACCTTGAAAATAAAGGAGAAGAGCTAGGACTAGGGCGTATTGGGCAAGTTGAGGAAATGAGCTTGAAAGAATTCGCTGAGCATGTGAAGGATGTGTTGAATGTTCAAGCTGTACGAGTAGTGGGGAATCTAAATGATCGAGTAAAAAAGGTCGCTGTCTTGGGTGGAGATGGGAACAAATACTATTCTCATGCGAAATTCCGCGGAGCAGATGTTTATGTAACCGGAGATATTTATTATCATACTGCGCATGATGCTATGATGGATGGGTTAAATATGATTGACCCTGGGCATAATGTCGAAAAGGTAATGAAAGCGGGAGTAGCCAATAAGCTTGCCAACATGTGTAAAGAAAATGGTTTTGAGGTTGAGTTTATTTCTTCTGAAATTCATACTGATCCATTTTACTTTGTTTAAAAACATTTAGTTTTGACGTTGCTTGTCAGGATTCGCTAGAAAGGCAAAACAAAAACCCAATCTTTGAAGATTGGGTTTTTGTTTCTATTTTGTTGCCCTTTTCACTTTAGGAAGGATTTTGTTAAGTGGTACTTTTTTCTCGTGATCCCAAGTGCTAGGGTCTTCAGGATTAAATTGTTCTATGAATGCAATGACTTCTTTGGTGATTGGTGTTGGAGTAGAGGCTCCGGCCGTAACAGCGACAGTTTCTACATTTTTTAACCACTCTAACTTTAACTCGGATACATCGGCAATTCGATAGGCGGGTGTCGAAGCAATATCTTGAGAAACTTGTGCTAATCGGTTCGAATTATTGCTTTTTGGATCACCGACAACGATTAGTAGGTCGGCCTCTTTCGCTTGTTCCGCTACAGCTTCCTGACGGACTTGTGTGGCCATACAAATTTCACGATGGACTTCCACTGCTGGGTACTTTTCTTGCACTTTTTCCATGATGTCGGCCACATCCCACTGACTCATAGTAGTTTGATTGGTAACAATTAAACGGTCATGGTTTAAGGAAAGTGCTTCAACATCTGCCACTGTTTCGACAAGGTGTACCTTTCCAGGGGCTACTCCAATTGCTCCCTCAGGCTCAGGATGTCCTTTTTTTCCAATATAGATGACTTGAAAACCTTCTTGTACTTTTTCCTCAATTAGTTCATGGGTCCTTGTTACATCGGGACAAGTTGCATCAATGGAGACAAGTCCTTTCTGAGAAGCAAGTTCGCGAACTTCCGGAGAGATTCCATGAGCTGTAAAAATGACAGTGCCTCCGTCCACTTTCTCTAAAATTTCCCTGCGGTTATTTCCATCTAGTGTAATTATTCCTTCTTCAGCAAAGGCATCGGTAACATGCTTGTTGTGAACAATCATACCAAGAATGTAAATAGGTCTTGGCAAGCTTTTATCGAGAGCCGCGTTTCTGGCGATAACCATGGCATCGACAACACCATAGCAATAGCCACGCGGAGAGATTTTGATTACTTTCATTAAGTCATCCTCCTGCAGAAAGCTCTATTTCTATGTCTCTATTATAGTAAACTTAAAAACAGATTACAAAAATAGTTTATTTCCAGCAGGAGATTAACAGAACCTAGAGTTTATGAACAGTCTATTTAATAGGCTGTTTCGGAGAGATTGTTGTTAAAATCCTAGTGCTGATTCAAACACACCAGTATCCATTACGTATGTTTAAATTAAATTTGCAAGTTCTTTTTTTCATAAATGAAACTGTTTTTTTGTGTTCATATAGTAACGAGGTTTGAGTAAAGAGCCATTTAATAAAATAACTTTGGGGTCGATTCTCGTTGTTTTTCTGTGTTTAAAGACCTTTTGGGTTTTTCGTTAAGTTCTTGTGAAGTCTGTTCTCTTCGGGTAGTGGTGGTTCTTCTCGTTGTTTTAGAAGTATTTTTAGTTTCTTTTGTCTCCTTAGCTTGCTCTTTTTGTTCTGGTTCGTCAGGTAAGTCTTTAAATCCGCGATACAGCTTCCACATCGCTGGTAAATTTTTTACTATTGGACCGTACTGTTGAATCATGGGACCAACCTGTTGCGCTGTTTTAAGCACTTGCTGCGTATTATTTAAAAAACTATTTATATTGCCGGGGTTTGAGATGGCGTTAAGTAGACCGCCGCCAGCAGTTCGCGATCCACCTTGTAGGGCTCCACCTCCAAAGCCTCTTACTGCCCCACCAGCTGCCCCCTGTCGGCCTTTCCCTAATAATCTTGCTAGAATACCTCCTTGCTTAGCGGGTTGACGCATGCCCATCATTGGATTCATCCCTGATGGGGGTCCCATGGGTCCTCTAAAAGATCCACCGTATGGACCTGATCCGAATCTTGATGGTCCTGGTCCCATCATCATGTTCATGCCATGATAAGGAGCCCTTGGTCCTGGACGCATAATGTAGCCTCCTTTCAAAAATGCTTTCATTATCAGGATATGCATTAAGTGGCTTTTGGTTTGGAAAAATAGAAATCTTCTCATCGGTGGGAAAATTTTGATAAGAAAAGGGTAAAATAAGGATAAATGGCGATTTTTTTGATTGTCGATTATAATAACAGGATGGGTAAGAGGTCGATGTTGACGAGGCGATTCGAAACTCCAGAAAATGTAAAGGCAAAAGGAGCTTTAATTAATGAAATTAACTAAATTTGAACAATATCCATTTAAACCGTTTATTCTTGAGGCTGTAAAAGAACTCGGTTTTTTCGAACCAACTGAAATTCAAGGAAAATTGTTTCCAATCATTGAAAAAGGGGACAGTGCAATTGGGCAATCCCAGACAGGTACAGGGAAGACGCATGCCTATATCCTCCCAATCATTGAAAAAATAAATCCGAATCTAAATGAGGTACAAGCCGTGATTACGGCGCCAACGAGAGAGTTAGCGAATCAAATCTATCATGAAATTCTTAAAGTGTTAAAACACGCAAATGAGGAAGAAAATTTTACAGTTCGATGTTTTATTGGTGGAACAGATAAGCAGAGAGCAATCGAGAAATTAAAGAATCAGCCACAAATTGTTGTAGGAACCCCTGGTAGAATTAACGACCTTGTCAAAGAGAATGCCTTATTAATCCATAAAGCAGAAATGCTAGTTGTTGACGAAGCCGACTTAATGTTGGATATGGGCTTTTTATATGATGTCGACCAGTTTGCAGGTAAAATGCCAGAAAAAATCCAAATGCTTGTTTTTTCAGCAACAATCCCTGAAAAACTTAAACCATTTCTGAAAAAATATATGGACAACCCTACCTATGTGCAGGTAGATCCTAAACAAAGGACAGCTGAAAAAATTAATCATATGCTATTGCCTGCGAAACATCGGAATAAGGTTGGTCTTGTTCACTCTGCTTTGTTGGCTTTTAACCCATATTTGGCGATTGTCTTTACTAATACGAAAAAGAAAGCAGATGAAGTCGCCGATGGATTGATTGCACAAGGAGTAAAAGTTGGGCGGATTCATGGGGATTTAACTCCGCGTGAACGGAAACGCGTGATGAAGCAAGTTAAAGACTTAGAGTTTCAATATATAGTAGCCACCGATCTTGCAGCAAGAGGGATTGATATTGAAGGCGTTAGCCATGTCATAAATTATGAACTACCATCTGATTTGGATTTCTATATTCATCGCGTTGGAAGAACTGCCCGTGCAGGTTATTCTGGGATCGCTCTTACTATTTATGAAACATCTGATGAGGATGCGCTAAATCGTCTCGAAAAAATGGGTATAGAGTTCCAACATGTAGATCTTTCAAAAGGTGAAATCATTGAGATTGCAGATCGTAATAAACGTCAAAATCGCAAAAAGAAGGAATCCGAGGTTGATGTAAAGGTAAAATCAATGGTTAAGAAACCTCAGAAGGTAAAGCCTGGATATAAAAAGAAAATGCAGGCTGATATTGATAAAGTTAAAAGAAAAGCGAATAGACTTGAGAAACGAAAAAATAGTAGAGGATAGAAACTAGGGGGAAGGAATATGTTGAAAATTGGTTCTCATGTATCAATGAGTGGAAAGAAAATGCTTTTAGCAGCAAGTGAAGAAGCTGTTTCATATGGAGCAAATACTTTTATGATTTATACAGGTGCACCACAAAATACTAGAAGAAAGAAAATTGAGGATTTAAATATCGAGGTTGGCCGCCAACATATGGCTGAGAATGGCATAGATGAAATCGTGGTTCATGCTCCATATATTATAAATATTGGAAACACAACCAACCCTGACACTTTTGATTTAGGGGTTCGGTTTTTGAAAAGTGAAATTGAGCGGACAGAAGCGATTGGAGCAAAACAAATTGTTCTCCATCCGGGAGCCCATGTGGGTGCGGGTGCCGAAGAAGGTATCAAAAAAATCATCGAAGGGTTAAATGAGGTTCTAACTGGGGACGAAAACCTTCAAATCGCATTAGAAACCATGGCAGGTAAAGGTTCGGAGTGCGGTAGATCGTTTGAGGAATTAGCGATGATTTTCGATGGTGTTACGCACAATGATAAGTTATCAGTCTGCTTTGACACTTGTCATACACATGATGCTGGATACAATATCGTAGAAGACTTTGATGGCGTCCTTAATGAATTTGACAATATTATTGGACTTGACCGACTAAAGGTCCTCCATATTAATGATAGTAAAAATGATCGCGGTATGAAAAAGGACCGCCATGAAAACATCGGCTTCGGTCACATTGGTTTTGAAGCACTTAATTATATTGTTCATCATCCGCAACTGCAGGATATTCCGAAAATACTCGAAACTCCTTACGTTGGTGAAGATAAGAAAAATAAAAAACCACCTTACCGCCATGAGATTGAAATGTTAAAAAACAAGAAGTTCGAAGAAAACTTACTTGACCAGATTCTACAAGGATAAGCTGAAAAAGCTGTGAAATTTTCACAGCTTTTTCTCTTTCCTAATTCTAGGTACAAAAACAAGTATTAATCCGCTCCATATGTCTTGGTCAGGCAGATTGCTTTATTATTTTTTATCCTTAGTAAACAACAAAAATAATTTATTTACTTCTTTTGCTGTTTCCGGACCAGCAACTTTTGCAATTTCCTTAATTAATTTTGCTCGTTCACGGTCATCGAAAATATTAACCTTTTGACCTCTGAGGTACTTAGCGATCTTATCAGCTTGCGCTCGGCTAATTGATAACTTAAATGGCTCGGCATACTTTAATAATTCTTCACCAGTAATATTGTTGACTTTGTGATTCACGATGTTTTCAAAAATTTTCACTCTCATCACTCCTCTTTGTAAGGTATGAGGACTCAAATCTATTCGTGACAGGAAGAATCTTGTATTTACTTTTTTTCTGCCATAAGGTATACTACGTGAGTAAATCGGAATGATTCTTATTTTGTAGGTGATAAAGTTGAACGGAAAGATTCCTATAATAGAAATAAAAAATTTATCTTACCGCTATGAACGGGAAAATATATTAGAAAACGTGAATCTTAGCATTGAAAAGGGTGCTTTTCTTGGTATCGTAGGTCCAAATGGCTCAGGAAAATCTACCCTATTAAAATTAATATTGGGACTCATAAAACCTCAAAAAGGAGAAATTAAGCTTTTTGGTGAAGATAGCAAACATTTTAGGGACCAACAAAAAATTGGGTTCGTTTCGCAAAAAGCTAATTCTTTTAACACTGGGTTCCCTGCAACAGTATATGAGGTAGTCGCTAGTGGTTTGACAAAAAAGTTGGGTTTATTTCGTTCCCTCTCAAAGCGAGATGCTGCTAAAGTTAAAGAGGCAGTTGCATCTGTTGGGATGGAAGCGTACATGGATCGAAATATTGGAGAGCTTTCTGGTGGGCAACAGCAGAGGGTTTTTATCGCAAGAGCTCTCGTTAGCGAACCAGAACTGCTTATTTTGGATGAACCCACTGTAGGTGTTGATGCAGAAAATGTTCAATCTTTCTATGAAATGTTGGAAGAATTAAATAAAGCTGGGATTACATTATTATTGGTTACCCACGACATCGGTGTCATTTCGGATAAAGTGACAAACGTAGCTTGTCTAAATAAAGGGTTATTCTTTCATGGGACACCAAGTGAATTCGAGGAACAAAAAATCGGACTTTCCGAAATCTATGGACATGAAGTACAGCTTCTTACGCACGACCATCACGAGGAGGCAGCACATACATGATTTCGGGTATTTTCCAATATGAGTTTTTACAGAATGCCTTTCTTTCGGGCATGATTATCGGTATTATTGCCCCATTATTGGGGGTTTTTATCGTGGTTCGAAGATTATCTCTAATTGCAGATGCATTGAGCCATGTAACGCTGGCAGGAATTGCAGCAAGTTTATTTCTTGGAAAATATTCAACACTTTTCTTAGGCTTAAACCCTTTATATATGGGAATGGCTTTTTCGGTAGGGGGAGCCGTACTAATCGAGAAATTAAGAAGTGTATATAAACATTACGAAGAGTTAGCGATTCCGATTATTCTTTCCGGTGGGATTGGATTAGGGGTCATCTTCATTTCATTAGCTGATGGATTTAATACAGATTTATTTAGTTATTTATTTGGTAGTGTTAGTGCTGTTAGCAGAACAGATTTATGGACAATTATCATCATTAGTATTTTTGTTATTCTTGTAATTAGACTTATTTATAAAGAACTATTTTTGTTATCTTTTGATGAAGAATATGCAAAGGCTACAGGAATAGCAGCAAAATCGATTCATTTTATTTTTATTGTCATGGTTGCTCTAGTTATTGCCGCTTCGATGAGGATTGTAGGGATTCTTTTGGTATCCTCTTTAATGACATTGCCAGTCGCTGCTAGTATTCGAATTGCAAAAGGATTTAAGCAAACGATTTTTTATTCTATCTTATTTGGTGAGACAGCTGTCTTAGGTGGTCTCTTCCTTTCATATTATTTGGATTTGGCTCCCGGGGGAACCATCGTGATGATTTCTGTTTTAATCCTAATCCTAACTGTTGTTTTTAAAAAGCTTGCGGTAAGAACAGCCGTTTAATGGGGGTGGAGGCAAAAAATGAATTTAAATGAAGCAATGGATCGACTAAAGGAATCTGGTTACAAACATACAGGGAAGCGGGAAGAAATGCTCCAATTATTTTCGGTCAATGAAAAATATCTAACCGCCCGTGATGTGCTTGGACGACTGAAGCATCAATACCCAGGCTTAAGTTTTGATACCATTTATCGAAACCTCTCCATTTTTGTAGAGCTTGGTATTTTAGAAATGACAGAGTTATCAGGCGAAAAGCATTTCCGTTTTGCCTGTTCCGATCATTCCCACCATCATCATTTTATCTGTCTTGATTGTGGAAAAACCAAAGAAATTGAAACATGTCCAATGGCTGCTTTGAATGAAAATTTAAAAGGGTATGATGTTTCAGGACATAAGTTCGAGATTTACGGGAAATGCCCTGAATGTATACAATAAAAATAGTCCACCCAAAGGGGAGGACTATTTTTTTGCGCTTGCAATATGAAATTGAAATGATTTACAAAAGCTTGCATAAACATTTCTCTATTAGCTTGAAGAGCCGTAGCGTTAAACTCCTTCAAAATTGCCTGCTCTTTTTTTTAGTTTGACTTTAACCACTTGTCCACCCACTGGGATGCCTCAAACCAGTCATTGACACGAATAACTCCTTTTGGAATGGGATCCTGATTATATGGTGTATTAAATAATAGAACTGGAATGTTACATTCTTCATGAATCATGACAGCATTATCATGCTTGTCTTCAAAAAATAAATCAACATCGTGTTTCTTTGCTGCTGAAACCTTATCATGACTACCGATCAATTCAACATGATCATAATCAATCTCTTGTTTTTGGAACCAATTTGTGGTGACGTCAAGAAGATGATTCCGTCTAGCACTAATGAAAAAGAGTTCATAATCATTGGACCATTTGGATAAAATCTCTTTTGCTCCTTTAGCTAGTGGAGATTGTGAATAAATTTTGGGTTCATTATTTGTAAACCATTCAGCGAATTCCTGTTCGGAAACAGATACTAAAGGCATTAAATCATATTGTTTTACATCATCTAATGTGATGTTTAAATTAAAAGCTTCATTTAAAAACGGAACCATTGAAGATGGGCATGTAACGGTTCCATCGATGTCAATCCCAAAACGCTTCTTCATGTGAATCAATTCTCCTCTGTTCATATTCTCTTCTTGTTTTATCTTAGCAGATGCCTACGGGGCTTTGAAGATGTTTTTCCTTTTTTCGACAGAATTCAACTTGTATAGTTGGTCATCATCGGTAGTAAATATTGTCATCGTAAAATTTCTTTTCCTTGCTAACACTATAAATGCTCCACTATGAAAGCGAGGGATTATGATGGCAGACGATTTACGTAACCAGGATAAACCCGGATATTTGAACGAGCCTGAACATGATTATTTGCAAAATAACATCAATGCTGAGAGAGCAGGCAGTTCAGCACCAACTGCTTCTACTCAACCAAGCGAAAATAAAGTCGATTACACCCAGGTATCTGGAATGAATACCGGCTCTCAAGCACAATCGTCTAATAAAACGGATTCGACAAATGGGGAAAAGACTTATTTGCAGAATAACATTAATGCTGAGAGAGCAGATAGTTCAACACCAACTGCTTCTGCTCTACCAAGCGAAAATAATGTAGATTATAACCAGGTATCTGGAATGGATACCGGCTCTCAAGCTCAGTTGTCTAGAGAAACAGAGTCAACATATGGGGAAGAGACTGCTGCAGAAATTGCTGCTCCTGTAAGCCTTGGTCGTGATCGTCAGTCAGATGCAGATAACGATCAAGAGACGATGAAGGCCAGATCAGGAATTATTGGGATATCTGCTTTGGTCATCTCAATTCTTTCCCTATTTGTTCTTCCAATTGTCTTAGGGATAACAGGTGTTGTACTAGGTTTTGTTGCAAGGAAACGTGGAGGAGCGAAAGGTCTTGCAAACTGGGCTATTGGAATTGGAGCTATTTCCATCATCATTGGCATGTTTGTGTTACCGTTCTATTAAAGCATTCTAGGGAGCAAAAAAAGAAGGTCCGGAACTTCCGGACCTTCTCTTAATTTAAAAGTAAAGAGCTTATTGCTTTAATGAGAGCAAGGCTCGGCACCTTGCGCCAATAATTACTGCTGTGCCATTTCTTTTAGTTTTTCTTCCGCAATTTTATCAATTTCTTTTTTTAATTCCTCAACCATTTGGTCTTCAGGGACTTTTCGAACGGTTTTGCCATGTCGGAATAATAATCCCTCACCACGTGCTCCTGCAATCCCTATATCCGCTTCTCTGGCTTCTCCTGGACCATTAACAGCGCAGCCAAGAACCGCAACCTTAATTGGTGCTTTAATGTTTTGAATATACTCTTCAACTTCATTTGCAATTGAAATTAAATCGATTTCAATCCTTCCGCAAGTCGGGCAAGAAATTAGTGTTGCTGCATTAGCAGCCAATCCAAATGATTTCAATAGTTCTCTAGCTACTTTTACTTCCTCTACAGGATCGGCACTTAACGAAATTCGGACCGTATTTCCGATTCCCTTGCTTAAAATAGCTCCTAATCCTGCAGCGCTCTTTACAGTTCCTGCAAATAGCGTACCAGACTCAGTAATTCCTAAATGTAGCGGATAATCAAATGCTTGGGCAGCTTTTGTATAGGCTTCAATCGCAAGGTTTACGTCAGAGGCTTTCATCGAAACGATGATATCATGGAAATCCAAGTCTTCAAGAATTTTGATATGGTGCAGAGCACTTTCAACCATTCCATCGGCTGTTGGATAGCCATACTTTTCAAGAATTCTTCGTTCTAGTGAACCTGCATTTACCCCAATGCGAATTGGAATTCCACGCTCTTTTGCAGCTTTGACAACAGCCTCAACTTTTTCACGTCTTCCAATATTGCCTGGGTTAATTCTGATTTTATCCGCGCCGCCTTCAATAGCTTTTAGCGCTAACTTATAGTCAAAATGAATATCAACAACAAGTGGGATATTAATTCGCTTTTTAATTTCCGAAATCGCATTCGCTGCACGTTCGTCTGGGCATGCGACACGGACAATCTGGCAACCAGCCTCTTCAAGTCGTTTAATTTCCGCAACTGTCGCTTCAACATCATGTGTTTTTGTCGTTGTCATACTTTGGATGACAACTTCATTGTTGCCGCCAATAGTTAAATTTCCCACACGAACAGGTCGGGTTTTTGTACGGTGTGTTATTTCACTCAACAGTGATTCGCTCCTTTGTTTGAAAAAGAAATAAGGCACTTCCTTTTCATTTTGTACACCTTTATATATTATCAGTCCGCAGTGAAAGTTGACAAGGAAGATGTTTTACCTTGTTTATAGAGTTAAAACAAAGTAATGGTGTTATCTTTAACCTGCACTATCTTGCTTGAGTATAATCCGGAAACTTATATGTTTGTCCAATCATAATCTCTTCGGGGGTTGTCCCATTGTTTAAGTCTGCAAAATCTGTTATAGCTTGAGAAATTGGGACAGGGAGTGATGCGTTTAGTTGCATTTCCAGTACGGAGAGAACAGTATCTCCCGGTAATATTTCTTTTTCGAAAAATGGTTTTGTTTCTTTCGTATTAACTTCTTGTGGTGCAGCTTTTGCCTCGATTGCGTTGCTGTTATTAGAGGAGGTAGGTAAACTGCCGTTGCTAAGGTCATTGTATATTGAATATAGTACAAGAACGATAAATAAGAATCCTGCCAGCTTTTTCATTGGAACAATCCTCCAATTTTAAGGTTTGTCCATCTATATGCAGTAGTTAGAGGATTTAGAACAAAAAAACCGCACCTTTTAAGGTGCAGTTTCTAAAATTCGATTTAATTTTTTTCTGGCTGGTCAATCTCTTGGATCGCTAGCAGTAAAACAGTCAAGCTTACGAACCAGTTGATTAGTGACCCGAATGGAACGGTGGTTTGAACAAGAGACATAATCGTGAAAAAGACCGTTGGCAGTGTAATGCTGTATGTGGTCATCCTCCATAGTTCTCGATAACTTAGTGTCTTCTTCGCAATATTCTTTAACAGAAGTCCAATTAGGGCAAGAACTGAAATCTCAATAAGCTTAATTCCTGTGGCAAAAAGATACATTGCAATTGAAAGAATTGGAATGAAGATTGCCATCAGCGAGTTGGATTCCTCAATAAATGATTCTAATTCTCCTTTTGTAATCGTATCAGAGCCCATCATGGAGTAAGAAACCGAATTCACCTCACCACCAGAACTTAACACCATTTCTTGTTGGAGAAGGGCTAATGTTGCTCCAGTTTTAGATAAGTTTTCTTTTTGGATCGATCCTGTTGAATCGAAAATTATGGTTATACTTTCCTTAGTAATGGTAACAGGATTGTTTTCTGACGAAACTAGGTTTCCGTTTTTAATTTGGAAATCTGGTAATTCTTGCTTTACTATCTCCTCGATCCCATTCACGGCTTGTGTTAATGTTGAGTTTGTATAATAAAGGGTAGGAATGACGGATAATAGAGACAAAAGAAAGACATACAGAATGGTTTTTCCGATTCCTTGTACGCGAAAATTTGCAATATCTTTTGGAGAATAGAGACTTTTGAAAAATTGTTTAAATAAATTAATGTTTATTCACTTCCTTATTTTTAATGACTGTATTATTGTATCTTGGGGATTAGTGAATAACAAGCAATAACTATTTTGTTTGTAACATTTTTGTAACATAAGGGAGAAATGTTAAGGTATTGTAAATTTACTCAAAATAATATTTACAATCTCCATGTTCATCTTACATAATTGGGGAGGTTTTGTAGAAATTAGTCGAAAAAATTGTAGGGGTTGAAACAATGGATATTAATGTACAGGCTATGCTGTTTGAATTTTTGGGCGGTCTTGGTATTTTCCTTTTCGGAATTAAATACATGGGAGACGGACTTCAAAAATCTGCGGGTGACCGCTTGCGTGACTTGTTAGATAGATTTACCACGAATCCGGTAATGGGGGTACTAGCAGGGATTTTCGTAACAGTTCTAATCCAAAGTAGCTCTGCCACAACGGTTTTAACGGTCGGGCTGGTTAGTGCGGGTTTTATGAACTTAAGACAGGCTATCGGGGTTATTATGGGTGCCAATATTGGTACCACTGTTACAGCCTTTATCATCGGAATTGATATTGGTGAATATGCACTTCCGATCATAGCTGCTGGTTCAATTCTGCTTTTCTTCTTTAAAAATCAAAAAGTACACAATTTTGGTCAGATCGTATTTGGATTCGGTGCATTATTTTATGGCCTTGAGCTTATGAGTGCTGGGATGAAACCTCTCCGGAGCCTTGAGGCGTTCCATGAGCTAACGGTCCAAATGAGTACAAATCCGATATTAGGGGTAGTTATTGGTACTGTTTTTACAGTTATCGTTCAAAGTTCAAGTGCGACTATCGGTATTCTTCAAGGACTTTTTGGCGATGGTCTCATCACCCTAGATGCTGCACTACCGGTTCTCTTCGGTGACAATATTGGTACAACTATTACGGCAATTTTAGCATCTATTGGGGCTTCTGTTGCGGCTCGTCGTGCTGCTGCTACCCATGTGTTATTTAACTTGATTGGTACATTAATCTTTTTAATTTTGTTAATTCCATTTACGAACTTGGTTGAAGCGATTAAAGCTGGAATGAACCTTAACCCAGAGATGACTATTGCGTTCGCGCATGGGATCTTTAATACAACGAATACAATCATCCAGCTACCTTTCGTAGGAGTTCTTGCTTTTATTGTTACTAAGTTAATTCCAGGGAAAGACACAATTGTGGATTATAAGGCAAAACACCTTGATCCAATCTTTATTGAACAATCACCGTCCATTGCTTTAGGTCAAGCTAAAGAAGAAGTACTACGGATGGGGCAATTTGCAGTTCAAGGACTAGAAGAAACAAGAGGTTACCTAGAAACGAAAAATAGTAAAAATGCTAATACCGCTTATCAACTTGAAGAGGCAATAAATAATCTTGATAGAAAAATTACAGATTATCTAGTTAGATTATCAACGAGTTCGTTGTCTAAACAAGACTCAGAAGTTCATAGTAACTTAATGGATACTGTCCGTGATATCGAACGAATTGGAGATCATTTTGAAAATATCCTCGAATTGGTTGAATATCAACAAGCCAATAAAGTAAAGATGACGAATTTAGCGATGGATGATCTTAATAAAATGTTTTCTCTTACGATTTCTACAGTGAAAAATGCACTACAAGCACTAGATCAAAATGATCGTACAGTTGCTGAAAAGGTAGTTAAGAAAGAGGAAGAAATTGATAAGATGGAAAGAACTTTAAGAAAACAACATATCCTTCGTATTACAGAAGGCGCTTGTACAGGCCAAGCTGGAATTGTGTTTGTTGACATTGTCAGCAACTTAGAAAGAATAGGCGATCATGCTGTAAATATAGCGGATTATGTTCTAGGGGAAACTCATTAGAGGTAAACTAGCAAGGGGGAGTTCCCCTTGCTTTTTATTTTGGGAGAGGAGTTGATTGGGTTGGACATAATTTTTTGGTTAATAATCGGTTTAATGTTTGTAATTGCCTTTGCCGGGCTTGTATATCCTGTGATACCAAGTGTCTTATTTTTGTTAGGTGGTTTCCTTCTTTACGGTGCTTTTTTTTCGTTCGAACCATTTAGTTGGTTGTTTTGGAGTATTCAATTGTTATTTGTGATTTTGTTATTTGGAGCGGATTATATAGCCAATATGGTTGGAATAAAAAAATTTGGTGGATCGAAAGCTGGGGTTTGGGGTAGTACGATTGGTTTAATTGCTGGACCATTTATCATCCCAGTGCTTGGAATTCTCATAGGGCCATTTTTAGGGGCAATCATTGCAGAGCTTGTCGTACATAGAAGAAAGGTCAAAGAGGCTATTAGGATTGGGTTTGGATCTGTTATAGGGTTTATCACAAGTGCGTTTACGAAAGGCATCGTTCAGGTGCTAATGATTGTGTATTTTTTCATTGTGATTTAGTGCGGAAGTAGGTTTAGAACCTGTTTCCGCTTTTTGTATTTCTAGAGCCAAAGGTCATAGGGTGATGAGTTTGTCTAGTTGCGGTTTTAAGGGAGTTAAGGCTGCTACGGTTTTTCAGAATGTTTGTTATAAGGACAGAATTTTTAAAGCGCTGAAAGTAAGAACGAGTGGCGTTTGCGAGATAAGTATGAAGGACAGAAAGCAGAGCGTGTGCCGGGAAAGTGTCTCCCAACGAGTGTTTGAAGGACAGAAAGCAGTGCACACACAGGAAAACTGTCTAATCTGATCGACTTTCTAAGGGATAAAGCCCAAAAAAAAGTCTTATTCAGTCAAAGAGGCTCCAGTCCATACGTCGCTGGCCAGTCGCCTCCGCTTTTAGTTGTCCAGCTCCAACGGCTAACTCCTCGGGTCATAAGTCACCCCTGAATTAAAGGCAAAGAACACCTTTTATTCAGGTGCGCCTTATGCCTGTCGGAGTTGAACGAGCCGTTTCCGCTTTTCTAGTTTAACCCACAGATTTCGAATGCGCAGTTTTGGCAATCTACTGTTTGCTTTAGGTAGTTAAGGTTTTTTACGGTGAACTTTAGTTGGTCATAAGAAATAATGTCTTTTTCTCTTAGTTCTTTTAACATCCGTTGAATGACTTCTCTAGTCCCGTATGTGAGGTTGGCCAGTTCTTGGTGTGTCAACGGGAGATCGATAAGAATTCCTTCTTCTGTTTTTACGCCATAACTGTTGCAGAGTCGGATTAAAATGGAGTAAAGTCCTCCTTTTTTTCCGTTCATAATCAAATCTTGGCATTTCATTTGCGCTTTTAAGTAGCGACTGCTTAGCCAGTGCAAAAGGGCATTCATCGCTGTTTGGTCAGCTAGTATATATTTCTCGAAAGCCTCTCTTTTTATCATCATAACTTCGGTATCTGCTAACGTTTTGGCAGTGAAATGGTAGCGAGGATTATGTTTAAACAGTTCATATTCAATAATCATCTCTTCTCCATTTAGTAATTTTAAGATGAATTCTTTCCCCTTCATATGCACACGGCCAATAGAAACAGCTCCATTTATAATTAAATAGATATGTTCAACTAACTCATCTTCTTGGAAAAGGATGGAGTTTGCCGGA
Source organism: Mesobacillus maritimus (assembly GCF_023715205.1). Taxonomy (GTDB): domain Bacteria; phylum Bacillota; class Bacilli; order Bacillales; family Cytobacillaceae; genus Mesobacillus_B; species Mesobacillus_B maritimus_C. Next base: position 53,336 of record NZ_JAMBNR010000007.1, read on the forward strand.
ACTTTCTGAATGGCTTCTGTTTCAATGAAGTGCTGTAATATTAAACTGAATAAACTTATATTTTTTTCCACTAGGATCACTCCCTATAAAGCCTTTACACCTTTGATTTAAAGTAATTGTAGATACTATGTCAATAGTGTTTTTACATAATTTGGTAACCCCAAAGGCGGGGGAGCGACTTAAATCGTTGACAGGACTGATTTTAAATAATAATGTCGATTTTTCGAAACTTTGTGGATTTCTCAATAGAAGAAAATAATTGCATAATAAAATAGCTAAAAACATAAACTTAGTGGGGTTAAAATGAAACGTTTTATTTGAATCCATTACTGTTGTTTGGTAATCTATTCCTAGAGCCTTTAGAATGGTTCTAATATCTTATACCAGATAGTTGGAGCATTCTTAAGGTATCATACGAATACATAGGAGGATGTTAAAAATGGCTTTTGAATTACCACAATTACCTTACGCATATGATGCACTAGAACCACACATTGATAAGGAAACAATGAACATTCATCACACAAAACATCACAATACGTATGTGACTAACTTGAATAATGCTTTAGCAGGTAACGAAGAGCTTCTTTCTAAGTCTGTAGAAGAAGTTATTTCTAACCTTGATGCAGTTCCTGAAGCTGCACGTACAGCTGTACGCAATAATGGTGGCGGACATGCTAACCATTCTCTATTCTGGCAAATCCTTTCACCAAACGGTGGCGGTGCTCCAACAGGTGAAGTTGCAGAAGTAATCAACAATAAGTTTGGTAGCTATGATGCATTCAAAGAAGAGTTTACAAAAGCTGCAACTACTCGTTTTGGTTCTGGTTGGGCTTGGCTAGTTGTGAATAACGGTGAGCTTGAAGTAACAAGCACTCCTAACCAAGACTCTCCATTAATGGAAGGGAAAACTCCTGTTCTTGGATTAGATGTTTGGGAGCATGCTTATTACCTTAACTACCAAAACAGAAGACCAGATTACATCGGTGCATTCTGGAATGTAGTAAACTGGGAAGAAGTAAACAAGCGTTATAACGCTGCAAAATAATGATTTAGTAAGAAAAGGACAAGCAGAAATCGCTTGTCCTTTTCTTTATGTTTATTGTGAATAAGGAGGGAGTGATTGTTAAAAACTACTCAGAAGAAAAGGGGAGTTTCAAATGAGTAGATTACAAAAACTGATAGGTGATGTGGAACTAACTAAAGATTTAACCTTACTGTTATTAATTGGCGGGTTGTATTCCTTGAGCGTGGCACTGTCCAATACGTTTGTAAATATCTATTTATGGAAACAATCTGGACAATATGTCGACCTTGGGTTTTATAACTTAGCGATTGTTATCATGCAGTTGGTAACCTTTATCTTAGCGGGACGATGGGCGAAAAAAATTGACCGGGTCATTGTATTAAGGGTTGGCGTTATTTTTTTGGCATCATTTTATCTCGCTGTTTTATTTGCGGGTTCGAATGCATCTGAGTACTTATTGCTGTTAGGAGGCCTTTTAGGAGTTGGGTATGGATTCTACTGGTTGGCTTTTAATGTTCTCACGTTTGAAATTACTGAGCCAGAAACAAGAGATTTTTTTAATGGTTTTTTAGGAATCCTTTCTTCTGCAGGTGGAATGATTGGTCCTTTTGCAGCAGGGTTTATCATTTCTCGACTCGAGAAATTTGCCGGTTACTCAATTATTTTTGGAATTTCATTAGGGTTATTTTCGGTAGCGGTATTTTTGAGTTTTTTCCTTAAACGACGCCCAGCAGAAGGGAAGTTCTGGTTTAAACGTATTTGGCAAGAAAGAGCACAAAGCCAAAATTGGCGTATGGTAACGAATGCTCACATTTTTCAAGGGCTAAGAGAAGGTACATTCGCTTTCATTGTCTCTGTGTTTGTGTTTATATCAACAGGGAGCGAAATGGCACTTGGAACTTTTGGTTTGATCAATTCAGGAATTTCCTTTCTAACCTATTTTTTAGTTTCACGAATGCTCAAAAAGCAAATGAGGAAAAAAGCCATACTTCTCGGAGGCATCATTCTGTACTTGGTCATTTTCCTGCTAATTTTTGATTTAACCTATTACAAACTTCTCTTGTATGCTGCGATAATTGCCGTTGCCTATCCGCTTTTACTAGTTCCATACAACTCTTTAAGTTATGACGTCATTGGTAGAGGATGGAAGGCAGCAGAAATGAGGATTGAATACATAGTAGTTAAAGAAGTCTTTTTGAATATCGGAAGAATTCTTTCAATCAGTTTGTTTTTAATTGCAATTAAATACTTTAATCAGGAAATAAGTATTCCAATCCTCCTATTAATAATTGGAAGTGGTCATACTCTCATATACTTTTTCATCCGACAAATTAAGCTATCATACGCTTAGCCGGGGAAGCGCGCTTTCCCTAATCTTGTTTTCAGGAGGCTTTTAGGACATGTTACCTCTTTGAGTTAAAAGTTTAAGACTTTCAGAAAACTGTTCTATAATGGCCAGTCTTTCGTAAAAACTGTAGTTAAAATTCTAAAGCCGATTTTATTTGCCATTTTAACGATTTTGAAAGTCTAAGTTAAGTTAGAGGCTCTTTTCTCATACAATGAAATTATTTTGTTTAACCTGGCTTATTCAGTCGTATTTATTGTACAAAAGAAACAAAGTTTGAGAAAAGAGCCTTTATAAAATAGAGATCGACATTAGTTTAAGCATGAAGCGCGGTAAAAAAAGGGATTAGTATTTCTTCGTAGAAATATACCTGCTTTTCCTATAAAATAAAAGGTAATGCAAAGACAACCTTTTGCTTTAGGAAGAAGGTGGGGAGAAATGGGAAAAAAGAAAAAGAAACAAGTCTCTTTTCGGTTAAATCTAGTATTTTTTGCTGTCTTTCTTTTGTTCTCAATGTTAATCCTGCGACTTGGTATTGTCCAAATCGTCTATGGTGAGGATTACAAGCGTGAAATTGAACGAACAGAAGATGTAACGGTAAACAGTCCTGTGCCCCGGGGGAAGATGTATGACCGTAACATGAAGGTTATTGTCGATAATTCAGCTAGTAATGCTATTACTTATACGCGGAGCCAGAGTACTAAAAATGATGAAATGCTAGAAGTTGCGGAGAAGTTAGCGCAATTAATTGAAAAAGACACTGAAGATGTTAGAGAACGTGATAAAAAAGACTTTTGGATTTTAAAACATCCTGAAGAAGCAAAAGAGAAAATCACAGAAAAAGAATGGGACTTATATGATGAAAAAGAGCTTGATGATAGTGAAATTTATAAGCTCCAATTAGAGCGGATTACTGAGTCCGATCTTAAGGCAATAACAAAGAAGGAATTAGAAGTCTTAGCTATCTTTAAAGAATTTAACAAAGGTTATGCATTAACACCTCAGATTGTAAAGAATGAGGTAACAGCTAAAGAATATGCAGCTGTAAGTGAAAATTTAGAACAACTGCCTGGAGTCGATACAACTACTGATTGGGCAAGGGAGTATCCTCTAGAACCTACACTAAATTCTGTGTTAGGAGACATCACCGAGTCAGATGAAGGTTTGCCTAGAGAGCAAGTGGACTATTATCTAGCTAGGGATTATAGTCGAAATGATCGTGTGGGAAAGAGTTATCTTGAATATCAGTATGAGGATGTCTTACATGGTCAGAAGGCTAAAGTAAAAAATATCACAGATAAAGCCGGAAATGTACTCGACACAGAAATTATCACAGAAGGTCAAAGAGGAAAAGACCTCGTCCTTTCAATTGATACCGATTTACAAGTAGCAGTTGAAAAGATTATTGAGGAAGAATTATGGAAAGCAAAATCACAAGGGAATACACGCTTTCTAGACAGAGCATTTGTTGTTTTAATGGATCCTAATACAGGTGAAGTGTTAACGATGGCCGGTAAAAGAATTGTAAAAGATGAAGAAACCGGAAAACAGTCTATGCAAGACTTTGCCTTAGGAAATATCACCAGTTCCTATGCTGTTGGTTCTGCGGTCAAAGGTGCCACGATTCTAACTGGTTTCCAAACGGGCGCTATCCAACCAGGAACAACTTTTCTTGATACCCCGATTAAAATTAAAGGAACTCCAGCGAAAAAATCTTGGAGGGCAGGTTTAGGGGTCTTAAATGACATTAATGCGTTAAAAGTGTCTTCCAACGTTTATATGTTCAGAACTGCCATTAATTTGGGTGAAGGTGTTTACCAGTACGATCAGCCACTTTCTATTAATAATGAAGCTTTTGATACCTTCAGAAACTCCTTTGCACAATATGGCTTAGGAGTAAGAACTGGAATCGACTTACCGAATGAAATGGCTGGTTTTAAAGGAATTACTAGACTTCCTGGTCTCTTAATGGACTTTTCCATCGGACAATATGATACGTATACTCCAATGCAACTTGCTCAATATGTTTCGACGATTGCTAATGGTGGAAACCGAATTCAACCTAGAATGGTTAAGGAAATTCGCGAGCCTGCCTTGGACAGTGATGACCCAAGCTCCGTTCTAAAATCTTTTGAGCCTGTCGTGCTAAACACAATTGATTTGGAGGACGGCTGGATTGGGCGTGTTCAAGAAGGGTTCCGTCGGGTAATGCAAGAGCCAGGTGGTACAGCATATGGCACCTTCGGTAGTGCCAAATATAAACCGGCTGGTAAAACAGGAACTGCACAGTCCTTTTATGATGGTCCTGATCGTCATAAATTTGAAGAGGCCCCACCAGTAATGAATTTAAGTTTGGTTGGATATGCACCTTATGATAATCCAGAGGTTGCCATGTCTGTTATGGTACCTTGGGCATATGAGGGGAATAGTGGTCACACAGCCAATAGTACAATTGGCCGAAGAGTATTCGACACTTATTTTGAATTAAAGAAAGAACGTCTAACCAATCAAGAAAACGAAGAAAAAACTCAGTCTGATGCAGAATCAGAATAAGTAATAGTGATGTCCTCGAAGTTGTGCTTCGAGGACATCTTTTTTTGTCTCCTCTAAAAGCCTATGTTCGGTGAGTTTTTATTTATTTTGGAATTCCCTAAATATCTTTACTTAATTCGACAAATATACCTAAATTTCGTGTGAATTTACAAAACCTTTACATTCCTTTTATACAAGGTTAAAAAAAGGTCTGTATTCTTTTACTTGTAGGACAAAACAACGAATACTTTAGGGGGAATACGGAAATGAAATCTCTAAAAAAATTTAGTTTACTCGCTTTACTTGCTGCACTAATGATGTTTATCGCAGCTTGTGGAGGTGGAGAAGAGTCAGGTGGAAATGAAAACAGTGAAGGTGGATCGGATACTGAAGAATCTACAGAATTAGAAGGTAGTGTCGTAGTTGACGGATCCGGTACTGTTTACCCATTCATGGCGAAAATGGCAGAAAATTATATGACTAATGAACAAGAAAATGTTTCCGTTGAAGTAAGTCGTGCAGGTACTTCTGCTGGATTCCAAAAGTTCCTTGCTGAAGATGGGACAGACTTTAATGATGCATCTCGTTCTATTAAGGAAGAGGAATTGGCGAAAGCGGATGAATTAGGAATTGAAGTACAAGAATTAAAAGTTGCATTAGATGGATTAACTTTCGTAATCAATAAAGAAAATGATTGGGCAACAGAATTAACACAAGAAGAAATCATTGACATCTTCCTTGCAAGTGGTGAAAAGCAAAAGTGGTCTGACGTTCGTGCTGATTTCCCAGATGAAGAAATCAAAACTTACGGTCCAAATGAAAACCATGGAACTTATGAATTTATGTTTGAAAATATTCTTGAAGAACAAGATTTAGTTGATGGAATCAACCTGCAACAAGATTACTCTGTCCTTGTTGATCTTGTATCAAAAGATAAGAACGCAATTGCATTTTTTGGATATGGCTACTATGCGAGCAACACTGATAAGTTAACAGCTGTGAAAGTTGACTTTGGAAATGGTCCAGTTGAACCATCTGTTGATACAATTGCTGAAGATGGGGATTATGCACCATTTACTCGCCCGGTATTCACATATTTAAATGTGAATCATGCAAAAGAAAAGCCACAAGTATTAGATTACGCAATTTACACGATGGAGAACGCGAATGCAGTTGCTGAGGAAACAGGCTTTGCTCCACTTCCTGAGGAGGAAATTAAAGCAACAGTCGATACTTTGAATGGATTGAAATAAGTAGCATCAATCCATTGAAGGATGAGAAGTCTTCACTTCTCATCTTTTCCCTTTTATGAAAAATGATTTCAAATCCCCCTTCTTTTTATAGAAAAATTGAAAGGAGAAACAACCTTGCATAAACAAAATACAGCAGGTCAAATAAACACAAATGTTCGTGATTTAATTGCTGAAAAGAAAAAGAAAAAGAGTGTTGGAAATATCATGGAAAAGCTAGTGCCAGGCACATTATTAGCTATAGCTACTGTTTCCATCCTTACGACAATTGGGATTTTATTAACACTGATTACTGAAACTTTCCTCTTCTTTAAAGAGGTTTCAATAGTAGATTTCTTTACAGGTACGGAATTAAAGCCATTAGGAGATAATGCCGTCTTTGGGGTTTTGCCCTTATTAACAGGGACGTTAATCTCCACTGTGATAGCTATGCTTGTTGCGATTCCTATCGGGTTAATGACAGCTATCTATTTGAGTGAATATGCATCTGAGAAAGCACGCCGGATTTTAAAGCCACTTCTTGAAATACTTGCCGGGATTCCAACGATTGTTTACGGTTTTTTTGCATTTACTTTTGTCACACCATTATTAAGATCTTTTATTCCTGGATTAGAACCGACGAATATCTTGAGCCCAGGGATTGTAATGGGGATCATGATTATCCCAATGGTTGCCTCATTATCTGAAGATGCGATGAGTTCAGTTCCTAATTCAATGCGAGAAGGTGCGTTGGCATTAGGTTCAACGAAACTAGAGGTTACATTCAAAGTAGTTCTTCCAGCGGCGATATCTGGAATTATTGCATCTTTTGTCCTAGGGATTTCTCGAGCGATAGGTGAAACGATGATTGTAACCATTGCAAGTGGAAGTTCAAAAAATTTCACTTTTGATGTCACACAATCAATGCAAACAATGACAGCTTATATTGTTGAAGTTTCGGGTGGGGAAGCAGCAGCAGGGACAACTTTATACCATAGCCTTTATGCTGTTGCGTTTACGTTATTTGTCTTCACTCTGATTATGAATATGCTTGCGCAATATATTTCTCGTAGATTTAGGGAGGAATATTAATATGAAATCGATTGACCATAACCTAGTTCAGAAAAAAATGGGTTCACGATTACTCCGTAATAAAATGGCTAAGCTCTTATTTATGCTTGCAACATTATTTGGACTTTTAGTATTAATTGTTTTGATTTATCGAGTAATTCGTGATGGTGCAGCTTGGATTGACTTTGACTTTATTAATAATAAATTATCAACTGATCCGGAGAGAGCTGGTATTATGGGGGCCATCCTTGGAACGTTTTGGCTCATGCTTGTTGTGGCACCAGTAACAATGATTTTGGGGATCGGGACAGCTATTTACCTGGAGGAGTACGCAAAGAAAGGAAAATTACAAACAATTATCCAAACAAATATTTCTAATTTAGCTGGAGTACCATCTGTTGTGTTCGGTCTTCTAGGTTTAACGGTGTTTGTTCGTGGAATGGATCTAGGAAATATCGTCTTAGCTGGTGGGTTAACAATGGCCCTGCTTGTTCTCCCAGTTGTTGTTGTAGCAGCACAAGAAGCAATTCGAGCAGTTCCTGGATTTTTAAGGGAAGCTTCGTATGGTATGGGAGCAACCAAATGGCAAACGATTAAAAATGTTGTATTACCAGCGTCCTTACCAGGTATTTTAACGGGGACGATTTTAGCCCTTTCTCGTGCAATTGGGGAAACAGCACCGCTTGTTGTAATTGGAATCCCTGCTTTATTGATTCCACTTCCAGATGGGATTTTTGATAAGTTTACGATTTTACCAGTCCAAATCTATTATTGGACACTCGATTCGGCTTTAGTAGCTGAGTATACGAACTTGGCTGCGGCTACGATTGTCATTTTATTGGTCGTCTTGTTCCTAATGAACTCCGTTGCGATTTTCATTCGAAATAAATTTCAACAAAGATATTAATTCGGGAGGTTCGATATTATGTCTGTATTAGCTAAGAACAAAGGTTTTCAAGTTGTGACTTCTATGGAGGAGGCAAAAAATCCGATGTCTTCTAAAAAGATTGTTTATGATACCAAAGATTTAAATCTTTGGTACGGGGAAGATCATGCGTTAAAGAATATCAATCTGTCAATCTATGAAAATGAAGTGACTGCTATTATTGGGCCTTCTGGTTGTGGGAAATCCACTTATATTAAAACATTAAACCGAATGGTTGAATTGATTCCGGTAGTTCGGATTTCAGGAGAAATAATGTATCGTGAACGAAATATTCTCGACCATTCGTTTAAGGTAGAGGATTTACGAACAAGGGTTGGAATGGTGTTCCAGAAGCCAAATCCTTTTCCAAAATCTATCTATGAAAATGTTGCTTACGGACCAAAAATTCATGGAATTCGGGATAAAAAAACACTTGATGAGATTGTCGAGAAAAGCCTGAAAGGGGCAGCCATCTGGGACGAAGTTAAAGATCGTCTAAATGAAAATGCTTATGGTCTATCAGGCGGCCAACAACAGCGCTTATGTATCGCCCGAGCATTGGCGATTGAACCCGATGTCATTTTGATGGACGAACCAACCTCTGCACTTGACCCAATTTCTACCTTGAAAGTTGAAGAACTAGTTCAAGAGTTAAAAAAGGATTTCAGTATTATTATTGTGACTCATAATATGCAGCAGGCGGCCCGTATTTCGGATAAAACAGCCTTTTTCTTAAGTGGTGAAGTAGTAGAGTTTGGCAAGACGGACCAAATCTTCTCTACCCCTTTTGATAAGCGAACAGAAGATTATATCACAGGACGTTTTGGTTAAGACAATTCCTTTAAAAATATCCTATCGTGAGGTTAACAGGGGGTACAGGTATGGTAGTCAGAGAGAAATTTGAAGAAGAATTAAATCAGTTACAAACGAAGTTGATGGAACTTGGAAACTTTGCAGCAGCAGCACTTACTAAAGCATTAGAAGCTCTTGAAACAGGAAATGTCGAGTTAGCACTAAAAATCATTGAGGATGATGCATTAGCTAATATTCAAGAGGAAGAGATTAATGATCTAGCGATTCTTCTCATCGCTAAACAATCTCCTGTTGCAGTCGATTTACGCAGAATTATTGTAGCGATCAAAATTGCAAATGATATTGAAAGAATTGCAGATTTTGCCGAGAATATTGCCAAATCTGCCATTCGCATCGGGAAAGAACCTTTAGTCAAACCAATTGAACACATAAGACAAATGTACAACTTAACAACTAGAATGTTAGCTATGTCCTTAGAGGCGTTTGGTGAGGAAGATCTATCTAAAGCAAAACAAATTGCTGAATTGGATGACCAGGTAGACGATTTATATGGGCAAACCATCGTTGACTTATTGCAGCTAAATGCTACAAATCCACATCAGTCGCCGCAAATCACTCAGCTGCTATTTATCTGTCGATACCTTGAGAGAGCTGCAGACCATACAACGAATATTGCGGAGAATGTTTTTTATCTAGTTAAAGGCAAACGATATGATTTAAATAATTAAAAACATACTAGCATTTCACTTTGAAAAGTGCTATTATAGAAAAGTCGTATGAATGAAACAGGTTATGTTTGGAGGGAAATTAAATGCGTGTAAATATTACGTTAGCGTGCACAGAGTGCGGAGACCGTAACTATATTTCTAAAAAGAATAAGCGTAATAACCCAGATCGTCTTGAGCTGAAGAAATACTGCCCAAGAGAAAAGCGTGCAACTGTACATCGCGAAACAAAATAAGCAGCAGCGGGAATCTTCCCGGCTGCTTTTTTTATTGCCTTTTTTCGAAACTCTTTTCTTAAACTTATTGCTAATGTTTTGGCTTAATTTTAGACTGTAAATAGCAAACACCCACATATTTATTAATTTATTTTCACATTATAATGGTTTTCAAATTTACAACACTCTTTACGAGATGCAGTTTTTCGTAAAGAGTGTTGTAAAAACCTATAGCCGATTATAACGAAGTGGTATCCATTTCGTATGTCTAAAACTTGATTAGGGGGTTACATTAACAATGGATGGAAAATTGGAAATACGAGAAAAACTAAAGTCGGAATTAGCGAAGCTTGATTTACCGATTTATGAAGATTTATCCTACCAGATTGCTTTAAATCTATTTAATGATCTTGGTTGGAAGCAAGCAAAAACAATTGGAATTACTGTTTCAAGACCACCAGAAGTTGACACATTTCAAATTATCCGCAAAGCTTGGGAACAAGGAAAACAAGTAGTGATTCCAAAATGTTTACCAAAAACAAAAGAAATGGAATTTCGAATCCTTGAAAAGTTTAGTCAACTTGAAAGGGTTTATTTTAACCTGTATGAACCTATTGTAGATAAAACGAAAAAAGTGGATCCTAATCAGATTGATTTATTAATAGTGCCAGGTTTAGCTTTTAATTCAAGTGGTTACAGACTTGGGTTTGGCGGGGGGTATTATGATCGTTTTCTCAAGCATTATAATAATGAAACAGTTAGCTTAGCTTTCCCACAGCAACTGGTTGAAGAGATTCCAGTTGAAGCACATGATTTACCAGTTGGGAAAATTATCACTTCACAAGGAGTGTTCGTATGTGGAAGCTAGTTTAGGTTTAATATTCCTTGTTCTGATAGCGACTATGCTTGCTGTCAAATCTTCGTTTTTGAGCTGGTCAGGTGCTGCAATGGCTTTTCTTGTGGGTCTCTGTACAGCACTTGGCTTTGGAATAAAGGGGCTGTTGCTAATGGGGGCCTTTTTTCTAAGTTCTAGCCTTTTTTCAAAATATAAAAAGATAAACATGGTAGAGTTCCAACATATACATGAAAAAGGTTCAACTAGAGACTGGGCGCAAGTATTAGCGAATGGAGGTTTAGCAGCTTTAGCTGGTATTTGCTCCATTTTATCGTCAGATTCTATTTATTTAATGGCTTTTGGGATTGCATTAGCTAGTTCAAATTCGGATACTTGGGCTTCTGAATTAGGTTCATTAAGTAAGAAACAACCAATCTCAGTTAGGGGATTTAAAGTAGTAGCTTCGGGGACTTCTGGTGCAATTTCCTTTGTTGGAACAATGGCAGGTTTATTGGGTGCATTGTTTATTGCTGTACTTTCACTTCTTCTATTTGAAACCAATACTAAAATGTTTTTCTTTATTGTTGGTTTTGGATTTATTGGCATGTTAATTGATACTTTATTGGGTGCTTTTCTTCAGGCAGAGTATCGATGTGCTAGATGCGGCTGTAGAACAGAAAAATTACTTCATTGCCATCAAGAGACAACCTTATCCAAAGGAAAAGCGTGGATGAACAATGATGTAGTAAACTTACTCTCTGGGTTACTGGCTGTTTTACTAGGAACGGCTCTTTATTAGCTCTAGACACCAGTCATGAAAACTTTTATGAAGGGGAAAAGATAATACTAAAAGGAGGAAATATATGAAAAACCGCGTGAATCGAGTTGTTTTAATTGGCACAGGGTTTGTTGGATCGAGCTATGCTTTTGCCATGCTGAATCAAGGTGTGGCAGAGGAATTCGTTATGATTGACCTAAATAAAGAAAAATCAGAAGGGGATGCAATGGATTTAAACCATGGTATGCCTTTTGCTCCAGCGCCTACGAAAATTTGGTTTGGAGGCTATAATGAATGTAAACATGCTGATATTGTCGTCATTTGCGCAGGTGCCAATCAAAAACCGGGAGAAACAAGACTTGATTTAGTAGAAAAGAATACAAAAATTTTCAAGGGGATTGTGCATGATGTGATGGAAAGTGGGTTTGATGGCATCTTTATCGTCGCAACGAACCCTGTCGATATCCTTACATATGCAGTTTGGAAGTATTCAGGATTGCCAAAAGAACGGGTGATTGGTTCAGGAACCATTCTAGACACCGCTCGTTTGCGTTTTTTATTAGGTGATTACTTTCAGATTGATACTAGAAATGTTCATGCTTATATTATTGGAGAACATGGTGATACGGAATTACCGGTATGGAGCCATGCAGATATTGGCGGAAAACCAGTAAATACGATTATTAATGAACAAGAAGAATATATGCAAGCGGATTTGGATCAGATTTTTATAAATGTCCGTGATGCGGCTTATCATATAATTGAACGCAAAGGTGCAACCTATTATGGGATTGCTATGGGGCTTGTTCGACTTACAAAAGCAATCTTGCAGAATGAAAACTCTATATTAACTGTATCCGCATACATCGATGGAGAGTACAATCAAGAGGATTTGTACATTGGTGTACCGGCAATTGTGAATCGAAGTGGAATTAGGGAAGTTGTGGAATTGACATTATCGGATGACGAAATGAGCAAGTTCCGCCATTCTGCCGAGGTTCTTAGGGAAATAAAAAATTCGGTTTTTCCTTCATAATTGAGTCATCTTTGTTCAAGGCACTTTCTCAACCATGTTGCTTCTGAAGGAAAAAGACCACTAATTGAAATAGGGGATAAAAAAAAGCTAATTTTTTAAAAATGAGCTTCCAAACCCCGTTTGATCCAAAGAAACAGCTATTATTGCGTTAAAATCTGCTTAAGAATTTTAATAACCGTTTTTCCGGAAACAGCCTTCAAGAATAAAACATGAAATGGATAAAATATTAATTCTTTCCACAAAATAGTTGTGGAGGGATGAAAATAATGAAAAAAATGGTCTCGATTTTTCTTTTAAGCTTTGCAGGATATTTTATCTATCAAAACCGTTATAAGGTCATGAATAGCATCCTAGGGAACGCTTTAATTAGGAGGTTTGCAATTGGCTCTCTATTAGGAATCCCAGGGATACGACAGAAAATATTTCAAACAGTCTTTTCAGGACCAACTGAGTTTAGATAATGCAGTTATAAACGATTGTTGAATCACAAAGTTAAAATTGTTAGTGAACAGTTTCTGTAGCAAAATAACCTAATATAAGAGTTTAACTTAAGGAAAAGGCCTATTTGGGTCTTTTTCTTTGGAGTTTTTTTCAAACTTTGTTGCTAATTTTAAACATACAGAATCGCTAGTATATCGTTAAAATCGGCTTAAGGATTTTAACAACAATCTTTACGAAACAACCTTTTCTTTTATCTTTGTTTCGCTTAACGGTTCTTTCCTATTTAGTTTATAATAAGATTTAATTGAAGCGTACTGAGAAGAAGAAGGAGGGGAAAAGTTGAATTTAGAAACCGAAAAGCTATTCTGGCAGGCAGTCCACTTCTTAATCGTGAAAAAGCATTATCGAATCCTACAAATCTCAAAGAATCACCAAGAGGTCTGGTTGGAAAAAACAGAAAATAAAGAATCCCCGATTATACGGCTTTTACATACCGATCTGGATTGGAGCAATAGGCTTAAAACTGATATTGAAATGGTTGCATTAAATGGTGAGAGATTAAGAAAACGGTTGGTAAGAGGGCAACTGAACATTACGAATATATATTTTGTCCCACTCCCTCCCGTGGATGATTATGAACACTTATTAACAAATCCTTATATCCCCGCAGGAAAGCGTAAAATTAAAGTGACAAGCTTTATAGTGGATGAAGCGAAGCGGCACATTTCTTTAAATCACTTACGTTCTGTGTTCGGCAAAGAGCTAGTCTTTGATGAAAACCTTAATAACGATATTGAGATTGAAATACATAGGTTGAGGCATGAGGCAATTTCTATTGCTGCAACGCGTGCAAAGGCTGAAGAATCTGTTTTTGAATCTGGGAAACCTCTACTCACATATTTTTTTATTATCGTCCAGGTCATCATTTTTGCCTTAATGGAATTACAAGGTGGAAGTACACAAACTTCAACATTAATTCAGTTTGGGGCGAAATTTAATCCGTTGATCATCGAAGGTGAATGGTGGCGGTTTTTGACGCCGATGTTTTTACATATAGGTTTTTTACATTTATTAATGAATTCAATGGCTCTGTATTATTTAGGTCCTTTGGTTGAACGAATCTATGGGAATATTCGATTTTTGTTCATTTATATATTTGCTGGTTTTGCCGGTGTTTTAGGTAGCTTTATTTTTAGTACGAATCTTTCCGCTGGTGCGAGTGGAGCAATATTTGGTTGTTTTGGTGCGTTGCTTTATTTTGGTGTCGTTTTTCCTAGATTATTTTTTCGTACTTTGGGAGTAAATATATTAATTGTCCTCGCGATAAACTTGATGTTTGGCTTTACAGTGCCAGGGATTGATAATGCTGGCCATATTGGGGGATTAATCGGGGGCTTTGCCGCAGCTGGAATCCTACGCTTTCCTAAAAAAAGAAAGTATGGTACACAAATTCTTTATTTTGTTGGGACCGCTGTAATTGTAATGGCTATGCTTCAATATGGATTTAGCGGCTCTGCTTCCGTGGTTGATAAACAATCTATCATAATCTTGGCTCAAGACTATATTCAAGGGGAAGAGTACGATAAAGCTCATAAAGTTTTAAGTGAGTTTCATGAGGTAGAAGAGGATTCAACTGAAATCTTATTTCTCCTATCATTCACAGAGATTAAACGAAATAATCTTGATGATGCGAAGGATCAACTTCATCGAGTCATTGAGTTAGATCCTAATTTTCATGAAGCTCATTATAATTTAGCTTTAGTCTATCTAGAGGAAAATTCGTTGGAGAACGCGAAAACCTACGCTGAGAATGCAGTTAAGATAGAACCGAAACGTGATGATTACCAGGAACTTGTTGAAAATATTGATGCTTTTATTCAAGTGAATCAGGGAAATTAGGGAAAACAGGAGCAAAGACTGTCATATCTAGACACTCTTAGTTCCTGTTTTTTTGGTTTTTTATTAGCGATACTCATTTCTGTCAAGCTTCCATCTAGTCCAGTTCGAGAAGTATGTTTTTATTTCTGTGTGGCTATGATGGGAAAGGAGCATGGAAAAATTTAGTTAATGCTAGATAAATGAGACTCGAGGTGGATTATGGAACAAAAAAATAAACATCCTGTTCACGCGGATATCAAAAAAAATGTCGAGTTTTTAAAAGAATCACTAGGGGTAGATAAAAGCTTTGATATGATTCAACTCGATGTTAATTATGCGGATACGGATATGTCCTTATTTATGGTGGATGGCTTTGCAAAAGACGATATTATGCACTTATTAATGAAGTTCTTGGCCAAGTTAGAGCCTGGAGATTTAGATAATGATACTTTATATAAGCTTTTACATAGGTATATTCCGTATATTGAGCTTGAAACTTCTGACGATTTAGATGCGATTACAGATAAAGTATTAGCGGGACCTACCGTTCTCCTTGTTGATGGTCTGACTAAAGCTATTATCATTGATGCTCGAACATATCCTGTCAGAGGTCCTGAAGAACCGGATACGGAAAGAGTTGTCAGAGGCGCGCGCGACGGATATGTGGAAACCATTGTGTTTAATACAGCTTTAACAAGAAGAAGAGTACGTGACCGAACATTACGGATGGAATATATGCAGGTAGGTCGACGCTCCAAAACAGATATCGTGGTTTGTTATATTGAAGATATTGCCGATCCCGAAATGGTTCAGCAGGTTAAAGATTCGATTGGAAAAATTGATACAGATGGATTACCAATGGCAGAGAAAACAATTGAAGAGTATATTTCTGGTCGTCATTGGAATCCTTTTCCAACCGTTCGATATACAGAGAGACCTGATACAGCAGCGGTTCACCTTTATGAGGGACATGTTTGCATTATTACCGATGGCTCACCCAGTGTAATGATTACGCCAACAACTTATTGGCATCATATGCAACATGTTGAAGAGTATCGAAATAAACCATTTGTAGGTGCTTACTTACGGATGGTCCGTTATATGCTTGTATGGGCATCTGTTTTCCTATTGCCTTTATGGTACTTACTCGCTTCAAACCCCAATTTATTGCCTGAGCAATTTTCATATATTGGGATAAATGATCCTGGGAAAATTCCAATGTTTGTGCAATTTATGATTATAGAGATAGGTTTAGATGGTTTAAGGATGGCTGCTATCCATACACCGACCGCCCTTGCTACTGCGCTAGGTCTTGTTGCCGCATTAATGATTGGTCAAGTGGCTGTAGAGGTGGGTTTACTCACTAACGAAGTGATTTTATATTTCTCGGTCGCTGCAATTGGTACATTTGCGACCCCAAGTTATGAAATGAGTCTAGCGAATAGACTTGCAAGGATGTTTTTGTTAATTACTACAGCAGCCTTTGGAGTGGGTGGGTTTGTTGTAGGAGTTTTATTATTTATCATTTATTTAGTCCGAATGAATTCTTTCGGCATTCCATATTTATGGCCTTTTATGCCATTTAATTGGAAATCCTTCCGAGATGTTATTATTCGCGCACCAATCCCTTTGAAGAAGGGGAGACCAAAAGTTTTACACCCTAAAGACCCTGACCGTTAAAAACCCATCACTCTAGTTTCCTTACTTGAGAAGAAGGCTGGTATCGATTATACTTATTAAATGTAAAATTGTTCACAAGATGAGAGGAATGAACGTGAAGACAATCTACGATATCCAGCAACTTTTAAAAAGATTTGGTACTTTTATTTATATTGGAGACCGAATTGCAGACTTGGAACTTATGGAAGCGGAACTAAAAGAATTGTACAACTCACAATTAATTGAAACAGCTGATTTTCAGTCGGCCATAATGTTATTACGACATGAGATTCGATTGGAAAGAGAAAAACGACAAACAAGGAACTAGGTGGGCAAAATGACGGAAAAATGGTTAATTGGTGTGGATTTAGGCGGAACGACGATAAAAATGGCGTTTATCAATTTTTATGGAGAGATTTTGCATAAATGGGAAATACCGACGGATGTTTCCAATGAAGGAAAAAACATTACCACGGATATCGCCAATTCCATCGATGAAAAATTATCTGAGGTAGGTAAGACAAAGAGTCAGGTTCTTGGAATTGGAATTGGTGCACCTGGCCCAGTGAACTTGGATAACGGAAATATTTACGAAGCCGTTAATCTTGGGTGGAAAGAAGAATATCCTTTAAAATCCCTACTTGAAAGTGAAACTACATTACCAGTTGTTGTCGATAATGATGCCAATTGTGCTGCCTTGGGTGAAATGTGGACAGGGGCCGGAAATGGTGCTGGCGACATTGTTTGCGTGACACTTGGTACAGGCGTAGGTGGAGGAGTTATCACGAATGGAGATATCGTCCATGGAAAGAGCGGTGCGGCTGGTGAAATTGGCCATATCACTTCTATTGCCGATGGAGGTGCGCCATGTAATTGTGGGAAAACTGGTTGCCTTGAAACCATTGCATCAGCTACGGGCATTGTCAGAATGGCAATGGAAGAATTAAAACAGTCAAAATTAAATGGACGCTTGCGCTCGATTTTTAATGAAGAAGGGAAAGTTTCAGCAAAAGATATCTTTGATGCTGCAAGAGATGGTGACCAGCTTGCGAGTACTGTTGTTGATAAGGTCGCTTTCCATCTAGGGATGGCGCTGGCTAACATCGCGAACACTTTAAATCCTGAAAAAATCGTTCTAGGTGGTGGTGTATCTAGAGCAGGTTCAATTTTACTTGATGCTGTAACGGAGAACTTCCAGCGATTCTCTTTCCCGCGAGTGGCCAAATCAACAGAAATCTCAATCGCAATATTAGGAAATGATGCTGGTGTGATTGGATCTGCTTGGTTAGTGAAAAATAGAATAGCCGAATGATTCGACTATTAGAGTGTCCTTATTGGACACTTTTTTTGTGATGATACAAATATTGTTTTTGTAATCCGTGAGATAATTTCACTGTTAATAAAAGAAGATATATCTTAGCAAAATATTTTTTTGGAAACTTGAAACATTATTAACTTGTATACGTTATATATAAGTAATGGGAAAAAGGGAGGGGGACTGTTTGATTGAGCATTTAAATCGCCTCAACATAAAGGAAACTAGACGCTCTATATATTTTCTATGTTTGTTCTTAATGATAGGTATTTTAGTAGGATGTGAAAAAGAAAAAATAACGCACCCTCATGTAGAGTCTAGTCATCTTCCTTTTTCAAAGGTTAATCCAGGTCCCGCTTTTTTGGGGAAAGAGGTTATTCCAATTCAAACTTTAGAAGGTACTTTCTCTGAAATTGTTGGGTGGCTCTCAAATCAAAGTATTTTGTACATAACAAATTTGGGTCAAGAATCTTACTTATATGCTTATGATTTATCAACTGGTAAGAGTTCATTGGTTTATCAGACTGAATTTCCAATTGTAACTGCTGATATAAGTCCTCAAAGGAAAAAAATCCTCATTCATACTGCCCCTTCTAGTTATACAGGAAAATTGACAGTGATTGAGACTGATGGCAAGCTTTTATATGAAACGGACATAGAATCAATTGAATTATCTTTTTCATGGAATGGTGAAAGCGAGCAGAAACTTCTTGTTACAGCTTTCT
Organism: Mesobacillus maritimus; assembly: GCF_023715205.1. GTDB lineage: Bacteria > Bacillota > Bacilli > Bacillales > Cytobacillaceae > Mesobacillus_B > Mesobacillus_B maritimus_C. The sequence goes on from NZ_JAMBNR010000007.1 coordinate 71,885, forward strand.
ACGAAGATTGGAGTTATCGTACATTTATTTTGGATACTGAGATCAAAGAGATCAGTGAAATCGATTTGCCACAACCGTTTTTAGAATGGCCTAAAGATAATGAGATTCTCTATTTGGATTGGGAGGAAGAAAATATCAGCTTGACCGCTCCCCTTGTTAAAAAGAATATAATTACTGGCAAGGAAGAAGTCGTCTTAGCAGCCGGACATTATCTTGACTTTATTGATCAAAGCGTTTTGGTTGTAAGTGCGGACCAAGATAATGACAAGCAAGCTAACTATGTTGTAATGGATCAAAACTATAATGAAATAAGCTCTTTTCATGCTCCGCAATTATCGGTTTTCTCTGGATGGCTAGTCCCTTATTACGACGTTCTAGAAAGTTTGTCTTCTCTCTTATACCTTCGGCCTTATAAAAGTGGGGAGGCTGATGTTTATAATGAAGGGTTCACTCTTACAGAACGTTCTTTTGAGGATGGAAATGAGACAATCCTAATGGAGCAAGTAGAAAATGAACCATTAGAATGTTCGCCGAATGGTGCTATGTGCCTTTACGGCTACCAATTAGAGAAAATCATTGATTTAAAAGAACGGGAAATAATAAATTTGCTTGATTACTAAACAAAGGAGATTGATTATGGCTATCGTAGATGTTACTGTTATTCCGATAGGAACAAAAACGCCAAGTGTGAGTTCGTATGTGGCAGATATTCAGAAACTGCTTATGCAATATGAGCAACAAGGAAAGATTCGGTTTCAGCTTACGCCGATGAATACGATTATTGAAGGAGAGCTTCCGGTTTTATTTGAGGTCATTCAAGCAATGCACGAAGCGCCGTTTGCTAAGGGGATTTTTCGAGTAGCAACCAATATCCGTATCGATGATCGCCGAGATGTTTCAAGGGAAATGGAAGATAAAGTAGCGAGGGTCAAGAGTTTACTTGAATAAGATAAAATACAAAAGGACTGCCTATAGGCAGTCCTTTTTAGGTTCGTAATTATTTACATAACTTTAGTGTGCAATTGGGTAACCGCTATAAATAACCGTCATAATTGTAAACCAACCAAAAACAAGCAGACTACCCCCGCCAAAAACAATTCCTAGTACGTTTTTGTTTTTTAATGCAGAGAAAGTGCCGTAAGCTGCAAGAATTGTTACTAATGCAAAAATAATGACCAGTCCCATTCAAAATCCCCCTTTTACATAATAGTAAGCTTCGTTAATGATGGTAAGGATTAACCCTTATGTAGATAATAGCTTATATTCGATACTATTTTATAGTTTTTTCTGCCATTTGTCGAGGTCTAAAAAGGACACCTTGCAATTATAAGCAGAAGCGATTCGCTCCATTAAGCCTGTGAATTGTCGATCAACAAAGAAAATTTCAACAAAATCTAGCGCCGTTTGTAGAACGAGATGTTCTTCAATCTGAATCTTAGCCATTTCGATTGCTTCCAAATCATCGCCAAACAGAGTGAATGCGGCAATTAATTCTTCATATAAGTATACCCATTTTACACCTGCAAAACCATAGTCAAAAGAAGCATGAACTACTTGACCATTATGGATAAGAACAAGCGAGTGGATTGATTCTAATGCATCCGCTTCTTCGAGTATAGATTGTGCTATTTCTGCGTCTTCTTTGGTTTGGTAAATATAAACGGAGTCAACACTTTCAATTAATGATAAATTGTGGCTAAGAAGGTATTCAAATTCTTCAATTTCAGATATTAAAGGTTTCGCTTCTACACCATAGGCTCTTTCCATGAACCATCACCTTCCATTTGTTTTGTGACAAGGTTTATCTCTATGTTGGTAATAGTGTAGAATAGAAATAGGATTACATCAACACAAATGGAGGTATTCATATGAACTGGTTCCCAATGCCGTTAGGGCCTTTACAGACTAACTGTTATATTCTCTCTAATTCGGATGGCCGTTGTTTAATAGTTGATCCTGGTGAAGAGCCTAATAAAGTTATTCATTACATAAATCAAAAAAAACTTCAGCCAAAAGCAATTTTATTAACGCACGCACATTTTGACCATATCGGAGCTGTAGATGCAATAAGAGATCAATACTCTATTCCGGTTTATATCCATAACAAAGAAAAAGAATGGTTATCTGATCCGGAACGAAATGGTTCTCAATTCTTCTTACCAGGGCAAGGAATTACTGCTAGGGAAGCGGATCACATTATCATGAATGAAATGGAAATGAACATAGAGGGGTTTACGTTCAAGGTATTTGAGACACCAGGACATTCTCCAGGCAGTATTTCGTTTTATTTTAAAGATGTTGCTCTAGTTGTTTCGGGGGATGCATTATTCCAGGCTAGTATTGGTAGAACAGACCTACCAGGAGGGAATCATGATGAATTATTAAGAAGCATACATAATAAACTTCTTGTTTTACCAGAAGAGACTGTTGTCCTTCCAGGTCATGGTCCAGCAACGACAATTGGACATGAAATGGATTCGAACCCATTTTTAAACGGATTTTAACGAGCGTGATACTTTAGTTACTTCTCCTTAATAGCGGAAATACTTTTCGTGAAAAAATGGGGGATAAAAGGCAAATAAAAAAACCCTTCAGGCGGAAGGGTTTTTTTAGGGATTAACTGTTTAAATAGGGAAGGATAAGCTTTTGTAACTAAATTTAGGATACAATACACAAAACACTACGTCAATAGTGGAAAATGAACAGGGAGTTATTTTTTATGATTGCGATTCTAAAAGAGTTCATTGACAAAAGTCCCAATAGATTGATTTCTTATGCAGACTTTATCGAATATGCCCTTTATCATCCTCAACAAGGCTATTATATGAAAGACGAATTAAAGATTGGGCGTTCGGGAGATTTTATCACCACGAGCAATATTTCTTCGATTTTTGGTAAAATCATTGCGAAATGGTATGCGAGCCATTATCAAAAACTTCACTTGCCTGCTCGTTTTTGTGAGATTGGTGGAGGAAATGGTAGATTTGCGAAAGCTTTCATTGAAGCGTGGAGGCAGTATGCGAATGAACCGATAGAGTATATAATTATTGACTCAAGTCCTTTTCATCAAAAACTGCAAAGAGAATGTTTACAAGAATTTAGAGAAGAGGTATCACAACTTAAGAATGTCGAAGAGCTCGATCACTTTGAAGGGCTCGTTTTTTCAAATGAACTATTTGATGCACTTCCCGTGCATGTCATTAAGAACGAAGATGGTATTCTCTTCGAGGTGATGATTACTAATAAGGAAGACAAGCTAGTGGAGGTGCTAACACCACTTGAAAATTCGAACATTTTAGCTTACATCCAAAGACATAGCTTAAAGCTAAAGAACGGATATCGTATTGAAATTCCACTCGTAATGGGAGAAATGGTGCAACGTCTTAGCCAAGCGGTTACTACAGGTCTTGTGATGACGGTTGATTATGGGTATACCGATGAGGAGTGGCAACAGCCAGAAAGAAGAGATGGGAGTTTAAGAGGTTATTATCAACATCAAATGTATTCAGATGTGCTACAAAACCCTGGATTAATGGATATTACAAGTCATGTTCCATGGAGCCTTTTTATTCGTGAAGGAGAAGAGAGTGGGTTTGAAATAATAAATAAATATCGACAAGATGAGTTTTTGTTAAAGCTAGGCATTCTGGATGAATTAGCGGAAAGTTTTGACCCTAATCCCTTTTCAGAAAAAAGTAAGCATAATCGGGCAATTAAAAGTTTGATTTTACCTGGTGGAATCAGTAGTTCATTTCAAATTTTGTTTCAGGGGAAAGGGTTAAAGTTTGCTGAATCGGAGTTATTTTAGAAAATGAAAAAGCGATGGATAAGCTCCATCGCTTTTGTTGGGTCTTAATGTCCTGCTCCTGGCACCATCAAGAAAGTGGTGTAGTAAGTAAATCCTGCGAAGAAAATCGTTAAGTATGCTCCGAAGATATAAAGATACGTTCGTTCGGAAAGTTTTAAATAACTTAGAAGCAGGAAGAACCCTGTTTGCCCAAAGAAAAGCAAGGACGCTGTATACATATCCCCTACAAAAAACATGACTGCGAAAATACCTGTCCAGAATCCTAGCACTCTGTACATCCGATCCATAGCCATCCCTCCTTTTACCTTACAGTCCAACACATACCAATTATAATGGAAAGAGGAGGGAAAAGTAAATAAACTTTGTTAATGCGTGACCAATGCTTGATAGGTACAGGATTCACAGCCCGCAATTAGGTTCTCTTTCTCGATTAATTCAATATCCCCAAATAATGATTCAAACATTCCCCGAAGGAACTCTACATGCATATTGCACACTGTTTCAGGATGTTCCTCAGCAACTTCTTTAAATGGGCAGTTAAAAATTTGAAAATAAATTTTTGTTTGTTCTTCGTTTGCCTCAAATTCTGGATAAAAACCAGCTAAAGTAGCCGCACCTTTAACGATATTTAATTTTTGCTCAAAAGAGAGGTCTTTCGTTTGTTGGTGTTGACTGGCAAGTTCTTGATCAATAAGTTCAGCACCGAGACGTTTTCCTGTCATATACAGCGCCTTTTTTCCTTCAGTTCCAAGAGACATCATGGTAATCATCGCGATTTTTGAGAGCAGTTGATAATCACGGTAAGGGAAGTTTAGTTGAATCACATCTTCTGATAATCGGTATAGTCGACTTGGACGACCACCTTTACCGGTTTTTTTCGTTTCTGAAACGAGCATGTTCACATCCTCGAGTTTTGATAAGTGAAGCCTTGCGACGTTAGGATGTATCTCAAAATTTTCGGCGATTTCTTGGACTGTTACGTCTTTGTGTCGTTTTGTAATATACTGATAAATATAATAGCGTGTGGGATCTGATAAAACACTTGTTATTTTCAATGTTTGTTCCACTATGCTCACCTCAGAGAACTTGAATTTTCTTTATTATAATACAGTGTAAAATGAGGTTAACACTGTTTCCACTATATGTTTAGAAAATGTTCACAACTAAATGGCAAATTGATGAACGGTACTTGATTTTTAATTGTCACTATTTAGTCAAAAATATTTAAAAAGGAGCGCAGGAAGGGAGGAGGAAAAAGTAGAATTTATCGGTATCAAAGAGAGGTGGTGTTTATAATTGCTCAACCAATTCAAGCTTTAGCAGATCAAATTATAAAAGATGCAATCGAAAAAAGAGCATCGGATATCCATATTGTCCCACTAGGGAAAGATATGGTGATAAAATTTCGCCTCGGAAATCAACTCCTGCAAAGATTCACCTTGAAAAAAGCTGTATGTGACCGTTTAGTTTCGCATTTTAAGTTTATCTCCTCGATGGATATTGGCGATAAACGCCGACCGCAAAGTGGTGCATACACATATAGCTATGAAGGTACAGAAGTTGGACTTCGAATATCGACCCTTCCAGCAGCTAAGAGCGAGAGCATGGTCATTCGTCTTCTTCCTCAACAACAGCAAATTCCCTTTTATCAATTAAGTTTATTTCCAACTACCTCAAGAAAGCTAATATCCCTTATTAAGCATGCACATGGATTAGTGATTTTCACCGGTCCAACAGGTAGCGGGAAGTCAACGACTCTCTATTCTCTTCTTTCTGAAGCTTCAAATTTAATCAAACGACATGTTATTACCCTAGAAGACCCAATTGAATTGCATAGCGACCAAATACTCCAAATCCAAGTTAATGAAAAGGCCGGGATATCTTATGCCTCTGGTTTAAGAGCAATCCTTCGTCATGACCCTGACATTATTATGGTGGGAGAAATTCGCGATCAAGAAACGGCTGAAATTGCTGTACGCGCTGCACTCACTGGCCACCTTGTGTTAACTACTATGCATACTAGAGATGCTAAAGGGGCTATTGCTCGTCTTCTCGAATTTGGGGTGAATTGGCTGGAAATTGAACAAACCTTGATTGCAGTAACTGCACAAAGGCTTGTCGAACTTACATGTCCATATTGTAAAGAAGAGTGTCCGCCATACTGTTATTCATTAGGAAGTGGCAAAAGAGGGAGTGTCTTTGAAATCCTTAGCGGCCGTTCTTTGACAGCTGCTTTAAATCAAGCCAAAGGAATCGTGGAAGATGCTCCGCATAAGACGTTAAAGGATGCGATATTAAAGGGAATAGCACTTGGTTTTATTAAGGAGGAAGAATATCAGAGGTGGGTTTTAGATGAGCAGAGTTACTAAATGGTCTGTGCAGGAGCAAGCCCAATTTTTACGAAGAGTAGGCGAACTATTATCCAGAGGCTATCCAATTGCCGAGGCAATTGATTCTTTATCTTTTTATCTTGAGTCTAGACGTCAAGTGGAAATTAGACGATGTCTGGGAAATCTAAAAGAAGGGTATCCATTCTATCAGGTACTAGCGGAATTAAAATTCAATAAAGAACTCATTAGTTATGTCTATTTTGCTGAGCAACATGGTGGACTAGCTAATGCTTTTATCGAGGCAAGTAGGCTTATTTCAAAAAGAGATGCTGATTATCGTAAGTTAAGAAATCTTTTGTCATATCCTCTGTTTCTTTTTATTTTAACTAGTCTCTTGTTTTATTTTGTTCAGGAGAGCCTGCTTCCCCGATTTTCAACTCTATATCAAAATATGAATGTTGAAGCTACAATCTTTAGTGAAATCCTTACCGTTGTTGGCTCTTCTATCCCTCTTCTTTTTTATTTCTCCTTGCTTCTTGTTGCAATTGGGATGATTTATTTTCATTTTGTTTTTAAAAAGTTTCCCATTCTTGTTCAAAGAGCAAGGCTTGTACGTACCCCTTTACTAGGAAAGCTATTGCGCTTGTTTTATTCTCATTTCTTTTCTTCACAATTGAGTTATTTACTAACTAGTGGAATGTCTGTGATGGAGGCATTGCAGGTGTTCGAAAACAACAATCATGAACGGTTCTCACTAGAAATCGGTAAAGGGTTAAAGGAACAACTTGCAACAGGAGTGGAGTTGGATTGCGCAATCAGAATGTATTCTTTTTTTGAGGAAGAGCTCGCTCGCATTGTAAGACATGGACAAGAAAACGGGAAGGTTGATTTAGAATTATCGATTTATAGTCATTATTGTCTCAGTCAGCTGGAAGTGAAGATGGAGAGAGGGATGAAAATTGTTCAGCCATTGCTGTTTAGTGTAATCGGTATTTTGATTGTTTCTCTTTATTTAGCCATCATGCTCCCGATGTTCCAGCTGATTCAAGGTATCTAAATAAAATCCAAAGGATGATGAATAATGAAAAATGAACATGGGTTCACTCTAATTGAAATGATGATTGTGTTACTTGTTATTTCGGTGTTGTTAATGATAACCGTGCCTAACATAACGAAGCATAATGCAACAATCAATAAAAAGGGTTGTGAAGCTTATGTAAAAATGGTAGAGGGCCAGGTACAAGCTTATAATATTGACCATAAAAAGTTACCAACCTCCATAACTGAGTTGGTATCAGGTGGCTACTTAAATGAAGGGGAAACCACTTGTCCTGATGGAAAAGTAATTTCCATTTCTGCGGGGAAAGTAGCAGTCGTTGACTGATTTGAATGATGAACAACAACAATGGCTTTACTCTAATCGAAACTTTAATTGTGCTTTCGGCATTTCTTGTTATTTCATTTTCTCCAGTCCTGATCTTTAAGCCTTCACAACAACTTCTCGAAAGTCAGTCGTTCCTTGCTCAATTACAATCGGACCTTTTATATGCTCAGCAATATGCAATCTCCCATCAAGTTGAAGTGAGCGTACATATTGCTCATGAGTCTAATTATTACTATATAAGGACAAAACCAACCAGTCCGGCATTAATTGAAAGAACTTATCCCGCAACTATTCGAATTCAGCCTGATACTTTAAGGCAACTCTATTTTCAATATATGCCTGACGGAAACATTAATCGCTTTGGTTCATTTGTTATTGAAGTTGGACCAAAACGATACAGAATGATGTTATTACTAGGAAAGGGGAGGTTTTATGTTATCGAGGCATGAGGGCTTTTTTCTAGCTGAACTCCTTCTTTCCCTATCTGCATGGCTTGTTATGGCAAGTGTAGTTCTGCCAATAACAATTCATTTAATTGGTCAATCGGTTGATTTGCGTAGAGAAACAGAGGCTCTTCATCTATTGTATGATCGCTTAAAATTGATGAAGGTACAAGGGCATAATTATGTTGAAGCTGAGGTCACGGAGTTAAACGGTGTGATTTATCGTTTTCATAATGTTGAGACTATAGATGGAATGGAAACAGAGGTGTGCGTGGATTTTGATGGTAATTTTCGCGAAGTCAAAACAAAATGCGTGCTTGCAAAATGAAAAGGGTTTTACATTGGCAGAAATGCTCATTTCCTTTATGGTGTTTTGCATGCTAATGTCTTTTTTCCCTCCCGCCATGAAGCTTTTATTAAATTTTAATAGCATCGATCAAAGTATTCAAAGGTTAGAATGGGAAGTATTTCATAGTCAAGTAAAAAAAGAAGTGCGCTCTGCTAGTATTATTACAGTTGAGAGAGACAAGGTTCTTCTACAACTGAATAATGATACTATTTTATACGAAAAATACGGCTCCAACCTGAGAAGAAGAGTAAACTTCGCAGGGCATGAGATTCTGCTTCAAAATGTTAAAACGGTAAATTTTGAGAAGGTAGCTAAAGGGTTTCAAATTCATATCCAGGATGTTCATAATACAACTTATTCTGGAACCGTTTGGTCCTACGTTCAGATGGAGTAAAGGATGTATAATGAAAAAGGATACACTTATCCATTATCGCTAGGTGTTTTAGCGTTGTTTAGTTTTTTGTTACTCATAATGATGGAGCAATATTTAATGGAGAAAAGGTTTTATCAAGAAACTGAGACGATCCTATTGGGGGAGTATTATTTACAAGTTGCGATTATAGAGATCGAGGACCTATACAATAAGGGAGATTTTCCTCAATCGGGGCAGATTGCTTTTTCAAGTGGGAAAGTGAATTTTGTCCGACGGGACCTTTCCCAAGTATTAATGGAGGTTACGTTATCATTAACACTAGATACAAATGAACAGTGGACTGCGATTGCTCATTATGATAAGGAAAAACAAAAAATTGTGAAGTGGTATGAAAAGAATTAATTAGTAGCTTATGCACTCAGTTTAATTAAGGGGTTTTTGGTTAAACTGTTAAGGAATAAGGTAGGTGCATTGGGTATGAAAACAAATGATTATGTAAAATATTTAACAGAGACAGTTGTAAAGTATGCGGATCAGCCGAAAGAAGAAAGAGTTAAATTAAAAGTAGAGCGGAAATTGGAGAAATCTCCATTTCTTTTTCGGTGGTTTGGAATATTACCATATGCATTTTTGCTATTAATCAAGCGCCGTAAACATTAAAACTCATCTAAAAACCCGGCTTTTTCCACAAAAGCCGGGTTTTTTATGGTTGTTTAAAAATTAAAATCGTTGTTGACCAGTCGAAGCGCTCCAGGCCATACGCCGCTGGGCAGGTTGCTTCCGCTTTTCTTTTTATATTGCTTGGTCTGTTAGGTAGAAGAGGCCTCCGTTAATGACGGATATATTGATTTTTGGTTCATATTGTAGCTTTAAGGCTTGCTTTTCAATTTCGTAACTGTCTGTATCGTCGATTTCTTTGTAAAAATGATCTAACAAGTCTTTGTCCTTCTTCCAGCGCTGTCTAGCTTCTTCAGCCCAGGTATGGTCTTCTTCATTAATTTGTGTTTTTAATAAATTTTCAATCCTCATTACTCCACTTTTAGGTTTTATTAAAGGGGAGAGGGTGAACGCATAATCTGGTATTTTTGGCGTTAATGATAATGATAGAATTTGGTCATGAAAGTCAGGAACCATCCGTCCATTGATCATCTGCAAGCCAATCGATTGATATATATCCCGTTTACGATCACACTGATATGAAATTTTGACATTTAAACAAAGCCAAGGAAGCAAAGGGGTCTGCCTACCTGGAGACCCTTGTTTGTTTTCGTATAATCGGATATAACCTGCAAGCTTCTTTGTTGATGTGAAAATTTGATGGAGCCGAGGAGAGCCAAAGTGTATGTTCTCGCCTTTCACATCTTCAGGAGTTTTTGGCGCGTCCGTTACAAGAGTTAGTTGCATCGGTTGGGGAATGCCACCTGTTTTCTCTAAATAATGCCAGTAAAAAGGACGATTCATTAACTCCTTATCCATTTCTTCCGTTAGTTGGACTGTCATATAGCTTGGTTCTGACTTTACAAATTCGCAATGGTTAGCTTCAAAGTATCTAAGGAGAAAATCATGTATTTCCTGTTGCTGCATGTCCATCCCCTTCTCTCATTTCTTCTGCAAATTGGATCATTGATGTAAGGTTGTCCATTTTAATTTTTATTTCACCTTCAGAAGAAGACTGACTGAAAATGTCAACTAAATGGTCTTCGACTTTCCCAACATCAAGTCTTGTTAGGATATCGTCCAAGTCGCCAATGACTTTTTCAAATAAGTTGATTTTTTCATACAGGAGTTTAAGGATATGATCTTCCACAGTGTTTTTGATGGCAAAATTATAAATTTTTACATCCTTTTCTTGACCAAGACGGTGAATTCTCCCAATTCTTTGTTCAAGTCTCATTGGGTTCCATGGTAAATCAAAATTTATAATATGATGACAGAATTGCAGATTGATTCCTTCTCCTCCAGCTTCTGTGGCAATTAACACCTGTGCTCTTTTTTCAAATAACTCTCTCATCCAATCTTTTTTTCCACGCTTGAAACCACCCCGGAATGGGACAGAGCTAATGCCATGTTGTTGAAGAAACCATTGAAGATACAATTGGGTTGCTCGGTATTCTGTAAATATAATGACTTTGTCACCAATTTCTTGTATTAACTCTAGTGTTTTTGCAGCTTTCGAATTTGTTGTGACGGCTTCCACTTTCTTGATAATCGATGCGATTTTTCCTTCGAAAATTGCTGAAGGAGTTTCCTGGCGTTTAATCATATTCTTTAGAGTGTAGTAAACAGCTTCCCGGCTGCTACACGCTTCACGTTGTAACGTCATTATTGAAAAAGAGCTTGCAGATGGTAAATGTGTATCTTCTGTTAGCGTTCGGATACTGTTGTATAGATCTTGTTCTTCTTTAGTAAACTCAATTGGGATTGTCTCTACATGACGTTTTGTCCATTCGATCCCTGTATCTTCACGTCTGTTTCGGATCATAACCTTATTTACAAGTTCTCTTAAGTGCTCATCATCATCAATTGATCGTGCATCCTTTTTATATTTACCATAGAAGGCGGATTCACTTCCAAGATGACCAGGCTTTAATAAACTGACCAGGTTGAAAATTTCTGACACTCGATTTTGGATAGGAGTGGCGGTTAACAGCAAACAAAATTTCTTTTTTAAATTTTGGACAAACTCATAGTTTTTCGTTTTACTGTTCTTCAGTTTGTGGGCTTCATCAATGATGACCATGTCATAATTTTGTTCGTAAATAATATCGCGATGTGGATTCCGTTTAGCGGTATCAATTGACGAAACGACAACGTCGCAACTTTCCCATACATAGCTTTTCCTTTGAGCCACCGCTGGAATAAAGAATTTTGAATTAAGCTCCATTACCCATTGTGAAACAAGGGAGGCAGGTACAAGGATTAAGGCCTTCTTCACCAAACCTCTAATCATATATTCTTTTAATATAAGTCCTGCTTCAATTGTTTTTCCCAATCCCACTTCATCAGCAAGAATGGCTTTTCCATTCATGTTTTCGACTACTTGTTTCGCAACTTCAAGCTGATGAGGTAAAGGAGTTAGTTGTGAAAGGTGCTTTGGTGCTTGTAAGCCTTCAAATTCAGGAATGATGGTTTGTTTTTCTACTTCAATAGCAAGCTTATACAATTCCCAGCTCCCCCATGGGCCATCATTATCCATTCTGTTTAAAAGTTCATCTTGCCATGAGGAATCAAAGGTTATTTGAACCGTCAAAATGCCCACTCCTTTTTAATAGAGAATTATATTGCCGAAACTAGCTTAAAAATGGTAGGATGGGATTAGATTTAATGTTTTGAAATTTACTACAATATGAAAATGAAATAGCTGAAGATTTGGTGTTTATTTTATAGCATACCCTCATAGAGGGGAATTTATAATTGCGGATGATGGCAAGGGGAGAGACTACAATTGTAGCGCCGAAGGAGCAAGCATGAATGTGTGAATCTCTCAGGCAAAAGAACACTTGCTTGACGCAGCTCTGGAGAGTGCTCCTACTATAAGGAGCCACCAAAGGGGAAAGCCTTCTAAAAGGTAAACTTTCAGGTGAAAGGACAGAGACCTTCTTAAGAACAAGGGGGTGCTCTGTCCTTTTTTGATGCTTGTGAGCTTAGAAACACTAAAATTGATTCAGTCTAAACAAAATGGAGGGGGTAGTCTGATGGGGGAATTAAAACGAACTCCGCTATTTGAGGTTTATAAAGAATTTGGTGGAAAAACAATTGATTTCGGTGGTTGGGAATTGCCTGTTCAGTTTTCAGGAGGAATTAAGGAAGAACATGAAGCTGTTAGAACAAGGGCGGGTCTCTTTGATGTTTCTCATATGGGAGAATTTGAACTAAAAGGTGCAGATAGTTTAGCCTTTCTCCAAAAAATGATGACAAATGATGTTTCCAAATTAAAGATAAATGGTTGTCAATATACTGCGATGTGTTATGAAAATGGTGGTACAGTTGATGATCTGATTATTTATAAACTAGCGGAGAATCATTATCTACTTGTTGTAAATGCTGCGAATATCGAAAAGGATTTTGACTGGATAGAAAGTCATCTAGCTGGTGATATCCAGCTGAAAAACATTTCTGAAACTATTTCTCAGCTAGCTATTCAAGGACCTGCTGCGCAACAGATTCTCCAGAAACTTGCTGGCGATTATGATCTTGGCGAGATCGGCTTCTTTCAATTTAATAAAGAAGTATCATTGAATGGAAAAGTCGCTCTCCTTTCAAGAACGGGTTACACAGGAGAAGATGGTTTTGAGATTTATTGTAATCCTGAGGATGCGCCAAGTTTGTGGAGAGAGATCATCGAAGCTGGACAAGATGAAGGAATTCTTCCTTGTGGACTAGGTGCAAGAGACACGCTTCGCTTTGAAGCGAATCTTGCATTGTACGGGCAAGAACTTTCTCCGGAGATATCTCCATTAGAGGCTGGTATAGGGTTTGCTGTTAAATTGAATAAAGAAGAAGACTTTATTGGTAAAACGGCCTTAAAGCTTCAAAAAGACGATTTGCCAAGAAAACTCGTTGGCATTGAAATGTTAGAACGAGGAATCCCTCGTCATGGATATACTGTGCTTAAAGATGGAAACAAGGTTGGCGAAGTGACTACAGGTACACAATCTCCTTCGCTAAAGAAAAATATAGGTTTAGTTTTATTAGAAAAAGATTACACTTCAATTGGTACTGAGTTAGAAGTGGAAATCCGAGGTAAAAGGCTAAAGGCCGTTGTAGTGAAAACACCATTTTATAAACGTGAGAAAAAATAAACCACGGGAGGAGAAACGAACATGAAGCATCGCTATCTACCGCTTACTGAAAGTGATAAGCAATCTATGCTTGAAACAATAGGCATAGAAACGGTTGATGAGTTATTCAGTGATATTCCAGAAGATGTACGTTTTAAAGGAGACTATAACATTAAACCAGCAAAATCAGAACCAGCCTTAATGAAGGAACTGACTCGATTAGCTGGAAAAAATGCTGATTTAAAATCTCATTCTTCTTTTTTAGGTGCAGGTGTTTATGATCACTATATGCCGGTCATTGTAGACCATGTGATTTCTAGGTCTGAGTTTTACACAGCCTATACTCCATATCAACCTGAAATTTCTCAAGGTGAATTGCAAGCGATTTTCGAATTCCAAACAATGATTTGTGAATTAACGGGAATGGAAGTTGCAAACTCCTCCATGTATGACGGGGGAACAGCTCTTGCGGAAGCTGCAATGCTTAGCGCTGGACAGACAAAGCGAAAGAAAGTGCTCATTTCTGCGGCCGTTCATCCTGAATCAAAGGCCGTTCTCAAGACTTATGCGAAAGGCCAATATATTGAAGTTGTTGAGGTTCCTTATAAGGACGGAGTAACAGATATAGAGGCTCTAACAGAATTGTCAGGAGATGATGTTGCCGCTGTAATTGTTCAATATCCAAACTTCTTTGGTCAAATTGAACCACTAGCTGAAATCGAAAAGTTGGCACATGAACATAAATCCTTATTTGTGGTTTCTAGTAATCCATTGGCTTTGGGTGCTTTAACTCCACCAGGCAAGTTCGGAGCAGATATTGTTGTTGGTGATGCGCAGCCATTCGGAATTCCTACGGCTTTTGGAGGACCACACTGTGGATATTTCGCTGTGACCAAGAAGTTAATGCGAAAAACACCTGGGCGTCTTGTCGGACAATCCACTGATGATGAAGGGCGTCGTGGATTTGTATTGACGCTTCAAGCGAGGGAACAGCATATCCGTCGAGATAAAGCAACGTCTAACATTTGTTCAAACCAAGCCTTAAACGCTCTCGCAGCTTCTGTTGCGATGACAGCTCTTGGGAAAAAAGGTGTCAAAGAGATGGCTGCTGCAAATATACAGAAAGCTTATTATGCGAAACAGGTATTCAAACAGAATGGATTTGAAGTGGTGTTTGATGGACCAATGTTCAACGAATTTATCGTGAAGCTAAATAAACCTGTAAAAGTAGTAAATCAAAATCTTCTTGAAAAGGGGATTATTGGTGGATATGACTTGGGTCGAGATTATCCAGAATTAGAGCAACACATGTTAATTGCTGTAACGGAGTTAAGAACGAAAGAAGAAATTGATACATTTGTGCAAGAAATGGGGGATAGTCATGCATAAAGAAGATCAGCCACTCATTTTTGAAATTAGTAGTCCGGGGCGAATTGGGTATAGTTTACCGGAAATAGATGTACCGGAAGTTGATTTAGCGGATTTGCTTCCTGAGGGATATATTCGTGAAGAGGAACCAGAACTACCAGAAGTATCGGAGTTAGACATTATGCGCCACTATACAGCGTTATCAAGACGTAATCATGGCGTAGATTCTGGATTCTATCCGCTAGGATCTTGTACGATGAAGTACAATCCGAAAATCAACGAAAATGTTGCTCGTTACAATGGTTTTGCTCATATTCATCCACTTCAAGATGAGACCTCCGTACAAGGTGCGCTAGAGCTAATGTATGATTTACAACAGCATTTGATGGAAATTACAGGAATGGATGAGGTCACTCTCCAACCGGCAGCTGGAGCTCATGGTGAATGGACAGGGCTAATGATGATTCGCGCTTTCCATGAAGCGAATGGGGATACTCAGAGAACAAAAGTAATTGTTCCTGACTCCGCACATGGAACGAATCCTGCTTCGGCAACTGTAGCAGGATTTGACACGATTACCGTAAAGTCAAATGAACAAGGTCTTGTCGATTTGGAGGACTTAAAGAGCGTGGTTGGACCAGATACAGCTGCTTTAATGTTAACAAATCCAAATACACTTGGTTTGTTTGAAGAAAACATTGTGGAAATGGCCGAGATTGTCCATGGCGCAGGTGGCAAGTTGTATTATGATGGAGCGAACTTAAATGCTGTTCTTGCCCAAGCACGACCTGGTGATATGGGATTTGATGTCGTTCACTTAAACCTCCATAAAACTTTTACTGGCCCACACGGTGGAGGTGGACCAGGATCAGGTCCAGTAGGTGTGAAGGAAGATCTAATTCCGTTCCTTCCAAAGCCAATTGTCACAAAGAGAGATGATCAGTTTGTATTCGATTACGACCGTCCGCAGTCAATTGGCCGTGTAAAACCGTACTATGGCAATTTTGGAATAAATGTTCGTGCATATACTTATATCCGAAGTATGGGGCCAGATGGTCTTCGTGCAGTAACGGAGAATGCTGTGCTTAATGCAAACTATATGATGAGAAGATTAGCGGAATATTATGGTCTTCCATTTGATAAACATTGTAAGCACGAGTTCGTACTAAGCGGAAAACGCCAGAAAAAGCTGGGTGTTCGAACACTTGATATTGCGAAGCGATTATTAGATTTTGGTTACCATCCACCGACCATTTACTTCCCATTAAATGTAGAAGAGTGTATCATGGTGGAACCGACTGAGACTGAATCAAAAGAAACATTGGATCATTTTATTGATGCAATGATTCAAATTGCAAAAGAAGCGGAAGAGAACCCAGAAATCGTTCAAGAAGCTCCACATACGACCGTAATTGGGAGAATTGATGAGGCAACAGCGGCGAGAAAGCCTATATTAAGATACCAAAAAGAAGCTTGAGTAAATCTATAAATTAGTTAGGCTATTTTCTCAAATTTGTTGCTTATGAACAAAAAAGACAACTGAATGAGCTAGGTTTTACTAGAAAATCGCTTCATTTATGAGAAAAGAGCTTGCTGACTTAATTTATACTTACGAAATGGCTGCTAAAGCGTTAAAATCGGCTTTAGGATTTTAACAACAATTTTTACGAAAACAGCCATTAGTAAATTGCAATAGCAATAGCAACCCCCCCCCTTAGAATCTTCCAAGGGGGGGTATTATGCTTATTTAGCTTTGATTTTTCCAGACCATTTTTTAAATCCACCTTGCAGGTGTGAGAGTTCTTTGTATCCTTTACGATGTAGCATTTGTGCTGCACGAGCACTTCTAGCACCACTTTGACAATACAAATAAACAGGCTTGTCCGGACGAATTTCTTTCATTCTCATTTTTAATTGTGATACTGGAATATTGCGTGCTCCAAGGATATGTCCGGCACTATACTCGTTCGGCTCTCGAACATCAATTAATTGGGCTTTACGGTATCCTGCTTTAAATTCTTCCTCTGTTAAGGTCTTCAAGAACCTGCGTTGGTAAAAGTAATTAAAAGCTGAGTACGCAATGATAACACCGATTAGTGCAAGAATAAAATATAATACTTCCAATGCTCCTTCTCCTTTCTTGCTTCCTAGACACAATATATTATATAAGTGATTGGCTTTAAGGGCAAAGGAATTTATCTGGAAACCGCAGACTAACTTCTGGGTGTTCTAGTTTAATTTTTGCTTTTATTTTGATAGACTAGTGAAGTGGAAAATTTATCTTTGAGCAATTATTAAGTTTGTCTAGAAAAATAAAAAATGGGGTTAGGTAATGGAGAAAGAAGTATGGAGATATATTGATTCCGGATATGGCTCAGCATCTTTTAACATGGCTTTAGACGAGGCCTTACTGGATTGGCATAGTGAAGGGAAAATCCCCCCAGTCATTCGTTTTTACGGGTGGAATCCTGCTAGTTTATCGATTGGCTACTTTCAAAGGATTGAACGTGAGATTGATATGGAAGCAGTTAAGAAACATGGGTTAGGGTTTGTGAGACGACCAACTGGAGGACGCGGAGTTCTTCATGAACATGAGCTTACCTATAGTGTTATTGTTTCTGAAGAGCATCCGGAAATGCCAAAAACCGTTACTGAAGCTTATCGAGTCATTTCAGAAGGTGTTTTAAAAGGTTTTCAAAATCTCGGGCTGGAAGCTTATTTTGCAGTGCCACGAACAGATGAAGAAAAAAATGCATTAAAAAGTCCTCGTTCTGCAGTATGTTTTGATGCGCCGAGTTGGTATGAGTTGGTAGTAGAAGGCAGAAAAGTTGCCGGAAGTGCCCAAACTCGACAAAAAGGAGTTATTTTACAACATGGTGCAATTTTATTGGATCTAGATGAGGATAAGCTTTTTAGCTTATTTAAATATTCGAATGAACGAGTGAAAGAGCGAATGCAAAAAGCTTTTAAAACAAAGGCTGTCGCGATTAAGGAACTGAGTGGACGAACCGTAACGATGGATGAAGCGATAACTGCATTTCGAGATGGCTTTGCAGAAGGGTTGAATATTAAGTTAGAGCCGTATACTCTTACTGATGAAGAAATGGCATATGTTCAACATTTAGCGAAAACGAAGTATGAGTCTGATGAATGGAATTATAAAAGGTAGGGAAGTTTCTACTTACTTCTCTATCTTTTATTTTGATGTTTAGAAAAAAATGCAAGTGATGAAATTTGTTGAAATTTATCAATTAAGCGTATATATCATTCTTTCTCTCTTTATCTCTCAATTTTATAATGACTTTTGTGTTTGACAAAATAATATTCGCTTGACCTAAAATCAATATGTAGTGTTGTCGAAAAAATAATAAACACTATATATTGATTTTAGGTGTTTCGGTATGATAACGTAAGAGTAATTCGTAAGTACATCCAGAATCAACGCTTAATCTATCAGCCTTGTAAAACTGGACGGTATTACTGAATTTTACTAGAAGGAGATGTGACCATGTCTGTTGAGCTAGGCCAAAAAATGAGTATTAATATTGAAAATCTGAACAAGGACATTCGTTTGTTTCCGCAGGTACATCCAATTACCCCTGATATGAAAACAACCCATAAAGGGGTATCGCGTCTTGTGATGCTGGATCGTTATACATTCAAGGACACAGAAAAAGTGACATTGAGCGAAGGCGACTTTGTCGTTCTTACGATTAAAGAAGATCCGAAATTCCCAGCACGAGGTTTGGGATTCATTTTAGAATTAGATTGGGAATCTAAAATGGCAACCGTGTTGGTAGAAGAAGAGTTTCGCGGCGTACTGGATGACCCAGAAGAAGCGAAGACTGGGATTATCAGAAAGTCACTTGATGTAATTGAGAAGCCTTTGGAAGTGTTCTATGAGCAGATTGCGAAACGAAATGCAACTGGCTTAGCTTCAGTTGAAAAAACAGAGGAAAAGCGGAAAGAGTGGTTCGAGAAGTTTTACCAAGAGCTTTCGAGCTTAAACTTTATTCCTGCTGGACGAGTTCTATACGGTGCAGGTGCAGACACGGATGTAACGTACTTTAACTGTTACGTTATGCCGTTTGTTCAGGATTCTCGTGAAGGGATCTCTGAACACCGCAAGCAAGTGATGGAAATTATGAGCCGCGGTGGTGGTGTTGGAACAAACGGTTCTACGTTGAGACCACGAAATACGCTTGCAAAAGGGGTTAATGGAAAATCATCTGGATCTGTTTCATGGTTAGATGATATTGCGAAATTGACACATCTTGTTGAGCAAGGTGGGTCCAGACGTGGTGCCCAGATGATTATGCTGGCTGACTGGCATCCTGACATCATTGAATTCATCATTTCAAAGATGCAAAACCCGAGAATTCTACGTTTCTTGATTGAAAATACAGAAGACGAAACGATAAAAAAGCATGCAAAAGAAAAATTAAAATTCACACCATTGACTTTGCAAGAAGAAGCAATGTATCAAGGAATTGTGAATTATAAAAATATACCAGGCTACGGTGGTTTTAGTGCAGAAATCATCAAGAATGCAGAAGAAAAATTGCAAACAGGCGGAAATTATGCAGTGCATAATCCTGAGTTCTTAACTGGAGCTAATATCTCAGTTACCTTAACAAAGGGATTCATGGAAGCTGTCGAAAACGACGCGGAATTTGAACTTCGTTTTCCAGATGTTGAATCCTACGATGCCGAAACAATGAAAATTTACAATGAAGAATGGCATAAAGTTGGCGATGTTCGCGAATGGGAAAAGCTTGGATATAAAGTTCGCACATATAAAAAGATAAAGGCGAAAGAACTTTGGAACTTAATCAATATCTGTGCAACCTACTCCGCTGAACCAGGTATTTTCTTCATAGACAATGCGAACGACATGACTAACGCTCAAGCATATGGTCAGAAAGTTGTTGCAACAAACCCTTGTGGTGAGCAACCACTTGCACCATACAGTGTCTGTAACCTTGCAGCTGTTAACCTTGCAGAAATGGCTGATAAAGAAACAAAGACTGTGGACTTTGAGAAACTAAAACGTACGGTAGAAGTAGGGGTTAGAATGCAGGATAACGTTATCGATGCAACCCCATATTTCTTACCAGAAAACAAGAAGCAAGCATTAGGTGAGCGTCGTGTTGGCCTTGGTGTCATGGGTCTTCATGATTTGCTTATTTACTGTGAAACAGAATATGGTTCTGAAAAAGGCAATGAACTTGTTGATAAGGTATTTGAAACGATTGCAACAACGGCATATCGTGCTTCCATTGAACTAGCAAACGAAAAAGGAAGTTTCCCGTTCTTAAAAGGTGAAACGGAAGAAGAGACAAACCGATTAAGACAAGCATTTATTAATACTGGTTTTATGAAAAAAATGCCCGAAGATGTACGTGAAGCAATCCTTAAAAATGGAATTCGCAATTCACACTTGCTAACTGTTGCTCCGACTGGATCTACTGGTACCATGGTTGGCGTTTCAACAGGACTTGAGCCTTACTTCTCGTTCTCATACTTCCGAAGTGGGCGTCTTGGCAAGTTCATCGAAGTAAAAGCAGATATCGTTCAAGAATATCTCGATCAAAATCCAGAAGCTGATGCAGAAAACCTGCCTGAATGGTTTGTAACTGCTATGGAACTAGCACCAGAGGCCCATGCGGATGTACAATGTGTCATCCAACGCTGGATTGATAGTTCCATCAGTAAAACGGTCAACGCACCAAAAGGATACAGTGTTGAGCAGGTTGAAAAAGTGTACGAGCGTCTCTATAAGGGTGGAGCGAAAGGTGGAACAGTCTATGTTGATGGTTCCCGTGACACGCAAGTCTTAACTCTTAAAGCGGAAGAGAATAGCTTTGAAGAAGATAAAGAAACAAAGAAACAAAAAGCAAAACAACATGTTGTATTAGTTGATACGATTAGTGAACTCCGATCTACTAACGTAACAATCGGTTCTGAAGTTGGAAATACTTGCCCTGTATGTCGAAAAGGTGAGGTAAAAGAAATCGGTGGCTGTAACACATGTACGAACTGTAATGCTCAATTAAAATGTGGTCTATAATTTAAATAGTTTTCTAAGAGGGTGGAAATATTTTTCCATCCTCTTTTCTCATTTCTCAGACCATACTAACAAATAAGCAGCAACGAGAAATGGGGGAGAAAAAATGAAGCCATTTGTACCACAGCTTGTTTATATTGAACCTCGAGCCCTTGAGTACCCGCTTGGGAGAGAACTCAAAGAAAAATTTGAAAACATGGGCCTGGAAATTAGGGAAACCACTTCCCATAATCAAGTCAGAGGAATCCCAGGTGACAACGAACTTCAACAATACCGAAATGCAAAATCAACTCTAGTTGTTGGGGTGAGGAAAACATTAAAATTTGATACTTCCAAGCCTTCTGCAGAATATGCAATCCCACTTGCAACTGGGTGTATGGGTCATTGTCATTACTGTTATCTCCAAACTACGCTTGGTAGTAAGCCGTATATTCGCACCTATGTTAATCTTGATGAAATCTTTGAACAAGCGGAAAAGTATATGGAAGAAAGAAAGCCTGAGATCACGAGATTTGAAGCAGCATGTACTTCAGATATTGTGGGTATTGATCATTTAACACATTCCCTTAAGAAAGCAATTGAGTATTTTGGGGAATCGGAGCATGGACAACTTCGATTTGTGACGAAGTTTCATCATGTCGACCATTTGCTAGATGCTAAGCATAATGGGAAAACCCGATTTCGCTTTAGCATTAACTCAAGATATGTGATTAAAAACTTTGAACCTGGTACCTCATCCTTTGACGAACGGTTAGAGGCAGCCCGAAAGGTAGCAGGTGCAGGATATCCTCTCGGGTTTATTGTAGCCCCTATCTACCGGCATGAAGGATGGGAAGAAGGATATCGAGAACTATTTGAACGTTTACATCAATCATTAGATGGCGTGAACCTTGAGGATATCACGTTTGAACTAATTCAACATCGGTTTACAAAGCCGGCGAAACGGGTCATCATGAAACGATATCCAAAAACAAAACTAGAAATGGATGAAGAACAGCGGAAATATAAATGGGGGCGTTATGGCATTGGTAAATACGTTTACCAAACGGACGAAGCAAAAGAGTTAGAAAATACGATTCGTGAGTCGATTCAAACCTTTTTCCCAAAAGCTGAAATCCAATATTTCACATAAAAGAAGAACATTTTGAACTTGTACGCCGTACTATTTTACATAAAGAACGCTTAAAGATGTAACAAGCAAGTTACTGATGGGAGTGGACTTGTATGTATATAGACGGGGTATTTTCTGGGGGAGGAATTAAGGGATTCGCATTAGTCGGGGCATGCCGAGCAGTTGAGGAAAAAGGTTTTCGCTTTAAACGGGTTGCCGGGACAAGTGCGGGTTCCATTATTGCTGCACTCTTAGCGGCAGGTTATACAAGTCGGGAAATGGAGCAGCTTGTAGACGAGCTTAATTTAAAAACCTTTTTAGACTCACGGAATACTTTCCTGCCGACAGCATTGGCTAAATGGTTGTTTATCTATTGGAGACTAGGACTTTACCGTGGGAAAGAGTTTGAAAAATGGCTTGAAGAAACACTTGCAGCTAAGGGGTTAAGGACTTTTGGTGACCTTCAACCAGAAAGCTTAAGAGTGATTGCCTCAGATTTAACCAATGGAACCATGCTTATTTTGCCAGATGATTTACCTAAATATGGGATTAACCCACAGACTTTTTCAATTGCAAAAGCAATCCGAATGAGCTGCAGTTTGCCGTTTTTCTTTGAACCAGTAAAAATAAGGGATTATCAAGGGAAAAACATTATTGTTGATGGAGGAGTCTTGAGTAATTTTCCAATGTGGTTATTTGATAAGGAGAATGTGAAAAAAGTTCGGCCTGTTTTAGGTGTGAAGTTGAGTCATAATTTGAAAGAGCATCCCCGTCATGAAATTCGGAATGCAATCAATATGTTTGAAGCTTTATTTGAGACAATGAAAGATGCGCATGATGCAAGATACATCTCTAGGAAGCATGAGAAAAATATAATTTTTATACCGACTGAAGGGGTATTGTCTACTGAATTTCAACTAACAAATGAAAAGAAACGAGAGTTGATCAATTGGGGGCAAACCTGTGCGTCAAATTTTTTCAAAAGATGGGGATATTAAAAATCGAGCCTAAAATGAGGCCCGATTTTTTTTCTTGCCTTTTTTTCCTTCGATCACTGTTAAATGGGAAGTATCCCTTTTCTTGCGCGCGGCAGAGAGAGACTTAACCGAAGAGCGTTTTGGAGAGTGTGTACTCTCTTTTGTTTGGAACCGTTTTTTAGACCTTTTTGCAGCTTTTTTAAAGGCACGTTGCTCATGATTTTGTGCAGGGCTAGCTTGAGAAAAACGTCTGATGACAAAAAAGATCACAGCTACAATTAGGGCCGTTCCCACAATCATTTTAATAAATCCACTCGGATCTTTAACGAGGTTTGAAATGATTCCAATTGCAGCGAGGATGATAAGTCCCGTTACTATATAAAATGAAGTTTGTTTTTTCAATACAGCCACCTCCCTAAAAGCATCATGAGCATATTTTTTAATTTTTAAACTTCGTCGGGTTATTAATATTTATATCTTTCTCCAGCGTAGGGATATTTTCCTGCTTAAACAAGTACAATCCATTTTTTATTCACAATCACTAAGAAAAAAGTCGATGTTTTTTAAAATTCTTCCATCTATATTTTACCAAAAATCTGAATAAACCTCTAGTCAATTTAAGTGAACACTATACAAATTTAGTGGAGATTTTATGAAAGGAAAAATAGCCTATGGACATAATAAACATAGGAGGTGCTAATTATGGAAGAGAATAAACAGCAACTTGAACAAAATAAGCACGAAAAGCCGATGTCGTTTATCAGTATAGTTGTCGTGACAGGACTCATCGGGGGTATATTATGGAGTTCGATTGCGTTATTAGCCTATTTCTTAAATTTTACAGATGTAAGGCCGAATTTGATTCTTGAACCTTGGGCATTGGGTAATTGGAAAAACGGGTGGATAGGCACGGTTTTTTCAATACTCGTTATCGGATTACTTTCTATTGGTGCTGCTTTGGTTTATTATGCTTTATTACGCCGTTTTAATAATATTTGGGTGGGTATGGCATATGGTCTTGTATTATTCTTTCTTGTGTTTTACGTTTTGAATCCGATTTTTCCTGGTATTGAATCCTTTTGGAAATTATCAAAAAATACCTTAATTACCACAGCTTGTATATACCTTTTATATGGAATATTCGTAGGTTATTCAATCTCGTTTGAGGCATCTGAGCGTAGTGTGAGAGCAAATCAATCGAATGAAAATCCAGCGTAAATTCCTTAAGTAGTGTGAACAAATCGAGTTATGGTAGAATGTTCATATTGAACATTCTTTTTTTAAGTAATAAGGGAGGGGTTATACGATGGAAAAATTACAAAGAATCCAACATCGGATAGAGGAACTGGGACTTGACGGTTTCTTAATAACAAGTAGCCATAATCGGAGATATATGACAGGATTTACTGGATCTGCAGGTGCAGTTTTAATTACACCAGTAAAAGCTCTATTTATTACAGATTTTCGTTATACTGAGCAAGCTGAAAAACAATGCGCAGGCTATGAAGTGGTTCAACAAAAAGGTAGCATTGCGAACGAAGTGGGCGTGCAAGTGAAAAATCTGGGTATTAAGAAGCTTGGTTTTGAGGAAGACCATGTTACCTTTTCAACTTATAAATTGTTTGATAAGGAAATTAGTGCAGAACTTGTGCCAGTTTCAGGTGAAATTGAAAAGTTACGCTTGATTAAGACAAAGACAGAGATTAAGATATTAAAGGAAGCTGCAGACATCGCTGATGCTGCATTTAAACATATTCTAGACTTCATTCGCCCTGGTAAAACTGAATTACAGGTATCGAATGAGTTAGAGTTTTTTATGAGATCTTTAGGAGCAACTTCCTCTTCATTTGATATTATCGTCGCTTCTGGATATCGTTCGGCCCTTCCTCATGGAGTTGCGAGTGAGAAAGTAATTGAATCAGGTGATTTTGTTACCCTTGATTTTGGTGCGTACTATAATGGCTATGTTTCCGATATTACGAGAACGGTTGCTGTTGGGCAGCCATCAGATAAATTACAGGAAATATATGAGATTGTACTCGAAGCGCAACTTCGTGGTGTTAACGGAATCAAACCCGGTTTAACAGGCAAACAATCGGATGCCTTAACACGTGATTATATTACGGAAAAAGGATACGGAGAAAACTTCGGACATTCTACTGGACACGGTATCGGTTTAGAAGTTCATGAGGGACCTGGGTTATCTGTTAAATCAGATGTTGTCTTAGAACCAGGAATGGTCGTGACAGTTGAGCCTGGGATATACATACCTGGCCTTGGCGGTGTAAGAATAGAGGATGATATTGTTATTACAGATAACCACAATGAAAGGCTAACGCATTCACCTAAAGAACTAATTATTCTTTAAAGGCTAGGAGGATTTTTATTAATGATTTCAGTTAATGATTTTCGTACAGGATTAACAATTGAAGTAGACGGTGGCATTTGGCGTGTCATGGATTTCCAACACGTTAAGCCAGGAAAAGGTGCCGCGTTTGTTCGCTCGAAGCTTCGTAACCTACGTAATGGTGCGGTTCAAGAAAAAACATTCCGCGCTGGTGAAAAAGTTGCAAAAGCACAAATCGACAATCGTAGAATGCAATATCTATATGCTAGTGGTGACCAACATGTCTTCATGGATAATGAATCTTATGAGCAAATTGAACTACCAGCAACCTCTATTGAATACGAACTAAAGTTCTTGAAAGAAAATATGGAAGTTTCAATTATGATGTATCAAGGTGAAACTCTAGGTGTTGAACTCCCTAATACAGTAGAACTTGAAGTCACAGAAACTGAACCAGGAATTAAAGGAGATACCGCTTCAGGTGGGACAAAGCCTGCTATCCTTGAAACTGGGTTGAGTGTCCAAGTTCCGTTCTTTGTTAATCAAGGGGACCGTCTAATTATCAATACCACTGATGGATCATATGTTTCTCGTGCATAATGACTTTTCTAAAAAAACCCGCTAAAAATATTTAGCGGGTTCTGTTTCCTAATCAAGGTAAAAATGAGTGTCAATTTGCATATGAAATTGACACTCATTTTTATTGGTGTAAAGCCAGTTAGCTGAATAGTTAAAATTTATATAGGGAAATGCACACCAAATTGCAGAGTCTGTTATGCCCCTACTATTTCACTCTCAATTTGATAGACAATTTAGCTTACATTAAATTAAAGGTAAGTGGAGATTTTCCTGTCAGACTGCCGAATAGAGCCTGGTTCTACGTTATATAAAAGGATATTTTCCGACTAAGCAAAGCAAAATTACTCATTTTCACTTTTTAGTCAGTAGTCGGAATATTTCCGTCTGTTTAAGTTACTTAGTGTAAATTTCATAGTTAAGAGAAAATTCTTCACTAATTTATCAAATCACTCATCTTTGTCCGCTCTATTATGGCCATCTTATTATTAATTGCAAAAACAGTTAGAAAAGGTGGATCAAATAGGCCACATTTTCGATTGCATTTTTGGGTATGCGAATCTTCAATTTACTACTTTTTTAATGTCGACGTGCTGTAGAAAGTATTAGCTTTTGGGCAATAGTGATTTGTCCTTCACCGTTGGGCTCGACAAACACCCAGACTTCCTTTTTTATTATTGAATCTCTCCATCCCACTCATTCATCCCACCGGTCATGTAATATATTTCTTTAAACCCGTTTTCAGCTAGTATGGCACTTGCTTAGGAGGAGCGATTCCCACTTCTACAAACGACCAGATAACTTGTCTCTTTATTTAAGGTTTTCAATTCTTCTAGGGATTGAAGAGGCATCAATGTTGCGTCAGGAATATGTCCTTCAGCGAATTCCCCCTCTGTTCGAACGTCTACACTTCTACTTCTCCGTTTGCAATCATTTCTTTAGCATCCTCGATTGTGACATCTTGATAAGTACTTATCCCACAACCGCTTATGATAAATAAAAGAATTGCTAAAAAAATATACTTTTTCATTTGCTTACCACCTCTTATACCTATATAGGTACTTTAACTTAATATGTCTCGAAAAAATTTGGAGATTTTATGGCAAATGGCCTTAATCAATCTTTAAAACTCCCCAATGAGGAAATTCTGATTTTTTAAAACGAATGGAGAAGCAAAAATCTATTCGTAAGAGTTAAAAAGGCGTTTTGTTTAAAATTCAACCTACATGAAAAGGAACAAGGGCCAAAAATGGCCCTTGTTTTAATATATCTTTTCATTGGGTTTTAAAAAAAGTGATTTACCTAAATTTCACGTCCAGTAGCACCTGGGGACATATCAGTGTTTCGACCATTATTATAGTCTTGGTCTTTAACCTCTGTACGATTGTTTTTGTCATCACCAATATATCGATTTTTTAAATCTCTTTGCTTTTGTTGGAAACGTTTGTGATCCTTATTCACTATTTTAACCTCCTTCCGTTAGGAAAACTTATAAATCCGACACTAACGAGTCATGAGAATCTTCTAGCAGCGGTTGCCTATGGGTAAAAGACTTAATCCAGTAAAAAGCACCTTTTAAAAGGGTGCGTCTTATGCTTAACGTGCCTAAACAGTGCCTCCGCTTTTCTATGTCTAGCTCCAACGGCTAACTCCTCGGGTCATAAGTCACCCCTGAAATAAAGGCAAAAAGCGCCTTTTATTCAGGTGCGCCTTATGCCTGTCAGAGTTGAACGAGCCGTTTTCGCTTTTCTTATTATCTCCTCTTTCTAACTTGTAAGTCATATTGTGTCCAAGCCAGCATACATTTTAAGTAGTGAGAGGGATTAATCAGGAGGAGTAGATTATGCAGGATATTTTATCATTTTTACCAAAGAAAATTGTGGTTGCACTCGAAGCGATTCCCTCAGCAGAAAAAGAAATGGTTGAAGAAATAAGAGTCCGCCTTAATCGGCCTCTAGAGGTGATTGCTAGAGGATTCCCAATCTATTTACCTTATATCGTGGCACCAGAGGACGGAATCCAGCTCTTAAATAAACTTGGGAACTTTTCGATGTACACTCTTGAAGAAGAGCTTAAGCGGGGTTATATCACGATTGCTGGCGGTCATCGAGTAGGACTTGCTGGGAAAGTCATCCTTGATGGTGGAAAGGTAAAGGCAATTAGGGACATCTCTTCATTTAACATTCGGGTTGCAAGAGAAAAGATAGGAATTGCAAATCCGTTGCTGCCGTTTCTATACAACAAAGAGTGGCACCATACAATCATTATTGGACCACCCCAAACTGGGAAAACTACGCTGCTTCGAGATGTGGCCCGACTGATTTCGACAGGGGAACCTGGAAAGGATATTCCGGCTATGAAAGTTGGAATTGTAGACGAAAGATCTGAAATTGCAGGATGTGTCCATGGTATTCCCCAATTATCATTTGGCCCGAGGATTGATGTTTTAGATTCATGTCCGAAAGCAGAAGGAATGATGATGCTGATCCGCTCTATGAGCCCGGACGTATTAATCGTAGATGAAATAGGTAGAGAAGAGGATGCTGCTGCTATCATGGAAGCGGTGAATGCAGGAATTAAACTCATCATGACCACTCATGGTCAGTCACTTGAAGATATACGAAAACGCCCAACTTTGCAACCGATTCTCAAGTTGGAAATTTTCGAAAGGTTTATTGAATTATCGAGAAGCAAGGGGCCGGGTAGCATTGCTTGTATAAGGGACGGAAACGGTTCTGAAATATCTCGTAAAGTGAGCGTGAGCTAGATGATGAAAATAATCGGTGCCGCGTTCATTATAGTCGCAACATCTTGGACGGGCATGGAAGCAGCGAAACAGTTGAGTCTACGACCACAGCAGTTAAGGCATTTGAAATCTGCACTTCAGTCATTAGAAGCAGAAATCATGTACGGGCACACCCCTCTTCATGAGGCTTCGCGTAAGCTTGCAACTCAATTATCTAAACCCATATCCTTCCTCTTTGAGACGTTTGCCACTAAGCTAATGGAATCAGAGACGACGGTCCGAGATGCGTGGAAGGAAAGTTTAAACGACACTTGGAAGCTTACAGCTTTGAAACAAGGTGAGTATGAAATATTGCGTCAATTTGGAGAAACGCTTGGGCGTCATGATCGGTATTCGCAACAGAAACAAATTCATCTAGCAATTACACACCTTGAAAGAGAAGAAGGAGATGCTTATGATCGGCAAATAAAATATGAAAAAATGGTCAAAAGTCTCGGTTTTTTATCGGGATTATTACTAATTATCTTATTGATGTAAGAAATAGGGGGCAGACAAGATGGGTTTGGATGTAGATATTATTTTTAAGATTGCAGGTGTCGGTATTGTAGTGGCATTTTTGCACACGATTCTTGATCAGATGGGAAAGAAAGAATACGCCCAATGGGTTACCCTATTTGGTTTTATATATATATTGTTTATGGTTGCATCAATTGTCGATGATCTATTTGACAAAATCAAGTCAGTCTTTCTATTCCAAGGGTGAGGGAGGGCTAAGCGATTGAAATAGTACAAATTATTGGGGTTGCCTTAGTTGCTACCTTTCTTGCCCTTATTTTAAAAGAACAAAAACCTAATTTTGCCTTTTTGCTCATTGTTTTTACAGGATGTGCGATTTTTCTATTTCTTGTCGATCAGATTTATTTAATTATCAACATGATTGAGAGGCTAGCCTCCAATGCACAAGTCAATCTAGTTTACGTAGAAACGATTTTAAAAATCATTGGGATTGCTTATATTGCTGAATTTGCCGCCCAAATTACGAAGGATGCCGGGCAAGGGTCAATTGCTTCAAAAATTGAACTAGGAGGAAAGATTCTTATTCTTGCTACAGCGATCCCAATTTTAACTGTGATGATCGAAACAATTATTCAGTTAATCCCTGGCTAAACAGGGAGGAGGAAGTATTCATGTTGAGTAAAAGAATGAAGCAAAAGATGCGGCTAACGATCACATTTGTTCTTGCCTTCTTTTTTTTCATGAGTATGGATGTACAAGCTACCATTGAAGAGGGCAATCCAGAAGGAGAAGCCTTCCTCGATACGGAAACGATTGCTGAAGAACAGTTGGAGGCTTTAAATATCGATGAACTTCAGCGATTTTGGGAAGACGTATTAACAGAATACGGTGGCTTCTTACCGGAAAGTCAGAAAGGTAGTTTATACGAATTTATTAGTGGGGAAAAAGAGTTTAGCTTGAAAGAGTGGTTCAAAGGCATTCTAGGATTCATGTTTCACGAATTTCTTGCCAATGGAAAATTACTCGGTTCCATAGTACTCCTAACGATCTTTAGTGTCTTTTTACAGACTCTTCAGAATGCCTTTGAGAAGAGTACGATTAGTAAGGTTGCCTATGCGATTGTTTTTATGGTTCTGATTATTATGGCTTTAAACAGCTTCCATATCGTTTTAGATTATACAAGTGAAACAGTATCGAAAATGATCCACTTTATTTTAGCTTTAATTCCACTCCTATTAGCATTAATTGTATCTTCAGGAGGGGTTGTATCAGCGGCGTTTTTTCACCCTGTTATTTTATTTTTAATGAACACGAGTGGGATATTTATTCAATATATTGTATTGCCCCTATTAATGCTATCAGCCCTCTTAAGCATTGTTAGCATTTTAACCGAACACTACAAGGTAACTCAGTTAGCTGGTTTGCTCAGGAATTGGAGTATTGGATTACTAGGATTATTTCTGACGGTGTTCCTTGGCGTGATATCTGTGCAAGGAGCCGCAACTGCAGTTACGGATGGAGTAACCCTGAGAACAGCAAAATTTATGACGAGTAACTTTATTCCAGTAATAGGCAGATTCTTTACAGATGCAACGGATACTGTGATTAGTGCATCCGTTTTATTAAAAAATACCGTTGGGATTGCAGGTGTAGCCATTGTGCTGTTGATTGCAGCGTTTCCTGCGGTGAAGATTCTGCTAATTGCTTTTACCTATAAATTTGCTGCTGCCATTCTTCAACCTCTTGGAGGTGGCCCAGTAATCTCTTGTCTAGATGTCATTTCAAAAAGTATTATTTATGTCTTTGCAGCACTGGCGATTGTGTCTCTTATGTTTTTCCTAAGCATCACCGTAATTGTGGCTGCAGGAAATTTAACGATGATGGTTCGATAGGAGGAGCAAATCTTGGATTTTCTAAAAGAGTGGATTACGAATATTATCATTTTCATATTGCTTGCAACGATCATCGACATGCTCTTACCTAATTCGAATTTGCAAAAATACGTGAAAGTAGTCGTCAGCTTGTTGTTGATTTCGATCATTCTTTCACCAATTATAAAAATATTTACAAGTGATTTTGAAACAGCAATCGGGTCCCTTTCCAATGTTGAAGGTCAGGTTGACCAAAAAGAAATGGAAAATTTAATAGAATTGCAGAAAAAAGAAATACAAGCCTCCCAACATGCATATATTTTAGAACAAACGGCTGTCCAATTAGAAAAGGACGCAGAAGAGGAGTTGATGGAGAAGTACGGGATGGAAATCGCAGAAATCGAAATAGTGGCTGAGAAATTGGACGAGAACCTAGCTCCTGAAAACCTTCAATCGATTATGGTTGAAATAGTCCGCCAAGGAGAAGAGGATGATGCAGTGGCTGTAGTAAAAGAGGTGAAAATTGATACTTCCGAGCCCCTTCCATCAAAACGAGAATCATCACAGAACACCGATGAGATGATTACTTTTCTATCGGAAAAGTGGAATGTTCCGAAATCAACAATTGAAGTCATAGAAGGGGGGACACAGAGTAGCGATGGGCAACGATAAAGGTCCGTTAAGTTGGATTAAGAAACAGTTAACAAAAAGTGAAGATTCACAGGAAAAGAAGACGAGCAAATACCCTTATCTTCTAATTGCTGTCGTGTTTGGGGTTGCGGTTATGCTAGTAGGAAATCTTTTTACAAGCAATGGAACCGACTCTGAAGGAATTCCGACCTTTAGCTCAAGTACAGAACAAGAAGATGAGCCAGCTTTTGGGCAGAAAAAAACAGCTGAAAATAACATGATCGCAGATTATGAGGCAGAGTATGAAAATGAATTGAAAGAGGCTTTGGAGGCGATTGCTGGTGTAGAGGATGTAACGGTAGTCGTAAACGTTGATGCCACTGAAAAAAAGGTTTTAGAAAAGAATACAGTTACCCAATCCCAAACCACCGAGGAAACAGATCGGGAGGGAGGCAAGCGAGGGGTTGAGGACCTTTCGAAAGATGAACAACTCGTGATTATTCGCGAAGGAGAAAAAGAAACTCCTATTGTGATAGAAACAAAGAAACCTGCTATTAGGGGGGTGCTTGTTGTAGCAAAAGGAGCAGAAAATGTACAGGTTCAAAAATGGATTACAGAAGCTGTTACACGAACGCTTGAAGTCCCAAGTCACCGTGTTTCAGTCCTACCAAAAAAATCTAAGGGGGATTCTTAATGTTATTGAAAAAGCAAACTGTATGGTTGTTAACAATGCTTAGTTTAGTCGTGGTGTTATCTGTCTACTATATTACTTCACCAGAACCAAATCAGGGGAACTTGGCAACAGTTGATGAGCAAGAAGAGCAAACTGTAACTGAGGAACAAAAAGAAACAACTGAATCTCAAGATGGAGAGACAGTGATTTCTGGTGTTGCAAGTGACGAGCAATTTGAGGCTCTTCGGTTAAACCTTGAAGATCAGCGTAGTGAAATGAAGGAAGAGTACCAAGAAATTGTTGCTTCTACTGATCTTCCTGTTGAACAACGAAACGATGCTTATGAAAAAATGAAAGAATTAGATAGCGTTTCTCAGAAAGAAAGTGTATT
Source organism: Mesobacillus maritimus (assembly GCF_023715205.1). GTDB lineage: Bacteria > Bacillota > Bacilli > Bacillales > Cytobacillaceae > Mesobacillus_B > Mesobacillus_B maritimus_C. Next base: position 104,626 of record NZ_JAMBNR010000007.1, read on the forward strand.
AGAAACACTTATTAAGACAATGGGCTATGAAGATGCTTTAGTGCGAGCGGATGGTGAAAAAGTTCGTGTTACGGTAAAAGCAAAGGAACACTCTGCTGCTGAAGCCAATGAGATCATTCAAATGGTTCGAAATGAATTGGGTTCATTACAGGCTGTAGCGGTTACTTTCCAACCAGAAAAATAATCTTAAAAGACCAGTGCTTTTTGCACTGGTTATTTTTTTGGTTTCTTATGCCCATAAATAGTAACAGCTAAAGGTAGCCTACTCACTCTGCCTTCAGAAAAAAGTTCAACATATTAAGCATCTTAATTTGAATAAGGGACGACTAATTTTCATTAACCATTTCCATTTTGCTTCAAATAATATTAAAATAGAATTAATAGTTTGAATACTCTTTCAACATTTCGGGTCATATCGCTTATTGAACTTTCACATGGTATTATCGTATAGTATTAGTATCTAGTCATAAAACTTGTTACGTGTTTAGCGGGGTGAAAAGGTCGCTGAATAAAACTAGACAAGCAAAAGTCAATTTTATTATTTTCTTATTTGAATAGTAGATTTAAATCAATGTCTAGGTACTATCTATAATAGGCAATAAAAAACAAGATTTTCACGAGAAAAATAGCTAAGGGGTGTCTAATATGTTAAAAGTCCAAGAAATTCGCGAATTAATTAAACTTGTTGATCAATCTAGCATCGAAGAATTTACCTATGAGAATGAAGGTTCAAAAATTAAAATGAAGAAAAATGCAGGAAAGCAAGTGGTTGTAGAGCCTGCGAGAGTAGTACAGGAAACACCAGTAGCTCCTCAAGCGGTTCAAGTAGCAACTCCTGCACCTACTCCGGAAGTGCAAGTTGAAAGTCCGAAATTGGGAACTCAAGAGGTAAACGCTCAAGAAGAAGCCAATCTACATAAAATTACTTCGCCAATGGTTGGAACATTCTATCAATCTCCATCACCGGATGCCGATGCTTACGTTAAGCCGGGTTCAAAAGTAAATAAGAATTCGGTCGTCTGCATTGTTGAAGCAATGAAATTGTTCAACGAAATTGAGGCTGAAGTTGACGGTGAAATTGTAGAAATTCTAGTGAAGGACGGACAACTTGTGGAATATGGCCAGCCTTTATTCCTAGTGAAGCCTGAATAAGGGAGTGTATTTTCAATGATAAAGAAACTATTAATAGCGAATCGAGGAGAAATTGCTGTTCGCATTATTCGTGCTTGTCGTGAATTAGGGATTGAATCAGTGGCGGTATATTCTGAAGCGGATAAGGAATCCTTACATGTACAGTTAGCCGATGAGGCCTATTGTATTGGACCAAAGGCTTCTAAAGACAGCTATTTAAATTTTACAAATATTATTAGCGTTGCAAAATTAACTGGATGCGATGCCATCCATCCTGGCTATGGTTTTCTCGCTGAAAACGCTGATTTTGCTGAATTGTGTCGAGAAGTCAATATTATTTTTGTTGGTCCTACACCCGAGGCCATCCAAAAAATGGGGACAAAAGATGTTGCTCGAGAAACGATGCGTGACGCGAATGTTCCAGTTGTACCTGGTTCAAGAGGCATCATTAACCACACAGATGAAGCAGTTGAACTTGCAGGAGAGATTGGTTATCCTGTTATCATTAAGGCTACAGCGGGTGGCGGCGGAAAAGGGATTCGGGTCGCCAGAACAGAAGAGGAATTGATTAAAGGCATTAATATTACCCAACAAGAAGCGAACACAGCTTTTGGAAATCCTGGTGTGTACATTGAGAAATACATAGAGGACTTCCGTCATGTTGAGATTCAAGTCTTGGCGGATAATTATGGAAATACGATTCATCTTGGAGAAAGGGACTGTTCTATTCAGAGGAGGCTCCAAAAACTTCTCGAGGAAACACCTTCTCCTGCTTTGGACGGTGAAATGCGTAAAGAAATGGGGAGCGCAGCTGTAAAAGCTGCAAAAGCAGTTGCTTATACAGGCGCTGGCACGGTAGAATTTATATATGATTACCGTAATCGTCAATTCTATTTCATGGAAATGAATACCCGTATCCAGGTAGAACACCCAGTAACTGAAATGGTAACTGGAGTTGATCTAATTAAGGAGCAAATTAAAGTAGCCTCTGGCGAAAGGCTTACTCTATCACAGGATGAAGTTGAATTTAATGGCTGGGCCATTGAATGTAGAATTAATGCCGAAAATCCAGCGAAGAACTTTATGCCTTCTGCAGGTAAAATTCAAATGTATTTGCCTCCAGGTGGTTTAGGAGTTCGTGTTGACTCTGCTGCTTATCCGGGTTACTCAATTCCTCCATATTACGATTCGATGATTGCAAAGGTGATCGTTCACGGAAATTCTCGTGAAGAAGCAATTAGCCGTATGAAGCGAGCGCTGTCCGAATTTGTAGTTGAAGGAATTCATACAACAATTCCATTCCATTTAAAATTGCTAAGTCATGAGCAGTTTGTTGACGGACAGTTTAACACAAAGTTTTTAGAAATGTATGATGTCATGGCTGAAGAATAATTTGGAGGTGCAAGCAATGAGTGAACAGCGTGTACTTGAAATGAATCAAGGGGATAATAGCTTAGGTAAGGTTGAAATCGCTCCTGAGGTGATTGAAGTCATTGCCGGAATTGCCGCGTCTGAGGTTGAAGGTGTTTCTCAAATGCGTGGAAGTTTTGCGGCAGGTGTTGTTGAGCGTCTTGGTAAAAAGAACCATGGAAAAGGAGTTCGCGTAGAACTTTCTGACGAAGGAATTAAGGTCGATGTATACTGTATGATGAAATTTGGCCTGTCAATTCCGAGTGTCGCTCAGAAAATCCAAGATAATATTCGCCAAGCACTGCTTAACATGACAGCTCTTGAAGCTTCAGAGGTTAATATCCATGTTGTGGGAATTCAGTTTGAAAATCCAAAAGCTGAAACTGAAATTGAGGATGAAATCTAATCGATGGCCAAAGACAGTCTCTGTCTTTGGTTTTTTGTTTTAAATAAGGTAAGATAGAGAGCATGAAATTGAAATATTTTTTTGTGAAAGTAAAAATAATAAATGCTATACGCACATAGCGAATGGTATGCTATTATTTTGTTATCCCGACTGCCAGTAAAAGCCCGGTTAGTGAAATCGAAATTTTCTTTAGGAAGGCTTTGCCCTTAGAAAAACCAATCAGGCTTTGCGTAACTAGCATTCAGTGGGAATGAGAAAACCCCCACTGAATGAAGTTTCACTTTATTGAACGGTAATCGCAAAAAGGAGTTTTGACAGAATGAAAAGAAGAACAGCAAGAGAAAAGGCATTGCAGGCCTTGTTCCAGATTGATATGAGCAAGGTTGAGACGAACGAAGCGATTGAGCATGTCCTAGAAGATCAACCAAGTGATGCTTATTTGACAAAGCTTGTTGAAGGGGTACTAGAACATCAGGATGAAATTGATCAGACAATCGTAAATCACCTAGAGAAGTGGAGCATTGAGCGACTTGCACACGTGGACCGAAGTTTACTTCGTCTTGCTATCTATGAGTTGGTTTATTGTAAAGAAGAAGTACCGGCTAATGTTGTTTTAGACGAAGCAATCGAAATTGCAAAATTATATGGGGATGACCAGTCAAGCCGTTTCATTAATGGTTTACTTTCAAAAGTAAAGCAGGCTTTATAAGCTATATGTTTAATGGCTAGTCGAACCTTAAAACATAAAGGGAGATGAGCAAGGTTGGTACATATCATTGATGGAAAAGAGATTGCCAAGAAACGAAAAGGGGAAATCGCACAGCAGGTAGAAGTCCTTAAGAAATCAGGAATCACTCCTGGTCTGGCAGTTGTGTTAGTAGGAGATAACCAAGCATCTAGGACTTACGTTAGAAATAAGCAAAAAACGTGTAAAGAACTCGGAATGCATTCAGTCTTAATTGAATATGCAGAAGATCTACCTGAGGAGGAACTTCTCGGAAAGATTGACGAATTAAATCAAGATGAATCCATTCATGGAATCCTCGTGCAACTTCCACTACCAGCACATATCAGTGAAATGAAAGTGATTGAAGCAATTTCACCAGATAAGGATGTGGATGGTTTCCACCCTATAAACATTGGTAGAATGATGATTGGACAAGACTCATTCTTACCTTGTACACCTTATGGAATCCTTGTGATGTTAAAAGAAACGGGGATTAACCTTGAAGGGAAGCATGTTGTTGTCGTAGGGAGAAGCAATATTGTAGGAAAGCCAGTTGGGCAGCTTTTGCTTAATGAGAATGCTACTGTTACATACTGCCATTCCCGTACAAAGAATCTTGAGGAACATACTCTTGCTGCAGATATCGTCATTGCAGCAGTTGGACGCGCGGGCTTTATAAAACAGGAACATATTAAGCCGGGGGCTATTGTTATTGATGTGGGGATTAACCGTAATGAAGAAGGAAAGTTATGTGGTGACGTAGCCTTCGAAGAGGTTAAGGAAAAAGCAGGATACATTACTCCTGTACCTGGAGGGGTTGGACCAATGACAATTACAATGCTAATGGACAACACTCTAAAATCAGCACGAAACTCACTAAAAACACTTCAAAGCACAAAATAAAATACAACTGCCTATATCTGCTGAGTTTTACACCTTCGGTTCGTCCTTGCTGATGACGAATGGGGTTCTAAAACTTATAATGGATATAGGCAGTTTTTTACTATGAAGAAGTAATGTAGTAGAAATTGCCATAACCAGCAGTCAGCACTAAGCGATAGGCAGGGGTTTTAAAGTGAAGGATAACCGTCATTTAACAGTATTTGCATTAACCAAATACATAAAAAGGAAGTTCGATGCAGACCCGCATTTACAGGGGATGTATGTAAAAGGTGAAATTTCAAACTTTAAGCAACATTCTAGTGGACATATGTATTTTACGTTGAAAGATGAAAAGGCTCGAATTTTGGCTGTAATGTTTTCACGTTATTCTCGTAATATGAAGTTTTTACCTGAGAATGGCATGAAAGTCCTCATTAAAGGGGATGTAACCGTTTATGAACCGACGGGGCAATACCAGATCTATGTGAAGGAAATGCAACCTGATGGAATTGGGGATTTATTTTTAGCGTACGAACAGTTAAAAAAACGTCTGGAAGAGGAAGGGTTATTTTCTAAAACTGCAAAAAAAACTCTCCCACCATATCCCAGGACTGTTGGAGTCATCACGTCACCTACTGGTGCAGCAGTAAGAGATATTATTACCACAATCAAACGAAGATACCCAATAACGAATATTCTCCTTTTTCCAGCTCTGGTACAGGGCGGGCAAGGGGCAACTTCAATTGTCAAATCGATTGAATTAGCTAATCAGAGGAAAGAGATTGATGTACTCATTGTTGGTCGTGGTGGGGGTTCCATCGAAGAACTTTGGAATTTTAATGAAGAAGCAGTAGCAAGAGCCATTTTTGCCTCGAAAGTTCCAATCATTTCAGCTGTTGGACATGAAACGGATTTTACGATTGCCGATTTTGTTGCGGATATGAGGGCTCCTACCCCAACAGCGGCAGCTGAACTAGCTGTGCCTAATATCGATGATTTGCTAGAGAGAGTGTTGAATCGTCAAGTAAGATTGGTACGAGCAATGAAAGAGAAAATCGGTTTCCAACAGCAACGGTATCATCGACTAAAGCGGTCATATGCTTTCCGATATCCGCAGAGGCTTTATGAACAAAAACTAGAACAAGTCGACCGAGTTACAGAGGCCTTGAGAAAGAGTGCCTCAAAACTATCAGTAACAAAAGCCGAAGATCATTTAAAGTTGTTAAGGAGATTAGAAAGAAAACATCCTGACGAACTAGTCAAAGTCTCTAAAGAGAATCATTTTCGGTTAACGAAAAGATTAGAGAGGTCAATGGGCGCTACTCTTTCTGAAAAACAAAAAGAGTTTGCAGGAATGCTATCTACGCTTGAGGCTTTAAGTCCTTTAAGAATTATGGAGCGAGGTTATAGCCTATCTTATAATGAAGACGGAAAACTCATTAAAACGGTCTCTAACGTGAACAAGGATGATAAAATACAAGTACAATTACCTGATGGAAGAATTCATTGTGTTGTTAGCAATATAGAGGAGAGTGAAGGAAATGCCTGAAGAAAAGGAATTAACATTTGAAGAGGCTATGGAAAAATTAGAAGTAATTGTTGAAAAGCTTGAAGAAGGAGACGTCCCTCTCGAGGAAGCCATTTCTTTTTATAAGGAAGGGATGGAGCTTTCAAAGCTATGTCATAATAAGTTAAAACATGTTGAAGGGCAACTCACAAAAATATTAACGGATGATGGCCAAACGGTTGACTTCGTGATAAATGAGGAGGAATAAGTTTGCAACAGGATTTATTAAAGTCGTTTATGAGCAAATATAAGCCTCTTCTAGAAAATAGACTCCGTGCATTCATACTTCCATTAGAGGCCCCTGAAGCATTAAAAGAATCAATGTTATATTCATTAGAGGCAGGTGGCAAGCGAATTCGACCAATGTTGCTAATGGCCACAATCACAGCGTTTGGGAAAGACCCTAATATTGGTTTAGATGCAGCGGCTGCCATTGAAATGGTTCATACTTACTCGCTAATACATGATGACCTCCCAAGTATGGATGATGATGATTTGAGAAGAGGAAAGCCTACCAATCATAAAATATTTGGGGAAGCAACAGCTATATTAGCTGGCGATGCACTTTTAACATTGAGCTTTAAAGCAATTGGAGAAATGTCTTCGGAAGTTGCAAGTGCAGAAACAAAATTATCACTAATTAACAAACTCTCTCAAGCCTCTGGAGCTGAAGGAATGGTTGGCGGTCAAATAGCGGACATGGAAGGGGAAGGGAAAAAGCTAACCTTAAGAGATTTAGAATATATTCATGCCAACAAAACGGGGCGTTTACTTTCTTATTGTGTATCTGCAGGTGCTGAATTAGCAGGAGCTTCAACCACAGTTCAAGAACAGTTAGAAACATTTGCTTTTCATATTGGACTGGCCTTTCAAATAAGAGATGATATTCTTGACCTAGAAGGAACAGAAGAACAGATAGGGAAGCCTGTTGGTAGTGATACAGATAATGAAAAAAATACCTATCCATCCCTTTTAACAATTGCTGGAGCTAAAGAAGCTTTAGAATATCACATAGGGCAAGCTAAACAAGCGTTGGATAATACTGGTTTGGAGACAAGTCTTCTTGACCAAATTACGGATCTTATTGGGTTGAGGACATCTTGAAAGCCCGAATATTGAGCCTTGAAGCTGTTTATGCTATAATCCATCCTGATTACCTAAATGTACGTGTTTATTAAGTCAGAAATGAAAGTGAGTGATCCGGCATGGATCTTTTATCGATAAAAGACCCTTCATTCCTAAAAAATCTTTCTATTAAAGAGTTGGAATCACTAAGTAAAGATATCAGGCATTTTTTAATTGAGAAACTATCGAAAACCGGAGGGCATATTGGTCCTAATCTGGGGGTCGTGGAATTAACGATTGCTCTCCATAAGTGCTTTAATAGTCCAACAGATAAAATTCTTTGGGATGTGGGGCATCAATCCTATGTTCACAAAATTCTAACTGGGCGTGCTTGTCAATTTGATACATTAAGGAAATATAAAGGCCTTTGTGGGTTCCCAAAAATGATTGAAAGTGAACATGATGTTTGGGAAACTGGTCACAGTTCAACATCCCTTTCTGCTGCCATGGGGATGGCGGTAGCTCGCAATTTAAAAGGTGAAAAATCCCATATTGTACCTGTTATCGGCGATGGTGCTTTAACGGGTGGGATGGCTCTAGAGGCTTTAAATCACATTGGTCATGAAAAAGAAAAAATGATTGTGATTTTAAATGATAATGAAATGTCAATTGCTCCTAATGTAGGAGCCATTCATAATGTATTAGGGCGTTTAAGAACAGCTGGTAAATACAACAAGGCGAAAGATGAACTAGAAATGATCATCAAGAAAATACCTGCTTTTGGAAATCAACTAGCAGGTACAGCTGAACGAATTAAAGATACATTTAAATATATGTTGGTGCCAGGAATGTTCTTCGAGGAACTTGGTTTTACCTATCTTGGTCCTGTTGACGGCCATAATTATGAAGACTTACTTGAAAATCTAGCATATGCCAAAAAATACGATGGTCCAGTTCTACTGCATGTACTAACGAAAAAAGGAAAAGGCTACCGTCCTGCTGAAAATGATAAAATTGGGGCATGGCATGGGACAGGCCCGTATAAGACTGAAACCGGAGATTTTGTTAAAAGCAAGACGACAGCTCCAGCATGGAGCTCATTAGTGAGTGAGACAGTTAGAAGAATTGCTCGGGAGGATAAACGCGTAGTAGCGATTACTCCTGCAATGCCTGTTGGTTCTAAGCTAGAAGGGTTTGCGAAAGAATTCCCAGACAGAATGTTCGATGTGGGAATTGCGGAGCAGCACGCTGCTACATTTGCAGCTGGTCTTGCGACACAAGAAATGAAGCCATTTTTGGCCATATATTCAACCTTTTTGCAACGTGCATATGACCAAGTAATTCACGACATCTGTCGCCAAAATTTAAATGTATTTATTGGGATTGATCGGGCAGGTCTAGTAGGGGCTGACGGAGAGACACACCAAGGAGTTTTTGATATTGCATTCCTTAGAAGTCTTCCAAATCTAGTGTTGATGATGCCGAAAGATGAAAATGAAGGACAACATTTAGTCTATACTGCGATGAAGTATGATGATGGACCGATTGCGATGCGCTATCCACGTGGTAATGGTTTAGGAGTTGCAATGGACGAGAAACTTCATGAAATACCAATCGGAAGCTGGGATGTTCTGCGAGAAGGCGAGGACGCAGCGATTTTAACGTTCGGAACGACGATTCCAATGGCATTAGAAGCAGCTGAAGCACTGGAAAAGCAAGGGACATCTGTGAAGGTCATAAACTGTAGGTTCTTAAAGCCACTTGATATCAAGATGCTGAAGGAAATAATTGGAAGCGATATGCCGATTTTAACGATTGAAGAGGCTGTACTTCAAGGTGGATTTGGAAGTTTCATCATGGAGTCCGCTAATGACCTAGGATTCCATGGTGCGCGAATTGAACGAATCGGAATTCCGGATAAGTTCATAGAACATGGAAATGTGGACGAACTATTAAAAGAAATAGATCTAACAGCAGAAGCTGTGATTGCAAAAGTTTCAAAACTAGCAAGGCAAAAAGAAAAAAGGGCGTAATCCATGAAAAGCAAAAAAGAACGATTAGATGTCCTTCTTGTTGAAAGAGGGCTTGTGGAAACACGTGAAAAGGCGAAGCGAGCTATTATGGCTGGTCTCGTTTATACAAATGAACAACGTCTTGATAAAGCAGGCGAAAAAGTTAATGCTGATCTCCCACTAACTGTAAAAGGAAATGTTCTTCCTTACGTCAGTAGGGGAGGTTTAAAGTTAGAGAAAGCATTGAAAATATTTGATTTAAATGTAAAGGATAAAATTATTCTTGATATTGGTGCATCTACAGGAGGCTTTACTGATTGTGCTTTGCAACATGGAGCAAAAATGTCTTATGCCTTGGATGTTGGCTACAACCAGCTTGCATGGAAATTAAGGCAAGATGAGCGGGTGGAAGTTATGGAAAGAACGAATTTCCGTTATGTTACACCAGCTGATTTAACAAAAGGTATGCCTGAATTTGCAAGCATTGATGTAAGTTTTATTTCGTTAAAGCTAATCCTCCCTGTCTTAAAAACGTTGCTTGTTCAAGGAAGTGATGTGGTTGCATTAGTGAAACCACAGTTTGAGGCCGGGCGGGAGCAAGTTGGAAAAAAGGGGATTGTACGAGATCCGAAAGTTCATTTATCTGTCATTGAAAATATGATTGATTTTGCACTAAAAACTGGATTTGATGTAAAGGATTTATCCTTTTCTCCGATAACCGGAGGAGAGGGAAACATTGAATTCTTGCTTCATTTACAGCTAAATTCAGAGGGTGACGTAGGAGCCTTATTTTTACCAACGGAACCATTAAAGATTGTTGAACAAGCTCATTCTGAGCTGAAAACAAAACGCACAGAGGAATAGGCACTCAGCCTATTCTTTTTTTTGTGAAGTTTTTCTGAAACCTGAACGTAAACGCTTGAGTCCTTGAAAATGAGTAAGTGTTTGCAAAATAAAATTCATTCAAATGGAATTTCTAAAAAGCCTTTCTATATTAGGATGTTTACTGTGCAAACGAAAGATTGTACATTGTCGAAAAATCGGATAACATAAGAAGTAGTTTACCATTATGCATTGTGTATTCTAGAGGTGATAGGATTGAATAAAGGACAACGACATATAAAAATTCGCGAATTAATAGCGAATGACGAAATTGAAACCCAGGACGATCTTGTAGATCGTCTAAAACAAGATGGTTTTAATGTAACTCAGGCAACAGTATCTAGAGATATTAAAGAATTGCATCTTGTAAAAGTACCCTTAATTGACGGGCGATATAAATATAGTTTGCCTGCCGATCAAAGATTTAACCCGCTTCAAAAGCTAAAACGTTCGCTAATGGATGCATTCGTACGCATAGACCATGCAGGACACTTGCTTGTAATGAAGACAATGCCGGGTAATGCTAATGCGATTGGAGCTCTAATCGATAATCTTGATTGGGAAGAAATTCTAGGAACCATCTGTGGGGATGATACGATATTAATTATTTGTCGAACAGAAAGTGATACTGAAATTATTAAAAATCGTTTCCTAGAAATGTTGTAATTGAGGTGACCTCTTTTGCTTAGTGAATTATCAATAAGAAATTTTGCCATAATCGACTCTATTTCCGTTTCCTTTCAAAAAGGATTAACAGTTCTTACAGGGGAAACTGGTGCAGGTAAATCGATTATCATTGATGCAGTTCATCTGCTTGTAGGAGGGCGTGGATCAGCTGAATTCGTCCGTCATGGAGCAGATAAAGCGGAAATAGAGGGTCTCTTTTTTCTTGATTCACCTCAACATCCTTGTTATCAAAAAGCAAGTGATTTTGGGATTGAGATAGAAGATGGAATGGTTCTGCTCCGCAGGGATATCTCTAAGAGCGGTAAAAGCATTTGTCGTGTCAACGGCAAGTTAGTAACAATTGCTATCCTTCGTGAATTTGGTTCAACACTTATCGATATTCATGGACAACATGAACATCAAGAGTTAATGGATGAATCAAAACATATTCATTTATTAGATCAGTTTGGTTATGATGAGATTCAACCTGCGTTACTTGAATATCAGGAACTTTATAAGTCATATGAACAAACATTAAAACGATTAAAGCAACTCAATGAAAATGAGCAACAAATTGCTCATCGTTTGGACCTTATTCAATTTCAATTTGAGGAGATTCAAACCGCACATTTGACAATAAATGAAGATGAAGAACTCACTGAAGAGAGACGGAAGTTAATGAATTTCGAGAAGATCTTCGAAAGTGTGCAATCAAGCTATGCGGCTCTTAAAGGAGACCAAAGAGGCCTCGACTGGATTAGTATGGTAATGGATCATCTTGAAACAGCAGCTGATATTAATCCATCATATAAAGAACTGCACGAATCTGTCGCAAATAGCTTTTATTTATTAGAGGATGCTGCGAGAGTATTAAGAAATGAATTGGATATACTAGAATTTGATCCACAACGTTTAAATGAAATTGAAGACCGACTGACTGAAATCAATCAGTTAAAACGAAAGTACGGCAAAACAATTCCAGAAATTTTAGAGTATAGTGCTAAAATTGAAGAGGAAATAGAAACACTGCAAAATAAAGAAATGCATATTGACCAAATCGAAAAAGAATTAGCATCACTGAAAAAGGATTTACAACTCGAGGCAACAAATTTGACGAAAGCAAGAAAAAAATGGGCTCAAACACTAACTTCCCTTATCCATCAAGAATTAAAAGAACTCTATATGGAAAAAACCGTATTTGAAGTTAGGGTTGAAAAACTTGAGGCTCCTTTCCAAAAAACAGGTACAGATAAAATTGAGTTTTATATTTCAACCAATCCTGGCGAGCCGTTAAAGCCTTTATCAAAAATCGCCTCAGGGGGCGAATTGTCAAGAATCATGCTTGCCTTAAAGAGCATTTTTTCTAAACATCAGGGTGTAACTTCCATTATTTTTGATGAAGTAGACACTGGGGTAAGTGGAAGGGTTGCTCAGGCAATTGCGGAAAAAATTTATAAAGTTGCAAAAAACTCACAAGTTCTTTGTATTTCTCACTTGCCGCAAGTAGCAGCAATGGCAGATACCCATCTATATATTGCAAAAAAGATACAAGAAGGGCGAACCAGAACAGTTGTAACTCCTTTAGGGGAAGTAGATAAAGTGAGAGAAATTGGTAGAATGATTTCTGGGATCGAGATAACGGAGTTAACGAAACAGCATGCGGAAGAGTTATTACAAATGGCACAGGTCATGAAAACCGCGACTTAAAAAAGCTATCAATTATTGGATAGCTTTTTTATTTTCTTCCGGTTATAAATGCAGGTCGTCAAGGCAAAATTAAAAATGTAGCCATAAGAAGATGTGTGTGAACTAGAAGCGAGGAGAGTGAAAAGATTGAAAACAGAATTTCTCAGAAGAGTTATTGGTGGAATTCTCCTTGTTTCATTAATTGCAATCGGTTTATCTAGTCCGATGCAGAAGTACATCTCAATCCCTAAGGAAATTACTTTGTTTGAAGGACAGGAATATGAAGTTGCTCAATTCCTTCCTGTAACAGCTAATGTGCAATCGAACAAAGAAACCATGGAAACAAATCAGAAGGATGACTCTGTTTCAATCAAGGCAGTTGATCATGGAAAAGACGACTTAGTTCTTGAACTAGCAGGGTTACCGATAAAAAAGGTTGATGTAAACGTTCTAAAGGATTTTAGGGTTATGCCGGGAGGACAATCGATTGGGGTTAAACTTAATACAGTAGGTGTTCTCGTAGTAGGCCATCATCAGGTTCAAACAATCGAAGGAAAAGTTTCACCTGGTGAGGAAGCTGGCATAAAGATTGGTGACATCATTACTGAAATTAATGGGAAACCAATTGAAAAAATGGCGGATGTTGGTCCATTTGTGCAAAAGTCGGGAGAAACAGGGAAACCGATGAATATCGTCATTAAAAGAGAAAGTGAAAAAGTTAAAACCAAATTAGAACCAAAAAAGGATCAACATGAAAATTCCTATAAGCTCGGATTGTATATTCGGGATTCGGCAGCGGGGATAGGAACAATGACCTTCTATCATCCCGAAACACGAAAATATGGGGCTTTAGGGCATGTTATTTCAGATATGGACACAAAAAAACCTATTGTCGTTGAAGACGGGCAAATCGTCAGATCTACTGTTACCTCAATTGAAAAAGGGGCCAACGGTGATCCTGGTGAAAAACTGGCACGCTTTTCGTCTGACCGAAAAGTGATTGGGAATATTACAAGAAACAGTCCCTACGGAATTTTTGGGGAGCTCCATAATAATGATTTGAAAAATGGAATCCTTGATAAACCAATGCCAATTGCTTTGTCACATCAGGTTAAAGAAGGTCCGGCTAAAATCTTAACTGTAGTTGAAAACGATGAGGTTAATTTATTTGACATCGAAATCGTTAGTACCATTCCCCAAAAGTTTCCTGCAACAAAAGGTATGGTCATTAAAGTGACGGATCCCAAGCTTTTAGAAAAGACAGGTGGGATTGTTCAAGGTATGAGCGGAAGCCCTATCATCCAAGACGGGAAGGTTATTGGGGCTGTCACACATGTTTTTGTCAATGATCCTTCAAGTGGCTACGGTGTCCATATAGAATGGATGCTGAACGAAGCTGGAATCAACATCTATGAAGAATCTCGTCAAAAAGCGAGTTAAAAAATAAAACAGCTAGTGACTTACAAGCAATAAACATGTAAAATATTGATGGAACAGCGTCTTGTCCGCTTGGACAAGGCGCTTCATTAAAAATGAAAATAAAGATTTTTCGACAAATATCATTTTTTGTTTTGTCAACTTGCGAAATAAGTCGATTAACAGAGAGAATAAGAGGAAAAAAAAGATTTCGTCACTTTTTTAAGAAAAAATAAAAAATAAGAGGATTTCTTGTTGCATTGTCGAATTACTCATTTAGAATAGGAAATAGAGATGACAGACTGTACTTAATGGACAGAGGAGGAACCGTTGAAGTGAATAAAATTAAAGTAGGCGTCGTGGACGATAATCGGGAACTTGTAGGGCTGCTTGAAGAGTATATATCTTCACAGGAAGACATGGAAGTGGTTGGTGTAGCTCATAATGGTCAAGATTGTCTTGAAATGTTAAATGAGGCGAAACCAGATGTATTGTTATTAGATATCATTATGCCACATCTAGATGGCTTAGCTGTTTTAGAAAAGCTACGTGATATGGGGAAACATGATTTGCATGTTATTATGTTAACTGCTTTTGGGCAAGAAGATGTAACGAAAAATGCCGTAGAGCTTGGAGCTTCTTATTTTATCTTGAAGCCTTTCGATATGGAAAACCTTGGTAGTCATATTCGTCAGGTAAGTGGGAAAGCAAAGACCCTGAGCCGTAAATCAGCCGGATCATCAAGTTATAAGCCGGTTGCAGAACAAAAGCCGAAAAACCTAGATGCTAGCATCACTAGTATTATTCATGAGATTGGTGTTCCTGCCCACATTAAGGGATATTTATATTTACGTGAAGCGATTTCGATGGTATTCAATGATATTGAATTGCTGGGATCTATCACAAAAGTTCTTTATCCTGACATTGCTAAAAAATACAATACAACTGCAAGTCGTGTCGAAAGGGCTATTCGCCATGCGATTGAGGTTGCATGGAGCAGAGGAAATATTGAATCGATTTCATCGCTATTTGGCTATACCGTAAGTATGTCGAAGGCAAAGCCTACTAATTCTGAGTTTATCGCAATGGTTGCCGATAAACTTCGTTTGGAGCATAAGGCATCTTGAAAGGATGAAGAATAAATCAAATCCTTTTTTCGTATGATGAATCAAAAAGACATCCTTCCATACAATAGAAGGATGTTTCTTTATGGTTAGGATGTGGTCTTTTGACGCTTATTTTGGCTCACCGCGGTTTTTCCGCAGCATTTCCGGAAAATACAATGAGAGCTTTTGTGGAAGCAGAGTCTAACGGAGCTGACGGTCTTGAATTAGATGTACAAATGACTAAAGATGGAGAATTAGTTGTGATTCATGACGAAAAAGTGGATCGAACAACAGATGGAAAAGGGTTTGTTAAAGACCTTTCTGCGAAAGATATCCGCAAACTGGATGCCAGTATGCAAAAATTAACAACAAAAGAGTCAATTCCTTTTTTAAAAGAAGTATTTGATTGGTTAGCTGGGAACAAATTGGTGTGCAATGTAGAATTGAAAAACGGAAAAGTTCCTTATCCTGAGTTGGAGGAAAAAGTCATTGCTTTGGTTAAAGATTACGGTTTAGAAGAGCGAATTATCCTGTCATCTTTTAATCATTATAGCATCGTTCATGCTACGACTATCGCTCCAGAAATTGAGACTGCGCCATTACTTGCTGAGGGTCTTTACATGCCTTGGGTGTATGCGAAAGCAATCCGGGCAAAAGGGTATCATCCACATTACCTCTCTGCCCGAGACGAACTGGTAAAACAGGCAATCGCAGAAAATATTAAGGTCCGACCTTACACAGTTAATAAACAGAGTGAAATGGTACGATTAATGAATATCGGCTGTCATGCTATTATTACCGATAAGCCAGATCACGCATTGCAGATTCGAATGGATCTTGGATAAAGTTTCTTTGCTCAAACTCGATGTTTCTTATTGAAAGGCTCTTTTCTCAAACTCTGGTGCTTTTTAGCATGAAAAATAATATTTAGCTATGATTTCATCCAAGGTAAGTGATAAGTGGAGAAAAGAGCTTAAATAATAAGCAATAAAACAGGAAAAAGCTTATTTCAAGTTAAAATCGGCTTTAGGATTTTAACAACAATCTATATGAAAAAACGTAAAAAGATCGTGATGATTATTTATTCATCACGATCTTTTTTTGTTTTTGTGTCTGAAGGCAACCGAAATCTTGCTTGAACTTTATTTCTTTTACTGTCACGACGGAGAATAAAACCGGCAATAAAGCCAACACCTGCAATGAAAAGCAGCAAACCTATTAAGAATTGAAGCCATAGAAGTGTAAATGGTGGTTGTATGATGCCAAAGACCATGTCACGCATAAGTTTGACCCCGTATGCCGCAAATACACCAGGGATGACCATTATTATCAGAGCAATGAATCTAATCATAAGGATACCCTTTCTTTTACATGCTGTCCTACAAATCATAAATCAATGGTGCTATTTGTCAAGAGTTTCGTTTTTATCTGGAATGCACCTGCAAAATCATTCATACTAAAGATATCAAAGCTTGAAAATTTTTTCATGGGGGTCTGGTGCATGCAAAAGATTATGATAGTTGGTGGTGGAAAAGGTGGAAATGCAATTCTGGGGATGCTTAAACAAACAGCAGAAATTATTGTAGTTGTTGATAAGAACCCGAATGCTCCAGCAATCCTTCGTGCTAAAGAATTGGGTGTTCAAACGGGGGAGAATTGGCAAGACTTTCTAACAGAGGAACTTGATTTAGTGATTGAGGTAACTGGGAATCCCGAAGTATATAAAAGAATAAATGAAATGCGAAGGAAAAATACAATTGTTGTGCCAGCTAGTGTCGCTTATATGATTTCTACCCTAATGGAAGAGAGAGAGAACCTAATTAATAGGTTAAGACATGAAACCTACAAACACGACCTTATCTTTAATTCTAGTGGAGATGGGATGATTGTTGTTGATAATGAAACGAAAATTACCCTTTTTAATCGAAGTGCTTCAAAAATAATTGGGATAGCAGCTGAGAATGCTGTGGGTAGGCCTATTAAAGAAATTGTTCCAGAAAGCCGACTTCCGTATATTATGGGTTCTAGGAGAACAGAAACAAACCAGGAGTTTATCTTTCGTAATGGTCAGAAAATCATAACAACAAGGATTCCAATGATTGACGAAAAAGACCGTGTAATTGGTGCCTTCGCAGTGTTTAAAGAGATTACTGAAGTAGTTGAATTGGCTGGTGAAATCACTAATTTGAAGGAAATCCAAACGATGTTGGAGGCAATTATCCAATCTAGTGAAGAAGCAATTTCTGTTGTTGATGAGCAAGGAAAAGGAATTATGATCAATCGTGCTTACACGAGAATTACTGGTTTAACGGAAGAGGAGGTAATTGGGAGGCCCGCGACTGCTGATATTTATGAAGGGGAAAGCATGCATATGAAGGTCCTCGAAACAAGAAGACCTGTTCGAGGTGTTGCGATGAGAGTTGGCCCAAAGAAAAGGGAAGTGTTTGTCAATGTTGCTCCTATTATCGTTGACGGTAAATTAAAAGGGAGTGTAGGTGTCATCCATGATATGTCTGAGATTCAAAGTTTGAATAGAGAGTTAACGAGAGCAAGACAAATCATCAGGACGTTGGAAGCGAAGTACACCTTTCAAGATATCATCGGTGAGTCAGAGGAAATGAAAATTGCTATAGAGCAGGCCCGCTTAGGGGCAAAAACACCGGCAACGGTTCTCTTGCGAGGAGAATCAGGTACGGGAAAAGAATTGTTTGCTCATGCCATACATAATGAAAGTGATCGGAAGTTTAATAAGTTTATTCGGGTAAATTGTGCAGCGATTACAGACTCTTTGCTTGAAAGTGAGTTATTTGGTTATGAGGAAGGTGCGTTCTCTGGGGCTAAACGAGGAGGCAAGCGTGGTTTTTTTGAGGAGGCAAACAATGGCAGTATTTTTCTAGATGAAATTGGTGAGCTTCCAGCCAATACACAAGCAAAATTATTGAGGGTATTGCAGGAAAAAGAAATCGTTCGTGTTGGTGGTACAAAAGCAATCCCAATTAATGTACGTGTGATTGCTGCTACAAATATTAATTTAGAAAAAGCCATTGCGAAGGGGAGTTTTCGTGAAGACCTTTATTACAGGTTAAATAGAATGCCGATACACATTCCACCCTTAAGATTACGAAAAGAGGATATCCCAAGCTTATGCGAACGACTCATTTATAAGATTAATCAAGATTATGGTCGAAATGTCGAGAGGGTTTCGGAGCAAGCTTTCAAAAGATTAATGAGTTACAACTGGCCTGGAAATGTACGTGAATTAGAGAACGTTCTTGGCAGAGCGATTATTTTTATGAACTATTATGAAACTGAAATACAAAAGCATCACCTTCCTGAATTAATAGGAAATCAATTTGTTTTCTCTGCTATTGAAGAAACGCAACCAAAAATAGAGGAAACGTTGGCCGAGCAATTAAAGCAGCATGAATCGAAAATCATAAAAGCGACGCTTGTTAAACTGAAAGGAAACAAAACAGCTACTGCGAATGCTTTAGGCATATCAGTAAGAAGTTTGTATTACAAATTAGAAAAGTTAGGTCTTGAATAAAATAGCATGCAATATTTTTCATAATATGAAAAATATTGCAGGGAGGATATTTAAGACTGTTGTTGAGATAGGGTTTAGTTTTTGGCATGGATATTGCATATTAAAGTATGAAATGGTAAATAGAATCGAAAGGATTGAAAGCCTTTACATGAATTTCAACCAACTAGTAGAAAAGGCAGAAAAACGAAATAAACAAACAATTGCAGTAGCTGCTGCAGAAGATATAGAGGTGTTGGAGGCTGTTTTAACTGCATTAAAAATGGGGTTAGCAAAGTTTTTGTTATTCGGGAATAAAACGGAAATCAATAGGTTGATGGCAAAAAATTATCCTGAGTTAAAACAACATCCTGACTTAGAAATTATTCACAGTGATACGAGTCAGGTTGCCGCCTTGAAGGCTGTGCAGGCAGTTCGAAACAAACAAGCAGATGTGTTAATGAAAGGAAATCTTGCAACAAGCATCATTTTAAAAGCGGTATTAAATAAAGAAACAGGGTTAAGATCGGGTAAAGTGCTATCACATTTAGCTGTATTTGAATTCCAAAATTATAAAAAGTGGATATTATTGACAGATGCAGCAATGAATATTGCACCAACAGTGGAGCAAAAAGCGGAGATTATCATCAACGCGGTTACTGTGGCAAACGCACTAGAAATTCGCAAGCCAAAGGTGGTACCTTTGGCTGCTATCGAGACAGTAAACCCAGCAATGAGTGCCACTATGGATGCAGCGATACTGACTCAAATGAATCAACGAGGTCAGATTGCAAATTGTATTGTCGACGGACCACTTGCTCTTGATGTGGCCATTTCACCATTTGCTGCTGAACATAAAAAAATAAACAGTAAAGTTGCTGGGGATGCCGATATTTTAGTTGTTCCATCCATAGAGGTAGGAAATGTGCTTTATAAATCATTTGTTTACTTCGCTAAAGCTCGAGTTGGGGCTGTTGTAACAGGGGCTACTGCACCTATTGTATTAACGTCTAGGTCCGATTCAGCGGAAAGTAAATTGTTATCACTAATACTTGCCGTCTGTACGACAGAGAATAGAGATTTAGGAGGAAATTAAGATGGAAATTTTTACTTATCTTGAGAAATACGATTATGAGCAACTTATATTCTGCCAAGACAAACAATCAGGTTTAAAAGCGATTATCGCAATTCATGATACGACTCTTGGACCTGCTTTAGGTGGGACTAGAATGTGGACTTATACCTCAGAAGAGGCTGCGATTGAAGATGCCCTTCGTTTAGCAAAGGGGATGACTTATAAAAATGCAGCTGCAGGACTAAATTTGGGTGGCGGAAAAACCGTTATTATTGGAGACCCGCGAAAGGATAAAAATGAAGAGATGTTTCGTGCCTTTGGTCGGTATATCCAAGGTTTAAATGGTCGATATATAACGGCAGAGGATGTTGGAACGACGGTAGCGGATATGGACTTGATTCATGAAGAAACAGATTATGTGACAGGAATTTCACCCGCGTTTGGGTCATCAGGGAATCCTTCCCCAGTAACAGCTTTTGGTGTTTATCGAGGCATGAAAGCAGCTGCAAAAGAAGCCTTTGGTACTGATAACCTTGAAGGGAAAGTGATTGCAGTTCAAGGCGTAGGGAATGTAGCGTATAATCTGTGTCGGCATTTGCATCAGGAAGGAGCAAAGCTAATCGTAACAGATATTAATAAAGAAGCAGTCCGACGAGCGGTTGAGGACTTTGGTGCGAAACCTGTGGACCCTGAGGAAATTTATAGTGTTGAATGTGATATTTATGCACCATGTGCTCTTGGAGCCGTCCTTAATGATGACACCATTCCACAATTAAAAGCCAAAGTCATCGCGGGTGCAGCAAATAATCAGTTGAAGGATACGAAACATGGCGATTTAATTCATGATTTAGGAATCGTTTATGCGCCGGATTATGTCATCAACGCTGGTGGGGTAATTAATGTTGCGGATGAGCTATACGGATATAACCAAGAACGAGCTATGAAAAAGGTTGAGCAGATCTATAACAATATAGAAAAAGTGATTGAAATTGCTAAACGAGATCAAATTCCAACATATATGGCAGCAGACAGAATGGCAGAGGAACGTATTGAAAGAATGAGAAATTCACGAAGTCAATTTTTACAAAATGGTCATCATATTTTAAGTCGTCGTGGGTAGCCTCCTGGTAATTAAAGGATGTTTTCGTAAAGATTGTTTTTTCTCATAAAATGTAGCTGTTTTTTGAGAAATTTAGCTTGTTTAGACGTTTTTTTGTTTTAAAAGCTACAAAGGTTGAGAAAAGAGCCTAATTAAAAGATTTTGATGGGTATAGAGGGCTAAATATGGAGGTTAAGAAATTGCAACAGATGGAATATCGCATCCTTGTAATTAATCCGGGTTCGACATCAACAAAGATAGGTGTTTTCACCAATGATATCCCGCTTTTTGAAAAAACAATTCGCCATGACCTTGAATTGATGCAAACTTTTGAGAATATCACAGAACAATATGAATTTCGTAAAAACATCATATTGGAGACGTTAGATATTCAAGGGATAAATGTATCAAAATTAAATGCAGTTTGTGGTCGAGGTGGGCTCCTACGACCAATCCAAGGGGGAACCTTTTCAGTTAATAATCAAATGCTCGAAGATTTGAAAACGGGATATTTTGGTCAACATGCATCTAATTTAGGTGGCATTCTTGCTTCTGAAATTGCAACCGGCTTAAATATACCGGCTTATATCGTGGATCCAGTTGTTGTTGATGAACTTGATGAGATTGCACGAATTTCAGGTTTTCCACTCATAAAAAGGAAAAGTATATTCCATGCGCTAAATCAAAAAGCGGTTGCACGGCGCGTTGCCAGAGAAAAGAACGCAAAATATGAGGAATTGAATTTAATTGTTGCTCATTTAGGTGGCGGCATCACGGTAGGTGTTCACAAAAAAGGGAAGGTTGTAGATGTTAATAATGGACTAAATGGCGATGGTCCATTTAGTCCTGAAAGAGCAGGTACCGTGCCAGCAGGTGATCTTGTGGCAATATGCTTTTCCGGAGAGTATTACCGGGAAGAAGTGATGCGAAAACTGGTTGGCCAAGGTGGATTAGTTGGGTATTTAGGTACAAATGATGCGCTCAAAATAGAAGAAATGATTGCTAAAGGAGATGAAACCGCTAGAATAATCTTTTCTGCTATGGCCTATCAAGTAGCAAAAGAGATCGGTTCGGCCAGTGCTGTATTATATGGCAAGGTAGATGCAATTATCTTAACAGGTGGTCTTGCCTACAGCACAAGGTTTATTCATGATATATCTGAACGTGTCAATTGGATTGCTGATGTGATTGTGCATCCAGGAGAAAATGAGCTCCAAGCCTTGGCTGAAGGAGCATTAAGGGTTCTTATAGGTGAAGAGGAAAGCAAAAACTATCCTAGTTAAGCACTCAAACAAAGCAAGTTAGGAGGGCATTTAATGGCAGAAGAGTACGATTTAGTCGTATTAGGTGGTGGAACCGGGGGATATGTTGCTGCAATACGCGCTTCTCAGCTGGGATTGAAAACAGCCATTGTAGAGAAAGGAAAACTTGGAGGAACATGTCTGCATAAAGGATGTATCCCAAGTAAAGCTCTATTAAGAAGTGCTGAGGTATTTGCTACAGCAAAGCGAAGTGAAGATTTTGGTATCCATACGGGGGAAGTGATAGTTAATTTTCATAAAGTTCAAGAGCGAAAAGACTCCATTGTTCAGCAACTTCATAAAGGAGTTCAGCATTTAATGAAAAAAGGGAAAATCGATGTATACGAAGGGACCGGAAGAATATTGGGGCCATCAATTTTCTCACCTATGCCAGGAACCATATCAGTTGAAATGAATAACGGTCAGGATAATGAAATGTTAGTACCTAAAAATGTGATTATTGCAACCGGCTCAAGACCGAAATCATTACCGGGACTTACGATAGATGGGGAAAGGGTATTATCCTCTGATGAGGCTCTTGATCTTAAAGAACTTCCTGGGTCCCTTCTCATTATTGGTGGAGGAGTCATAGGCATCGAATGGGCATCAATGATGGCTGACTTTGGTGTAAAAGTTACTGTAGTTGAGTATGCGGATCGCATTTTACCGACTGAGGACATAGAGATTTCTCGGGAAATGCAACGTCTAATAAAGAAGAAAGGGATTAAGGTTGTCACCGGTGCTAAGGTGCTACCCGAAACGCTTTCAATTGAAAAGGATGTCGTCATTTCAGCATCCGTTGGTGGCAATCAACATGAATTTCGTGCCGAAAAGCTTCTGGTCTCAGTAGGTCGCCAAGCGAACATCGAGGGAATCGGATTAGAAAATACTGAAATTAAGATTGAAAATGGGTATATTGACACAAATGAGTTTTATCAGACGAAAGAACCCCATATTTATGCAATTGGGGATTGTATTGGTGGATTGCAATTAGCTCATGTTGCATCACACGAGGGATTGGTCGCAGTTGAACATATAGTTGGTCAAAAACCGGAGGTAATTGATTATTCCCTTGTCCCAAAATGTATTTATAGTTCTCCTGAAGCAGCTAGTGTTGGGTTAACGGAAGAAGAGGCCGAGGCGAAGGGATTTAAAGTGAAAACTGGTAAGTTTCTCTTTAGGGCAATTGGGAAAGCGCTAGTATTCGGTGAATCGGACGGGTTTGTGAAAATAGTGGCAGATCAAGAGAGTAATGATATCCTTGGAATTCATATGATTGGTCCGCACGTAACCAATATGATTTCAGAGGCTGGGCTCGCAATGTTGCTTGATGCAACACCATGGGAAATGGCACAAAACATACATCCTCATCCAACTTTATCTGAGGTCATAGGAGAGGCGGCTTTAGCGGTCGATGGAAAGGCGATTCATTCATAAAGCTCGATATATTGGCAGGATAATGGTCTGTATTCATAGTTAGGAGGTTTTAAAATGAGTAAAAACCGTCATCAGGAACTTGGTTTAAGTAATGACCAAGTGTTGGATATGTATGAAACTATGCTATTGGCGCGGAGAATTGATGAGAGAATGTGGCTATTGAATCGGGCTGGAAAAATTCCGTTTGTCATTTCTTGTCAAGGTCAGGAAGCAGCACAAATAGGAGCTGCCTTTGCATTAGACCGAGAAAAGGATTATGTTTTGCCATACTACCGCGACCTTGGAGTAGTTTTAGCGTTTGGTATGACACCTAGGGAAATTATGTTGTCTGGTTTTGCAAAGGCTGAGGATCCCAACTCAGGAGGAAGGCAGATGCCGGGACATTTCGGCCAAAAGCGGAATCGAATTGTCACAGGATCTTCCCCGGTCACAACCCAAGTACCACATGCAGTTGGAGTAGCTCTTGCAGGTAAAATGGAGGGAACGGATCTTGTTGCATATACGAGCTTTGGAGAAGGCTCTTCGAATCAAGGAGATTTTCATGAAGGAGCTAACTTTGCGGGTGTCCATAAATTACCGGTGATTTTTATGTGTGAGAATAATAAATATGCCATCTCCGTCCCAATCGAAAAACAGTTAGCATGTGAACGTGTATCAGATCGAGCTATTGGCTACGGGATGCCAGGATTTACGGTAGATGGGAACGATCCACTCGAGGTCTATAAAGTGGTAAAGGAAGCAGTTGAACGTGGTCGTAGGGGAGAAGGTCCAACATTAATAGAAACGATTTCTTATCGGTTAACACCACACTCCTCCGATGATGATGACCGCAGCTATCGTGCCCCTGATGAGGTTGCCCAAGCAAAAACAAAAGACCCTATCATTACGTTTGCAGCCTATTTGAAAGAGACAGGGGTTCTTTCGGATGAAAAGGAAGCGATAATTAATGATAAGGTAATGAAGTTGGTAAATGAGGCAACGGATTATGCGGAAAATGCACCTTATGCGGATCCGGAGCATGCTTTAAAATATGTTTACGCTGAAAAGTAAGGGGGAACGAAGATGGCGGTTATTTCTTATATTGATGCGGTTACACAGGCGATGCGGGAAGAAATGGAGCGTGATTCCAGCGTTTTTGTACTAGGTGAGGATGTTGGTAAAAAGGGGGGCGTTTTTAAAGCGACCCAAGGATTATATGAAAAATTTGGTGAGCATCGTGTAATTGATACGCCATTAGCTGAATCAGCTATTGCCGGTGTCGGGGTTGGCGCGGCTATGTATGGGATGAGACCCATTGCCGAAATTCAATTTGCAGACTTTATTATGCCAGCGGTCAACCAAATCATTTCTGAGGCAGCGAGAATACGCTATCGATCGAATAATGATTGGAACTGTCCGATGGTTATTCGTGCTCCTTATGGAGGAGGCATACACGGAGCGTTGTACCACTCTCAATCAGTTGAGGCAATCTTTGCGAATCAGCCAGGTCTAAAAATAGTCATGCCTTCAACGCCTTATGATGTGAAAGGCCTATTGAAGGCAGCCATTCGAGATGACGACCCAGTTTTATTTTTTGAACATAAACGTGCTTACCGGTTAATAAAAGGGGAAGTACCTGATGATGATTATGTTCTCCCACTAGGAAAGGCAGATATAAAACGGAAAGGGGAGGACATTACGGTTATCACTTACGGCTTATGTGTTCATTTTGCTCTTCAGGCAGCTGAAAGGTTGGAGAAAGATGGGATTTCTACACACCTACTTGACCTCCGCACCGTTTATCCGCTTGATAAAGAGGCTATTATCGAAGCCGCTTCAAAAACAGGCAAGGTACTCTTGATAACAGAAGATAATAAAGAAGGAAGTATCATGAGCGAAGTTGCTGCGATTATTGCAGAAAACTGCTTGTTCGAACTAGATGCACCTATTAAAAGATTGGCTGGGCCAGACATTCCGGCTATGCCATACGCACCGACAATGGAGAAGTTCTTTATGGTGAATCCTGATAAAGTCGAAAAAGCGATGAGAGAATTAGCAGAATTTTAATTGAAAGGAGGTCTTTTAGTTGTCAGTTGAACAAATTACTATGCCTCAGCTTGGAGAAAGTGTAACCGAAGGAACGATTAGTAAATGGTTAGTCAAGCCAGGTGACACCGTGAATAAATATGACCCTCTGGCAGAGGTATTGACTGATAAGGTTAATGCTGAAATTCCTTCCTCCTTTTCCGGTACAATTAAGGAATTAGTTGCAAAGGAAGGAGATACATTATCTGTTGGTGAAATCATTTTGCGAATTGAAGTGAAAAATGGTGATAGTAATGAAACCGAGGAAGCTGTTGAAAATCCATCAACGATCACACAGCCGACTTCAAAAGATTCACAAAAAATGGATCAGAAAAAGAGATATTCACCTGCTGTTTTGAGGCTTTCACAAGAACACGGGATTGATTTATCACTTGTTGAGGGAACTGGCGCAGGTGGTCGAGTTACGCGAAAGGATTTAATGAAGATTATCGAATCAGGTTCATCTACAGTGAATGTTCTAAAACAAACAAAAACAGAAACTCAGCCTGAGCGGGAAACTACAGAAGCTCCGACTTCTCCTGTTCAGCCGATAGCTTCATCAAATTTTAGAACCGAACCAATTAATGTCGGAGATATAGAAATTCCGGTAACTGGTGTGCGAAAAGCAATTGCGGCCAACATGAAAAGAAGCAAACAAGAGGTACCACATGCTTGGACGATGGTTGAGGTGGATGTGACCAGTTTAGTTGAATACCGTAACAGTTTAAAAGACTCTTTCAGACAAAAAGAAGGTTTCAATTTAACGTTTTTTGCCTTCTTCGTTAAAGCTGTTGCTCAAGCATTGAAGGAGTTTCCAGAAGTCAATTCGATGTGGGCGGAAGATAAAATTATTCAAAAGAAAGACATCAATTTATCAATCGCGGTTGCAACAGATGATGCTTTATTTGTTCCTGTTATAAAGAATGCAGACGAGAAAACAATCAAAGGGATTGCTCGTGAAATCGCCGAACTCGCAGAAAAAGCACGAACTGGAAAGCTTCGAGCTGATGATATACAAGGAGGTACGTTTACTGTCAATAACACTGGTTCATTTGGGTCTGTACAATCAATGGGGATTATCAATTATCCTCAAGCCGCTATTTTGCAGGTTGAATCAATTGTTAAACGGCCGGTTATTGTCAATAATGGCATGATTGCTCCACGGGATATGGTAAACTTATGTTTGTCTCTTGACCACCGGGTACTTGATGGCTTAGTGTGTGGCCGTTTTCTAAAACGAGTGAAAGAGATTTTAGAAAATATATCGAAGGATACAACACCTATTTATTAATAGAGGGGGATGCATTGCAATAACACGGTGAGTAGCTTACCTGTGACATTTGCAATGCTTTTTATTATGTTGCAGTGAGTCTTTCCTCTATTTATTGCCAGTGCCTCGAAGTTATAATAAAATGAAGGAGAATAGTTTGAATTTTTTATCTAATTAAAAATAGAGAGGAGGCGAATGCTGTCCAAAACAAAAAGGACAGTAACTCTATGAAACTTGACCAGATGAAAACAACGTCCTTTCCAATTCAAACATTGGACAATTGGGCTGAAAAGGCAAAAGAGTCTTTAAAAGGTAGGGAAGTATCAAGCCTTTCCAAAGTTACATATGAAAATATTACATTAAAGCCCCTTTATACAAAAGAAGATATTGATGTTAAGAGTATATCGCAATATCCTGGTGCTTCGAACTATAGCCGCGGGATTGCAGCAGGTGGTTATCAAGCAAAGAGTTGGCATATCGCCAATAAACTAGGCTATGAAACTCTTGAGCAGTTGGAGCAAAAAGCAGAGTTAGCATTTTCAGCGGGACAAACAGCTCTTGCCTTCGAGGTGAAAGAGCAGTTGTTTGCGGAGAAGGAAAAGCTCGCAAATTTCATTAAGAAATATTCTGAACTAGGTCCTCTTAATATTTATACAAAAGAACATTTCTCCTCTTTCATACAGGTAATTGCAGAAATCCAAAAAGAAACAGGTAATGTTACTGGGATTATTGGAACGGATTTAATTGCAGATGCGGCCGTGAAAGGAAGCATTACCACCAACGAAGTTGAAGAGTGGTTCGATATGGTAAAACAAATGGACAAAACTCTTCCTAATGTGAAAACGGTTCCTATTAACACTTCTCCTTATCATAACAGTGGGGCCAATGCAGTACAGGAGTTAGGGATTGCATTAGCAACCGGTGTTTATTATATTCAAAGACTTTTAGATAATGGATGGAAAATAGAGGACGCATTAAAGAAAGTCCTTTTTCATTTCTCAATCGGTTCTAATTTCTTTATGGAAACTGCAAAACTTCGAGCAGCTCGTATCATTTGGGATAAAGCAATGGAAGCCTATGGAGCTGAAAAAGATGCAAGAAAAATGGTCACTTCAGCTGAGACTTCAAACTTTACCAAAACAGTATTTGATCCGTATGTTAATCTGTTGAGGGCTGGAAATGAGGCATTTTCTGCTGTATTGGGTGGAGTACAATTTTTAAGTGTTAGTCCCCTTGACGAAGTAACAGGGAAAACAACTTCGTTTTCAGAACGAATCGCACGAAATACACAATTAATCTTAAAAGCAGAGTCCCACTTGGAAAAAGTGACAGATCCTGCTGGAGGTTCATGGTATATCGAGTCTTTAACGAAAGAATTAGCTGAAAAGGCTTGGGAATTTTTCCTCGAAATTGAGGATCAAGGAGGCATGATTGAAGCGTTAAAAGCAAATTGGCTTCAAAATGTACTTTCAGAAGTAAGAACGAAAAAAAACCATGATGTTTTCACCCGTAAACATAGCATTATTGGAACAAATGTTTATGCAAACTTGGCTGAAAAAGTGGTGGTAGGGAATCCAATGCAACCTCTACCAGCTGGCGATACGTTTGAACCTCTCAGTGTGAAAAGGCTTGCTGAGCCGTATGAACAACTTCGTTTTCGAGCGATAGACATCGAACGAAGAAGCGGGGAAAAACCAAAGGTTGGCTTAATTTGTCTCGGAGAATTAAAACAACATAAAGCTCGTGCTGATTTTATGACTAGTTTCTTAGCTTCAGGTGGTATTGAGGTAGTAAATAGTGGGGCCATGAAGGATGTTGAGTCGGCAAAGGAATTTGTAGAGAAATCATCGTTAACACAGTTTTGTATTTGTGGTGCTAATAGTCAGTATGATGAAAACGGGTTGCAGATTATAAAAGAGATTACCGAGTCCTTCCCTAAAGTAAGGCTTGCTCTTGCAGGCGTACCTGATGAGGACATGAAGACGAAGTATTCACAAGCAGGGATCAAACAGTACTATACAATGAAAAGTAACCAATTTGAAACCTTGTCTCAACTTTTAGAAGAACTGGAGGTGGCCCTAAATGACTAAAAAGCCCGATTTTAAAAAAATGTCTCTCTTTGGAGAGGAACAAGCTGTAACTTCGAAAGAGTGGCAGGATAAAGTTAAGTCCGAGATTGGTCAAAACATTGATAACCTACTGTATGAAACCAATGAAGGGATTCAATTAAAGTCCCTTTATACAAAAGAAGATACAGAGGGCTTGTCACATCTTGAAGATCGCCCGGGGCTGCCACCATACACAAGAGGACCATATCCTACAATGTATGTCAATCGCCCTTGGACGGTCAGACAATATGCAGGCTTTTCAACTGCAGAAGAAAGCAATGCGTTTTATCGTAGAAATCTAGCAATGGGACAAAAAGGGTTATCTGTTGCTTTTGACCTAGCTACTCATCGTGGATACGATTCGGATCATCCACGTGTAGTCGGAGATGTTGGGAAAGCAGGGGTTGCCATTGATTCAATTCTTGATATGAAGATTTTGTTTGATGGGATTCCGCTTGACCAAATGTCGGTCTCGATGACGATGAATGGTGCGGTTTTACCGATTATGGCTTTTTATATCGTAACTGCTGAAGAACAGGGCGTAGCACAGGAAAAATTAGCTGGTACAATTCAAAATGATATTTTAAAAGAATACATGGTAAGAAATACGTATATTTATCCACCTGAAATGTCGATGAAAATCATTGCGGATATTTTTGAATATACATCCAAGTTTATGCCTAAATTCAACAGCATTAGTATTTCAGGGTACCATATGCAGGAAGCTGGGGCACCAGCTGATATTGAGCTTGCCTATACACTTGCAGATGGTCTCGAGTATGTCCGTACAGGTCTAAAAGCTGGAATTGATATTGACTCCTTTGCCCCACGATTGTCATTCTTTTGGGCAATCGGTATGAATTATTTCATGGAAGTGGCCAAAATGCGGGCCGCTAGACAAATCTGGGCAAAAATGATGAAGACATTTGAACCGAAAAATCCTAAGTCAATGGCACTCAGAACGCACTCGCAAACTTCTGGATGGAGCTTAACCGAGCAGGACCCTTATAATAACGTCATTCGTACATTGATTGAGGCTCATGCGGCTGCAATGGGGCATACGCAGTCACTTCATACAAATGCTCTTGATGAGGCAATCGCGCTCCCAACAGATTTCTCTGCACGGATTGCTCGTAATACGCAACTATTTTTACAAGAAGAGTCAGGTATTACCAATGTGATTGATCCATGGGGCGGTAGCTATTATGTTGAGACGTTGACCAAGGAATTAGTAGAACGTGCGTGGACACATATAGAAGAAATTGAAAATCTCGGTGGTATGGCGAAAGCAATTGAAACTGGTCTACCTAAAATGAAAATTGAAGAAGCTGCTGCTCGCCGACAAGCACAGATTGACTCTGGAAAGGAAACCATTATTGGTGTTAATCAATATCGGACAGAAGAGGAAGAAGAACCGTTAGAAATTCTTGATATCGATAATACTGCGGTACGTCTAAAACAGATTGAGAGATTAAAACAGTTAAAGGGTTCTCGTGACCAGGATCGAGTGAACGAGGCTTTGGAAGCTTTGACAACTGCAGCAGAAACAGGAAAAGGAAACCTTTTAGAACTGGCGGTTCAAGCTGCACGAGTTCGGGCGACATTAGGTGAAATTTCTGATGCAATTGAAAAGGCTGCCGGTAGACATAAGGCCGTCATTCGTTCGATTACTGGGGTCTATAGCTCTGCTTATTCAAACGAAGAAGAAATGGCCATTGTGAAAAATATGACGGACGAATTCCTTGAAAATGAGGGAAGAAGGCCAAGGATCTTAATTGCAAAAATGGGGCAAGATGGTCATGATCGTGGGGCAAAAGTGATTTCAACCGCTTTTGCTGACCTAGGGTTTGATGTGGATATCGGCCCATTATTTCAAACCCCTGAAGAAACTGCGATGCAAGCTGTGGAAAATGATGTGCATGTGATTGGTATTAGTTCATTAGCTGCTGGTCATAAAACCTTATTACCACAGCTAGCGGAAGAGTTAAAAAAATTAGGGCGAGAAGATATCATTTTAGTAGTCGGCGGTGTTATCCCTGCTAAGGATTATCAGTATCTGTATGAGCATGGCGCAAGCGCGATATTTGGTCCGGGGACTGTGATACCCGTTGCAGCCCAAAAAGTCATCCATAGTATTTATGAGCGGTTAGGTTATGAGGAAGTGGCACCTTGATGGGGAAATTTGTAAAAAAAACAACTAGTAGAGACATAGATGCCATGGCACTTGCCGATGATATTCTTAAAGGAGACAGGATTTCTTTGGCACGTGGAATCACTCTTGTTGAAAGTAATTCGGAGCAGCATTTTTACGATGCGCAACGAATGCTTGAAAAATTGCTTCCCCACACAGGAAAGGCGATTCGGATCGGAATCACAGGTGTTCCGGGCGCAGGAAAGAGTACGTTTATCGAAGCCTTTGGCTCCTATCTTTGCGAACTTGGATTAAAAGTAGCTGTCCTGGCGGTAGACCCGACTTCGAGTCTAACTGGTGGAAGCATCCTTGGAGATAAAACCAGAATGGAGCGGTTAGCGCGAAACAAACAAGCGTTCATCCGCCCTTCTCCTTCTGGAGGGAAACTTGGTGGTGTCCATCGGAAGACTAGAGAGACAATGTTATTATGTGAAGCCGCTGGGTTTGATGTCATCTTAGTTGAAACGGTTGGGGTCGGTCAAAGTGAAGTCATAGTCAGAGATATGGTCGATTTCTTTATGCTTCTCGTTCTCACTGGAGCAGGGGATGAGCTTCAAGGGATGAAGAAAGGGATTATGGAATTGGCAGATGCTGTGATCATTAACAAAGCCGATGGTCCCAATGCCCAGGTTGCTAAAAAAACAAAAGTAGAATATGAACGAATTCTACATTTTTTACAGCCAGCAACAAAAGGGTGGGACACGAAAGCAAAAACCTGTTCTTCCCTTCAGGAAACCGGTATTTCAGAGATTTGGGAAATGATCTTATCTTTCGAAGAAGTCACAAAGCGATCAGGAGTTTTTGAGGATAGAAGGCGGATTCAAATGAAAGAGTGGATTCATTCAATGATTCTTGATCAACTCCAAATGAGTTTTTTTCATCATGAAGGTGTCAAGGGACTGCTTCCTAAAATTGAAAATGAAGTGATTTCTGGCAATCGACCTGTAGCTGCAGCAGTTGATGAACTGTTTAAGGTCTACCGTCAATAAAGGCAAAAAAAGGACAGCGCATCATAGCGCTGTCTTTCATCTAGGGAGTTTAGGGGTATGGATCTAGCTGTATTGTTACTATTCCCGCTTTTCCAAATAATAAACATCTTTTTAAAAAAATGTTTTAGGTTTGAAATAAATCGGTAACTCTTGGTATCATACTAATATGCAATATGCATGAACTTACGATAAGGAGTGAAGTTTTTATGAGCATGGATTTTAATTTTTTCATGAATGATGTTGTTCGACAGGCGCGTGAAGAGATCTCGGCTTCAGGATATACAGAATTAAAAACACCAGAAGAAGTGGAAGAGGTATTATCGAAAAAAGGGACAACTCTTGTCATGGTAAATTCTGTTTGTGGTTGTGCAGGTGGGATTGCACGTCCTGCGGCTGCCCATTCGCTTCACTATGATAAGCGTCCAGATCAACTTGTTACTGTATTCGCCGGTCAAGATAAAGAGGCAACTGAAAAAGCTCGAAGCTATTTCACAGGTTACCCACCATCCTCACCGTCATTTGCCCTCCTTAAAGATGGTGAAATCGTTACAATGATTGAACGCCATGACATTGAAGGGCATGATCCAATGGCTGTTGTTCAAAAGCTTCAGCAAGCGTTCGAACAACATTGTGAAGAAGTATAAATCAATTTCTGTTATGATAAAAGATGACCTTCATGGTCATCTTTTTTGCTTTTAGGCTTTTTCTCAAACTTTGTGGCTTTTGGACAAAATATACGACGAATTAGCTTGGTTGCACAAAAAACTAGCAATTTTAAGAGAAAAGAGCTTGCAAACTAATTAAACATACAAAATGGCTATTATTATGTTGTTAAACCGGCTTTAGGATTTTATCAACAAAATTTGCGAAAGCAGCCTACTTTTATATCAGGGAGCAATGAATGGTGAAATTTAGAATCGGATACCGCACAGTGAAAACAGCACTCGGAACAGCAATTGCGATTATCCTAGCACAATATTTAGGTTTAGAAAACTTTACATCAGCTGGCATTTTAACAATTCTTTGTATTAAAGTGACAAAGAAAAGATCATTACGTGCTTCATGGGATCGAGTTCTTGCTTGTGCTATTGCTATGGGACTGTCGTCATTATTTTTCGAAATGTTTGGTTACCATCCAGTTGTCATCGGATTCATGTTGATGGTTTTTATCCCAGTAGCAGTAATGGCTAGGGCAGCGGATGGAATTGTGTCTAGCAGTGTCATCATGCTACATATTTATTCGGCTGGACAAGTTACATTTAGCTTATTACTAAATGAATTGGGAATCGTTATCGTTGGTATTGGGGTGGCTTTATTGATGAATCTTTACATGCCAAGTGCTGACCAACAGTTGCATAAATACCAAATTCAAATTGAAGAAAACTTCAAAAAAATCTTTTTGGAGATTGTCTCGTTTTTACGGAATGGTGATAGTCGATGGGACGGAAGAGAATTAACGGAAACTGCTGACTTGTTAGAAAAGGCAAAGGCTCTTGCGTCACAAGATGTTGAGAATAATTTGATGCGGAATGAGAACTTATATTATCAATACTTTAAAATACGCGAAAAACAATTTGATCTTATCGAACGAGTCTTACCTGCGGTCACTTCGATTCCTTCTATAGTGGAGCAAGGTGAACTCATCGCTGACTTTATGGAGGAATTATCTGAGGCAGTTAAGCCAGGAAATACCGTATTAGTTTATTTAGAAAAATTGTATCGCATGAAAACAGAATTTGAAACAATGGAACTTCCTAAAACGAGGGAGGAATTCGAAGCGAGGGCATCGCTTTTGCATTTTGTGAATGAAATGGAGAGTTATTTGCTCCTTAAGAGATCGTTTAAAGGAATAAACCATAAGAACAGCATGAATCAAAATGACTCAGAGGTAGCAAACTAAGGGAAAAACAAGGATGGTGAATCAATTGAAAGGTCTTCTTGTTGCCATTCTCTTAGTTGTTTCACCAATATGGCCATTAGGAACGAATCCGCTTCCAGGGGATCCATTTTTAATCATAAATAAAAGTACAAATCAATTAGCATACATTGATGAAAATCAAGTTCTAAACGTTGTCCCGGTTGCTACTGGACAGACCAAAGATTTAACTCCAGAAGGATTATTTACGATTACAGTAAAAGCGAAAAATCCCTATTATCGTAAAAAAGATATCCCGGGTGGTGACCCGAGAAATCCATTAGGTACAAGGTGGATTGGTTTTGATGCTGAAGATACTGATGGGCGAATCTATGGAATACATGGAACAAATAATCCAGATTCAATCGGAAAATACATCTCCCAAGGCTGCATCCGTTTGCACAATCAAGAAGTTGAAGCATTGTTTGAAGATATACCACTGGGGACTAAACTGCTTGTGACGAATTCTGAAAAAAACTTTTATGAGCTTGGGTTAGAATATCATGCGTTAAACTAAAAAGGACTGTTCGAGTGTGAACAGTCCTTTTTTACATTTTATTATAGAAAAGCTGCTAGTCCCGTAAAGAGTGTAGAGGCAAGCATCGCAAAAAGCATAAGATATATGATGATCTTACGGGTTTTCTTTTTCCCCAAATCTCATTCTCCTTTCGAAATCCTCATTCTTACTTACTATAGTACATCTGAATAAGAGTTTGTTCAACTACATAAATTGGCAGGAATTTTGACGATTTATAGCGAATAGAGTGAGTATTGCAACTAATTAATGTAGTGGAGGGTTAGCATGATTAAAAAAATTGATCATATCGGTATAGCGGTTAAATCGCTTGAACAGGCTCTGCCTTTTTATACGGATGTATTAGGATTACCTCTATTAGGAATTGAAGAAGTAGAGAGTGAAAAACTTCGGGTGGCTTTCTTAAAAATAAGCGAATCAAAAATTGAATTGCTAGAGCCGACATCACCTGAAAGCACAGTTGCTAAGTATATTGAAAAGCGGGGCGAAGGAATTCATCACGTGGCCCTAGGGGTGGACTCTATTCAAGACAGGATTAATGAAATGAAAGAAAAAGGAATTCAGATGATTCAGGATGAACCTAAAACTGGTGCGGGGAATGCATTGGTCGCCTTTATGCACCCTAAATCAGCTGGCGGAGTATTGGTAGAACTATGTGAAAAGAAGGGACTGAACCAGTAACATGACGGACATCTATGAAAAGATAAATGAACTTTACGACAGGAGACGAGAAATTGAACTTGGTGGTGGGGATGAGCGAATAGAAAAGCAACATGAAAAGGGAAAATTAACGGCGAGAGAAAGAATTGATTTACTTGTAGACCCGGGGAGTTTTGTTGAGTTAAATCCATTTATCGAACATCGGTCTGTGGATTTTGGTTTGGAAAACCAAAAAGGACCTGGCGATGGGGTTGTTACTGGATACGGAAAAGTTAATGGCCGTCCAATTTATTTATTCTCACAAGATTTTACCGTTTTTGGCGGTGCTCTTGGGGAAATGCATGCCCATAAAATTGCTTCGGTCATGGATTTGGCAGCTAAAAATGGGGCTCCTTTTGTTGGATTAAATGACTCAGGTGGTGCTCGGATTCAGGAAGGGGTTGTTTCCCTAGACGGCTATGGGCAAATCTTCTATCGAAACTCGATTTATTCAGGTGTCATTCCACAAATCTCAGTCATTATGGGGCCATGTGCTGGGGGTGCTGTTTATTCTCCAGCAATAACTGATTTTGTTTTTATGGTTGAAAAAACAAGTCAGATGTTCATAACAGGTCCAAAAGTTATTGAAACTGTTACAGGAGAAAAAATCTCGGCTGAAGATCTTGGTGGGGCTAAAGTACATAATACAGTTAGTGGAAATGCTCATTTTCGAGGGGATTCCGAAGAGGAGACTTTGGAAATGGTTCGCACGCTACTAAGCTACCTACCTCAAAGTTTTGAGGAAAAGCCTCCGAAAATGGATGCAGTTGATGAAGACGATTATCGTCCTGATTTAACCGATTTAATTCCTTTTGATGCAGTTCGACCTTACGATGTGCGTGTCGTTATTGAACAAGTGGTCGATAAAGGTTCTTTTATGGAAATACAAAAGGACTTTGCTCGGAATATTGTCATTGGTCTTGCACGTATTAAAGGAGAAGTCGTTGGTCTCGTCTGTAACCAGCCAAAATTCATGGCAGGAGGCCTCGATATTGATTCGTCGGATAAGGCTTCAAGGTTTATTCGATTCTGTGATTCATTTAATATCCCAATTATTACGTTCGAAGATGTTACCGGTTTCTTTCCTGGAATTAAACAGGAACATGGAGGAATTATTCGCCATGGAGCTAAAATCTTATATGCTTATTCCGAAGCAACTGTTCCGAAACTGACAGTTATTTTGAGGAAAGCTTATGGTGGAGCCTATGTGGCATTAAACAGTAAGTCTATTGGTGCTGATCTCGTGTTTGCTTGGCCAAATGCTGAAATTGCAGTTATGGGCCCTCAAGGTGCGGCAAACATTATCTTCTCTAAAGAAATTCAGAATAGTGCAGATCCTGAAGCGACAAGAGAACAAAAAATCAACGAATATCGTGAAAAATTTGCCAACCCATATGTTGCAGCTAGCAGAGGAATGGTGGACGATGTTATTGATCCGCGGGAAACAAGGATTAAAATTATTCAATCACTAGAAATGTTGAGATCAAAGAAAGAGAACCGACCAAAGAAAAAGCACGGAAATATTCCGTTGTAGTGTATTGGGATAGAAAGTTTGCGAAGGATAAAGTTAGAAATGTATACTGATATAGTATATATAAACTTGGAGGTCCTCTTAAATGATTAACCATGAACGTATGTTGAACGAGTTTTTAGAATTGGTTCAAATCGATTCTGAGACAAAGTATGAAACTGAAATTGCGAAAGTATTAAAACAAAAATTTACCGATTTAGGTGTCGAAGTTTTTGAAGATGACACAACGAAGCAGACAGGACATGGAGCAGGGAATTTAATTTGTACATTGAAAGGGACAAAAGAAGGAGTTGACCCTATCTATTTCACTTCTCATATGGATACGGTCGTTCCGGCCCGGGGAGTTAAACCTTCTATTAAAGACGGGTATGTTGTAACGGATGGTACGACCATCCTTGGGGCAGATGATAAAACCGGACTTGCGGTCATGCTTGAAACTGTCCGCGTTCTAAAAGAGCAAAACATTCCTCATGGAACAATTCAATTTATTATTACGGTTGGAGAGGAATCAGGTTTAGTAGGAGCAAAAGTTCTTGACCCATCTCGCTTGATAGCTAAGTATGGCTATGCTTTAGATAGTGATGGAAAGGTTGGAAATATTGTTGTTGCAGCACCTACCCAAGCGAAAGTTTTCGCGAAAATTTATGGGAAAACGGCTCATGCTGGAGTGGCTCCAGAAAAGGGCGTTTCCGCAATTACGATTGCAGCGAAGGCAGTTGCGAAAATGCCACTTGGCCGTATTGATGAGGAAACAACAGCAAATATCGGTCGTTTCCAAGGTGGAACTCAAACGAATATTGTTTGTGATTATGTTGAGATCCTTGCAGAAGCACGTTCTTTAGTGCCTGAGAAAATGGAAGCACAAGTCGCTAAAATGAAGGAAGCCTTTGAATCCGTGGCTGAACAAATGGGTGGGAAGGCAGAAGTCGAAGTAGATGTCATGTATCCAGGATTTAAATTTGGTGAAGGTGACTTAGTCGTTGAAATCGCTCGAAAAGCAGCTAAGAAAATCGAACGTAGTTGTGAACTTTTAAAAAGTGGTGGCGGTAGTGATGCTAATGTCATCGCTGGTTTCGATATTCCAACCGTTAACCTAGCTGTTGGCTATGAGGATATTCATACCACAAACGAAAAAATGCCAATTGAAGAATTAAACAAGCTTGGTGAAATGGTTATTGCGATTATTCAAGAAGTTGCAGCACAATAAGAACGATTGAAACAGAGCATTCGGTGAATGCTCTGTTTTTTTGTTTATTATATTTTTCATCAGAAAAGGTATATGGTCATAAAATAGGCTTCTGATTTCAAACGTATCGTCCTTCTATTTACAAAAAGACACGATTTATTCTCGTAATGGGTTCCGTTTCCGAAATCACTAACATTAAAAATATAAGTCAAAATGAGTACCAATTTACATAATAAAATTGACAATCATTTTTATATGAAAATTTGTGATGCACCGTAATTTGTAGGGTACAATGGCTGTTTTGCCCCCGCAATTTCATAGATAATTTATCTATCTTAGCGGAGATTTTCCGGTTAACTGCAAAATATAGCTCTTTTCTGGGTATATAACCGGAGATTTTCCGATTAATCAATCCCAAAAGTACACATTTTCACGTTTTTAGAGTCAATAGTAGGAATTCTTTCGTCTATTTCAGCTGTTATCAGCGTTATTTCCTAATTAAGAGGAGTTTCTCCGCTTATTGCTAATTGATCAAATCTAGCTGACTCCCTCATCTTTGTCCGCCGCTCTTTTATAGTTAGCTAGGGACAGAATATTAAGAGGCGTTAATGCAATGAGCAACCAATAATGGTTCAGCATCGTGAACTGAGCATCTATTTTCAATAAAATAGTTCAATTTACACAAAAAACAATCTATTAACACCAAAATCTTACATCTCACATACTTTCCTCAATTAAGTCTGAGCTAATGTCACAAATTGTTCATGATTTTCACTCTTTGTTCAAGCTTACAT
Organism: Mesobacillus maritimus; assembly: GCF_023715205.1. Lineage (GTDB taxonomy): Bacteria > Bacillota > Bacilli > Bacillales > Cytobacillaceae > Mesobacillus_B > Mesobacillus_B maritimus_C. The sequence continues at coordinate 143,299 of NZ_JAMBNR010000007.1, forward strand.
AAGGAATTTTTCAGTACTATTAAGAGTAAGGTTTCGATTTCATCAATGGAAAGGGATGCTTAAATGTCAAAACTATTATATATTACAGCTAATCCTAAAAAAGAACCTCGTCTCTCTAAGGGCGCTCAAATTGGTGAGGTGTTTCTTGAGACTTTTCAAACAGAACAGCCTGATGTAGAAATTGAGCGTATGCATTTATATGATATGGAAATACCGCGAATCGATATGGACCTTTTATACGCCCGAGCTAAGTTGTCGTTTATGGGATATACATTCGATCAGTTGTCAGATGGAGAAAGAGAAAAATATACAAACATGCATGCTTTAGCAGACTGGTTTATTGCTGCAGATTATTATGTGTTTGTGACTCCAATCTGGAATTTAGGAGCTCCCGGAATTTTAAAAGAATTCATGGATAATATGTTTTTAGTGAATAAAACATTCATTTCAACCGAACAAGGACCGAGAGGATTGTTAACGAACAGAAAGGCCATCCATATTCAAACTCGTGGAGGAATTTATTCAACAGGACCAATGGCAGACTTTGAAATGGGTGACCAATATGTAAGAAAGGCACTTACTTTCTTAGGCATGGATGTCATGGACACCATTGTTGCTGAAGGAATGGATCATTTTCCAAAACAGACTCCTGAAATTATGGCCAAAGCAAAGGAACAAGCTATCGAGGCTGCTAAAGCTATGGCCAAAAGGACCATTACTACTTAAAGAAGGAGAAATGGCTCGCAAACTGCGGGTCTTTTTTTCATTTTTGTGACAGGATGAAAATACGGAATAGTTTAACTAGTCCAAGAAATAATTCAATAATCAAGTCCTTAAGAGCCCCTTCTAATTTAGGATAATCTATGCGAGTCATTTATGCCTGCTACCTTCTGGGCAGAGCGTTTCAGCTTTGGTGGTTGTTAGTGGTAAACTAAAAGGGAACATTATGGAACGTGCGGTGAGTATAAATGTATCCGAAAAACGGAAAAGTTATTTTTCACGTTGATATGAATAGTTTTTATGCTTCGGTTGAGATGGCCCATGACCCAACATTGAAGGGAAAACCTTTGGCGATTGCTGGGAATCCAGAAGAGCGAAGAGGAATTATTGTAACTTGTAGTTATGAAGCGCGGAAATTTGGTGTGAAAACCACGATGCCGCTATGGGAAGCGAAGAAATTATGTCCAACTCTAATTGTCATGACTCCTAATTTTGATCGTTATCGAGCTGCTTCGACTGCCATGTTTGAGCTCTTAAGACAATTCTCAGACCTAGTTGAGCCGGTCTCTATTGATGAAGGCTATATGGACATTACCGAAAGCAAGGAGCTTGGTTCGCCACCAGCGATTGCTGAGCTAATCCAAAAGCGGATTTTCGATGAGCTTAATCTACCATGTAGTATCGGGATTGCTCCTAATAAATTTCTTGCCAAAACAGCCTCCGATATGAAAAAGCCTATGGGAATTACGATTCTAAGGAAACGGGATGTTCCAACTGTTCTTTGGCCACTAGATGTCGAAGAGATGCATGGAGTAGGGAAAAAAACGGCAGAAAAGCTTAAAAGTCTTGGGTTACAAACGATCGGTGACTTAGCTGCTGCTAATGAAATTCAATTAAAAGCACTGTTAGGCATTAATGGAGTTCGCCTAAAAGAAAGAGCAAATGGCATCGATAAACGCCAAGTTAATCCTGATTCTGTGTATGATTTTAAAAGCATTGGCAATTCCACAACACTACCGAAAGACACAACCAATCAAAGAGAATTGATTACTGTTTTTGACAGGTTATCAGAGCAGGTAACATCTCGAATGAGTCGCAAACAAGTGGTTGCGACTGTATTGGGAATTACAATTCGATATAAAAGTCGGCAAACCATCACTAGGAGTCAAAAGCTTGAAAATCCGATCGCGCGTAAATCCGAAATATTTGAGGTAGCAAAGCAGTTGTTTAACAGGAATTGGGATGGAAATCCAGTCAGGCTTCTTGGGATTACGGCAACAGGTTTACAAGAAGTAGAGGAAGCCGTCAAACAGTTGGATTTATTCACTTATGAGAAAGAAGCGGAGAAGGAGCCACTGCTAAATACAATGTCCAAATTGAAAGATAAATATGGTAAAAATATTATCGGAACAGCAAGTAGTCGGGTCAATCAAAAACGGCCTTTGAATATAGACGGTGGGACGGATACCAGTTTTAATAAAGATTTTCTACAAGGAGATAAACCAAATTCAACTGATAGTTAATATGCCTTGAGTCATTGTAGAACTTATTTTGTCTTTGAAAACCAAACGACTATAGAAGTGAGTATTATTTACAAAAAAAATCAAAATAATATAGCAAGAGTAGATATTTGCAAACTTAGGTTTTTACTGATAAATTAGAGTTTATTAATTACACAACAAGAGTTAGAAGGGACGTAGGAAAATGTCAAAACAGCAAATTGGTGTTGTAGGTCTAGCAGTAATGGGGAAAAACCTTGCTTGGAACATGGAAAGTAAAGGATATTCCGTTTCTGTTTATAATCGTTCACGTCAAAAGACGGATGAAATGTTAGAAGAATCAAAGGGGAAAAAGATTTTTGGTACTTTTTCCATTGAGGAGTTTGTAAACTCTTTAGAAAAACCTCGTAAAATTATGTTGATGGTGAAAGCCGGTGCCGCAACTGACGCTACTATTGATGAGCTTAAACCTTATCTTGATAAAGGAGATATCCTTATTGATGGCGGAAACACATTGTTTACCGATACGCAACGCCGCAACAAGGAGTTAAGCGAATTGGGGCTTCATTTTATCGGAACTGGTGTTTCTGGCGGTGAAGAAGGGGCCTTAAAAGGACCATCGATTATGCCTGGTGGACAGAAAGAAGCTTATGAACTAGTGGCGCCGATCTTTAAAGATATCTCTGCTAAAGTAAATGGTGAACCTTGTACAACTTATATTGGTCCTGACGGCGCTGGACATTTCGTCAAAATGGTACATAACGGAATTGAATATGGAGATATGCAACTAATCTCTGAAGCCTATTTTCTCCTAAAAAATGTTCTTGGATTAAATGCTCAAGAACTACACGAAGTATTCTCTGAGTGGAATAAGGGTGAACTAGATAGTTATTTAATTGAAATTACTGCTGACATCTTTACGAAAAATGATGAGGAAACAGGAAAACCTCTTGTTGACCTTATTCTTGATACAGCAGGGCAAAAAGGAACAGGTAAATGGACAAGCCAGAATGCTTTAGACCTTGGTGTTCCACTGCCGTTGATTACAGAGTCTGTATTTGCTCGTTTCATCTCAGCGTTGAAAGATGAGCGTGTGACAGCAAGTAAAATGTTACGTGGACCAGAGGCACCGGCCTATACAGGCGATCGTGAAGCACTTATTGAGGCAATCCGTAAAGCGTTGTACATGAGTAAAATTTGTTCTTATGCTCAAGGTTTTGCGCAAATGAGAGCCGCTTCTGATGAATTTGGTTGGGATTTACGCTATGGGGATATTGCGATGATCTTCCGCGGTGGTTGCATTATTCGTGCTCAATTCCTTCAGAAAATTAAGGATGCGTATGATCGTGAACCAGGATTGAAAAACCTTTTACTTGACCCATATTTCAAAGAAATTGTTGAAAGCTATCAAGGTGCATTGCGTGAGGTTGTAGCGTTAGCTGCTCAGCAAGGGATCCCAGTTCCATGTACAGCATCAGCTTTAGCTTATTATGACAGCTATCGTACTGAAACGCTTCCTGCTAATCTTCTCCAAGCACAGCGTGATTATTTCGGTGCTCATACTTATCAGCGTATTGATAAAGAAGGAGTCTTCCACACTGAGTGGTTAAAATAATTCATAAAAAAACAGCGGACGTGTTCAACGTTCGCTGTTTTTTATCTTTTTCAGGAAACAATCAGAGCTTCTCCCCCTACGATAAGTCAAGGGTCAGTAGTTTCACAACTGCCCGTAAGAGCCCTTAGAAATATCTTATCTCAGTTGGAGAGCACCACAAGGAAGGCTGCGAAGCTTTTTGAGAGACCATACGTTGCTGACCAGGGCACTTCTGCTTTTCGATTGTCTACCTCCTAGGGTCATAAGCTAGCTTGTCTAGTTTGCGGCTCCCTAGTAGGGACTCGAGACATAAATTACACCCTGCTAGAAGGTAAAGAACACCTTCTTACAGGGTGCGTCTTTTGCTTGTCGTCCCTTTACAGTCGCCTACACTTTTTTGACACCCGAAATTGAAGGCAAAAAGCGCCTTCTATTCCGGTTTGTCTTATGCCTGTCGGAGTTGAACGAGCCGCTTCCGCTTTTCGCTTGTCCGGCTCCAGTGCCCTAGCAGCTAGTGTCCTTCCCTCTCCGCCGCAACGATTGCGTCAACATCGAATCGCTCCGCTCTTCGTGTTTCCTTTATCTCAGTTGGAGAGCTCCAGGCCATACGCTGCTGACCAGGGCACTTCCGCTTTTCGCTCTAACACTTTTCTACGTCTAAGTTGGTTACTGGCCACCAGAAGTGTCCTTCTTTTTCTAGAAGATCATCTGCTGCTTTTGGTCCCATTGACCCTGATTCATAATTTGGGAAGTTTTGTTCTTTTTCGTTTTCCCATACCTCGGAAATATTATCTACAAAACTCCATGATAAGGCCACTTCATCCCAATGTGTGAAATTCGTTGCGTCGCCTCTCAGGCAGTCATACAATAACTTCTCGTATGCTTCTGGAGTATTAAGACCGTCGATTCCTTTGTTGGCATAGCTTAATTTTACAGGAGTCGAGTTCATGTATTGCCCTGTTTTTTTAGCATTTAAATAGAGGGTAATTCCTTCTTCAGGCTGAATGTGAATGACTAGTAAATTTGGGTTGACAGAACCTTCTTGTCGATTGTATAAATCCATTGGAATATCCTTAAATTCAACAACGATTTTTGTTGTTTTAGCTTCCATGCGTTTTCCAGTACGGATGTAAAATGGCACGCCCGCCCAGCGGAAGTTGTCAATCATTAATTTACCTGCAACAAATGTCTCTGTATTCGACTCTGGATTCACCATGTCTTCTTCTCGGTAAGCTGGAACTTCTTTTTCGTTCATCAAGCCTTTATCGTACTGCCCACGAACAAAATAATCCTTTACCTCTGATCCTTTAATCGGTCTTAATGCACGGAATACCCTTACTTTTTCTGAACGGATTTCATCTGTAGTTAAGCTAATTGGAGGTTCCATAGCCAACAGGGAAACCATTTGTAGCATATGGTTTTGCACCATATCTCTAAGTGCTCCGCTTTTTTCGTAATAACGTCCTCTTTCTTCAACCCCTAAAGTCTCGCTAGAAGTGACCTGAATATTGGAGATAAACCGATTATTCCATAGCGGTTCAAACAAAGCATTAGCAAAACGGATAACTTCAATGTTTTGAACCATTTCTTTGCCTAGATAATGGTCGATTCGATAGATTTCATCCTCAGAAAAGGCAGTCCGAATTTGCTTATTTAGCTTTTTAGCGGACTCAAGGTCATGGCCGAATGGTTTCTCGATGACCAGTCTTTTAAATCCATTTGTATCTGTTAATCCATCAATTTTCAAATGCTCGGCAATTGTTCCAAAAAATTCTGGAGCCATTGCTAAATAAAAAATACGGTTGCCGTTTAATTGATAGTGATTATCTAATTCTTCGGCGATTTTATTTAATGAAGCATAGGAGTCTGAATCGGTTACATCATGGGAATGATAATAAAATTTTGAGCTAAATTCTTTTATTTTCTCTTGATCGGATGTCTCATTATGAATCGATTGACTCACACTTGCATGAAATTCTTCATTTGATAATGATCGTCTTGCAACACCGATAACCGCAAAGTCACCAAGCTTATTTTTCTCATACAAGCGGAACAGAGATGGGAATAGCTTACGTTTAGCTAAATCCCCAGTTGCTCCAAAAATCATTATTAGTGCTGTTGGTTTTTCGTTTTGTGCCAAATTCAAGAACCTCTCTTTATAATAAATTGAATTTTTATGTAACGTCGCTTCAAGTATTAGATTTTAGCCTTTTTGTGACAAATTAGCAACTGATAGGTTTAGAAATAGTTTTATCTTGTCGCTCCAATTTATCCTGATTATTGTGTTATAGTTAAACCATTATTATTAGTTGCAGGTTGTTGCAATACATAAGGAGTTAGAAGGATGGACGTATTTTTTTTAGGGACGGGAGCTGGAGTCCCGGCAAAGCTTAGAAATGTAACTTCAATTGCTCTTAAGCTACTTGAAGAGCGCGGGAGCATTTGGCTTTTTGATTGTGGAGAAGCTACGCAACATCAAATATTACATACAAGTATTAAACCTAGACGAATTGAAAAAGTATTTATTACCCATCTTCATGGGGATCACATATATGGTTTGCCGGGCCTTTTATCTAGTCGTTCTTTTCAAGGTGGCAATACGAAAGTGACCGTTTATGGTCCTAGTGGAATTAAGGACTATCTTGATATTAGTTTAAGAGTAAGCAAAACGTACCTGAAATATCCACTTGAAATTATTGAAGTGGAGGAAGGGACGGTTTTTGAGGATCATCAATTTCACGTGGAAGCGAAACTCTTAGACCATGGTCTGCCTTCTTTCGGTTACCGAGTGGTCGAAAAAGATCTCCCTGGTCAATTGTTAGCTGATAAATTACAAGCAATTGGTGTGAAGCCTGGTCCAATTTATAAAAAGATTAAAGAAGGACATACGGTCGAGTTTAATGGGCAAAAGCTGAATCCATCTGATTTTCTTGGGAAACCACAGAAAGGGCGGATTGTAACGATTTTAGGTGACACAAGACCTTGCGATGCTATTCATAGTCTTGCAAAAGATGCAGATTTCCTAATTCATGAAGCAACATTTGCTGGGGACGATGGGGAACTTGCACATGAGTATTATCATTCAACAACGATTCAAGCGGCAGAAGCAGCACAAATAGCCAACGTAAAAAAATTATGTCTGACACATATTAGTTCCCGTTATGATCGCGAGGCATGGCTACAGCTTGTTCAAGAGGCTAGAACGGTATTTGCTGAGACAATGATTGCGGAAGACTTTTTAGAAGTGGGTATTCCGCTTAGAAAAGATTAATAGATATAGGTTCTTTATTAAACTTTGGTCCTTGGATACGATTAAGGTTGTTATTGAAAAATATAAGAAATAAGTAATTTATTAATTTATCTAGAGATGGAAATCGGCAGGACTGTATAGTAAGGGGGAAAGATGCGTTGAATAAAAATGCGTTAGAGAAGATTACATTTGCTAACATAGAAAAAAAGATGCATGCAGAAGAGTTTGATTTCAAATTTATTAATGAACTTATTAGTATTTTTCAAATGTGTAATTCCGATAAAAAACAAAAAGAATTTCAAACACGAATGTATAATTTACATTATAAACTCCCAGAAGAGTTCCAAGACCAGGAGACCTGCCTCAAGATTTATAAAGTGTCACAACAATGGATTGAAAACGAAGTCACCAGACTTGAAAATGAAACAAAATTACCATGGGAAGTCCAAACAGAAGATATTCAGAAATTAGACGAGAAGATTAGAAAGACACAATTAGTAATAAGACATAGGCTCTCAGAAGTTGTTTATGACTTAATTAATTAAGTCTTTAAAAAGCTCAGAGGTACCTGAGCTTTTTAAAGACTTGTGAATTACATTGTTATTTAGCCTGTTATTATAGGTTGCTCCACAATAACTGATCTACTATGCATTCCATCCACGGATATACTGTTTTGGTGATTCAATCTCGGTACCGAGCTCTTTCGCAGCAGTTCGAGGCCAGTAAGGGTCACGGAGAAGTTCCCGTGCAATAAAAATGAGATCTGCTCGGTTGTTTTGGAGAATTTCCTCAGCTTGTATCCCTGTTGTAATTAAGCCAACTGCACCTGTTGGAACCTCGGATTCATGTTTGATTTTTTCTGCGAATTTAACTTGATAGCCAGGATAAACATTGATTCTTGCTGGTACAACGGCACCCGAACTAACATCAATCAAATCAACACCTTGTTCCTTCATCGACTTGGCTATTGTTATGTAGTCGTCTATAGTTAAGCCTTCTTCATTGTAATCACAAGCTGACACCCTTACAAATAGTGGACCTTCCCACACGGTTTTCACTGCATCAATGACTTCACGGAGAAATCTATAGCGGTTCTCTTGGGTGCCGCCGTATTCATCCTCACGCTTGTTTGTGAGTGGTGATAAAAATTGATTGATTAAATAACCGTGCGCAGCATGAATCTCAATGACTTCAAAACCTGCTTTCTTTGCCCTTTCCGCAGCTAACCTGAATGCTTCAATGGTATTTTTGATGTCCTCTTTTGTCATCTCTTTTGGTTGCTTATACCGTTCGTTAAAGGCTAGAGCAGAAGGTGCAATAATTTCCTCAGGTAGTTCTGCTTTTCTTCCTGCGTGAGCAATCTGAATTCCTGCTTTTGCCCCATGTCTGTTAATTCGCTTTACTAGCTCTTGTAGACCCTCGATATGCTCATCGCTCCAGATTCCAAGGTCATTAGGGGAGATACGACCTTGGGAAGTGACTGCTGTCGCTTCTAAAATTACGAGACCGACTTGTCCAATTGCTCTACTTTCGTAGTGAGTATGATGCCAGTCTGTGACCTTTCCATCTTCTTTCTCAACGGAGTACATGCACATCGGAGCCATGACAATTCGATTCTTTAATGTTAGATTTTTTACTTGATAGGGAGTAAATAATTTTCGGTCCAATATAAACCCTCCTGTTTTTTATTTTCGGTATAAGTATAACAGGAGAGATGTTATTTTTCTCTTTGTTCGTTTTGTAGGGAACAATGTTTGAGAAAAGAGTCTTCAAAATATAAAAGACAAGTAGAAAATGGTAAACTGGCAAAGTGGAGATGAGGTTTCACAATCCCGCTCACAGTTTAATCCGCATTTTGATAGCTGGAGAATCCTCTTTTTGTTTTATCCAAAAAGAACGAACTAGTTATTGGTTGAATGGATTTTACCCTGAGGACTAGAGAAAAAAGCAAAACTACTTTACGAAGCCATATGAGGTGAGGCTTATGAACAATCGTATAAAAGAAAAAAATATTGTCATTACGGGGGCGTCCGGAGGAATTGGGGCGGAAATGGCTCGACTTTCAGCGCAATCAGGTGCTAACTTGGTTCTCCTAGCTCGTAGTGTTGATAAACTTGAACAGTTAAAAAAAGAGCTTGAAAATGAATTCGGTGTACATGTTGTGGTAAAAAGCTTGGATGTTGCTGATACGGAGGCCGTCCAACGTGTTTTCAAGGAAGTTTTGTCTGAAATAACACATGTTGATATTCTTGTGAACAATGCCGGATTTGGTGTTTTTCGTCATGCTCATGAAGCTGATTTAGCCGAGGTAAAATCGATGTTTGAGGTAAATGTAATTGGATTAGTGGCCTGTACATCGATGGTACTCCCTAGCATGAAAGGGAGGAAGAGTGGACATATCATTAACATTGCATCACAAGCTGGCAAGATAGCGACGCCGAAATCGAGCGTTTACTCGGCGACCAAACATGCTGTGCTCGGGTATACCAATAGTTTGCGCATGGAAGTAAGTGATGAGGGAATTTATGTTACTTCTGTAAACCCAGGGCCCATTGAAACGAATTTCTTTGAGATTGCAGATAAACAAGGGACATATGTTAACAATGTGAAAAAATTTATGCTTCAACCCGAGTATGTTGCGAAAAAAGTGGTAGAACGAATGATGACAAGCACTAGAGAAATTAATCTGCCAAGATGGATGAATGCAGGTAGTACTATTTATGCTCTGTTTCCACGGGCATTTGAGCGAATTGGCAAACGAGCATTTAATAAAAAATAGAAAAACCGGCTGTTTAAAAACAGCCGGTTTTTCTATTTTAAGCGGGCTTATTAATCATCACTTATACAGTTTAACTGGTTAAAAATTCATATACGGTATCATTAACGGCCTCGTATAGGTCGATGCTTGGGTCTGCTGCCTTTAGTGTGACTATTTTTTCGCACATTTTCTCGGTATCCTCTATTGAAATGAACTCTTCCCCTGTACTGTATTGTAACAAGCAGTTCTGAATCATTTTTCGAATGAGTTTTTTCTCCATTCGTTGCACCTCAAATTAATTATAGGCCTTTTCAAAGTGAGAATCATGCAGTCTTACAAAAATCTATTGGTTGGAATAAAAGCTATTTAGAACGTTGATGGGAAAAATTCCTATTGCAACCGAACACATATTCGCTTATGATGAGGAATATAATAATTAGGGAACGGACGTTCTTGATATAAGTGTTGATCATCAAAGAGGAGGGGCAGGGCATTGTTCGATTATACCAACATGCCGCAAAATCAGATTTTATGTATCGATATGAAGAGTTTTTATGCAAGTTGCTCTGCTGTGATGTTGGGGCTTGATCCGCTTGATTGTTATCTTGCTGTTGTCGGAAATACGGATCGAACGGGCAGCGTTGTTCTTGCCGCTTCTCCTCGTTTAAAAAAAGAATTTGGAATTAAAACGGGTTCAAGATTGTTTGAAGTTCCAGATGACCCACGCATTCATATTGTTGATCCTAAGATGTCAACATATTTGAGGATTTCCACCGAAATTTCAAAGGTATTCAATCGATATGCCCCTAAAGAAGCAATCCACACTTATAGTGTAGACGAAAGTTTTATAAAGGTTGATGGTACATCTAAGCTTTTTGGTGGGGCAAGGAGCATTGCTGAGAAAATTAGAGATGACATTGAACGGGAGTTTCAGCTGCCTTCTGCAGTTGGGATTGGACCTAATATGCTCATGGCTAAACTTTGCCTAGATTTAGAGGCAAAAACGAAAGGTGTTGCTGAATGGACGTACCAAGATGTTCAAGCAAAATTATGGAAAGTGTCGCCACTAAGAGAAATGTGGGGAATTGGTCGTCGTGTAGAAAAAACATTAAACGGCATGGGGATTTTTACGGTAGGCCAACTGGCACGCTATGATCTTGAAAAGTTAGAGAAAAAGTTTGGAATTATGGGCAATCAGTTGTATCACCACGCTTGGGGGATCGATTTTTCTGAAATTGGTGCCCCGATTGTCGAAGGGCAGATTAGCTTTGGAAAAAGCCAAATCCTTCTCCGTGATTACAAGGATAAAGAAGAAATTAAACATGTAATTTTAGAAATATGTGAGGAAGTAGCACGTCGAGCAAGAAGTCATGGAAAAGCTGGGCGGACGATCAGCTTCGGAATTGGCTACAGTCAGGATGAATTTGGAGGAGGGTTTCATCGCTCACGAACAATTGAAATTCCAACAAATATTACAATGGAACTTTATCGCGTATGCCTTGAGTTGTTTTCGGAAAATTACACAGGGAAAACCGTGCGTAGCATTGCCGTTTCGCTTGGGAATCTGACTCCAGATACTCAATTTCAGCTCGACCTCTTTGACCCGGATGGTTGGAGACGACATAAGTTAGGCTATACAATGGATAAAATTCGTGCTCGTCATGGTTCAACCGCATTACTACGGGCGGTGTCTTATACGCCGGGAGGAACGGCCCTTCATCGAGCAAAACTAGTAGGCGGGCATAAAGGTTAAATGAATCAAGAGGAAGTGAGGATAAATAATGATTCGTGATCGTGGAAGGATAAAATGGACATCAATGATGCTTCCTGAACATGTTAAAATGCTGAGAGAGTGGGTACAAGAGGATGAGTATGAACAAGAGAAGGTTTTGGATGAGCAACAGCTTGAACAAATGAATGAAACCATTCTTGGGGCAATGGAATTCAATTACCAAGTAGCAATTACCCATTATCGACAGCATAAATATGAGATTGTCGTCGGAAGAATTTGCTATTGGGACGCACTAGTTAACAAACTGCATATCATGGATAGATTTGAGTCTCTTCATCGAATTGCTCTTTCTGATGTGGTCGATGTTTGCAAAGTGGAAGAATAAAGCAAAGAGCAATGGCACGCCATTGCCCAGTTTTTACTTAGAGGTCTTTCTCAACGCGAACAGCTGACTCGAATTTTCCTTTATGGCTACCGTCACAGAAAGGTTTGTTATTGCTCATGCCACAGCGACAAAGTGAAAAAGTTGGCTTTGTATCATATACATTTCCTTCTCCATCAAGCAGTTCTACGTCTCCAGAGATGCGTAGGGAGCCATTGTCGTTAACTTTAATCTGAATCTTTGACATCGAAAACCCCTCCTAATATTTCCAATTCTTATTTATAATCGTAAGTGGGAACAAGTGAAAATGCAAGTCATACGACAGATAAGAAATCGCATGATACACTATATACAATACAAGACGAAAATAAAGGGATGAAAACAGTGAAGATTATGATTACCGAAGCTGCTGAGAAACAGCTTATTGAACGAACTGCAGGAAAACAAGGCGTTTTTAAAATAGAGTATGATACAGAAGACTGTTGTGCCGTCAATGGAATTGCCATGCTTTGGTTTGTTTCGACTCCAAATGAGGAGGATGGTGCAGCTGAAACAAACGGTTTACCTGTTTTTGTTGAAAAAGCAAAAGAAATCTTTTTTGATGAAAACATGATTATTGATTTTGTTCCAGCAAAAGGATGTTTTCAATTGAAAAGTCCTAATCAATATTTCAACCCATGTATGAGCTTCATCGATAAAACAAAAACAGCATAAAAAGTGGGCCACACAAAGTAGGCTCACTTTTTTTATTTGTTGGCATAAACATATTTTGTTAAAAAATCATCTAAAACTTGTTGATATTCTTGCCGGTTTTCCGTCAAAGAGCGAGCGTGAACACCGTTTTCGGCGAGGAATAGTTGCTTAGGTCCTGACTTGTGCGCATAAAGCTTTTCTGTCATGTCTGGTAGTATATAGTCATCTTTTTTGCTATGAATAAACAACATCGGTTTTGCAATCTTTTCAATCGCAGTAAGCGGTGAGACATCTTTTAATGGATAGCGGTCGCGAATCTTCAGAAACAACGTCGCAATAGGTAACATCATTTTCGGAGGTATTTTTACTTCCGTTTTCACCACATGAGCTAATTGCTCACGGAAATCTGAATAGGGGCAATCTGCAACATAAAAATTTGCTCCATCTTCAAGCATTCCAGCATATTGAATCATCGTTGATGCTCCCATCGATTCCCCATGGATACCGAGTAGAAGGTTCTCACCTTTTTCTGCTTTCAACCAATCAACAACTGCTTTCAAATCAAACTTTTCATAAAATCCATAGCTAGTTGTTTTTCCTCCAGATTCCCCATGGCGGCGCTGGTCATAAATAATCGCGTTAAAGCCGCGTTCGATAAAAAGGTTCATATATTTCACCGAGGAAAGTTTATTCTCAGTCACACCATGACAAAAAATCATGTACCGGTTTGTATCCCAAGGTTCAATAAGAATCGCTTTTAAAGGATAACCAAAAGGAGATTGGATGGATAGATCTCTTTTCGGGAGTGCTTGATAATCTGTGGGCTTTAATAACCCAGCAACTTCATCACGTTTTACGATCTCTTCATCTCGTTTCTTTTTGATATACATAATTCGGTTTGTAAAATAAATACCAAACATTGTAATGATGGACAATATAGCGATTATAAAACGGATAAACCTTTTCATCATGCTCCTCCGATTCATGTAATTGTCTTTATTTTATCATTTTATTCATAGCAAAACAGAAAAGCCGCCCCAGTGGAACGGCTTAGTGAAATATTTGAAATTTATCCTTCACTTCGACTTTGACGATTTGTTGGATGGATTGCTCGATCAAGGTCTTCAACAGCTATTTTTTGTTTAACATTATTAGCATTTGGCTTACCCTGTTGACTGTATCCTTTATCGCGTTTTCTGCTCATTCTAGTGTCTCCCTTCTGAAAAAAGTGACTACATTAATAAGATGGCTTTAGGTTCGCTAGCTATGCAGGTAAATAAAGATTAAGGGGTAACTGAATCTCACCAGAACAATAGTTGGAACTTTCAAATAAATAGAAGGAAAAGCGAGTGATGTACTCGAAATAGATAGGAGGAAAAAGAAAGAGAGGATGAAAAGAATGGGGCAAAATGATGTTGTCATTGTGAGCGCAATAAGAACAGCAATAGGAAATTTTAATGGTAGTTTAAAGAACGTTTCAGCACCTGAGTTAGGAGCAACCGTTATAAAAGGGGCTTTGGAAAAAGCGGGGTTACAACCAGACCAAGTTGATGAAGTGATTCTCGGGAATGTCCTGCAGGCTGGTTTGGGGCAGAATCCAGCGAGACAAGCAGCCTTAAAGGCGGGTCTCCCGGAATCAGTGTCTGCTTTGACAATTAATAAAGTTTGTGGTTCAGGTTTAAAAGCAGTCCATCTTGCTGTTCAAGCGATAATTACAGGTGATGCCGACGTTATTGTAGCAGGTGGAATGGAGAATATGAGTCAAGCGCCTTATTTGTTAAATAGCGCTCGTGAAGGTTTCAGAATGGGCGATCAAAAGCTTGTTGATAGCATGATAAAAGATGGATTATGGTGTGCGTTTAACGATTACCATATGGGAATAACAGCAGAAAACCTATGTGATAAATATGAAATCAAACGAGAAGAACAGGATGAATTCTCTGCTTTGAGTCAGCAAAAAGCGGTACAAGCAATTGAGGCAGGGAAATTTAAGGATGAGATAGTGCCGGTAATTATTCCTCAACGAAAAAAAGATCCGATTGTATTTGATACAGATGAGTATCCAAAAAGTGGAACAACTTCCGAAAAGCTAGCTAATCTGCGCCCAGCTTTTAAAAAGGATGGGAGCGTAACAGCAGGGAATGCATCAGGAATTAATGATGGCGCAGCAGCATTAGTCGTCATGAGTAAAAAGAAGGCAGAAGAATTAGGGTTAAAACCACTAGTGACAATAAAAGCTAATGCGAGCGCCGGAGTGGACCCAAGTATAATGGGGATTGGCCCGGTGGCGGCAGTAAAGAAAGCGCTGTCCAAAGCGGGAATGACCTTGGAGGAAATTGAACTAATCGAAGCTAACGAAGCGTTTGCTGCACAATCTTTAGCGGTCGATCGGGAATTAAATTTAAATAAAGAAATATTAAATGTAAACGGTGGAGCCATTGCACTTGGTCATCCAATTGGAGCTAGTGGGGCAAGAATTCTGGTTACATTGATTCATGAAATGCAACGTCGAAAAGCGAAGACTGGATTAGCTACATTATGTATTGGTGGTGGTCAAGGCGTCGCAACAGTAGTTGAACTAGCTTAAATAAAGCTCTTTTCTCAAACTTTGACTTTTAGATATGAAGAGAAAAGAATTAGCGCAGAAACGTCCACTCAGGGCGTTTCTGTTTTTTATAGGCTAAAGTCAACATACAGCGCGCTTGCGATTTAGCACTATGTTGCTATAATTTTGCTATAGGCTATATACGTAAAAGTTGTTTAATTAGTAAACTTGCAGGTTTTTTTCTCATAGAAAAAAGCGTATAAAAACCAATAGAAATTGAGGGAGAGTCATGAAAAAGAGAAAACAAACAAAATCACAAGCAAAGAAAGAAGACAAACCGGTTACACTAGGAGATCGGTTGAACAACGATTTGATGTCACAATTAAAAGCAAAACAAAAAGAGCTAAAAGAGCAAGAGGAAAAGAAGCAACAAGAGCAAAAAGAAATAGCAGCGAAAAAAAGGCGTGAAGAGCAAAAACGTCGTGAGAAGAATATGTCGTTTGAAGAACTCCTCGCTCAAAGTGATATGGATTGGGAAAAATTTAAATGAGTAAACGGAAGGTTGAAGTAGTTCCTTATCATCCGAAGTGGCTGGTTTTATTTAAAGAAGAAGAAGCTTTATTAGGGAAATGGTTTCATGAAGACGAGGTTTTGATTCATCATATTGGCAGCACGTCAGTGCCCGGATTAAGTGCAAAACCGATTATCGATGTTTTACTTGAAACTGTCAGTATAGAGTTGATTGACGAGGCTACGCCTATGTTTGAGGAAGCAGGCTATGAGTCAAAGGGAGAAAACGGAATACCAGGTCGCCGTTATTTTCAGAAAGTAGACAAACAAGGAAACCATTTGTATCACGTTCATGCATTTGTAAAAGGAAATGCTGAAGTTCAACGTCATTTAGTGTTTCGAGATTATTTACGAGCTCATTCAGAGCAGGCGAAGAAATATGGAGAAATAAAGGAAAACGCAGCTGCTAAACATCCAGATAATATAGAGGCCTACATGGATGAGAAAGATCCATATATTAAGCTGATTGAACAACAAGCGTATGTTTGGAAAGCAACTGACTAAAAAAGCGGCAATGGCCGCTTTTTTAGTTTGAATGCTTCAATGAATACCACTTTTCTCTTTAACGATGGGCATTGTATCTATTTGCTTTCGTTACTTTTTGAATAAAGTCGATTTCTTTAGAGGAAAGCGGTTGTGAGCGAACGGCTTGGGCATTGGCACGTACTTGCTGAACAGAGCTTGCACCGGTTACAACGGAAGCTACAGCCGGATGGGCGAGATTATACTGTAAAGCGACTTCCTCCAGTGGTCGCGAGGATGCCAAATTCTCTTTCAGAAGAGGGAGCAAATTTTGCAATTCTTCTTTGTGATAATCAAGGAAACCATTGTCTGATATTTTTTCAGCGAACTTATTGCTTAGTAGTCCTTTAGCAACAGAGCCTCTAGTTACAACACTAATATTGTGGTTATTGAGTAAGGATAATGATTCTTCCTCAGGCCGGCGGTCTAGCATACTATACTGCATCATAACAGAGATGATATTGGATTTTTGAATATATTCCCTTATTACATTTGGTCGAATAGAGGATATACCATAATAACGAATGTATCCCTCTGCTTTTAGCTCCTCAAACGCTTCAATGGTTTCATCAATTGGATCATCGATTGTACCTCCATGAAGTTGGTAAAGATCGATATAATCTGTTTGAAGACGTTTTAAGCTTTGTTTAACAGCTTCTTTAATATAGTGTTTTGATGGATCCCAACTCCATCCGTCTTTGCGATCATTCCACCGATTACCAGCTTTTGTTGCAATAATGACATCTTCACGTACGTTTTTTAAAGACTGTCCGATGATTTTTTCGTTTTCACCGAAATCATACAAGTCTGCTGTATCGAAATAATTAATTCCTTCCTCGAGAGCTACCTCAATAATTTCTTGTGCTTTTCGTTCGTCAGTTCCGAGAGACATGCATCCAAGCCCAATGGCGCTAACTTGTAAATCTGATTTACCTATTTGAGTTTTTTTCATTTTACCACCCAGTTTCTAGTTTTCTTTATTTTAACGAAGAAAACAGGGTGACTACAACTATTGTGAACGGGGAAGGCTCTTAGAGACTGAGTTTACCCATTCTTTTACAGAGTGATAATCTTTTTGATATTCTTTTAGCTTTTGCCGTATTTCCCAAGCCTTACCGGACATTATGAATCCATGCTCATAAACATAAACCTTCATCCTTATCCCACCTTATATGCAGTATGGTAAAATGTATGAGCATTTGATATCGGATTAGAACAGGAGTGAAAGCATGAGCTCGCTTGAAGAAAAGACATTAAGTACAGAAAAGATTTTCACAGGAAAAATTATTAGTCTACAGGTGGATGAAGTAGAGCTGCCAAATGGTAAAACATCAAAAAGGGAAATCATCAAACATCCCGGTGCGGTGGCAATTATTGCGCTAACAGACGATGGTCGAATCGTAATGGTTGAGCAATATCGAAAGGCGTTAGAACGTGCAATCGTAGAAATTCCCGCGGGTAAGCTTGAACAAGGGGAGAAGCCAGAGGTTTGTGCGTTGCGGGAACTAGAGGAAGAAACAGGTTATGAGTGTCAGAAAATTGAACCTTTAATCTCGTTTTATACATCACCGGGTTTTGCGGACGAATTGGTCCATTTATTTATTGCAACCGGACTTAAGAAGAAAGTAGATGCTGCCGATTTGGATGAAGATGAATTTGTGAATTTAATTGAAGTTTCATTAGAAGAGGCCGTTGACTTCATGAAACAACAAAAAATTTATGATGCCAAAACGGCTTTTGCTGTCCAATATTTACAGTTGCAGAAAGCGATGGGGAAATAAATGAAGGAATACTTTGCCGATTTACATATCCATATTGGTAGAACAAAATCAGGCAGGGCAGTAAAAATTACCGGTTCAAAAACGTTAACTTTGACAAATATTATCGGACATGCGAGAGATATAAAAGGATTAGATATTGTTGGAATAATTGATTGCCATTCACCAGAAGTGTTAGAAGAACTGGAAGATTTGATGGCTGCTGGTGAAGTAATCGAGCATCCTGACGGTGGCTTATTGTATGGAGGAATGGGGATATTTTTAGGAACAGAATTGGAAATCAACAGTGAGGAAACTTCTGGCCCAATTCATGTACTATGCTTTTTCCCAACAATGGAAACAATGCGCCTTTTTTCTGAGTGGTTATCAAATCACTTAAAGAATATTCATTTAAGTTCTCAACGTGTATATGTGACTGGAAAAGAGTTGCAACATAAAACCAAAGAGTTGAATGGTCTATTTATACCGGCGCACGTTTTTACCCCTTTTAAGAGTTTGTATGGAAAAGGGGTACGGCGTTCACTTACAGAAGTATTCGATCCTACCCTTATTGATGGTGTTGAATTAGGATTAAGTGCAAACACAAAAATGGCAGAACAGCTAGCAGAATTAAGTGCTTATCCGTTTTTAACAAATTCAGATGCCCACTCTTTGAAAAAAATCGCTAGAGAGTATCAAAAGCTTTATATGAACGAAGTGTCTTTTACTGAGTTCGGTAAGGTACTGAGAGGCGAAGAGGGAAGGGGTGTAGCGGCCAATTATGGGCTAGATCCGTTGCTAGGGAAGTACCATCGTACGGTATGTGCAAACTGTCTACTCCCAATTTCAGAAGGGAATCCATGTTCAGTATGTGGAAAAAGTAAAATTGTAAAAGGGGTTGCTGACCGGATTGCGGAGTTAAAATCAGAGGAGGAGAACCTCCCATATCGCCCACCGTATATTCATCAAATTCCACTTGATTTTATTCCTGGACTAGGGCCGAAATTACTAGAAAAGTTAATGAACCATTTTGGTACAGAAATGGCGGTTTTACATGAGGTTCCCGAATCAGCATTGAAGGAAGTTGTTCCAAGTAAGGTTGCAGAGTTGATTGTTCAAGCTCGGAGTGGAGACCTTAAGGTACATGCTGGAGGCGGAGGAAAATACGGAAAAATTATTGAAACCTAATATAACAATTTCGAATCACTAGTTTTTTTCTAGTAAAATGAATCTGCAAAATGCTAGTCATAGAACGAAATCTCCTGCATAAAATTTAATATCCAATGGTGCAGGAGGAAAGTCTATGAAGAAAAGAAAATACCATAACGTCGCAGCTAATCATTTCCGTGAGTATTCCTCTATTTATTTGTTTGTGATTGTACTATTTCTGATGGGAGTTATTTTTGGAGCCGTAATTGTTAATAGTCTCAGCTTTACACAAAAGGAGGATTTATTTTACTATCTTTCGCAATTTTTTGGACAAGCTGCTGATGGAGAATTCAATGCTCCGAAGGATTTATTTATCCAAAGCTTCTTTCATAATAGTAAATTTATCGGTTTAATTTGGATTTTAGGAATATCAATTATTGGTCTTCCAATCATCTTAATTATGTTGTTTATTAAGGGTGTGACTGTCGGCTTTACAGTCGGATTTCTGGTCAATCAAATGGGGTGGAATGGCTTTTTACTTTCATTTGTTTCAATTCTGCCACAAAATTTGATTATCATCCCTGTTTTCATCATAATGGCAGCATTAAGTGTCATGTTTTCATTAAGAATGATTCGGAATCAATTTATGAAAAAAATTAGTCAACCAGTATTTCCACTATTTTTTAGGTATCTTTTTTGTTTCTTAGGGGCGTTAGTCGTGATTGCAGGAGCTGCAGGTGTCGAATCATTAATTTCACCTGCTTTGCTCAAAGCAGTTATTCTATCTAACAGTTAGAATGACTATAAGAAAAGAATAGTTATCTTTTCTTATTTGTAATAATTTTATTATGAATCTCCTTTTCATTCTGCTATAATATAGGTGACAGTGGGCGGGGGAGTGAAGACTATCTGTATGGAAACTAGAATTGAAAGAATAAAGAAACAGCTGCATTCGTCCAGTTATAAATTAACACCACAACGTGAAGCAACTGTTCGTGTCTTATTAGAAAACGAGGAAGACCATTTAAGTGCAGAAGATGTTTATCTTCTTGTGAAAGAAAAATCTCCTGAGATTGGTCTTGCGACAGTGTACCGGACGCTTGAACTTTTAACAGAACTGAAAATAGTCGATAAAATTAATTTTGGGGACGGTGTTTCCCGTTACGATCTCCGCCAAGAAGGTGCAGCCCATTTTCACCATCATCTAGTCTGTATTGAATGTGGTGCAGTAGATGAAATCCAAGAAGATTTGTTAGATGATGTGGAGGAAATTGTTGAACGGGATTGGAAGTTTAAAATAAAAGACCACCGTTTAACCTTTCATGGTATTTGTTATCGGTGTCAGGAAAAAGACGAAGAGTCTGAATCATTAAATGAAAATGAAAAAGCAGAACAGGCATAAGAAAAACTCTTTCTCATCATGAGAAAGAGTTTTTTTTACTCTTTTATCAAGTTTTGTCGCTTATGAACAAAAATCCAACTGCTTGAGCTAGGTTAAACTGAAAAATTGCTTCATTTATGAAAAAAGAGCGTATAAACTTATTTTCAACGTAAAAAATGGCTTTATCTACCTAAATCGGTTTTGGATTTTTACGAAAACAGGTTTTACAAAAGACCTACTTTTAATGATTAAAGGGCAAACCCCCTTTGTATCAACAGGATTTAACACTTTCATGTATATTCTTTGTTCCCCTTGGCATATCTTGTACTATAAAGCTATTCGGGGGCATTTAAATGAAATATATAACGATGTTTTTACACTCATTAAAGATTTTCGTCTTTTTTACAGGATGCACGATTCTGTTTTATTATGGTATTATGTGGGTAAATGAAGAGTATCAGAATTATCATCGGTACGACGAGCCAGAGGGCGCTGCGATTAAGGTTTCAGGAGGGGATTCCGCTGAGAAAGGCAGAATGTTGGACCGGCTGATTTTGTTTTATTTGAATGGGGAGTAATCAGAATGAATGAGCATCTTAAAGATTTCATCCACTTTTTAGTGGTAGAAAAAGGGCTGTCAAAGAATACGGTAGTATCATACGAACGTGATTTAAAGAGCTATATCGCTTATTTAAAGACAACTGAAAGTGTCAGCGATTTCGAACTAGCTCAACGAACTCACATCATTCGTTTCCTTGCACATCTAAAAGATGACGGAAAATCATCGAAAACGATTGCTAGGCATATCGCTTCAATCAGAGCGTTTCACCAATTCCTGTTAAGGGAAAGAGTAGTTGGACATGATCCAACCGTCCATATTGAAAGTCCACAACATGAACGTACGTTACCGAAAGTTTTAAGCCTCCAAGAAGTGGAAGTCTTGCTTGATGCTCCAAAACTTGTAGACCACTATGGATACAGAGACAAAGCTATGCTTGAGCTTTTATACGCAACAGGGATAAGAGTTAGTGAACTAATTGGTTTAAATATGGCAGATGTTCATTTAACAATGGGGTTTGTTCGTTGCATAGGGAAAGGGAATAAGGAAAGAATTATTCCAATTGGAAAAACTGCTTCAACTGCTCTAGAGGAATACTTACAACAGGGAAGACCCAAATTTGTATCCAAGAACCATAAAGATGATGCATTATTTTTAAATTTTCATGGGAAAAGGTTAACAAGACAAGGTTTTTGGAAAATCCTGAAGCGATTAGCAAACGAAGCGAATATTAAGAAAGAGCTTACCCCTCACACGTTAAGACACTCATTTGCAACGCATTTACTTGAAAACGGGGCAGATTTACGAGCCGTACAGGAAATGTTAGGACATGCTGATATTTCAACTACGCAAATCTACACCCATGTAACCAAAACAAGATTGAAGGATGTATATAGCAAATTCCATCCGAGAGCTTAAGTTTTTTACAGTTTCATAGAAGGTTCATGAAGAGTTCAAAAAGTTGCCTAAATTAGAGGCAGCTTTTTCTTGTTTTTTCGATAGAAGATTAGTAAGATTAGGTTGTCAGACTTCTGACGTTTAAGAGAATCTTAAGGATATTTAAGAGGATTTTAAGGTTAGTAATGGATAAATAGGGCAAAATAATTCGGAAATCTGACTGTTATTCTTTGTAGATAAAGATCAGTGAGTTAAGACTTTTTGGTATTCCAATTACGGAACTAAAATGGAATCGCATTCATCTTAATTAAGGAGGAGATAAAATGTCTTATACATATAAAAGGGTCTTTTTAGTTGTAATGGACTCTGTAGGAATTGGCGAAGCACCAGATGCTGAACAATTTGGCGATAAGGGTGCGGATACATTTGGGCATATTGCTGAGAAAATGAACGGGCTTAAAATGCCAAATATGGCAAAGCTCGGTTTGAGTAATATTCGAGAAATAAAAGGCGTAGAAAAAGCGGAAAAGCCACTAGCATATTATACAAAAATGCAAGAAGCGTCAGTCGGTAAAGATACGATGACTGGGCATTGGGAAATCATGGGGCTCAACATAAAAACTCCATTTCAGGTTTTTCCTGATGGTTTCCCGGATGAACTAATCTCTGAGTTAGAGTCAAAAACAGGGCGAAAAGTGATCGGAAATAAGCCTGCAAGTGGGACTGCAATTTTAGATGAATTAGGCGAAGAGCATATGAAAACAGGCGCGCTGATTGTCTATACATCGGCCGATTCTGTTTTACAAATTGCGGCTCATGAAGAGATTGTACCAATTGATGAACTTTATAAGATTTGTAAGATTGCACGTGAATTGACTCTTGATGAGAAATACATGGTTGGGCGCGTAATTGCCCGTCCATTTGTTGGGACGCCAGGGGACTTCAAACGCACAGCGAACCGCCATGATTATGCTCTTAAGCCTTTTGGGCGTACAGTCATGAATGAACTTCAAGACGGTGGCCTAGATGTGATTGCAATCGGGAAAATTTCTGATATTTACGATGGCGAGGGTGTGACTAAGTCACTTCGTACTGTATCCAATATGGATGGAATGGATAAATTGCTTGAAACCTTAGAAATGGATTTTACAGGATTAAGCTTTTTGAATTTAGTTGATTTTGATGCACTCTACGGCCATCGAAGAGATCCAATCGGTTATGGGAAAGCGCTTGAAGAGTATGATGCAAGACTTACGGAGGTTTTTGAAAAGCTTAAAGAAGATGATCTCCTCATCATTACTGCTGACCATGGAAATGACCCAGTCCATCATGGAACAGATCATACTCGTGAATATGTACCATTACTTGTTTATTCAAAAGGAATGGAAGCTGGGAAAGAATTACCACTACGTGATACATTTGCGGATATCGGCGCTTCAGTTGCCGAGAACTTTAAAGTGAAAATGCCGGAATATGGGAAGAGTTTCCTGAACGAATTGAAGTAGAGGTGGATATGAATGATAACGAAAATTAAAAACGCAGCAGAATTTTTGAAACAAAAATTTACCGATCAACCACAAATAGGGCTAATTTTAGGCTCAGGGCTCGGAATTTTAGCGGATGAAATTGAAAATCCTGTAAAGATTCCTTATAGCGAAATTCCTGATTTTCCTGTCTCAACCGTAGAAGGGCATGCAGGTCAACTGGTGTTAGGAAAACTTAGTGGATTCACCGTTGCAGCAATGCAGGGACGCTTTCATTTTTATGAAGGATACAGCATGGATAAAGTTACTTTCCCAGTAAGGGTTATGAAGGAGTTGGGAATTGAAACATTAATAGTGACAAATGCTGCAGGAGGAGTAAATGAAAGCTTCTCACCAGGGGACTTAATGTTAATTTCCGACCATATTAATAATATGGGGACAAATCCTTTAATTGGACCTAATGATGCTGAGTTGGGACCTCGTTTCCCTGATTTAAGTGAAGCTTATTCAAGAAATTTACGTGCTTTGGCTAAAAGAACAGCCGAAACTTTGGATATTAAGGTACAAGAAGGAGTTTATGTGGGGAACTCTGGGCCAGTATATGAAACCCCTGCGGAAGTTCGCATGCTAAGAACCCTTGGGGGAGATGCAGTGGGCATGTCTACAGTGCCTGAGGTAATTGTTGCAAGACATTCAGGTATGCAAGTACTAGGGATTTCTTGTATCTCAAATATGGCTGCTGGAATTCTTGATCAGCCATTATCCCATGATGAGGTTATTGAAACAACAGAAAAGGTAAAAGCGACTTTCTTGCTTTATGTAAAAGAACTTGTCAAAGAAATCGGAAAAGCCTAATCAAAAATAATCGGTAAGTGGTGATCGAAATGAGAATGGTTGATTTAATAGAAAAAAAACGCGATGGTCTAGAACTAACATCTGAAGAAATTGAGTTCATTATAAAAGGATATACGGACGGAACAATCCCTGATTATCAATTGAGTGCCTTGACAATGGCGATTTATTTTAAAGGTATGACTGAAAGCGAACGTGCAGATTTAACGATGGCAATGGTAGGTTCAGGAGACCAGATTGATCTTTCAAAAATTGAAGGGATTAAGGTTGATAAGCACTCAACTGGTGGAGTGGGTGATACAACTACCTTAGTTCTTGGCCCCCTAGTAGCAGCAGTAGGCGTCCCAGTGGCAAAAATGTCTGGGAGAGGTTTAGGGCATACAGGTGGAACAATCGATAAGCTCGAGGCTGTTGAAGGTTTCCATGTTGAAATAGATAACGAGGAGTTTATCTCTCTTGTAAATAAAAATAAAATTGCGGTTATTGGTCAAAGTGGCAATCTAACACCAGCCGATAAAAAGTTATATGCGCTACGTGATGTGACAGCAACAGTGGATAGTATACCGTTGATTGCAAGTTCAATTATGAGTAAAAAAATTGCCGCTGGTGCAGATGCTATTGTTCTCGACGTAAAAACGGGTGCAGGTGCGTTTATGAAAACCCTAGAAGATTCTCGTGAACTTGCGAAAGCGATGGTACAAATCGGGAATAATGTTGGCCGAAACACAATGGCAGTGATTTCTGATATGAGTCAACCATTAGGATATGCCATTGGAAACGCTCTTGAGGTTAAAGAGGCAATTGAAACGCTCAAAGGTGAAGGGCCGGAAGATTTAACGGAACTTTGCTTAACGTTAGGGAGCCATATGGTTTATTTAGCCAAGAAAGCAGGTTCATTGGTTGAAGCACGTGGAATGCTTGAAAAGGCTATCGAGGATGGCTCGGCACTTGAATCGTTTAAAGTCTTTTTAAGCTCGCAGGGTGGCGATGCATCAGTAGTGGATGATGTAACAAAATTACCACAAGCTAAGTTTAAAATTGAACTTGAAGCGAAAGAGGAAGGCTATATATCTGAGATTGTTGCTGATGAAATTGGAACGGCAGCCATGTTATTAGGAGCTGGGAGAGCGACCAAGGAATCAGAAATCGATTTAGCGGTTGGTCTAGTGCTTCATAAAAAAATTGGCGACCAGGTAGCGAAAGGTGAATCTTTGCTTACCATCTATAGTAATTTTGAAGACGTTAATGAAGTCAAAGAAATTTTATATAACAATATTCTTCTTACTAAGGATGAGGTTAAGGCTCCAACACTTATCCATGAGGAGATAACAGTATAAGAAAGACAGAAAGAAGCGGAAATTGATCCGCTTCTTTTTTTATTTATTTGGCTGTATAAAAAAGGATTTACTGGAAAAAATAGTGCTTATAAAGATAGGAGGTTTATGGCCATGAGACGTAAAGGTATTTTCAGTCTAATGATCGTTTCCGTTATGATTACATCTTTGTTCGCTCCAACAGCATTTGCAAATGAAAACGGCGGTGGGGTTCAACTTGCAGATGATTCACTATCGGCAGTGCTAATCGAACGGGACACAGGCAAAGTTCTCTATGACAAAAACAGCAAAGAACAATTACCACCAGCAAGTATGACTAAAATTATGACAATGCTTTTAATCATGGAGGCCTTAGATGAAGGTAGACTAAAGTGGGATGAAAAAATCCGTACTAGCGAGTATGCTGCATCTATGGGTGGGTCGCAAATCTTCTTGGAGCCAGGGGAAGAGATGACGGTCGAAGAGATGTTAAGAGGAATTGCGATTGGCTCGGCAAATGATGCTTCGGTGGCAATGGCTGAAAGGTTAGCTGGTTCTGAAGAAGAGTTTGTCAAATTAATGAATGAAAAAGTAAAAGAACTTGGACTTAAGGATACGGCTTTTAAAAACTCAACCGGACTACCGACAGACAACCATTATAGTACAGCACATGATATGGCCGTAATGGCAAAGGAACTTTTAAAATATGAGACAATTACAAAGTTTACAGGGAAGTACGAAGATTATCTTCGGGAAGGCTCTGATAAAAAGTTTTGGCTGGTAAACACGAATCGATTGGTTCGGTTTTATCCTGGTGTTGACGGATTAAAAACAGGGTTTACGAGTGAGGCTAAATATTGCTTAACAGCTACTGCAGAAAAAGAGGGCATGAGGGTCATAGCTGTTGTTTTTGGTGCGCCTACGTCTAAATCGAGAAATGCACAGGTAACAAAAATGCTTGATTATGCATTTAGTCAATATGAATCACATCCGATGTATGAAAAAGGTCGTGTCCTTGGAAAAGCTGGTATTAGTAAGGGAAGCGAAAAGAATGTGGAAGCGGTAACTTCTGAGCGGATTTCTTTGCTAACAAAAAAAGGTGAGGATATTAAAAAAATCGAGGAAAAAATCTCTATTAAGAAAGATTTAAAAGCACCGATTGAAAAAGGCGACCAGGTTGGAACCTTAAAGCTAATCCAAGATGGAAAGACATTAGTTGAAACAAAGTTAGTAGCTAGTGAAGCAGTTAAAAAGGCAAGTTGGTGGCAGCTTTATAAGCGCTCATTTGGCATGTTTACTAGAACAGAGTAGTTGCTTTAAAAGGAAGTAGTTGTCGAATGTACACACCTTAAAACTAGTTTTAGCGAATGGCCACTAGTTTTGTCCATAAAGAAGGATTTGCTATGTATATGGCGAATTTGACTCCTTATACCAGATAAGGAGGCAATGAATCCGTGAGTCTTAACATTGAAATGGAAGTTAAAAATGACATCTTATGTATTCGTCTGGACGGTGAGTTGGATCACCATGCAGCTGATGAATTGCGCCAGAGGGCAACAAGTGCAATTGAGGAGCAGAATATCCGTAATATTGTTCTGAATCTTGAACACTTAACCTTCATGGACAGTTCAGGTCTTGGTGTTGTTTTGGGAAGATATAAGCATATAAAACAGTTGCATGGAGAAATGATCGTGTGCGCCGTTACCCCTCCAATCAAACGGTTATTTGATATGTCAGGCTTGTTTAAAATTGTACGGCTTGAGCAGTCAGAGGAAAACGCATTAGAAAGATTGGGGGTTGCGTGACGAATGAAAAATGAGATGAATCTTCAATTCAGCGCTTTAAGTCAGAATGAATCGTTTGCGCGAGTAACAGTGGCAGCTTTTATTGCTCAATTAGATCCAACTGTGGATGAATTAACAGAAATTAAAACGGTCGTTTCTGAGGCTGTCACAAACTCAATTATACATGGATATGAAAATAGCCACGATGGAAAAGTGTATATTTCTGTTGTATTAGAAGATAATTTTGTCGAGTTAGTGATTAGAGACAAAGGCGTCGGCATACAGGATATTGATGAAGCTAGACAGCCACTATATACGTCGAAGCCGGAGCTTGAGCGATCTGGCATGGGTTTTACGATCATGGAGAATTTTATGGATGAAGTAGAAGTTCGATCAGAGCCTGGCTTCGGCACTGAAATTCGTATGAAAAAACACTTGCTGAAAAGTAAAGCACTGTGCAATTAAGGAGTCCTGCTTATGGATGTTGAGGTAAAGAAGGATAGTAGTCAAGCCTATTTAAAGGACCATGAAGTAAAGGAATTGATCAAGCGAAGCCATGAGGGAGACCAAGAGGCAAGAGATTTGATTGTACAAAAAAATATGCGACTTGTCTGGTCTGTGGTCCAACGTTTTTTAAATCGGGGCTACGAGCCGGATGACTTATTTCAAATAGGAAGCATCGGTCTCCTTAAATCAGTGGATAAATTTGATTTATCCTATGACGTTAAATTTTCAACCTATGCTGTGCCGATGATCATTGGAGAAATTCAACGGTTTATCCGTGACGACGGTACAGTAAAAGTAAGTCGCTCCTTAAAAGAAATGGCTAATAAAATTCGCAAAGCAAAGGATGAACTCTCTAAAACATATGGGAGAATTCCGACAGTCAATGAACTTGCAGAATTTCTTGAACTGACTCCTGAGGATATCATTCTTGCCCAGGAAGCGAGTCGAATTCCATCGTCTATTCATGAAACAGTATATGAAAACGATGGTGACCCGATTACGTTACTTGATCAAATTGATAATGGTGAAGAAGGGCGTTGGTTCGACAAAATTGCTTTGAAAGAAGCCATTATGGAGTTAGATGAGAGGGAGAAACTGATTGTTTATCTTCGCTATTATAAGGATCAAACGCAGTCGGAAGTTGCATCGAGATTAGGGATCTCTCAAGTACAGGTATCGAGGCTAGAAAAGAAAATATTACAACAAATGAAGACCCGTATGGACCAATAAATCCATGCGGTTTTTTTATGTCCTCCTGTCCTTCCATTTTTAGTTTTCTCTACTTTCCCCTATTTTTATTCTTTCGTTCCGAATCTTTTAAGCAATAGTCTATCCAATTTTTGGACTTCATGAAAATACACAACCAACCAATACTAGGGATACAAGGAATTTGATGTGTTGGAAGTGAATGGGATGGAAAATACAGTCTACATTCGGATGAGAAACCGTGTGCAGGTTAAGTCGAATGACACAGTTTTCCTTAGGGATGTAGCCCAGATTATTTCAAGGGACAATCTCCATGAAAAGCTGGAATGCTTGCCCGTACACAAAGTAACAACGAAAGACAATAACATCATTATTATTGATGTCATGATGGTCATCCGTTTAATTTCAAAAGCTTTTCCTACCGTGGACATTCAAGCGATTGGGCCTCCTCAGACAATCATTGAAGTGATGATTAAAAGGAAGTCTGTTTCAATTCCACTTTTTATTCTAGTGTGGTTTCTTTTATTTGTGGGCTCTGCCATCACGATCATGAATTTTCACGAGGATGTGAGTATGCAAGCTGTACAACAACGGATTTATACCATTATTACAGGTAAGCAAGAGTGGAAACCACTCCTTTTTCAAATTCCTTACTCATTTGGATTGGGATTAGGAATGATTTTATTTTTTAATCATTTTTTTAAGAAAAGAATTAACGAGGAACCTAGCCCGTTAGAAGTGGAAATGTTTAATTATCAACAATCCCTTGATCAATATGTCATTTTAAAAGAAAACAAGGAAAGTGTGAGGCGTTTAGATGACGATTAATATTCTTCTTGTTTTTTTAGTAGGTCTTGCAGGCGGGCTTGCGGTAGGAGCTGGATTTGTTGCTTTTCTTGTCGTTTTAGGAGTGATTCCAAGATTAACTCAACTCACAAAAACGATGCATTTGGTTCATCTTTATGAATGGTCGGTTGTGTTTGGAGCAATCGCTGGGACGTTTGGAAGCCTGCAAGATCCAATTTTCAGTGCTCCGGGGGTTATTGCAATTCCAATAGGCTTAGCGGCAGGAATTTTTGTCGGCATGCTAGCAGCCGGGTTAACTGAAGCCCTAAATGTTTTTCCTATACTAGCAAAACGAGTTCGAATTGAGGAGAGAATCGTCATCTTAATTATGGCAATTGTTATCGGCAAAATTGCCGGTTCTTTATTCCAATGGATGTATTTTGTTGACCTTTAACTATAGGCTCCATTCAAGCTTTGTTGCTTTTGAAGAAAATATGTAAATGAGCTATGTAATCCTGAAGTTTAGCTTGTTTATGAGAAAAAAGCCTGCAAATTAATTAGGCGTACGAAATGGCAACTAACTATGGGTCCTATCGACTTTAGGATTTAAACAATTTTTACAAAATAGCCTAACTTTAAGATGAATGAGCTAAAAAATGAGGGTGGTTAGTTATCCTTGAAAGGAGTTGTCTTTGTGGGTAAAAACAATAACAAGATGCCAATTCCTGCATCGTTAAATGAAGTAGAGTCATACATGACAAACCGAGTTGGTCTTGAGACGAGTTTCGACCTCGGTGTTAGAAAATTAAAAGTCCTAAAGAAAGACGTTCATTTCTACTATGTAAATGGGTTGTGCGATACTATTCCCATTGTTCAAATCGTCAAAGAACTAGTCGGAATTAATAATCGTAAGGAAATTTCTACCCAATTACAGGAAATTGTAGAAAACCGCATTGTCCATCAATCTGTGGAACCCGTAGATAATATGGATGAAGTGGTTGACCAAGTTCTTTCAGGTCTAATTGTCATCCTTGTTGAAGGAGAAAAGAAAGGTTTAGTAGTAGATGTACGGAGTTATCCAGGTCGTACCCCACAAGAACCTGATACGGAGAAAGTTGTACGTGGGTCAAGAGATGGCTTTGTTGAAAATATAATTGTCAATACGGCGTTAACTAGAAGAAGAATACGCGATGAACGTATGCGTTTCGAAATTATGAAAGTGGGGGAACGTTCGAAAACAGATATCGCAATTGGATATATTAAAGACGTAGCGAATCCGGACTTAGTTAATGTAATTAGGAAAGAATTAGAAGCAATTGAAATTGATGGTCTTGCTATGGCGGATAAGACAATCGAGGAGTTTATCGTCAAACAAGGATATAATCCATACCCTTTGGTAAGGTATACTGAAAGGGCGGACGTAGCCGCTTCACACCTTTTAGAGGGCCATGTATTGATTTATGTTGATACTTCGCCAAGTGTGATTATCACACCGACTACTTATTTTCACCATTTACAACATGCTGAAGAATACAGGCAATCCCCGGCTGTGGGTACTTTAGTTAGGTGGATTCGGTTTATCGGTGTGGTCGTATCGTTAATTTTACTGCCTTTATGGTATTTATATGTAAAAAATCCACATCTTTTGCCAGAAGCGTTAAATTATATTGGACCTAATGAAGATTCAAATATTCCTGTTTTATTACAGATATTTTTTGCGGATGTTGGTATTGAATTCCTGAGATTAGCAGCGATTCATACACCAACTCCATTATCAACAGCAATGGGGTTAATTGCTGCTGTGTTAATTGGACAAATTGCCATCGATGTAGGGCTATTCGTCCCAGAAGTCATCTTGTATGTATCTCTCGCAGCAATCGGAACCTATGCTACGCCTAGTTATGAAATAAGTATGGCAAATAAAATCGGTCGGTTATTCCTGTTAATTTCAACTGCCATTTTCCATGTGCCAGGGTTTGTCGTTGGTGCCACATTATGGTTAGTACTCCTAGCAAGCATTAGATCACTTAATACACCATATCTCTGGCCGTTCTTACCTTTTTCACCGAAGGCATTTTTCGAAATTATAATCCGTCGCGCAGTGCCTGGGTCGAAAATTAGACCGAGTATCGTTCATGCTCGTAATCGTCAACGACAACCAGCCAAGAATTAATCAGATGTTGCAATTGCGTGTTCTCTAAAATTATGATAAAGTAATTTTACTTTTTAACTGGGAAAATTGAGAAAATTAAACTAACAGGTAATCCGATAGGGAGAGGAAATGAGGGAGAACATGCAATTTCATGGAACTGCAAAAGTAAATGATATGGGACATCTAGAAATCGGAGGAATGGATACTGTAAAGCTTGTCGAACAATATGGTACTCCACTATATGTTTATGATGTTGCATTAATTAGAGAAAGAGCTAGAAATTTCAAGAAAACATTTGAAAATCTTGGAGTGAAAGCTCAAGTAGCCTATGCTAGTAAAGCATTTTCTACTGTAGCAATGGTTCAACTTGCAGAAGAAGAAGGGCTTTCACTTGATGTTGTTTCAGGCGGAGAATTATACACGGCTATATCGGCTGGTTTTCCTGCAGAAAAAATTCATTTCCATGGGAATAATAAAAGCATGGAAGAAATTGATATGGCTATTGAGCATGAAATTGGGTGCTTTGTAGTCGATAATTTTTATGAATTGGAATTATTGGAAGAATTGTGTGTCGCAAAAGGAAAAAACGTAAATATTTTATTGCGAGTGACTCCAGGGATTGAGGCACATACACATGACTATATTCTAACAGGTCAAGATGACTCGAAGTTTGGATTTGGTCTGTTAAATGGCCAAGCCGACCAAGCGGTTGAACTTGCTCTGCAATCAAAAAAATTAAACCTTCTTGGTATTCATTGTCATATTGGTTCTCAGATTTTTGAGACGACAGGATTCCTTGTAGCTGCTAGAAAAATTTTTGAAAAACTAAAGGAATGGAAAGAAACAAAATCATACCAAGCCAAAGTATTAAATCTCGGCGGTGGTTTTGGGATCCGTTATACTGAAGAAGATGACCCGCTACCAGCATCACAGTATGTTGAAGAGATCATTACAGAAGTGAGAACTCAAACCGAGCAATTCGATATGGATATGCCTGAAATATGGATTGAACCAGGACGTTCAATGGTTGGTGACGCTGGGACAACTTTATATCGAATTGGATCTAAAAAGGAAGTTCCCAATGTGAGACAGTACATTGCTGTCGACGGTGGTATGAGTGATAATCTCCGCCCGGCTCTTTATCAAGCAAAATATGAGGCAATACTGGCAAACAAAGCAAATGAAATTCCTGAAGAAACGGTTTCAATTGCTGGGAAGTGCTGCGAATCAGGCGATATGCTTATTTGGGACCTCCCATTACCTAAATCGGAAAATACAGATGTACTCGCTGTATTCTGTACAGGGGCCTATGGTTATTCTATGGCTAATAATTATAATCGAATTCCAAGGGCGGCAGTTGTCTTTGTTGAAAATGGAGAAGCCAAACTAGTTGTCAAGCGTGAATCTTTTGAAGATATGGTTCGCTTAGATTTGCCTTTAAGGGAAAAAATTAAAAAATAAGCTACCGATTAGAACTGCACCCCAAATTTCTTTTTGGTGGTGCAGTTTTATGGTAGTTTTTTTATTAATATAAACATACGAAATGGTTACTAGTGCGTTAAAATCGGCTTTAGGATTTAACAACAATCTTTACGAAACATTCTTTTAAAAAAACATTTCTCGACTAATTTCATTGGCATTTTTCGTTTCTTGCTGTAGAATATCCTTTGGGAGGTCGGCAAAATGAGAAGAAAGAACTGGTTGTTGTTTATACTCCTGATGGTTTTTGCTATGTGCTGGGGGGTCTTTTATTGGTTAGTTATTCTGCCAAATCAGTAGTTCGCAAAATTCTGAACATAGGTTAAAAAAGGGTATGATCACTAGAACCTGTCATATGGTTCGTGCATAAGCTACATAAGGTTTAAATCTAACCCAAAATGGGAAAACTGAATCTGTTATAATTTTTTGTTTAGTTCAGTCATTAATGAGGGATTAATATGTTAATTCGTTATAAAAAAGCATTTGAAAAGATTGCTATGGGCTTGCTTTCTTTTATGCCAAATGAAAAGGAAATAAAGAAGTTGCAACAGACGATGAAACAATATGAGACAGATGATCAATGGCAGCTGTTTTTATGGAAAGAAGAGGACATTACAGGTCTGCTTGGAGTCCAATTTATCGATGAAGTTACATTGCAAATTCAGCATATTTCTGTGAATCCATCGCATCGTCACCAAGGGATTGGGAAAAGAATGGTTTGTGCAGTGCGAGACTTATATCAAGATAAGCAAGTGCTTCCAAACGCTGAAACAGCTGGATTTGTTGAAAGATGCGATACAGTACGTTTTACACAAACTGAGAAAGGCAGTGACTGATACAAATCACTGCCTTTTTTTTCGTTTTTTAAGCTCTTTTTCTCTTTCAAGAATAACATCTGTCCGATCTCGAAGAGAATGTTTATGAATGAGCTTTGTATTTTCAAGGTTACTGCCTTCTCCCCAGATTACTCCTTGCTTCTTGCATTCTTGTTTGCAGAGATTCAGCAGTGATTGGTCGTTAATCGGAATGGTGACACTTTTATATGGAATTTTTGCTGAAATCTTATATCGTTGCTCCTCCAATAATCTTAGGATTAAAGTATGGTCAATTCCAAGGTTATGACAGTTTTGTCGTTGGGATTCTAGAATGGAATAAGCTTTTTCTAGAGTCCTTAAAGCTCCTGATAGGTTCCCCCGGCGGTAATGGTAAGAAGAAACAGCTAATTGAATAAACCCTACCCATATAGAGTTTTTATTACCCGGGTCTACTTCTTTCCAATAATCTTCAAGAATTTCATGACATTCAAAATAATCTCGATCGCCGTGAAAATGGACAAGGTATTGTACAAAGGCCTTTGGAACCATTCTCATCTCCCCCTTTATGAAAAATGATCTCTAGCTTAACACTATTATACATAATTAGTGGTAGAACATATAAATCCTGAAAAACTTATAGATAACAATATGGCAATCCTCTATACTAGTAGAAGTGTAAATTGAAAATGACTTAATATCTTGGTGGGAAAAATGGAAGAATATAATGTGAAAATTGATGCATTCGAGGGGCCGCTGGATTTGCTCCTCCATTTAATTAATCGACTAGAAATAGATATTTATGATATACCTGTCTCTGAAATAACCGAACAATACTTATTGTTTATTCACGCAATGAAAGAACTGAAACTTGATGTTGCAAGTGAGTACTTAGTGATGGCTGCAACCTTATTGGCAATAAAGAGCAAGATGCTCTTACCAAAGCATGAAGAAGAACAAGATGAGGAGTTTTTTTATGAAGAAGAAGAGGACCCTCGTGATGAGTTAGTGGAGAGGCTAATTGAATATAAAAAGTACAAAGAAGCAGCACATGAATTTAAATCACTTGAGCAGGATCGTGGGTTAATCTATACAAAACCCCCTAGCGATCTTTCGGATTATGCAAAAGAAGCACCATCAGATAAACAGGATTTAAATGTAACAATTTACGATATGCTCGCTGCTTTCCAAAAGTTAATGAGAAGAAAGAAACTACAAAAGCCATTATCGACGAAAGTAACACGGCAAGAAATCCCTATTGAGCGTCGGATGGGGGAAATTCTTGAACTTTTAAGGGAAAAACGAGAAAGAAAAAGTTTTTACGATTTATTTCCTGTTCCTGACCGGAGTCATATCGTGGTTACTTTCCTAGCGGTTTTAGAACTGATGAAGCGACAAGAAATTATCGTTGAGCAGGAACAAAATTTTGCTGAGATTTTCGTGACAGCACAGAAGGGAGCAGACAGTAGTGGAAATCGATAAATGGAAAGCAATTTTAGAAAGCGTTCTGTTCGCCGCAGGTGATGAGGGACTCTCGTTAAAGCAAATTGCTAGTGTTCTTGAAGTGGACGAACTAAAGGCTAAGGGGATTATTGATGAATTGCAAGGGGACTACGAAAAAAATGAGAATCGTGGAATCATGCTTATACAATTGGCCGGTGTCTTTCAACTTGTGACAAAAAAAGAATACGCGGTTTATTTAAAACGGTTAGTCGAGTCTCCAGGAGTCACCAGCCTTTCACAAGCTGCATTGGAAACATTAGCAATCATTGCCTACAAACAGCCAATTACTAGAGTTGAAATCGAAGAGATTCGGGGTGTGAAAACAGAAGGCCCTCTTCAAACCTTAGCAGCAAGAGCATTAATAAAAGAAGTCGGACGTGCGGAAGGAGCGGGGCGGGCTTATTTGTATGGAACAACCAAGGAGTTTTTAGATTACTTTGGATTAAAGAGCATTGCAGAGTTACCTCCCCTACCTGAAAAAATAGACGATGATGATGTTCAGGATGATGCAGATCTATTTTTTGAAAAATTTCAGGAGCTTTAGTTGTGCTACGTTATTAGGCTAAGACAAAGTACAGAATATATGATAAAATTGAAAATATTATTACTAATGCTTTTAAATGCTTTTGAAAAACGGTAACCGCATATTTATCAATGTATAGGGACCACTGGAACCCTAAGACTAATCGGGGAGGATAAGTATGTACATTAAACAATGCACAGGCTATGAACTCGAAAAAGAGAAATCAAACACATCCGAAGACTTCTTTAATCGAAGCGAAGTTCAATATATCGTTGATGGCGAGGAAAAAACTCTGTATGTGTTGTATTTGCGCTATTTTGATGAAATGATTAGTAAATTTATCCCATTTGAACAAGACCCCATTTTTAAAGTAGGGACTCGAGACGTGTCATTTAAAGAAACGGTAGCGATTTGTTGTTTATTGAAAAATCCTGAACTTCGACATCGGAAACGGGTATACATTAATTCAGAGAAAGAATTTGCTACTCTATTTCAGGGAATCAATTTTGATATGCTAAAAGAGTTATTTAAGAACCTTGAAGATAAGAACGGTTATGAAATTCGATCTTCCATGGAATTTATAGTACAACCTGCATAGAGCACTAGGTTTTTTTATAATATTTTGGGAGGCATACTTACATGGGGAATACAATCGTTGAAACGCAAATTCATGATGTAAAGGATTTTCTTGGACAAACGGTTTCTAAATTAGAAGGTTATTTGAATGAAACAACCCTTCAAGGGTTGCAAGCGGAAGTAGCCGGTAATACGGAATATTATAAGTTGATTCTTTCTACGATTCGAAGACTTTCTGTTTTTTGTGAAGAAGGGTTAGAAGCATGTCAAGTGATTCATAAAGCACAACCGTTTTCAAAAGTAGCTGCGGAAAAAACACTCTATCGAATCTATAATTATTGTATAGAAGAATTTTTCTCTCCTAAATCGGATGCTTGGTATGAGGATAGCAGATCCGCTTATACTGGGAAGAATGCCATTAAATATAGGGAAAACGTACCTTTAAGTTTAAAAGAATTAATTGTCTCACTAGAAGAGGACTTTCAAAGAATTAGAGAAGAACTTGAATATTACGAGACAGATTATCGAACTAAAATTCTTCAATCAAAATAGTGACTAGGCTGTAGTCGTCAGGCTGTCGAGGGTTACTCGACAGCCTCTATTTTTTAAATGCATGAATACAAGTTACTGCGTTAATATGTTTTGAATTGTTTTTTAAAACAGAGATAATCTTCAAAGATTGACGAAAAGAATCCCCTTTTTCAATAAACTGACGACTACGCTGTAGTCGTTATTTTTTTGCTAGTAAAAAATCTTTTTAGATTCTAAACGATGGGCTGTTTATCACTAATAAAAATAAGTGAAGTGCATTTTCCCTTGCTTAAGGATTATTAATCAGGTGCAAAATGATTTGATGAAATCACTAGATATTCAAGTCATAACTAGCCTTGTCCTGCATAAACTTGTACAAACTGCCAAAGAGAGACGAGGTCTGTTCAATGAAGAGAAAATGGATAATTGTAATGCTACTGGGTCTTTTATTATTCCAACATTCTCCTGTATCTACAGGTGCTGTAGGTTCAGTTAGCGCCAGAAACGCTATTTTAATGGAGCAGCAGAGTGGGCGAATACTTTATGAAAAACAAGCTCACCAACCCGAGCGAATTGCAAGTATAACAAAAATTATGACGGCAATTTTGGCGATTGAATCTGGTAAACTGAATGATCAAGTGAAGGTTAGTAACAATGCTTCTGGTACAGAGGGATCTTCTCTATACTTGGTGGCCGGGGAAAAGATTTTATTAGAAGATTTAGTTTATGGTTTGATGCTAAGGTCGGGGAATGATGCTGCTGTTGCAATTTCAGAACATGTGGGGGGAAGTTTAGAAGGGTTTGTATTTTTAATGAATCAAAAGGCTGAGGAAATAGGGATGAAAAACACTCATTTTGCTAATCCTCATGGCTTAGACGATCATGAAGAGCATTATTCAACAGCTTATGACATGGCTTTGTTAACAAGATATGCGATGAATAATGAAACTTTTAGGGAAATCTCTGGTACAAAAGTACACCGGGCACCAAATCCAAATGAATCTTGGGATCGAGTTTGGAAGAATAAAAATAGATTGTTAACTGGGCTGTACAAACATTCAACTGGTGGAAAAACCGGTTATACCAAACGAGCAAAAAGAACTCTAGTGTCAACTGCGGCAAAAGGGGATCTGGAATTGATTGCCGTAACCTTAAATGGTCCAGATGACTGGAATGACCATATTAGTATGTTTGAAAGTGGATTTGACCAATACGATCTTACTGAAATCTTACCAAAAGGAAAAGTCAAAGGAGTTAAGGATTCCTTTTATAAGGGGAAAGTTTATTTAAACCATTCTTTTGATTATCCATTAACCTCTGAAGAGGAAAAATTAGTCAGGGTTGAATATAAGTTATTAAAACCAACTGATGATCAGGATTTGCGTAAGATCCCCGAGGTGGTAGGGAAAGCCGAGGTATATTTAGATAAGGAAAAAATTAAAGAATTGCCTATCTATTTTAACCATCCACCTGAAAAGGATAAATCGTTCATAGATTACTTTAAAAATATTTTTACTAGTGTGACGGGTATGAAGACCAATGGTTAATTATATATGGGTAGGAATGACAATTATAGGTTTAGTATTTGCGGCGATTAATGGAACGATGGATGATGTGAATGAAGCGGTCTTCAAAGGAGCTCAAGAGGCAGTAACTCTTTGTATTGGCTTGATTAGTATTCTCGTTTTTTGGCTCGGTATGATGAGGATTGCAGAAACGGCAGGGTTACTCGATAAACTATCGAATCTCTTTAGACCTTTAATTTCAAAATTGTTTCCCGATATCCCTGCCGGCCATCCTGCAATGGGGTACATTCTTTCTAATATGATGGCAAATGTATTTGGTCTAGGCAACGCGGCCACACCTCTAGGGATTAAAGCGATGGAAGAGTTAAAAAGATTAAATGGTGGCAAAGATTCAGCAAGTCGGTCGATGGTTACATTTTTAGCCATTAATACTTCAAGTATCACCCTAATCCCAACCACAGTCATTGCCATAAGAATTACTTATGATTCAGCCGCACCAACTGAAATTGTTGGAACAACGCTAATAGCAACATGTATTTCGACAGTAGCCGGAATCACCATTGACAGATATTTTTATTATCGAAGAAGCCGAAAAGGATGATCGCCTTATGCAAATCATTTCATTAATCTCCCTTTGGTTTATCCCAGTATTAATAGGGTTTATCTTGCTTTATGGAACACTTAAGAAGGTCCCAACTTACGAAACATTTGTGGAAGGTGGGAAAGAAGGAATTAAAATGGCAGTATCCATCATCCCATTTCTAGTAGGGATGATGGTGGCAATCTCAATTTTTAGGGCCTCTGGAGCACTTGATTTTATGGTTGATTTCATTCGACCTGGATTAGAAAAGGTGGGCATACCTGCCGATATTATTCCATTAGCCATCATCAGACCGATTTCAGGAAATGCGGCATTAGGAATGACGAGTGATCTGATTGCAACCCACGGACCAGATTCATTTATTGGACGCTTAGCTTCTACCCTTCAAGGTAGTACGGATACAACTTTTTATGTGCTTACTGTGTATTTTGGTGCAGTTGGGATTAAGAAAATGGGGGATGCATTAAAGGTAGGATTACTAGCCGATATAGCAGGGTTTATTGCCGCAATTGTTGTGGTTACAATAATGTTTGCTTAATATTCTTCTATAGAAAAGATGCCTTTTTCAAAAGGTATTTTTTTTTTGTTTACTTTGTAGGGTAGGTTACTTTGAAAACATAGGGTTTTATGTCATAATTCATTAGGATAGGTATGATTGTGAAATAATTTTGAATGAGATCGTTAATAGGAGTGAATGTCAGCATGGATAGACTGCAAAAAGTGATTGCACATGCCGGAATTGCTTCAAGAAGAAAAGCAGAGGAATTAATTCTTGAAGGCAAAGTAAAGGTGAATGGGACAGTTGTAAAAGAGTTAGGAGTTAAGGTTGGTCCATCAGATAAGATAGAGGTAAATGAGGTACCATTAGAGCGTGAAGAACCAGTCTATTTTTTACTTTATAAGCCGCGTGGGGTAATTTCTAGCGTTAAGGATGATAAGGGAAGAAAAGTTGTAACGGATTATTTTACTGAGATTAAACAAAGGATTTACCCGGTGGGGAGATTAGACTATGACACTTCAGGTGTGTTGCTGTTAACAAACGATGGAGAGTTTGCAAACCTTCTTATGCACCCGAGTAGTGAGGTCGAAAAGGTTTATGTGGCAAAGATAAAAGGAATCCCACAGAAAGAACAGTTGAAAAAGCTCGCAAGAGGAATCCAATTAGAGGATGGCAAGACGGCACCAGCTAAGGTAAAACTGCTATCCTTTGATAAGAAGAATCAAACAGCGATAGTTGAATTAACAATTCATGAGGGAAGAAACCGTCAGGTCAGAAGAATGTTTGAAGCTATAGGACATCCAGTGATGAAATTAAAACGTGAACGCTATGGGACACTCACATTGCATGGGTTAAACGCAGGGGAAGCAAAAGAACTAACTCCTCATGAGGTAAAGCAATTACGTGTGTTAGCAATGAAAAAGACAAGTAAATAATCTGTATTTCCAAGGTTAAAATGATATAATGTTTGAGGTTGGGGAGGCGAGAAACAATGAAAAAAAAGCGACTATTCATTCGCACCGTTATCCTAGTAATTCTAGCCGCTGCGGTTGGCTATACACTTTATGCAAATTTTAAAAAGGATGATATTCAGCACGTTGAAATTGGAGAGCCTGCTCCTGATTTTGCATTAGTGGATATGAACGGTGAAAGACATCAATTATCTGATTATCAAGGGCAAGGCGTTTTCTTAAACTTTTGGGCTACTTGGTGTAAACCGTGTGAGCGCGAAATGCCTTATATTGAAAATTCATATCAAGAATTTAAAGATAAGGGAGTTAAAGTACTTACAGTTGATGTTGGGGAGTCTGATTTAGTAGTTAACAACTTTATTAAACGTCATGGACTTACATTTCCTGTCATGATTGATACAGACGATGGGCAGGTTCAAGCTGCTTATAAAATTAATCCGCTTCCGATTACATTCCTTATAGATAAAGATGGAAATGTTGTTCGTTCTCATACAGGAGAATTAACTCAGGAAACTGTTAACCAGTTTATGGAGGAAATCCAACCTTAATTGAAAGGTGATAACGGGGAGTTTTGGAGATGAAAGATGTAAAATGCGAATGTGGTCATGTAAATCCACATGGTACGGTACTTTGTGAATCATGCGGAAAAGTGCTCGTTGATAGCAAAACAGATGAAAAATTACTGGATATGCGTTATGAAGGAAGTGCAAGAAGGTCCCAAACCTATAAAAAGACGCTAGTAGATAAGGTTTGGAATTTCTTCTCTTCCGTTACAGTAGGTGTCTGGTTGATTGTTATCACATTATTAGCTTCCATTATTGGAACGATTTTGCCCCAGGAGATGTACATACCGAAAACGGTTACTCCATTGGAACATTATGAAACCGAGTATGGCTGGTTTGGAAAACTTTATTATGAGCTAGGATTTCATAATTTATACAGTTCTTGGTGGTATCTATTGTTGATTGCATCCATAGGGGTGTCACTAGTTATCTGCAGTTTAGATCGAGTTATTCCACTTTATCGGTCGCTTAAAAACCAGCGAGTCACTAGGCATGAGGGGTTTTTAAAGCGTCAACGTTTATTTGGGATTTCAGAAGAACCAGTCTACAAAGTGGATTTTAATGAACTGAAAAACCGATTGAAATTGAAACGTTATCATATCCGTGAAGAAGACGGGAATATCCTTGCAGAAAAAAATCGCTTTTCTCGTTGGGGACCTTATGTTAATCATATTGGTCTAATTATTTTTCTTATTGGTGGCATGCTTCGCTTTGTACCGGGGATGTATGTGGATGAGACCCTTTGGATTAGAGAAGGTGAAACAAAGCCAATCCCTGCCACGAAGGGTCAATACTACCTTGAACATAATCAGTTTATTGTTGAATTATACGATAAAGAAAAAGATAGGGAAGTCTTTGAACAAGCCCTTACCAAAGCTGGTGGGGTGGTAAAAACTTATCAGGCCAATGTTACGTTGTATGAGAAAAAAGGTAATCAAGTTGCAGGTGAAGAACCTGAATTAGAAAAAGTAAGGGATCAAGAGATTCGTGTTAATGAGCCGTTGAAAATAGATGACCTAGCTCTTTATCAAGTAGATTATAAATTAAATGAATTCCATAAGATGTCGTTTGCCATGGAAAACAAGGAGACGGGTGAAGAGTTTGGTGATATCGTCGTTGATTTATATAATCCAGAAGAATTTTACGACTTAGGAAATGGGTATTCAGTTGAAGTCAAAAGTTATTTCCCGGATTTTACTTTTAACGAAGACGGAGAACCTGCCACTAAGTCAAAGGTTCCCAATAATCCAGCGTTTATTTTTGAAATGAAAGCGCCTAATAAGCCAGATGGGGAGATAAGTTTTGTTGCAATTCAGGAGACAATTGAACCCCTAACAGATAATGAATATAAAATGGCTTTTAGGGGTGTCGATACTAAAAATGTCACTGGTTTAACCGTTAGAAAAGATCACACATTGTGGACAATGGGGATAGGCGGTATCATCTTTATGATTGGTGTTGTTCAAGGAGCGTACTGGAACCATCGTCGGATTTGGATTAGAAAAATGGACGATAAGGTCTGGGTTGCTAGCCATACGAATAAAAACTGGCATGGGATGAAACGTGAACTTGAATGGATCTTGGAAGATACAGGATTAGATGTCCCGAAAGATCAAATAGAAGACGAAGCTAAGAAAGAGGCTAAGGGGGAAAATCATGGTTGAGTTAAGTGGAAATCTACTCTATGTAGCTTTCATTTGTTATTTAGTAGCAACAGCCTTTTTTGGTGGAGCAATAAGACAGAAAAAAGGGGAAGCCAAAAGGAAGGAAATGAATAAATGGGCCAAATTAGCCATTGTGGTTACCATTATTGGATTTGTAGCCCAAATAGGATACTTCATTACAAGATGGATTGCAGCTGGACATGCACCTGTTAGTAATTTATTTGAGTTTACAACCTTTTTTGGTATGTGCTTAGTTGGTGCATTTATTGTTATTTATTTCATGTACAAGACACCCATGCTTGGTCTATTTACTTTACCGGTTGCGATTTTGATCATTGCTTATGCAAGCATGTTTCCGCGAGAAATCTCACCGTTGATCCCAGCATTACAGAGTGACTGGCTTCACATTCATGTAACAACAGCTGCTTTAGGCGAGGCAATTTTAGCGATTTCGTTTGCCGCCGGGCTTATCTATCTAGTTAAAAATATTGACCAAACTGTTAAAAGTAAACGTACTTTTTGGTTAGAAGTTACCATGTATGGGATTATTAGTGTCATTGGCTTTATTGCGGTAACGGTCGGGTTTAACGTGGCCAACTATGAAACAGAAATTAACTACCAAGATAAAAACGGAGTAGAGTCAACTTACGAATATCAGTTACCACCTGTGTTTGGACCAGATGGAGGAGAAGTGACAAAAGGGAATTTTGAACCCCTTATTGAAACTCCTGCACTTATTAACTCTAAAAAGTTAAATACTCTAGTTTGGTCGTTGGTAGCCGGTCTCGTCCTTTATTGGGTAACGCGTTTGATTTTACGTAAGCGAATTGGAGCAGCATTACAGCCTTTAACGAAAAATATTAACCTTGATCTAGTAGATGAAATTAGCTATCGTTCGGTATTAATTGGTTTTCCTGTCTTTACACTAGGTGCACTTATCTTTGCGATGATTTGGGCTCAAATTGCCTGGACACGTTTCTGGGGCTGGGATCCAAAAGAGGTTTGGGCATTAATTACTTGGTTGTTTTATGCAGCGTTTCTTCATCTTCGTCTATCAAAAGGTTGGCATGGAGAAAAGTCCGCATGGTTAGCGGTTATTGGTTTTGTCATTATCATGTTTAATTTAATTGTTGTAAACTTAGTCATTGCAGGCTTGCATTCCTATGCAGGGTCCTAGATTTTCACGGAAGCCTTCACTATTATGTATAGTGAGGGCTTTTTCGACTTACTACTAAGACAATAATTATTGTTATAAGAGATAAAACAATGATGGTTGAGAAACCTTTAATTTATGTTATTCATACATAGCATTCACATTATAAAGTAAGGAATTGATAACAATATAGCAAAAAGTCTAAAAGGATTTATACATATAGTGAAATTATGTCTATTTTAAGGCAAATGCATAGGTTAACATTATGAATAAGATAAAAAACAATAGCAACATAGTAAATCATTCAGTAAAATAATTAACAGGAGGGATTATTCAAATGGAGAAGGATATTAAAGTTTTAGTAGTGGATGACGAGGAAAGAATCCGAAGATTATTAAAAATGTACTTAGAGCGTGAAAACTATATCATAGATGAAGCGGAAGATGGTAATGAGGCTCTAGCAAAATCGCTGGCAAATGATTATGATG
Organism: Mesobacillus maritimus; assembly: GCF_023715205.1. Lineage (GTDB taxonomy): Bacteria > Bacillota > Bacilli > Bacillales > Cytobacillaceae > Mesobacillus_B > Mesobacillus_B maritimus_C. The sequence goes on from NZ_JAMBNR010000007.1 coordinate 187,779, forward strand.
TCATCCTGCTTGATTTGATGATGCCTGGTATGGACGGGATTGAGGTTTGTCGTGAATTAAGGGAGAAAAAATCAACCCCAGTGATTATGTTAACGGCAAAAGGTGAAGAAGTGAACCGTGTTCAAGGCTTTGAAGTAGGAACAGATGATTATATTGTGAAGCCTTTTAGCCCAAGAGAGGTAGTGTTAAGAGTGAAAGCGATGCTTCGCCGTTCTTCTAGCACTAGTTACTTACAAACGGAAACGACGACCAAGGATGTTATCGTATTCCCTCACTTAACGATTGATAATGATGCACATCGAGTTTCAGCTGACGGAAAAGAAGTAAGCTTAACTCCGAAAGAATATGAATTGCTCTATTTCCTTGCCAAGGCACCGGATAAGGTTTTTGACCGTGAGCAGTTATTAAAAGAAGTATGGCATTATGAATTTTTTGGAGACTTGAGGACAGTTGATACGCATGTTAAACGCCTCCGTGAAAAATTAAATAAAGTTTCTGAACAAGCAGCGAAAATGATTGTCACTGTTTGGGGGGTTGGGTATAAATTTGAGGTTGTCAATGAATGATGTTTTGGCGCAGTGTAGTAGGTAAATTATGGATTACCATTCTTTTGCTAGTTGCCTTTGTGTTATCCATTCTGACTGTATTGTTACTAGAGTTCTTCGAGAATTATAACATAACGAAAGCTCGAGAAGATCTAGTCTATACAGCTGAAAAAATTTCGCAAAGCCTAGAACAGCATGGTGGAGAAGAACTAGGGATAGGACTAGAGATTACCTGGGGGTTGCTGGATGAAGTGACCAATGCCGCGGTGATTAAAGATGAAACCACTTATTTTTATTCACCTGGATCGGAAAAATTGCAACGACTCCCCATTTCTTATTTCCTAGAAGAAAAAGAAATGGCGGCTGTTTTTGAGAATGGAACAAGTGTAGACACCATTATAACTTATACTCAAGGTAGTGCCGATGAAACTCAAAGGCAATATGTAATTATTGGACAGCCCCTTCTTGGTTTTGAAGGTGGTGACGGTGCTGTTTTTGTCTATCAATCCCTTGAAGTTATGGAAGAAACGATGGAACAAACTACGCAAATCGTTCTGATTTCTGCAGGAGTTGCTCTTGTATTAACAACAATATTTGCCTTCTTTCTTGCGACTCGTATCAATGCACCATTAAGGAAGATGAGAGAAGCAGCATTCGAAGTGGCCAGAGGAAAATTCGATACTAAGGTACCAATCCTCACAAATGATGAAATTGGTGAACTAGCTACTGCTTTTAATCAAATGGGTAGACAATTGAAATTTAATATGAATGCACTTAGCCAAGAGAAAGAACAACTTTCGAGTATTTTAAGCAGTATGGCAGATGGTGTCATTACATTTAACCGTGACGGGACGATTCTCATTACCAATCCACCAGCCGAGCAGTTTCTTCGATACTGGTATTATGAGCAAGGTGCAAATGAAAATACGGATGCCGTCCCGACGAAAGTAATGGAACTTTTTCAGCTAGCTGTTAACACAGTAAATGAACAAGTTGGAGAAATCACATTGCAAGGTCGCTCGTTTGTCATTATTATCAGTCCATTATTCAATAAGAATACAATTCGTGGAGCTGTTGCTGTTGTCCGCGATATGACTGAAGAGCGTAAAGTGGATAAGCTCCGTGATGATTTTATTGCTAACGTTTCACATGAATTGCGTACTCCAATATCAATGTTACAGGGCTATAGTGAAGCAATTGTGGATGGGATCGCAGAAACGAATGAGGAAAAACAAGAAATGGCTCAAATTATCTATGATGAATCACTCAGAATGGGTCGACTTGTAAATGAGTTGCTCGACCTCGCTCGAATGCAAGATGGTCATATCGACCTTGAAGTAGAGTCGGTTGAAATAAAACCTTACATCACCCGTATAACTCGAAAGTTCCAAACGCTTGCAAAAGAGAAAGATGTTCAATTAAATACAGAAATAGAAACGAACGAGGAAATCTATTATTTTGACCCTGACAAAATTGAGCAAGTGCTAACGAATCTTCTTGATAATGCCATTCGACACATTTCACATTCAACAACGATTTCTGTGAAGGTGAAATCAAACAGCCATGAACTCTTGTTTGAAGTCAGTGATGAAGGCCCTGGAATACCAGAAGAGGATTTGCCATTCCTATTTGAACGATTCTATAAAGGAGATAAATCCCGAACTAGAGGGAGATCAGGTACAGGCCTTGGTTTAGCGATTGCCCGGAATATTATTGAGGCCCATAAAGGGACGATTTCTGTTAGGAGCAAATTAGGACAAGGGACGACATTTTCCTTTTTTATTCCACGAAATCATGACAGTCTTTAAAAATCTTGACGACTTATCTTGATTCACAAGAAACAAAAAGAAAATTTAGTGCATAAACCCCTTCCTTAATAGGTGGGGGTTTCCTTAGGTTTGGGGTGAATAACTCTTCCTTTTTGTTATCCGGAAGAATATAGTTAAAGTGAAACTTTTAATTCATATATTTCGACTAATTTACTATACGGAGGGGAGAAGAGATGGACTCCGTTTTTGATTCTATATATCAAAAATATCATCAAGACTTATATCGCTTCTTATTTTATATGGTGAAAAATAAGGAGGTTGCCGAAGACTTAGTTCAAGAGGTGTATATACGAGTATTAAAGGCATACGACCGCTTTGAAGGCAATAGCAGCGAAAAGACTTGGTTGTTTTCAATTGCAAAAAATGTTGCAGTCGACTATTTTCGAAAACAAAAAGGATGGAAAAGATGGGTTTTGGAGAAGATGGACTTGTCTACGGCCCAAGTAAAAGACCATTTGCCTTTACCGGATGAAATTGCACAGCAACAGGAAGAAATCGGTCTCATCTACAAATGTTTAGACCAGTGTACAATAGACCAAAAAATGGTCATTCTTTTAAGATATATCCATGAATTATCAATAAGTGAAACAGCAGAAGCGCTTTCTTGGACTGAAAGTAAAGTAAAAACAACGCAGCACAGAGCCATCAAAGCTTTACGTAAGTACATGGGTGAAATGGACAAGGAGGTGATGCTTGGTGAAGAGATCAAGGCTAAGTGAACGTGAAGTGGAAAGTTTACTAAAACAGTTGCCAAAGGTCAGTGATCAACGATCTCCTAATGAAATCTATCAAAGCATAGTGAGTAAAAGGAAGAGAACAAAAATACCTAATTGGCTTTTACCTGGACTGGCATCTTGTGCGGTTCTAGTACTTGTTGTTATTCTCTCACCATCACTATTGAATTTTCGGGAAAGTGTGAACGACCACCCAGCTACGGAATTTAATTCAAGTCCGGACGCCTCAAAGCGATTAGGCGTAAAGGAAGCTAATACTCTCGATCATCAACAAGAAAAGTCAGCTGAAAATCAGATAAACTACGATTCATTCTCAGGAACCGAGAATCCAACCGCAGTGTATTCAACTGATGTAGAAGGACATCTAGCACTGACTTATGCAATACCAGATAAGAATGCTCAAGTAACTGTACCAATTACGGTATTGATTGAAAAAACGACCTATAAAACTTGGTTTGAACAGTTTGAAGAAACAATGCTGAAGCTAACAGAAGAAGAATGGGGATTGGCGGATTATTTTCCACTTAACGCTGATTTGCGCTATGACCAAGCAAGTGAGACGGTCTATATAGACGTCCCTGCTGAGCATCGGTACGGCTTCGGTTCAACTGCTGAAACTATGTTTTTAGATACACTCCAAGACTCTTTTCCTATTGATAAGGTTAAGAAAGTGATATTCACAACAGAAGGTAAAGAAGGGATTCATTTAGGGAGTTATGGGAATATAATTGAAATGGAACTTGATGGTAAGTCACATAATTTGGCTTATTTTATCTATGACCCCCAAAATACTGATCGACCATATTTAGTTCCAACCGAAGATTCTTTTTCTTCCCTTGAGGGGGCATTCTCCGAAATGGAGCAAGACCAAACAGAACATGGGCTTAAGGCCTCATTACCTAAAGGAATTCACCTGGATATTTTGAATGAAAGCGAAAAGGGAGAAACGCTCGAACTTTATATTTCAGATGAAGTAAAGGGACAAAAAGATTTCCTCTTTAGCTTAGAAGCAATAATGTTAACAGCTAAAAGCTTTGGTTATAGCAAGCTAAGAGTAAAAACAGAAGGAATTAAGCAGGTAGGACCGTTTAGTTTAGATGAAGAAATCCCCTTGCCGGTAGCTCCAAATAAAGAAGTGATTGAATTCAACTAAAGCCTGATCGCCAGGCTTTTTCTTTTTTGTTTTTTTTCTAAAACCCTGTTGTTTTATTTTTTAACCGGTGAAAGAGCCTGACGGTTTCCTAGAACTGATTGGCCTCAAGTTACAATGGCCTAGGTTTTCTTCCTTTCGAAAACAGCTTTTTTTATTTGATGAGTATAAATTGTTCAAGGTTTACCAAATAATAACACCATGTTTTGTTATCTTCGCGTTGTGAACAACTCGTCTTTATTATTGAAGGGCTGATGGTCATATAATAGGAAGTGGAGTCCAAAAATCAGGGAGGAACAAAATGAAAGACTTGATTAAACGGCTACTTATAGCCGGAGTAGTTGGAGTTTGTATTAGTTTGCTCTTTCTTGGTGGTAACCAGCCAAAGGCAGAAGGTTTAACAAAAGGTACTGAGCATTGGATTTGGCCAACGGATGGGGAGATTACCGATACCTATGGAACTAGAAATGGAATGCACAAAGGGATTGATATAGCCTCAGCATTGAATACTCCGGTCTATTCAGTGGATGAAGGAGTTGTATCGAAATCGTACTACTCTGATACATACGGTCATGTAGTTTTTATCAAACATCAAAATAATTTTGAGACGGTATATGCCCACTTACATAAAAGAAACGTTGAAGAAGGCGAATGGGTGCAACAAGGTACTTTGATTGGGAAAATGGGGAATACGGGTGATTCCTCAGGTGTTCATTTACATTTTGAAGTTCATCATGACGAGTGGACTTATAATAAAAAGAATGCTGTTAATCCTGACCACACATTAGGATTAACAGAGGTTGGACAAGCTGTCCTTGCACTGAGTACAGCAAATCCAGGAGAATCCATTGAAACTTCGGTACAATTAGAAGGAGAGAGAGAAAGAGGAAATTCGGACAATGGGCAGACACAAAAAAGAAATCATATTGTGAAACCAGGGGAAACACTTTGGTCCATTTCACAAAAATACGGAATAAGTGTAGATGAATTAACTGAAATAAATCAATTATCAGACCCTATAGTGAAAGTAGGACAAGCATTAATGATTGTCGATAGTGTGTCAAAAAACCAGAGGCATTATGTTGTTTCGAAAGGAGATACTCTTAGTTCCATCTCTAGAAATACTGGGATTCCGGTATCTGATATTAAAGATAAAAACAATTTAAAATCGAACACAATCCATCCAGAACAAGTACTCATTATCCAATAAAAATCATTTGATATACGGGACAGAACGTCTCGTTTTTTTTTTTGAAGCTATTAACTTGTCAAGGGCTGAAAATTAAACGTTTTTGTCGTTTCTTTACTACAGAAAAAGCTGTACTCGTTAACATGTTGTTAAATCCTAGAGCTGACATTAACGTAATATTAGCCATTCAGGAAATATAATGGACAGCGTATACTCTGTCAAGATATGGACAAAAGCAAATGGCTTCACAAAATTATCTTGTTCTAGTATAATAGAGTTGTAATTAAATATGATCTATCTTCGGGGCGTGGTGAAATTCCCGACCGGCGGTGATGAGGATATATCTCTAAGCCCGCGAGCCGAGAGGCAGGATTTGGTGCGATTCCAAAGCCGACAGTATAGTCTGGATGGGAGAAGGTGGAGGTTCTGCAGACGTTCAAAAAATGTCTATTATTTGAACGTTTATTAAGTGTACCTTCGTTTTTAAAGTCTCCCTCATTCCTTAGGTTTGAGGGTGTTTTTATGTGCTGGTACATTCAAGTTGCTGAACCTTTCTTCTTTTGGATGGATCTCAAAAAGGAGAGAGGAAAAAGATGAACAAATTTAGTGTTAAGGCCTTAGTTTCAATTGGAATGTTGAGCAGTATTTCGTATGTATTAATGTTATTAAATTTCCCATTGCCGCCATTTCCGAACTTTTTAATGATTGATTTTAGTGATATTCCCGCTTTAATTGCTGCATTAATTTTTGGTCCGTTAGCTGGCGTGCTTGTGGAACTGTTTAAAAATATTCTAGATTACTTTATGACAGGGAGTGCAACAGGGGTACCTGTCGGTCATATTGCGAACTTCGTTGCTGGAGTAATCTTCGTATTACCCGTTTATTATATTTATAATAAATTAAAATCCACTAAAGGAATGACGATTGGTCTTGTTTCGTCGACAATAATTATGTCTGTAATCATGAGTATCTTAAATTATTGGGTGATTATGCCGGCATATACTCTATTCCTAAATATGCCAGCAATGGCGGCACCTGAGCTTAAAACGATGATTGTTACAGGTATCTTGCCATTTAATATTATAAAAGGACTGCTAATCACTGCTGTATTTATGTTATTATTCTCTCGTCTATCTACATGGATTAATAGAACACAACTTAAAAGTGCATAATTTACTATACTAGAAGAAACAGTTTTCCCTACTGTTTCTTCTTTTTGCATAATTTAAAGAAAAGTATAAAAGAAAAAAACCCCCGCCATAAAATGAGGGCACTGAAAAACTTACGTTTTTTATTCTGTAAATTCAAATGAATTCAAAAAGGCTATTTTCCACCTGTTTTTTAAGCGGAAAATAGCCTTTTTCCTTTTCTTTTTTTATTCCTTTTCATTAAGGAGTTTCAAAATTCGCTTGAGATTTACTGCAAATATCGCTGTGGCTCCTTGAATTTCCATACCAAATAGACCCGCAGATGTTGCTGTTTCATACCCGTGTCTATGTTTTAACTCATTATTTTTTGCTTCAATTTTATAACGAGAGCGTGCATGTTCTCTAAATTCTTCACTATTTTGAAATGCTTCCTGTTCCTTATGTTCTGTGGATTTTATTGAAACAGAATATGTTTTACTTTTTGCCCATCTTTATAACAGCCATCACGGAACGGACATACTGCACATTTTTTAATATCAAAGTAATAGGTGTCTTTTTTGATTTTTCCCTTGATCTTTCTTTCCCGTTCGTGCTTTTCGTATTGCCATGTGACCTGCTTTACAAACGTACAAACCTGCATCTTTATTAAACTCAAACTCATCCACTTTAGCACGTCCACCTTGTGTAATCTGTGGATTTAGTTTAGATACTAATTGAAACTCTTCGGTTTTTGCATACTGGATATTATCTTTTTCTGAATAAGCTGTATCACCAATGATTCTATCAATTGTCATGCCTGCTTCTTTACTTTTCTCAACTAAATCTTTCAGGTACTTTCCATCACTTTTCTCACCAGTAGTAACAATCGCAGCTGTAATAATCCGTTCATCACTCATAGCTATATGTGTTTTAAATCCAAAAAAAGAAGAGTCAGCTGTTTTGTGTCCGACACGTGCATCTGGATCATTTGAATAACTTAGTTGTTCTGCATAATCTTCTACAACTTCTTTATTTCGAACGCTCTATTACATCTACATCATAAATTGATTTAAGAAGTAAATATTTGAACATACGAATTGGCGAAACAGCATTGCGACCATTATCAAGACAATATTTTGTTTTTAATTCTTCAAGTATGAAATTAAAGTCTACAAGCTCATTTATTTTACGAAGCATATTATCCTTTGGTACAACAATATCGTATAAAGCCATGAATGGGCTAAAGTTGAAAGATTCTTGATTTGAAATCACTTGGATACCACCTACATACATTTGATAACAATATTATAAAGTAAAAAGGCAGTTGAAAGTTCATTAGATTGAACTTTCAACTGCCTTTAATAAAAATTAGACTTTTTCAGTGCCCTCATAAAATTAGCAGGGGTTTTTTGATTATAGGAAACTACTATTCGAATTTTAATGCGTCACCGTCAAATGGCTCATCTGCAACTTTAATGGAGTCAGTTGGGCAACCTTCAAAAGCATCCATCATGTCGTCTAGTAGTACATCTGGAATTTCAACAATTCCTTCGTTATCATCAAGTGTTACAAATGCGATGCCCTCGTCATCGTAATCATAGATGTCTGGAGCAGCAGCGCCGCATGCACCACAAGCGATGCAAGTTTCCTTGTCAACAATCGTATACTTTGCCATGAAAAAACCTCCCGTATTTTAAACAGTGTGGTATCGTTTTCGAAACTTTAGTGAAAACGTCATCCTCATGTTTATTGTAAGACTGTATCACTAACTTTTCAATAAAAAAAAGCATGAGAATACTTTTCATTCAGCTATTTTCCATTTAACTAACGTAGTTTTTCGTCATCATATGTCGATTCGTGCTAAAATAGGAGTAGGCTCTTATTATTTGCCTAATAGCTTAATTTTAGACTTTGGAAAGTGTACAGGTGATTTAAGGTGACCATTTCTTTTAAAGAAGCAGTCTTTTTATATTGTATGAAACAAATCCAAAATGAACGTTCCATTTATTCACTTTATCACTTATTTCAAGGGAAAAAATCGTCACAAACAATCCAAGATGCACATTTGTTTCGTCTCGATCCCTTTTTTCAATCCTATCCTCAGATTACCAGGGAAGAGATGGACCACATTATAGGTGTACTTCATGTAAATGGTTATCTCCATTCAATATCAAGTGAATATTATTACTTGACAGAAAAAGGAGAAAAGATAGTCCAGTCTCAAAACTTGATTTCTCTTCCGCCCAAGTATCTTCAGGGCTGGAAATATCATCAAATCACTTCTGTATTTTGGGAGAGACTTTCACTCCTTGTTCAAGTATATTCGAATCTTATTTATCAAAATAAGGGATTTATTCCAATTCATAATAAACCAGAGAACCTAGCGTGGATAAAGAATTACATAAAAATGCAAACTGGTAAAAGATTTGAATTGGCCAATGACCTTTATACAGAACTAATCAATTGTTTTCAACAAGATGAGAATATTGATCCTGCTGTCCTTACCTTAAGGTTAACAGGACATAATAAGATCGGTTTAACAGAAGGACAAGCAGCAGAACAGTTACAAATGGATTCATTTCATTACCATTTAGAATTCCTGAATATTTTACATTATATGATCTATATTTCAACCAATCAATATAGTAAGTTTCCTCTTTTAAGTGGGATTATTGGCAATAAACCACAAACAGTACCATTAACTTTGTCGACGGAAAAAACGTTGAGGCTATTAGAAAAAGGCTTCAACACAAATGAAATTGCTCGAATACGAAAGTTAAAGGAAAGTACGATTGAGGATCATATTGTTGAAATAGCCTTGCAAGTTAACGATTTTGACTTGCGTAAATATGTCTCGTTTGAAATGGAACAGCGAATCTTGACTGTTACAAGGGAAACCTCAGCTAAGAAATTAAGTCAAATAAGAGAAAAGGTACCTGAAGCCAATTATTTTGAAATTAGGCTGGTACTAGCAAGAAATGGTGGTCGACCGTGGAATTAGAAAAAGCATTATATCATTATTTTCAATTTACTTCTTTCCGACAAGGGCAAAAAGAAGTAGTTGAGTCGATATTAAGAGGGCAGAACACCCTTGCGATGCTTCCTACTGGAACGGGGAAATCATTATGTTATCAGCTCCCAGGTTATTTACTGGAAGGCAAGGTTCTAATTGTTTCGCCGCTTTTATCACTCATGCAAGATCAGGTAGAGCAGATGAAATCAATGGGGGAAAAACGTGTTATCGCTATTAACTCTTTTTTATCCCCTGCTGAGAAACGAAAGGCATTATCAAACCTTTCGTCCTATAAATTTATATTTGTTTCTCCAGAAATGTTAGGTGTAGATATTATCCTCAATAAGTTAAGAGAAATGACCATTGCCCTTTTCGTTGTTGATGAGGCCCATTGCATCTCTCAGTGGGGGTATGACTTTCGGCCAGATTATTTAAAGATAGGGGAAGTACGTGAAAAATTAGGAGCCCCGTTAACGATAGCTTTGACAGCAACGGCAACGAAGGAAGTTCGCGAGGATATCGTAAAGTATTTACAATTTCGTTCCTGGGAAGAGTTTGTGTTTAGTGTGGACCGTCCAGAGATATCGATTGGCATCGAGATTTTAGGGCATAAAGAAAAACAACAAAAAACACTTGAATTAGTTCAAAAAATAAAAGGACCAGGAATTATTTATTTTTCTAGTAAGAAATTAGCAGAATCAATGGCAGCTAAACTTAGAGATCAAGGAGAACGGGTGATGGCTTATCACGGAGGTCTTGATACTGAATCGAGGACACTTATTCAGCAACAATTTATCCACAATCAACTTGACATTGTTTGTGCCACAAGTGCCTTTGGGATGGGGATAAATAAGGATAATGTTCGTTTTATTTTACATTACCACATGCCGCTTCAGTTAGAAGCCTATTTGCAAGAAATAGGTAGAGCGGGACGCGATGGGAAGGAAAGTATTGCGATTCTATTCTATTCACCTGGAGATGAACAATTAAGTCTGCAACTCACTGAGGGTGAATTGCCAGAGAAGGAACAAATCCATCATCTTTTTATGCTCATCCAACAACAAAATCTTAAACTTGAAAATATTCACCTTGAATCAGAGCGATTCATCCCTGCATGTGGCTTTAGTGAAACACAATGGAGGGTTGTTGAAAGCTTTTTGGCATCTATGCAGAACGAGAATGTTCAGGAAGTTAGAGACCAGTTGTTAAATTATGTTACCAAGAGAATTCGGTTGAAACAGCAAAAGGTTTACCGTGTGCTGGACTATATCCAACATTCTGGATGTAAGCGAGAGTATATCCTGGATTATTTTGATGACCAAGGATCATCTGCAAAGAAAAATTGTTGCAGTTCTTGTGGCTTGGCACTCGAAGATTTTTATGGATCAAAAGCAGAGGAAATGGAACCCAACCTTCGATACAACTGGAAGAAGGATTTGGCTTCCATGCTAATAAAACAAGTGGGCGATTTACATGAAAAAAGACCAATATCGTGAGGTAATTAAAGGGTTAACGGATAAAGAATTATTATTCCATCTTTATTTAACTCAAGGATTATTGCTAATTGTTTCTTTCTTCTTAGGTTTGTTTTTGTTTGACTCCTTTTATGAATTTTTGACGTTATTCCAATGGGCAGATCCTAATATTTGGCAGGTTGGGGCTCTGGCAGGACTTATTGTTGTCGCAATTGATATGACCCTTATGAGGATTGTTCCTGCTAGGATGTATGATGATGGAGGCCTTAATCAACGAATCTTTCAGAATAAGAACATCATTCAAGTATTTGTGCTTGCGGCTATCGTCGCCATTAGTGAAGAAATCTTATTTCGTGGTGTGATTCAAACCCACTTTGGTCTCATTGTATCTAGTATAATCTTTGCTTTAGTGCATTATCGATACTTGTTTAATTGGTTTCTTTTCTTAAATATTGTAATTCTTAGCTTTGTAATAGGATTTATTTATATGAGAACAGGTAATTTATCCGTTACGATCTTGATGCATTTTACGATTGATTTTCTCCTCGGTCTTTCTATAAGCAGAAAAAAAATAGGGAGAGGAAGGGACTTTGAATGAACAAGGAAACGCCTTATCGTGACCAAGCTGAACGTACAAGGAAAAAGATAGTAGTAAACAACAAGAATACAAGTCCTGGGAGTGATGGTGATTTTCCGCCAAGGAGCCGCCTGCACAACCAAAGGAAACATAAAACGAATTTGAAACTGAAGTTTCCGATGATTCGCCTCCTTGTGCTATTCTTTATCTTACTCCCAATTTCCATATATAGCGGTTATAACTATTTAACTGGCGAGAAAGGTGAAAATGAAAAAGGTATTGTGAAAACAGAGGGCTATGAAAAAATTAATATTGAAACAACTGGATTGGTAGAAAAGCCGAAAAAGACAAATGAACCTGTTCGATTTGAAGAAAAGGATATCACTGTGAACACATCGAATGTTCCTGCAACTCCAGCGCCTTTGGCAGAGGATTCAATCCCTGTAGATAGCAAGAACATGTCTACCGCAGAACCAGAAACAGAGGTAGCTAACCAAACATACGAACAAATGGAGAAGGAAACGACAGCAAATGAACAACCAAATCAAGATGAACAAGAGCCTTTGGTCAAAACGGAGGACCAGGCTGAAGGGGAAATAGTTTATCACACAGTTCAAAAAGGGGAGAACCTTTTTAGAATCTCTTTGAAATATTTTCAGTCCCAGCAAGGGATGGAAATTATTCGAAAAGCAAACAATCTTCAAGGAGATGAAATTCAGTTAGGGCAGGTATTAAAAATTCCAATAGCAGAATAAGCCGAGGTGCGGCTTATTTTTTTTGTGATAAATGCTAAAACCTAGACTTGTTTTATATGGAGTGCAAGAAGCAATGCGATACTGAGAAAAATGCCTCACATAATCGATCGGACAAGAACATATATTTTCTCTGAGGAGGGGTGAATATGGAAGAAACAATCATACACCTTGATGAACGCACAGATGAAGCTACAAAACATATGCTGAATAATGTGGTCAAGCGGAAGAGAAAATATGACAACCTAAAACAAAAGCATCTTATAATCATGATTATTACGGTCGGGGTGGCAACAATTTTCACCCTGTATTTATATCAGACAACAATAAGGCCTTATTCATATTCTTTTTATGAGGTTTTTTCGGCATTTTTTAGTCAATCAATAAACTTATATCTATTTATTTTGACAGGTGGCTTATTTGGATTAATGAATCTTCTTAGAGAAAAGCGGGATAAAGCAGAGAAAGAATTTCATGCATTAAGGTGTGAAATTATTGATAAAAGCAAAGATCTGTGGAAAAAAGAGCATGAATGGAAAAGTCGCCATTTAGTGTTTGAGATGATGAAAGAAAAGTATGATATAAATCTGTACCATGAAAACAAATAAGGTCAACTTATTCATCATCTAAATTGGAAATATGTTAGCTTTCATGCTAGTCTAACATTAATCTATTCCTCTCATACGTAGGTGTGAGAGGTTTTTAGTTCATACAGAAAGGGTAAAAAAATGGTACTCGCCTATATTATTTTCTGTGTTTTATTTCTTTGTTGTGCCTTCTTGCTGTATATTATGTCAAAAGAAGCGCAAGCAGATCGGGTTCTCGTCCACCACTGGGCATTTTCTGAGTTACCCGTTCAAAAGGACCCTATCACCATCTTCTTTATAAGTGATATTCATAAAAGAACAGTTACCCAAACTATCATTAAAAAAGCAAAAGCTCAAGCAGATTTTGTAATTGTTGGTGGGGATTTGGCTGAAAAAGGGGTTAGTTTAGGTCAAATCAAAGCAAATTTAGTGAAACTTAAGGAAATTGGACCTGTATATTTTGTTTGGGGAAATAATGATTATGAACTAGATCATGAGTCACTGAAAGAGCTCATGAAAAAATTGGACATCGTCATTCTTGAAAACACTGCTGTTTGTCTTATTAAACAGAAAGTAACGCTCCTGGGAGTGGAGGATCTTTCAATGGAAAAAGATGACTTAGAGCAAGCAGTAAATGCAGCAGGGAATTCTCCCTTTAAAATATTAGTTAGCCATAATCCAAAAATAGTGGATTCGTTGACCCCTGAACAGAATATTCAGCTCATTCTAAGTGGACACACCCATGGAGGACAAATCAGAGTTTTCGGGTTCGGTCCATACGAAAAAGGCGGAATTAAGCGGATTAACAACACGCGCTTATTTGTTAGTAATGGGTATGGAACAACAGCACTTCCATTAAGGTTAGGAGCTAAAGCGGAAACACACATCATTAAGATTACCAGCTCGAGTACTTCATAATCCAAAGGAAATGTTCTCCAAAGGAGATATTCACAGAAATAACTCACCTTTGTGAAAGTATCTCATACACTGTAAACAAGAGCTTCGTTAACGGCAGGGGGCACGAACATGCGCTTAGAGAGGTTAACAAACAATAAAATTAAAATATTCTTAACGACTGATGATCTATCTGATAGAGGGTTATCAAAAGAAGATATCTGGAAAGATTCCATGAAATGGAATCAACTCTTTCATGACATGCTAGAAGAAGCTAGTGATGAATTTGGCTTTGAAATTTTGGGAACTGTTGCAGTTGAAATCTTCTCTCTCCAGGCACAAGGCATGGTAATGATTGTGACTATGGGAGAAATTGAATATGATGAAGAGCCTTTCGATGACGATGGGTACATCGAGATGCAAGTTACATTAGAAGGGCGTGAAATCATCCTATTTGAATTTGAAAACATAGAGGATGTCATCCAGCTTGCGAAACGATTAAAAGATGCAGGCGTACGAGGCGGTAGTCTATACGTATTAGATGGAACCTATTATATGTCAATGTACGGTCTAGAAAGTGACAGTGAGCAAATCGTGTCACTGCTTGCGGAATATGGAAGTCCCTCCATTCTAAGTATTCATCGCTTAAATGAATATGGCAAACTCATTATTGACGAAAATGCAGTAGATACGCTAGTTTATTACTTTTTTTAGAAGGCAGCAGTCAGTTTGAAGACTGCTGTCTCTTTTTAGTAAGTTAGAGTCTATAAGTTTCCGGTTATTTATAAAGGCTCTTTTCTCAAACTTTGTTGCTTTTGAACCGAAAATACAACTGTATGAGCTAGTTTTTATCTCAAAATCAAAAAGAAAAGAGTTTGCAAACTATTTGCTACTATTGCGGCATAATCGGTTTTGAGGTTTTAACAACAATCTTTATGAAAAGAGCCTTTACAAAAGATCGTTTCTCCCACGTATAAAAAGATTTACAAGAACACCCATTGAATTAAAAAACCAACTTGCAGTCTAACTTACCTCTAAATTGTCTGCTAATAAGTGAGTTCTCTTAAGGTACAAAAGATTGTTTTTTGAATAATGATTTATTCTTGCATTAAATATCCAAAGGTGTATACTATGTCATGAAAGCGTCTATAACTGCATTGCAATTAGGAGGATTTCAAGAATGGTGGCCGCACAAAATGACGGGAATGTTAATACAGATGAAAAGCTTGACGTACTGCGTTCTACGCAAACTGTCATTCATAAGGCGTTAGAAAAGTTAGGGTATCCAGAAGAAGTATTTGAACTGCTTAAAGAACCATTAAGAATGATGACTGTAAAAATTCCAGTCCGTATGGATGATGGAACAGTCAGAGTCTTTACTGGCTACAGGGCTCAGCATAATGATGCAGTCGGTCCAACAAAGGGTGGTATTCGTTTTCATCCTAATGTAACCGAAAAAGAAGTGAAAGCGTTGTCAATCTGGATGAGTCTGAAATGTGGAATCGTTGATTTACCATACGGTGGGGGTAAAGGTGGAATTATCTGTGACCCACGGGATATGAGTTTCCGTGAACTTGAACGACTAAGTCGGGGATATGTCCGAGCAATTAGTCAAATTGTTGGTCCAACAAAAGATATCCCTGCACCGGATGTTTTTACTAACTCTCAAATTATGGCCTGGATGATGGATGAATATAGCCGAATTGATGAGTTTAACTCTCCGGGTTTTATTACAGGTAAACCGCTTGTACTAGGAGGTTCTCATGGTAGGGAATCTGCAACCGCAAAAGGTGTAACCATTTGCATTCGTGAAGCAGCGCAAAAGAAAGGTATCGATTTAAAGGGAGCAAGAGTTGTTGTCCAAGGATTTGGAAATGCAGGAAGTTTCTTATCTAAGTTCATGCATGATGCAGGAGCTAAGGTTGTTGGTATTTCCGATGCTTATGGCGCTCTTTATGACCAAGAAGGACTTGACATTGATTATCTTCTAGACCGTAGAGATAGCTTTGGAACTGTTACAAAGTTGTTTAATAATACAATCACAAATAAAGAACTTCTTGAATTGGATTGCGATATTCTTGTTCCAGCAGCTATTGAGAACCAAATTACCGAAGAAAATGCTCATAATATTAAAGCTAGTATTGTAGTAGAGGCCGCGAATGGACCAACAACATTAGAAGCTACACAGATTTTAACGGATAGAGGAATCTTATTAGTTCCAGATGTTTTAGCATCCGCAGGTGGAGTGACTGTTTCTTACTTTGAATGGGTTCAGAATAACCAAGGCTATTACTGGACGGAAGAAGAAGTTGAAGAAAAACTGGAAAAAGTAATGGTTAAATCCTTTGAAAATATTTATCAAACATCACAGAGTAGACGTGTTGATATGAGACTTGCTGCTTATATGGTAGGCGTAAGAAAAATGGCTGAGGCAAGTCGATTCAGAGGATGGATTTAATATTGACATATTGAATCTTCACAGAAAATCTCCTATCCTTATTAGGTAGGAGTTTTTTTCTGTTGCTTATTATTAGCTTGTTTTTAGCTTGAAAATGTATATAGAGGTTTTTTTAGGTTGTTCTATTAGCTAACAACCAAGATTAATGAGTGAAGAGCTTCATATGTGACTTTACATTAAGATACTTATCGTATGTAGGCTTTCAAAAGCAATAATATCGAAAATACTTATCAAGGGAACTGTACAAGGAGTGACTAGAGAGAGATGTCAAGAGAAGATGTAATCATCGTTGGCGGGGGACCTTGTGGACTAGCCGCTGCGATTGCCTTAAAAAAAATCGGCAAGCATCCCCTTATCATTGAAAAAGGGAATATTGTAAATGCAATTTACAACTATCCTACACATCAGACGTTTTTTAGCAGTAGTGAAAAGTTGGCTATTGGTGACGTTCCGTTTATTACCGAACAACATAAGCCAAAGCGAAACCAGGCTCTTGTCTATTATCGAGAAGTTGTGAAGCGAGAAAATCTCCGCATTCATCCATTTGAAAAGGTTGAAACAGTCTTTAAACAAGAAGAGGGTTATTTTAACGTAATCACAAATAAACAGGAATACCAGGCAACTTATGTAGTGATTGCTACGGGATACTATGATCACCCGAATTATATGGGGATAAAAGGGGAGGATTTACCGAAAGTTGCACATTACTTTAAGGAAGCCCACCCTTACTTTGATATGGATGTAGCTGTTATTGGTGGAAAAAACTCTAGTATAGACGCAGCTTTGGAACTGGTAAAAGCGGGTGCAAGGGTTACGGTCCTTTACCGAGGAAGCGAGTACTCAAGTAGTATTAAGCCGTGGATCCTACCAGAGTTTGATTCTTTAGTTCGCAATGGTGTTATTCAAATGAGGTTTAATGCACATGTAACTGAAATTGGAGACTCCTATCTTGTTTTTAACCAAGCAGGTGTACAGGAAAAAATAAAAAATGACTTTGTTTTTGCGATGACTGGTTATCACCCTGATCATGGTTTCTTAAAGCAAATGGGAGTGGAAATTGATTCTGAGACTGGACGACCAAATTATCATATGGAAACAATGGAGACCAATATCCCTGGCATCTATATAGCAGGTGTCATTGCTGCTGGAAATAATGCAAATGAAATTTTTATTGAAAATGGAAGGTTTCATGGTGGGCAAATTGCAACTGCGATTCAGGCAAAAGAGCAAGAAGTACAAACAGAAGCAGACTGATTCAGTCTGCTTCTGTTTGGTTTGGATCGAGATCAATTACAGCCAAAAAAATATTTTATGTACAGGTAACCTTACGAAATATGAAGCGACTATAAACGAAACATTTCAGCTATTTCATTCATGTTATTGGTCCGGTCTAATGCGACTAAAAGTTTGATTCTAGCTTTTTGCCCATTTAATCCGTTTGAGAAGATAACGCCCATTTCTTTTAATTGTTTTCCGCCACCTTCATAGGCATATACCCCTTGTACGATTCCGTTAAAAGCGCGAGAAACAATTACAACAGGGATGTTTCGTTCGATCAACGCTTGAATACCAGGTACTGTTGCCGGGGGCATATTTCCTTGTCCTAGTGCTTCGATAACGACACCGTTCACTTCTAAATCACGAATGGCATAAAAAAGTGAGGCATCCATACCAGCATGAGCTTTTATGAGTACGACATTTCTTTGTTTGCAGGAAGCTGATATCTCGTATTTCTCTCGATAGGATGGCATATGATGAAAAAAGATGTCTTGTTTAGTGACTAATCCAATTGGTCCAAATTGCGGACTCTGGAAAGTAGAAACGTTACTTGTATGTGTTTTTGTAACGTTTTCAGCTGTATGTATTTCATCGTTTAATACCACTAAAACTCCTTTATTCTGAGCATCTTCGCTAGAAGCAACCCGAATCGATGAGATTAGATTATAAAGTCCATCTGAACCAATCTCGTTGCTAGAGCGCATAGCCCCTGTAACAACAATAGGATACTTTGTTTGGAGTGTTAGATCTAGAAAATAAGCTGTTTCCTCCAATGTATCTGTTCCATGCGTTATCACAGCGCCATCAATTCCTGAACTTTGGTCATACCGTTCGAGGATTTCCTTCAATATCATCATATTTTTCATTGTAATATGGGGAGAAGGGAGATTAAATGGTTCTTCGACTACTAGGTTGGCCAAACTACTGAGTATTTGACCTTCCTCTGTTAATGGATTTTTTTCTCCAGGTTTGACAGCCCCAGTTTTATCTTCGCTCATGGAGATGGTACCACCAGTATGTATTAAAAGTATGTTTTTCTTCAATTTCAAAAGTCTCCTTCCATGGATTAGAAGAATTCATTTTCTTTCTTATCATATCATGATACGATTAAAAAAAAGATTTGAAAAGAGGTTTCCAATGCTTGGAATTGTTACTGCCGGAATTGCTCCTGGCTTGGCACTGCTGAGTTATTTTTATCTTAAAGATCAATATGGATCAGAGCCATTATCAATTGTTTTTAAAATTTTTGTAAGTGGTGCCTTACTTGTTTTTCCAATCATGTTTATCCAATATGTACTTCGAGAGGAAAACGTCCTGCAAGGCTTATTTTTTGAACCGTACATTACAATGGGCCTTTTAGAAGAGTTTTTTAAATGGTTTATACTATTTTACATGGTCTATCAACATGTTTCATTTGATGAGCCATATGATGGAGTTGTGTATGGTGCATCTGTTTCTTTAGGGTTTGCTACGATTGAGAATATCTTTTACCTCTTTGCTAATGGATTAGAATATGCACTTGGCCGAGCGTTGTTACCTGTTTCAAGTCATGCATTATTCGGAGTTATTATGGGCTATTACTTTGGGAAAAGCAAATTTTCTGTAGACTCAAAATATAAATGGTTATCGCTCTCGCTTTTTATCCCTGTTCTATTACACGGTAGTTATAATTATATCTTAATCACTCTAGAAGATTGGTTGCTGCTCATGATTCCTTTTATGATCTTCCTTTGGTATCTTGGTTTAAAAAAGGTAAAGAAGGCTCGAATTATGAGCGCCAATCATTTTAAAAAAGAACAATTGGTATTTGAAAAGCCCTTCATTTCAGGTAAATGAGGGGTTTTTTCTTTTTCAATGCATAAAAGCCCAGCCATTACAAAAAATAGGATTAATCTTAAATGTTACTAGTATAGATTATGGGGGGTTATTCGTGAACATTAAGTCGTTAATCAAACTGGGTATTGCTCTAGTTTTAATCATCGCTCTAACACCTTGTAGTAACCTAGAGCAAAGGGCTGAGGCATTTTCAAACCAAGTCATTCAGCAGGGAGCAGTTGGTGATGATGTGATTGAATTGCAATCAAGGCTTCAATACCTGGGCTTTTACAATGGAAAAATTGACGGTGTATTTGGTTGGGGAACATATTGGGCATTGAGAAACTTCCAGTATGAATTTGGTATGAAAGTAGATGGTTTAGCTGGTCAAGAAACAAAAGCTAAACTCGTGAAAGCATCGAAATATCACGAAAGTCATGTAAAAGAGCAACTAAAACAAGGCAATAAATTTTCACATTATGGTGGAACAGATATAGCGAAGCAAGGAGAAGGGAAACCTTCTAAAAAACAACCAACTGGCAATAACGCTCAACAGGGGGGAAATCAAAAAGCACAGAATCAAACAGGGGCAAAAGGCAATCAAGCAGCACCTCAAAAACAAGCAGCACCATCAAAAGTTACAGCTGCTAATACGCCTAACGGATTTTCGCAAAACGATATTCAATTAATGGCGAATGCTGTATATGGCGAAGCTAGAGGGGAGCCGTATGAAGGGCAAGTGGCAGTAGCCGCTGTAATCTTAAATCGACTTGAGAGTGCAACCTTTCCAAATACTGTTTCGGGTGTGATTTTTGAACCGCTAGCATTTACAGCTGTTGCTGACGGACAGATTTGGCTTACTCCAAATGAGAGAGCAAAAAGCGCTGTTTTAGACGCTATAAATGGCTGGGACCCTACAGGGAATGCTATATATTACTTTAATCCTGACACTGCGACAAGCAGTTGGATTTGGGGACGGCCGCAAATCAAGAAAATTGGGAAACATATCTTTTGTAAATGAGGTGAGGAATTTTGGTAAGAGGAATCTTGATTACGCTTCTAACCATTGGAGTTGCAGGAGCAGCATTTTGGGGCTATCAGGAACACCAGGAAAAAAATGCGATTCTTCAAAACGCAGAAAACAATTACCAACGAGCCTTTCATGATTTGTCCTTTCAAATGGATTTATTAAATGATAAGATCGGAACTTCATTAGCCATGAATTCTCGAGAATCTTTATCACCTGCATTGGCAGAGGTTTGGAAAATCACATCTCAGGCCCATAATGACGTTGGACAACTTCCTTTAACATTGGTCCCTTTTAACAAAACGGAAGAGTTTCTAGCAAATGTAGGTGATTTTGCTTATAAGACAGCTGTACGTGACCTAGATAATGAACCATTGACAGACGATGAATACAAAACTTTAAAATCCTTATATAAGGAATCTGGTAAAATTCAGAACGACCTTCGGAAAGTGCAACAAATGGTTCTAAAGGATAATTTAACTTGGATGGATGTAGAATTAGCATTAGCAACTGAAGGAGCTCCTGCAGATAATACCATCATTGATGGTTTTAAAACAGTTGAAAAAACAGTTGAAAGTTATTCGGAAACTGAATTTGGTGCAGGAATGGTTAAGATAAAAAAAGAGGATGAAAACTTTCAACATTTGCAAGGGAAGCCAATTAACAAGAATGAAGCATTAGAAATTGCAAAAAAATGGTCTTCGCTTGGAAAAGGTGTCGAAACAAAAGTAACGGAAAATGGTGAGGGATCGGATTACGGTTTCTTTAGTGTATCAATTGAGGATAAGAAAAAGGATATTCATTCAACAATGGATATTACCAAAAAAGGTGGTTATCCAATTTGGTTTCTCGTATCGCGAGATGTAGAGGAATCGAATTTAAGCCTTAATGCTGCTAGTGAAAAGGCCATTGCTTTTCTAAAAGACCATGATTTTAAAGATTTAGATCTATTTGAAAGTGCACAGTATGATAACATCGGAGTTTTTACATTCGTTGGAAAAAGCGATGATGTAAGGATTTATCCAGATTCAATCAAGGTAAAAGTTGCACTTGATAACGGAGGTATTATCGGTTTATCTGCAGAGGATTATTTGAAGTCCAATCATGCAAGAGAAATTTCAAAACCAAAGATCACCGCTACTGAGGCTAAAGAAAAAGTGAATCCTAATGTAAAAATTATGGAAGAACGATTAGGAGTTATTCTTAACGATTTACGAGAAGAAGTATTATGTCATGAATTCACGGGTGTATTAGGAGATGACACCTACCGTATCTATATTAATGCCGAAACTGGCGTGGAAGAAAAAGTCGAGAAGTTGCATAATGCAGAACAAATTTATGAAGATGTAGTCTGAGGAAAAGCATCGCTTTTCCTCTTTCTCTAAGGCTTTTTCTCAAACTTTGTGCTCTTAAACAAAAATACTTCTGAATAAGCTAAGTCATTCAATAAAATACATTTTATGAGAATAGAACTTGCAAACGAATTGAAACCCTAAAACTAGCTGTTCTTACGTAAAAAAAGGCTTTTGGATTTTAGCAACAATCTTTACCAAAACAGCCTTATGAAAACAGTCTTCTCAAAATGTGATTTACTGTTTTAAATCTATAGATTCTCCCCATAATGGTAGGGGGTGAATTGTTCATGAAAACTTTTGAGAGAATTTTGATCAAACTAGCGATTATCCAATTTGCTTTTTTGTTCTTCTCCCAACTATTCTTCCATCAGATGAATGTACTTCCCGAACTAAAAGTGATTACTCGATATGAAGGGGTTGTGAAGGATAGTAATACCGAATTGGTAGAGACGTTATGGGATTTTCGGAAAGCAGGAAAATAACCTGCTTTCTTTTTTCTTGGTCGTAGTATCTTTTCTTGTGTTAAAATAAAAAAGAGTTTGTTCTTTAACACCGTAGGTTTATAGGAGGCATTATGAAAAAGAAAATATCAATAGCAATTGACGGACCAGCTGCAGCTGGAAAGAGTACAGTAGCTAAAATTGTTGCAGAAAAATTAGAGTACATATATATAGATACTGGTGCGATGTACCGAGCCTTAACATACAAGGCACTAAAAAATAAGATTGACCTTCATAGTGAGGCATTGTTAATGGAAATTTTAAATGAATCGGTGATTGAATTATTGCCTGGAAAAACGGGTCAGGTAGTATTACTAGATAAAAACGATGTCACTAATGAGATTCGGACATCTGAAGTGACAAATAACGTTTCGGTTGTAGCTGCCCATGAATTGGTTCGGGTTGAAATGGTAAAAAGACAACAGCTTTTTGCTGAAAAAGGTGGGGTTGTCATGGATGGAAGAGATATTGGGACCCATGTATTACCGGCAGCTGAAGTGAAAGTCTTCTTATTAGCTAGTGTAGAGGAGAGGGCACAACGGCGACATACCGAGAATCTTCAAAAAGGATACTCCTCCAATTTGGAAATCTTAAAACAAGAAATTGCTCAAAGAGATAAATATGATTCTGAGCGAGAAGTGGCACCCTTAAGAAAGGCGGAAGATGCGGTAGAAATTGATACAACATCTTTATCAATCGAACAGGTTGTGGACCGAATCATGAACCTCGCTATTGAAAGGATTGGGTGACATTGACCATTTATGATTTTGCCAAATCGGTTGTATATGGTGTATTCAAACCGCTCTATCGTGTCGAAGTAGTTGGACGAGAAAATATCCCTAAAACAGGGGGAGTATTACTTTGTTCAAATCATATTAACAATTTTGACCCAATTATCGTAGGGATGATGGCACCTAGACCTGTTCATTTCATGGCCAAAGAAGAATTGTTCAAAGTGCCGGTCTTAGGGAAATTAGTTCCGCATTTAAATGCATTTCCTGTAAAAAGAGGAATGAGTGATCGTGAGGCATTGAGAAAAGGTCTAGCTGTTCTCAAAGATGGAAACGTGTTAGGACTATTTCCAGAAGGAACTAGAAGCAAAACTGGAGAACTTGGAAAGGGGCTTGCAGGGGCTGGTTTTTTTGCATTAAGAACAGATGCTCAAATTGTCCCATGTGCTGTGGTTGGCCCATATAAGGCATTTAACAAACTAAAAGTTGTTTATGGGAAGCCAATTGACATGAGTCAGATTAAAGAACAGAAAGGTTCAGCAGAAGAAGCAACTGAATTAATTATGACTGAAATCCGTAAACTATTAAACGAAAACAAATAGGTTTCTTGCTTGACAAAAAAGAGGATTTATAAGAAGTTAAAGAAAAGAGACTTTTTTAGAATATTCTCTAACTAAAGGTTTATCAATGGGATGGACACATCTCAATATCTTTAAGAGTAGTAGTCCATGGATTAAGGAGGAATACATATGTCAGAAGATATGAACCAAGTTGAAGTAACTAATTTTGAAACAGGTGACCGTGTCAAAGGTCAGGTTACAAAAGTAGAAGAAAAACAAGTTATTGTAAATATCCAAAACAGTAAATTGGATGGAATCATCCCCATAAGTGAACTTTCAAGTCTACACATTGAAAAAGCGGAAGACGCTGTTAAAGAAGGCGACGAGCTTGACCTTGAGGTCTTAAAAGTGGAAGAAGAAGCATTGATTCTTTCAAAGCGTAAAGTAGATGCAGAAAAGGCTTGGGATGAATTACAAGCAAAGTTTGAAAGTGGAGAAATTTTCGAAGCGGAAGTTAAAGATGTCGTGAAAGGTGGACTAGTTGTTGACCTTGGCGTACGTGGTTTTGTACCTGCATCTTTAGTTGAAGCTCATTTTGTAGAGGATTTCTCTGATTATAAAGGCAAAACGCTTACGTTTAAAATTGTTGAGTTTGAGAAAGAGAAAAATCGATTAATCTTATCACATCGTGCTGTTGTTGAACAAGAACAGAGTAAGAAAAAGCAGAGTTTACTTGAGTCATTAGAGGCTGGACAAGTGCTTGAAGGAACAGTTCAAAGGATTACTGATTTTGGTGCATTTGTTGATATTGGTGGAGTCGATGGTTTAGTTCATATTTCACAGCTTTCTCATGAACATGTGGAAAAACCGTCTGATGTGGTCCAAGAAGGTCAAAAGGTTCAAGTAAAGATTTTAAGCGTTGATACAGATAATGAGAGAATCTCTTTATCAATTAAAGATACCCTACCTGGACCATGGTCTGATATTGAAGAGAAAGCGCCAAAAGGAAGCACTTTAGAAGGTATTGTAAAGCGTTTAGTTTCATACGGTGCATTTGTGGAAGTATTCCCAGGGGTAGAGGGACTGGTTCATATTTCTCAAATTTCTCATCGTCATATTGGAACACCACATGAGGTATTAGAAGAGGGGCAACAAGTAAAGGTAAAAGTTCTTGATGTTAATAAAAAAGATGAACGCCTATCTCTAAGCATGAAGGAATTTGAGGAAAAAGAAGTACCTGATGTATCTGATTATGAATTACCAGAAGAACCAAAAGGGTTCCAATTGGGTGAGATGATTGGAGATAAACTTAAGAATCTAAAATAAAATGGTGATGAACTTGTCAAGAATGGAACGGAAAATGGATCATATTAGACTTGCTCTCGAGACAGGTCAGTCAAATCGGACAGGTTTAGATGATATCAGATTTGTTCACCAAAGCATTCCTGAAACTTCATTGGATTCGGTTAGTTTAGAAACAAAAATTGGCGAACTTGTTTTAAGTTCGCCAATTTTTATAAATGCAATGACAGGTGGAGGCGGCGAACGAACACTAGATATTAATCGACGGCTAGCACAAGTTGCCAAAGAGACTGGAATTGGCCTAGCAGTAGGATCGCAAATGGCGGCTTTGAAAAATAATGAGGAAAGACCAACATTTGAAGTTGTGCGCGAGGAAAATCCAAATGGTATTATTTTTGGAAACCTTGGTAGTGAGGCAAACGTTGACCAAGCGAGAGCGGCTGTTGACATGATTCAAGCGGATGGTTTACAAATCCACCTTAATGTTGTTCAAGAACTAACAATGCCTGAAGGAGATCGGAATTTTCGTGGGATGCTCACAAGGATTGAACGAATTGTCAATCAGGTAAATGTGCCTGTGATTGCGAAGGAAACAGGTTTTGGTATTAGTAAGGAGAGCGTGGAAGCTTTGTTTTCAGTTGGAGTTTCTGCAGTGGATGTGAGCGGTTTTGGCGGAACTAATTTTGCTGTTATTGAGAATCAGCGTCGAACCAATACCTATTCATTTTTTGAGAGTTGGGGTAATCCGACTGCTGCATCCATTATTGAGGCAAATGAGAAAAGCGCTGGTCGACCGATAATCGCTTCAGGAGGTATACAATCAAGCCTTGATGTTGCCAAGTGTCTAGCACTTGGTGCAAGTGCAGTCGCTTTAGCGGGTAGGATGCTGAGGTCTCTGACTGAACATGGGCAAGAGTACTTAATCACAGAGGTTGCTCAATTAAATGACGATCTGAAAGTGATTATGACTGCATTAGGGAAAACGTCCGTTGAGGAACTGAAAACAGCCCCTTTAATCATTTCAGGTGATACTTGGCATTGGTTAAACGAAAGAGGTATTAATACCAAGAAATATAGTCAGAGGTAAAAAAGCTTCCACCAGTTAGGTGGAAGCTTTTTTTCGTGTTAAAGGCTTTTGCGGTGCTTAATTTGGTCACTACTCACTTTGTTTACCGTCATTTAATCTTCTTGCTTCCTCCGGGCTTTGAAGTTTAGTAGCACCCGGGTAGTGCAAAGCTTGATCACGATCTAATTCTACTTGTCCGCCTTTTCTAAGCTTCTTTTCCTGTCGGTCACGTCCCATTATTACCACCTCCTACCTTCTTAAGATGGAACTTGAAAAAAAGTTTATACCTTGAAGATTAAAGTACATAGGATGCAGCCATAATGGAAATGATAGGAGGGATAGGATGGAAGGTGCAATGTTTTATTGGTTTGCTTGGTTAGGATGGGTTTGGGCAACGTTTTTCTTGTCCCGAGATAATCCATATCGCCTTAAAATTGCTTTTTGGTTGCTCCTATTAATGATCTCATCTCCTTATCGAATAGAGCTGCTAGGCATAGAACTACAGATAACTGCGATTATCCTGATGGGGATTTCATTGGTTGAATTAGCCATCTTGAGAAATCGAATATTTTATAGCGTATTTTTGTCCTCTTTCATTATGATGTTAGCTTATGTAAGTTTCTTATTATTTGAGTTATTCGATCCTGTTTGGGTTATTTTTGATCGCAAGTGGATGATTGCCATTGGTGGAGTCTTATTAGCATCTGTTTTACAATCTCATAAACGGTTGCAAGTTTTATCGCTTGGGACTGGAATGTTGTTAGGGGAAATATTCTTCTCTTTTTATATGAAAAAGCTGTCTTTTACTTACGCTGTTGCCTCACCAGTGTTTTTAGATGCCCTTTCGTTAGCGGGGCTGGTGTTCTCGATCTGGGGAGTCTTATCTTACGTATCCGAATTATCAGCTGATTATATTAATCAAGGAAGGGGAAAACAAAAATCGTCATGACAGAGTATACGCTTCCAATTGTATTTGGCTTGTTAACGGGTACAATATCACGGTTGTTTATGTTAAGAACCGATTATCGACAGTACCCTACATATTTGCATGGCAAAATTATTCATGTCGCTTTAGGATTTATTGCTGCTGGCTTAGGTGCTGTGTTTGGACCGGCCATACTAGAAGAAGAATTTACAGCTATAACGTTTTTAACTGTCGCGGCATCACAGTTTCGAGAAGTAAGAAATATGGAAAGGAATACATTATCAGAATTAGATAACTATGAACTTGTAACACGTGGAAGAACTTATATTGAGGGAATTGCAATTGCATTTGAGAGTCGGAACTATCTTGTGATTTTTACAGCACTGGTCAGCACAATGGCATATTTACTCTTTAATATATGGATTGGAATTATTGTAGCGATTGCATCGATGTACATATCTCACCTATTAATGTCTGGTGGAAAACTTAAGGATATTGTTGATATTGAGTATGTAGAACCAAGGTTCGAGGGTGCCGGTCTCTATGTGGACAATATCTACATCATGAATATCGGTTTACCAGCTAGGCAAAAGGAAGTTCTTAGGTATGGAATGGGGTTTATCTTAAAACCTAAAAATTTCAATGCTCGCTCTACAATTGCAAATCTCGGACAAAGACAGGCGATATTGCATGATGTAGCTACTGCGTTAGGCGTTTATCGAGACTCTGGAACACCAGCACTCGTACCTTTAGCAAAACGTGATCTTGATGATGGGCGTGTTGGCGTTTTTGTATTACCTCAAGATAGGGATATTGATAAAGCTCTTAAGGTAATCGGAGATGTGCCGACGCTTGAAAATGCAATTAGGATGTCAACTGAGAAGGTTGGGATGAAAAATGAATCTTGAAAAGTATATACTAGCAACGATCACAACCAATAGGAATAAGGTCGGTTCAGGTTTGGGTGTTTTTTATTGTGATACGAAAGAAGAAATGGAAACAGTTACGGCGAATTTGGAAGCCATACTTGATGGGATTGCACACTTGCTTTCTGAAGATTTATATGTAATTGTCAAACACTGATAAGGTTTTCGTTGCCTGAACTGGAACATCTTTGATAAAATGAGAAAGTTAACCCTTCTTATCAGGAAGGGTTTTATTTTATCGTTGAGTGTAGGATTCTTTAATTGTAACAGAATAATGTTATCGTAGTGAAATTGAAAGGGTGATTTTTATGGCGAAGCCAGTGGTAGCGATTGTCGGCCGCCCAAATGTGGGGAAATCGACGATTTTTAACCGGATTGTTGGTGAACGCGTTTCTATAGTAGAGGATATTCCAGGAGTAACTAGAGATCGTATCTATAGTTCTGCTGAATGGTTAGCATATGATTTTAATATTATTGATACAGGTGGAATTGACATAGGAGACGAGCCTTTTCTTGAGCAAATTCGGCAACAAGCGGAAATTGCGATTGAGGAAGCGGATGTAATTCTCTTTCTTGTCAACGGTAGAGAGGGAGTCACAGCTGCAGATGAAGAGGTTGCGAAGATTTTATATCGATCCCAAAAACCTATTGTTCTAGGTGTGAACAAAATTGATAACCCAGAGATGCGAAGTGAAATCTATGACTTCTATGCTCTTGGATTTGGGGAGCCAATCCCGATCTCTGGTTCGCATGGTCTTGGTCTAGGAGATTTACTTGATGAAGCAGCGAAACACTTCCCTAAAGGGGATGAAAAGGATTATGATGATGATATCATCAAATTTTCCTTAATCGGCCGCCCGAATGTGGGGAAATCCTCACTTACGAATGCGATTCTCGGCGAAGATCGTGTTATTGTTAGCTCAATTGCTGGAACAACAAGAGATGCAATTGATTCCAATTTTAAGTACAATGGTCAAGACTATGTAATAATTGATACGGCCGGAATGAGGAAAAAAGGGAAAGTATATGAGAGTACTGAGAAATATAGTGTTTTGCGTGCACTAAGAGCGATTGAGCGCTCGGATGTTGTTCTTGTTGTTTTAGACGGCGAAGAAGGGATTATCGAACAAGACAAGCATATTGCTGGTTACGCACATGAAGCAGGTCGTGCGGTTATTATCGTGGTAAATAAATGGGATGCTGTTGAGAAAGATGAAAAGACAATGAAGGCATTTGAACAAAATATTAGGGAACATTTTCAATTCCTCAATTACGCACCAATCGTCTTTTTGTCTGCGAAAACAAAGAAACGCATTCATACATTAATGCCAATGATTGATGTGGCAAGTGAAAACCATTCTAGAAGGGTTCAAACCAATATTCTAAATGAAGTAATTATGGATGCGATTGCAATGAACCCAGCACCGGCTGATAAGGGAAAGCGTTTAAAAGTATATTATGCGACTCAAGTATCGGTAAAACCACCAGTATTTGTTGTATTTGTCAATGATCCTGAACTCATGCATTTCTCTTACCAAAGATTTTTAGAAAATCGTATTCGGGATGCATTCGGATTTGAAGGAACTCCAATTAAAATCTTTGCTAGGGAACGGAAATAATATTCTTAATTCAAAGGTTGTGGTGAAGTGGAACGGAAACTAGAAGATGTAACAGTTGTCGGAGCAGGAAGCTGGGGAACGGCTTTAGCGTTAGTATTAGCTGATAATGGTCATCGTGTAAGATTATGGGGACATAACCCAACTCAAATTGAAGAAATCAACCAATACCATACTAATAAAAAATACTTACCTGGTATCGAGTTGCCGCAATTAATTGAAGGATATAGTGATTTAAAAGCTTCCTTAATGGGAATTGATACGGTGATTTTGGCAGTACCAACAAAAGCGATTAGAGAAGTTTTGCGAAACATGCAAGAGTTTCAGAAGGAACCTTTAACAATTGTTCATGTAAGTAAAGGGATTGAGCCTGATACTCTTTTAAGGATTTCAGAGATGATTGAACAGGAGATGCCAGCGACTTTATTAAATGATGTGGTTGTGTTATCTGGACCAAGCCATGCAGAAGAAGTTAGTTTGCGACATCCAACTACAGTCACTGTTTCTTCGAAGAATATGGAGGCAGCTGAGCGAATTCAGGACTTGTTCTTAAACCAAAATTTTAGGGTATACACAAACCCTGACTTAATCGGCGTCGAAATTGGTGGGGCGTTGAAAAATATTATCGCTCTTGCAGCTGGTATTTCCGATGGTTTAGGATATGGAGATAATGCAAAGGCAGCTCTTATTACAAGGGGGCTAGCCGAAATTGCTCGCCTTGGGGTGAAAATGGGAGCGAGTCCTTTAACCTTTTCAGGCTTAACAGGTATTGGCGACTTAATTGTTACTTGTACTAGTGTCCATTCACGTAACTGGCGTGCTGGGAATATGTTAGGGAAAGGAGATAATCTCCAAGAAGTACTTGATCAAATGGGAATGGTTGTTGAAGGGGTACGAACAACAAAGGCTGCTTATCAATTAGCAGAAAAATATGATGTTAAGATGCCAATAACCTGTGCATTAAATAACATTCTATTCCACGGGGTCAATCCTAAAGATGCAGTGGATGAGCTCATGACAAGAAGAAAAACACATGAAAATGAAGATCTGGCTAATATACTTAGTTTAGATTCAACTAACTAATTCTCTGCAATATCCAATTCTGCTCATCATTTTCGGATGAAGACGTGATTGTCTCTTTTTACTAGGTTCTTTTCTCTTTCTCAAAACTTGGTTCTTTATAGAGTAAATATAGAATATTTACCTATGAGTGCTTTCCAAAGTAAGCATAGAAGAGGAGAAAAGAGATTACAAACTAAGTAATAATGCAGAGAAAAGCTTATTTCACGTTAAAATTTGCTTTAAGTTTTTAACACAAGCTCTGCAAAAACAACATTTCTCTTAAATATTTTGTGTTCAGGAAAATAATATTTTCTTATTTCACAAAATATAGGCATTCGAGGATGCGAGTATTCATCGATTTGCATACAATGCAACGAAGCAACTGGTAGTTTGAACCCGGTGTGTGGGTAATTTAGTCACTTATAAACTGAGATGAGGAAACTGCCCCTTCCTTATCTCAGCTTTTTTTGTTTGAAAACTATGCTAAAGGTGCTTTATGAACCATTTTTATGATATAATACTTCTCGGAAAAGGGGAGTGGTTTTATTGTCACCAGCTTTACTAAAAATGTATATTTCGTTTGTGGGCATGGGGTTGATGTTTCTTGCTCTTATCACACTTTATTTTAGTCGGTATAAATTAAAAGGCTTCTTTAAAGCAATCACAGGTTTTCTTGCATTTATTTTTATGGCTACAGCAGGACTTATAATCTTTTTTGTTGTTCTAAGTGGCCCTACAACAGGTTGATGATAAAAATGAGAGTGAGTATAAAGTTATGCTTAAATTAATTAAAATGTGGTCTGGAGTCTTTTTTTTACTATTTTTAACAGGATGTATGTATCCAAAAGAAAATTTGGCTCAAAATCAAGTCCCCTATGATGCACAAATCAATATGGTCCAAGAGGCTGTCAATCAGTTTCAGGAGAGCAATAATGGGATTTTGCCAATAAAAACGAAAGATGCATCAACACCGATTTACCAAAAGTATTTAATCGATTTTAAAAAAATTGTACCCGAGTACATATCTGAAGTTCCTGGAAACGCCTATGAGAGTGGTGGGGTATTTCAATATGTTTTAATTGATGTTGAAAACGAACCTACAGTTAAATTATTGGATTTACGAGTAGCCGAAACGATTCGAGAAATTAAAATTAAGATACAAGCAAATAAATATCCACCATTTAAGGGTCAGCTTTCAAAAAATCTATTTACGCTAGATTTTAGTAAAATAGGTTACACTGAAGAACCGGTCGCAGTTAGTCCCTATACGGGAAAAAATCTTCCTTATGTGATTACTGGTGAAGGTGAAATCTACGTCGATTACCGGAGTGATCTTTACCAAGTTATCAAAGAAAACGAATACAACCTTACACCGGGAGAAGATATTCGGTATATCCTCACCGAAAATTCGCCAATTGTACCCGGATATTCACTTCCATATACAGTAGATCCCGAAAATGGAGAACCAATCTTTTTAGAGAATTAGTCATAACCCTTCTTCTGCACAATATATTGTGGAAGAAGGGTTTTTTTTCCTTCAGGGAGTGGTAGTGGGAAGAGACCCCACATACTCGTGGGATAGCATAAAGTGAAAAAAATTAAAAAAATGTCATAGAGGTATAGGACAACGTCATAGATATATATTGTCCCAGATTACCAAAAGGATGATATTTTTTCCCACTAACTCTATGATCGGGAGGGGATCACTTGGAAAAGGTAGATATTTTTAAGGATATCGCTGAGCGAACAGGCGGCGATATATACTTGGGAGTTGTCGGTGCAGTAAGAACAGGCAAGTCCACTTTCATCAAGAAATTTATGGAACTCGTTGTTTTACCAAATATAGAAAATGAAGCGGATCGTGCTCGCTGTCAAGACGAATTGCCACAGAGTGCGGCAGGTAAAACAATTATGACAACTGAACCAAAATTCGTACCTAATCAGGCGGCATCCATTCACGTAGATGAAGGCCTAGATGTCAACATAAGGCTAGTAGATTGTGTTGGATATACAGTCCCTGGTGCAAAAGGTTACGAAGATGAAAATGGGCCAAGGATGATTAATACACCTTGGTACGAGGAACCGATTCCGTTTCATGAAGCGGCGGAAATCGGAACTAGAAAGGTAATTCAAGAACATTCAACAATAGGTGTGGTAATTACTTCTGATGGAACGATTGGTGACATTCCGCGGATGGATTACCTTGAAGCAGAAGAAAGAGTCATTGAGGAATTAAAAGAGGTCGGGAAACCGTTTATCATGGTGGTAAACAGTGCACAACCTCACCATCCCAATACTGAAACTTTAAGAAATGAGCTAGCAGAGAAATATGATATTCCTGTTTTAGCAATGAGTGTAGAAAGTATGCGAGAAACCGATGTCTTGGCTGTTTTGCGTGAGGCATTATATGAATTCCCTGTTCTCGAGGTGAATGTAAATTTACCAAGTTGGGTAATGGTCTTAAGAGAAAATCATTGGCTGCGTGAAAGTTATCAAGAGGCAGTAAAAGAGACGGTTAAAGATATAAAGCGTCTCCGTGATGTCGATCGAGTTGTTCAACAATTCAGTGACTATGAGTTTATAGATAGTGCAGGTCTTGCAGGAATTGAGATGGGGCAGGGGGTAGCTGAGATTGACTTGTTTGCTCCAGATGACCTTTATGATGACATCCTCAAGGAAATTGTTGGCGTTGAGATCCGTGGAAAGGATCATTTGTTAGAATTAATGCAAGACTTTGCCTATGCGAAAGCTGAGTACGATCAAGTGGCAGATGCCTTAAAGATGGTAAAACAAACCGGCTATGGGATTGCTTCGCCTTCATTGACAGATATGAGTTTGGAAGAACCGGAAATTATTCGCCAAGGCTCGAGATTTGGAGTTCGTCTAAAGGCGGTTGCTCCTTCCATCCATATGATTAAAGTTGATGTTGAGTCGGAATTCTCACCGATAATTGGGACTGAGAAGCAAAGTGAGGAATTAGTTCGTTACTTAATGCAAGACTTTGAGGATGACCCACTGTCCATTTGGAATTCAGATATATTCGGGAGAAGCTTAAGTTCCATTGTCAGAGAAGGAATCTCTGCAAAACTCTCCTTAATGCCGGAAAACGCACGCTATAAATTAAAAGAGACGCTAGAGCGAATTATTAATGAAGGCTCAGGTGGTTTAATCGCAATTATTTTATAATGATACGACTCCAGTTATGGAGTCTTTTTTTTGAACTTTTTTTCTTAAACTTTGCTGCTTTTATAGATAAAATGTAAGAATTAGCTGAGTTTTATTGGAAAGTATTTTTGCCTTTTTCAAAGTTGAGTTTTTTCTTTTAACGAAATTAGAGAAGGTTTCAATAAAAAAAGAATTACAGATTGTGTTATCCAGAAACAGTTAAGCACCTTAGAATCAAACTTTTAGAAAACAGAAATTTTTGTTTCTTTAGATAAAATTAGCAATAATACAGGCTAAATCCCTTTTATTGGTGGATTTTCACCTTGTGGAAGAAAAGATTACCATTATTTCTTGAATTTATCTTGATAAGGCCATTTGATTATGATAATCTTTTAACAGATTAACGTTACAGGCGCCGAGAACCCTTGTTATATCAAGGTTTAGGCGGTTAATCCCATTTTAAATGCATGTTTGGAATATTTATTCCAAGGATTGTAAGAAAAATGTTGCTGTTAATGTTTAGAATTCCTTCTTTTTGTTTAGAAATGTAATAACAAGTTTGTTTCTGAGCAATATTACAGGATCATTGGGAGGAGGTGAAAGGCATGAACAAGACAGAACTAATCAATGCAGTTGCAGAAGCTGGAGAACTTTCTAAAAAAGATGCAACAAAAGCAGTTGATGCTGTTTTTGATTCTATTTTAAATGCTTTAGCTAATGGTGATAAGGTACAATTAATCGGTTTTGGTAACTTTGAAGTTCGTGAGCGTGCTGCCCGTAAAGGACGTAACCCACAAACTGGTGATGAAATCGAAATTGCTGCTAGCAAGGTGCCAGCTTTCAAACCAGGTAAAGCTCTTAAGGATGCAGTAAAGTAATTTACATAGAAAAAATCCTAAAGCATACTTTGAGAAGAGGCCGCTATAAAGCGGCCTTTTTCTTGTATTGGAATAAAATAAAACTTTTAATGCTTTAACATAACTGTCTTACTTTGTTGATAACGCCTCTATATACTGGTTTAAGTTTGCCAATCGGAATATTTTACACTTACATAATCTTTTTACTTAAACAGCAGAGAGTAGTATGAACGGAACATCTTATTATTTTGCTTGGATACAAAAAATTATGCTAATATGGAAATGTTATATTTAAAAGAATGCAAACGAGTGTTTTAGGAGGAAAAGTAATGAGCAAGGTAAATCACGCCCAAATTGAAGAAGCGGTGCGTTTAATATTAGAAGCTGTAGGAGAAGACCCTAATCGTGAAGGCCTTCTTGATACACCAAAGCGTGTAGCAAGGATGTATGAAGAAGTTTTTGCAGGGCTAAATCAAGATCCTAGAGAGTATTTTGAAACGATCTTTGGTGAGGAGCATGAGGAGTTAGTGCTTGTTAAAGATATTCCTTTCTACTCCATGTGTGAACACCACTTAGTGCCGTTCTACGGAAAAGCCCATGTGGCATATATCCCACGTGGCGGGAAGGTAACGGGCTTAAGTAAATTAGCTAGAGCTGTTGAAGCGGTTGCGAAAAGACCTCAACTACAGGAAAGGATTACCTCTTCAATTGCTAATGCCATTATGGAAAAACTTGATCCTCATGGTGTAATGGTCGTAGTAGAAGCTGAGCATATGTGTATGACTATGCGAGGAGTAAAAAAACCCGGAGCAAAAACAGTCACTACTGCTGTAAGAGGAACTTTAGCGGAGGATGTAAATGCTCGTGCAGAAATCCTTTCACTTATAAAAGAATAGAGGGTGAATCGAATGGAAAAAAAAGCGGGACAAAACACAGAATACGTTGTAATTAAAGCGAATGAGGATGGAGTCAATGTGATTGGCCTCACTCGCGGTTCTGATACACGGTTTCACCATTCAGAAAAGCTCGACCAAGGAGAAGTGATGATTGCTCAATTTACCGAGCATACTTCCGCAATAAAAATACGAGGAAATGCAAAAATAATGACGTCGTATGGTGAAATTACGAGCGGGAAAGAGTAATTTTTAAACATTTTGTTCCAGGAAAATGCTGAAATTATTTGGTAATCACCTTTTATTTATAATAATTACCCAAGGGTATTATGATTTATGATATAATTGTCACTGTTTTAAGTGATATGAACGTAAAGATAACCTATAGCAAATATTAGGTGATTCTAGCATTAGCTAGTTAGCCAACTTCAGGACAAGGGTGATTCATTTGCAAGACTTTCACATTAGATTAGAGAGCGTAAAGAGTCAATTAACAAATAGATTATTTCATTCCTATCTAAACCAAAATATTGGTGAGCCAATAGTGGATGAAGATAAACTCTTATTGCTGGTCGCTCTCCTAAGTCATTTGGGACGGACGAAGGATGAAATAGATAATTACAGTGTGACCACAATGCTTTTGCAAATAGCCCTTGATACCCATGATCATGTTCAGAATTCAATCCCAAATGAAGATGTAACTGGGCAAAAAAATCGCCAATTAGCAGTATTGGCAGGGACCTATTATAGTGGCTTATTTTACCAGCAACTTGCTCATATAAATGATATCGAAATGATTACAACGTTAGCGGCAGGAGTTAAAGAGGTTAATGAGCATAAAATTTCTGTTTATCGTAAAGAGCTCGATGCGATTGATAAGTTGATGAATAGTGTCAAGTTGATTGAATCTTCTTTGTTTATTAGAATTGCAGAACGATTCGATGCGGTTGCTTGGAGCGATTTGTTGGCAAACTACCTATTTGTGAAACGACTGACAGAAGAAAGAAATCAGTTTTTAGTGTCTGGAAAATCGATTGTATTTGATTGTCTAAAAAAACTATCGTTTCAAAAAAATAATCAAGATTTAACTAAAATCTCACCTGAACAACAAAGATATTTGCTTTCTATTTGTGAACGGTATATTGATTTTTCTATCAACTTAATTGAAGCAGCCACGAAACAGTTGCCTCCATTAGACAACCTCTTGAAAAATCGTTTAGAGGAAATCTTTAGGCAGCGCCAGTCTATAACAAAAATTACGTTGGAAGAAGGGTGAATATGGGGCAGTCAAAAGAAGAACGCGTTCACGGAGTCTTTGAAAGCATCTATAAAAATTATGATAAAATGAATTCGGTCATTAGCTTTAAACAGCATATTAGATGGCGAAAAGATACGATGAAAAGAATGAATGTCCAACAGGGTGCCCAAGCCTTAGACATTTGCTGTGGTACGGGAGATTGGACGATTGCATTAGCAGAAGCAGTTGGGCCTAACGGGAAAGTAGTCGGACTGGACTTTAGTAAAAACATGCTAAAGATCGGCGAACAAAAAGTAAAGGAACGTCAATTAAATCAAGTGACTTTGATACATGGAAATGCGATGGAGCTTCCATTTGAAGATAATAGCTTTGATTATGTAACGATTGGATTTGGACTCCGAAATGTGCCTGATTATATGCAGGTTTTAAAAGAAATGAACCGGGTATTAAAACCTGGTGGAATTGGTGTGTGTTTAGAAACATCACAACCTGAAATGATTGGATTTAAGCAACTCTATTATTTTTATTTTCGATTTATCATGCCGATGTTCGGAAAGCTTTTTGCAAAGAGCTATAAAGAATATTCGTGGTTACAGGAATCTGCGCGAAGTTTCCCTGGCATGAAAGAGCTTGCTAAAATGTTTGAAAAAGCCGGTTTTAAACAAGTCTATTACAAACCTTATACAGGTGGAGTAGCAGCCGTCCATATTGGACATAAAAAATAGTGCTAGGTGGAAACGATGAAATTAAAGATGATGTACTCATATTTAAATTCAGATATTAATGCAATTGAAAAAGAGCTGGAATCAACAATTGAGGCTCAATCTCCATTGCTACGACAGGCTTCTCTCCATACACTTCACGCGGGAGGGAAACGAATTCGTCCCGTTTTTGTATTGCTTGGAGGAAAATTCGGTCAATATGACATCAATGTGATAAAAAATGTCGCTGTACCATTAGAATTAATTCATATGGCGTCATTAGTGCACGATGACGTTATTGATGATGCGGAGATTAGAAGGGGACAGCCGACGATTAAAGCAAAATGGGATAATCGCATTGCGATGTACACAGGCGATTATATCTTTGCAAGGGCACTGGAACTTATTGGAGAAATTAAAAATCCACTTGCTCATCAGATATTAGCTGATACTATTGTTGAACTATCCGTCGGAGAAATAGAACAAATTAAGGATAAATATAATTTTGACCAAAATCTTCGGGATTATTTACGCAGAATTAAACGAAAAACAGCCCTATTAATTGCCGCCAGTTGTCAGCTAGGTGCGGTAGCCTCAGGTGTAGAAGAAGGAGTTCACAAAAATCTTTACCGTTTTGGCTACTATGTGGGGATGAGTTTTCAAATTACAGATGATGTTCTTGATTTTACTAGTACGGAACAGGAACTAGGGAAACCAGCAGGTAGCGATTTATTGCAGGGGAATATCACATTGCCAGTATTATACGCAATGCGGGACGCAAACATTTACGAAAAGTTAAAAAAGATCAATGAGAATAGTACTAGCAATGAATTTCAAGAGGTTCTTACTCAAATAAAACAATCAGGCGCAATTGAAAAGTCATTAGAAATTAGTGATCGTTATCTAGCAAAAGCATTAGCGATTCTTGAAGAACTCCCTCCTAATAAAGCGAAAAAAACACTCCGAGATATTGCTAAATTTATTGGCAAACGTAAATATTAGCAAGTTGCTAATTTTTCAAAAAAATGATACTATTTTAGATGGTTGTTTACAACAATCTAACATACATAAGATTCTTAGGAGTGGAGATCATGGAAAAAACGTTTCTAATGGTTAAACCTGACGGGGTACAGCGTAATGTGATTGGGGAAATTGTTTCCCGTTTTGAAAGTAAGGGTTTTCAACTTGTTGGAGCAAAGTTAATGAGCATTCCAACAGAACTTGCAGAGCAACACTATGGTGAACACAAAGAGCGTCCTTTTTTTGGAGAATTAGTAGACTTCATTACGTCTGGACCTGTATTCGCAATGGTTTGGCAAGGAGAAAATGTAATTTCAACTGCACGTCAAATGATGGGTTCTACAAACCCAAAGGATGCAGCTCCTGGTACAATCCGCGGTGATTTTGGTTTAACAGTTGGAAAAAATATCATTCATGGGTCGGATTCTCCTGAAAGCGCTGTCCGAGAAATTGGATTATTTTTCAAGGAAGAAGAATTAGTACAATATAGTAAACTCATGAACGAGTGGATTTATTAAACAGCCAAAGCATCTGCTAAGAAGCAGATGCTTTTTATTTTTTTTAAAAGGTAAATATACAGAGGTTAGGCCTTAACTAATTTTAAGTCTAATAGAGTGCTCAGCCTTTTTATATTTTGCTAAACAAGTGCTTAAACTTTTCTTTTCGCTTTCGTATTTTTTAAATTTTTGCTATTTTTATTTAAACGTGTATGTTATATTGATACATAATCCATAATCCTTTAATGAGTTGAAGGGGGAAAGAGAATGAGATATTTAACAGCAGGTGAGTCCCATGGACCACAATTAACGACGATAATTGAAGGGTTGCCGGCGGGAGTACCGTTGACAGCAGAGGACATTAACGGGGAACTTGCCAGACGGCAAAAGGGCCATGGACGTGGCAGAAGAATGCAAATCGAAAAAGATAATGTGCAATTAGCAGGTGGAATCCGTCATGGTTATACTCTTGGTTCTCCAGTCGCATTAGTCGTTGAGAACAATGATTGGAAGCATTGGACCAAGATTATGGGACAGGATCCATTAGATGAAGAAGCAACAGATGAAATTAAACGTAAAATTACTCGCGCCCGACCGGGCCATGCTGATTTAAACGGTGCCTTAAAATATGGCCATCGTGATATGCGAAATGTATTAGAAAGATCTTCGGCAAGAGAGACAACTGTGAGAGTAGCTGCGGGAGCAGTTGCAAAAAAGTTATTATCGTTATTAGGGATTGAAATTGCTTGTCATGTTTTGGAGATTGGTGGAGTACGAGCTGAAAAAACAACTTATTCCTCATTAACTGAGTTAAAAGAGGTGACTGAGGCATCCCCAGTTCGTTGTCTTGATCCTGATGCAGAAAAGAAAATGATGACTGCGATTGATGAAGCAAAACAAAATGGTGACTCAATCGGAGGAATTGTAGAAGTTATAGTTGAAGGAATGCCGGCTGGTGTTGGAAGTTATGTTCACTATGATCGAAAGCTAGACTCTAAGCTTGCAGGAGCAATGGTAAGCATTAACGCTTTTAAAGGGGTAGAATTTGGAATCGGTTTTGAAGCTGCCCGAAAGCCTGGTAGTGAGGTACATGATGAAATAGCTTGGGACCCAGAACAAGGGTATTATCGCAAGAGCAATCGTCTCGGTGGTTTTGAAGGTGGAATGTCAACTGGGATGCCAATTGTAGTAAGAGGAGTAATGAAGCCAATACCAACACTCTATAAACCATTGCAAAGTGTAGACATTGAAACAAAGGAGCCATTTGCTGCAAGCATTGAAAGATCCGATAGTTGCGCGGTACCTGCTGCGGCTGTTGTGGCTGAAAATGTAATTGCTTGGGAACTTGCATCTGCGATTGTTGACCAGTTTTCCGCTGATCGTTTAGATGTCCTGCAAAAGGCAATTGAGGATCAGCGCCAATTTGCAAAGGAGTTTTAAAATGGAAACCATTCCGATTAAAGCTGGCGATGATGTATATCCTGTTTATATAGGCTATAGTGTAACCAATCACTTAAGGTCTTTTTTGGAGACGGAATTTCCAAATCGAACATCAATTTTAATTATTACAGATGAAACGGTTGGTAGCCTTTATTTAGAAAAGTTAATAGATGCGGTTTCAGAACAAAATCTACATGTTAAAATTGTCCCGGCTGGTGAAAAGGCAAAGACATTTGAAGTTTATTATGATTGTCTTAGTTTTGCTCTTGAAAAGAAACTTGACCGTAAATCGCTTATTTTGTCTTTTGGTGGCGGTGCAGTTGGAGATTTGGCTGGTTTTGTCGCAGCTAGTTTTATGAGAGGTATTCCGTTTATCCAAATACCGACAACTATTTTAGCTCATGACAGTGCAGTTGGGGGCAAGGTTGCAATTAACCACCCGCTTGGTAAAAATATGATAGGGGCATTCTACCAGCCTAAAGCTGTGTTTTATGATTTGAGCTATCTTGTATCCCTTCCGAATTCAGAAGTAAGATCTGGTTTCGCAGAAGTGATCAAGCATGCACTGATTAGTGACGAAGAGTTTTATCAATGGATTTTGGGAGAAATTAAATCGCTAGACAACATCACACCTTCACAGCTGATAAATTTGTTAACAAGTGGGATACGAGTAAAAGCTGGGATAGTTGAACAAGATGAGAAAGAGTCCGGAGTGCGTGCTTATTTAAACTTTGGTCATACATTAGGTCATGCAATTGAGGCTGAAATGGGCTATGGTTCGATTACGCATGGTGAGGCCGTTACGATTGGAATGATCTTTGCACTTCAGCTAAGCTCAAATGTTAATGGTTTAAAATTGCCTCGTTATGAATTTGTCCAATGGTTAACTCAGTTAGGATACAAAACAGAACTACCGGAGGGGCTATCCATTGAACGGTTACTTGGGCGAATGAAACAAGATAAAAAGTCTTATGGGGAAAAGGTCCGTTTTGTTTTGTTAGAGAATCTTGGTCAGCCAACTGTCCAAGAAATTTCGGATGAACTTATATTAGAAAACCTGGCAGTGTTTAAAAACAGGAGGGCTACAAGTGATTAGAGGGGTAAGAGGAGCTATAACCATCAATGAAAATACAGCGGGGGAAATTTTGTCAGCTACTGAACAGTTAGCGAAGGAAATGATTGAAGCAAACAATATTGATCCAGAGAAAGTTGCTTCTGTTTTCATTTCCGTTACAGAGGATGTGACTGGTGGATTCCCAGCCAAGGCATTACGTAGTTTAAATGGGTGGAAATTTGTTCCTGTCATGTGCATGCAGGAAATCCCCGTACCTGGGGGACTGCCTCATTGTATCCGAATCATGATGCATGTAAACACAGATATTGGCCAACAAGAAATTCAACATATTTACCTTAGGGATGCAAAGGTCCTTCGTCCAGATTTAGTGAAATAATAATTAATAATACGTTTAGAATACTTAGATATTATAGAGGTGGAAAGACAATGAAATGGAAACAGCCGCTCTTATCATTAAAGCCATATCAACCAGGGAGAACAATTGAAGCAGTAAAAAAGCAATTTGGACTTGATCATATTGTGAAACTTGCTTCAAATGAGAATCCATTTGGATGTTCACCAAAAGCAGAAGCAGTGATACGAAACTTCACTCCGTCACTAGCTTTGTACCCTGATGGCTATGCAACGGAACTGCGCGATGCTGTTGCACAACATGTCAAACTAAAGCCAGAACAATTAATTTTCGGAGATGGTTCAGATGAATTAATCCAAATCATTTCTAGAGCGCTACTTCGTCCAGGTGTCAATACGGTAATGGCAACCGGAACATTCTCACAATATAAGCATAATGCCGTGATTGAGGATTGTGAAATTAGGGAAATTCCACTAATAGAAGGGGCGCATGACCTCCCATCCATGTTAGAAGCAATTGATGAGAATACGAGTGTCGTTTGGCTTTGTTCGCCTAATAACCCTACAGGAGTCTACATAAAGTCCGAGGAAATCTATGAATTCCTATCCAAAGTCCCAGAGGATGTTTTAGTTGTTTTAGATGAAGCTTACTATGAATATGTTCATGCGGACGATTACTATGATTCGATTTCTTTAGTCAAACAAAATAAGAATTTAATTGTATTACGTACTTTCTCAAAAATTTATGGACTCGCTAGTCTTAGAATTGGTTATGGAATTGCCGATGAGGCAATTATTAAGGCTTTAGACCCTGCTAGGCCGCCATTTAATGTCAATGCAGTCGGGCAGGCTGCTGCGATTGAGGCGATTCGCGATCAAGATTTTGTAGAAAAATGTAAACAGACGAACATTAAAGGATTACAACAATTTTATCAATTCTGTAAGGAACAACAATTGAAGTATTATCCTTCTCATGGAAACTTCATCTTAATTGAATTTGGGTGTGATGGAAATGAAGTATTTGAATTCTTAATGGAAAGAGGCTTTATTGTTCGCTCTGGGGTACCGCTCGGCTTTCCAAACTGCGTACGGGTAACAGTGGGGTCTAGAGAACAAAATGATGGTGTGATTAGCAAAATGAAAGAATTCCTTGCTGCCAAAGCCACACTATCATAAAAGTAGGTGATTTTTTGGAAGGCAGAGTTTTTATTGTCGGTTTAGGCTTAATAGGGGGTTCTTTAGCTTTATGTATTAAAGCTGAACATAAAAATGCGGTAATTATAGGGTTTGACATCAATGGGGAACAAGCTAGATTAGCCAAGATGATGGGTGTCATTGACGAATGTGCGAATAGTATTGAGGCAGGGGCTAAAGATGCAGACCTGATTATTATTGCGACTCCAGTTACGGTAGCTGAAAAGATTATTGAGCAGTTATCCATGTTTAAGCTGAAACCTGGTGTGATTGTAACGGACACAGGCAGTACGAAAACGACAATAACCAATAAAGCTGATTGTTTAATTGAGAAAGGGATTTGTTTTATTGGCGGTCATCCGATGGCTGGTTCTCATAAAAGTGGAATAACGGCAGCGAAAAAGATCCTGTTTGAAAATGCTTTTTACCTATTTACACCAAGGGAAGGAAGTAATAATGAACAAGACGTAAACCAATTGAAGGTATGGTTAGGTGGGACAAAGGCTAAGTTTTTAACAGTTACTCCGGAAGAACATGATTATTTAACAGGAGTAATCAGTCATTTTCCACATTTAATTGCTGCGTCACTTGTTCAACAGGCGGCAACTGCTGAAGGGGATTCACCACTTGTTGGCCGCCTTGCTGCGGGAGGGTTTAGAGATATTACTAGAATTGCCTCAAGTAGCCCGGCGATGTGGCGTGATATCCTTTTGCATAACCGTAATGTTTTACTGGATCTATTAGTAGATTGGGATAAAGAGATGCAAAAGGTAATATCATTGTTGAAGTCGAATGACGCGAATGGAATCTATCGTTATTTTGAAGAAGCAAAAAATTTTCGAGATGGTCTGCCTACGAAGGAAAAAGGTGCAATCCCTGCATTTTATGATTTATTTATTGATGTCCCCGATTACCCTGGTAGTATATCGCAAATTACAGGATATCTTGCAAGAGAAGAAATCAATATAACGAATATTAGAATTATTGAGACAAGAGAAGATGTATACGGGGTTCTTGTGATTAGTTTCCAAAGCGAGGAAGATCGTGCCCGTGCGGAAAATTGTATTCAAAACTTTACAAGTTTTGAGACATCCTTAGGTTAATATATTTGATATTTATTAGAAGGAGTTTCTTATGGAAGCCAAAAAGCTAAAAACCAATCAAAAAACTCTTAATGGGAAAGTCGTAGTTCCAGGCGATAAGTCGATTTCTCATCGGGCTGTCATGTTCGGTTCCATTGCTTCAGGTGTAACGACCATTGAACATTTTTTGCCTGGAGAAGATTGTTTGAGCACTATTTCTTGCTTTAAGAATTTGGGTGTAGACATTGAGCGTGATGGTACGAAAGTAACGGTATATGGGAATGGCCTTAGTGGACTAAAAGAGCCCAATGCAGTCCTAGATGTGGGGAATTCTGGGACGACCATTCGACTTTTAATGGGGATTCTTTCTGGTCAACCCTTTCATTCGGTTTTGATAGGGGATGACTCCATTGCCAAACGGCCAATGACACGTGTTACATTGCCACTAGCTCAAATGGGAGCGAGAATCTCAGGAAGAAATAAAGCTGAGTTTACACCTTTATCTTTATCTGGAGGCGATTTAAAAGCTATTGAGTATAAACTTCCTGTCGCGAGTGCTCAGGTAAAGTCTGCGATTCTGTTGGCTGGATTGCAAGCAGACGGGGTAACCACAGTAATTGAACCTGAGAAAACTAGAGATCATACTGAAAGAATGATCCAAATGTTTGGTGGCGAGGTTAAAACAGATGGGAATAGGGTATCTGTCTGTGGTGGTCAGCAATTAGCCGGTACCCATGTTCGGGTTCCTGGGGACATTTCGTCGGCGGCATTTTTCCTAGTGGCTGGAGCTATTGTTCCTAATGGTAGCATTGAGTTAACGAATGTTGGGCTCAATCCTACTAGGACTGGAATTATTGACGTTCTGAAGCAAATGGGTGCAAACATGGTCATTGAAGAAGAACAGACAGAGGCAACAGAACCTA
Source organism: Mesobacillus maritimus (assembly GCF_023715205.1). GTDB lineage: Bacteria > Bacillota > Bacilli > Bacillales > Cytobacillaceae > Mesobacillus_B > Mesobacillus_B maritimus_C. The sequence continues at coordinate 232,728 of NZ_JAMBNR010000007.1, forward strand.
TTGGGACGATCAAAATTCAATCGTCAACCCTGAAAGGGACAGTGATTTCTGGTGATTTAATTCCGAGATTAATTGATGAAATTCCTGTCATTGCCTTGTTGGCAACACAGGCAGAAGGGAAAACCGTGATTAAGGATGCCGCTGAATTGAAAGTAAAGGAAACAAATCGAATCGATACGGTTGTAAATGAATTGCGAAAACTTGGAGCAAACATCGAAGCGACGCCTGACGGTATGGTTATTCATGGGAATAACTCTACCCTTAAGGGAGGTACTGTTTCAAGTCATGGTGACCACCGTATCGGTATGATGTTAGCTGTGGCTGCGTTAATCAGTGACGGTGATGTTTATCTTGAGAATAGTGATGCGGTTGCCGTTTCTTACCCGAACTTTTTCGATGACTTACATTCTTTATTTTAGGCTGTTTTCGTAAAGTTTGTTGTTAAAATCCTAAAGCCGATCTTGATGTAAAATAAGCCTTTCACTACGTGACTACTTAGTTTGTAAGCTTTTTTCTCCTCTGTTAACGAATTTGGAATAGAATCATAATCATAAGCCAAGTCATTCTTTATTAAAAAGCAACAATGGTTTGAGAAAAGAGCCTTTTTAAAACACGTTAAAAAAACATAAATGTCCGATTTACGGTCTATGAATGAGCCAGTCCAATGAGGGATGGCTCATTTTTAATTTTCTTCAGTATACCGAGTTCAACTACAAATACTGGGTATAATTCACTTTTTTGTTTCATAGCTTGTCATAAGACCGTTAAGGGGGAGTCTTATGGCTTATATCATTGAGAACGCTCATATACTAAAGGGGGAACAGATTCAAGATTTGAGCTTATTGATAAAAGAAGACCGAATTGCTTCAGCAAGAGATTCTTTTAAGATGTACAAGCACCTTAGGATGGATGCGAGTGAATTTATTATGACACCTACCCACGTTCTCCTTGATTTCCATCCTCCACTCCATGAGTCTTTTGAACAGAGGAAGGCCTATTATGTAGAAAATTTTCTTAAAAGGGGTGTAACGACGGTACTTACATGCATCAATGTGCAAAGAGAACGTCAGTTAGACAAAGAACTGAAGAAACTTCATACTGCACTAATAGATTCTCCATTTGATTATGTGGTAGGTGTTTGCGTGCCGTCCACACTTTTAAATCCTGGATTTATTAGAAAATGTAAAAAAGAAAAAATACCGGCAATCTTTGTGAATATCACGAATGAAAGTGAAATACAAAGAGTGCCTTGGGGTTGGATAAAAGAGGCAATGTTTCCTTATAACTGTCCCATTATACCTGTATTTAAAACAGCAGATAAGAGGGTAAAAAAAACGTGGGGACATTATGTAGAATCTGTTCATCTTCCAAGTTTTAAGGACACATTGCCTATGTGTCAACCTTTGGAGCGAAATGTATTAGAGAAAATCGGTATCTATCCAAGGAAGTCTTATTTGCATGATGGTGGGGAAGTAAGTTACAATTTCTATTTAAAAGACAGTGAAACTGTTAAAATGATAGAAAGTGAGTTGTTTTTGAAACAACATTCAAAACTGGTCATTACTGTGCATAAAGGAAAAGTGATCCGTGCAGGTAAACAAATATGCTACCGGCCAGGGTTTGGAGAGCATGTGCAAATAAACACTCCTGCTTTTTATCAATCCCCGAGATAAGATTGGAAGGATGCATTATGAGAATTGAGGCAATCACTAGTTTGTTAGAAGATGGAAAGATCGATGATGCCATGTCTAATTTTGAAGAAGTTTTAACTTCAGGAACCGATGAAGAAAAGTTCTTGTTAGCAGAGGAGTTATTTCGATTTGGATTCCTAGATGAAACAAAAAAACTGCTAGAAGTCCTTTTACAAACCTACCCTGATGAAGGCGAGCTTTTGGTACTTTTAGCTGAAACGGAGTTAGAACTTGGTGATGAAGAAACTGCGATGCTGATACTTGAGCGTGTAAACTCTGGTGACGCTGAATACCCGCAAGCCTTGTTGTTAATGGCAGATTTATACCAAATGAATGGATTGTTTGAGGTGAGTGAGCAAAAACTGTTACAGGCTAAACAGTTGCTGCCAGATGAAACGATTATTGATTTTGCTTTGGGGGAACTATATTCTCATCAAGGACGCTTTACTGATGCCATTGAGTCATTTGAAAAAGTTGCCCAGCAACACAAGGAAATTGGTGGCGTAAATATTCATTCTCGACTAGCGGAAGCCTATAGTGCTGGAGGATCTTTCGAACAAGCGTTGGACTATTATGAAAAAGCACTTGGCGAACGTCTTGAAATCAATACATTATTTGGTTTTGCATTTACTGCTCTGCAAGCTGGAAACAACAAAACTGCGATTGAAAAATTTGAAGAGTTAAAAACATTAGATCCCGAATATCATTCCCTCTATTTACATCTTGCACACGCATATGAGCATGAAGAAATGTTGGATGAGGCTTTTGAAGCAATCAAGTTAGGGATTAAGCAAGATGATTTTAACAAAGACCTGTATTATTACGGTGGCAAAATCGCGCTGAAACTAAATAATGAAGAAGAAGCTGAAAAAATGTTACGAGAAGCACTTGTTCTTGATCCAGGGTTTACGGAAGGTGCTTTGGTGTTAAATAAATTGTTTCTAAAACAAGAACGCTATGACCAAGTCGTAGATCTGATTACAAATACCGATATAAATGAAGAAGAAGAACCCCAATTGGCGTGGGACGCAGCTGTAGCATTACAAAATCTTGAGCAATATTCTCAGGCATTAAATAAATACCAGCATGCATATACTTTCTTTAAAGACAATAAAGATTTTCTCTCAGATTACGGTTATTTTTTAATTGAAGAAGGAAAAATAGCCGAGGCCGCCGAAATTTTAAGTATACTAGTAAAAATGGATCCAATGAATGTTGAGCATCAGGAGCTTCTTGAACGATTAACAGGAGAATTCTGAAGCGAGACAAAATTTGACCATCCAAGCAGAGGAGGGATTCACAAATGACAACCCCTGTTTCTGTCAACGAGAAAAAAGATTTTATCCGTTGGTTCTTGAATCATTATCAGCTAAAGAGGCGGGAATGTGTATGGATTCTTAATTACTTAATGAGCCACGATCAGCTGATGGAAAAAGTTCATTTTGTTGAGAATGCCCAGTTTTGTCCTCGAGGATTAGTCATGTCAACGCATTGCATTGATGAGGTTCCCTTTAGATTTTATAAAGAAAATATCATGACTACAGATGCTGAAAAATCTTTTCATGATATTCGTTTGAATAGGGATGAGGAAATTTATATTCAATTAAACTTCCACGCCTCTAATAAGGCGCCCCAATTTGCTGCGGTCCTCGAAGAAAACCCATTCATGCCGAAAAAATTACAAATCACTGAGAAAGATCGGATTATTGCAGAGCGTTTCCTTGTAGATAGTCTTTACCATTTTCAAAAAGAGAAGTTAACAAGACAAATCGATGAAGCGCTAGATAACCAGGACAAGGAAGCTTTTGTTGAACTAACGGAACAATTAAAGAAACTTGAAGCTCGACGCTAAAGCTAATCTGTCTGAGGAATGAAAACTAGATCTTCAGCTTTCACTCGCCAAATGGCGAGTTTTTCTTTTGGTTTTTTCTGGGCATAATATTTAAACAAATGATATGATAAATAGGAATATACTACATGGAGTTGAGTAAGCATGAAATGGGTCCCTACGGATATTGAAACATTTGCAAAGTCCCCAGAGTACGTTGACACAGCTGTAATCCCTTTGTTACCAGTTTCTTTTGATGAGTCGATTAAGGAATCAGCAACAATGGCTGAATTCACCACTCTTCTCACGAGTCAATTGGAAAGGCAACTACAGGGGAGAATCCTTTTAATTCCAGGCTTTTCGTACTTAAAAGCGAAAAAACAAGAGGCTTTAAATGTCTTAGTACAATGGGAGCAAGAGATGTTGGACAAGCATTTTAAACATGTGTTTTTCGTAACTTCTGAATATGATTGGAAACAGCATGAGGCAAGTTTAAAAGGAACCTTATTATGGATTCCGTCTCTACCGCTCCAGCATATGGATGAGAAGTCAAGGGTTTCTGTGATGGAGGATCAAGTACGACAATTAATGAATTTATTTATACAAAAATGGCGTGAGCAAGAAAGTGTGTAATTTTTCTCACTGAGAAAAATGTTTTTACCATAGTATTATATTGATTTTATAAAGAGATTGATATATCATGATTATGTCCTAGTCTAAATTGTGTGTACAAATAATGTCCGATGTACGAAAATTGGGGAATAGAGGGGGGAAAAGCGTGAGTGAGAATCGCGTTTCAAGACGACAATTCTTAAACTATACTCTATTAGGTGTAGGCGGTTTCATGGCTGCAGGAATGGTCATGCCAATGGCTCGTTTTGCGATCGATCCGGTCCTTAAGGCAAATGCAGGTGGTGATTATGTAGCAACTAAGCTCAAGGTGGCTGAAATCACTACAGAACCACAGCGTGTGGACTTCACATTCGATCAGGTGGACGCTTGGTATGAATCAGAAGTTACCGGAACTGCATGGGTGTACAAGAATGAAAATGGGGAAATTATTGCCCTATCACCTGTGTGTAAACACCTTGGCTGTACAGTTGACTGGAATGCGGATGAAAGCAATCCGAACAGGTTCTTCTGTCCGTGCCATATGGGATTGTATGAAAAAGATGGAGCAAATGTTCCAGGTACTCCACCGTTAGCGCCACTTGATGTATATCCTCATCAAGAAAAAGACGGTATTCTTTATTTAGGTTCAAAAGCAAATCCACGAGAGGGGGCGTAATAGTTGTTAAACAAGATTTACGATTGGGTAGATGAACGTTTAGATATTACGCCGCTTTGGCGTGATATTGCTGACCATGAAGTTCCGGAGCATGTTAATCCGGCGCATCATTTTTCCGCATTTGTTTATTGTTTTGGCGGACTAACTTTCTTTATTACTGTTATTCAGATTCTATCTGGAATGTTCTTAACAATGTATTATGTTCCAGACATCAAGAATGCATGGGAATCTGTATATTATCTGCAAAATGAAGTAGCGTTCGGACAAATTGTTCGTGGAATGCATCACTGGGGAGCAAGCTTAGTCATAGTTATGATGTTCTTACATACTTTGCGGGTATTCTTCCAGGGAGCATATAAGAAACCACGTGAATTGAACTGGATTGTTGGGGTTTTGATTTTCTTTATTATGCTTGGTTTAGGTTTAACAGGTTACCTATTACCATGGGATATGAAAGCACTATTTGCAACGAAAGTTACTTTGCAGATTGTTGACGCTGTCCCATTATTAGGACCTTACTTGAAAACACTAATGGCTGGTAGTGCCGACATTGTTGGGGCACAGACTTTAACACGTTTCTTTGCGATTCATGTGTTCTTCTTACCTGCTGCTTTATTCGGACTTCTTGCAGCACACTTTATCATGATTCGTAAACAAGGTATTTCCGGACCATTGTAAAATTGAAAACCAGAAAGAAAATGTTGTACGGAAAATGAATCTGTTCAACTTCACGAAAAAGGAGGGGATTGCTCGATGCATCGTGGTAAAGGGATGAAATTCGTAGGTGACTCCCGGGTTTCTGCCGAGAGAAAGCCTTTTATTCCTAAAGATTATTCGGAATATCCAGGGAAAACAGAAGCGTTCTGGCCAAACTATTTACTAAAGGAATGGATGGTAGGTGCGGTTTTCCTAATTGGATTCCTCGTTCTAACTGCTGCACATGAGCCGCCGCTAATGCGGGTTGCAGATCCGACGGATACATCATTTATTCCGTTGCCTGACTGGTATTTCTTATTTTTATATCAATTATTGAAATACCAATTTGCAGCAGGACCGTATACGGTTATAGGTGCCCTAGTAATTCCAGGGCTTGCTTTTGGAGCATTGCTTTTAGCTCCATTTATCGATCGTGGCCCTGAGCGCCGACCATCAAAACGACCAATGGCAACTGGATTTATGCTTCTTTCCATTGCTGCAATTTTCTTTTTAACTTGGGAATCCTCATCACAAACAGATTGGGAAGCCTTCAATAAGGCAGGGGCAATTTCAGAGGTCGAAATTGATAAAGAATCTGAAGGTTACCAAATTGCCGAAGCCAATACATGTTTGAGCTGTCATGGTGGAGAACTTGGTGGAGCTAGTGGACCAAGCTTGGTTGGTACTGGTTTAACAGCTGAGGAAATTGCTGAAATTGCTGTTAATGGACAAGGAAATATGCCGGCCGGAGTCTTCAAAGGAACAGATGAAGAACTTCAAAAGATGGCTGAATTCATTGCAGGTTTAGAATAACTACTAGCTAGCTGACGGGTTTTCTCCCCGTCAGCTTTTTTTGGGATATACATATTTAGGCTTGGAAGGGAGCTTATATGATGATTTCAGTGCTCTATACGTTGTTAAAGAATCGAATGTTTTTATGGTTATTGTTCCTCATTAATCTAGCTGGAACGCTTTACGGGTACTTCTGGTACCTACCACAACTTTCGGAAACCCCTAAGCTTTTTCTACTTTTTGTTCCTGATAGTCCAACTGCAAGTCTGTTTTTTGTCTTTGTATTAGGAGCGTTTCTACTAGGGAAAAATTGGCCATTAATGGAAGCGTTGGCGATTGTCACTTTGATTAAATATGGAGTTTGGGCCGTCATTATGAATCTTCTGGTGTTAATAGTAACCGGTGATTTGCATTGGTCTGGGTATATGTTAATGGCTTCTCATTTGGCTATGGCTGTCCAGGGGGTACTGTATGCCCCGTTTTATCGGTTTAAAGCATGGCATTTGGTTGTAGCAGCTGTAGTCGCTTTGCACAATGAGATTATTGACTACGTTTTTGAAATGATGCCTTGGTACAATCAATTAAGTCTGTATATGAATGAAATTGGATATTTCACTTTTTGGTTAAGCTTAATATCTATCGGTCTTGCTTATTATTTTGGGATGAGACCAAACCGGTTTAAGCTAAATATCAAATCCTCATAAGATGAACTTCTAATAAAAAGGTCTATCCTTGTCCACTCTTTCATACATTTTAGTATTTAAGGAGGGACAGGAATGAAACCTAGAAAAGGAATACTATTATTTCTCACGTTGCTGCTACTTTTAGTGCCAGTGGTTGCAAACGCTGCAATAGAACCCTCAATAAAAAAGCTCGATGACATTTCTGATCAAGCCCTACAAATGGTTAAGGTTTATCGATATGAAGATGCAGAAAAATTGCTAACACATTTCGAGACTGAATTCTTAAAAGAAACGGCAAAAGGGCATATGTATTCAATGGACGAGCTGAGGATTGTTACAACGGCACATGATGAGGCGTTAAAGGCAATGAATAGCTCGACGATGGCGCATGAGGAAAAAATTCATAAAGTGACGAGATTTCGACTTGTTGTAGACGCTCTTCAATCTATACACCAACCGCTATGGACCGAAATGGAATCACCAATTATGACAGTTTTCAACGATATGAAAGATGCTGTTCATAATGGGAACCATGAAGATTTTCAAGTGAATTTAGATTCGTTCCTTTCTTTGTATGAAGTCATCTATCCAAGCTTACGGGTGGATGTAACACCTGCAACCATACAGCAGTTAAATGCTCGCGTGAATTATCTTGATCATTATAGCCCTAATATGTTCACAGAAACGACTGGGCAAGAAGAATTGGAAGCTTTAGAGGCAGATTTAAAGAAACTATTTGATGATATGACCGAGGATGAATCCGATCCCTCCCTGTGGTGGGTTATTATATCAACCGGTAGTATCATTATAATGACTCTATCTTATGTGGGGTGGAAGAAGTATCGAGCAGAGATAGAAAGGCGAAAAAATCGGTTGAAAGAACGTAAGAATTGACACAATTCCTAATGGTGAATAAAATATAAGTAAACAACTAGTGTTAATTATATTAGGAGGGCTATGCAATTGAGTATCTTGATTTACTTTGCAATTCTTATTCTGGTACCGATATGGGCACAATTGCGAGTGAAAAGTGCTTATAAAAAATATTCACAGGTTCCATCTTCTTCCCAGATGCGTGGAGCAGAAGTTGCTAGAAAGATATTAGACGATAATGGGCTATACCATGTTGGAGTAGAAGAAACTAGAGGTGTATTGAGTGATCACTATGACCCTCGCTCAAAAACTGTCCGTCTGTCTTCAGATAATTACCATGGGCACTCTGTTGCTGCAGCTGCAATTGCGTCCCATGAGGTAGGTCATGCGATTCAAGATCAGGAAGAGTATTCTTTCTTACGATTCCGTCATGCTCTTGTTCCAGTTGCAAACCTTGGTTCGAACTTCTCTTGGATTTTTATCCTAATTGGGATTTTTGCTCAAATAAGCAACATGGTATTATTGGGGATTATCTTTATGGCAGCCGGTGTACTTTTCCAGGTTGTTACACTTCCAGTTGAATTTAATGCCTCGTCGCGAGCTATGGACCAGGTTGTAAGTGCTGGTATTATTCGAAATGACGAAGAACGTGAAACAAAAAAAGTACTAAATGCTGCGGCTTTGACATATGTAGCTGCTGCTGCTGTTGCTGTCCTAGAATTGGTCCGTCTTGTGTTAATATATACAGGAATGAACAACGACGAATAGAAAAGCGCAAGCGCCCTGTTCAGCGGCGTATGTCCTGGAGCTCTCCAACTGAGATAAAGGAAACACGAAGAGCCGGAGGCGATTCGATGTTGACTTATCGTAGGGCGGAGAGGGAAGGACACTAGCCGCTAGGGCGCTGGAGCTGGACAATAGAAAAGCGCAAGCGCCCTGTTCAGCGGCGTATGTCCTGTAAATAGATATTTTTCGAAATGAATCCTAATATGCGTTCATGTCGTTTAAAAAGAGCTGCGAAAAATTCGCAGCTCTTTATCTTTCTATTGGTGCTTTATTCTCGTCTAAGGTGAAGCCTTCTCCTAATACATCATGAACAATTGTAACAGAGACAAAAGCATGTGGATCAACGGAATGAATCACACTTTTGAGACGAACAATTTCATTTTTACCTACAACACAATATAGAACGTCACGCTCTTGTTTCGTAAACGAACCTACTCCTTTTAAAATCGTTACACCGCGGTCCATATCACTCAAGATACTTTGAGCAATTTCTTCATTTTTATCAGAGATAATCATTGCACCTCTTGCTGAATAAGCTCCCTCTTGCATGAAGTCAATTACTTTTGCGCCAATAAAGACCACAACAAGAGTATACATTGCTTCCCGATAATTTAAATATGTAATGAGAGAAATGGTAATGACACAAAAGTCAAAGACAAACATCGTACGGCCCATTGTCCAACCAAAGTATTTCTGTCCTAGCCTTGCGATAATGTCGACTCCACCGGTCGTTCCTCCATATCGAAAGATTATTCCAAGACCGATTCCAATAAAAACGCCTGCAAATAAAGCTGCTAGAAAAAGGTCTTCGTACAATGGCATTTCAATTTGGTACTTTTGAAAAATGGCTAAAAAGAGAGAAACTGCTAGTGTTCCAATGATTGTATAAAGGAATACACTTCGCCCAAGCAACTTCCAACCAACAAAAAATAAGGGGATATTAAGTATTAGGTTTGTTATGGCAGGGTCCCAACTAAAAATGAAATAAAGTAGAAGAGTTATCCCTGTGAAGCCACCTTCTGCTAAATTATTCTGCATATTAAAATGAACAATCCCAAATGAAAAAATAGCGGACCCAAGTAAAATAAAGAAAATGTTTTTAAATCGTAGGCCTAATTTCATACCCATTCCTCCCCATGATTGAATGACAAGTGTTTGCGTCAAGCGATACTAATTATATAAAATACCAAGTATAAGGGCAATCTTTTACAGTATCGCCTTTTTTATCAAAAATATTTGTCAAACTATACCTTGTAAGCTAACATCAAGAAGAGAAAATATTTGTAGTTCAGGAAGGAGGAAAGGTTTTGACAGAGACAAAGTCAGTTAAAGACCTCCAAAAGGAAGTTGATACATACATAGGTCAATTTAAAGAAGGTTATTTTAGCCCACTTGCAATGATGGCTAGGTTAACGGAGGAATTAGGGGAATTAGCCCGGGAAGTGAACCACTATTATGGGGAAAAACCAAAAAAGTCTACTGAAAAAGCGAAAGCAATTGAGGAAGAAGTAGGAGATATGTTGTTCGTCCTCATCTGTTTAGCTAATTCATTAAATATCGATTTGCAAGAGGCACATGATCTTGTCATGCAAAAATTTAATACTAGAGATAAAGATAGATGGACTAGGATTGAAGAATAAGGAGGAGAAGGTTGATGAAAAATACAAGAATTGTTGTTGCAGGACCACGCGGTCGGATGGGCAAAGAAGCAGTTAATTTAGTGTTACAAACTGAAAACTACGAGCTCGTTGGAGTGTTGGACCGAAAGAACGAAGGAAAAACATTAGCGGAAGCAGAAGGGATGAATTCAAATGCAAAAATCTTTACTGACATTCATGAATGCTTCAAGTCGACTAAACCAGATGTTTTGATAGATTTAACCACACCTGAAGTTGGAATGGAGCACACAGTTACTGCATTAGAATATGGCGTACGCCCTGTTGTTGGGACAACGGGATTTTCAAAAGGAGATTTAGCAAAGTTAGAAGATATGTGTAAGCAAACTGGATTGGGGTGTATCATTGCTCCAAACTTTGCCGTCGGTGCGGTATTAATGATGAAATTCTCTCAGATGGCAGCTAAATATTTCAATGATGTTGAAATTATTGAACTGCACCATGACCAAAAATTAGATGCACCTTCGGGTACGGCGGTAAAAACAGCAGAAATGATTGCGACCGTTCGTGAAACGAAAAAACAGGGGCACGTCGATGAAAAAGAAACGATACAAGGTGCTAGAGGAGCAGAGTATGATGGAATGCATATCCACTCTGTGCGTTTACCAGGATTAATTGCACATCAGCAAGTTATGTTTGGTTCGGATGGACAAACCCTGTCTATAAGACATGATTCATATAATCGAGCTTCGTTTATGTCAGGGGTTAAACTTGCTGTAGACACAGTAATTGAAAACAACTCATTCGTATATGGCCTTGAAAATATCATTGAATAGGAGTCGGGGGAAAATGAATATTGCCTTAATAGCTCATGATAGAAAAAAGGACGATCTTGTACGATTTGCAGTCGCCTATAAGCCCATTTTTGAAAAACATACTCTTTATGCAACAGGAACAACTGGTTTAAGAATTATGGAAGCGACCGATTTACCTGTTCATCGTTTTCAATCTGGACCATTAGGTGGCGATCAGGAAATCGGTGCGATGATTGCGCAAAACTCGATGGATGCCATTTTCTTTTTCCGTGATCCATTAACAGCACAACCACACGAACCAGATGTTACAGCTTTAGTAAGATTATGTGATGTTTACGCAATTCCACTTGCAACCAATATGGGAACCGCTGAGATTTTGGTTAGAGGACTAGAAAGAGGAGATCTAGACTGGCGGTATCTAGTAAAAGAGGACAGTGAAAAAGAGAATGGAAATAACTAACTTAGATATTTTGGCAATTGGAGCCCATGCTGATGATGTTGAGATTGGCATGGGTGGAACGATTGCGAAATATGCTTCAATAGGAAAAAACATAGGAATATGCGATTTAACGAAAGCAGAACTATCGTCCAATGGAACAGTTGAATTACGTTTACAGGAAGCAAAAACAGCTGCTGATTTGTTAGGAGTTGCCGTCCGAGAGAATCTTAATTTACCAGATCGAGGATTATACTTAAAGGATGAATACATACGAAAAGTTGCAACAATCATTCGGAAATACCGTCCAAAACTAATTTTTGCGCCTTTTATGGAGGATCGCCATCCTGATCATGGGAATTGTGCGCGTATTGTGGAGGAAGCGGCGTTTTCTGCTGGAATAAAAAAATATAAAACAGAAGGTAATTATGAGCCACACAAAATAAGTGCGCTTCATTTTTATATGATTAACGGGCAACATAACCCAGACTTTGTTATAGATATTAGTGGATATATGGAAATTAAAAAAAAATCGTTACAGGCCTACAAAAGTCAATTTGTTAGAACAAAAGATAGTTTCGAGACACCATTAGTCAACGGCTATATTGAAAGTGTAGAAGCAAGGGAAAGATTATACGGGAAGGATGCGGGTGTCACCTTTGCGGAAGGATTTTTGACCAAAGCACCTTTATTGGTAAGTGATTTGTTAGGAGAAGGTTCATGAAGAAATTGAAAATTGGCATCACCTGCTATCCAACAGTTGGAGGTTCAGGGATTGTCGCAACGGAACTAGGGAAATTACTAGCAGAGAGAGGGCATGAAATTCATTTTATCACCTCTAGTCTGCCTTTTCGCTTAAATAAAATGTATCATAACATTTATTATCATCAAGTCGAAGTTAATCAATATTCAGTCTTTCAGTATGCACCATATGATATTGCCCTAGCTAGTAAAATTGCAGAAGTAGCGGTTCGAGAAGATTTAGACTTACTACATGTTCATTACGCGATTCCACATGCTGTTTGTGCAATCTTAGCAAAAGAAATGAGTGGGAAAGACTTGAAAATTGTGACCACCCTGCATGGGACAGATATTACGGTACTTGGTTATGATTCTTCGCTAAGTGATGCCATTCGGTTTGGAATTGAAAAGTCTGATGCGGTAACAGCTGTATCTCAATCATTGGTTGCTCAAACGTATGATTTGATTAAACCTGATAAAACAATCAAGTGTATTTATAATTTTGTGGATGACCGTGTCTATCAATACGGCACAAGCAACTTAAGAGAAGATTATGAAATAGGTTCACATGAAAAGGTAATCATTCATGTTTCTAATTTTCGGTCGGTTAAACGCGTACCAGATGTTGTAAGAGCGTTTGAAAAAATTTCAGATTCGATACCATCAAAACTTTTACTTGTTGGGGATGGTCCTGAAATGAAAGTTGTTTCTAATCTAGTCAGTGAACTTGGAATGAAGGATAAAGTACTTTTCCTTGGAAAGCAAGAAAACCTAGAAGAGCTCTATGCCATTAGTGACCTCATGTTATTGCTATCTGAGAAAGAAAGCTTTGGGCTTGTTGCACTTGAAGCGATGGCTTGTGGAGTGCCATGTATTGGTACGAACCGTGGCGGCATTCCAGAAGTAATATCTGATGGCGAGAATGGATTTATTTGTGAACTAGGAAATATTGATGAAATTTCAAGTAAAGCTCTGGACTTATTAAATAACCAAGAAATATACAACCGCTTTGTTATGAATTCAGTGCGTACTGCAAGAGAAAAATTTAGTGCTAGAAAAATTGTTGGGGAATATGAAGATCTTTATTATCAATTGCTTAGTAAGGAGATTGAATGATGCTACCCCCTTTTGTAAAGGCAGCTCCACTACTTGAAAGAATCGAAGAAGCGGGTTTTGAAGCTTATTTTGTGGGAGGCTCTGTTCGAGATTCACTATTAGGTAGAAAAATATCAGATGTGGATATTGCAACTTCAGCTCTCCCGGTTGAATTGAAGGAAATTTTCCCTCATACAGTGGATGTTGGAATTGCACATGGAACAATATTGGTTATTTTCAATGGGACGCCTTATGAAATCACAACGTTTCGTGCGGAAGCTGAATATAGTGATTTCCGACGACCGGATCAAGTTTTATTTATTCGGTCGCTCCGAGAAGATTTAAAACGCCGTGATTTTACTATGAATGCAATGGCAATGGATCGAGAAGGTAGATTGATTGACCCTTATAATGGACAAGTAGCAATACAAAATAAACAAATTAAGACAGTTGGAGATCCGAATCAAAGATTCGGTGAAGATGCCTTACGGATGATGAGAGCGGTACGCTTTGTGAGTCAGTTGGGTTTCTCGGTTGAAGAGAGGACAAAAATGGCACTTTCTGACATGGCTCATCTACTTGAGAAAATCGCTGTTGAACGCAAGCTTGTGGAATTTGAGAAGTTATTAATTGGAAATTTTCGAACAGCAGGGCTCTCTTTATTAATTGAAACAGGACTTTATCACTATTTACCGGCTCTTGCTGATCGCAATGATGGACTACAACAACTGCTGGATATTTCTTTGGGAGATCTTTCGAGGCTAGAAATGTGGACTTTATTAGTTGACCGATTGGGGTTAAATGAAAGAAAAACGGAAGGGTTTCTAAGGCAGTGGAAGTTACCCAACAAAGATTTAAAGCAGGTTCTTAAGAATCTATATTGGCTTCGGTTTCGAACAGAGAATGACTGGACGAACTTAGCCGCCTACAGGGCAGGCATTGATTCAATGCTCTCGGCGGAAAAACTATATAGAAAAATACTTGGAGAGCCATTTGATGAGGAAAAAAGGCTTATTAGGCTTTATGAAGCTTTACCTATCAAAGAATTATCGGAAATTGCTGTAACTGGGAATGACTTATTAGCATGGTATCAAAGGAAACCAGGGCCATGGATAAAAGATGTTTTAAAAACAATTGAAGAAGATATCATCAATGGGGAACTCAACAATGTGAAAGTGGAGATAAGGGAGTGGCTAATCCATTGCAATCAGAAATTAGAAGAAGATTGATTGAAGCTTTTACAAATGCGGGAGAGGAGTATTTATCAGGACAATATCTTGCAGAAATTGCTGGATGTTCTCGAACGGCTATTTGGAAGCATATCGAAGAGCTTAGAAAAGAAGGTTTTGTCTTTGATGCAGTGAAAAAAAGAGGGTATAAAATCATTCAAATACCTGAAAAAATTACAGCTGACGAAATAGGTTTAGGATTGAAAACGGCTTTTATTGGTCGGAATATCCATTATGAAGAACAAGTAGAATCAACTCAAAAAATAGCTCATCGTCTCGCTACGGATGGAGCAACAGAGGGAACGGTTGTAGTGGCCGAGGAGCAAACGATAGGTAGGGGTAGACTTGACCGGAAGTGGTATTCGCCTAAATACTCAGGGATTTGGATGAGCATTATTTTAAAACCAAATTTACCGATGCATCAGGCGCCACAACTGACTTTGGTAACAGCAGTAGCTGTCGTTCAAGCGATCCAGGAAGTAACGGGTTTACAACCACAAATTAAATGGCCTAATGATATTCTTATCGAGGGTAAAAAGGTGACTGGGATTTTAACAGAATTGCAGGCAGATGCCGATCGGATAAACGCAATTATCATTGGAATTGGCATCAATGTAAATCAAAAGCAAGAAGATTTTACAGAGGATATTTTACAAATAGCTACATCTCTAGCGATTGAATCAGGTCAACATGTTTCGAGAGCAAAAGTGATGCAAGCTGTTTTTGGACAATTAGAAAAGCTCTATTTAATCTATCAGCAGAACGGTTTTGCACCAATAAAGTTACTTTGGGAATCCTATGCAATAAGTATAGGGAAGCAAATTATTGCAAGGACGATAACTGGGGATATTGTCGGAAAAGCAATTGGGATAACCGATGAAGGTGTTCTTAGGATTGAGCAAAATGATGGGGAGGTCCATCACGTTTATTCTGCTGATATTTTTTTAAAAGACTAACAATTGAGATAGTGACATATATAAAATGAATTTGTTATAATTTGCTTGGGCGGTATCGAAAGAACTGCACCTTATTGGCGTGATAGTTAAATATTTTGTAGTTCTGCCTAGATCCGAAATACGGACCGGGACAGAGGGATGAAACAAGTATAAACGTGACGGGGTCCTTCTGTGTATATTGAAGGATCCCTTTTTGTTTAACAACAAGAATAAATACGTTTTATCGCCTCTCCTGACAAAAAGAGGAGGAATAAAAATGAAACAGACTACCGATTTCCAAAAAATGAAAAAGGAAGGGAAAAAAATTGTCATGGTTACAGCATATGATTACCCTTCCGCAAAGCAGGCTGAACAGGTAGAAGTGGATATGATTTTAGTCGGTGACTCTTTGGGAATGGTTGTATTAGGCTATGATTCAACTGTACCTGTTACGCTCGATGATATGATTCATCATGGGAAAGCGGTGAAAAGAGGTGCGAAGACAACATTCACAGTCGTTGATATGCCTTTTATGAGTTATCACTTGTCGGTAAGGGATACATTAATAAACGGGGCAAAGCTTATTCAAGAAACCGGGGCACAAGCTGTTAAGGTTGAAGGTGGTGGAGCAGTAATTCATCACATTCAAGCACTAGTCAATGCAGGCATTCCTGTTGTTGCACATCTTGGGCTTACTCCTCAATCTGCTGCTGTCTTAGGAGGATACAAAGTTCAAGGGAAAGATGCAAATGCAGCTAGAAGATTAATAGAAGATGCTAAACAATGCCAAGAAGCAGGAGCTTTCGCTTTAGTTCTAGAATGCGTTCCGAAGCAACTAGCTAAAGAAATATCTAATCTTTTGTCAATTCCGACCATTGGAATCGGAGCAGGTGTTGGTACAGATGGTCAAGTCCTTGTTTATCATGATATTCTTACTTATGGAGTAGGTCGAGTACCGAAATTTGTTAAACAGTTTACAAATGTAAATGATCAAATGTTGAGAGCTTTAGATTCCTATGTGGCTGAAGTTCGTAATCAACAGTTTCCAGAAGATAAGCATAGTTTCACAATGAAGGAAGAAGAACTTCAAGTGCTTTACGGGGGAAAAGCATGAACATCATAAATACGATAGAAGAAATGCAAGCAAGGATGTTGGAATTAAAAGCGGAAGGCAAGAAAATCGGCTTTGTTCCAACAATGGGGTATCTTCATGAGGGGCATATGGCTCTCATGAAAAAAGCAAAAAAAGAAAATCATATATTAGTAGCCAGTATATTTGTAAATCCTCTTCAATTTGGAGAAGGGGAAGATCTAGACGCCTACCCAAGAGATTTTAATCATGACAGTATGATTGCCCAGCAAGAAGGCGTTGATTATCTTTTCTATCCTAGTGTAAAAGAGATGTATCCTAACAAAATGTCTGTCACAGTAACTGTTAAAAATCGAACGGAAGTGCTTTGCGGAAAATCACGGCCTGGTCATTTTGATGGCGTGGCAACTGTCTTAACCAAATTATTTCATGCAGTTCTCCCTGATCGAGTGTACTTTGGTTTAAAGGATGCCCAACAGGTAGCCGTTGTGGATGGTCTAATCCACGACTTCAATTTTCCAATCGAGTTGGTAGCGGTTGCGACTGTCCGTGAAGCGGATGGTCTAGCTAAGAGTTCAAGAAATGTGTACTTGAATCCATTTGAAAGAGATCAGGCCAAAGAATTATATCAAAGCTTGCTGTTGGCCAAAGATAGCATTAATAAGGGCGAGCGCGATCCAAAAACAATTATTGAATTAATTAAAAAACATCTTAATCAGCGTTGTGAAGCGAAAATTGACTATGTTGAGGTCTATTCGTATCCCGATCTATCTGTGATTGAAGAACTTGATGGAAAAATCATTATCGCTTTAGCTTTAAAATTCTCAAAAGCACGCTTAATTGATAATTTAATCTTAGAAATCGTATAATGGGGGAAGTATGATGTTTCGAACGATGATGAATGCAAAAATCCATCGAGCTCATGTAACGGAAGCGAATTTAAACTATGTTGGTAGTATTACGATCGATACGGATATACTTGATGCAGTCGGTTTAGTTGCTAATGAAAAAGTACAAATTGTAAATAATAATAATGGCGCTAGGTTTGAGACTTATATTATTCCTGGTGAGCGAGGTAGTGGAGTTATTTGTTTAAATGGTGCAGCCGCACGACTTGTTCAAAAAGGAGATATTGTGATTATTATTTCGTATGTTTTGGTTGCAGAAGAGCGAGTTCCATTTCATCACCCAAAAGTGGCAATTATGGATGAAAATAATCGAATTGTCGAGATGCTCGCTACTGAGCCAGAAAGGACTGTTCTTTAAGCTTCCGTTTTCGGAAGCTTTTCTTTCCTAACATTTGAAGGGTAGAAGGATAAGTATTACCTTCTGGCTTTAAACTGCAGAAAAAGATAAGCGGAATTTGCTCGCCTCTACTTTATCTCTGTTCAGGCTCGCCAAACGGCGAGTTTTCTTTACGTACCACTCCTCTCTGTTTATAAATGGCTGTAAAGAATGACCTTTTGTGAGCTGATGCTTTTGTAATTTTTTATCTTTTTTATTTTCAACTTTTATGATACCGTTGAATGACTGAATATTGAGGTGTTACATAATGAGTAATAAATTTGTAGTGATTGATTTAGAAACAACTGGAAACTCCCCTAAAAAAGGAGACCGCATTATTCAAATAGGCGCGGTTATCATAGAAGATGGAGAAATAACTGGTAAATTTTCTTCTCTTGTTAATCCAGGGAAGCCAATCCCCCCTTTTATTGAAGAATTAACGGGGATCAATGATGAAATGGTTTCACAGGCACCTTTATTTTCAGAAATTGCCGGTGAGGTAGAGTCACTTTTAGAGGACGCATTTTTTGTAGCGCACAATGTACTCTTCGATTTAGGCTTTTTGCAAGAAGAGTTACTACAAGCCGGTTACGAAGGATTTTACGGGTCTGTTATCGATACAGTCGAACTTTCTCGTATTTTATTTCCGGCTGCCGATGGATATAAGCTTTCCGATTTAGCAGCACGTGAAGGACTATATCATGATCGCCCACATCAAGCCGACAGTGACGCATATGTGACGGCAGAATTATTACTGATCTTACTAGATAAGCTAGAAGAATTTCCAACGGTTACATTAAAACAGTTAACCAGGCTTTCGGCGGGTTTAAAAAGCGATATTTACCTTTTACTTGAAGATATCCTTCAACAAAAGGAACAGGTTGTCGAAACTTTACCTGAGGGGATTGAGGTCTATCGAGGGATCGGGCTGAAGGTGAAGAATCAAAGCCCTAAATTGGTAGATGATATTCTCCCCCCTTTTCCTATTACTGCAAAAGAGATGCAAGAGTTACTAGAGAAAGCCATGCCACATTTTGAGTTAAGAACTGGTCAATTAGAAATGATGGAGGGCATACATAAAGGGTTTAGTTGTTCAAGACATGCGTTAATTGAAGCGGGAACAGGTATAGGGAAAACATTAGCCTATTTAATTCCAGCCGCTTATTATTCAAAAATAAATGCTGTGAGGGTGGTTATTTCAACATACACAACACAGTTACAACAACAACTTCTTGTGAGTGATCTACCACTGTTAAGGAAAGTTTGTGATTTTCCGCTAAATATCATTTTGTTAAAGGGTCGCAGCCATTATATAAACTTAGCACGCTTCGAACTTTCTCTAAGGGATGAAGAGGATAATTATGATACGATCCTAACGAAAATGCAAATTCTTGTTTGGTTATTAGAAACAGAAACAGGTGATTTTGAGGAATTAAATTTATCAAGTGGTGGCTTAATCTACTGGAATAAAATTAAAAATGTGTCGGTTAATTATATGCAAACAAAACAATGGGATTCGCGTGACTTTTACTTACAGGCAAGAAAAGCTGCAGAAAATGCCGACATCATCATTACAAACCACTCGATGTTACTAACAGACTTAGTATCAAAAGAGTCTTTTATTCCTTCATATGAGTATGTGGTCATCGATGAAGCACACCATTTTGAAAAAACAGCTGGTAAGCACTTCGGTGTTGAAGTCGACTATTTATCGTTTAGATTAATGTTGAATCAATTAGGTCAATACGATCAAAGACAATTGCTTTATAAGCTTGAGAAATTGTTGGAAAAACTTCATGCAACGTCAAGTCTACATATTGGTATTCATCATATCAGTGAAAAGATGATGAACCTTCAATATGAGACGGATGAATTGTTTAGAGCTGTAGCCATCTATGCTAAAAAAAGAAAAAGGGCTAATCCCACGAGTCATCGACTTAGAGCAATGTTTACACAAGCAGATGGTAGTATGGAGTGGAAAGCATTACAAGCTGTAGCAGAACGATTTACTTTTCTGCTAAAAGACGTGATTTCAGCTGTTGAGGAACGCTTAGGTCTCGTCAAGAATAATAAACAGAAACTGTTGATTGAGGAATCGAGCTTTTTAGAAGAAATTACGCTCTTAATAAATGAAATGCAATCTGCACGAGAAAAAATACGGGATATTTTTCTTGCGAGCAACAAGCTTGATATTCGTTGGGTAGAGACTGATCTACGGTCGGTACAAAATACTACAACCATTTATGGTCGACCAATAGATGTTGGTGAGCGCTTGAAAAATGAATTTTTCTCAAAACGCAAAAGTGTGATCCTTACATCTGCAACACTAACGGTTAATCAGTCATTTGATTTCATTAAAAAGGAACTAGGGATAAACTCTTTTCCATTACTTGAACATCAAATCCCTTCACCGTTTGATTATCAAAACAAAGTCCAAGTCATTGTTCCAGAAGATTTGCCGGATATCAAAAGTGTTCCGGAAGATGAATATATCTCTGCGGTTGCTGAGCAAATTATTTCGATTGCAGAAGCAACTGGGGGGAGAATGCTGACTTTATTTACCTCACATGAAATGCTGAAAAAAACATATGAACTAATAAAGGAAAGTGGTTTACTGGATGACTTTGCATTAATTGCTCAAGGAATAACATCAGGAAGTCGAAGTCGTTTAACAAAAAGTTTCCAACGATTTGATAAAGCGATCCTATTTGGAACAAGTAGTTTTTGGGAGGGGATTGATATCCCAGGGGAGGACCTTTCTTGTTTAGTGATTGTACGTCTTCCATTTGCTTCACCTGATGAGCCAATCAATCAGGCAAAGCAGGCATATGTCCTACAAAAAGGAGGTAATCCTTTTACTGAATTATCTCTTCCTGAGGCTGTATTACGTTTTAAACAAGGATTTGGTCGGTTAATTCGGTCATCAAGCGATCGAGGGATTGTGATTGTTTTTGACCGGCGGATTTTAACCACTTCTTATGGGAAGGAATTTATTCGCTCCATTCCGTCTGTACCAATTAAAAGGGCTTCGGTGAAGGAAATGGTATCTTTTATAAATAATTGGCTATAAAAAAAGAACTGCGCAATCCCTTGCGCAGTTAAAAATGATGTGTGTGAACCAGAAGAAATTTTGGTTGATTTTTGTGCAAACTGACATATCTACAATGGAAAACACCTGTTATAATAGGTGTATTGAAAGGTAAGGAATTGTATTACTATTGTTGACTATAATGCTGTTTCGTATGAGTTACAAATTTTGTTGCCCCTAAGGAGGAATACTTCCATGGAAAGTAAGGTTGAGGTGTTATCTACTGTTAAATTACAGCAAAGTCCTGATTTATATAAAATTGTTGATGCTTTAAATCGGACATTAAAACATCAAGATTTAATGTTTGGACTTGCCTTGGATCGAGAAGATCAAGAAAAGGCAGTCTTTACTATTTATCGTACATAAAGAGTGAATGCCGTGAAAAAATGGATAATCATCATTTCTGCGTTATTTATTGTAGTCGTAATTGGAATTATAATTGTTTATTACAACGCAACAAAGCCGCTTAAGCTAGCAGAAAAGAAAGCAATTGCAATTGCAAAGCAAGAAACCAAATTAACTGATTTTGAGGAATTTGCGTTATACAACGGAGAAAATACATATTTTGTTCTCAAAGCTAAGAATCCAAAAGGCGAAGACGTTTATGTTTGGATTGCTGAGAAGGATAACGCATTAATCATTAAACGAGCGAGTGACGGGGTCAGCAAGGAAGAAGCAGTTGAAACCGTTTATGCGAATAGAGAACCGACAGAAATAATTTCCGTACGGTTAGGAGTCGTTAAGATTCAAAAAACAATACGTCCAGCATGGGAAATATATTACCGGACGGAAAATGGTCATTCAAATTATTATTATGTTGATTTTGATACAGGTGAAAAGTTACGGGCAATTGATAACTTTTAGATGGTGACCGTAAATATATTTTGGTGAAATTTACCCTCAATTTCTACGCTCTTTTTCTCATCTAAGTAGTGACAGCAAAACTTTTATTGAGAAAAAAAGCCTGATATAAAACAACCATGGGAGGTACTGGAATGAATATTCAACTGTCCAATAGGGTTGGGACATTAACCCCATCAACCACTTTAGCAATTACCGCCAAAGCGAAAGAACTGAAAGAACAAGGCTACGATGTCATCGGCCTAGGAGCGGGAGAGCCGGACTTTAATACACCACAACATATTATTGATGCCGCTGTGCAATCAATGGAAGCAGGTCATACTAAATATACGCCTGCCGGAGGCTTGCCAGTATTAAAAAAAGAAATAGTGGCTAAATTAGAAAGAGACCAAGGGCTCCAATACGAACTGAATGAAATTATTGTTACGAGTGGCGCTAAACATGCTTTATATACATTATTTCAGGTCCTTCTAAACGAAGGAGATGAAGTCATTATTCCAACTCCGTATTGGGTTAGTTATCCAGAGCAAGTAAAACTTGCTGGGGGTGTTCCTGTTTTTGTTGAGGGAGCAGAAGCGAATGATTTTAAAATTACGCCTGTTCAAATAAACGAAACAGTAACGGATAAAACGAAAGCGATTATCATTAATTCTCCTAGTAATCCAACTGGAATGGTGTACACAAAAGAAGAATTAAAGGCACTTGGTGAAATTTGCTTAGAAAAAGGCATATTAATTGTATCTGATGAGATTTATGAGAAATTAATGTATGACGGACATCAGCATGTGTCTATTGCGGAAATTTCACCTGAATTAAAGGCTCAAACAATCATTATTAATGGGGTTTCAAAGTCGCATAGCATGACAGGATGGAGAATTGGTTATGCAGTAGGTGATAGCAGAATTATTAAAGCGATGACAGACCTGGCAAGTCATAGTACTTCAAATCCAACATCAAATGCTCAATATGCAACAATTGCTGCCTATTCTGGTAGTCAAGAGCCTGTTGAAGAAATGCGCAAAGCTTTTGAAGAACGGTTGAACATTATCCACAAAAAATTAATTGAAATTCCTGGGGTTAAATGTTTGAAACCACAAGGCGCTTTTTATCTGTTCCCAAATGTAAAAGAGGCGGCTGAGGCGACTGGATGTCAAAATGTCGATGTATTTGTTGAGAAGCTGTTGTCTGAGGAACAGGTAGCTGTTGTTCCGGGGTCTGGATTTGGTTCACCAGACAATATCCGACTATCTTACGCAACATCTTTAGAGAATCTTGAACAAGCAGTAGATCGCATTAAACATTTCATTGTTTCAAAACAACAATAATCAGTCTGCGTGTGGCCACATTCTTTGGTCACCGCTTTTTTTATGGATTCATTTCTTTAACTTAGGATGAGGAGCCAACTTGTTATGGGGACAACTAGTTCAATTTTTCAATGTTGCCCTAAGTTGGAACGAAAGTTATAATAAAGCAGCTATATAGCTACAGCCTGAGTTTTTACTTAGTTTTGGAGGAAAACAAATAGTGAATAAAACAACGATATCCGAAGTACATAAATATGTTGATCAGGAAGTTAAAATCGGTGCTTGGTTAGCAAATAAACGTTCCAGTGGGAAAATTGCTTTTCTACAGCTTCGTGATGGTACAGGATTTATACAGGGGGTAGTGGCGAAAAGTGACGTCGCTGAAGAAGTCTTTCAGCAGGCAAAGTCCATTACTTAAGAGACATCCTTATATGTGACAGGGAAGGTACAAAAAGATGAACGATCTTCCATTAGGATATGAATTGCTCGTCAATGGGATTGAGATTATTCACCAGGCGGTTGATTATCCGATTACGCCAAAGGAACATGGTACAGAGTTCTTAATGGATCATCGTCACCTTTGGTTACGCTCAAAACGTCAGCATGCCGTAATGAAAATTCGTAATGAAATTATCCGTGCTACCTATGAATTTTTTAATAATGAAGGCTTTACAAAAGTAGATCCTCCAATACTGACTGGAAGTTCTCCAGAAGGTGGGAGTGAACTATTCCATACGAAATATTTTGAAGAAGATGCTTACCTCTCTCAAAGTGGACAACTCCACATTGAAGCATTAGCGATGGCATAGGCAAAGTCTTTTCATTTTGTCCTACGTTTAGAGCTGAAAAATCTAAAACTCGTCGTCATCTGATTGAATTTTGGATGATTGAACCTGAAATGGCCTTTTACGAGCATGATGACAGTCTTAAAGTACAGGAAGAATATGTGTCTTATATTGTTCAATCCGTACTAAAGAATTGTCAAATTGAATTAAAGGTACTAGGAAGGGATACATCAAAGCTTGAAAATATTAAGGCTCCGTTCCCTAGAATTACCTATGATGAAGCTTTAAAATTCTTACATGAAAAAGGATTTACTGATGTTCAATGGGGCGATGACTTTGGTGCACCACATGAAACTGCAATTGCAGAGAATTATGATAAGCCAGTCTTTATTACTCATTATCCAACAACATTAAAACCTTTCTATATGCAACCAGATCCTAATCGTCCAGAGGTTGTTCTCTGCGCAGACTTAATTGCACCAGAAGGCTATGGTGAGATAATTGGTGGATCAGAAAGAATAAACGATTATGACTTATTAAAGCAACGATTAGAAGAACATAATCTTCCTTTCGACACCTACAAATGGTATCTTGAATTACGTCAATATGGTTCTGTTCCTCATTCAGGATTTGGCTTAGGATTAGAACGCACTGTTGCTTGGATATCTGGTGTAGAGCATGTTAGGGAAACAATTGCTTTCCCACGCCTATTAAATAGACTATATCCTTAAAAAATGCGTCCTTCCTTTTATATTTTAGGAAGGGCGTTGTTTTTTGGTTGCTTGCATTAGACGGACTACCGTCTTCAAACATAATAATTGGAATTTTGAGGATCATCTTTGGGCGTTAGCTTTAGAGCGTTTGAGCCATAGTATTCCACCCGAACCGAGTTCCCTTGAAGTGTTTTACCACATATTTTCATCATTAATCTTTTAGTGTTTCTATTACTTGTGGAATAGGTTCATGTTATACTTAAACATGA
The DNA here is from genome assembly GCF_023715205.1 of Mesobacillus maritimus. Lineage (GTDB taxonomy): Bacteria > Bacillota > Bacilli > Bacillales > Cytobacillaceae > Mesobacillus_B > Mesobacillus_B maritimus_C. The sequence continues at coordinate 257,626 of NZ_JAMBNR010000007.1, forward strand.
GGTGTCCGGTATGCAAAAAGCTGATTTTATACAATGGTTACGAGAAGGTACAATTACAATTCCAGCTACGTTATTAACAGAATATAAAAATATGCACTTAACAGAACAGGAACTGGTTCTGCTTCTCCAGGTTATCCATTTTGCCGAAAAAGGAAACGAGTTTCCAACTCCGGCTGAGCTCTCCGGACGGATGAGTGTGTCTGTATTTGATTGTACAGAGATTTTACGCTCTTTAATTCAAAAAGGATTTATTGAAATTATTGATGGAGACTCCGAAGAAGGAATTCGCTACGAAAAATATTCGCTTGATCCATTATGGGAGAAATTAATTGATCGTTTCATGATAAATCAAAAGCAGGAAAGAGTTTTTGCGCGACAGGAAGAAGAAACCGACTTATATACATGTTTTGAAAATGAGTTTGGTAGACCATTATCTCCTTTTGAATGTGAAACTTTAGCCATGTGGATGGATGATGATCATCATGACCCAATAATTATAAAAGCAGCATTACGTGAAGCCGTTATTTCAGGTAAGCTAAACTTTCGCTACATTGATCGGATATTATTTGAATGGAAGAAAAATGGCATTAAGACAATTGAACAAGCTAAGAGCTATGGTCGAAAGTTTAGGCAGCATCAAAATCAACAAAAGCCTGCCTCAAAAGAGGTAAAAGTTCAGTCTAGGCCTGTGCCATTTTATAATTGGTTAGAACAATAAAAGTAGTTAAAAAACCGAAACGGGGGTATAGTCTCCCGTTTCTATTCTTATTTACAAATTTTTTTGTGTATGTTTTTAATCTTATAGGTATTTATGGAATACACAATATTTGTTGTACGGAAGCTTTTAATTTTTCTTTCTCAACGGAAGTATTCGATTTGAAAAAGGATAAAAAATAAATATAGGTGAAACAGATGTTAAATAAAACTCAAATTCGTTATTGTTTAGATGAGATGGGAAGGCTCTTTCCAAACGCACATTGTGAACTAGTTCATTCCAACCCATTCGAATTGGTTATTGCTGTGGCTCTATCTGCTCAATGTACTGATGCTTTGGTGAATAAAGTAACAAAAAATTTATTTCAAAAATATAAAACACCTGTAGATTATCTGCAAGTCCCGCTTGAAGAATTACAAAATGACATTCGCTCCATTGGGCTATTCCGTAATAAAGCAAAGAATATTCAGAAATTATGTCGAATGTTAATTGATGAGTATGATGGTGTAGTTCCTAATGATCGGGATGAACTGACTAAACTACCAGGAGTTGGCAGGAAGACAGCTAATGTTGTTGTTTCTGTGGCATTCGGGGAGCCTGCGATTGCAGTGGATACACATGTGGAACGTGTAAGTAAACGGCTTGGTTTTTGTCGGTGGAAAGACTCTGTACTTGAAGTAGAAAAAACACTTATGAAGAAGGTACCAAAAGAGGAGTGGTCAATTACTCATCATCGGATGATTTTCTTTGGAAGATACCACTGCAAGGCTCAAAATCCACAATGTGATGTTTGTCCATTATTAGATTTATGCAGAGAAGGGAAAAAGAGGATGAAAAACAGGGAGAAGGCTAAGTAAATGGGGAAATTAATCCATGTCCCGAATGAACTAATACATCCTTATTTTTTTCCAATCCTTAAAATTGAGTGGGAAGAAGAGCAAAGCCTGAACCAACAATACCCGTTTCACCATGAAATTGCTTATTATTCGGAGATTCCGTATATACGACCTTGGGAAACACCCGAAAAGTCCATTCTAATATTATTAACGGAGTGGAAATCCGTCAAAGTGGAGCTTGAACAATCGATTTCTCGAGGAGAAAAAGGCAAGATCCTTACTTTAATGAAACGGGCCATTATATTGTTGTTCGAGTTTTTATTTTGGACAAATAAAACGCCTGTCCTCTTTCCAATGGGGACTATTCATGAGTTGAAAATAAAACCTATGAATTGCCAAGAAAGAATTGAATTTATTCTTTCAAAACCTAGTCTTTATCATGCCTTTGTCCAACTTTCGGAGTTGTTCAATGAACAAGAAAAACACTTTATGAAAGCGCAAGTACTAGCTAAAAAAATCCGAGAATGATTCCCGGATTTTTTATTTTTTAGAGAAAAACAAAACCTCTATGTCAGCCGTTAAAAAGCTGATATAGAGGTTTCTTAAAATTATTAGCAATTATTCGTTCTCTTCATCTGAAGGTGGCTCTGCGTTTGTTTCCTCGGTTTCGGACTCATCATCAGCATTTTCTTCTGGGTCATTAGGGTTTTCATTCCCATTGTTGTTTCCGTTGCCGTTATTATCGCCGTTGCCATTATCATTTCCATTTCCATTTCCGTTGCTTCCTTCATTTCCATTTCCATTTCCATTGCCATTATCATTCCCGTTGTTATTTCCGCTGCCATTACCAGAATCTTCTTCAGTGCCGTCCTCATTTTGGTCAGCATTTTCTTCCTCGTCTACTTCTTCTTCTGGTAAGGTTTCTTGGTCAGGGATTTTCACTGAGGCAGTAACAGCATCGCTTCGTTTTTCTCCTATGATTGCGACTACTTTAAAAGCATAAGTTCTACCAGGATCTGGGCTGGAAACTTTTAGCGCAGTATCACTAGTTGTCTTTAGCAATTGATCTGATCCGCCATCAATCGACGCGCTTACATCAAAACTAACATTCTTGTCTTTATCATAATCCCAAGAAAGGACAATTTCATTAGCTGTTTCATCATAATTAGCTGAAAGCTTGCTAGGAGCCTTTAGTTTTTCAAACCTTTTGGAAGTTTCAGTAGGACTACTACCTTTAACAGCTAATTCGTATATAATCTGATCTTTAGGAGTAAAATCACTAGCGAGTTTTGCTGGCATCGTCCCTTTTTCAATTGCTACTTGAACGACACTATCAGGCTGAGTGAAATCTGGTGTATCAATATTTTTAGAGATTTCAGATACGATCCCTTTAAATAATTTTTGTGGAATTTTTTGCTGGTAGCCATCCGCTAATAATGGTTTTGATCTTTTCTCATATCCGGTCCAAATGGCTGCTGTGTATCTACTTGTATATCCAACAAACCAAGAGTCAGGGACGGCGCCATCTGGAATATTCCAATCTCGCATCTGATCATCGGTATAGTTTGTTGTACCTGTTTTACCGGCGACCTGAAGATTACTAATTGCAGCTTCTGTTCCTGTCCCGCTTTGTACTGCTGTTTTTAGCATGTCGGTAATCATATAGGCAGTATAATCCTTCATGGCAACTTCAGATTCAGGTGAAAGGTCTATCTCCGTATTGTCACGAAGGACAATTTTTCGAACTGCATGTGGGTCAGTATAGTACCCGTTATTCCCAAATGCGGCATAAGCTCCCGCCATTTCTAGTGGTGACAAATCATATGAACCAAGTGCAGCTGATTCAGTAAGTTGTTCTGGCAATGAGTCCCCAAGACCAAGATTTTCTGCAAAGTCTCGTGCGCGCTCAAGTCCTACTTCTTGTAGGGCTTGGAGAGCCGGTATATTTCTTGATTGTGCTAATGCACTCCTCATAGTCATTGGACCATAATATTGATTATTCCAGTTTGAAATGGGTTCGCCATTTGAATATTGGTATGGTTTGTCTTCCAACATATGATAGGTTCCCCAATTAAGATAATCGATTGCAGGTGCATAATCTAGAATTGGTTTTATTGTTGAACCAACCTGACGTTTCATATCAGTCGCATAATTCCAACCGCGTTCACCTTCGCGGTTGCGCCCACCGCCAATTGCTCGAATTTCACCTGTTTGTGTATCTAGAAGAACAATTCCTGACTGCATTTCATCGTTTGGAAATTCAACAATCTCATTCGTATTAAGCGCGTTTTCTACATTAGTTTGAGCATTTGGGTCTAATGTAGTGTAAATTTTTAGTCCATCAGAGAAGACGTCAAAATCTCCTTGTGCTTCTACTTCATCAATTACACGGTCTACAAACGCATCATAAGGCTTTTCCTTGCGTTTTTCTCGTTCTTCTTCTGGAACTAACGTCGAAGTAACGGGAATATCTTGTGCCTCTTTCATTTCTTCTGCTGTTATAAACCCATGTTGATGCATAAGTGACAATACAATATTCCGTCGTTTTTCTGCTCTTTCTGGATTTGTAAAAGGATTGTAGTTGTTAGGGCTTTGTGGAATCCCTGCTAGTAAGGCAGCTTCATGTAACTCGATATCCTTTAGCTCTTTACCAAAATAAATCTTTGCAGCTGTTCCAATCCCATGACTGTTTTCTGACATGAAAATCTTGTTGAAATACATTTCAAAGATTTCCTCTTTGGTATACTTTTGCTCTAGCTGGAAGGAAAGCCATGCTTCTTCCGCTTTTCGGTCGATTGTTTTATCAAAAGATAGAAAATAGTTTTTAACGACCTGTTGTGTAATGGTACTTGCTCCTTCCGAACCAAATCCGTCAGTTACATTGGCGATTACAGCACCGACAAGCCGGATAGGGTCGAGCCCATTATGCTTATAGAATCGGACATCTTCCGTAGCAATGACCGCATTTTCTACAATATCAGGTATATCCTCGTACTCGATATAATCCCGATTTTCTGAACCAACTACCCTTATCAATTCATTATTCATATCATAGATTTCTGAAGAAATCGGATCCTTTAGCATCGTTTCGTCTAGTTTAGGAGCATCACTAACCATGTAGGCGAATGTACCGACTCCGGCGAGAAGCCCAATTATTCCTATAATCACTAGCCCGAGAAATATTTTTTTGAACATACCCTTTGAGGACTTTTTTTGGGTAGGCTTCTTCTTTTTCTCTGCCAGTTGTTTACGGCGTTCCTCCCTTGTTTGAGGTTTATCTGCCATATAAATTCCTTCCTTTCTTAAAACAACAAGTTAAAAATTTTAATTAAAATGATAGAGTGAATCAAGAACTTTAAGGTAGTCAATTCTAGGTGTGAAACCTAGCGGAATATGGTGACCATGGGTTTCTATCTCCCCTTTTGTAATTGACTTACGTCCACCTTGCAGCATTCTTTCCCAAAAATTAAGCAAATGGTTCGCTTCTAATAGGTAAACTTCCTCTAAGGTTGTAAAGCGTAAAATGACAAAACAAATTCCTTGGTGACTCAAGACTCCAGCCATATGCTGGATTTGATGGTCATGAAAATTTTTTAACGGAAAGGAACTTGAAAACTTTGTCTCCTTTGCTTCAAAGTCAATATATTTTCCTTTGTAAATTCCATTGTAGTCAGTAGTAGATGCTTGTTTAAAATAAGCCTCCTTAATAACTGCCGCACTCCTTTTTGGGTAGTCTACATTCACAATTTGAACCGGAGTTGGCTTTTTATGAATAATCGCAATCTGTCTCTCTAAATAATAAGTATTTGATTCATTTAAATCTTCCTCAAGTGTCATCCCCCGATTACTGTATGTACTACTTTTTAATCCTTTTAGTACGGTTTTATTGGTATTTGGAACATACTGCTTTCCATTCGGATAATGAAACTTCATCCCTTTAACACCTCACAAGCTATTACTTATCATACCAAAACTTAACGATAAATGGCTGAATAAAAAGCCTCATTTCATCCTACCCTATAAAAAAAGGAGGGTAGGGATGAATTATACCATTAAAGAGAGCAAGTCAAAGCTTTCAGATATTGAAAAAAACCTTCTTTTTAAAATTTATCTTGAAACTAACGATAAAAATATCGACAATGTTTCAAGGACATCTGCATACTTTGATTTTTATTTGAAACATCCGGACATTATTTGGGCGTTTCTCGCAAGCATGGTTTCAAGAAATGGCGGCTATAACATGTGTGACTTAGAGGGAGAATGGTTTCCTAAGATCCTGGAATCTCCTATTCGTAAACAACTTTTTTTAACTTATGAACGGGCAAATTGGACGATATTTCATGATGCTTATCCTCAGCTCCTCCTCTACCATTATTCGACGAAAATGGGCATGCCAATGTTTCATCTTCTCGCACATTTTCATGTTTCTTCATTTATGGTAAAAGAATGGAAAAATTATTGGGTTAATAGAGATAAACAAAGACTGATGAACGCGCTTATTGTCAATGAACAAAATGTGATCCATCATGCAGTTATTCACCATCATTTTTATGAAAAAAAAGTCTTTCATTCTTTACGGTTTTTCTTTCAAGATTTTTTTCATTTTAGTGCTGTGTTATTGCCCACCATAAGAGGAGAAATATACGGAGCTAGTGTGAACGGATTCAAATCTGTACATAAGCGGATTAACTTGGGGAAAAGGATCGCATCGGTTTTGTTTGACCCAGAGCTTTACCCATTTTTTTTAGAATTTGCTTTAAAAACAGAACATACTGGTTCAAGGTATGATTATGAACAATACATAGGAGGAAAGAAGCGGGATACCCCATTCTTAAGGATGAGCTTTCCAGTGATTGTACATCACAATCGATGGCAACCGGATTGGTTTTTACAGGGGAAGTTTCATCGGAAATGGATGAATCCCGAGGTTAAACATAAGCACCCAGTCCTCCTCACCGAATGGTTTTTAAACAAACAAAAGCAGCTTCAGACTTACATAGCACTTAAAGATTTGATTTAAAAAAGCAAGGGAGAACCCCTTGCTTCATTTTTGTGGTTATTGATAAAGTATGTTGAAAAATAGAAGTAGTTGTTACTTAAGTAGAAGGTCTATCTGGACCTTCAAGCTTTTTGTCACCGTATCCAGCTTTCTTTTCTTCCAGATGCTTAGGTTGTTGTTTATTAGCTTTTTCCTGTTTCTTCATATGTTAACACCTCCGATTACTAGTTTGTTCAAACTGTTTAATTTCATGCGAAGTCAATGTCGAAACGTAGTAAGCAAGTAAAAAATACACTTTCTTTGCCGAATCTCTTCTAGTTTTGTCAACCACGAAGGACATCGCCTCAAAAGCACGAATGAATTAAGTAATCATGACTAATGGGAGGTTTGCAAATGAAGGAAACAGGTATTGAACGGGAAGACTTGCTAATTATGCTTATGGAAATGAATCATCAGCTGGAAGACTTAGAAGCTGATTTGCACTCCTCAACTGTAAAGTACTGTAAGAACTGGTATCAGGCTCAAGAAAAGAGATTAATTCAATGTGATCAAAAACTCTCGTCAATTGAAAAGAAAGTAGAATCTTTTAAGGAAGACCACAATAGTGTTAATTTGCCGTATTCCGGACAAAAAGTGGTTAAACTTGAACTAGGGTTTTAAAACAAGATAAAATATGTGAGAAGAGTAGCTTTGTAAAAAGGCTGCTTTTATTTTTGAAGGAGGATTTTAATGAAAACACCAAGAGAGTTACTAGATATGACAAAATCTTTAATACGAGAAAATCAGTTTATCAAGGCGAGATTTGAACAAGCCAAAGAATCCCAGGTAGAAGGCGATTTTTATCAAGAGGTTAAGCCCTATGCGGATGAGATAAAGCAACTAACGGAGATATGGCGAGATGAATTCGTATCATGGTTAGCAGAGCACCCGCAAAAGAATCTCCACCACCAGCAAATTAATACAGTTACAGATAATATCCAAATGGTTTCGATTCAAGCGTTTTTCCCACGAACTAGTAGGAAAAGGTTTGTTGATCATGTACAGTCTATTGAATATACCTTAAGCGTAGTACAGAGTGTCTTGGGAGAGCATTTGAGTAAACAAAAAAATTAAGCACCCGTTACTCGGGTACCTATTAAAAGAAACTCGTTAAGAATATTGTTTTAAATCTTCAGGAATAAAAGCGCCTTGAAGCTCGAGATCACGAACTAAAAGTCGATAATCATGGAAGGAAATTTCATTTTGTACATACAATCTTTTGGCGAAATCCAACAATTCGTTAACATGTTCAGGAGAGTATTTCCTGACTTGACTAAACATCAAACTTAAATCTTGTACAGTCATGAGTTTTCCTCCTTCAGCTTTTCTCCTATTTTACCATGAATATCCAAACAGACTTTATTTTTGCAAAAATGAAATTTCAGACAAGTTTCATCATGTTTAGACAAAATGGGGAATCTTCCCAAAGATTTCACCAAGTAGGCGATAACATCATAAACTGTTGTAGTGAAACTTACGAGGAGGTTGTTTAACCTATGTTTAGACCAAATAATACATTTCCAATGTATTCCTCATATCTCTATCCAATTAGACATCCTAATCTTCCGATGAACTACAACAGTTTTGACAGTCGCATCATGCCCCAACAACCTGCCCCACACCCATTTGGGAATGTTCCAATGAATCATACCAGTCCATATCAACAACAAAATCACTATTCGTCAAGTCACTTAGGCTACGGTGGATATAACAACTACCAAAGTATGTATGGTCATAAGCAAGATATTTCACAGCTTTTGTTTGAAAATCCTCTCCAAACGCAAAATGAGATGCCATATTCAAGCTATTACCAATCTGATCTGCCATATCCAAATATGAACCCGTATCCGCAACAGAATTTCTTACCCAAACAGCCTGGCGGTTTTCAATCGGTCATGAATTCATTTAAAAACCAGGATGGAAATTTAGATTTAAACAAAATGGTTGATACGGCGGGGCAAATGATGAATGCTGTCACACAAGTATCCTCAATGGTCAAAGGTCTAGGAGGAATATTGAAGGCGTAGATACAGCACCAAAAAAGCCCTATGATCAAACATCAAAGGGCTTCCTATCGCACGACTACGTCTCCATTTGTGGCTCGCCAACTGGCGAGTTTTTTGTGCGACGGGCAGTCGCATTGAGTGTTGACTGAAGTCAACACTCTTCTTGCATTTTCGGACAGAGACGTCATTTCGATGAAACGACTGAAAGAAGAAAATGTAATAGAATCCCAGATGGTGAAAGTCCATCCCCGAGGAGACTGACCTAGCTCGGGAAGCTTAATCTAGGGCAGCACCCG
>NZ_JAMBNR010000080.1 GCF_023715205.1 Mesobacillus maritimus
GCTGGAGGTCATAGTCGCGCAGCAGCAGGTCAGCAAAGGTATTCAGCTTGTGGCAATACGCCGCAAGGCTGACGCGGCTTAACGGCGGCGAGAGCGAAATAGGCTCATCAAGCGGGGTTTCACCTGGCAGTTGCCCGCACTCGCCGTAAACCATCACCTTCGCGCCGAGCTGCGGGAGGAGCTGGGCGTGCTCCCGCACCGCCTCCAGCTCCGCTTCCACGCTGCGGTCGGCCAGCATGCCGCTGTACCAGCCGGACGCCAGGCGCAGGTCAGCCGCCGCCAGCAGCGGGCCCAGGGTTGATGCCTGGCGGGGAAATTTCCGTCCTAACTCAATGCCCTGATAGCCCGCCTCCCGCGCCTCGCGCAGGCAGGTATCCAGGGGAATATCACCGCCTAAATCCTCGAGTACATCGTTGGTCCAGCACAGGGGGCTCACGCCCCACCGCAGTTGCTCTG
>NZ_JAMBNR010000081.1 GCF_023715205.1 Mesobacillus maritimus
GGATCCGGTTCGGGCGTCGCCGCCCGCGCGGCGCCCGGAGACGGCGCGAGCCGCCAGATTGCGTACGGCCGCACGTGCGGATCGAGCGAGACGTACTGGCGATGGCCGCGCCAGGTTTCCGCGTGCGCGGCGTCCTGTTCGAGCGCATCGAGCGGTTCGCCGTCGACCAGCCCGATGCCGCGCCACAGCGCCGCGTCGAGCGTGAAGTTCGCGGCCTGCGGATGCCACGGGTCGAGGCTGATCGCGACGACCACCACGCTGTCGAACGCGGGCGTCGCCTTCATGAACACGAGCACCGAATCGTTGTCCGCCTCGACGAACGTGAGCCCGAGATGCGTCTGCAGCGCCGGGTGATCGCGCCGCGCGCGGTTCAGCCGCGCGATTTCCGCGCCGATGTGCGCGGCCTTGCTCCAGTCGCGCGCGCGCAGCTCGTATTTCTCGGCATC
>NZ_JAMBNR010000082.1 GCF_023715205.1 Mesobacillus maritimus
GGCGTTCTCGGACAGCTTCGTCCAGGTGACTTTCTTCTCTTCCAGATCGGCTTGGGAGGCGAATGCTTTGGCCATTGTGCGTTCCGTGGCTGCGAGCCATGTGTTGAGGGGTGTCAGCGGATCATCTGCTCGCGCCGAATATTTGTCAATGGCAAACGTGCTTGTTATTGTCTAATACGGGTAAACCTGCGGGCTGGCGCGAGAAATGGCGTCGGATACCATGCGGGGTTTCGTCAACGGAAGAATCATCGCGTGCAGAACCACGAAGTCAGCGCGGACGATGCGCCGCCCAAGGCGCAGCGCGGCATCCAGAGTGTCGAGGTCGGCGGCCGGCTGCTCGACGCGCTCGCGCGCCGGCGCAAGCCGCTCGGGCTGTCGGAGCTGGCCGCGGCGGCCGATCTCTCCACCGCTCAGGCGCACACCTATCTCGTGAGCCTGACGCGACT
>NZ_JAMBNR010000083.1 GCF_023715205.1 Mesobacillus maritimus
CTACATCACGAACCTGCAGACCTTCAAGGGCAACTACGCGGTGGCCGGCCAGGCGAAGCTCGCGATCGTCGACAGCCACTCGTTCTGGGTCTACGGCTACTTCGAGGAAACCAAGCTGCCGCGCGTGAAGATCGGCGCAACGGCCGAAATGCGGCTGATGAGCGGCGGCGTGATGAAGGGCCACGTCGAGAGCATCTCGCGCGGCATCTACGATCGCGACAACCCGCAAAGCCGCGACCTCGTCGCGGACGTGAACCCGACCTTCAACTGGGTGCGCCTCGCGCAGCGCGTGCCGGTGCGCATCAAGATCGACGAAGTGCCGGCCGACGTGGTGCTGTCGGCGGGCACGACCTGCACGGTCATCATCGACCCCGACAAGCAGAAGAAGTCGTAAGCGCCGGCGCGCGCCGCGCGCTCAGGCGGCGATGCGGAAGCGCCCGACCT
>NZ_JAMBNR010000084.1 GCF_023715205.1 Mesobacillus maritimus
GTTCACGAAGAAGAACGGAATGATCGACGTGCGCACGACCGCGCTGAACGCCGATCTGAAACGTGTCGCGCAGCAGCAGTCGGATCTGTCCGACTATGCCGCGCAATTGACCAAGCAGTATCAGGCCCAGTTCACCGCGCTCAATACGCTGATGACCCGGATGAATACCAACTCGCAATGCCTGACGCGTTTGTTTGGTGGTGCGAACAGTAACGGTACGCTGTCCAAGAGGTGAACGGCCGGGTCGCGGTACGCGGCCCCGCAGACGTCGCCCATGCCCGGCGGCGCGCCAGCGCCCGCCGGATCGACGTCACCGCGGCCGGCAGCCGGCCCGCAGTCGTCCTCGACGCAGGCGCGCGTCAGCCGAGACCTTCGACGCGATCGGCGAACCAATCGATCGCGCGCGACACCTGACGCCCGAAATAGCCGGGCCGTTCGTGCT
>NZ_JAMBNR010000085.1 GCF_023715205.1 Mesobacillus maritimus
GGGTGTTGCGGTCCCCGCTGCTATATCTCAGCCTGTATCTCAAGACACATCGCGCGGATTACTACCGGCTCCTTCAGGAAGTTCGCGAACGCGGGGCCTGGGAACCTTGGCTCGAGTTTTTCCTCACCGGCGTTGCGGAAACGGCTAATCAGGCATTCGAAGCCGCTACACGGATCGTCAGCCTGTTCAAGGAAGATCGGGAACGCATCACGACCGAAAGCGACCGTGCGGGATCGGCGCTACGCGTTCATGATCTCCTGCAGGAAAATCCGTTCCTTACCGCAAACATTCTCGTTGATCGTACGGGGCTATCGGCCCCGACCATCAACGCTGCACTTGCCGATCTCGAGCGGCTTGGCGTTGTGGAGGAAGTGACCGGTCGGCGACGCGGGCGCGTGTTCGGTTATCGCCGGTATCTCGCCATTCTCGGCGAGGGTACTGA
>NZ_JAMBNR010000086.1 GCF_023715205.1 Mesobacillus maritimus
ACCCCGGCCGGCTGACCCTCGCGCGCAGGTCCCGCGCACCAGTGTCCCGGCACGACGACGCCCGGCCCGCCACCGCGGTCAGCGGTGACGGGCCGGGCGGGCGCAGGAGGACGGGATCAGCCGAAGCGGCCGGAGACGTAGTCCTCGGTCTCTTTTTTCTGCGGGGTGTTGAAGATCTCGGAGGTCGGTGCGTACTCGATCAGGCGGCCGGGCTTGCCGGTGCCCTCGATGTTGAAGAACGCCGTCTTGTCCGAGACACGGGAGGCCTGCTGCATGTTGTGCGTCACGATGACCACCGTGTAGTCGGTCTTGATCTCGTTGATCAGGTCCTCGATGGCCAGGGTGGAGATGGGGTCCAGCGCGGAGCAGGGCTCATCCATGAGGATGACGTCCGGCTTGACCGCGATGGCACGGGCGATGCACAGACGCTGCTGCTGACC
>NZ_JAMBNR010000087.1 GCF_023715205.1 Mesobacillus maritimus
GGCTTTAGCGAAGCGCGTCAGGCGGCCATGGAGATGGGCGCCCAGGCTTGCGGCATCTCCGGCTCTGGCCCAACGCTGTTCGCGTTGTGTGATAAACCGGATACCGCACAGCGCGTCGCCGACTGGCTTGGCGCGCACTATCTGCAGAATCAGGAAGGCTTTGTTCATATTTGCCGGCTGGACACGGCGGGCGCACGCGTAGTGGGATAACCAATGAAACTGTATAACTTAAAAGATCATAACGAGCAGGTCAGCTTTGCGCAGGCCGTCACCCAGGGACTTGGCAAGCATCAGGGCCTGTTCTTTCCGCACGATCTGCCGGAATTCAGCCTGACTGAAATCGACGACATGCTGGCGCAGGACTTTGTCACCCGTAGCGCCAAAATTTTATCCGCCTTTATCGGCGATGAGATCCCGCAGGATGTCCTGCAGC
>NZ_JAMBNR010000088.1 GCF_023715205.1 Mesobacillus maritimus
GTCTGCAGTCGCAACCCCTGAATTTACTGGCGCTGGGCGAAGTCTCCGCTCGTCAGCTTGGGCTGCCGCTGTGGCTGTGGCGCAAATTACTGGTGGTGGCGACCGGCTGGATGGTCGGCGTTAGCGTGGCGCTGGCGGGGGCGATTGGCTTTATCGGTCTGGTGATCCCGCATATTCTGCGGCTATGCGGCTTGAGCGATCACCGGGTGTTGCTCCCGGCCTGTATGCTGGCCGGGGCAAGCGCCTTGCTGGGGGCGGATATCATTGCCCGGCTGGCGCTTTCCGCCGCAGAGCTGCCGATTGGCGTGGTGACGGCGACCCTGGGCGCGCCGGTCTTTATCTGGTTGCTGCTGCGTTCGCGGGGGCGGGGATAGCGCGGCGCCGTCGGCAGGGACGGCGCCGGTTCAGGCTTACCAGCCTTTGATCGCGTC
>NZ_JAMBNR010000089.1 GCF_023715205.1 Mesobacillus maritimus
GCATGTGGATGTCGCCGCGTTCCCGTGGTGGCAGAAGGCGGTCGGCATCGTGCTGTCGAGCGTGCCGCTCGTCGCGCTTGCAAACGGCCTGCGGCATCTGCGCGCGCTGTTCCGCACCTATGCGCGGCGCGACTATTTCTCCGCACAGGCGGCTGGCCACCTCGGCAAGACGGGGCGGGCGATCGGCCTGTGGGTGGTGCTGAGCCTGCTGTGCGAGCCGCTGCTGAGCGTGTGGGCGACGCTGCGCGAACCGGTCGGCCATCGGGTGGTCAGCGTCGGTTTCACCCTGCCGTACGTGGTCGCGTTGTTCACCGCCGCGTGCATTGCGGTCATCGCGCACATTCTCCGGCAGGCGAGCGAGCTCGACGCCTAGCATCGGCAATTCGTCTGAGGCGCGCGATGACGATCGTAGTCAAGCTCGACGTGATGC
>NZ_JAMBNR010000008.1 GCF_023715205.1 Mesobacillus maritimus
CGGGTGCTGCCCTAGATTAAGCTTCCCGAGCTAGGTCAGTCTCCTCGGGGATGGACTTTCACCATCTGGGATTCTATTACATTTTCTTCTTTCAGTCGTTTCATCGAAATGACGTCTCTGTCCGAAACTGCAAGAAGAGTGTTGACTTCAGTCAACACTCAATGCGACTGCCCGTCGCACAAAAAACCACTAAACTAAATTAGTGGTTTAAAACTAAAATCCTTTTCTATTAAGAAACACTACTTGTCCCTTCTTCCATATTCATCCGCTCAGTTATTTGATCTAACAAATTGAGCTTCAGGAAGCCATTTCCCTCCGAACTTTTCCGGAAACCAAGTGGCAACGTCCGGCGAATGAGTTGAGCATATATCTCAGCCTCACTCAAAGACCGATTAAACTCTTTTTCACACAAATTAATTAGCAACGCTATAGCACCTGCAATATGTGGGGCTGCCATCGACGTTCCTGATAGTTTCGCATATTTATTGTCAGGGTACGTTGACATCACTTCAACCCCAGGAGCAACAAGGTCAATTTCATCATGTGTGTTCGTAAACGGAGCTAATTGTAAATCCATGCTCACAGCCCCGACTGATATGACCTCATTATAAGCACCAGGATAAGCATACTCATATGTTTCTTCTTGGCCATCCCCTTCATTTCCTGCTGCGACAACGACCGATATATTTTGCGCTACAGCATTTTGAATCGCTTGATGAAGTTCAGAAACATCCTCCGGGCCACCCAGTGACATGCAAATCACTCGGACTTTTTCATTCTGTTCACCACGCCATTCTACTGCATAGTTGATTGCATTGATAATCCATTGATAATTCCCTGAACCAGTACCAGTTAATGCTTTCAAACCTAAAAGTTGTGCTTTAGGAGCAACCCCTGCAACTCCCTGCTGATTCAAACTAGCCGCAATGGTCCCCGCTACATGGGTGCCATGACCGTTATTGTCTTCATATTGAGCTTCATTTCCTCGGTAGTCGGTTGTGAAATTTCTCCCTCCGATAATCCGGTCTTTTAAATCAGGATGGCCAGTGTCTAGACCTGTGTCAATAACAGCAACTACCACTCCATCTCCATATTTACTTTTCTCCCAGATTTCAGGTGCTTGTACCAATTTTACTCCTACAGGTGTTTCATTTGTATGTTCGACAATGGACTGAACCGTATAGGGAATTAACTTTACTTGTTTTTCTATCATTTTACTCTTCCTCCTTTAAAAGATATTCACTATATAAATATGAAAGTGTTTCTTAAAAGGGACAAGAATGGGTTATAAAAATATCTTTTTTCAAAATACGTGCCATAAAACACCGTTTTTTCCTATGGGTTCTCTAAATATAGTATCTTCCATACTTATGAACACTTAGGTAAAATGCCATAATCACCACCCTCCAAAGAACGTTTGTTCTATTACTAGTATCATACCAGAAAACCTCTTGCGTTCATAGATAGTTTTCAGTTAATTCAAAAAAATGGTTATAATTGCCTATATTTCATTTCAACAAAATCTCTTAAAGCCTCATCTACTGTTCAGTTGGTTTCATGAATCTTCAAAAACCATTGCTATTTCAGTCCAGATTGACCTGATGTTAATGTAAAAGTTTCCCAATATTGAATTAAACACCATTTTGTTTTTTGAATTAAAATCTTTTATTAACTAGGTAAGTTAATAAAAGTGCGCAACTGTCCAAGCCATTATGATTAATTTGCCATATATATATAGGGTAAGTGTTTAATTTAGCCGAAAATGGAGGGATACGGTGAAAATATATTTAGACCCAGGACATGGTGGTTCTGATTCAGGGGCACAGGGAAATGGATTACAGGAAAAAGACATCACTTTAGATATTGCGTTAAGAATTCGCTCCATTCTTACAAATCAATATGAAAATGTTCAAATTAGGATGAGTCGCACAGGGGATAGCACCAAAAGCCTTAATCAGCGTACAAATGAAGCAAATGCTTGGGGTGCCGACTTTTATTTATCAATTCACTGTAATGCTTTTAATCGTACAGCTAGGGGTTATGAAGACTATATTCATTCAAGCCTGTCGAATTCTTCGCGAACAGCCCGTTACCGGGATATCATTCATGCTGAGGTAATCAAGTTGAATCAATTACCTAATCGTGGCAAGAAAAAAGCAGACTATCATGTTTTGCGAGAGTCAAGTATGGATGCCCTATTAACCGAAAATGGGTTTATCGATAACGCCCAAGATGCTGCTTTGATGAAACAGTCGTCTTGGCGTCAAAAAGTGGCTCAAGCCCATGCTAACGGCATCGCCAAAGCATTTAATTTGAAGCATAAAGAAAGTGGAGGAACCGATCCGGGAAATGACACGGTCTTTAAAGTCATTGCAGGCTCTTTCAAAGCAAAAGTGAATGCGGACGACCGTGTTGACTTTCTGCGTTCAAAACGAATTGAATCTTTTGTCCAAACCGTTTCTGTTTCAGGAGACATATGGTATCGAGTCCAAGCAGGCGCTTTTTCGAATCGAGAAAATGCTGAGCGTAGGTTGGAAGAAGTTAAAAAGGCAGGAATCACGGACGCCTTTATACTAGCTGAATAAAATTCATTCTCTACTACTGTGTGTTGTCGTTATCCACAATTCCCTATTATTTGGACAATCTAGAACAAAACGCTTTGGCTTATAAAGTCCAAAGTGTTTTGTTCTGTCAATTATTACTAGATATGAGGAAATAAAAGTTACTTTTTTCATACCAACACTCGTTTCTGCTATCAATTATTCGTGTGAAATCACTTACCACTACTATCGTTTTTCTTTTTTAAAAGGAATCCTATTCTACCTCTCCGTTATTTTTTTACATACTAAGCTATTCCCCACCTTCTTTTCTCGTCATTCACCTCCGCCCAGCTAAAAGCATATGCTGTTTTACGGTAGATTTTTTGCTAGTTTAGTTTCTCTGGGGGGTTTATATAAATGGAATTAACAGCAGCACATTGGATGTATTTAATTGGAACATGCATCATAATTCTAACAATGCTGCTAAGGCAAAATGTAGTGGTACCCTCGATTATTGTTACTTTTTTAGTTGGGTGGATTTTCACTGGGTCTTTGACCACTGGATTGCAGTCCATTTTTAATGCGAGTTTAGTTGCTGCAGGCGAGTTATTCAATATTTTCCTCATTATCACCATCATGACTGCTTTATTACATTCGTTGAAATCTCTCGGTACAGACAAACAGATGATTACCCCATTTCAACGAGTGATGAAAAATGGCCATATCTCGTTTTGGACACTGATTTTCGTTACCTACGCAATTTCCTTGTTTTTTTGGCCAACACCAGCCGTTCCATTAGTGGGTGCCTTGCTGATTCCAGTGGCAATTCGTGCTGGTCTGCCCCCAGTTGGGGCTGCGATTGCGATTTCCCTAGCAGGTCAAGGTATGGCGCTTTCTTCGGATTATGTCATCCAAATTGCGCCAACCCTAACAGCAACAGCAGCTGGAGTTAGTGTTGGCGCTGTCGCCGACCGAGCGTTTGTTTTATCCATCATTACCGGAATTGTTGCAATCGTCATTGCCTATTTGACATTAAGGAAACAAATTTTACCACCATCAAATGAGCACCTAACAAATTGGGAAAAACTCGATCAGTCAGAGGAACAACTGGATGAAACAGCTGAAACGTTGGATACTCAAAAAAGCAAATACAGTTTACTCTTTGCAATCCTAGTACCGCTTACGTTTCTCATCATCATTGGTTACATGTTTCTCGCGAAGTTTTCTGACATTATTCCATCGGTTGAAGGGGGAACTGGTGCAGCGTTAATTGGAGGAGCTTCGGCACTACTGTTAATCGCTGCTTCCATGTTTAAAAATCCTCGAACTTCACTTGATAACGTTAGTAACAATATCATTAAAGGTTTCTTATTCGCTTTTAAAGCGATGGGTCCTGTCATCCCAATTGCCGGTTTTTTCTTTATCGGAAGCGGTGAACTTTCAGGTAGAATTCTCGGTATCACCGAAGGTGACTCGCCTACTTTTTTATTTGATCTAGTTGTTGCAGGACAACAGTTCATTCCAGAAAGTGCTTTTATTTCGGGATTTGGCATCCTGTTAATTGGGATCATCACCGGATTAGACGGTTCCGGATTTTCAGGGCTACCGCTAGTAGGCTCTTTATCGGGCGCTTTAGGCAACAGTGTTGGCGTCGCCCCCGAAACATTGTCGGCCATCGGCCAAATGGGCTCAATTTGGGTAGGAGGCGGAACCTTAATCGCTTGGTCTTCCCTCGTCGCTGTAGCCGGTTTCGCCAAGGTTCCCGTCATGGAACTCGTAAGGAAAAGTTTCGTACCAGTAATGGTCGGGTTGATTCTGTCGACACTGATAGGTTTGTGGATATTTTAGATTTGCATAGAGTAATGGGTTGCGTGCCCATTACTCTTATATTAATTGTAATAACTACATACTCTAAGAGACCTATTTTTATAAGATTAGATTATACATAAATAAAGGAAGTGACATATGTTACTAAAAGACCGTTGTGAATCCTTAGACTTACTAATTATGCAGAGTGTAAACACCAGGATGAAGTTAAGTGAAAAGGAAAAGTTTTTCTATACTAATCTTGAAAAGGGTTACGAGGGCGAGGTAAAGTTTGATCGATTAGTAGATGGTTTAAACCAAGAAAGTTAATTTTTACGACATGCTACTAGAAGTGAATAACTCTTTTATCCAACTAGATAAGTTGATTATTACCCAAAGCACAATTCATGGAAGCGAACAAACTATATTCTTTGACGACTGGCCATGAGCGCAAAAATCCAGTAGATCAATTAATAAGGAGTACAACGTTATTCCGTCAATTTTCAAATCCACAAGCAAAATCACCTTGTTGATCCTTCCATTATTTTTATCAATCCAGTATTCACTTTGTATCAAGCCCCCAAAGATTTACCAATTGTTTTCCCAACCCAAGTCTCACGTTTCGTGGCTGAGTTAAATAAAGCACCCTCTAAATTAAATGATGGACACAAAAAGCTTGCTCAAACATTATTTGCACTACATCAACATAAGAATCCTTATTCACTCTTACCGGAATACGAATATAAGCAATTACAAAAAGGCATTTATTGCAAATTATGTAAATCCTTCAGTATTAAGGTAAAGTTATATTGTTTGAGAGGTTTGTGGGGGCCAAGAAAAAATTCAAGAAGCGGTTTTTCGGAATGTACAAGAATTAAAACTACTATTCCCCGACCATAAAATTACGACACAAAGTGCCTACGAATGGTGTAATTCAGAACTATCTATAAAAACAATCAACCGGGTTTTGCAAAAAGACTATAACATGATGGGGAACAAAAGAAATACTTATTATAAGTAGTATTGTTCGCTAGCGTTTTATTCTGACTTTCAAGCGTTGGTTGGGAGACTGTTTCTTCGCGGGAACTCTGCTTTCTGTCTTTCAAACCCTAGTTAGGAGACCGTTTTCTCGCGGGAACTCTGCTTTCTGTCTGTCATACAAACGTTGGTTGGTTAGACTTTTTCCCCGGTCTTCTTTCTATCCTATAGACGGTTTGATTTCACGCGGCTGCTCCTATTAATTTTACAAGACAAACTAGTTAACCTATTCTTTTAACGCTTTTATCAAAAATCCCACCGCGGTTCCCACTCCCACCTATTCAATTTATTCGCGAGGAATTTTCTATCTTTATTTAAAACTCCAGCAAAAAAACGATAAACAAGCGATTTATCGCCAATTTCAAAATAACAAATCCCGAATCCATTTATTATGGTTCCGGGATTTGTTTAGGAAACTTCTCTATGCTTTAATTGTTTACAGCCAAGCTGCACCGATGATGATTAAAAGGATGAACAATACAACGATTAGCGCAAAGCCACCGCCGTAGCCAAATCCACGACCATAGCCGTAACCACCGCAGCCGAAACCAGGACCATATCCGAAGCCCATTATAACACCCTCCTAATAATTTTTTATTTGTTTAGTCTCGTTTTAGTAACCGAAGCCAACGTAAGCTGATCCAACAATAATAAGGAGGATAAATAGTACGACAATTAAGGCAAAGCCTCCTCCTGCGTATCCACCACTCATTTAACAACACCTCCTTATTTCTTTGTTATTACTATATGAAATTCCGTCCATTTCGAAATGGCAAATGCCCATTTCATTTCAAAATGGGCTCTTGTTGAAAAGGGGTTCCCTATTCTTCATTATACGAACTGCCACAATTGTAAAATAGTAGCAGTTATTGAATCATATGTAAGTTACGCAATAGTTGTTTAGGCACTTGCCTTTTCAAACGATTTTTGTGTCAATCTCTTCGTAAAACACGCTATTTGTCTTTCTTAACTGCTGGAACGGGAGTTTATAAAAGTATGAAGCATCCATGATGAGCGAGTTTTTTTGCACTTTCTTATTTGAATTTAGCACAATGTGTAAGTAACTCTCTTCATCAAAGCTGATATTTTAAAAAATTGACTCAAGCAGATGATTTCATAAGATGAAGATGAATTGTTAAAGTTAATAAAGGGAAATGGTTTCACCCATTTCTCCTGTGATTTATAAGAATTTGGAGGAAACGTATATATGACTCAACATAATCAATTATTGCTTACCAGCTTTACGCTTCCCAATGGCGTTGAATTAAAAAATCGCATTGTAATGGCTCCGATGACTAATTTTTCATCTAATTCAGATGGTTCCGTGTCAGATGCTGAAGTTAATTATTATGCTCGCCGTTCAAGTGGTGTTAGTATGGTCATCACTGCTTGTACATATGTCACACCAAATGGAAAAGGGTTCCCTGGGGAATTTGCCGGTGACAATGACGACATGATTCCGAGTTTAAAGCGCTTGGCTAGTGCAATAAAAGAACAAGGCGCAAAAGCAATACTGCAAATTTTCCATGGTGGTAGAATGTGCCCGCCAAACCTAGTTCCAAACGGAGAACTTGTCAGTGCTAGTGATGTGCCTGCTGAAAGTGGCGGAGTTTCAACCGAAGAACCGAATGTCATACCACGACCATTAACAGAAGCTGAAGTAGAAGACATGATTAAAGCGTTTGGAGAAACGACTCGCCGTGCGATTGAAGCCGGATATGATGGTGTGGAAATTCATGGAGCAAATGGCTATTTGATTCAGCAATTTTTCTCCCCACATTCTAATCGTCGTGAGGATCGCTTTGGAGGAAGTTTAGAAAAACGAATGACATTTCCACTTGCTGTCGTTGACGAGGTTCAAAAAGTGGTTAAAGAACATGCATCATCATCCTTTATTGTTGGATATAGATTCTCCCCCGAAGAGCCAGAAACACCAGGAATTACGATGGGAGATACCTTACAATTAGTAGATAGATTAGCCGATAAAAACCTAGCTTATCTACATGTGTCTTTAAATGATTTCTTCTCCAAACCTAGAAGAGGTGTTGAGAATCTCAATAAAACTCGAATCGAACATCTTCTTGAAAAAATTAATAACCGCGTTCCATTGATTGGTGTTGGTTCCATATACACAGCTGAAGATGCACGCAAGGCATTTGAAACAGGTGTCCCTCTACTCGCAATTGGGCGCGAACTCATTATTGATCCCGATTGGGTCCAAAAAGTCGCTGAAGGCAAAGAAAAGGAAATTATAACTGAAATAAACAAAAACAAACAAGACGAATTAGTCATTCCAGATCCATTATGGAATGCGATTATTCATACTCCAGGTTGGTTCCCAGGAGTATAAGGTAAAAAAGATAGACCTCACTTATTGTTGTATCGGTGAGGTCTTTTTTTCATTCTTTGAATCAAGTTTCTAACTCTTAAAAATCATAATTCTCCATATGCCTTCATTTGGTTTTCATATTCATATTTCACCATTTCATAGTCACTTCCCCAATTGGTCTGGGCATTCTTCAACACTTCTTTTTTTACATCTGTATCGATATTAAGATTTTGTACCCATTCATAAGCTGCCATTTGATTATCATACTGGTATTCAATCATTTCAAAGTCAAATTCTCCAATCCACTCTTGGTAGGCGTCTGTTAATAAGACTTCTTCGTGCTCTTCATCAATCTCTAAGCTTAGTAGATGTTGATAAGCCGCTGTTTGATTCTCCATTTGATATTTTACCATCTCATAATCACTTCCCCAATCAGCCTCTGCTCTTTCTTTCACCTTCTTAGCAACTTCTTCCGCTTCTAATTCGCCTATCTTATTTGTAAATACTATTGTTTCTAGATGTTTTTCTTCAGACTTTGCCTTAGGCTCTTCTACAACTTCCTCCTCCTCTGCCGAACTAGACTCTTCAACTTGCTCTTCGGTTTCTTGCTGCTGCTTTTCTTCAATTGGAATTGTTGTATTCTCCACTGTTTGTTCCCCCATACTTTCGGAAGTGACATCTGTGTCATCATCGTTTGAAATGTCCACAATTACTGCCATTACAATAAGAAGAAACAATGTAGTAATTAGAGTACCAATCCTTCTAAATACTTTTTTCACCTGTTTTCCTCCTTCAAGCAATTTCATAGCTATTATTATTTCTAGATAATTTTTCTTTTACCTGTATGTATCAGCCGGAGGAATTGTCATATTTGTGAAACTAAAAAGTATAGCCAGGTTAAGGAAAAAAGTATTTTCTTTCACATACTACATATATCCTTTTCTAATAAAAGAAAAGGATGTATCCATTGAAACGATGTGTATATTTTTCCATGCCCAACAAAACCTAACAGCAACGGAATTTATTTGGTGGTGTTTGCGTGCAATTTTCTCGTGTTCAGTTATTTTTTGTACTTATTCTTTTTATAGGTATTTCTAATCATGTACTTATCCTTCCTCACCTCCTAACAACTGGAAAACGGGATGCATGGATCTGCGTTTTGGTTGCTTATGCATTTTTACTGTTTTGGGGTTTTGTCCTTTATTTAATTATGAATAAGAATCAACAGCACCACTCTCTATCTAACTGGATCGAAGCACGTGCAGGAATTGTAATTTCTCGCTTTGTAATTGTGATGCTTGCGTCTTACGTTTTCGCAATTAGTGCAATTTCCTTTTATGATTTAGTTCAATCCGTTAATATTTATTTTCTACCTCGAACCCCATCTTTTGTTGTCATGCTGCCGTTCCTGCTAATTAGTGCGTGGTCAGCTTATAGTGGTTTAAAATCAATTGTCTATGTTTCTGCAATTTTATTGCCGATTGTTTGGATGCTTGGGTTGTTTGTTGCATGGTTTACCTTTCCTGAAAAAGACTATTCCTATCTTTTCCCTGTCCTTGTTGATGGCTATTCCCCTATTGTCAAAGGGACCATTATTATTCTTGGTGGAAGCGCAGATTTGCTTGTACTTTTGCTTCTTCAGCATCACTTTAAAAAAACATTTACGCTAGGCAACCTTTTCTTACTCATTTCCATTTTAGTTGGCTTGATTCTTGGACCTACCATGGGAACATTGTCTTCATTTGGTCCTGCAATTGCGGCTGATATGCGGTTCCCGGCATTTGAACAGTGGCGACTCATTACTTTGGGAGAATACATTTCCCATGTTGACTTTTTGGCGGTATTCCAGTTACTAAGTGGCGAGATTATCCGAGTTTCATTGGGCCTATACTTACTAGCAAATATTGCAAAAGGACATTTGCCAGCTTCTAAAAAAAAGCATGTGTTTGCCGTCGCTTCACTACTTTTAGGATTACTAACATTAATCCCTTTAAGTGACATGTGGGTGCAAACAATGGTCGGTAAATTCTTTTATCCAGCTGCTTTCATTTTTGCCGTGTTGGTTTCGTTAGTATTATTGATTATTAGCTACCTGCCAATGAAGAAGGGAACCCAAAACATATGAACACAAAACAATACAATCATTTTTTAGCAAAAGGAATATTAACCTGCGATGAAATAAAAAATTTCTTTCAACACTATGCAGATATTGAATTTATTCCAATTGAAAAAGACGATAATCTCCAAGCTTTTTATTGCAAAGGAATGCTTGATTCAACGCAGTTAAATGAGTATTTTAACCGGATTCTTTTAAGTATCAGTAAGAATGAACCACGAAGACATTCTGAAGTACTTCCACCTGTTCAGCATATTCATAACATGCAAGATATGTTGAATCTTGTATTTTCAGGATCCTTAATTATATTTCGGGAAGGAACACCGTTCTTTCATGTGTTTGATATTAGCAAAGTACCACAACGAAATCCGCAAGAATCAACGACAGAAGTTTCGATTAAAGGCCCGAAAGACAGTTTTACAGAAGAAATGTATGTAAATATCTCTTTGATTCGGAAAAGAATGAAGACGGAGCAGCTTTATTGCGAGTCTTTTAACATGGGTTCACTGAGTAAAACACAGGTATCCTTACTCTACTTAAATGATAAAGCCAATAAGGATATCATTAGTGAAGTTAGAAAGCGACTTAAAGACTTTAACGGTGAAAGTGTTGTCAGCAGTGGGCAATTAGAACAATGGCTGTCCGATCGCTCATTTTCTTTGTTTCCCTTATTTGATTATGTTACCCGATCGGATTATGTTATCGAATCGATGTTGCGTGGAAGATTTATTTTAATTGTGAATGGATCTCCTTCCGTATTAATTGGGCCAATCAATGTATTTGAGTTAATAAAATCCCCAGAGGATGTTCATTTCCCTTATTACTTTGTTTTGTTTGGTCGATGTATTCGAATTGTCGGCTTAGTGGTTTCAATTTTCCTTCCGGGATTTTGGGTGTCGTTGGCTTCTGTGAATATTGACCAACTCCCGTTTGCTTTATTGGCCACCGTTGTTGTTTCGCGTGAAGGTTTGCCATTACCAATTGGACTTGAAGCGATTTTTATTCTTGGGCTGTTTGAGTTACTTAGAGAAGCGGGAGTTCGAATGCCGACCGTTGTTGGCCAAACTGTCTCAATTGTCGGCGGTATCATTATTGGTGATGCGGCGATTCGTGCTGGTCTTGCCTCTCCAACGATGATTGTTATCATTGCACTAACAGCCGTTGCGAGCTATACGCTAGTAAATCAATCATTGGTTGGAACTGTAAGTATTCTCCGTCTCTATACCTTATTACTAGCTATTTTTTTAGGTGTGTATGGGCTTTTTATCGGATTCTTTAGTATTCTTATTTATTTATCCAATCTGGAGTCATTTAAAGTAGCTTACCTTGAACCTATTGCCTCGTTAACCATTAAAGAATATTTAGCAGCTTTATTTGTGAATCCATTTGATCGGAAAAAGTTTGGGATCTCATTCATTCAGAAGCGGAGAAAATAGTATGAAACGAAAATCAGTCATTTCTTGTTCGGTTATTCTTTTTCTTTGTCTCCTCTTTGTTACAGCTTGTGAACATGACATCGGTGAAATTGAAAATCAAAACTTCGCTACCGCCATCGGCGTCGATTATCGAGATGGAGAATATTATGTGTATATTCAAATGTTAGGATTAACTTCAGTTGCAAAAAGCGAAGGTGGTGAAAAAGGGCCCGCTGACGTTTATGTTTCTGAGACAAGTGGGAAGACGTTTATTGATGCTTTTTTTAAAGCTTATCATACCGCGCAAGAACGCATTCTCTGGGCACATGTCACTTCAATTGTTTTAAGCGAAGCTGCGCTAGAAAAAGGAATGGGCAGTATTTTTGATGGCTTGACGCGTTATTACGAGTTTAGATCAACTCCATGGATTTTTGCGACAAAAAATCAAATGACCGATATCCTTTCAACCACTGGATTTTTTAATCAAAGCTCATTAAATACGATTCTTCATAGTCCAGAAAGTTCATACGAACAAAGTTCTACTATCAAGCCAGTAAAGTTAAACCAATTTGCTAGAGAGTTTTTTGACCCAGCGCGCACAACTTATATTCCTTCACTGACAATTGATGACACACAGTGGAAGAAAAACAAAGAAAAGGAAGCAAAATTAACAATTGATGGAGCTTTTTTTCTAGCAAACCAAAAATACAAAGGTTATTTTCCCTATGAGAAATTAAAAGGGATGAGATGGTTAACGCCAGAAACAGTCCGTGCTTCCCTCCTTTTGCCGAGCGAAAAAGCCCCTGAATTTATTACGGTCCTTGAAGAACAGGTCGTAAAAATCAATCCCGAAAGACAAGATGGTAACTTTCGCTTTACCATACTTTACCTGGCTAACGGGGTTGTAAGTAATCGCATGAAAAACAAAACAATCAATGTGGATGCCATGGAAGCATTCGTTAAAGATGGAATCATTTCTGAAGTGAGGCAATTATACCAATTAGGTTTAGAACATGATATCGATTTTTTAAACTTGGAACATCAACTATACCGGAGATATAATCATAATTGGAAAAGGTTGAAAGATCAAGATATCCTACTCCGAGAAGACAGTATTAAGTCAATTGAAACACATATCACGCTAGAACATTCGGGGTCATTTAAAAATCAGAAAATCAAGATTAAAGAATAATCACTTTGTGCTAATGTTTCGCTACAAACGTACAGAGTCCTCTTTTTCTTTATTTTTGATCCTTTTTGATCGTTAAGAATGTAGAGTACAATGGCTAAAAAATATATAGAAACCATATCGACTTATCCTGTAATTGTTTTTGTTTATTTTACTTAAAAAGAACATACTAACAAGAGAAAGGAGGAATGGTTGTGACAGAAAAGAAAAATTCTCAATATGAGCAGAAAAACACATCTCCTAAACCACAATATAATGAAGAAATGAGTATGGAAATGCTTGCTGAACGCGCATTAGCTGAAACTCTTCGGGAAGGCGGTGCATTTGCCCGACAGAATAATGAGCGTTTTAAACAATAATTAGACGAATAAAAAGACTCACCAAAACTGGTGAGTTTTCTACTTTTTTTCACATTAATCCCTTTTCAAAGTAACACGACGAGTCAGAACAAAGGAATTTCATGAAAATGTACGAGCACAAAAAACATTTTTATTTGTGAATTTAGCACATTGTGAAATTATAGAATTCGATTGCTTCCTCTTTATTAAAAGTGTTACTTTATACAGTGGGCTTTTCTTCATCCCACACTGGGTGCTCGTCACGTATAGCCTGATTGAATTTTAAGGGCTTATAACCAAAAGAATAATCTTATTCCACAAAAAAACGCTTGACATTCAAGCGCCTTCCTTACTCAAAGGTTATCCTGTTTCTTCTCCCCCAAACTTAGCAATATAATCAACCAAAAAATGAAGGATGATAAGAGGTAAAATGGAACCTAAACCGATATATAAGATTGAAAAGAATAGTCCAACGATAGTTGTTCTGACAACACCCATAACCCCTTGATAAGTATGAGCGAGACCAAATAAGAAAGATGCGAAAAAAATCACCAGCCAAATGGATTGTTCCGGAAATAAAAACGACACCGCAAAAACAAGAAATCCGCGATAAATTACTTCCTCTGTGATTCCTGCTGTCAGCGAGACATAATTCCATAAGCGTTTTTCTTTGACCGTTTCCGGTAGGATGATAAAGAACGGGGCGGTTTTTATTTCCTTTTCTTTTGCATCGGCTAATTTTGCTCGAATTTTTTCGCTATATGCATATCCAATCCGATAATAGAGAATACCAAAGAAATATATGAGAGCCAAGGCAATCACCATATAGGTAATCACTGGTCCGAATGTTTCGATGTTTATTATCGGAAGT
The DNA here is from genome assembly GCF_023715205.1 of Mesobacillus maritimus. GTDB lineage: Bacteria > Bacillota > Bacilli > Bacillales > Cytobacillaceae > Mesobacillus_B > Mesobacillus_B maritimus_C. The sequence continues at coordinate 13,643 of NZ_JAMBNR010000008.1, forward strand.
TTGACCCCAATTTTCGCAAATGTAAGGTCCGTAAAGGCTACTATTAGAAATATAAACAGCGTCGGTACCCAAAGGCTAACCAAACAATTGAGATAGTACTGAATCCTCGCATTTGTATTATTTTTCACTTCTTTTTTGAACCTCTGAAAATCAAAATAGCCAAAAATCGGTTCGTACATCAAGGCAAAAAGAATCACTAACCAATAAACGGATTCCACTTCTAACCTCCCATTCGACAAATTTCGGGGCGTCACTGTGACTTTCCCTTATATCGGTGTGTTTTGATTCTGATTTAGAGGCACTTCTTCGGGTTGTTTCAATTGTTGAAATCTCATATAGGTAATGGAGCGCCACAGCCATTCAAATGGGCCGAAGCGGTAATGCTTTAGCCAGTATGTGCTATACAGCATTTGCAAAGCAAAGATTAAAATACAGAGAATACTTCCCGTTAACAAACTGACATTTCCATAAAAACCAAATCCAACAAAGAAGACAATTGAAACAATGGTTTGCATTAAGTAATTGGTCAACGCCATTTGCCCTGCGTAGCCGAGCGAGCGTAATCTTTTCTGCCAAGTTTCTTTTTGGAGCATTAAAGTCAATACACTTATATATAAAAAGCATAGTGATGTTCCTGTTAAACTCTTAAACAGTTGAACTGCATAAAGTTGCTTAACTCCGAAATCGAGAATATCCATTTTCAATAGTGCGAGCACAGCGATAAGCGGAATGCTTATCAATAGGGTGATCAACCTAATTCTTTTTATAAACGCCAAATGACTGCTTACATGATGAAACAAACCTGCTTTCCCTGCTGCTAAACCGCAGAGAAACATGGCAAATACCGGAATGGATGCTGGGATCAAATTCACTGCAACGAAGCCTACTTCTGTTCCTAGACGATAAGACACCCACTCTAAATACCCTGCTTGCTGATATACTTCAACATACTTCTCCAGACTCCCTGCAAATCCTCCTGCAGTTGATTCCTCCATTTCTGTGATAATCTCACGAGGAATGAATAAATTTAGTGCAAATAACAGATTCAATACAACCAACAAACTAAACGCCCAGATAAGGATGGTTTTCAATTTCCTATTATAAAAGAATAATAGAAACACACCAGCTACAGCATATGTGTGCAATATATCGCCGAACCAGAGAGCAACAACGTGAATTAAACCAAACAACAACAAAGCAAATATCCTGCGAAGATAGAGTGCTTTACATTTGAGCCCTTTTTCTTCAGAACGGTTCATAAAAATATAAAAGCCTAGGCCAAATAAAAACGAGAAAATCGTAAAAAATTTCATTTCAACAAATAACGCAAATAACACATCTAGCCAGTAATCAACACCAGAGTATTCCATACCCTGCCCATAACGGGATTTCATAAATATTGGAGAATGAAACGCAGGCATATTCACTAAAAAAATCCCAAACAATGCGAAGCCTCGTATGATGTCGATTGTCATGATGCGATCCTTACCCGTGATTGGCGAATTGTTCATAACTTCTCTCCCTTCCTTATTTTCATGGAAAATATTAGCACTTCTACATTATACACACGAGTTCAGAAGGTATCTCTAATTCATAAAAAATTTTCTTTTAACGTTTTAACCTAAAAAAATAGGTCCCCCTACTCGGAGAAACCTATTTGGCAATGGTTTTCAGTCTCAACCAACCTGCCGAACTTGTAGCCTTCAATCAGAATTTGTTTTTCGTGATCATTAAGTGATCGCTGCCATTTTTGTTCTAAATAAAATATTGCTTCATTATATAGTATTGAATTATAGTCAAACGGCTGTTTCATCAGAAGCTCCTTTCTACAGTTTTATCTTCTATTTTATCCATCCTTTTCAACATTAACAGTCAAAAAAAGTTGACTCCTCTATTTCAGAAGCCAACTTTTTCATCTAGGATTAAAATAGAGAATCCAAAGGGGGGTATTCCTCTACTTAATCAACCATTATTTTAATTCAGCTAGTATTTCTTCAATTTTCGCTAACTCGGATTGTAATCCGCTACCACCTAAGTACCAAAGTGCACCATCTAAATATACGATACGGCTACTTTTGTAAGCTTAAGTTTGTTTAATGATGTCATTTTCCATATCTTTTGCTATATTTGACGCCCCGCCAGTTGCTGCAGTACGGTCAATTACAAATAAAACTTCTGGATTATATTCTAAAATTGCTTCAAAAAACCAAAGTTAGATCTGTGTCGTGTAGAATCTACTATATCTCCTGTAACCGTTTGGAATCCATATAAGTCATAAATATAACCGAAACGGGACTTTGGTCCAAATCCAGATAAATTGCCTTCGTTGTACATCGTAACTAATGAAGTTTCATAATTACCAGCTAAAGCTTGAATTTCTTCAAAATGTATCGAATTTAGCAAGATATTTTTCTGCTTCAGCCTCCTTACCGAACATTTTAGTTGCAACGTCTACTGAAGCTAAGAATGTGTTCCAGTAGTCTTCTGATGTTGTACCAACGAATACGACAGGAGCAATTTCCTTTAATTCTTCATAAAAAGTTGATTGGCGTCCTGAAATGAAGATAACATCAGGATCAAGCTCGGCAAGATCTTCAAGCAGCGGGCTCTTTAATGTTCCGACATTCGTATAATCGTCATATGCATAACTTTCTAGGTGACTCGGCAACCTAGAGTCTTGGGCAACCCCAACTACTCCCTCAACACCTAATGCATCTAATGTGTCTAAAAAGCCATAATCAAACACGGCAATTTTTTCGGGCATTGTTTCGAATGTGACATCTTCAAAAAAAATCTTTCCTTTTTCCTCATTTTCTGTAGAAGCAACCGTTGACGAAACTGTCATCGGATAAACGGCAGCTTGTTCACTCGTTTCTGTTTCACTTTCAATATTTTGCGTCTCAGATACGTTCGTTTCTTCTTTGTAGGAGCTTCCTCGTCAGAGCCACAACCTGCTAGCATCAATGATAAAGCTAGGAATGCACTTGCAATTTTCCATTTTTTCATTTTCCTTTTCTCTCCTTCAAAATGTTACTATTTTTCGCACTTTTAATGGGGATGATAATCATTATCATCGATAACCATTCTCATTATAGGACGAGAAAATTTTTCTGCTAACACTTTTTGGAAACAATTTCGAATTTTATAATAAAAATAGCCTAGAGAAAACAAAGCTTTTCACTTCGCTTCCCCTAGGCTATAATCACCAATCAGTTCGCTGTTGCTGAACAAGAATTAAAATAGACACAAAGGCGGCATCCATCTTGTTCTTGTACAGGGATATCCATTTCATAGATTTCTCGTAAGGAATCAGACCGAATCACTTCGTGGGTCGGTCCATTTTTCACCAATTTTCCGTCTTTCAACGCGACAATGCGGTCAGAATAGAAAGAGGCAAAATTAATATCATGCAAAACTATGACAACAGTCTTGCCCAACTCATCGACAAGTTGGCGCAGTATTTTCATAATTTGTACCGAATGCTTCATGTCTAAATTATTTAACGGCTCATCTAGGAGGATATATTCCGTATCTTGAGCAATGACCATCGCAATAAACGCGCGCTGCTTTTGACCACCAGATAGTTCATCCAAAAATTTATCCTGCATCTCGGTTAAATTCATGTACTCTAGTGCTTGATCAACAAACTTTCGATCTTCTTGCGTAAGACGACCTTTGCTATATGGGTAACGGCCAAATGAAACGAGTTCACGTACCGTTAGCCGAACATTCATATGATTTGATTGTTTTAAAATGGAGACACGTTTAGCAAATTCGTTTGACTTCCATTTTTTCACATCGTTACGGTCTACTAATACTTCCCCAGTGTCTGCCTCCAATAAACGACTCACCATTGAAAGAAGCGTAGACTTCCCGGCCCCATTTGGCCCGATAAACGACGTAATCGTTCTCGGTTCAATCGTAACCGATACATCTTCCACAACAGGTTTTTTCCCAAATCGTTTCGTTAAGCCTTTGATTTCAATCATCCTGCTGCCCTACTTTCTTTTAGTAATAAGTAAATAAAGTACAACCCACCGATAAAGTTAATGATAACACTTAATGTTGTCCGCAGCTCAAAAATATGCTCAACAAGGAATTGGCCACCCACTAAAGCTATAATACTAATCAAGCTAGCCCCGACAATTAACAAAGAAGGCCTATGGGTATTGATATATTGGTAAGCAAGATTGGATACAATTAAACTTAGGGATGTAATCGGACCCACGAGTGCCGTGGATGTTGCAAACAACACCGCTGATAAAATTAAAATATTCATAACCATACGGTCGTAGTTGATACCTAGATTCATAACATTTTCCCGACCAAGTGACATAACATCTAACTAATCAATAATGAAATAACCATAAATAAAGCTTATCCCCAAAATTGCTAGCGCAATATACAACAAATCTGCTTTGACATTGATGAAGCTTGCGAACAAAAGGGTTTGCAAACTCAAATATTCCGTAGGACTGATCAAGACTTGTAAAAACGTGACAAAGCTACCTAGCAGTGTTCCTAATATCAAACCAATAATAAGCAAAAAATAAATTGGATGCTTATCTGCACGGAATAAAAACCGATATAGCAGTAGAGCAAAAAGAACCATCGCTCCAATTGCTAGCCCAAAATTCAAATATTTATTAAGAATCCATATCGACATTGAACCAGCAAAGAAGTAGATAAATGTTTGAACAACCTCATACATCGAATCAATCCCCATTACCGAAGGAGTTAAAATCCGATTATGGGTAATGGTTCGGAATACAACAGTCGAATATGCAATCGCAATTCCAGTTACTACCATTGCACCAATTCGAACTAAACGTTTAGGAAACGCATAGTCAAATCCACCTTTTATATCATAGAAAGCATATAGTACAATGCTGATGATGGCGACAATTCCCAACACAATCAACTTCGCCCTGTTACTTCGCATATGCTCTCCCCATAAATAACAAAATTAAGAAGATCGCACTACCGATAACCGCGACAGTAATGTTAACAGGGATTTCATGTGGATGGATCACAATGCGCCCGATAATATCACAGATTAATAGAAATACCACACCTAAAAGGGCGGTGTGCGGGATGATTTTACGCAAATTGTCCCCTAAATAGATGGAAACAATATTCGGTACAATCAATCTAAAAATGGAATGATTCCGACTGTTAAGACCCAGTAGTTGAAATGATTGATGCGAGAACAAGGCCAATGTTGAGGACAAGTTTATAGCTTAAACCTAAATTCTTTGTGAAATCCTCACCCATTCCAGCAACGGTAAATTTATTAGCATATAAATAAGCTAATATGACGACAGGAATACTTATGTACAATAATTCATAACGACCAGACATAATTAATGTGAAACTTCCCATTAACCATGCAGAGATGTTTTGGATTAAATCGGATTCGTACGCAAAAAACGTCGTAATGGATGATAAAATATTTCCGTACATAATCCCGATTAATGGAACAAAAATAACATCTTTAAACTTGATCCGGTCTAGGATTTGCATAAAAACAAAGGTTCCTAGTAACGCAAACGCGAAGCTAAAAACAATTTGCTGCATATAGGTGACCTTTGTAAACACCAACATTGAAATTAAGATTCCTAGTTTCGCAGCATCCAATGTACCCGTTGTGTCGGTGAGGCAAATTTGTTTCGACTTAAAGACTGCATGATTAAACCGGCAATACTCATTCCTGCCCCTGCCAAAATAATCGCCAATAAACGCGGCAAGCGGCTAATCAAGAAAATTTGTGTCTTATCCGACTCCCAATCGAATAAGTCCGTTATCCCAATATCAATCGCACCGATAAATAAAGATACAATAGACTGGACGATGGCAGCAATACTTAACATCCATAGTTTCATACTCATCCTCTTAACGTCTGTTAATTTCTCGGTTAATTGATAATGATTATCATTATTAGTGAAAATTCATTATATCTGACCCAATCAGAAAAAAGCAAGCATCACTTTTTGATATTTTCCTTTTAGAGTCACAGGGACGCCCCGAATTCTCTTGTTTCACAGAAATGATGTTCCACAAAGTTTTCAACAAAGAAGGCGAACAGTAAGTAAGTCTGTTCACCTTCTTGTTAATACTTTATAAGGAATTTTCATCCGCCCAAACTTAATATGGATCTGCTTCTTTCCCCATATTTTTCGCCGCATCACTTGCCTCGTCTGCGGCGGCAGAAGCTGTATGATCTTTGTCTTTCATCATTGCCATTGCTTGCTCCACGCCTTCTTTTACACGACGACCATAGTCCTCGTCTGCCTTTGTAAAATATTCAATCATATTCTTCCGAATCTCGGCGTTACAGACTTTCAATGCATCAACCAAATTGCTGATCAACTCATCTTTTTCCCAATCCTCTAAATTCCGATACGTATCACCAGCTTGGCCAAAATCATTGGTACGATCAATTTTTTCACGAACCAATTTCGCGTTATATTCTGGCTCATGGACCTTGCCAACCTGTTCTGCTTCTGTTAACCCGTTACGCGTAGATGGTTCATAGTTAACATGTGGATTTTTACCTGGTGCTGTATCCACAAAATAAGACATTTGACCGCCACGCTGATTTGTAGCAACACGTTTTTTCGGGGCGTTGATTGGCAACTGTAAGTAGTTTGTGCCTACACGGTGACGTTGTGTATCAGAGTAAGAGAATGTTCGACCTTGCAGCATTTTATCATCAGAAAAGTCAAGACCGTCCACCAATACACCTGTACCAAACGCTGCTTGTTCCACTTCATTAAAATAATTCTCTGGGTTTTTATTTAATACCATCTTTCCTACTTTTAAGAATGGGAATTTGTCAGTTGGCCATAGTTTTGTATCATCCAGTGGATCAAAATCAAGCTCAGGATGCTCCCCATCCTCCATGATTTGGACGCAAAACTCCCATTCTGGGTAGTCACCGCGCTCAATTGCTTCATACAAATCTTGGGTTGAATGACTAACATTTTTCGCTTGAATCGCTTCGGCTTCTTTTTGGGTTAAATTTTTAATTCCTTGATTCAACGGTTCCCAGTGATACTTAACAAGCACAGCCTTCCCTTCACTGTTCACCCATTTGTAGGTGTTAACCCCGGAACCTTGCATTTGGCGATAATTTGCCGGAATTCCCCAGGGAGAGAATAAGAAGGTTACCATATGTGTTGCTTCAGGAGTTTTTGCTAAAAAATCAAACATCCGCTCAGGGTCGCTAACATTTGAAACAGGATCCGGCTTAAACGCGTGGATCATATCAGGAAATTTCATTGCATCACGAATAAAGAAAATCTTTAGGTTATTGCCAACAAGATCCCAGTTTCCATCCTCGGTATAAAATTTCACTGCAAACCCACGTGGGTCGCGTGCTGTTTCCGGAGATTCCATTGCTCCTGCAACTGTTGAGAAACGGACAAACACAGGTGTTCGCTTCCCTTTTTCCTGGAAAAGCTTAGCACGTGTATACTTGGAAACTGGCTCATCACCAACTGTTCCATAGGATTCAAAATAGCCATGTGCTCCAGCGCCACGAGCATGTACGACACGCTCCGGTACACGTTCACGATCAAAATGAGACATTTTTTCGAGGAAATCATAATTTTCAAGAGTCGACGGACCACGATTTCCAACAGTACGGATATTTTGGTTATCTGTGACAGGATGACCCTGACGATTCGTTAGCGAATCTTGGCTCTCACCAGTCCCTAATTTGTTGTTTTGATTTCTACTTTCTTCCATTTTTATAAACCTCCATAACTTTGGAAAAACCCTTTATCAGTTTTATCCAGTAGAACCGAAATTATGTAATGGTTATAAAAAAAGGAATGTAGTGTGATAGCGACTAAGTGAATAAATGAAATTAACAAGCCTCCTCACTTAACGAACTCATGTATAAACAACCTAGCATACCCAAATAGTATATATGGAGGTGGAACATGACTTACAACAAAAACCAACAAGAGCAAAAGCAATTTAAACAAAATTCATATGAAATGGAAAAAGAACAGAAAGAAACGGTTCACTTAGACAAAGCTCCAAAATCTCACATCCATGGACAAGTTGTGACAGAAGATATGGAATAATATGGAACAATGTGAGAGAAGCCTCTTTAGCCAGTTGGTAAACAGGCTTTCCATTTAAAAAGAGCCTTTACACCTACCCTTTTTTAAAAGTTGATAAAAATTGCTTTATCATTTGAATGTATCTAACCTATTAACAAGGGCATGCAATGATTTCCTTGCATGCCCTCCTAATTATTCTATTTTTCTCGATTATTTACCTCAGTTTTACTTGAATACTATTAACTGTTTGTCCACCAATATCGATGCGAAGCTGATAATTTCCTTTAGAATGTGGTTTTGAATCAAAATTGAACATATAGTATCCTGCTTTTTCATCATATCGGAAAAGATTCCCTTTATTTGCATTGCCCGGAGATTTCGCTTCCACTTCAGATCTAACTTCTCCATTAACTATCTCTGCAACAAATAGTCTTGCTTCCGCACCTACTATCGAAGTCCCTTCTGAATCCACTAATTTCATTTTAACTGGGAGCTTGCTACCTTGCTTAATGGAATTGACTTCATCTACTTTGATTGGAGATAATACTGAGCTTGAAACGTCCTTTGCTTTTCCAATGAATGTAGTGACACTCTTTGCCGCAAGTTCTGTTGTCACTTCTCCATTCTTTACTGCTAGTTCATCAAGCTGCTTTAAGTTTTCTGTTTCAGACGTTCTGTATGATGTAACAGAATCTGTTACCATGGTCGCATTAAATCCATCAAAATTTAGGTTTAACTTGGAAGAGGAATCATTTTCATTGATGGCAACAATCGCATATTCCCCTGTTTCAGCATTTTTATATGCAGAAACATAGATCCCTGAACCACCATTAGTACGTGTGTTGATTCGATTGTACCCAGGACGTATAAATCGACTGTAGTTTCCGATTGTAAACAGCCTTTTATTGAGATGATATTCTTTATTTTCGATGTCTAAGTTAATAAGAGGTTCACCTTTATCCAATTTGAAGGACACAAACCACCAGTAGAACCATGCATTAGCTTCTGCAACCGTCATATGGTGATGAAGAAGCTTTGCCCAATACAATCCATCTTTAATAGTAGGATCATTGGTTCCTAAGTTTGAGGTTTCTGTTTCCCAGAGTTTTTTATCATACTTCTTCACTGTTGGAAACGTTGCACCCAATCCACGATCGCCACCATACGCATGTGCAGCGACAATGTCTACTCGTTCGCGGGCTTGCTCATCTTCTAAAACTGGAACAACAATATGTGGATCTTCTTTGAATGCCATCGCCTCACCAAGAATAACCTTTGAGTTAATTCCATCTTCCTCAAATGTAGGGGTTAGATTTTCATTGATGAATTTCTTAAATTGTTTTCCAGTCCATCGAGAGGATGAATAGGAGGCATTAAAATCAGGTTCATTCGCTAGAGAAATGCCGTAAATGTCAATTCCATGATGCTGTTTGTATCCTCGAATATATGCGGAAAGATAATCAGCGTATTGCTGATACTTGTCTTCTCGCACTTCTCCTCCTCTGATAACACTATTATTTGTTTTCATCCATGCTGGAGGACTCCAAACGGTACTTACAAATTTTTCGACCCCATAGTTTTTCGCTTGGTTCATCAGCCATATCTGGTCTTCATCTCCGGTCCAAACAAAAGGCCCATCCTCTTTTGGCCAAATTGTTGGGGTTGGACCATCCATTTCGTTCCCCCATTCATTAATACCACCGTCGCCAACCATATTACGGACAATGGAAAAGCCGGCTCCCTCATCAGTTGAAAACAACAGGTCAAGAATTTCTTGCCTCTCCTTTTCAGGGAATTCCATTAGATGTTTAGCCTGCTGGAAAGCACCTGACGCACCAAAGCCATCAATTTCTTGCCTGACATCATCCCAATAGATTGTGGTGCTAGCGCTTTGCTCTTGTGCCTGCACACCCCGAAATGGAATGAGGGCACATACCAAAGTAAACACTAAAAATAAACTTAAAACCTTTCTCACTTTGCTAGTCAATATTATCTTCTCCCCTCTCCTCTACCTTTTTATAACAATTCGTCTAGTATGACGAAGTTGCTACCACGAATTGAAGTTGAATGACAAAATTTAGTTTATCTTAGGTTTGTTTGGTGATTGGAGTATTAACGAAATATTTTAAAAATTTTTCTAAACCAAAGTATAGTAAGCGCTGCCATTGGGAAACAAAAAAACAATTTTAATCTATACTTCACACAGTTTTTGGGATTGAGTATTCCATCAGAATAATTAAATCTCCCGCTAAGTAGCATAATAAATGTTAAACAAATATTTTTATTACATATTAGCAAGCAATTACTATCTTTGTCTATCAAACAAACAAAGATATCAGAAAATTCATTCAATGGAACTATTTTACAAAACTTGGTATCTTTGCAGCTAGGACTTTTGAAATAGAGATATAATGGGACCGTTCGCAACCTGACCCATGTTCAACAAAAAAGAAAAAAGCTTTACTACTGCTCCTATCGCTATCTCTGCTGGTTATGAGGACTTTGTTGTTTCTTCTACTGCTCCTGTTCTTATCCAACTTGGTTTTAGACATACTAAGGACAAGCACTGGTTTCTAAAGAGCTTGTTCCACCATCTGTTGTTCATTTAAATACAGTTCAACAGCAGCTACCCTTTCGAGTTTGGCTATGACCACATAATAACGATCCTTTGTAAGTGTCACTTCGGGCACTTTTCTACTTTTTCCGAACAAAAAAGAGGAAGAATCAACATTTACTTTCAGCTCTTAAAAGTAAACAGACCTCAAGATGTATAATTCTTGAGGTCTGAAATATAGAACTACTATTTAGGAAAGGCTTGAAGACTCCATTTTTCAATAAACATCTCCACTTGCCCATTCGCGGAAACAGAAATTTTCTGTTCAGCAGGGTCCGCAAAAAACCTCGCTGTCATCACTTCTTCGCCATCATTCAGAAACACTTCAACAGAACTGGTGTCTATAAAGATATGCAGCTTGCGGAGACTAGCAAGTTCACATGAGCGAGTTTCCGGAGTTCCGTCCTTAAACGTTTTCCTTTCAAGGTTCAACAAGCCCTGATCCTGGTGATAGATTAGCTTCAGATTGTCGCGGATCGTAATGGATAGCATCTTTACATTTAATTGTTGGATATCGATAGCAAGTTCACTTATCGATCCAGTTAAATCCGACCATTTTTCATTTTCAAGCGAAACCTGACCGTTAAAATCTGTTGATTTCCGCAACTGCTTGAGTTCCTCAACAGGTTTTTGATAAAGTTTATTGCCTTTTAGTGCTAACTCCCGCGGCAGCGTCAATCCATGAATCCAACCGTTCTTAATCGTTGGCTGATAGGCTTCATGTTCATCTGTTAGACCCATCCATGCATACATTATACGTCTTCCTTGTGCATCTTCGAACGTTTGCGGTGCGTAAAAATCAAAGCCATGATCAAGTTCAACGAATGCCCCATGTTCATACACATTTTTTTCAGAATTCCAATTACCGACAAAATAACCTGACTGAAACAAATTCTGATAACGATGCTTTTCTGCTTCAATTCCCTGAGGAGAAATTAATAAAACATCTTTCCCACTCAATCTAAATAAGTCCGGGCATTCCCACATATAACCAAATTTGCCTAATCCATTTAGATTTCCACCAGCAATGGGGCCTTTGAATTTCCAATTTTCAAGGTCATTGGATTCGTACAAAACAACTTGGCCATCTTCACTCTCCGTTTGCGCTCCCAGTACCATATACCAAATCCCATTTTGTTTCCAAACTTTTGGATCACGAAAATGAGCAGTATAGCCTTCTGGCAAGTAAACAACAGGACCTTTTTTTTCAAAGTGAATCCCATCGGTTGAAACTGCCATACATTGATATGTTTCTCGTTCATTGTTTTCGTTTTTTACGTTTCCTGTGTAAAACAAAATCAATTTCCCATCTGCCTCGACGGCACTACCCGAATAACAGCCATTTTTCTCATACCATTCACTTGGAGCAAGCGCGGGTGGTTGTTCCTGCCAATTCACTAAATCGTATGAAGTATAATGTCCCCAGAACTTTGCCCCATGTGCAGTTTCAAAAGGATTCCACTGATAAAACACATGATATACACCATTAAAATGGATCAGTCCATTAGGGTCGTTCAATAACCCCACCGGTGGCATTAAATGAAACTGTAACCGGTTAGAATCTTTTTCAATCTTGTTTTGATTTTCAGTAACTTTTTTAGCTGCCTTTGCTAGTAATTCTTGTTGAGTCATTCTATACTCCCATTTCCTGTCATGATTTTGTTCACGGCTGACAAAGTGGGTAGAGCTGTCATCGCTCCCTTCTCCGAGGCTGCAAGTCCACCAGAAACAGAAGCAAATTTTGCGATCTCCCTAGCTTCGTCTAATGTTAAATCAGCAAGGTCGGCTTGTCTTTGATTCAATTGATAAAGAAACCCTGAAACAAAGGCATCGCCCGCACCAGTCGTATCAACAGTTTTCACTTTCAAAGCAGAAACCTCAACTGACCCTGTTTTGGTAAACACAATGCTTCCTTCTGCACCCTTGGTCAAGAATACAAGCTTAAGATTGTAGGTTTTTATCCAGTCCTCAATGATTGCCGTGTCCGCTTCCCCTGTTAAAAAAGCTAATTCTTCATCCGAGAGCTTAAATACATCGACATCTGGCAGAACAGAAAAGATTGTGTCTCGTAATTGCTTTTCATCTTTCCATAGACTCAGGCGTACATTGGGGTCAAATGACACAATCATTCCATGTTTTTTTGCAAATTGTATAGCTGTTAATGTTGATTGCTTCACTGGGTTCTGCAGCATTGAAATTGTACCAAAATGGAAAATTTTATGGTTTTTAAAAGGAATTTCATTTACTTCAGTACTTTCTAAAAATAGATCCGCACTCTCTTTTACAAAAAAACTAAAACTACGTTCTCCCGTTTGGTCAAGTGTAACAAACACAAGCCCTGTCCGATAATCAGCTGTTTGAGCAACAGATGAAACATCCACTCCATAGTTCGTTAAGGTCTCGATGAGAAATTCACCTAACACATCTTGACCTAATTTACCGATAAACGCAGATTTCATCCCTAATCTGGCTGCCCCAACCGCTACATTTGCGGGGGCACCACCAGGGCTTTTTTGATAAGTTATATTTGTTGCATCAACAGGAATAAAGTCAATCAACGCTTCTCCAAGTGTGATTAATCCATTTTTCGTCATGATGGTCTTTCCTCTTTTCATTGTAGATTCCGGTTACTGCTGCTGGTTTTTTAACATTTTATCGGAATATCCAAACATCCAAGTTAAAGCGAATGCTGTTCCAATTGCAATAAGATTAACCAACAAATACAATAAAATTTGGCCATTCAGGTAAAGCAAAGCACCTGGAATTACGGTGATCGCCATTCCTGTAGCTTTTAAGCCAAAGATGCTAGCGAAGAAACCACCAACTGCTCCCCCAATTAGTCCCATAATAAATGGCTTTCCGTAACGTAAATTCACACCGAAAATGGCAGGTTCAGTTATACCTAAGAACGCTGAAAAAGATGACGGGAGAGCAAGAGCCTTTAGCTTTGTTGATTTTGACTTTAATCCAACTGCTAAAGCCGCGCCACCTTGTGCAGCTGTGGCACATGTAACAATCGCATTATATGGGTTGTATCCAAGGTTTTCTAACAATGAAATTTCAAGCATATTAAAGACGTGATGGACACCGGAAACAACAATGATTTGGTTTAAGCCACCAATTAATAGACCACTAATACCAAACGGCCACTCTAATACTGCAACAGTTCCTCTTAAAATTAAGTCCTCAACCGTATGGAAAACTGGACCAATAACAAATAAAGCAAGGAAAATCATAATCAGTAATGTTAAAAATGGCGTTACAATTAAATCAAACGCATCTGGTACACGTTTGCGAATTTGTTTTTCTAATTTTGCCCCAATGATTCCAGCAATAAAGGCTGGAAGAACAGAACCTTGATACCCTAAAACAGGAATAAAGCCAAAAAACATTAACGGTTCAACGCTTCCTCCAGCCACACCCCAGGCATTTGGCAACGCAGGGCTAACCAGCATAAGTCCAAGGACTAACCCAATGATTGGCGACCCTCCAAATACACGGAAAGTTGACCATGCCACAAGGGCAGGTAAGAAAACAAACGCTGTATCTGTTAGAATTTCTGTGAATAAAAGGAAGTTCTGCGAAATGTCTTCTGGTGACATCCCAAACAACGCAAGAATTTGCTCTTGCATGACCAATCCACGTAATCCCATAAACAAACCAGTTGCGACAAGTGCAGGGATGATTGGAACAAAAACGTCCCCGAACGTCCGGATAGCACGTTGAAACCTCGACCCGCTTTTTGCTGCTTCTTTTGCTTGTTCACCCTTGCTCGAAGCATCGATTCCCAGCTTGGTTACTTCTTCATAAATTTTATTTACAGTACCAGTTCCTAAAATGACTTGGTACTGACCGGAGTTGTAAAAAGCACCTTTTACTTTTTCAATGTTCTCAACTTGATCTTGGTTAATTTTTTCTTTGTCTTTAACCATGATTCTTAATCTTGTTGCACAGTGGGCAGCAGATACAATATTTTCGTCGCCACCAACAGCTTCAATGATCTGTTTTGCAATTTCTTGATTGTTGGCCATTACCAGACCCTCCTTTAATTTGTTACCCTTCCCGAAAACATTAAGTTTATGAGAAATCAAGACTATGGAATCGATTCCATACCATCTAAAGTTAAACGTGGAATCGATTCCACAACATAGAAATAAAAAAGGAATTAAATCCAATATAGAACGAAAAAGATTTATTCCATTTCTTATTTTACAATATGAAATCGATTTCACACTGATTATATACTATTCCTGATGATCAGTCTACCATTTAAAACAATCTTTTTATGAGTAAGTATATTTTTCTCAATTTGAGCTAATAGCATTTTAGCTGCTTCTTTCCCAGCTGTCTCATTCTCATAATCCATTGTTGTTAATGCTGGATCCACATATTTAGAGATGTCGGAAGCGCCAATTCCTGTAATTGAAATTTGAGCTGGGATTTTGAAACCAGTTTCTTTCAGAGTTTGCATCGCTCCTACCGCAATTCGTTCGGTTACGCAGAAAATGGCATCTGGTTTATTGCCCTCAGTGGTTTCAGCCAATATCTGTGCCATTGCTCGGGAACCGGAGGGAATATCAAAATCAGCTGTGACCATCCACTCTTTCCGTACCTGTAGACCATTTTGCTTCATCGCCTGAAGAAATCCTTGTTTACGCATAACCCCAACCGCTTGATCTGCTTCGTCCACCCCAATAAATGCTATCTTACTGCGTCCTTTCTTGATCATCAGCTCTGTCATCGCTTTTGCGGCATGAAAATCATCATAAGTTACACTAGAAACGCTCGGAATATCCTGACCAATTGCCACAAATGGTAATTTCAACTGTTTGATTTCTGCCAACAAATTATCATTGATATTTGTCGCACTTAAAATGATCCCGTCCACTTGCCTGCTTTTTAACAATCGTAAATACTCAATCTCTTTCTCAGCTTGAAGATTCGTGCTCGTTAACAAGATTTGATAACCTTGTTCACTTAGAATCTCATTAATCCCATTGACAACCCGCCCTGCAGTTTCCGTACCCAATTTAGGAAGCACAACCCCAATCACTCGCGTCTTTTTCGTTCTTAAGGATTGAGCATGCTGACTCGGAACATAACCAGTACGCTCCACCACTTCAAGAACCCGTTTCCGAGCCTCCTCACTCACATACCCAGACTCATTCAAAACACGCGAAACCGTCGACCGCGAAACCCTCGCCATCTCCGCAATCTCCTTAATCGTCAACAACCTAGAAACCCCCATCCTCTAGAACTTTACTACCGAAATCATACCACAAACAGGAGATAAGGTCACAGTGACTGTTTACCTAACGCAAAAAAATTGGCACTCCACAAAAGTTAGAGGCCAATTTTAGGGTGGAATTGTTATGTTCCATTTTTATCATTATTATAGAAACGATTGAGTTATTTGTGCAGCTTTTTCGCAGCTTCTACTAGTTCGTTTGCTGTATCAGAAGTCTGAGCAAACTCTTCAACGATCGGCTGCGCCGCATCAAACCATTCTTGTGATTCTTCTGGTGTCATTTCATGCACTTTTACTCCATTATCACGGAACACTTGGACCGTCTCACTGTTCGATTCAATGGCCGTTTCCTTTACCCAGTCCTGCAGATCGGCAGAAACTTTTTCTATGATTTGTTGCTGTTCTGAAGACAATTTATTTTCCCAAGCATGGTTACTTATTACTAACGGATTAGCTGAATATAGAAAGGAGTTACCGCCTGTGTAATTAAAATAATCTACAACTTCATAAATTCGATAAGATAAAAAGGAATCAAAGGATGTTAATGTTCCGTCGATCGTATTTGTCTGAAGGGCACTGTAGATTTCGGAAGAAGCCATACTCGTAATACCCGCTCCAAGCTGACTCAACATTTTTTCAGTATCTTTTCCGGCACCTCTAATTTTTAATCCTTTTAAATCTTCGGGGGATATGACCTCTTTGTTTTTGGTAGCTATTGCCATTGTTCCCCATCCCCAAACGAGATTTTTCACACCATTATCTTCTAACAATGTGTTAAATTCTTTCCCCACCTCTTCGTCTTTCCACTGCCATGCCTGATCAAACGATTGAATGATGCCTGGTAATAAAGTGATGCTAAATTCAGGAACCTTTCCAGCATCATAAAAAGGCGCCCAAATAGCCATATCAATTGCCCCAGAATTGAGAGAATCATATTGTTCTGTTGCTTTCACTAAAGAATTTGCCGGAAACACTTGAACTTTTATGCTTCCATCACTAGCCTTTTCCACTTCCTCAGCAAACCGTTCAGCTAAAAGAGAGCGGTAATCCCCTGTACCATTTTGTGGACCTGCCCACTGATGTGCCAATTTTAGTGTAACACTTTTAGAATTTCCATCCCCCTCACTGGAGCTAGCACTTTGATTATCTCCACACCCAGCAATTAAACCTAAAAGTAAAACAAAAATAAGATAAACAGCGATTTTTTTCAATGTAACCATTTTGCACATAAGATTTCCCCCTACTTTTCTATTAAAATAGAACGCTTATACTTTTCGTTTTTTCCTTTGATCGACAAAAGAGGAGAAGGTTTCCCGGTAATTTGTTTGATGAACTAAATAATCATTTGCTGCATTCTCTATTTCCATTCTTCTTTCCATCGAGGCACCTACGCCAAGGTTAATTGCTTCCTTCACCTTTTTAACCGCCGTCATTGAATTGCCTAGGATTTCTCTTGAGACTTTTTTGGCATATGCATCAAGCTCTTGTTCTTCTATCAGTTGGTCAACTATTCCTATTCGATAAGCTTCTTCTGAAGAAACAACACATGAACGAAAGATGAGTTCTTTTGCTTTCGAAGCTCCAACAATAACCGGTAAATTGCGACTACTCACCACTAGTCCATAAGAGGCACCGGGAAATCGAAAAGATGCTTGTGGAGATGCAATTCGAAAATCACAAGCTAAAGCTATTTCTGCTCCACCACCAAAAGCGTATCCATTGATAACCCCTATAACAGGGATGGATAGATTTTCAATATTTTTAACCATTTTTCCAAACTGATTTAGAAAAAGTTGATTTTCTTCTACAGTCATGTTTAAAAAATCCGTCGTATCCGCACCCGCACAAAAAGAATGATTCGTTCCAGTAATCAGTAGTACATCAACATTACCGTGCCTTTGAATCTCGCCAACAACAAGCTCAACTTCATCTATCATTTTCATATTAATGGCATTTCGAACTTTTGGCCGATTAAAGGCTAGATAACCGACTCTATCATTCACTTCAAATAAAATGGTTTCAAAAATCATACTAGCTCCACCTATCTTTCGTTTGCCTTTAAATAACTAATTAACAGAAAACATACTTGTTTCTGCGACAATATCAAAAAAAAACGAAATCCTATCAACCTGTTTTCTTTTCAATTCCCATTAGAAATCGCTTTTTGCCACTTTCCATATGATCCTCCAAGACTGCTTTTGCAATATTCAGTTTTCTCTCTTTAATTGCTTTCCATAGCAACTGATGTTCTTGAAGAGAATGCTGAATGTTCTCAGGGGTTTCGAGGACAAATTTTTGTAAGGCAATTAAAGGAGCTCCTAAGCGAGAGTAAAAGTTTTTGAAAATCTCATTTTCTGATAAACACAATATTTTATAGTGAAAGTCATTATTTAAAATGGAGTATTCTTCTTGGTTAGCGGTATACATAGCTTCAATAATTCGATCAATCTCGTTTATCTTATTTTCAGGCAATGGATATTTTAGTCGTCGGATTGACATAATTTCAAGTGCAATCCTAACCTCAAACAAATCACATAGATCTTGTTTATTATACTTCTTTACAAAAGCCCCCCTTTTTGGAATCCTCTCAATCAATCCCTCTGTCTCAAGCATATACAATGCTTCCCTAATTGGTCCTCGGCTTGTTCCAAATGTATTCGCATATTTCTCTTCAATTACTTTTGAGCCAGGGACAAGTTTATTATTCACGATATCCATGACAATCTGACTAGCAATCATTTTGGGCAAATGGGTTTTTTCGCGCATCATAACACCTCGAACCAAATTGTTAACAATTTTTCACAAAGACGAAGAAAGGATAAGATTTAGTTACCGTTATTATAAAGATACTTCAGTACAGAATCAACAGATTGTTGACAATATTCTAAATTTTCTTTATTTTAAAGCTATCCTCACTCGAACTTAAGATTTTAACACTATACTCTATACTAATTCTAAAACAGAATCTGCATCCTACCTCGAAAAAAGTTGACTCCTAATTTTAGATAGGAGCCAACTTTTGTTACCATATATTCTTTGTACAATCTTTTATCATAAATTAATTTTTTAATGTTAAGGATTATAGCGTTCCATTCTCCAATTTAAACCCTTCCACAACTACGTCTTCTTCCACTTCTAAAAGTAGACAGCGCTTGCCATCAAACGTAATGTATTTTAAGTTTTTTAAGTCTTTTGGATTGAGGGTTACTGTGGCGATATTAGTGCTGATTTTCACTTTTTTGGGAACTAAACTACTTGCTTTAAACTCGTGTTTTTCATCATCAAGTACATCCTTAAAAGCATGCTCTACTTTTTCGGTGTCCACATTTTCAACACCACTTACTTCAAGAATTCTCTCGACGTCGCGATAATCCAACCTCGGAATTTCGCTACTTTCTTCACTCTCTTCGTTTTCATGGACGATTTTATCAATCTCTTCGTAAACATTAGAAATCACGCGTGAGTCTACTTCATCACCCATTACATTAATTAAAATTTGTTCGAAGCTCACTTTATCATCTTCAGCGGTAATCACTTCTTCACAATTAAGCACTTGTTCAATAAAAGTATAATCTGGTTGATTATTTTTCCCAGCATTATATAGGATGTGGTTTACATCCGCGGCGTTGTCATTGAAAGCAGGAAACAAGAAGCCTGACATTGGAGCCGCTAAATTTATGATTGGATCAAACACATTATTGGGCTTGAAAGCTTTTTCAACATAATCGAACAGCAGCGCCTTTTTCGGTTGGTCTGTTTTATTCAAACTACAAAGTATAAATTCATTTGAAAAAACCTCATCATCCCCACCTTCTTCTGATTCCAGATCGCGTTTCCTTGTATGTTTTCGGTATTCGCCTCTAATGAACGTTACCACTGTATCAAAATCATAAACTGTATGCGAAAACATTTTTGCGACGATGTCGAGCATATTTTCCTTCCACTCGTCCGTCGATTCTGCATGTATTCCCTCATAAAGAATCGCTTGAGTGTGAAATTCACCTTCACGTTGAAATCTTAATTCAAATAATTTCGTATCTAGATTCCCAGTCAGCACTTTTTTAAAATTAGCTAAAAATAATTCTTGTGCTTCTAAATCCAACATCTCAAATGGCTGACTCATGTGATGGTAAATCTCACCCGTTTCTTTTTGAACATAAACAGTGAAAATTTCGCGGATGTTCATCTTTGCGTTATTCAATTTGAATTCTTTTCGGATATTAGCGATGTCGTTTTTATTCATTAAGTAATGCTCCCATTCTTGAGTATTAGAAACCTACTATCTATAAGAGTCCTTTTTCTCTAATTTAAGGTGAATATTATTAAAGGTTGTTTTCGTAAAGATTGTTGTTAAAATCTTAAAGCCGATTTTAACGCAATAGTAGCCTTTTCGGATGGTTTAATTTAGTTTGCAAGCCCTTTTCTCATTAATGAAACCCTTTTGGGATAAAAACTAGCTCATACAGTTGTTTTTTCGAGTCAAAAGCAACAAAGTTTTAGAAAAGAGCCTTATTAAAATTTGATATTGATATTAAGCGGTTCAAAAAAATGGATGTTTTCGTTGAAATTTTTTAACGCAACTATACCCATTTCGTAATGGTTAAATTAAGTTTGCTGTCTCTTTAATTCGTATTTTTGTTCAAGAACAGGTCTTAAGAAAGAGCCTAAAAAATAAACCACTCGCAAAAGGTTCTTTCACGAACGGCAATTGATTTCGTTAGTATATGTATTGAAAATAACCAGGAGAAAGAATTGATGCTCTGTTATTCAATATATAGAGAGAGAGTACTATTTTCTCATACAGGTCTTCGCAGAAAAAACTTCTCCCTGCGAGTCACACTCTTTCACCCACTCGTACTTCTTTCAGCACTTTGTGATACCATTTTTTTTGTTCTAAATGCAAACTGAATGACAACTGATTGAAAATCAATACGTTCAAAACCCGCTTGTTAACTATATCAGATTTTTTTTCAATAAGACAAGAATTATAATTTCTTGTTAGCCTCATAAAAAAAGAAGACTTCATAAAAAAGTCTTCGCCTAAAGACAAGCTTTTCAATTTAATGAACACGAATAACCTCTTCTATATCTTCATCAAAATGAACTCGTGTATGCTTTGATTCAATCCGTTCAAACTCTTCCTTTTCTTCGTTTAAAAACTCTCCAGACCACCAATGCTTGAATTCAAGAAACAGTTCAGTTAGCATCTTGATTCCTCCATTTCGGTTTATGGATTACTTATACATTCATTATATCTTTAAAAACCTTGTTATTGAAGCGCCTTCATTATTCGCGGAATAGCAAGATAATCCTGAATTATACGAAAATATATTAACCCTTTTAAAGCCGATTACCGTTATTTGATGTAGTCCGCTTTTGAGCAAGGTTACTCGTACGTGTAAGACTCCAGTGATGTTTTGGTACTAATAGACTATTCTAATCATATCTTATAAAGTCAAACTTTATTCAGTATGGTTTTTTAAAATCAGCCCCTACTGAATGTTAGTCACGCATAGCCTAACTGATTTTTCACCAATCAGGCTTTTGACCTATAGTTGATCTCCCCTCTTATCCTTTTTTCTTACTGTCAGTTAATGCGAGATAAAAGAAAACAAAAAAAAAGGAGTGCAAAACAGTTGATAAATATGAAGGTGGGTTTACGTCCTATTGTAAATAAAGTGAATTTACCTACTGTTTTAAAAACCGCCATACTTCCGGGTGACTCCATTGAAAGACTATTTATTGCGACTCAAGTAGGAGAAATCTTTTACATAGGAAATTCAAACTTAAGGGTCTTTTTAGATATTCGGAAACGTATTCTAAAACTTGGCGATTCTAGTGGCGGCTATGATGAACGGGGATTGATAGGGCTAGCGTTTCATCCCCAATTTTATTATAATGGCCTATTTTACCTTCATTATTCAGTTGCAGGAACACAAGGACCAGGTGCTCTTCCCGAATCATATAACCCAAACCCATGTGACCTTAACACTTTAAATTTAAAATGGAAAAATAGAGAATCACAATATGATCATATAGATACAATTGAAGAATGGGTCCTACAATCTAATGGCCACCCCAAAAAAAGACGGACTTTACTTAATTTAAGAAGACCATTTTCAAATCATAATGGTGTCAATAGCTTAAATTTTTCACCTGAAACAGGAAAACTTGTGTTAACAACTGGAGACGGGGGTTCAGGCTACGATCCATTTAACTTAAGCCAAGATGATTTAGAAATTGCTGGTAAAATAATTGAAATTGATGTAAGTAAAAATACTTATCTCAATAATCCCCCGATTGTCACTCGGTTTACTGAACTTCCTATAACAATTCAGGAAACGCTTTCGGTCATGGCGAAGGGTGTTCGCAATATACCAGGCATTTCATTTCAAAGATACAAAAATCAATTTATTAAATATACGGGAAATGTTGGCCAAGATTTGGTCGAATCCGTTTTTTCATTCGTTCATTATAAACCAATACCGGTTACTCAGCTTATACAAGCCACTTCTATGAATACTATACTAGAAAAAGAGGGATATATTAACTTTGGTTGGCGAGGTTGGGAAGGTGATTTTCCTACTTCAAGTGTTAAGAACTGTTCAAGTAATCCAGCTTTGTCTGAGAAAACAACAGCTTTTTATAATGAAGCAATAACACTTTCAAAAAGCCGTCTTCAGCCTTTGACAAGTTATTATCATAAAGACAATCGACCCGATAAAATCGAAGGAACTGCTCTTACAGGAGTTCAAGCATATATGGGAAGAAGTATTCCTGGCTTAACAGGAAGTGTTGTTTTTATCGATCTTGCCCAAAAAGGTTCCCATTCTCAGGTTAAAGGTGCCTTAGCTTATACATTTGTAAAACCAAATGCTCAACCAAATGATTATCATGTCATTCAAACCAATTATCATTTCGGTTCTGAACCAGCTTTTTTTGTAAATTTAGGAACTAACCTGAATCAAACGAGATTGTATCTAGGTGTTTATCGTTCTATGAAAGTAAGTGATTTTAACCAAGGTACAATTTTTGAAATCGTTCCATAAACCATCGCAGTTAATTCTTCTTTATTTTTAGATTAAACGAATCGAAAATAAATATAAAAGGCTGGACTTATCATTTTATTCTTTAAAGAAAATGAAAGCCATCAGCTAAAAAGGAATGCAAGTAAAAGAAGACGAAATTTATAGTTCGTCTTCTCACGCCTTAAATCAATAAATGGAACACAGCTAGATCTGCCATTTTATTTAACGATTACTTTTCCAACCATTCCTTGCTGAACATGATACCTACATATCAGTTCATATGTACCGGATTGTTTCGGTTTCACGGAAATGGTTTTTTCTTTTCCTGGCTGAACCTCGGCGTCAATTTCAAGATTTTCTACTGTAAAGGTATGCTCAACCTTACCTTTGTTTTTTAGTATCAATGTTGTGCTTGTACCTTCTGGAATTGTGATGTTTTTCGGGTTAAAATAATGATCGTTTAATTCGACCACAATCGGTTTCACTGTCTCCATCGAATTTGTTTCTACGACAGTTGCGGCAGAGACGCTAAGAGAGCCTAGTGTAGTCACAATCATTGCAAGCATAACGATTAATCCTGATATCCTATTTTTCACAAACATTCATAAACCCCCCCTTTCATTCTTAATCACTATTTTTTACATTCAAAAAAATATTATTACTAGAAAAATTCGGACTTGCTACTAATCGGGAAAGTCATCAGATTACAGTTTTTCCAAAAATTCATCATATACATTTCATTTTCTGGAAAATAACAGGAAAGCAGTCCCATCTTCTCGAATACACATTACTAACAACTATGATTCGTAGGCAAAAAGAAATAGTTAAAATCGAGAGGAGAATGTGAATGTCTAATCTAATTGTCGAAAGTACCTATGGAAAACTCCGGGGTGAAGAGGTTGACGGTGTTTATGCTTGGAAAGGAATTCCGTTTGCAAAACCTCCAGTTGGGCCACTACGATTTCGTGCTCCGGAGCTTCCAGATACTTGGGAAGGAGTCAGAGACGCTACTTCATTTTCGCCAGTTGCTCCACAGACACAGCGTGAAATTATGGAGTTTTTCGGTAACGATGTCTCTAATGTGAATGAAAATTGTCTTTACCTAAATGTCTGGTCCCCTTCTGCCGATGACAAGAAACGTCCTGTCATGGTCTGGATTCATGGAGGAGCGTTTGTTACTGGTTCCGGCTCTAGCAGTTGGTATGACGGGGCTTCCTTTGCGGAGCAAGGTGATGTTGTTGTTGTAACCATCAACTACCGACTTGGTGTGTTAGGTTTTTTACACCTTGGCGAAATTGGTGGTAATGAATATGCAACTTCTGGTAACTGCGGAATTCTAGATCAGGTTGCCGCACTTCAATGGGTACAAGACAATATTGCCAAATTTGGTGGTGATCCTAACAATGTAACAATCTTTGGTGAATCTGCCGGTGCAATGAGCATTGGCGTTTTACTAGGATTCCCTTCGGCTCAAGGTCTTTTTCAAAAAGCCATCCTCCAAAGTGGCGCAGCGGCAAATGCCCATCCATCGGAAACGGCAACAAAAGTTGCTGGACATGTATTAGCCGCCTTACAAATTGAACCAACCAACCTTGCAAAATTAGAGGAATTGCCTGTCGAACAGCTTCTTCAAGCTGCTGACCTGCTTCCATCAATGAGCTTACAGCCAGTCATTGATGGAGTTTCCCTTCCAAAACACCCACAAGAAGCGATTGCAGAAGGGATGTCTAAAGAAGTGACCGTATTAATCGGGACAAACAAAGATGAATTCAACATTTTCACAGCATTTGACCCAGAATGGAAAGACGCTGATGAAGCTAAAATTAAATCGTTGTTTGAAAAAAATTTCGGTCCATTAGTACCAGTTGTCCAACAGCATTTCACTCAGAACGGAAAGTTAACACAAGAATTATTTAATAAACTGGTAACGATTACAATATTCACTCACCCGGCACAAATACTAGCCGAATTGCAAAACGCTCAAGGTGCACCTGTTTGGATGTACCGATTTGATTGGGAAACACCCGTGTTTAATGGCGCCTTAAAAGCAACGCATGCGCTGGAAATTCCATTTGTTTGGAATACGCTTGATTTGCCAAACACAATTAATTTTACCGGCGACAAACCAGATCGGCAAATTGTCGCGAACCAAATGCATCAGGCTTGGATCAACTTTGCCCGGAATGGTAATCCAAATACAGACGACCTTCCAGAATGGCCACAGTATGACGTGAAACAACGTGCTACAATGATTTTTAATATCGAAAGCAAAACGGTGAATGACCCTAATCAAGAAGAAAGACTCAAATGGGAACAAATCGCAATGGCGCTGAAACAATAATCAGCGTTTCAAATATGTACCAACAAAAGCAGGGAGCCGTCTCAAATGGCTCCCTGCTTTTAACAATTTCACGCAAGGATTAATGTAATTAATTCTCTTTCTTATCAATGAAGAGTGAACCATCTTTTTGTACTTCAGCAAAAAATACATCTTCTACGGAATCAAAACCAGCTTGTTTAAGTTGCTGTTGTAGCCAATTTTCATCTAAATGTAATTTATTTAGATTATTCGTGATTACATGTCCATCAGAAATGACTTGTGTCGCCATTGGATAGATGGCATTAGTCATAGTAATTGATTTCACATCTTCTTTTGTTGCGGGTGTTTTGGCTTCTTTTGGCATGACAGAAAGCTTCCCATTAGCCTCAAAAATGGCGTAATTGACGTCTGCAAGCGCAAAAATATTCTTTTGTCTCAACATGGAATTTAACGAGTCCATATCCAATCGACTTTTGCGAAGGGCTTGCTCAACGATTTGCCCATCTTTAATGACAATGATCGGGTCACCCGTCGTGATTCTTCTGCCCCTTTTTGATTTAATATCGATAAAGTCCATTGCTAGCGTAAAAATTGTCCAGCCCACTAGAGCAAGAACACCGTAACGGATTGACAGGGTTTGATTAACAACTAAATTTGCAGCAATCGAGCCAATCGCCATTGCTGAAACAAAATTAAAAAATGTCATCTGGCTAATTTCTTTTCTTCCCATTATTCTTGCTAATCCAAATAAAACTAGAAAACCTAATGTAATTCTTAAAAATAACTCATAAATATCCATTAAAGTCCTCATCTACGATATTTTTTAAGAGCGAAAACGCCCTTCTATCCTCTACCTTTTCCTCTTATACTGATCCTTAGGTGTTATCTATTAAGATAACTAGTACCGTAAATTATATTCACTTCGAAATTAATATGCCGATTGCTAACTATAATTGGTTTGTTGTGATTAGAGCAGATGGGGATGGATGAAAACTCAGTTTATGTTTAATATTTGCTTCATTACCGCTTCTGTATTGATTTATCATTAGGTGTTTAAAATCAGCGAAAACAAGAAACGCTGTTGTTTTATTCATTCAACAGCGTTTTTTATCTGTTTATTGTTGTGATTTGTGTTGCAGCTCAACTTGGAGTCGGTTCATACAATTTTGAGTCCTTCTTTTACCACCTATGGTATCCTGTTGTTAAAATTCGCTGTCTTGCGACACTGATTTTCTCTTCAAGTAATGGTTGGTCTCTAATTAGTTCATGGATGGTAACGGCTCCTACCCGTAATTTTCTTGTAAGAGTATTGAGTTCTACCTCATTAATTCCATTGAGATTTCCTTCTAAAAACATTCCCTGTAACTCATCAGCAATCATTTGTTCAATCTTCATGGATTCCTCCTAAGAATGAGATTTACCACTTTTTTCTCCTTCATGTTATGTAATCGTATTAAAAAAGGACCTTGTCTATTCATATGAAAATGAGGCTCTATTCCTTAACGATTAATCAATCTTATCTTCTAAGGAATAGAAAATTCATCTAAAGAAAAAGACCTAGCCAATTTAAGCTAAGTCTTACAGTAAATATATATATCAACAAGTTGTTACCAACTAGCTTTTTTTAGTCCCGGAATTTGTCCTTTATAGGCAAGCTCGCGTAGACAGATGCGGCAGAGTTTAAATTTACGATATACAGAATGAGGTCGTCCGCACTTTTCACAGCGAGAGTATTGTTGAACTTTAAATTTCATTTCACGCTTTGATTTATTGATTAAAGACTTTTTCGCCATTTGCTCCTCCTCCTTTTTTCGCTAGTAGAATAGTATACCACGAGGTACCGTTCTTGTCCTTGGTACATAATGTCAGATTACCAATGTAATACTGATAAAATAGCTTATTTTCTAGAAAAAAGCCTTAGTAGAAGAACTAGATTATGTAAAAGAGTATTTGGGCAACAGATGCAAAGAGGAGCTAGATCAAAACACAGCCATATTTTTTTATCGAACCTCTTTTCGCTGGTGCTAACGCTATACACTTTCAAGCCTTTAGCCAAGGTGTTGTCCTGAAATTCAGCTAATTGCTTAGACTTAGGGTAAACGCTTTAATAACACTTAATTGTTCTTTATATTTCTATATACCCCAAGCTGAATATAAGGAATGGCCGACTTGATAAATTCCTCCGGTGTCAACGCTTGACTTTTTCTTTTCCACTCAACTGATGCCCCATAAATTCCCCAGCTTAACATCACTGCCGTCACCTGGAGCCCATGCTCATCCTCTTCTGGGTATCGTTTCCGCAAGATTCTTAAAAAAATAATTTCAAGCTGATCGCGAATAATTCGTGCAATCGTATCTTCATACCCGCGATGACAACGGTTCGATAAAGAGCTTTGAAAGTTTGTGATCGCTTTGAAAGTTTGCAAAAATGTCTTCTCAGTTAACTCACTATTTTCGTAGTTCTCTTGATTCAAATTAACCGCTAACACTTCAGATAACACATTCTCTAACAAGTCATATATATCTTGAAAATGATAATAAAAAGTGGCGCGGTTAATCCTTGCTTCATTCGTAATATCCTTTACCGTAATATCCTTAAACTCTTTTTTTCCAGAAAGTTCAATAAACGCATCCATGATGAATTTTCGAGTTCGTAGTATTCGAGGATCTGTTTTTGCTTGACTCATCCTTCTCTCCCTCCTACTTTTTTCAACAATTAAATGAATGTGTGGGTAAACGACAAATATCTAAATCTATTGGTAGGTTTGGTTCTCATTATGGCCTAAAATCAAATTGTAAAGCAACTTCAATGCTCTAATTTAATGGGAAATAAAAATAGGAAGGGTGAAAGATTATGTAACAACAAATAATTTAATTTGTGATTTAGAAGGTGTTTGCGGACCGGCCGGAGATGACAAAATAAAACCGATTGATTTATATTACGTGACAGATCCAATTTGTTCACATTGTTGGGCATTAGAACCTTAATTAAGGCGCTTCAAAGAAGAGTACGGACATTATTTTAATTTTCATATTGTTATGGGAGGATTGCTTGAAAATTGGAGAGATAAACCAGTGGACCCAGCTAACGGCATTTTTGGCCCAGCTATGTTGCAGGACATTGGCGCGATGTGAGGGAAAGTTCACGGATGCCGATAGTTGGAACCATTATGATTGAGAATCCAGTGCAATCCTCCTACCCTCCTTCTCGTGTGTATAAGCTTATTCAAAAGGATTATGGCTCTGAAAAGGCAGAACAATATTTGCGACGTGCTCGTGAAGCATTATTTGCTTTCAATGAAAATATCGCTGAAAACTCTGTTATGACAAATATCGTAAACCAGCTTGGGCTCGATCGAGAAAGAATTATAACAGGGCAGAAAGCCAGCTTGGCCAAGATTTATAAACTGAGGTCTTATGCTAGCAGGAAAACTTGGAGTCCGAAGTTTCCCGACGTTTATAAGGGTAAATAGGGAATCGATAGCAGCAAAAATCGTTGGCACTCGCTCGCTAGATACCTATGTTTCTGGTTTATCAGGCATACTTAATAAGGAAGTGCAAGCAACCCCCCAACCGCTATTAGCCACCTTACTTGAAAAAGAGCACCTTCTCTTTGCCAAGGAAATTGAAGTTATGTATGATGTTGAACAAACCAACTTTCAAGGATTTGTTGGAAGCCAATTACCTGCAGGATCATATGAACAACACGAATTACTTGGAGAAACTAATTTTATTAAAAGGGCTGTTTTCGTAAAGATTGTTGATAAAATCATAAAGTCGATTTTGACGATAGTAGCCATTTCGAATGTTGAATTAAGTTTGAAAGCTCTTTTCCCATTAATGAAACCTTTATGGGATAAAAACTAGCTCATGCAGTTGTATTTTCGGTTCAAAAGCAACAAAGACATCCATGCAAAAAATATCGCACCATGATGCATGAAAATGGCTGTCCCCTGCCCATAAAGAATAATAGCAGCGGTGCATAAACAGAGGTCGTTCAAACGTGATGTCAACGAGCTCGTAACAAAGACGGACCGTCGGAATGCAAGTGTACCATGTATTGTCGCTCTCTTAGAGAAGCACGTAGGGTAGATTACACAGTAAGCTCCCGAACTATGTTCGCTGTTTTTTAAACAGGGGAGGTATTTTTTGTGCGTATAATTAGCAACTTTGTCTGTGGTTTAGATGTCCACAAGAAAAGCATAACTGCATGTGTGCTACTGCCTAATCAAAAACATATCGAAACCTTCGGGACCATGACAGATGATCTTATATTACTTATAGATTGGATTCGCTCCCATAACTGTACTCATGTGGCGATGGAAAGTACAGGGGTCTATTGGAAACCAATTTATAATCTTCTTGAGTTGGAACCTGATATTGAAGCTTATGTTGTCAATGCGCAGCATATTAAACAAGTACCTGGTCGTAAGACGGACGTTAAGGATGCAGAATGGATAGCAGAACTCTTAAAACATGGCCTCTTAAAACCGAGCTATATTCCATCAAGAGAGCAGAGAGAACTACGCGAACTTGTTCGTTATCGCAGAAGTTTAATTGACGAAAAAGCAAGAGAGGCTAATCGCATACAAAAAGTGTTAGAAGGTGCCAATATAAAACTTGGTTCCGTTGCTTCAAATGTACTAGGAGTTTCTAGGAGAGCTATTATTAACGAAATAATTAAAGGCAACATTGAACCAACTAAATTAGCTGAGTTATCTAAAGGTAAACTTAGAAAAAAGAAAGAGCTATTAGAACAATCCTTGAATGGACTAATTGGTCCCCACCAACGTCTTATGCTTAAAAAACAAATAGAGCATATAGAATTTTTGGAAGAGCAGATATCCGAATTGGATGAAGAAATTAAAAAAAGAACATCTTCTTTTGAAGAAGATATAAGGTATATGGATAGCATACCTGGAATAGGCAGACAAACAGCTGAACAATTATTAGCTGAAGTTGGACCAGATATGACTCGATTTCCAACAGCTAATCATTTGACCTCCTGGGCTGGGATGGCTCCAGGTCAAAATGAAAGTGCAGGAAAAAAAGACCTGCCAAAACAAGGAATGGGAATAAACATCTTCGGAGTGCTCTAATTGAAGCAGCAAATAGCATTATAAGAAAAAAAGATAGTTACCTTCAGGCTAAATACCACCGTATAAAACGAAGGCGTGGTAGTAAAAAAGCAGCTGTTGCCATTGCCCGTCAACTTTTAGTTATTGTTTATCATTTATTAACTAGAAAAGAACAATATCAAGAATTAGGTTCCGGTCATTATAAAAACCAAGCGATAGAAATTAAAAAGAACAAGGCGTTAAAGAGTTTAAAGAAGTTAGGATATGAAGTAGTTTTGTCGCCACAAACTGCTTAAATCCAGATTTTATATCCTGAATAAGGGATTCAAAAAAACGATAAACGAATCCCTTACTTTCTTATTGCCTTTTTTAAGAAAGATTTTCAGGGTAGTTTGAGAAAAGTGCCTATTAAAAAGATGGAGGAATAGAAAAAATGAGATATGTGCTGCAAGTCGACTTTAAAATGGATGGCCCCTTTGGAGAGGACATGGTCACAGCATTCACAGACTTAGCCAAAAGCATCAATAATGAGAAAGGTTTTCTTTGGAAGATTTGGACAGAAAATAAAGCTGAAAAAGAAGCGGGAGGTATATACCTATTTGAAACAAAAATGGATGCTGAAAACTATTTAACGATGCACACACAACGCCTTCAAAGCTTCGGTATTACCGATATTCGCGGGAAAATTTTCTTAGTAAACGAATCGTTATCTTCGATTAATAAAGGACCATTTGAATAAAATTAATATAAAAAGTAGTTATGAAACTGTTCATAACTACTTTCCCCTTAGTGCTTTGCTTCTGTATCCAAATAATACACTTTTCAATTGGCCAAACAAGCGACAAGCTAATGAAACATCCCTTTGTTCTCTACGATACATGCGTTATACCTATTCGACCTAATATGCATCAACCTGTCTTCCCCAATGACGATGCTTTGCGATACCGTTTACAAATTTATCCACAAACACTTCTAAGTTATCATTTAAAATCACTCCTTCACTTTGTCCGAGGCCCTCTTCTTCTAGCCAACTTTTCCCATCGTGCGTTGCTCCAATTGTTTTATAATGCTGAAAGGCTTCATATACAAACTGACTAGCATCCTTATTATACCGCGAACTTTTAGCGCTACCTCTCACAATATATACCGCATCAAATATTACCGAATCGGCAGTCAACATCGTATGGTCTACTTCCAACTCTGTTCCATCATGTCCCGTAATGCTTCCTAGATTTTCACTAATAATCTCAGGTTGTAAACCGTTATCTTTTAATCGATCCAAAACAAACTTTATTTCTGATCCATGAAAACCTTCTGTGACAATAACTGCTACTTTTCGAGTGACAGCAGTTTTGTTCGTATTCATTTGGCTAAGCGCTGGCGAGGACTTCACTACGTTTGAACCGCCTCCCTTTGGAGGAGCTGCACCGATATTTTTAGCAAAAGTGGTCGCTAATTCAAGACTAACATTTGCAAACATTTCAACGACTTGCTGTCTTACCCATCTGTTTTTTACTTTTTGTAGTTCAAAGCTAAAGGCATCGATAATATGTTGTTTTTCAGGTTGACTCATGCTGTTCCAAAATAATGTAGCTTGTGAGAAATGATCTTTAAAACTTTCGCTTCTTGCGCGAACTTTTTTGCCTTCTACCTTTTCTTGATAATGCTCAAATCCACCTTCCTCTACACTTGCAGGAGTTGGAGTGTTTCCAGCTAGAGAGTTTTTGTGATAACTAACTTTCCCTACATTGATGGTTTGGCGATGATAGCCATCGCGCTGATTATTATGAAAAGGACAAACAGGTCGATTAATAGGGATTTCGTGAAAATTCGGTCCACCTAACCGAATTAATTGGGTATCTGTATAGGAAAATAGACGAGCTTGCAAAAGAGGGTCATTGGTAAAATCAATCCCTGGTACCACATGACCAGGATGAAACGCCACTTGTTCATTTTCCGCAAACACATTATCGACATTTCGATTTAAAGTCATTTTCCCAATCAAATGGACCGGAACATCTTCCTCAGGCCAAATCTTTGTCGAATCGAGAATATCAAACCCAAATTTAAATTCTTCTTCTTCCCGAATGATCTGGACCCCAAGTTCAAATTCAGGGTAATTTCCTTTTTCAATATTCTCCCATAAATCTCGGCGATGATAATCTGGGTCTACCCCAGAAATTTTTTGTGCCTCCTCCCATATAAGTGAATGAGCCCCTAGTTTCGGTTTCCAATGGAATTTGACAAAATGGGCTTTTCCACGTTCATTGACAAATCGAAAGGTATGAACACCAAACCCTTCCATCATCCTAAAACTTCTTGGAATTGCTCGGTCTGACATTAACCACATGACCATATGTGCCGATTCTTGGTTGTTTGCCACGAAGTCCCAAAATGTATCATGGGCAGAAGAAGCTTGCGGAATTTCGTTATGCGGTTCTGGTTTAATTGCGTGAACCACATCTGGAAATTTAATTCCATCTTGTATAAAAAAAACAGGCATAT
Organism: Mesobacillus maritimus; assembly: GCF_023715205.1. Taxonomy (GTDB): domain Bacteria; phylum Bacillota; class Bacilli; order Bacillales; family Cytobacillaceae; genus Mesobacillus_B; species Mesobacillus_B maritimus_C. The sequence continues at coordinate 46,508 of NZ_JAMBNR010000008.1, forward strand.
TGTTGGCTACTAAGTCATAATTTCCTTCTTCCGTATAAAACTTTGTTGCAATCCCACGCACATCCCGTACCGTATCTGCGGATCCACGGGAGCCGACTACTGTTGAAAAGCGGACAAACACCGGTGTTTTTTTTGTAGGATCTTGTAGAAATTTCGCCTTCGTATATTTTTTCATATTTTCGTAGACTTGGAATTCTCCATGAGCTGAAAAGCCACGGGCATGGACGACACGTTCAGGTATCCGTTCATGATCAAAATGGGTTAATTTTTCTCTGAAATGAAAATCTTCCATTAGTGTTGGGCCACGCTCACCAGCTTTTAACGAGAATTCATCTTCCGACATTTTTAACCCTTGATTGGTTGTCAACTTTTTACCTTTATCGTTCACTCGGAAAAGCTCAAGTTGTTCATCCTTCCGATTTCGATCGCCATTACGTTGATCACTCACAAGATCTCCTCCTTTACGTTAGATAATATGAACTCTCAGTACTCGATATCCATAAAAGTACAGTTTTCTGTTATAGCCAACATTAACCGCTCTTTTACAAATAGGCTATGTAAATCCGTTGTTGTAAATCTCTTCTTCACTGACTTGCTCAAATCAACAAAGGTCTTTAAACTCTCATTAAAAAAGAGTTATAGTCCCCTCCGACTATAACTCTTCTTCTACACTATTCTATATACTTCTCGACGAACTCCCAAACTGTATTCCAATACGTTTCGGGGTCGACCTTTTCAGCGTCTCCATGTCCTGCTTCTGGTATGATCAGTTTTTCTTTTTCAACATTTGCTGCTTCATATACCTCATCTACCATTTCGAACGGAACAAACGTGTCTTGATCTCCATGAATAAACAACATCGGTGTAGTGCTTTTTGCAACTTGCTCTACTGCACTTGCCTCATACAAATCATAACCGGCCCGCAGCTTGGTTACTGTATTGGCTGCGTTCATTACTGGAAATTCAGGTAAACCAAACAAATCATCAAGTTGATAAATAAATACATCACTAACGGATGCATATCCACAGTCCTCAACAATCACTTTCACATTTTCCGGCAAGTCCTCTTCCCCAGAACTCATCATTACAGTAGCACCACCCATGGAAACACCAAACAGAACGATTTCTGCCTCTGGATCTTTTTGAAGAATTTGATCGATCCATAACAACATATCCTTTCGATCATGCCACCCCATGCCAATATAGTCTCCTTCACTTTCCCCATGCCCTCGAAGGTCAGGCGCTAATACATGATAGCCTTGTTCGTAAAAGTTCCGAACATATCTTGTCATATGTTTAGCTTTACTTGTGTATCCATGCACAACAATCGCCCACTTGTGTTCAGCAGGATCATTTTCGTAGACAAAAGCATTTAAATTAAGCTGAAGGACATCTGTTGAGGTCACTTGCATTTGAATAGATGGGTGCTCTTTACTGAATCGATCATCTGCCAGTTTCGCTTCTTCTGCAACCGAGGCGAGCACAGCCTCACTTTCCTGTAAATGTGGATTACCTTCCAAGAATTCTTTTTCTTGATCTGCATTTAAAGCAAAATTATAAAAATAATTCCCTACAAACCCATATGCGATGATAAGGAGGATAACCAATGAAGCCCCCAAAATGATTATTTTCTTTTTCATAGATTCTCTCCTGATTTCTTTTGTTTTGAACAGAATTTTGTTTAACCTTAGTGGTCTTAATTGACCTTTTCTATTACCCCCATATATAAATTTTACCTAACAGGAAGTTGCCTCGCAAATTCAAACGTTACTATTTTCCTATTTTTATCCTAAACTGTTTGGAAGGATACCGTTCATTTTTTAGAATCCACTCCTGCATCAGGCTTTCGTTTCGCCAACAAAGATTTTGAACCTCCCCCGATTTGGCTATCCTATAATAGGAGGTAGATTTGATGATTGTATTTCATGGATCAACCAGACGAATTGATCAGTTTACAAGTGATATGATTACGCAACAACCATTACCAAATGACATCGATAGTATTGGTTACTGGTTTACTTCTGACATTGAGGCAGCCAAACCTTTTGCAATCGGCACAATGACGAGTTATGAAAAATCAGCATCAGAATTTTGGGAAGACGGTGAACCGAAAGTCGTCCAAATTGAACGTCCTGTTACTGGGTATATTTATAAAGTTTATATTGATGACCCGAAAATGAAAGTTTATGAAACCTACGAAATGTTTATGGCAGAACGTGACCGCTACTGCGACTATTTTCGAAAACAGACTTGGAAGGATCCAGGCATTTTGTTAAACAAGCCAGAGGCCAACCATAACTTTCGCAAACATTTAATTGGACAGAAATACGACGGATTTTTAATAAGAAATATACAGCTACATGAACGAAAAATGGATTTGTCTTGCTTTTTTGAACATGGAATTCTTCAAATTGCGCAAGTGATTCCCTTAGAGTAACAGGTTTAAAATATATGTATACGATTGAAAGCGCCGATTTCTACGATCGGCGCTCTTGGTTCTTAAGTTCTTAACTATGAATCTGTGAATCCAACTTCATGCGAGGCTTCTTCCTGTTGATCAGGTGGTTCATTTCCGATGCTATCAGAAGAAACTTCAGCTTCTACATCAATTTCTTCCATAAAATAAAGCACTCGTTGGGCCATCAGTTTATATCCTCGAGTATTTGGATGGAAATAGTCTTCTGCAAGCAAATCTTGAGTGGAATGGACAAATAAATCAGCAACAGGGATATATTCAACATTCTCATATTCTTCAGTAACTGATTTACCAGTATCATTCCAGTTTGTCATGATCATACCTAATTCTTCAATCTCACCAAAATGACCCTCAAATGGATTATAAAAACCAACTAAATAAATTTGCGTATTGGAATTAATTTCATTGATTTTATCAAAGATGGCTCTCAATCGTTTTCGATATTCAACCCGCTCTTCTTCAAACGGCTCAAGCGTCAAATTCATAAAATTATTTTTTACGACTTTCATAATATCATTGGACCCAATCGTAATCAGTACGACATCTGCTTTACGAATAGACGCTTCAATTTCTTGTTGCTCTAGGCGCTTAAGCAATTGATCTGTTCGGTTTCCTCTTTTTCCATAGTTCTCGATTCTCACATTGACATGATTGTCTTCAAATGTGTGATTCAAGATCCCAACGTAGCCACCACTTTCCGTTTCGTCGCCTACTCCCTGAGTCAACGAGTCCCCGATTGCTACTATTTTCAATTCCTTTTTAAATAGATTTAAAGTACCTTCAATTACTTCCCTTACTTTTTCCTTTATCTCCGTTCGAATTGAATGTTCTTTTTCAGCGTCAACTCCATCCAGCTCGTCATCCTCAGCAACGGCAGCAGGCCCATCTTCTACCAGTTCCTCTTCTGTTTCTTCTTTTTCTTCTTTTTCCATTTCCTCCACAAGATCTTCAAGTAACGGCTCTTCCCCATTTGAAACCTGCTGTGAAAGTTGTTCAGCCGGAACCAATGCCTCCCTGTTCACACTAACAGGCGCAGACCTTTGATTCAGATTCACAAACAAGAAAAAGATAAGAAAGCAAAGTCCTAGTAGACTCACAATAAAGGTAATTGCTTTCCTCCTATCCACTTCATCCCTCACCACCATCTATCGTAAAATCCTAATCTAATTTACCAACAAACATAGAAAACCATCATACTATAAGTCTACCTATTTTAGCACGACTCAAAACATGCCGTAAAACAACAAAATCTAGAAAAAAACTCACAGCCTTCATCGTATACTTATAGTATTATATTCCTATATAAGTCACTGTGACGCCCCGAAAAATCTTGTTTCACAACACATTGTTCCACGGGTTTCTACGTCTACAACAACGAAAAACACCGCCCCTTGTCAGTACAATTGAAAGGGGCGGTGCTTTTATTGAAATCTTTGAAACTCTCTTTATGAATAATGATGGAAGGGATGAAGGCTTTGATATTTCGGTCAAATATTGCCTTTAACCCGAACCTGATTTTTTGCTTTTTATTGATAGCGTGCAGTTAGCATTTTCCGTCTTGTATAAAATTCAACTCCGTCTGACCCGTTTGCATGTAAATCACCGTAGAAGGAGTTTTTCCATCCAGAGAATGGGAAGAAAGCCATTGGAGCTGGAACGCCGACATTCACTCCAAGCATTCCTACTTCAATGTTTTCTCTGAAATAACGGACTGCTTTTGAACTGTCAGTAAACAGACAAGCGCCGTTTCCAAAATCAGATTTATTGGTTAACTCAATTGCTTCTTCTAAGTTATCAACACGTACGATCGAAAGCACTGGGGCAAAGATTTCTTCTTTCCAAATTTTCATCGAAGGATTAACATTATCAAAAATAGTTGGTCCAATGAAATAGCCATTTGCATGGTATGCTTCATCTTTACGACCGTCACGGATTAACTTCGCTCCTTCTTGCTCCCCAATTTCAATGTATTTCGCTGTTCTATCTTTGTTTTCTTGACGGATAACTGGTCCTAAAAACACATCTTCATCTAATCCATTACCAATTTTAATTTCGTTGGCTGTTTCATTTAATTTAGCAATTAGTTTGTCTGCTACATCACCAACCGCAACGACAACCGAGCAAGCCATACATCTTTCACCTGCAGAACCATATGCCGCACCAATAATTTCTTTTACCGCTGCATCTATATCCGCATCCGGCATCACAATGCTGTGGTTTTTCGCACCAGCAAGTGCTTGAACGCGCTTGCCATTTGCAGCAGCAGACTTATAGATATACTCAGCGACTGGCTGAGACCCGACGAAAGAAATCGCTGGAACATCTTCATGGTCTAATAAGCCGTTCACAATATCATGCGCACCATGAACAATGTTGAAAACACCATCTGGTAGCCCTGCTTCTTTAAATAATTCGGCTAAACGATTAGCAAGAATCGGTGTTCGCTCAGAAGGCTTTAGTACAAACGTATTTCCACAAGCAATCGCCAGTGGGAACATCCAACAAGGTACCATCATTGGGAAGTTAAATGGTGTGATGCCCCCCACTACCCCTACAGGATAGCGGTACATACCAGACTCAATTCCAGTTGCAATATCAGGAAGTTGTTTTCCCATCATAAGCGATGGCGCACCAGCAGCAAACTCGACGCATTCAATTCCACGTTGAACTTCACCGTAAGCTTCTTTAAAGCTCTTTCCGTTTTCTTTTGTAATTAAAGTCGCTAGTTCATCCCAGTTTTCTACTAATAATTGTTGATATTTAAATAGAATACGAGCACGTCTTGGTACCGGTGTTTTGCTCCATGTTTTGAATGCTTCTTTCGCCACTTGAACCGCTTCATCTAAATCTTCACGAGTCGAAATTGGAACTCGTGCAAGTTCTTCTCCCGTTGCTGGGTTTGGAACGATATCATATTTTTCTGTTTTTGATTCTACCCACTGACCGTTGACAAAATTTTTAAGTGTTTGTGTAGTAGTTGTAGCCATAATAATATTTCCCCTTCACAATGTATTTTTAGAAAATTGAATATAAAAGTACAGCTAGTGCTAAAACAATCGTCGGCATGACAACGCTGAGCATAAAGATTGGTCCGTAAGCGCGTTTATGTGTTTCTCCACAGATGGCGCGAATCGTTGTGACTACATAACCATTGTGCGGCAATGAATCCAAACCCCCCGATGCTAATGCAGAAATACGGTGCATCGCTCCTGGATCTAGTCCTTGAGCCATATACATTGGTGACAAAATTGGTAACGCAATACCCAGTCCGCCTGATGCGGATCCAGTGATTCCACAAATAAGCGTTACGGCAATAGCTAGTCCCATTAATGGTGGTCCAGGTAGATTGACGAGTCCATCAACAACCGTATTAAAAGCAGCGACTTGGGCGGCCACACTTCCAAAACCTACAACTGCACATGTATTTGCTGCCGCTACTAAGGCATCTTGAGCACCTTTCGCCAAGGCAGCCCAGAATTCTTGTAAAAACTTAAACATCAATACACAAGCGAGTAAAATTCCACTTCCTAACGAAATTAAAGCGGCTCCTGTTGAAGACGTGAAATTTGAAAATGTATTTAACATGACAATTACAGATATAAGTGGTAAAACCGCAAACACTACATTTGGCAATTCCTGCCCCTTTGCGGTTGAACTTGGCTTTTGTGCTTCCAGTTCTTCTGCAGCCAAAGCGGAAGCCGTTTCATTTGAAGCGGTTGGCTGATTGGGCAAGCTGAATGTTTCTCCATTTGCCACAGCCTTTTTCACCATTCTTCCTAACATTAAACCACCGACTACCATGATTATCAAAGCCATTAATACCCCAATGATGCCACCTGCAGTTGGTTTTGTACCAAAATATTCAGTTGGGATCAGGTTCTGGATTTCAGGTGATCCTGGTGCCGTCATCGTGAAAGAAATCGATCCAAATACTAATGCTGCTGGAATAAAACGATGCGGCAAGTTTGCCACTTTAAATAAAGAAACGGCAATCGGATATACCGCAAAACCTACAACAAAAAGACTTACGCCGCCATAGGTCATCAACGCTGCAGCAGCTACAACAGCGAAAACAGCACGAGAAGGTCCAAGCGTATTTTTCACCCAATTGGCAATACTATCAGCTGCTTTCGTTTCCTGCATAATTTTCCCGAAAATCGCCCCTAAGAGGAAAATCAGAAACCAAGATTTAAAATATCCGGTAAATCCTGTCATATAATGGTCTGTTAACGCCGTTTCAAGATTTAAACCGCCTGTAATCGCAACAACCACTGCACTAATGATTGCGGCAACAATAATATTGATTCCCTTCATCGTTAAATACATTAATAGGATTAGTGAAGCAATCAAACCAAGCATCCCTAACATACTATTCCCCCTATACCCCTTTGATGTCTATTAACTGACTGTTTCTTCGGTGCTGAACTGGTACTCGTAGCAAACATGATATAAATCTACTAATTCACTAAATGTCGGAACTCTTGGATTATTCGCAGGACTGCCACTATCAATTGCGTCTACTGCCATTTTATCAACCGCAGTTTCAAAGGCTTGCTGGTCGATTCCCCATCCTTTCAAGTTTGGAATATTTAATTGCTGACAAAGTTCTTTAACCGATTTGACCGCAATTTCAGCTGCTTCTTCGTTGGAAAGTCTTTCGCTTTCAGGTTTGAAAATTCGCCCGATATCCGCTAAGCGGTCAATGCAAGCTTCTTTACTAAACTCAAGAACCGCAGGTAACAGCATCGCATTTGAAATTCCGTGTGGAACATGGAATAAAGCTCCTATGGGTCTCGACATTCCGTGAACAAGACAAACCGATGCATTTGAAAACGCAATCCCTGCCTGATAAGAACCTAATGACATTGCCTCACGCGCATCGACATTTTCGCCGTCATTGTAAGCGATCAACAAATTATCCAGAATTAATTTCATTGCTGATAAAGCAAGTGTATCTGTCATTGGATGAGCCTTCTTCGATAAATAAGCTTCAATCGCGTGGCTCAAGGCATCCACTCCAGTGGCAGCGGTTACATTCTTTGGCGACGATAGTGTCAAGAGTGGGTCAACAATCGCAACATCTGGCATAAACGCTGGCTGTTTAATCATCATCTTGACATCATTCTTCGTATTCGTAATAACGGTTACATCCGTTGCCTCAGAACCAGTCCCTGCTGTTGTTGGAATTGCAATATGCGAAACCGGATCGTTTGCGGCGATTTTATTGCCTCCCATATAGTCGCCAATATACCCTTCGTTTGTAGCAAGAACAGCAATGGCTTTCGCAGTGTCAATGCAACTTCCTCCACCTAAAGAAATGACTATGTCACATTGTTCGCGTTTTAAAACATTTAGCGCTTCTGCCACATATTGATCGGTAGGCTCGGAATTAACGCCAAGATAGACCTCACTTTGAATCTTTTGTTTTTGCAACAAAGATTGGCATTCTTTTACATAGCCAAGGCTGTCCATAATCTTGTCGCTAACAATAAGCGCTTTTTTTCCTTTTAGAGCCGCTTCTGTACCAACATTATCAAACGCCTTGCGACCATAATAAGTGGTTTGTGGTGTTCGTAAAATTGCAAATTTCTCCATGTGTTTCACCCCTTGTTTATTTTCACTTTTTTAATTGCAAGAAGTGTGCCAACTTGTAAAAGCGATAAAATAAACATTTTCACCATAAAAAAGTGTATTCACTACACTACAACTGTAGGAAAAGTGTAGTGGATACACTACATCACAGACACAAAACTACTCTAAAAATAATTTAATTAGTTTATTTCATATTTTCGTAACTTTTGATACAAAGTCGTCCGGTGAATGCCTAAAATTTCAGCAGCTTTCGATTTATTTCCGCCCGCTTTTTTCAATGCCTCAAGAATGACTTCTTTTTCTTTTTGCTGACCTTCATGTCTTGCTTTTTCAATTAACGATTGTTCAGCTGTTTGTTGAGTTTGCTTGCTTTTAAAAACGGACTTATCATTTCTCATCATTTGTGGCAGGTGATTTACATCAATGACATCCCCATCCACTAATGTCACCATTCTTTCAATCGTATTCACCATCTCCCGAATATTTCCATGCCATGAATATTGGACAAAAGCTGACACAACATCTGACGTAAACCTCTTGACAGGCATCTGATACTTTTCACAGACTTCTTTTAAATAATGAGACATCAAGATTGGAATATCTAGCTTGCGTTCTCGTAATGGTGGTATGTGAAGCTGAATAATATTTAAGCGATAAAATAAATCCTCACGGAAAGCCCCATCGCTTACCATTGCTTTTAAATCTCGATTCGTCGCACAAATCACCCGAACATTGATTTTGTATTTTTCGACTCCACCTACTCTCTCAACTTCCCTTTCCTGTAAAACACGGAGAAGTTTCGTTTGCATCACAAGCGGCATTTCCCCAATTTCATCAAGAAAGATAGTCCCATTCTGAGCCAACTCAAATTTACCAGGCTTCCCGCCTTTCCTTGCTCCCGTAAAAGCTCCATCTTCATATCCAAACAGTTCTGATTCAAATAATGCTTCGGGGATTGCTCCACAATTGACACTGATAAAAGGTCCAGTTGAAAACGGACTCAGATGGTGGATGCTTTTCGCAAACATCTCTTTTCCTGTGCCACTTTCCCCTGTAATCAAGACGGTTGCTGGGGTTCGTGCCGAACGACGGGCCATTCGTTTCACGGTTAAAATTTCTTTGCTCTCTCCAATAATTTGATCAATGGTAACTCGGCTATCTTTCTCTTTTTTCAACGTTAACAATTCGTTTACTGGTTGTTCCTTGAGATGATTTTCTTGAAGACGCTCATAGATCCGGTACACCTCGGTTACCCCTTCAAAAATAAGCATCCCAATGGCTCCTGCAACTTTTCCATCTCGCCAAATCGGGATGCGGTGAACCACCATGTCTTGTCCCTGGATTCTTTGCACAGCTCCCCGCTCTGGGAGACCCGTTTTAACTGTCACATGCAGATTTGTGTTATCGATCACCTCTGTCACATGGCGGCCGAGTGCGTCCTCCCGTTTTACCCCAGTAAACCGGCTATAAGCTTCATTAAATTCAAGCACCACACCATTTTCATCAACGACGGCTATTCCCTCGTAAGCGCTCTCTAAAATCGCATGCAAAGCATCTGTTGTCGTTTGTTTTTGTTCCAATTTATAAAGATATTTAAATAAACCATCAAAGACATCACGAACTGTAATCAAACCAATTAATCTGCCCTGCCCATCCAACACAGGCATCGCATTTTCTGATTGTGACACCACTTCAAAAATCGAGTCATCTCCGTGAACGCTATGAACATTTCGAGTCAGCGCACTCCCAACAATATCTTGTGGGTTTTTAGCGTGAATTAATCTTTTTACAATTCCTCTTAAGCTCACCATACCAACAAAACGATGATTTTCATCTACTACAGGTAACCCCTCAACATGAAGCTCTTCCATTTTCTCAACTGCTTTACGAAGGGAATCTCCCTGCCAAAGACAATATGGACTCGGTGTCATCCAATATTTCACTTGTAAGAGTTCCCGCTTTTCTTGCGAGTTTTGTTTTGAATAGTAGAGTCGATTCAAGGTCGTCTCCTCCTTTTTAGCTAGCAATATCATAAGTTTTGATATTATTTTTAATCATTCTTAATGAACCTAATCGAAAACAAAGGAAGCATAGCTTTAATATGACATGGAAGAATTCAGTAAACAATATTCTATGTTTATCCTAAAATACAGTTCAAGCTCACTACTCTAACCATCACTAGAAGCAGCATTTCAGGCGTACCCATGATCCATTTCTTTTCTTTAGCCATTGTTATTTCACGCTTCATTACTGAGCTTTATTGTACCAGACTATTGTTCAGTTAGGGATTTTATATTGGACTTTCCATTTGTCACTTTACTCTGATAAAATCACTAGATCCTTCTTATATAATTATCTGTTGAGGTTTGATAAGTCAGCGGCCATACTTCCTAAACAAACAAGATCACTTCGCACGCTGTTTCGGAGTAGTAAAAATATAGACACAATCCTAACCAACATAAGGGTAGAATTTATGGTAAAATAATGATTAAACAGATATGTATACGTTTTCAACACGAAGAGAGGGATTGATTATGAAAGTTAGAGACTTCATGATTACAAGAGTTTTTACGGTAAAACCTTCTAATACGATTAAGGAACTGTTAACAATTCTAAACTCAAATCGAATTGGTGGGACACCCGTTGTTGATGATAACGGAAATTTAGTTGGTATGGTATCTGATGGAGATGTATTACGCTATCTTACTCCTAAGCCTGTTGGTTTTGCTGGTCTAGTTTATATTATTGAGGATGGAGATATGGAGGATGTCATTCAAGATAAAATGAAGACACCAGTTAAAGAGATTATGACGAAAAGAAACATTCTTTCCGTGCACCCTGACGAAGACTTTGAAAGAATTATGCGGTTATTATCGATGCACCGTTATAAAAAGCTCCCTGTAGTTAATGGTGCTGGACGTGTCATCGGTGTGCTTAGCAGAGGAGATTTAATTGACAATATCACGAAAAAAATAATTGTTTAATTGTGATAAAAAACCATTCGTAAACTTCCATTTACGAATGGTCTCATTGTGTTTCGTTTAATTAGTTTTTGAAAGTTTTTCACTGTGATTGACGCCCTACCAACCCATTACATTATGCTGAACGAATGATTGCTTCCGAAACTGAACAAGTAGTTAGAAACCGTTCAACCCCATTTTATCCAGTCGCGGCACAAATAATTAAATCCGCGTTTGTTGAACTAGCAACCTTGTTAGCAATCGTTGTTTTATCCTTCTACAGCTACTAGTATGCTTTTAAATTCGGTTGATATTATTTTATCAGCTTCTTAAAGCACATTATCCTTAAGTAGTCATTCACACCATTTTATAACTAGACTCCTAATCGCGAACTGGTTGAGTTGCTTTTACTACGGCGTGAGTAGGTTGTTGCGTATCACTAGCTTTCCGAACAAATAAGGAACAAATCAGTGTTATTGCTGAAATCCCAGTGATAAAGTAAAAAGCATATTTTACACCGGCAGCAAATATTTCAGGTTGAGTAGCAGTTGGAACGTCAACCACATAGCCACTTTGACCTGCTGTGAAAATTGTAATCGCAATCGCCGTACCAGCCGCCCCTGCTACTTGATTCAACGTATTCATAGCAGCAGAACCATCTGCATATAACTCACGTGGCAATTGGTTAAGAGCATTTGTTTGCGAAGGCATTGTGACCATTGTTAACCCAAAGAATAGCACCATGAAAGATAGAATGATTTGCCACACAGGTGTTGTTGCCGAAATAAACATCATGAACATAAGGTTCCCTATTAACACGATAACAGAGCCTGTAATCACAAAAACACCTGGTCCCCATTTATCGAATAGCGTTCCTACAATAGGAGACAAAATCACATTGACGGCATTCCCAGGAAGTAATAATAAACCGGCTACCATTGCACTAAATAATAAAGCACCCTTGAGGTAAAGTGGCAAAAGGATCGCCGTAGACAGAATCACCAAAATACTGAGGAACATTATTGCTGTTCCTAGGGCAAACATTGGATATTTGAAAACTCGTAAATTAACCATAGGTTGAGCCATCGTCATTTGACGAACTCCAAATAAAACTAAGGAAATAATCCCCACAAGTAAAGGTCCCCATACTTTTGGTGAAGAGAAAGATGCTTCTGCCATCGTCGCCAATGCAAAAATTAGACCACCAAAACCAAGTGTAGATAATAAAATCGAGCCAACATCAATCTTAGGTTTGGTAATTTCTGATACATTTACAATCTTAACTAACGCAAAAACTGTTAAAACAACATAGAAAATCGAACTAATCCAGAAAATATAATGCCATCCTAATGAACTAATAATCACGCCCGAAAGTGTCGGACCTAATGCTGGGCCTAAGGTAATGACAAGCCCCATGATTCCCATAACTACTCCACGTTTATGAATTGGGAAAATAATCAACAGAACACTAGTCATTACCGGAATTAAAACCCCTGTTCCCATTGCTTGAACCAAACGCCCCAGTAGTAAGATTTCAAAACTTGGAGAAAGTGCCGCAAGAATCGCCCCCAGCAGCGAAACCACAAGTCCCCCAATAACCAATTGTCTCGTTGAAAACCACTTCATTAATAGCGCCGAAATCGGTACTAGAATTGCTAAGACTAAAAGATAACCAGTTGTCAACCACTGTCCTGTAGCGGCTGTGATTGAAAACTGTTCCATCACATTTGACAAAGCCATATTTAATGCAGTTTCACCAAATAGCCCAATAAAAGCCCCTAACATTAAAATAAACGCCATTGTCTTCGGATTTTTCACTTGCATTTGTGTATTCATTTAAATCTCCTTTTTACATTTCTTCGACTTTATAGTCGTTTTTAATTTCATTTTTCACCTTTGTCGATTTATGGATCGACTCGGACACCTATCCATTTCAATGAAAAATGCTTTATCCTCAATAAAAAACCTATGAATGATGCTTCATTCAAGACTCTTGAGATCGATTCTTTTCACAAGAGAGTCTAGTAGAAAACTTTCTTTCTTATTAAGCCGGTTACTTCTTTCATTCACCATAATAAGTGTTTATGAAAGGTTTCCTCTCTCCTAATCAGTTCACCAGATCAGTATTCTCCGATTCTCTAGTACACCTCCACAAACTAAGAGCTTGTTAACTATACCAAACATTTTTTCAAAACGTCAACCTAGTTGACATTGTTATTACAATAAAAAAATATTCTTAACTTTTCGCCAAGGCGGATTTCATCTTCTTAAACTATGTAAAATAGAGCAACGTCTACATCGTTGCTCTGCTTCAAACTTTTGGTAAGACAGTTCCAATTTGCTATCCTAGCATTAAAATTTGGATGGTTCATTGGCTTTGTTGGCGGGACTATACATGAAATTAGAAAAGGAAGATTTCCTAAAGGCAGTTCGTTAAATACATATTAGTTAATTTCAAAATCCAAACAAAAGACACTCACAAATGGAGCGTCTTTTGTTTATACGGAAAATCTACTGTTTATATAGAGAAAGAACACGATAAGGAAAACTATTTATTTGTAAGTACACGAATGAACTCACGCAGGTAATCTGGTAAATCAGGTGGGCGACGGCTTGAAACGAGGTGACCATCCGTGACAACAGGTTCGTCCGACCATATAGCTCCTGCGTTTTCCATGTCGTCCTTAATCCCTGGCGTACTAGTAACCTTCTTTCCTTTTAGAATTTTAGCGGAAATCAGGACCCAACCAGCGTGACAAATTTGTCCGATTGGCTTTTGAGCTTTATCCATTTCTTGAAGCAAGCTTAATACTTCAGGGAACCGGCGAATTTTATCAGGTGCCCATCCCCCAGGAACCAGAATTGCATCATAGTCCTCAGCACGAACATCACTGTATGCAAGGTCCGATTCAGCGGGAACTCCATATTTCCCAACATATTTTACATCCGCTTCTTCACCGGCAAGTTCCACAACCGCTCCCTCTTCCCGAAGTCTCAAGATTGGATACCAAAGCTCTAAATCTTCAAAATCATGGTGAACAAGACTAATTATTTTCTTTCCAGTTAATTGCAATTCATCATCATCCTTTCAAATAATATCTCTGTCCTTCTATCTTTCCCTCTGATGTATCTCCCAAACCTTGGAAGGTGCCAGGCACCATCCAGGAATTTCCATAAGAAGGAATCCTACGATGCCAGAGGAGAACGGTAGTGATTTTCGTTTGTATGAAAATTTACATTTTAGAAACAGTAAGGAATAAGAGCTTTTTATCACTTTTTAGACGAGGAGAATGCGATGTTGAAGCTACTTGCCTTTCTGTCTATTTTCACTATGCTAAACGTAAGTTTTCTTAATACTGAGTGGCCAACCACTCCTACTCCTATAAAGGGAATCTATGTTACCGCAGACTCAGTGACCACGGACACTAAGTTTCGGCAATTGCTCAAGATTATTGAAAAAACAGACTTAAACGCAATGGTCATCGATGTCAAAGACGATGAAGGAATGTTAACGTACAATTCTGACCTATCAATCGTTCACAAAATCCAAAGTGATCAAAACGCCCCTATAAAAGACTTATCTAAGTTACTTCAAAAACTTAAAGAAAAAAACATCTATACGATTGCCCGAATTGTTGTTTTCAAAGACCCTTATCTCGCAAAGAAAAAACCAGAATGGGCTATTAAAGATAAGTCAGGTGATTTATGGAAAGACGCTAGCGGCATCAAGTGGGTCGATCCTCACCGGCAAGAAGTATGGAATTATAATATTTCAATTGCAAAGGAAGTTGCACAACTAGGTTTCGATGAAATTCAATGGGATTATGTTCGCTTTCCTGATTATAAAAACATCGATGAGGAAGTTACGTTTGCACCTTCAGGTTACAAATCCAAAGAAGCAACAATCGGCAGCTTTCTCCAGCATGCATACACAAAATTAAAAACACCGAAAATCACCATTTCAGCAGATGTTTTTGGGTTAACCACTTCAGTTAAAAATGACATGGGAATTGGACAAAGGTGGGAAACTATTGCCCAATTTGTGGATGTCATCTCCCCGATGATGTATCCATCTCATTATGCTGATGGCAACTATGGAATTCCTAGCCCCGAAGCCAATCCTGGGCTCCTAATTAAAGCAGGACTGAAAGATGCAATAACCAAAAACAAAAACTCGTTTTCTCAAGGGAAATCGATTGCAGTCATCAGACCTTGGTTGCAAGATTTTAGCATGAAAGTCCCTTACAGCTTAAAAGAAGTCAATGCGCAAATTCGTGCAGCCAACGATCTCGGCATCAATGAATACCTCTTATGGAACGCGAAAAATGAATATTCAATGCAGGAAAATGCCGCAAACTAAGAAGCCGGTCACTTTCCGTAATTATGAACAAAAAAGAAAGCAGGAGACAGAGTATCCTGCTTTCCCCTCAAATTTCTAGCTGAAAATAGGATAAAGAGTTATTTCCCGCAACATTTTTTATATTTCTTCCCACTCCCACATGGACAAGGGTCATTGCGACCAATTTTATTTGAGTTACGGTAAGGTTCACCAGTGACCAACTCAGGCTGAGACGATAGGAGATTAGGATTTTCCTCAATAGTCATCGCAATTTGGCGCCATTCTTCCAACCGCGGATGATGTAATCCCAAAATGGTATAGTAGGAATAAGCCTTTTGTTCAAGGTCTACCAAGCTGGATGTTTCCTCCTTGTCCATATGGTCACTAATTTCCGCTGTGACCGTTGGGGAAAGTTGGTGACAAAGGGCTTCGATTAGGAGCGCTTGGTCTTCACTATCTTCCGTTTCATAATAAGCCCTTCTTAGTGCGTCAACTGCTGCCTCTGTTTTAATATTCTCCATCACTGAACTAGCATAAATAACGGAATTCTCATTAAGTAAATAAGGTGTAACAACTTTAACTACCTCATCATTTTGGAAACTGATTAACGCAGCAGACACTTCCTCTAATAAGATATCATCGTCTCGGTCAAGTAAACTTGCAAGGGTCGGAATATACCTTTCTAGTTTCATTAAACCAATCATATAAACCGTTAATATCCCATTAAACGAGAACAAGTCTTCCGCTAATTCGTCTTGCATCTCCAGATTGATTTCTTGGTCGGTGACCCATCCCTTTTCGACAATACAGGCAGCCAGCTTTTTTGCTTTCAAGTATCGACTATGGTCGAAAGTTTCAGCAGTATCAAGAATTGCAACCGTTTCCCCATATTCACCATAAACTTCTTCCTCTGTCCCATGGACAATAAATTCGTATAACGACCAAAGTTCCTCTGTTAAATAGCTTTTAAGCTGATCCTTGTATTTTAGGGCTAGTTTTGGTTCAATTCTCTCAACCAAATTGACCGCTAAATGAAGAGATTGGTTCATCAACGGAATTTCATTGATGAGCAATTTAACGGCATCTTCATTCAACCTCTGATTTTCGATATAGATTAAAATTGAAGCGAGGTGTTCTTCATTCTGAAACGCTAATTTTAATAATTCATATGTCCACTCCTCAGGCACATTCGGGTAATCCGCCAAGGCATGGAGAACTGTTTCTAAAATTAGTGGATCCTCACTCCGTAAATGGGGTTCTATCGTTTTTAAAAAATCCATCTTCCACCTCACATTATGACAAAAGAGCAAGTCATTTCTCTGTTTGTCCTATGTACTTAGATTGAAATACTTCTTGCAAGGGAATAGTCTTCCAAGTTTATTTCATGCTTCTCTATTGCAGCTTCTGCAAAAGAAGGGTTTACAAGTTGTCCTTTTTTCCAACCTACCATAAGGCCCTTTTCCCCATCAAGTAACAAATCAACCGCCCTTGCCCCCATTCTGCTTGCCATCATACGGTCATATGCAGTTGGATGACCTCCGCGTTGGAGATAGCCAAGTACAATTACATTTGTATTTAAACCAGCTTTCGCTTTAATTTCGTTTTTCAAATCCTCCCCACTACACACTCCTTCAGCAACAACAATAATACTATGCATTTTCCCACGCTCTTGTCCATTTTGAATCCGTTGAATCACATCATCGAAATTATATGGAGCTTCAGGGATTAAGATTGATTCCGCCCCAGATGTGAGTCCGGTCCATAATGCAATATCACCGGCATTACGTCCCATTACTTCAACGATACAAATCCTTTCATGAGAATACGCGGTATCTCGAATTTTATCAATCGCTTCAATAACCGTATTGACAGCGGTGTCAAATCCAATCGAATAATCTGTCCCTGAAATATCATTATCAATGGTTCCCGGAACACCAATGGTCGGGAATCCTTGTTCCGTTAATTTGCCAGCACCCATAAACGACCCATCGCCACCAATCACCACCAAACCATCAATCTCAGCAGTTTTTAATTGGTCAATCGCTTTTTGCTGTCCTTCAACTGTTTTAAACTCTTCACTGCGTGCGCTTCGCAAAATAGTTCCACCACGGTGGATGATATCGCCGACGCTCCCAAGCTCCATTTTGATAAAATCACCGGCCATTAACCCAACATATCCGTGGCGAACACCATACACTTCCAACCCAAGATCAATGCCTCGTCTAACAACAGCACGAATTGCAGCATTCATTCCTGGCGCATCACCACCACTTGTTAATACAGCTATTTTTTTCATGATGTTTCCCTCTTTCCTATGAACTTCGCTCTTATCGTACCAAAAGATTGCGCTTAATAACAGAAAACATCAATTAAGCGGCAGTATTTTTTCAAATAAAATATGTTTTATTTATTAGCAAAATTTTTCTAAATATTATACGATTAAACAAATTAAAAGAAATGATTACAAGAGGAACACAATCGTGAATAAAATCCAAACACTACAAACGACGGAAAAACAAATCAATCAAGCTGAATTCGTTAAAATCAATGGGATTCAACAGTTTATCTATCATCAGGGAAGTCATTATGATAATCCAGTCATTCTTCATCTTCATGGGGGACCAGGCAATCCATTTTCTAATAAAGCATATTTGCTTGAATCCTGGAGTCCTTATTTTACAATGGTCTATTATGATCAACGTGGTGCTGGAAAAACCGCTATTCGAAATCCGGAAACAAAACCATCTTTTCAACACATGATTGAGGATATACATGAACTTATTCTTTATTTAAAAAGAAAATACAACAAAGCAAAAATTGGGATTTTAGCTCATTCTTGGGGCACAATGATTGGGTCCATTTATGCACAACAATTTCCAGAGCATCTCGCTTTTTACATCGGCGTCGGACAAGTAATTGCTCCCGTGCAAAATGAAAAAAAGAGTTATCAAGAAATGATCCAACGACTTTACGCCAGCAAGGATGAAAAGAGATTAAAACGGCTTGAGAACTTGGGTAGATACCCAGGGGAAACGCCTGCTGAGTTTTTACGTAAAATGGGGACATTTCGAAAACTACAAGTAGAGTTAGGAATGTGTGTTGATAATAAGAAAAAGAATTTAGCTTGGATCAAACAGAGTCCACTGTTTTCAGAAGAGGATTTATTAGCTCCGCAGCTGAGCGCACAAATGCTGACCGAACTGCTTGAGGAAATCTTTTACTTTGATTTGGTTGACAGTTCTCCTGCCTATCATATACCTATTTATTACCTCTTAGGAAAGAAGGATTGGCAAGTTCCGACTTGTTTAGCAGTGGAATATTTCAACCAAATCAAAGCACCAGATAAAAAACTGGTCGTTATTGACGATGCCATGCACGAACCAATGCTCGAAAAACCCGACGCTTTTTTACAAGCCATGCGAGACGTCGTAAATCGGCAAGGTGGGGAAGAGGAAATTGTTCAAGATTGATTGCAAAAATTTCTAATGTTTAAGTTAAAGGTCCTCCAGTTATAAGGATTAGCGGCCTCGTATTCGTTCCTAACGGATGTTTCCCAAGGCTACAAATTACAAAATGATGAAATAATTAAAAAATTCTAAACTTAGCTACATTTAATCCGGGCTAGAACATGTTAACGCAACAAACTTGCCTTTCTTATCGATTAAGCTCTACCCAGAATTAAAAATCCGGTACCCAAAAATGTTATTTCGCGTTCCTAAAGCTGATTTTCGTACATATAGTTTACCATATTGGTGTTTGTGAATTTGAAAACTATTCATTACATGTTTTATATAAAGGGGAATCCAAATTGAATCAAAAAATCTTAATCATAGGTGGAGATGTTCGCCAACTAGAAGTTGCCAAGCTTCTTTTTGCAAAAGGAAAGGATATTACCTTAGTAGGGTTTGAGCAGCATCCCGAGCATACAATCATAAACGAGAAAATTAGTCTTCAAGAGATAGAGTTTCATACCATGGATGCAATCCTTGTCCCCGTCTCTGGTATTGATCAACAAGGCAAAATCAAAGCTCCATTTGCTGAACAAGAGCTCGCACTAACACACGACCAGGTAAACAAAACACCCAAGCACTGTGTGATTTATACAGGTGTACAAACATCTTATTTACAGGATTTAGTAGCTAAAACTGAGAGGAAACTGGTTCCACTGTTTGAACGAGATGATGTGGCGATTCTCAATTCAATCCCAACTGCCGAAGGGACCTTGCAACTTGCTATGGAACAGACAGACTTTATGATCCATGGTTCGAAAGTGATGGTCCTTGGATATGGACGCGTTGGAAAAACATTAGCTCGCGTATTTGCAGGTGTTGGTGCGCACGTTTACGTGAGCGCTCGTAAAGAAGCCGATTTTGCCCGTATTAGTGAAATTGGACTAACACCCTGTCACTTAAATAATCTTGAACAAGACTTAAGTGATGTTGATATTTGTATCAATACAATTCCTCATATGGTTCTAACTTCCTCCGTACTTGCAAACCTGCCGCGCCACGCTCTCGTTATTGATGTTGCATCAAAACCAGGAGGAACGGATTTTGAGTTCGCTAAACAACATGGAATAAACACTGTTTGGGCTTTAGGTCTTCCCGGGAAAGTTGCTCCTAAATCAGCGGGGCAAATTATTGGTAACGTTCTCCTTGAACTTTTATCATAATGAAAGCAAATCTTAATTTCCATAAGAAAGGAAGCAGACGGAGCCTCTGCTTCCTTTCTTTAATGTTCTTGTTTGTTTCCTCCATTCATATGATTCAATTTATATAGTAAAATTCGCCTTACTGATTCATCAATCCGCTCTTCACTTAATTGTTTATTTTCGACAGCTTCCTGTATTCCCTGGATCACTTGTTTTTGGCTATCAAATGTATGACATACCAATAACAAATCATTTCCCGCGTCCACAGCACTATATCCTAAATCCTTGTAGGTAAAATATTTGTTAACGGCTCCCATTTCAAGGTCATCGGTGACCACGAGCCCCTCATACTGAAGCTTGCCCCGCAACAGCTCTTGTATAATAATTGGTGAAATACTAGCAGGGTGTTCATCGTCATAAGCAGGATATTTAAGATGAGTTACCATGACGAAAAAATTTTGATGGTCGATGCCATCCATGATTTCTTTAAACGGTAGTATATCTTGATTCTCGAGATCCAGTTGATTTGCTTCGACGGAAGAAGCTTCATAATGAGGATCGACTTCGCTGCGACCGTTGCCAGGAAAATGCTTTAACGTCGCTGTAACTCCCGCATCGTTAAGCCCTTGAACCGCTAGTTTCCCATATTCACTCGCCTGCATTGGGTCCTCACCATACGAACGACTGTCTGTTGCGGATAAATCAAGTACGGGTGCATGATTAACTTGAATCCCCATCTCCATCAGTTCTTTTCCCGTTTGGAGATTGGTTTCATAAATAACAACATCATCACCTCGTATTCCAAGTTCTTTCTGTGATGGCTTTTTGGCTACTTTGTCTCTCATGCGAACGATTTGCCCGCCCTCTTGGTCGATGCTAATCATTAAAGGAATTTTATGTTCATTTCCTCTCGCTAACCACTGCAAGCTGTCTGTTAATTCCTTTACTTGTTTAGGTGAATCCATGTTCCGGTCATATAAAATCACTCCACCAGCCTTATACTCTTGGATCATTGCTTTAATATGAGAATCAATGGCTTTGCTTGAAAAACCGACCACAATCATTTGCCCGATTTTCTCCTCTAATGTCATACTAGCAATTAGTTTCTCTACTTGTTGTTGAACATCATGTTCAATTTGTAAGAACGCTGAATCCACTGGTTGCTCTTCCACCTCTGATGATGCCTCACGTTCTTCATTCTGTATATCTTTTGGCCCCTCTACGCTTTCCGTAAAATCTGATTTAACTTGAATTTCTTCTTTTTCCTCTAAGGTGGTTGAAAGATCGGTCCTAGAACAGCCGACAAACACCAAGAGAAACATCACCCCCAATGTCACGACGGCAATTGCCCAGCATCGATTGGTAACAATGTTTGTCTCCATCACTCTGACCATGATGACTTTTTCTCGATATCTGCTTTATGAAGCTTCCAGCCATCGCTCTCCTTCACTAAATTCCAATTCCCTGCCCATTGTTGAACCAAAGTTTTTCCGTCTTTTTGTTGATCATATGAAGTCATTTCTATATATGCTTTCGCTGTTTTGCCGTTGATTTCTGTTACATTTAAAGTTGTCACTACATCCTGAATATTATCCTGAAGCCCTTTCACCCAACCATCATATGTCACTTTGGATTTCCGGTCTGCTGAAAACACATGATAAGCCGCTCGAAAATCATCAGCAGAAATAGTGTTATAATGATAGAAAATCGTATTGGCGATAGCTGATTCCTCTATACTGCTGTCATGATAAGAATAGGAGGTTGGTATTCTTTCAACTGGTTGAGGTTGTGGTTCAGGTGTTGGCTTCTGTTCGGGTTGAGATTGTACTTGTTGTTCCTTCTTAGGTTCTTGATAATCAATTTCTAAATTTGCACGAGCGACATTTGAGGTTAATAGAATTTCTTCACTTTTCTTTACTTCATCTTCAAATTTTTTCTGCGCATGGACTCTAACGCTTCCATCCTTTGGCACTGGCCCTATTTCAGTTAACTCCCCGATTTGCATTTTTGTACTTTCATTATTTACATACAATACCGCATCCTCGTAGTTAGATGCGATAGAGATAAAATACTCAGACCATTGAAATTCAAGAGTAAGTGTTTCATCATCATGTTCTATTGTATCAATTTTTTTCGTTTGCTCTACCTTCCCAAAATCGCCATCATATACCACTTTCACTGTATATTTACCTGGTAATACTGGACCGATTGTTTTCGTGAACTCCTCCATACTTCCCACTTTTTCATCATTCAAATAAATTCCGGTATTTTCTAAATCACTATTAACTTCAATATAAAAAGTATTAATTTCCACCTGATAATCATCAAAAAGTATCCATTTTGAACCTTTGTTTGACAGTTTTACAAGTGTTGTTGCGTTTTCTTTCTCTTTTGTAATTACATTCCCTTCATATTTTTTAGCATCACTCAGTAGTTTCTCGGAAAAAGCTGTTAAAATCTGTGGGTGGTCATTGATATATTCTAGGAATTGTTCAATCTGCTCATCATCCAGTTGTAGGCCATGCTGGCCATCATCAAGAAAATTTTGTACTGTCGCAACATCCTCGGCAAGCATCGCTTCAATAAACTTTTCCGCAATTGCCTCTGGGGCAGTAATCCGCTTTATAAAAAAATAACTTGATAGGAACATTATGAAAGTAACGATTCCAGCTACGACTATTATTTTTGTTTTTTTACTGTTAAACAATGGTCGGCTTGGTTGTTTTAAGGTATTTGTTTGCTTCTGTGGAGCTTCAGATTTTTGTTTAATTCTTTGATCTATTTTGGCGCCACACTGTGGACAAAATTCTTGTTCAACCTTTAATTGACTCCCACAAGTCCTACAGAATCCCATGACATCACTCCTCCACATACCCTAATCAGAACGGAGAAACCTTATATAATTCCTTACAAGGTTCCTTCAAGCTCGCCCTCTTTATTGAATTAAAGCTTTCTCACTATTTTAGTACGTATATTTATGTTCCTTAACCATGTACCAATATACGCAAAAATAAACGCAAACAAGAAACTGCGTATAAATATACCAAAGGTACTAAACCCAAGCATGAATCCCATTTGCTTACTAGGATAACCATTTTCATACAATGTGGTAGCGAAAACTAGATCGGTAATGGAAGCAACAAAGCTCATCAGAACCCCATAAGTAATACTAAAAACTACCATGTGCATGAGCGTATTTTCTTGCTGTAACGAGATTCGGTATCCTGCCCAGAGGAACAACAAAATGGGAAGGATTATTGCAACCTTAAGATAAAAGCCTATATCGGTATTGGCGATTAGCTGTTGTACATAATGGAACTCAGATTCGTTGAAATCACTACTCGTTACCCCATTTATAATCGAATAATTTACCGTCATTTCTTCTGTGTCGTCTCTTACGGTTAAGGTGAGTGGAGCCAAGTGTAACAAGTTCCATACATAAGTACTGAACTGGGCCGAAAGCGAAACAACAACAATAAAACCTTTCTCGAGCAACGTCATCATAGGTGTATCCCCTAAAAACCATCCGATGTTCTCCTTCAAATCATGAACCTTTGTAAAAAAAAAGATAGATCCGACTACAAACCATATCCCTATTCCACGGACAATCGTCGAAAAAGCCTGATGAACACCTTCACCATAAGGCATCAACGAAGATAATTGTCCAGAGAATTTTCGGTAATTTTTAGAAAACAAACTGCCTAAACCAGCAAATACAAACGCAAATACAAAGCTAAATACAAGGGTACGAACAAATGAATATTGATTCACTAGTGTAAAGTCAACTGAAAAATACTCATCTACAAATGATGCGCTATATGAAAATCCTGCAAACAGGCTGATGACCGCTAATACTAGTGCGTAAATAATCGCCATGGCGAAATTCATACTTAGTAAACTGTCCACTGTTTCTCGGTTCCTGCGGCCAAGGATGAGACCACCCACAAATAGCGAAATAAGCGGAAGGGCCATATAGATAACAGCACTATTTTCTAGCTCAAAGGTACCCCGAACGGCCTCCCCATCTCCTGTCGCACTCCATTCTATGACCGATCCTTGAAGGTTGGCATATAACATTACATCAGTTAGATTAATCATATTTGTTAAATCTGGAATCTCAACTTCTGACTCAAGAGCCATATTTTCTAATGTTCTAGTGATCTCATCTAGCTCAGTCGTTTCATTAAATACAAAGTCCTGAACAAAGTTTTGTGACACATTTAAAACAACAAACGAGAGCATCGCCAAAATTACAACCGACAGAATAGCCGGAAATAGTCCCTTTTTAAACTGTTCAATGGATAATTTATGAACAACTAATAACTTCGAATTGAACATCTTGGTATCTTTCTCAATTACACTAACAGGTGATGGAGTCCGCTTGTTTTGCTTAGACGTATAAAGCCCTAAAGCTGAACCACAGGACAAACAATAATTAAAGTGAGGACGACTTTCTCTCCCACAATCTTGGCAAAATTTTCGTTTTCCAGAAAGTTTGAAACCGAACTTTTCCTGCGATTGATAGGTTCCATCGCGGACACAATAATTACTTGGAGAGAAGTTTTTTTCACCACATGTTTTACAGTACATAGATTCCCTCCATTACCCTACTAAATGACTTCCACAGCAACCACAAAAAATGGCACTAACGGGCACTTGTTCCTCACATATAGAACAGGTTTTTGTTTCGATTATCTCTGAAACTGGAACCTCTTCGACTTTAAATCCGCATGAACCGCAAAATTTATCTCCTAGCAATATTTGATTATGACAGTTGGAACAAGCATGTTGATGTTGATTCGATTTTTCCGTTCGTTTGCCTAGTTCTACCTCTGTACGAAAGATTTGCTGATCGAACTGAAATAAATCTTGCGATAGTTTAGTTAGTTCTGGGTCAGAAATTTCCTGTAAGCGAATTTTTTTATACACCATTTCTCCAAGCTTTAAAATTATTTCAGCCCGTTTTTCACTTGTTTCATTAATCACCTTTTTGAATTGATTCATTTCTTGGGCGGTATGTAATTTTTGTTTCCCTTGTTGCAGCGAATCTTGAAGTTTGTTCAATCCCTCGCCAAACCTTGATTGCAATTCACTCAAATAACCCCCTCCTTTTAACCTATAATTCAGTTAATTCTTTCCATCTTATTCTGTGACAATTGAATTATATGCCTTTGTTTTTTAAAACATTGTTTATTAAGAAAAAAGAGGATAATTTTTGAAAATCAAACAAATCTTTTCCAAAGTGAGAAGAGTTAAAAAATCATCGATTTACATATCATAAACACCTTCACATAGTTCTCAAAAAGCTTTCACAATTCTGCAATAGTAGCCCTGCTGAACAAAGAAAAATATCGTATATAATAAGAGTAAGAAAGCGTTTACAAAAATAGTTTGAAAGGAAATCTATAGAGAGAAGGTGTTAAGGATGATGGAATACAAAGAAGTGAGACAATTTTTAGAGTCAATGAAGCAAAACTTAGAAAATAAAATGCACGATGCTAGTCTATCCCAGGAAGAAAAAGAAGAGATTCTTAAATCCATAGTCAACTACGAATACATTATTGAACTAACAGACATGAATCATTTTGAACGTGGTTCTGTTCACCAGTAGCCATTGATCCTCTAAACCAAAGATCCGCAATCAACAGGGAGAAAACTATTGTCATCTTCCCAAAATTGCTCGGTACCCAATCCGAGCCTTTTGCCATTTAAAAACAATTTCATCACCTCTATCCACTTATTAAAACAACCGTTACATAAAAGTCTCTTTTCCGAACATATTAAAAACGAGGTGGGGAATTTGAAAAAAAGGGGAATTGAATATTCATTTTTGACTCTAACAACCATTACTGGCCTTATTTTACTACCATTTGCGATTGTCAAACGCTCATTCAAAGATTGGTTGATTGTTTATCTGGTCAGTGTCATTGGGAATGGCGTCCTTGATCAATATTTAGTAGCAAAAGGGTATTTAAAATATCCAAGAAAACTGTTTCCTAATCATAAAATTCATTTGCCATTTGACTTTATTCATTACCCATTAATGCTTCTTTACTATAATCAGTGGACATTAAACAGCAGATTATCAGGCATCCTATTCAAACTTTTCCCGTTCGTGATTCCACAAACGGTTATTGAGACAATTGCAGCTAAAAGAACCAAACTAATTACCTGGAAAAATGGATGGACATGGTATCATACAATGACTAGTCTAACAATGAAACTGTTAGTTTGTCGAAGTGTCATTGCCCTTGTTCGAATTATCAACAAAGGGCAAATTTCAATCAAATGATCCGGAGCGTTAGTGCCTTCCTCATATAGCTCCGGTTTTATTTGATCAATTCATTTATTAATTATTTCGGTTGTTTTTTCTCTTGTTTGACATGAAAGAAATCTCCTCCCTTAGCCACTTCATCATCGCTTCCCCAATCTATAGTGCTATCAACCTTTTTCATTTTTGGAATATGCTTTGAGCAGTGGATGTAAGCTTCCTCAACTTTCACTACAACCCATCGTTCAGGCTTGCTACCTTCCTTTTCTACAATATCCCCAAGCAATGTACGAGATATTTGTAACTCAGCCGCTAATTGATTGTTTTCAATAATCCTTGCTTTGCCGTTTACATGTAACCCAACCTTTTTTTCCAAAAAATCTATGAACATTAAACCGATATGAGGATTTTCTATAATATTCCCTAAACTTGCTAGAACACCATTTCCCCGGTATTCAGGATAGATTAATGTTCTGTTATCAAGTACGCGTACAAATCCAGGTATTCCGGCTCGAAAAGAGGAATCACAATTCCCTTTATCATCGGCCGTGGCAATGAAAACCATTGATTGTTCTCCGATAAACTGAATCATTCGTTCATTTAGGAAATCTACCATTTGATTCTCATAAAATGAGGACGCTCTTTTCGTCGTACCATATCGTTGTTGTAGCAATCGTTCTCCTCTAGACATTGCCTTCTCTACCTTTCCTATTTCTTGCTTTATATTATCATAGAAAAGTGAAATTGGCCGCTTTGGTAAAACAGGTATTACCTGCCAACCGATGAAGACAATACCCGATTAATCCAATTTACTGTACCGACTACGTTAAATGCTCCAAGAAAGGCGACTCCTACTTTAATCTCTTTCTACTTAGCGTTATCCTTCAAACATATTAAACCCCTGTAAACAAAAAAACCTAAACCAAAAGCGATTTAGGCTGCATTCTAGTATTTATTTACGTCGCGCAAAGTCGACAAATCGAAACTTATCCGGTCGATGTCGTGACTCTGTATATTGGAACATACTTGCATCATCTAAATAGACAAAGTTTTTTACTACTACAATGGAATGGAATCCATCCAAATCCAAAAAATTCCGATCTTCTTCTGTTGGCTCTTCCATAGTAATTTCCTTTTTTGCAAACGAAATCGTTAACCCCAGTTCTCCTTCTAAAAACTCATAAATAGAGTTTTCACATATTTCTTTTGTTAGATAAGGAACGACTTTTTTGACGAGATAATCCTTGTCAAGAATAATTTTTTCGCCATCAATTTCACGAATACGATAGACTTCCCATAACTCATCGTCCTCAGCTACCTGAATAATGCTTTTCAATTCAGGTGTCGGCAATATCTTTCCGAATTGCTGAACAATGGTCTTGGCCCGGTGCCCCATTTTTTTGGAAACTTCCTTAAAGCTAACAAGTCCTGAAATTGGAAAATCAAATTTTGACACATCCAAAACAATCGAACCTTTTCCTTGGACTTTATGAATATAACCATCCTCCGCCAACATTTTCAACGCTTTCCGAATCGTTTCTCTCGAAGCTGAGTAAGTCTCACATAATTCGTTTTCTGAAGGAAGCAAATCTCCTGGCTTAATCCTACCTTTGCGAATATGTTCAGCCAGATCTTCTTGTATTTTCATATACTTATTTCTCATTTTAATCACCATCTTTATTATACCTGTCTGTGTATCTTATCGAAAAGCTTTTTCGCCCTTATTCATAGAAAAGAGGAACTACCAGCATCTGATTGTTCCTCCCCCATAAACAAAGGTTATTTTTGTAAAGGTTGTTGTTGATATTATGTTTGCACACTCTGTTCTCATACGTGAAACTTCATTCAATTGTATTTTTTGTTCAAAGGCAACAAAGTTTGAGAAAAGAGACATAACAATTAACGATTTTTCTTAAAAGCAACCTTACCAAGGTTCATTTTATTAAATACCATGGTTAAGACGATTGGAATAATAATCGCTACGACCATTGCAAGCGCGAATGTTCCCATAAATTGTGGTTGGATGGATAGAATTCCAGGTAGACCACCAACCCCAATGGAGTTTGCCATTACTCCGCTACCAACAGAAATCACGGCTGCTACTAAACTACCAATCATAGCAGCTAAGAATGGGAAACCGTATTTCAAGTTAATTCCGAACATCGCAGGCTCTGTCACGCCAAGATAACAAGAGATTGCTGCCGGAATTGATACTTGTTTTTCCGCTTCGTTTTTACGATTTATATAAATCATTGCAAGAACAGCAGAACCTTGAGCAATATTTGATAACGCAATCATCGGCCAAAGGTTTGTGCCCCCAAGCTCGCTCATTAACTGCAAATCAATCGCATTTGTCATATGATGCAGACCGGTGATAACAAGTGGTGCATAAACAAAACCGAATACCGCTGCAAACAGCCAGCCAAAGGCAGATGTTAAGCTTGTATAAACAACATTTGAAATCCAAGAACCAATTTCCCAACCAATAGGACCAAGAATTGTGTGTGCAAGTAAAACCGTTGGAACTAATGATAAAAATGGTACAACAATCATTGAAATTGAGTTTGGAACGATTTTACGTAACTTTAGTTCTAAATAAGAGAAGACAAGACCTGCTAAAATCGCCGGGATCACTTGCGCTTGATACCCAATCATGTCAATTTGTGCAAATCCGAAATCCCAGAATGGAATCTCTTCTGCACCAGCCACACCATAAGCATTCAATAACTGAGGTGATACAAGCGTAATCCCAAGCACAATCCCAAGGATCTGAGAAGCACCCATTTTTCTTGCAACCGCCCAAGTAATTCCGACCGGTAGGAAATGGAAGATTGCTTCACCAATTAACCAAAGGAAAGCATGAACACCCGCCCAAAATTGAGAAATTTCAACAATGGTTTTTGTTCCATCTTCCATTAACTTAATGTCACCGATTACATTTCTGAAACCTAAAATTAAACCACCGACAACTAAGGCAGGAATCAACGGTGTAAAGATATCAGCTAAATGCGAGATTAATCTTTGTAGAATATTCATATTTTGTTTCGCCACTTCTTTTGCTTCGTCTTTTGAGGTATCACTTACACCTGCAATTTTAATAAATTCATTGTAGAAAGACGAAACTTCATTCCCAACGATGACTTGAAATTGTCCTGCTTGAGTAAAAGTGCCTTTTACAATTCCAATTTTTTCTATTTCATCGACATTCGCTTTTTTGGGATCGTTTAAAACAAACCTCATTCTTGTTACACAGTGCGTAACAACTGATATATTTTCGCTTCCACCAATATGGTCTAAAAGCTGTTTTGCTGATTCTTGATATTTACTCATTCTTTCTCCCCCTCACCATCTGGCAAGATATCTATTTTTTTGTTGTATCCTCGACTCGTACAAGGAATGATATCGGTTTCATTTTTATTTGTATATACAAGTTTTGGTTACGTTTTCATTCTATCTTGTATATACAAATTCGTCAATACACTATTTTTAAAAAAATATTCAAATTTAATCTATGATGACAAAGCTCTTTAGTTGGTCAACTTCCTGTAGTAAGGCTAATCTCAATCTTAAAGTTGCTATCCCTGATTCACAGCTCATCTATGTGAAGTACGAGACTTCTCAAAGAATCAATAGATAAAATATGAAAATTTTTTTATATTTTTCAAACAAAAGCTTGTTCACTTTGTGAAAACAATCACATTGCAGTGAAAACCAACTATAATAAAAACATCAATAACAACCAAAGACTTTGAAAGGAGTAATGATTATGGGTTTAATACTTGGTATTTTAATAGGTTTAGTTACAGGGATCGTATTGGGAGCAGCCATTTCTTTTCCTATTGGTTCAGCACTAGGAATTTTAATCGATAGCAGTGTTTCAAGTTTTGCAATTGGCATGGAGATCTTGTTAATTGGATTATGTGGATTCGTTATTTATCGATTTTTTCATGTACGCGTAAGATAGAGAAAATAAATTTTATAACATTAAAAAGGAGTACAGAACTTATCCATTCTGTACTTCTTTTACTAAAATTCGTAAATTAATCAGATGATAATTAACTCATTTCAAAAGACTGTCCGAACTATATTTTAATACTATCTTTTCCTAAATAAAGTCTGCTTCAAAAACGATGAACAACCCATTAATTGATATAGATATTTACCGATTTAAACGTGTTCAGTAAGATGACACATACTCCCACACAAGCGACTGTCACAAAAGAATACATTAACCTAACGTCATTCAATACAATCATTCCAATGATAATGATTACAGCATCCATCAAAAATATGACTATTCCCGGATTGATCCCTTTTGATTTTGAAATTAAAAGGGCTAGTAAGTCCATCCCTCCGGGACTAATATTCAGTCGAAGCATCGAACCAATACCGACACCAATTATAATACCACCTAAAATGGCACTAGAGAGGATTGGTAGCTGTACCAATCCAATTAACGGTGTAAGCAAGTCTATCATCGTGGAAGTAAAGATTAATCCAATGATGGCATTTATAAAATAGGTCTTGTTAGATAGTAAAGATAGTAAATAGATAGGAATATTAATCATAATCATACTGTGCCCTATCTTAATGCCCCAAACATATTTGATTAACAGACTTACCCCGAATATTCCGCCGTTGATAAGATGAATTGGAAGTAAAAACATATTGAGTCCTATTCCAATACAAACACTAGAAAAGAGTAGCACAAACAACCTTTTCATAAACTGCATCCCCTGTCCAAATGATGATTTTAAAAATATATGAATCGAATGCTAAGTTCATACGAGAAATCGGCTACTTTGTCCAATTGCCCTTCAATTGTTTAAAATTTAGGCCATGTGTTTTGTATTCTAAAAGAATGCAAACGCATTAAAAATCCCAAAAGAAGTCATGAGTGTTGTCATTTTCCCTGCTAAAGTCATACCAATCACTTTATTGAAAAGTAAAAAGGACTGGCAGGGTCCTCAATGGAACCTCATCAGTCCTTTTCGTTCTATCATTATTGAACTCTTTTAATTCTTCCTTCTGACTTATAATCGAAAGGTTTAGTCAACGACTTTACAAAGTCAACTGTTGCATCCAAATCAATTGGCCCCACTTCCATATCAGTTGAAAGTTTGCCAATACTTGTACCAATATTGCCATACATATAATTGTTTACGACAACAGAATATTCTTTCGTTGGATCAATTGGTGTTCCGTCAGGCAAAGTAATATCTACCACTTTACCCGTTTTGGCCTCGTCATCATAGGTATACGTATAATTGAAACCAGCAATATGATAATCAAGTCCGCGAGCCGTAATTTGTTCGTCGAGAATCACGCGAATATCCTCACCACTAAGCTTCACTTTGTTAAGGACATTTCCGAAAGGCTGGATGGCAAATAAATCTCCGTAAGTAACATCCCCCGCTTCAAGAGGTGAACGCACACCGCCACCATTCATCATCGCAAAGTCTGCATCCATTGCTGCTACCATGCCGTCCGCAATCAAATTTCCTAGACCGAAATCACCAAACTCTTTCGCGACTGTTGGATATCCTTTTTCAAGCGTAGATAAGGACTCTCCAACTACCTGAGCTTTAATTGGTTCTGCTTTTTCTTCATACTTATCCATAATAGCTGCTACTTCTGGATCTGGATCATAGTCTTTTTGGAACACTGTTTTAATTTCTGCTGATTTATTGACGATGTCTCCCGTAGCAGGGTCAATCTCGACTTCCACATCAGCGTATGCAGAGCCGTATGAGTAAGCTTGGACAATTAGTTTATTGTCAACGACGCGGTTTACTTTAACATGGTTATGGGCGGAAAAGATCACATCCACTTCATCATCGACTTGCTCGGCAATTCTGCTTGCATCAAACATGTCTGTATATCCTGTTTGCGCCGCTGGATTGTGGGCAAGAACAACAATTGCTTCAATCCCCTGTTCCTCTAACTTATCAGAATACTTGTTAATCGCTTCAACTTCGTCTGTTATTTGTAGAGTTTCGTTGCCTTTTCTAACAATCATCTCAGGTGTTTCTTGGGTAACTACACCGATAACACCAATTTTTTGACCGCCAGTTTCTAATACAGTATACGGTTCAGTAATCAGCTCTCCATCTCTTGTATCATAAGCATTTGCTGCTACAAGCGGGAAATCCATCCCGTCATAACCTGGAGTTCCATTTGGATGTTCGCCTCCATTCATCATCCGTTTTAACTCATCGATGCCCTCATCAAACTCATGGTTTCCGAAGGTTCCCGCATCAAAGCCAATTTCTTCAAGAATTTCAATCGTAGGCTCGTCCTGGAAAAGGGCAGAAATTAATGGACTCCCGCCAATCATATCCCCAGAATGAAGCAACAGTGTGTTCGGGTTAGTGGCTTCTTCTTGCTTTAAAGCCGCTGCGGTATATTCAATATGTCCAGCTGGTTGATCATTGACTTTTGTAACAGTATCTAACTGCCCATGCAGGTCATTTACACCTAAAAGCTGAACTTTTACTGGTGTGTTATCGCCGCGGGTTAAGTTCATCTTAAAGATTCCAAATCCGTCAGCGTCGGTCTTGCCTGTATATGTGAACGGACTTCCTTCTGTGTAAACTTCAGCTTTTGGTGAAGTTTTAAACGTGACATTCACATCCCCTGAAATCGGGGCAATCGACCAATTGTTGTCCGCTGTAGGGGTAATTTCCTTTACTTCAGAAATATAATCCATTAAAATTTGACGGTTTTCATCTGCAGAATCCACTATTAATTCGCTTCCTGCAACACCTGGGAAGTTTCCGCCTCCACCTGCACGGTAGTTATTTGTCACAACAATAAAGTCTTGATCCGAATCAACTGGTTGGTCATTATATTTAAGATTAACAACGCGACTTGACTCAGGGTTTATTTCATTGCCTTTCGAATCATATTTTGCAGGCTTTGTAACATCGATTTGATACGTCACGCCATCAATCACATCAAAATTATAAACTGGGAAACTAGGATTCAATAATTCTTGTTCCTCTGATTTATTAGGATCAATCGTATTGTATTTTCCTGCTGTCATTTCAATCCATTCTTTGACAACGGAGCCCTTAACCTTTATTGCCTTTAATGTATTATCATAAAGATATAAATCTCCGGCACTGCGGATGGTTAAATCCCCTGCTTTAATTTCCGTATATTCTTCCACGCCATTCCGTCCAGCTTTGAAAGGCGCACCTACCGATAAAATCGGTAAATCTTTTAATTCAGGTTTATTTAGCGCAAGATAATTTTCGACATACCATTTTTGAGCATTTGTGACAACCTGGATTGATGGATCATCTTGTACCAAAGCAAAATAGCTGTAGATATCATCAGTGGTTGTTCCGATTGGAGTATTTACGTACTCGATCGTAGCTTCATGATCAGCACGAACTGCCTCCACAATCTCTTTATCTGGTTGAACGGAATCAATTGCTCTTGTGGATGATTGGGAACCAGCAACCGACCATTTTCCTTTTACTTTTTGTAGCGTTAAGTCAATAATTCCTAATGCTCCACCACCATATCCTGCTTGAACTGCAGCTACACCATTGATGGTTCCTTTGTTATTGTCAACTCCAGGTAAAGGATTGCCGTCTGCACCTTTAAATAAAGCATCCAAACTCGTCTCATCTTTTGCCGGGAATACTTTATGTGTATGCGAGAATGTAATGGCATCTATTCCCTCGACTTTACTTAGAGCGTATACAGTATCTTCTGTGCTCGCTTCATTCCCACTAAAGCCGGAGTGAGCCATCGCGATCACAAGGTCAGCTCCCTCTTCTCTCATTTGCGGAATATATTTTTCAGCAGATTCAATAATATCTTTGGTTATGACTTTTCCGTCAAGATGCGCTTTATCCCACTCGTTGATTTGTGGCGGAACGAAGCCAATGTAGCCGATTTTAATCACTTTGGTTTTCCCAGCTTCATCGACAACTTTTTTATTTATTATTTTGTATGGTGCATATTTATTTATATCGTTTGTAGGATCGTTATCCTTGTCGTCTACATAAACGTTTGCATTCACGTATGGGAACTCTGCATCGTCATAGACTTCTTCTAAATACTCTAAACCGTAATTAAATTCATGGTTCCCTAATGTCGCAATGTCATAATCTAATAGGTTCATTGCTTTTATCACAGGATGGAATTCGCCCTCTGCTAAAGGTTCAATTTTTGCTTTGTATGTACCTAGTGGAGTCCCTTGAATAAGATCGCCATTGTCAACTAAAACGGAATTGTCAGCCTCTTTCCTAGCCTGTTTAATCAATGTTGCTGTTTTCGCCAAACCCAGCTTAGGAGCTTCGGCATTCTTGTAATAATCAAAGTTTACTAAATTTGTGTGAATGTCGGTTGTTTCCATGATTCGAAGCTCAACTTCTGACTGAACCTTTGGAGCGGTAGGTTTTGCTGCTAGCACATTATAAGGAACAAAAGGTGTCGCTAACAAACTAAGTGCAAGAGTACTTGATAAGATTTTTCTTCCACTGGATTTACTACGCTTTTTCATACGCTACATCCATCCTTCGACTTAATTTGAGCCCATCGACTCTAAAATCAATATAGCAGAACTATATTAAGAAAGTTATATAAATTTATGAAAATTATAAATTCGGTAATTATGACCTAGTTTATTTTTAAACTCTAGTCCTTTATAAGGAATATTTACCTATAAATACCTACTTTTCTAGAAACTAGGTTCATGTCTTTCGTCTTAATTTTTATTATTAAAAACAAGAAGTCTTCACAGTTTACTAATACCTTCATATAAATTTCGGACGAAAAACCCCCTTAAATTATATTGACATAATAGATTGGAAAACATTTAACTAACAGGTTCGCGTCAATAATCGTCGAAGGGAATGGTATCTAAATCAAACCGACGACTCAGTCTTCGAGTCATCGGTTGGGTTTGGTTTGGTTTGGTTATAGAGTCTTTTCTGCTGTTTTTTGCTGTAGTTCGTTCGTGTCTATCTTTTCATTGGGGATCACCAAGTTCAAGATTACGACAGCGATTGCTCCAACAGCTGTACCAGAAGAAAGAATATAGTTTGCAAAATCAGGTACACTGTATAGAATCTCTTTCGGTAAAACTAAGGTTCCAATCGTT
The DNA here is from genome assembly GCF_023715205.1 of Mesobacillus maritimus. Taxonomy (GTDB): domain Bacteria; phylum Bacillota; class Bacilli; order Bacillales; family Cytobacillaceae; genus Mesobacillus_B; species Mesobacillus_B maritimus_C. The sequence goes on from NZ_JAMBNR010000008.1 coordinate 81,915, forward strand.
AAAAGAATAGGAATCCCAATAACCATCATGTTCCGGTCGTTGATATCGACATGCTGAATAACTTTCAACCCATTCATCGCAATTGCCACACAGACGATTCCAAAAATCCCTTGAATAACTGGTTCAGGAATGCATGTAATTACTGCCGACAATTTTGGAATTAATCCAAGGACCACAAGAATGACACCAGCACTAATAATCGCCATTCTACTCGCAACACCCGTAATCGCAATAATCCCCGCATTAGAGGAATAGCCTGTCATTGGTGTACCTCCGAATAACGAACCAACGAAGCAGCCAAGGCCTTCCCCGACAGAAGCTCGATTTAACCGCTTATCATCTAATTCGCTATCTGTTACTGTCGATACGACAAACCATGTACCTGTTGTTTCAATTAAGATAATTAAATAAATAAAGACCATCGTTAAAATCGCTTGTAAATCAAACACAGGTGCCCCAAACGGGAAGAAACTAGGAAATGAAAACCAGGCCGCATCTTTAACAGGAGAAAAGTCAACGGATCCGAAGATTGAAGCCGTGATGGTTCCTGCAAGAATCGCTAAGATAACCGACATTAAGCGGAAGAACGTTCCATACCCTTTTGCTTTACGACCAAGCAACATACATATAACAAGTACTGCTGCAGATACAGCGGCAATAATGACGTTATCTCCGACATTTCCTGGTGACATATAGATACTATTAAACGCACTTGGCATGAGTGAAATCCCTACGATGACAATAACCGTGCCTCCAACCAAAGGCGGGATAAATTTTCTTACCATTTTTGCGAATACTTTCAATGGATAACCTAGAATGGCAATTAATAGCGCTCCCGGAATTAAGCTTCCAAAAACGGCACCTAATCCTAGCTTCCCGCCAATAGCAGCTAATGCTCCAATCGGAACATAGGATGGGCCTTGAACAACTGGAAGACGAATTCCGCCGATTGTCTGGATTAACGTCGCAATTCCTGCCGCTAGAAAGCACATTTGAATAAAAAAGGTTGTATTCATGGCGTCAAGTGCTAATAGTCCTGCAATAATGATTGGAGCAATATAAAGGTCCATTGCCAGAACATGCTGCATCCCCAGTAAAATCGACTTACCCAGGCTGATTTTCTCCTCCACTCCGACACTTAAGTTCGGATTTTCGCTCTTTTGCTTCATTGTTTTGCTTCCCCCGTTTTAAATTGATTTCTGTCAATTACCGAAAAAATGAAGATCAAGGACTTTTTCCACTTGAATTATAAAGAACTCTGAATTAAAAGTAAACAACAAACACGAATATTTATTTAGGATATTAATAAAAATGTTCGAGTTTTAAGTTGACTAGACATCTCTTCCACCATAAAATGAAGATATGAATCAAAAGTTATGGAGGGAGTACAGGATGAAAGTCATAGAAGATCGTGTTTTAAGAAACGATTGGATTATTGTTTGTAAAATAGACGATGTAAAAGAGGAACCTATCCAAAAGATTGTAATGGGAGAACGGATTGTTCTTTTCCGTAATGATAAAGGCATCCATATTTTTAAAGATTTATGTATTCACAGGGGTGCTGCGCTTTCGTTAGGTTGTGTAAAGGACGGAAACCTCGTTTGCCCATACCACGGTTGGGAATTTGCTGATTCTGGAGATTGCACGAAAATCCCGCAACTACCTGAAGGACGCTCGATTCCATTAAAAGCAAAAGCAGTTAAATATAATTGCCAAGAAAAATATGGGTTTGTTTGGGTCAATTTTAATAATAATGGTCCAGAAATTTTCACCTATACCGAATTCTCAGATAATAAATACCGCAATATTTTATGGGGACCTCAAGAAGTGAATGCCCTTCCACCTCGCGTCGTTGAAAATTTCCTTGATGTAGGGCACCTTTCATTCGTTCACGAAGGATTTCTTGGGGTTCAAGAACATCCAGTCATTGGGGACTACAATGTTCACATTGAGGAAGGTCGTATTTATAGTGATGAAATTGCGATTTTTCAACCTGATCCAGACGGATCCGGCGTAGCCAAAAACGTTTATTATACGTATGAAATCCTTAGCCCACTTGCTGTCCGCTTCACTAAACGAGATCCTGAAACAGATAGCAAAATGGTCATTATTCTGTTGATTTCCCCTATCTCGGAAGAAAAATCAATCGCATATGGAATTATGTCCTTTAACTATGAAACCAATCAAACTGATGAGGAAACCATTGAATTCCAAGATATGATTTTCATCCAAGATAAACCAATTGTTGAAAATCAAAAACCAGAGGAACTTCCATTAGACTTACAGGTTGAATTATCCTTAAAGTGCGATCGGATGAGCATTTCTTACCGTCAATATTTAAAACGCATCGGAGTTACACTCGGAACAGCTTAAAGTAGTTTAGAAAGCCTGTTTTGAAAATACTAATGATACAGTGATGGCTGTTTAAGGTAAATAGCTAAAGGCTGATTCAAAAAGGAGCCATTTAAGGCTCTTTTTTTTTACTTCCCTTTCTTCGTTTGAACGGCTTTGCGTCGCTCCGCTTTAAAAACTGTTTCCACCTTTTGGTCTCTCCTCCTTCCTTATATGCTTCCATTTAACTTTCTTGCCGATTATTTCTTCAATACATCCGTTCGTTTTGCATAAAAACGTTTTATTCTAGTTCAGCATGCGATTCTATTATTTTTTGTCATGTTTTTCGATGATTGCCCATACAGAATAGTAAGGAAGATGTTATTGGAGGTGTAATGATGCGAAATTATCACCTAGACCCTGGCTATATTACAATTCCCCACGCAGCAAGGATCGTCAATGGTATGCTCGGAACGATCGATAAAAAAGAAAGGAAACAACAATACGTGAAGATTTTACGTGGCGCGAAAAAAGGCTGGTTTGGAGGGAAAATGCACGGAAGAAGAATGTTTCAAGTCTATCGGAACGATATTCTTCAATACGGGAAAGAGCTAGTAGAAGCCGAAAAATACAATCTATTCACTTACGATGATCTTCAACTAGACGACTGGAGGAACCATTTTCCTGAAAACGTTCAAGCGATGCACCAAATTCAGGTGTCGCAAGATTGAAAGGGCGGCACAAGCTTCGTGCCTCCCTTACATGTATATTCCTTTTTTTAACACTTGTTTATTGTGCTGTTAGATCACCATCAACGGTAGGTTCCTTTCCTGTGCAATTTACTAGAATTCTCGGAGGACGCTCGGAATAAGACGACAATCGTCCGTAATTAAGGCTATGCTACTCGCCCATTTGGAATGAATTTCGCAAAGTTGCTCATTGGCCTCTCTGGAGTCTTCTTGCAATCATAATCATAAGCGTTTCAATCACTCCTGAATGGACATCACAGTGTGCTTCGAATCTGTATAACCAATCGCTCCGCCAACAAACCCATTAATTGAAGAATATTGACAATCGAACCTTTTCCGCTTTCTTTCATCGTTGGAATCACTTCTACATCCCAAGAATACTGAAACTTAATTAATATCAATGATTCTTCAGTATTCTTCCTTCGAAATTTCCTCAATCGAGTCAATCTTGCTAGTCATAGCATTATTTACCAAAATATCAACTGGACTGAAAGCTTTTTCGGTTTCACTCACAACCTGCTCCCATTCCTTAGCACTTGTAACATTTTGTTAGATAAACCTCCTTGAGCATGCATCCCGTCTTCATCTTCATGACAATTTCTTGAATGAGAATGTTACTCATTCTAAGACCTATTATTAAAAGGCTGATTTTAACGTTGAATCAGCCATTTTGTGTGTTTGCTGGCCCCTTTTCTCCTAATCTAAAAAAGTCCTTTTCAGTGAAAATAAAGTGATTTCTCTTCATTTTTCCCGAATAGCAACAAAATTTTAAATAAGAGCCTATTTAAAAGAAATAAACCGTACTGAATCAAAAGGTAGAAAAGAGAAGAAAAATATGCAATCTGATCCATTAAGTTTAATTAATTCTTTGCCAAAGATGTACGGTTACGCGTGAAATGTTTGTTGCAAAATCAGAAATAGCATATTTCTAACTTATTAAGACAAACTAGTGTTGTTTGGAGGTGATAACGAATGGCTAACGATAAACGCGAGAAAAATGAACCCGTTTCTGAAAAAATTAAAGATGGTGCCGGCGCTGCGTTTCATTCCGTCCACCGAGCACTGGAAGAAACAGAAGATGCTGCGATGAACGCTGTTGATGCAACTGCTAAGGCTGTCGATAATTTTACAGAAGATAATAACAGATAAGAAGCAGAGTCTTTCTCTGCTTCCTGACACACGCAACTATATACCACTATTTATACCTCCCTCACTATTAATTCCCTTTTGTATTCAAATAAGGACATTTCCAATTAAAACAATCAATAAACCAGTTTCCTTTTTTGATAAATGCTTTTCTAATTTAAATTAAATAGAAAGTTTTCCCACCCTTGAAAATATATATAGTATGGCTCGAATCAAGGGAGAAGAAAAAATGCCCATCTTAGAAGTGAACCAATTGCAAAAATCGTTTGGGGATATCCATGCCGTACAGGGTATTAGTTTTTCTGTTGAACCTGGCGAAGTATTTACAATTATTGGACCAAATGGAGCCGGCAAAACGATGACACTAGAAATGATTGAGGGACTAGTGGCTCCAGATACTGGAGAAATCCATTTCGGAGAATTAAACTGGAAACAGCACGCCATCGAGATCAAAAAGAAGATTGGTGTTCAACCTCAATCAAGTGCAATGTTTGACCTACTCACCCCAAAAGAAAATTTAGATTTATTTGCCTCCTTTTACGACAAAGCACGTTCAACAGCGGAAATTCTTGAGATTGTCAATTTAACCGACCATCAAAACAATCAAGTTAAAAAGCTCTCAGGTGGACAGCGACAGCGTCTAGCGATTGGTCTTGCCATGATTAGCGATCCAGAAATCATTTTTCTCGACGAACCCACTACAGGTCTTGACCCCCAAGCACGGCGGAACATTTGGGAGATCATAACCCAATTAAAAAGCTTAAACAAAACGACGATTTTGACCACGCATTATATGGAAGAAGCCGAAAAATTAAGTGACCGTGTTTGTATTGTCGACCAAGGACGTGTCGTAACATTAGACTCCCCATCAAATCTCATAGAAAAACTAACCAAAGAACGGGAAGTGAGGTTATCTTTTCAAGATGGAGAAACCGCTGCCCTAGACGGTGAACTATTTTCAAATCAACTTGAATCTGTTATCCGTACAGAACGAGAAGGTACCTCTCTAAAACTTTGGACATTAAACCCAGAAGATACTCTCTTAAATTTATTTAAATTCACCAAAGAAAAAGACTATTTGCTTGAACAAGTCTCCATTCGTGAAATGAGCCTTGAGGACGTGTTTATTGCTTACACCGGCAAAGAATGGAGGGATTAACTTGAATCTAAAGCAATTCAAGCAAATGTTTTTTGCACAATTAAGGATGACTTTTCGTGAAAAGCAAGCATGGTTTTGGGGAATATTTTACCCAGTCATTTTAATGAGTATTTTCATGCTCATTTTTGGTTCTGATTCGAACGAAGAATTTCAAACACAAGTGGCGATTGTGCATGAACAACCAAATCAAACCTCAGAATTGTTATTCACACAATTAGAACAAATTCAAATTGTTGAGCTAAAGACTGGGAAACCAGTGAGTCGCGAACAAGCTGAAGAATGGGTAAAAGAACAAGAAGTTAGCGCAGCCATTGTCTTGCCTGAATCGGGAGAATCTACGTCCGTTGAACTCATTATGAATAAAGAAGATGAGCAAAGCACATCCACCCAAGCAGTCTCTGCTACACTGGATAAAATTCTGCACCAAGCGAATTTGGCTATTGTTGGTGCTACTCCTACCTATGAGATTGAATACGTCTCGGTATCAGCAGGTGAATCAAACTTAGATTATTCTGATTTTCTACTAACTGGGATGATTGCACTAGCTATTTCTCAAGGTGGAATGTTCGGGATGGTGGACTTAGTCGATATGCAACGCAAAGGTCTGATTAAACGACTAAGAATGACCCCAGCAAATATGAGTTTGTTTGGTTTAAGTGATATGGTGATGCGCCTTGTGTTTAGCATCATCCAGATTATACTGTTGAGCCTAATCGGTGTCCTCTTATTCGGGGCTAATCTATATATAAATTTTGCTAGCTTGCTTGTCATCTTTCTAATTGGGGCACTTTCTTTTAATGCGCTGGGATATTTCTTTTCTTCCTTTAGCAAAACAACCGAGGCGTATATGGGTGTGGCAAATATCCTAAGCTTCATCATGATGTTTTTAAGCGGGATATTCTTTCCAATTGAAATGATGCCAGATTGGCTTCAGCCTGTTTCCACAATACTTCCTCTTACCTATTTTGCAGAAGGATTAAGGGATAGTATGGTCTATGAAGTTAGTATTTTCTCTAGTTCGCTTTGGTTAGGCATCGGGATTCTTACCTTATGGGGAATTTGTGCCTATTTATTAGGCTCATGGTTGTATAAAAGAAAATCGCTTGTCAGCGTAAGATAACTACCGACAACAGGCCTTATAGGTCAACGAGAATGATTTCCCTTGATTTGGATGAAATATTACACACCTTGTTACGAACTTTTAATCTGAATAACATTCACCCGTAACCTTGTTGTGCGTTATCTATGATACCTTAAAGGTAATAGATTTACGTTAAGGAGAATGGATATGTTAAAAAGAGCATCAGAAGAGAGAGCATTAGAAGCGCTTATTAACGAAAGCAATAAAGTCAAAAAAGAATTAGATCAAACTCAAATAACCGATGAAAAAAGGTTTACAAATCTCCTCAAACGTTTATTAAAAATCCATCAAGATATGAATTCGATATTAAATTAATTTGAACCTAACGAAACCAGATTTGCTAATGTCATTACAAGCAAATCTGGTTTCTTCTATTCTATTCCTCTTTGCTTTTGCTCTCTAAATAATAGTTTCGAAATTCGAGCTTCTTTGTCGTCTCTAATTCAATGACATCAGGGTGTTCAAGCACAAGTCTTCTCTTAAAAAGAGGCCCATCATACGTGAATGTATGGTATTCGCCCGCTTCCCCCATTGGACAGACATTTTTTGATTGAATGTCATGATAAAAAGAAAAATCTACATTTCTACCAAGCCAGGAACTGTCTAGCATTTCTTCTCTTACACGAATGACAGTCGATTGATAGCCTGTTTGAATAAATGTTTCAAGAGCTTTTAAACGATCCTTCTCCTCCATCCATAATGGATAAACTGCTTCAACCCCAACCTGCGCCGCTACTTTTTCACCCCACTCGCGATGGGGCTCAAAATACAAGTCACCAAAGGCCACCCCTGTTAATCGATGTTCTTTTTTTAATTTCATCAAATCTCCTACAAAACGATCGGTGTAGTCTTCAAACGTACATTGAATAAAATGAACAGGAATTCCCAGGGCTTCTCCCTGCAATTTGATCAATTCCATTTTCTCGCCATGGCCAAAAGTTCTTCCTAATTCCTTAGGAACGGTTGTGACTAGACAAGCAACTTCAATCCCTTGTGTTGTTAGAACATCTAAAGCTAGGCAAGCATCTTTGCCGCCGCTCCAAGAAAGTGCCAGTTTTTTCATTTTGTTAAAACCCCTTTTTCCAGCTTTCTTTACTTAATTCGATTTTCTTGTAGTGTTTCCCTTCGAAAGATAAAAATGGGAACACCCATTATAGGCGTTCCCACTTTAATTTATAGTTTAATTTACTTGTTTTCGTCTCATCCACTGAGTAGCAGCCCATTTATCTCCAATTACAACAGGTGCTCCACCGTGCAGGGTCAAATTGTTTAATGTTTCATTATTATAAAAGTACTCAAAATACACTGCCATTCCTTTTTGCGGAGACACAGATAAACCTAGTTTTGGAAAATAGGTTTCTCCCCCCTCCTCAACATCACTTAAATACATGACAAGTGTACTAATTCTTGGATTACTTACTCCTTGACCGGTTGATTTAAAGAAGTCATAATGCGCTTTATATTCTTGACCAATTTTATAATTAAGAATTTGCAAACTTTCCCCGTGTTCTTCAGGAATATTCATAATTGCAGAAATCCGTTTTTCAATTCGGCTGACAACATCATTTTCTCCTTCTTGAAGGAATGTACTACTACTAGTGCGAAGTTCGTTTACTTGACGTGTATTCCCTATCTTCGAACGGTTCATTCGCTCCTTTGATAATGCAATTAATTCATCACATTCTTCATCACTTAATACATTTCCTAAAATAACGACCAATGGCTCCTCAAATTTTGCAATAATGTTAATGACACGATCTTCGGTCACGATTTTATTGCCAACATGAGTAAAAATAGTTGGTTCTTTAACAGATAAATCTTTTATATCCATTGTCAACGTTCATCAACCTCTTATATTCATATTTAATTTTTGCAATTTTTCGACTTTTAAACAGAGAACGGTCAAGCTCCAGCGAATCTAGTCGCTGTCTTTGTTACTATGAAACTGAATTTATTTTACACTGTGAATTGTCGTTTTACTACATTTTTATTTTTAGATTTTAAAAATAAAAAAGCAGAATTTCAAGCAGGTTGATGGTATAATATTTCATTTGAAATTTGTTCAAAATCAAAGGGTAATGATCGTCTCCATCACATAATCGTTCCTTTAAACTTTTCTGGTTTAGCCACATAACTTTCAATAATATATCCGCAATCTGTACATAGCACGAATTCTATATTTGAACCTAAACTCATTTTGTTCGCTGTTGACATTGTGGCATAGCCACTTTGCTTGCCAAATCCTATATCTTTTCCACCACATTTTGGACATTCCTTTGCATAGTTCCGATTCTTCATTCTGCTCCTCCTTCCGCGAATCAATAATCCTCCTAATTTTTCAGTCTATCAATTAGTATCCTCATCACGCTAAATGATTAGGTTTTACGAGCAATAAAAGGATTGAATGACTGGATAAGTCTACCTACCGTTATTTGCCTTTAATTTCTCTCAGCTAATGATTGCTTTACTTTTAGCCTGAATTTATCATCACGTAAAAATTTTAGTTGAAATCCATTCATATTGCGTCTAAGCTTTATTTGTTGAAGCATGTTCAAATCATCTGCTAAAAAAACGAGTTCGGTTTGATTGCCATCCACGTCCTTGGCGTACATGGAAATGGTAAAAACAAAAGCAGTGGATCCGCCCTTTTGACCTGCATGTTCTAACCACTCGCGATTTTTGGGATTCTTCATTACTTGTTCGAGTACCAGATCCAAATAATGATGAACTTCTTTGTCAAAAAACGTTTTGCTATTTATTTTTTTCATGAGTGCAAGATAATCCTGTGCCGCTGCCCGCGGCAATTGATCGGACCATAATCGTTGGTAGTCCATATTTAAGGATTTTATAATTTGTTCTTTTTCCTCAGTAGTCGGCGGATTTTCTAACCAGTTCTGATGGATTTTCAAAGCCCTTAGCCGATACTCAGTGATGTCCATCTTTTTCAATACCTCTAAAGCTTCCTCGCACGACAATTGTTCTTCCGCCGTCAATTGAACTGGTATAAACAAACTACTCACAACCGGATAAATTGGCTCATGATTGGTAGCCCCGATTTCATGTAATAAGTTATTGATATTTTCGATTCCAAGTACTTTAATTAAATAGTCAGTATTAGCATTTGAACTATAAGCAATCATCCCATTAGCAATTTCACTTAATGGTACCTCATCTTCCTCTTTAGCTTTGGTTACCGATTTAAGCCAGGCTTCATGTGCTCCACCATCTGTCTTTGGTACATAATAGTTTGCAAGCTCTGATAACCGAACTTTTTGCTGGGGGTCAATTTCTCCTTTTGCCGCTTGGTGAGCATATTCAATCGCAATGATGATTTTCATCGTACTAGCAAGTGGAAGTGGTTCATTCTCATTCACCTTAACCCAACTTTCATTATTATAATTGATTGTAAGAGCTCCCTTTTTACTAGGCGCATTTTCTTTGATCAACTTTACAATATAATCAGGGTCTTCCCTTAAAAATAACCAAATGCCTCCCCCAGCAAATACCACGATAGCCGCTAATATCCATAGAATCACTTTCAATCCCCTTCCCCCTTCTATAAGGAGATACGATTTTAAAAAACAGAAGTTTCAATATTCTTGAAATTAAAGACATATGAATATAGAAACCTTACATTAGGTGCATGATAAGATTTTTAACAGAATTGAGGTAAATGAACATACTAGGTTCGCTATTTTTTTCCCATACCAAAATAGACTATCACCTTCCAAACTACCTTGTTTTTGGAAAGTAAAAAAAAATTAATGAAATGTTTTCGTAAAGGTTGTTGTTAAAATCCTAAAGCCGATTTTAACGATATAGTAGCCATTTTGTTTGTTTAAAATTAGTTTGCGAGCGCTTTTCTCGTAAAAATAGCTGTTTATTGAATACCAAGCTTATTCAACGTATCTTTTGTTGAAAAGCAACAAATTTTTAGAAAAAGGCCTAAAAAAAACATGAACCTACCATTATTAGTTGACGTTCAAAAAACATACCTGTTATTCTAGGTCCGTTAATGCCAAATTTGGAGGTAGTTTGAACCTTGATAAAAAAAATTGGATATGCCATCATCGGTCTTAGTTTTGTCGCCTCCATCTTTTTTGTTTATCATAATTATTCCTTTTATGACCGTCCAATTGCGGAAGTCGTAAAAACGACTCTTATCGATTCGGTTGATATCGAAAATGAGGATCAAATTTTTACACAACGACTTTTAGCAGAACTAAAAAACGGGCCCGCGAAAGGAGAGCTCATTGAGTTAACAAATGACTATTCTTTATCGGGTGCTAATGATCAGAAATTTCAGCTTGGTTCTGAAATCTTTGTCTCTATCAATGAAGATAGCACGAGCTCTGAACTTACTGGTTCAATTGAAGACATCAAACGGGACAAGTATGTGGTCATCGTTGGATGGGTCTTCATCTTTACGCTGCTATTGGTCGGAAGGAAACAAGGTTTGTTTTCGATTATTAGTTTAGTGGTGAATGCTGTATTGTTGTCCTATGCTTTGGACTTGTATTTAAGCACATCTGGCATCAGTTTATTGCTCATTTCTGGAGTCAGCATCATTTTATTTACCGTGATATCATTATTGTTGGTGAATGGATTAAATGAAAAAACGTATGCAGCGATTATCGCTACACTACTCGGAACATTTCTATCACTCCTCATAACCTATATAGTTATGGTAATCACGAACGAAAACGGTCTAAGATATGAAGAGATGCAATTTATTACCCGTCCTTATAAGATGGTGTTTATGGCCGGGGTGTTTATTGGAGCATTGGGAGCGGTCATGGATGTTGCCATTACCATGTCGTCGTCAATTTTTAGCTTATATGAGAAAAATCATCAGATATCCGTAGAGGCTCTAAAAAAATCTGGTTTGGAAATCGGAAAAGATATTATGGGTACAATGACTAATATTTTATTTTTCGCCTACATCAGTGGGAGCATTCCGATGTTGCTTTTATATTTAAAAAACGGTTCAACATGGATGTTTACGCTATCGATGAACCTTTCCCTCGAACTTGCTCGTGCTCTTGCAGGCGGAATCGGCATTGTATTGACCATTCCGATTGGGTTATATACGGCGATTTATTTTGTTAATCGAAAGAGGGCGAGAGCATGAATGTGTTAATATGGCTAGCCGGAATCCTACTCATCTTAATGATTCTAGTTGGTGGACACAAAGGGGCTCGCTCGTTTATTGCCATCATTTACAATTTTGCCGTCATCTTGTTTACTGTCCTCCTGATGACTGTGCCAAATGCGGATCCAATTATCATCACGATTATTGCTTCAACCATAATCAGCTGTATTAATCTTTTTTATATTAATGAAGTAAATAGAACGACTAAGACAGCCTTCATTTCAACTGTCATTACCATAATCATGTTACTAATGTTTATTTTTGTCTTTACTGAAAAGTCGATGATTCAAGGCTTTGGCGAAGAGGAAATTGAAGAAATTGGGATATTTACGCTATTTATTGGGATTGATTTTATAAAAATCGCCACTGCTGTGATCATCATGAGTACCATTGGGGCGATCACAGATACAGCGATGGCAATTTCGTCTCCAATGCGTGAAATTTTCATTCATAATCCAACGATAAGTCGGAAAGAATTATTTTTTTCCGGAATGAACATTGGAAAAGACATTTTAGGAACAAGTACGAACACCTTGTTTTTTGCTTTCTTTGGTGGATATTTAGGGTTATTGATTTGGTTTAAAGACTTATCATACTCGCTGGGGGAAATCATTAACTCCAAAGTATTTAGCGCGGAAATGATAACCATTTTATGCGCTGGAATTGGAGTTGCTTTGATTATTCCTGTTACTGCGTCTATTACAGCATACTACTTAGTAAAAGCAAGGAACCAAAACAAACATTAGAAGCTAAAGAGCATTCATAAAAAACCGGATTTCTTCATCTTTAGCAGAAATTCGGTTTTTTTCTGTTATCTTGGATTCTCACAAGCTCACCCATTCTTTATGGAAAATCACACCATATACTAAATAATAAGTAATCCATATAACAACCGATTGGTGGTGAACTTTATGCAGAAACAAGGCCCATTTTCATATGGAAAGATTTTTGTTATTGGAAGTGGTTTTTTTGCATTATCATTGGTTTGGGCTTTTTACAATGCCTATATGCCTCTCATTTTAGGTGATTATATTGAAAGCCGAGCACTTCGGGGAGCCATCATGGGATTAGATAATTTCCTAGCAGTTCTCTTAATTCCTATCATTGGAGCATGGTCTGATAAAATGGATACACGGTTTGGTAATCGACTTCCATTCATCATGGTGGGCATGCCAGTAGCCGCCCTTTTTTTCATCCTCATCCCTTTCGCATCAACCATGACATTTTGGCTGCTGCTTCTTGTGGATATTGTCTTTTTATTTGCAATGACCTTATACCGAGCACCCGTTATCGCGCTTATGCCTGACCATACACCACCTGAACAACGCTCAACAGCCAATGGAATTATTAATTTGATTGGTGGAATTGGTGCCATCATTGCCTTATTTGGATTATCGACTCTATATGGGATTAATCGAAACTACCCATTTCTCGTTGCTGGCTTATTGCTTTTACTAACGTTTCTACTATTATATTACACCGTCGACCGAAAACCTCCTTACGTCACCAGAGCTACGAATAATGATCATTCCGATTCATTGATAAAGAACTTTAAGATTTTAAAAGAAAAAGCATTTCGGGGTCATTTATTTGTGTTAATTAGTATTTTCCTTTATTTTATTGGCTTTACCGGTGTCGAATCCCAATTTACCGTTTATGCTGTTGAGCACTTAAACATGAAAGAAAGCACCGCAGGATTCACCCTCGGTTTCTTCAGTTTATCGTTTGTTATATTTGCGGTTCCAGCCGGCATACTCGGAAGTAGATGGGGCAAAGCTCCTTCCATGTTAATTGGGTTGATCGCACAACCGATTATTTTTATTAGCATTCCGCTGCTGCCTTATCTTGGTGGTTTCTTTCCCACTATCAATCCAGTCCTACTTCTTCAAATCGTTTTATTTATCGGTGGAATTGCTTGGGCGTTTATCAATGTTCAGGCCTATCCGTTAGTGGCCGATTTAGGTGGAAAAAGCAAAATCGGTTTTTTTACCGGACTCTACTACTTTTTCTCAATGGCTTCGGCAATCGTCGCTCCGGGACTTCTTGGTTTGCTGATGGATTTATTCTCACATTCCGCACTGTTTTATGGCTCAGCTGTTACCTTTATTGGTGCTTATTATTTTTTAAGAAAAGGGCATCGCTTGATTACCAAAGAACCATACGAGACATCATAAAAAACCCCGCTCAGAGGTTTGCAATCTCTTTGAGCGGGATTTTTCAATTAAACTAGCTTTTGGGCACGTTCGAAAATCGACTGAACAAATTTTTGACAACGCTTTTCATCCTGTTGTTGTGGAAATAGCTCTACTTTCAATGTGGCCGCCAAGTTGGAATGAACGTATAACATATCCCGAAACTGATCCACTGCTCCACAATAATGAGGGTAAAAACTGTCACCTGTCCCAAAAACAGCTGTTATTTTATCTTTCTTTTCAAACATTTCAAATGCACGATAAAGTCTTCTCATTTCTTGAGGAACCTGCCCATTTCCCCATGTATAGGTCCCAATCACGATCGCATCATATTCATTTAAATAGGTTGTTGAAAACTGTTCAATTCTATAAATTTGAATATCAACTTCTTTGGACAAAATAGATTGATATAAGTTTTCCGCCAATTCTTTTGTATTTCCAGTAACAGATGTATAAACGATCACACACTTCATTTACAACTCATCAAATCCATTCGCTTGCGATACTTTCGTATACGTTCTTGATTTTTGTTCGAAGAAATCAGATTTGGTTTCATTCATCATTTCATCACTAAATACTTGAATCCATGGCATCGGATTCGTTCTTTCTTCATAAAGGTTTTCAAGTCCTAACTGTCGGAGTCGTTTATTGGCTAAATATTCCACATATCCATCAAATTCATCTAAGTCAATTCCGTCTAAGCCAACGAAGATGGAATGGGCCCATTCTTTTTCAAGAGAAACCGCTTTGTCGATTGTTTGATAAACATATTCTAGATGTTCTTCGGTTTGAAGCTCTGGATTTTCAGTCATAAGAATTCGGGTAAACTGGGAAATAAAATATGCGTGTTGCATTTCATCTCGTTGAATATAACTAATCATCGTACTCGTTTTCAGCATTTTTTGCTGCCGCGCTAAATGATAGAAAAACGCAAATCCTGCATAAAAATAAATCCCTTCTAGGATGGTCGAACCTACACATAGTTTAAATAAATGATCTGGAGTTGGTTCTTGTCTAAAGTTTTCATAGGTATCTAAAATAAGTTGATTCCGTTTCCTCACGATTGGGTCTTGATGGACTTGATCAAAACGGGCATTCTGTTCTTTAACAGGTACAAGTGAACTTAAGATATACGAATAGGATTCATTATGAACAGCTTCCTGCTGCGAGATGACGGCAAAAATGGCCTTGAAACTAGAATCAGTTACATAATCCATGACACAACTCATTGTTGGTGTTTGTAAACTATCCAAAGACGCTAACTGGGTGTTAATTCGTAAAAAGATCTCTTTCTCTTGAATACTTAGAGAATCCCACTGTTTAATATCATCTTGCATATTGATTTCCTGCGCTTTCCAAAAGTTTGATAACAACGCTTGGTATACATCATACATCTTCGGATAAGCAATATCATTCCAGTTGAGCAATCCGGAGGACTTCCCATTGATCACTCCTGTAGATTTGTTTGGAAATTCAGGGTTTAATAGCTTAATTTTTTTTAATAATGATGGCTTCATTTTTTTTCCCCTTTCCACTAACTTTGACAAGCGTCACATACGTCGATTTCCGCTTGAGAAGTACTGCGAACATAATAGGTCGTTTTTAATCCTTGTCTCCATGCTTCTAAATGGAGATGCAATAATTCTTTCGCTTTAATATCATGACGAACATAAAGGTTAAAACTAATAGCTTGGTCAATATGCCGCTGGCGTGCTGCGTTTTGGCGAATGCTCCAAACCTGATCCAACTCATGTCTAGTTTTGCGATAATAATTGTATGTGCGATGAGTTAAATCGGGTGCCGTTACTTTAAATTTGAAGTTTTTCTTTTCCTCCGCATATTCAACAGCATATAAAGGATCAATGCCATCGGTCGAACCACCAATTTTAGCAGTCGAAGAGTTAGGAGCAACAGCCATCAGCCAACCATTACGAACTCCAAAAGAGGCAACTTCTTTTTTCAATTTCTCCCAACGTCTTGTATGATATTGTTTTCGCTCAAAATACTCTCCTGTTTGCCATTCTGACCCAGCAAATTCACCGTATGCCCCTTTTTCTTTCGCCAGTTCCAGTGATGACTGAATCGCATAAAAAGCAATGTCCTCATAAAGCTGATCTGCCAGGATCACAGCTTCCTCAGATTCCCAATGAATCCCTTTTAAGGCTAAAAGGTGATGCCACCCAAAAGTTCCTAAACCCACTCCCCGATATTTTTTATTCGTAATATCTGCTTGTCCGACTGATATCGACTGATGATCAATGACGTTATCTAGCATTCGCATCTGGATCGGAATTAATCTTTCTAACACACGATCCGTTACAGCCTTTGGGAGATTGATAGACGACAAATTACAAACAACAAACTCGCCTGGCTTGCGGACGAGGACCATATTTCCGATGTCATCCTTATATTCCTCGACAATTTTCGTCGCCGACATGTTCTGAGCAATCTCTGTACATAAATTGCTACAAAAAATAGAGGTTCTTCCTTTTCCCCTCACATGTTTATTCGGATTTTGGCGGTTGACTTCATCGCGGTAAAACATGTATGGAGTCCCTGTTTCTAACTGAGAAATCATGATTCTAGCCATAAGATCCATCGCGCGATAGGTTTTACGCGGAAGCAGTGGATGATTGACCGCCTCTTCATATTTTTCGGTAAACGCTTTGTCATCGATCTCGTCATAAAAATCTTCCAAACCAAGTGCATTTCCATTTTCATCCTTCCATCCCATGATTTGTTTCACTTCGTGCGGACAAAAAGTATGCCATTCTCCTATGCTTTTCCCCTGTTCATCCTGTTCTGCTAACTTCTGCATAAATAAATCTGGGATGGAAACCCCAGTGAACAAATCATGAGCCTTCCGTCTTTCATCGCCGTTATTTGTTTTTAATTCTAAGAACCCATTCATGATATCCTTATGGAAAACATCTAAATATACAGCAACCGCACCTTGCCTTTGCCCTAATTGATCTACACTTACGGCGGTATCGTTTAATAACCGAATCCACGGAATAACTCCCGAAGAATTGCCTTTAAACTTTTTAATGTCTGATCCTAACGCGCGTATTTTTCCAAGATAGATCCCAAGACCGCCCCCATCTTTACTTAGTCGAGCAGTCTCCCAATTATTTAAAAAGATCGCATCTAATGAGTCATCCACCGTATCAATAAAGCAAGAGGAAAGCTGTCCATAACTTTTGCCTGCATTCGCTAGTGTTGGCGTCGCTACGGTCATATACAGGTTACTCAAGGCCCAATAGGCTTCCTTCACATAATCTAACCGTTTCGATTTTGCCTCCTTACTCATTAACGTCATCGCAATCACCATAAAGCGTTCTTGAGGCAATTCATAGAAACGGCCTTCATAATCTTTTGCAAGATAGCGGCTCGCCAATAAAAATAGCCCTATGTACTGAAACAATTCATCTCTTTCTGGAGAGATTTCTGCTCCTAATTCTTCGATTTCCGCTTTTGTATACTGGTTCAATAACTCTTTTGAATAGATTCCAAGTTTCGTTAAATTCTTAATCAGCGTATAAAAATCGCCGTATTTCTTTTCTTGTTCATACCCTCGATTGCTAGCTGCCTCGTGGTACAATTCTTGTAAATAAAGATGTGCCGCAAGATAGGTCCAATTCGGACTTTCCATTGAAATTTGATCTAACGCATAATGAAGAGCTACCTTAGAGGCTGATTCCTTCTCAGAGAGAAACCTTGCACTCAGCCCCACTGTATCTAGATTATATTTTTCTGCCGTTTTTTTAATAGTCTGGATGATCGACTGGTTGTTTATTAATTGTTCACTTATCATAAGCTTGCTCCTTTGAGAACTCGTTTATTTTCAAGCGCCTTGCCTTACGCTTCTGTGCATTTTGAAAGAGACTTTTTTCTTCCTCCGTCTCCGGTACCACCCGACAAACAGGTGTCGGTTTCCCGTCATTGTTTACCGCAACCATTGTCAAAATGGCTGTTGTGGTGACCGTTTTGTTTCCTGTTTCGAGATTCTGGCAATCTACTTTTACATACACTTCCATCGATGTTCGGCCTGTAGAAATGACGACACCCTCTAAATTTAAAATGTCCCCCACTTTTGCAGATGAAATAAAATTAACCGTATCAATCGAAGCCGTTACAACCGCACTTTTACTATGTTTCATCGCGGTAATCGCTGCGATTTCATCGATATAAGACAAAACAGTTCCTCCAAAAATGGTTCCCATGTGGTTTGTATCTGGAGGTAACACAAGTTTTGTTTGAACACTTCTTGACCTTGATGCAGGCGTTTCTTCCAACATCCCATCCCTCACTTTCTTTTTTTAGGAAACTAAATCCATGCATCGGTCGTTAGGAATGATTATTTTTACACGCAAAAAACCCATCTATAAGCTAAGATGGGTTGGATAAACGTAGAATAATCTAGGAACACAGTTTAACCTATACTGTGAATCTATGAATACCCTCGTTTTACCTTCCCAACTCCCGAAGAAGATAATACATATAAAAATGGCAGGTCTCCTGACTTATGCTTCTTCCTACTCTAAGCCCTTCCCATCTTAGTAGACAGTGGATTTGCTTATTTCGTCAGCAATTACAGTTGCGGGTACAGTTCTGGGATTTCACCAGATTCCCTATTAACGTCTATTTAGACACCACTTTTATTGGCAATATCTATATTTAGTGTTTATATTTTTAATAAACACCATATATTGTATCACTAACTATAATATACTATTTTTGCTTTGGCAAGTCCTTTTCTAGGATTCTCCAATACTGATTTTTAAAAAGGCTTCCTGAACTTCCTATGCGTGTTCAAAAAGGAAAAGACCACCCAACATTACGTGTTGAGTGGTCTAAAAAACTATAAGAATACAATTCACCTATTCTAGTGATTATTTTATAATCAACACAGGACAATTCACGCGCTTTACAACTTTATGGCTGACACTGCCCAACACCATTTCTTGTAAGCCGTTTAGTCCCCGACTCCCAATCACAACCAAATCGAATTTTTCTTTATTGGCATAGTCGACAATTGTCGGACCGGGATCGCCGTGTAATATTTTCACTTCATAATCAATCAGATTCTCTTTCATCAAGTCTTCGGCTGGCTGAATCCAACCTCTTCTTACCTGTTCTAGCTCCGCTTTTCCCTGCGCATGCAAAACTTCCTTTTTCGCTTTCGAGAAATCAGCAATATAGAGTAGTTCTACCTTACTAGCTTTATCCAATGAAGCGATTTTGACCGCTTCAGCTGCTGCGCGATAGGAATGTAATGACCCATCAATGGCGACCAATATTCTCTTGTACACCTTCACCACTCCATCATTGTGCTTAATGTGTAGAAGCTTTTGGATCATTAAAAACAGCCAATTGATCAACAAGTTTTTTACTTGCGGCATTGAGGTTTTTAATCGTGACTTGATTGTGATTCTCTCGATACTTCATGACTACTTTATCAATTGCGCCGACAGCTGAGTCATCCCAAACATGGGCCGTTGTGAAATCAATCACGATGTTTTTCTTTTCAACTGATATATCGAACGCATCTACAAAAGCGTCAACAGAAGCAAAGAATAATTGTCCTTCCACTTGAAACGTAATTTGATTGTCTTCCTCTTGTTTCAGAACCTTCATGGTGGAAATTTTAGCTACAAAGAAAATTGCACTTAAAATAACCCCGGCAATCACTCCTTTTGAAAGGTCATGAGTTGCGACCACAATCGCTACTGTCACTAACATAACAAGTGCGTCTGTTTTTGGTGCTTTGCGCAGATAGCTGAAAGAAGACCAATCAAATGTTCCAATTGAAACCATAATCATGATTCCAACAAGAACAGGCATGGGAATTTGAACAACCAATTCACCTAAGACAATGATTAGGAACATCAAAAAGACACCAGCAACAAGAGTGGATAAGCGACTACGACCACCTGATTTAACGTTGATTACGGATTGACCGATCATTGCACAGCCAGCCATACCACCAAAGAAACCAGTTACCACGTTCGCAATCCCTTGGCCCCTTGCTTCTAGGTTTTTATTACTTGTTGTATCTGTCATATCATCCACGATGGATGCTGTTAACAAACTTTCTAGTAAACCAACAATCGCTAACGCAATTGCATAAGGGAAAATAATCGCCAAGGTTTCAAAGTTGAACGGGACAGTCGGAATTAAGAAAGTTGGCAATGATTGTGTAATCGCCCCAAGATCTCCAACCGTACGTAAATCAGCATTTGAATAAAGAGCAATCGATGTTAACGCGACAATCGCAATTAATGGAGCCGGAATCGCCTTGAAAAATCTAGGCACAACATACACAATCAACAAGGTAATCGCTACGAATACATAGGTCATATTGTTAATCCCAATAAAGTGTGGGACTTGTGCCATAAAAATTAAGATCGCTAACGAATTGACAAAGCCAATCATGACAGCCCGTGGGATAAACCTCATTAATTTTGCTATTTTAAACACACCGAAAAGGATTTGGATAACCCCTGTCAAAATAGTAGCTGCAAATAAATACTCGACTCCATGATCACGAATTAACGGGGCCATTACCAATGCCATTGCGCCAGTCGCTGCCGAAATCATTCCCGGTCGACCACCTGCAAACGCGATAATGACAGCCATTGTGAAGGAGGCATATAACCCAACCATTGGGTCCACTCCAGCAATAATCGAAAAGGCGATGGCTTCGGGGATCAACGCCAAAGCAACCACAATTCCAGCAAGGACATCCCCTTTTATATTGGAAAACCAATCAACCTTAATCTTTTCAAACACTGCACATACCTCCAATTTATATTTTTATAGTTTTAGATAAAGTGAAACTTCATTCAGTAGGTGTTTCTCCAACTCCCACTGAATTTTCGTCACGTATAGCCTGATTGATTTTTCAGCTTTCAGTTGATCCCCACATCCTTTTTGGGTCTTACCCTAGTCTTGAGGTGGGGCTCTTACTGCCAGTTAAAGCGGGAACAACACTATTAGCCGAATAAAAACCACTTGAACAGTCTATCACCTTTTTTCCCAAAATGGAACCATTATGGGAATATTTTTTTGTAAGCTTTGTGGTATAATCATGTTAAGGTTAAAGATCCTTTGAAACAGTGATAAGCGCTGAAAAAAATCATACAATACGGTAAAATAAATTAATAGTTTCTTTCTAAAGCAACAAGTGTATGAAAAAGAACTTTATGCAAGATTGATTCAATAGGAGTTTTGTCATGTTAATTGGATATATAAGACCGTCCATAGTGGACCCAAACGGTACAAGCCAACGTGAAAAATTAACAACATTAGGTTGTGAACTATTTTTTGAAGAAAATCATTCCTCCCCTAAAAAAAGAGTTGAACTAAAAAATATGATGAACACCTTGAAACAAGGGGACAAACTCATCATCAATAGACTTTCTACCCTCGCTGACTCTACACGCCATCTTGTTGAGTTATTTGAAATGATCGGTAAAAAGGGGGCAAACCTTTATTGTATTCAAGAAGACCTTGATACTAGCAAGGAAGCAGGATACAGTTTTCAAAGCGTTTTGAAACATATTGTTGACTTTCAAAGTGACTTAATCAGCGAAAGAACAAAACAAGGGTTATCGGAAGCAAAGAAAAAAGGGGTTTCAACTGGAAGACCTAGGAAACCGGATGAAAATGTCGCCCGGGCGATTGACATGTACCAAAGCAATCAATATACTCTTGCCCAAATTAAAGAAGCAACCGGCATCAGCAAATCGACACTGTATCGATATTTGGAACAATAAACATTTGGTGTGGGAAGAAAAGCGAATTTAGTTGAAAACAAATAAAAAAGCGCTTGTCCGTGACTCATTCACGAAACAAGCGCTTCTATCGTTTCACTTTACAACTAATACTGGACAGTTTGCTTTATGAAGCACATAGTTACTGACACTCCCTAAGACCATTTCCTTCAGTCCGTGCAACCCTCGATTTCCAATGAAAATAAAATCCACATCATTCACTCTGACAAATTCTTCGATGACTTCAGCCGGATAACCGTCCAATATATATGTCCTCGTCTTATTAGATAGTGTTGATAACTTCTGCTCTACTTCTTTCCTTATTTCCTGTGCTTCTTGTTGGCGAAGTTCATACTTGGCTAGCAATGACACAGAGTGAACACTATAAACCACCTCCGGTTTAATGACCATAACTACATCAATCACAATCTCTTCGTTTTGGCTCGCCATTGTCATGGCCATGTCTAACGCCTTTTGACTAGATTCAGAGTGATCATAGGCAACAACCATTCTAGTACAAATCCCTTTCATTAATACCCTCTCCTTTCCCTCACTTCATGTCCATCTATGTCGAACTCCAAATTGGAATGAGCTTCTCGATGACTACACTTTTATTGTAACTTAAGCCGTAGTTTTATTTTCGACATTAGCAATATTGTCAATAAACCGCCATTAATTTATGTAAATATTCTTACAAATCTTGCTTTTGAACATAAAGTGTAACTTCATTCAGTGGGGGGTATCCCCTACTGAATGATAGTCATGCGTAGCCTGATTGATGTTTCTAAAGGCTTAAAGCCCTAAGAAAGGATCTTGCTTCACCAATCGGGCTTTTTACTGGCAGTTGATCCCCACCTATTCTTACTAGTTCTTCCTTAAATCTTGTTTTTTGAGGTCTTGCTGCCAGTTAATGCGGGATAAAAAAACGTTGATGCAGTATTGCACCAACGATCCATTGTTAGTAAAAGCGTTCTTGCTTATGTATCTTGTTGAGACGAAGAGAGAAGTAAAGAAAACAGACATTAAAAAAGGTCAGACCAATCATCCCGATAAAAACATTGCTATACATCACACTCTCAAATTGAGCAAATGTAAGGGGGTTCAGCTTAATTTCCGTCTGATAATCTAGTATTCTCCCAATGATCGCACTACCAAATGCCCCCGCCATAAAATTGGTTAAATTATAAATCCCCATGCCCACACCAAGTACATGACTAGGCAATGTGGACGAAATTAAGCTAGCCGTCCCCGTCTGAATAAAGGGAAATGCAATATAACTAATAATAACAATTATACTAATGACCCAAGCTGCTGTTCCAATAAAGGTAGATAAAAGAAAAAAACCTAACGCCATTAAGCTAAACGCTAAAAAAATAACCTGCTGACTACCCCATAAATCATTTAGAATGCCTGCCCATTTGCCCGTATAAGCAGCCGCTATTGCACCCGGAAACAGGGTAAGACCAATCAAGAGCGTATTTAACCCATTTACTTCACTTAACAAAAGCGGCAACATAAACATCATGCCAAACATCGTCATAATTGCAAAGAAAAATGAAATAATCGTGGTTCGAAAAGGAATATTTTTAAACAAGTCAGGATGGATAAACGGCTCAGGATGATGATGAATTCTCCAAAGAAATAGTAGCAAAAAAATCAGACTAGAGACGAAGTACTCCCACACAAAGGTTGTAATAACTAAAATGAGTGACGCGGAGGCACAAGCAATCAGCATCGCACCGAGAATATCGACTTTCCCCTCTTTCTTCTCCTCTTTCGGCATCCACATTTGAAAAAATGGGATCGTTAACAAAACAAAAACAGAAATTAAAAATAAAAATTGCCAGTTTAAGGCCCCGGCAATAAATCCACCTAATACCGGACCAATACCGGAGGCAAAAGCCATTGTACTGGAAACAATCCCCAAAACCCTCCCGCGTTCTTCTGGAAAATACCGCGTGGGAACAATAAAAACGAGTGCGACAATCGACGATGCTCCGGATGCTTGAACTAATCTTGCGAAGATGACCGTTAAATAATTCGGAGCAAAAAACCCCAGAATGGAACCTGTTGCGAATAAGCATAAGCCCAACGTCAACAATGTTTTTAAAGGGTAAAAATCCGCTAATTTCCCATACATTAGCGCACCGATGGCGTAAAGGATGATATATCCCGTTACAACCCAACTTACCTGCGAAGGCATAAGTGAAAACGACTTCGCGATATCTGGAACAGCTATCATAAACATCGTTCCGTTCATAACGGAAAATAACAAAACGGAGCATATTAAAAACAAGAGCTTTCTTTTTTCCGCCTTGCTTAAAACACTCTCAACGCTATTCATCTGACCAGCAAGTGTTGTCACTTTTGCCAAAACTCCCTTACCTTTTATTTACATATCTCCTTTTTATAATAACAGAATAATCTGAAAAGGTTAAATCAAAGAATCTGGCATTAAAAGTTCAACTGTTTAGCACTGTCTTTGGAAGCTTCGATGTAACCGCCCAACCGTAATAAACAACTGTTTGGTTCTATTTTATGTAACAATAGGGGCTTGAAACGCATGCCCCTAATAGAAGAGGTTCTTTTAGTGTTAATTCCTGTCGAATGAAAACTTCATTTTACATCGCAATTTTGTATTGAATGGAAATCTAGCCTTGAACTCTTTTTCAAATCTCATTTTTGTATCCGTTTCCCTATGCTTCTTAGACACATCTAATCCCCCTTTCTATTCGATTCCTTCTAATTTATGCTCCACTTACTTTATGTGCTTGTACTCCATCCTAGTAACTGAAAACTCGTCTTTTGAAGTATATGACTTACCTAGTTTTAAAAGAGCCAACTACTAAACTGAGCCGGCTCGTCATTCCTATTTTGTTTGTTCTTGAACAACTGGTTTACCTGTTTCTAAAGGATTTTGTTTATCCCTAAGAAGAACGAGAGGACAAACATGAGCAACCCTGTTCCGATGTCCAAGGGCACGTATACCTGCCATCAAAAATAGCAACCAAATTTCCTCATATCCCATCATGAAAACAATCGCGAGAATGAGCGTTGATAACGCAATCATCCCATCAGCAATCACAATCAATTTTATGCGGTTATACCGATCTGCCCAAACACCAGCTACTGGTGATACAGGAAGGTAGGAATAAATCCACAAATAATGTACAAAGTCATCATCATTCCAGACTCTGTTTGAAGCATGACATACCACATCATCGCATATTGAACCAAAGACGCCCCAAACAAGGAAACCGTCTGACTACTTAAAAAAAGGATGATGTTCCTTTTCCAATTTTCCAAACGATATTCTGTTGTATTCATGTTTTCACGACCTTCTATCAATCGCTTATTAGTTAACCTTGTTTTTATCAATAAAAGAGTAAAAACTGCATGATGCTTTTCCTCCTTTTCGAATAATAAAAATTTACAGACCAAGCGCATGTGAAAAGAATAAGTGGATAAAGCCATCTTTAAGCTATTTGCTTTGAAAGAAAGGAATTACTCAGATTATCAAAAATTAGTATGTGAAAATAGAAAACAGTGCCGTACTGTCTTTTCCTTTAGTTTGAATAAACCATGAGGATGGTAAAAAAGAACAGTCTTATCCCTTGTATTCTGTTATCACCTACAGAGCTTTTAACCATATTCAATTACTGATCCAAGTTACGATATGGAGTCTGATTGAATGCATTTTTACTGCTCCTTCTAACAAAACTAAGAAATGATAGGATTCATTATAAGGGGGCACAACTATACTATCAAAGCCCTTTTGCCTTTAACACCTATTTATTTCCCACTGAGAAAAGAGCCATAAATAAAGTGACATTACGTAAAAAGGAAGCTATGTATGAAATTTATTCTTGTTGTTTTATGCCTATGTTTTTTCCTTCATCCTACAAATAGTACAGCTCAAATTATTAATCCTTCTGAAGTATATTCTTATAATAAACTCCTACAAGATGCCATGGAACTTGCCTACGAATACCCAGAATGGATTAAGACCCAATCAATTGGAACCACGCCTTTCGGTAGAGACATCTTGGCCATTCGGTTGGGAACTGGAGAAACATCGATCTTATTACATGGAGCCCATCATGGTCGTGAGTGGATGACAAGCATACTGCTGATGAAAATGATAGAAACCTATGCAGAGGCAATTACAAATAAGGAAAATGTAGCAGGCTTTTCCCCTCATTTACTAGAGGAAGTATCGATTTGGTTCGTACCTATGCTGAATCCTGATGGAGTTACATTACAACAATTAGGCATTCACTCTTTTCCCGAAAAGATGCATGCACATTTACTAGAAATGAATGAAGGCTCGAAGGATTTCAAAAGATGGAAAGCCAATTTACAAGGCATTGATCTAAATCGCCAATATCCAGCTAATTGGGATCAGCTAAAAAGAGTGACCCTAAAACCATGTTACAAATTATTCAAAGGGAACTATCCCCTCGAAGCAAAAGAAGTACTCGCACTTTTTCATTTTACCTATCAAGTCAAACCGGAGATCGCAGTAGCTTATCATTCAAGTGGGAATGTTTTATTTTGGGGATATCATCAATGGGGGCTGACTCATACCACTGAGTATGCAAAAGATATTTATAAGATCGCTCAACCACTTTCAACTATTACAAACTATCCATTAAAAGAGCCTTCCTCTCATCAACAAGGAGGTGGTTATACAGATTGGTTTGTTCAGGAATTCAAAAAACCGGGCGTCACCATTGAGATTGGTGAGTTGATTGAAGATAATAGCCTTCCTCTCCAAGAGTTTCCTGATATTTGGGAACGCAATAAAGCAGTTGGATTATTTTTAGCGAGCAAAGCCTTGGACCAATCAAGGGACTGACAAAATGGCCAGTCCCTTTCGTCTTAATTAAGGCTCTTTTTCTCAAAGATTGTTGCTTTTTAAAGGAAATAAAGAATAATTTATCTATGATTCCATTCCAAAGATGTTTATAAGATGAGAAAAGAGCTTATAAACTAAGTAGTAACGCAGATAAAAACTTATTTCACGTAAAATCGGCTTTAGGATTTTAACAACAAACTTTACGAAAATAGCCTTATAAAAACAGCCTTATTTATAGAGCTCTGGATAAGCCATTTCTGCTACCATTTCGACCGCTTCAGCAATTCTAGGGCCTGGACGAGATAAAATATCACCATCTAATTGAAACACTTGTTCATTTTGAATGGCCTGGATTTCATTCCAACCATTCCGCCCTTTAATTTCTGCAAGTGGGTCTTCTGTATAATACACGGTTGTCGCGATAATCTCTGGGTTTCGCTTAATCACATCTTCTTCTGATAGTTTTATCCACCCTTCTTGATCTAAAAATACATTTTCAACACCAGCATGGTCGAGTATTTCCTGTTGAAAAGTGTTTTTTCCAGTTGTAAAAATTTCTGGAGCTGGACTAATTTCAAGGTAGACTTTCTTCGCTGATTCTATAACTTCTCCCGTTTTTTTCACATCTTCAATTCGTGACTGGATGTTCGCCACTAACTCTTCTCCGGTTTCTTCAACCCCCATTACTTTCGATATCTGTTTGATATCACTATAAACATCCTCAAAAGCACTCGCAGATTCAATCACGAATACTGGGATACCCGCTTCTTCTAACGGAGTTATGGCATTTTCATCGCCAATCGTATAAGCTATGACAACATCCGGATCCAATTCAATAATTCTTTCTGCATTAAACACTACCGTATCAGAAACCACTTCAATCTCACTTACTTCTTCAGGAAAATTATCAAATTCCGTCACACCAATTACTTTATCACCCACACCGATTTCAAAAAGTATTTCGGTATTACTTGGCTGTAAGGATACAACAGTTTCAGGTGTTTTTTCGAAAAGAATTTCCTTGCCACGGTCGTCGACCACACTATAAGCTTCGGTTTCTGTAGCTTTTGGAGTCTCTTCCAAACTTGTTTCATTAGATTGACAACCGGCTAAAAATAATAACAGAAAAATTCCAGCTAACCATTTACACAATTTGTTATTGTTCATTTTCACTCTTCCTCTTCTTTCCTTTAAATGAATTTGGATACGATTTACTAATGAATGGGATTTCCTTAATCCCTTCTTGTTTATTTACATACACAGCCATGACAAATAAAACATTGGCCATTAGATGAGCGTAATCGAAAAGAATTTCAGGGACATCTCTTTCTAAACTTACCTTATGTAAAGCACGGACAGATTTTTTGGCTTCACTGCGACATACATGAAGTGCACAAGCCGCTGTGCTGCCTTGAGGTAGTACAAACGATTGAATCCGATCTTCAACTTCTGATACATAAAAATCATACTTATCACTTAAGCGCTTCAAATTTGCCTCACTAATCGCTACCTTCCCCCTTGCTGACCCATTTAAATGGTAAGCCATTGGTAGGAGTTCCATTAAATCCTTTTGAACGACGGGAATCTTCTTTGTTAAGGATGCTGCCTCACCAATCCTTGTTGCAAGTGAATCTGTGCGTATTTCATAATCAACTGTCGAAGCCGCTTCCCTCATAAATGGATAACACAAGTACCGCATGTCTTTTTTTGTCAATTTCTTGCCCCCTTATTATTTTTGTGAATGATCTTAAAGAACAACTCTTCGGGAAACATGAAAATAACAACAGCTGTGTTTTCCTTCATCCAGTAAAAATGAGCGTAAAAAAACCGTCCATAACAATTGGACGGCGGAAACCCTTTTTCAGTAGAAAAGATTGGAAAAATGGAGCTGCCGTACAATCCTCTTTTATTCCGAAGAGCATAATACGATCAAGAAAAGGCAGGTCTCCTGGCTTATGCTTCACTTTACTTTAAGGCCTTCCCATTTGTTTCAAAACAAACAGTGGTATTCCTTATTTCATCAGCAATTACAGTTGCGGAAACAGCTTCGGTCTTACACCGAATTCCCTCTTAAGCTATTAAAAATATAGCACCTAATCTCTGCAAGATTTATTCACTTGTGCATTATTTTACCATAGACTATTAGTTTGTCTAGTACAATTGATGGTTTTCCAAAGGTTTAGCTACTTTCCATTAGGGTATTAGGTTACTAGAGGTGATAATGTTGAAAAACAAAATGGACAAGTCCTTCAACCCTAAAAACAGTTCAATGGCAAGAAATTTCACAGAAATAACTCAACTCGGAAAGCAAATGGAGAACCTCCCTACAAATACTGAAGTCAAAGAAGATGGAAAAATTCCTGACCCGATTCAAGAGAAAGAAAAAGTCATTGAAAATAAATATTAAAGTTTATAGGCAGCGTCTAACGGATGCTGCCTTTGTCTTGTTTACTTACTTAGCAAACAGAAAGGTGGACTATTCACTCACTATATATCTATTTTCACTTCCCAAAACAGCTTCAATCGGTCGCCAATACACCTTCTTAGCTGAAAGCCAGTACAATCCTTTTTGATAGTGTGGTTGCTCTGGAGAAAAATCCGCGGAATTCGCCCAATAAATAGCATCATCAAAAAATGCTATTTTCACATCAAAAATGATAGCATCATAATATCTTGTATGAGGCATCAAATGACACTCAATCACTTCCTCAAATTTCATTTCAATCGTAGAAGCTGGTAATTCACATTGACTTTGAAAATATAAATAAGCGGTAAACGTTGGTTCAACACTCATTCGATATTCTTCATCCACAAAACTATTCGTATGAATCATCATCTCTTTTAAACAACTATCATGAAAACCATCATACTGATTCAACAAGTTCTTGACCGATTTTTTATCTGTTAACTCATACCACACATAGTATCCCACCTTTCATTAGAGTCATTTTCCGCTTGAATAGGAGTATGTGTCAATCCCTTTCGTACTTGTCAGCCTGTTTCCATACTAGGGGTATTTCTCATATTTAGTGTAATTAAAAGGCTGTTTTCTTAAAGTTTGTTGTAAAATCCTAAAACCGATTTTAACGAGGAATAAGCCTTTCTCTGCGCTTCTACTTAGTTGTAAGCTCTTTTCGCCTCTTGAAAGCAAATTTGGAATGGAATCATAGCTAAATTATTCTATATTTCCTTTAAAAAGCAACAATTTTTGAGAAAAGAGCCAATTAAAAAGACTTAATAACACTAGCCTTATCTTGCGTTACCTTTTCGTCTTGTTCTTCCTTAATTGGGAACGCTAGACTTCTAGTGCGTGACAATCGTCGTATAAGGATTAAAACAAAACCTTTTACTAAGACTAAAAACAATCCCCAGCTCATAACAAAAGGAGAGGATGCTTATCTCCTCTCCTTCCTTCCATTTATTAATTGACTGTGGTAGATTCTTTCACGTAATCTATTTCAAATCCTAAGTCCTTCAGCATTTGATGATCAGCAGACTCTTCTTGTCCAGCCGTGGTTAAATAGTCGCCTACAAAAATAGAGTTCGCTGCGTATAAACCAAGAGGCTGAAGGCTCCGAAGATTAACTTCTCTTCCACCGGAAATCCGAATCTCTTTTGTTGGATTGATATAACGCATCAAAGCAAGAACCTTTAAGCAATATCTCGGATTTAACTCATTGGTGCCTTCTAGTGGCGTTCCGTCAATCGCATGCAAAAAATTAACTGGGATAGAGTCGGCATCTAACGCTTTTAAACTGCGTGCCATATCAATGACATCTTGTATAGTTTCTTTCATGCCAATAATGACACCGGAACAAGGAGAGATTCCTTTTTCCTTAATCAATTGTACGGTATTGATACGGTCTTCATACGTATGGGATGTGGTGATGGCTTCGTGGTGGTTTTCAGATGTGTTTAAATTGTGGTTATAGCGCTCGACGCCAGCCTCTTTTAGCTTTCCCGCTTGTTCAGGCTGTATCAACCCTAAACAAGCACAAATTTTTAAGTTGTATTTTTCTTTTATTTCCTTTACAGCTGATGCCACCTGGTCAATTTCTTTATCACTTGGGCCTCGTCCACTAGCAACAATACAATATGTACCAGCATTCAAGCGATGTGCTTGTTCCGCGCCTTTTAAAATGGCCTCTTTATCCATCATTTTATATTTTTGAATCGGAGCCGTCGAAATGCTAGATTGTGCACAATAGCCGCAGTTTTCCGGACATAACCCTGATTTTGCATTCACAATCATATTGAGTTTAACTTTATTCCCGAAATAATGCCGACGAATCAAATAAGCTCCATTCAATAATGTTAATAATTCAGTGTCTGAACTTGTCAAAATCGCAAGTGCCTCATTATTCGTTATTTCGCTTCCATCGATAACCTGCTGTGCGAGTTGTTTCCAGTTCATCTTCTCTCCTCCTATGCTGATTGTTTTATTTTTCTAAATGTACTCCGACTTAAAACAGAATACTCTAATCGATAAGCAAATACTCCTGCTAGAATGGATAGAATAATATCCTTTGGAAGCGGAACTGCCATCCATAACCAAGCCATTTGATAAGTAAAGCCTTCTGGTGCCGCTGCCCACAATATATAAGCAAAGTACATCCAATTGGTACCAAACAAATAATTGATGACCATTCCGACAAGGGAAGCAAAAACAAACATGTGTAGGGTTGACTTTTTCTCAACCATCTTCCCAACAACATATGCGACGAGAATAAACGATACAATGAACCCAAAATTTGGACTCACAATCGAACCAAAACCACCGCCAAATTTTGCAAACACCGGAGCACCAACTAAACCTAATGCCGCATAAACGATCATACTGATTGCACCTAGCCGACTCCCTAATACTGCTCCTGCTAAAACTGAAAAAAAGGTTTGCAGCGTAATTGGGACTCCACCAACGACCATAAACGGAACAATCGTTGTGATATTGGCCCCAATTGCCATTAGGGCCACGAACATCCCTGCTAGGCTAATTTCAAAAGCTGATAACTTTTTCATTAAGCATCCTCCCCTATCAAACTTTCAGACTATTAATTCTATTTAACAGAATAAAGGTTTTCTGTTTTTGTGTCAACTAATATTTGATTTGAGTTTACAAAAAGAAGTAGGGATATTCCCTACTTCCTATACCTTAATATTGCTCGAACTTCTTTTACGGCTTGTGCCAGCTTTTCGTGGTACGTCCCTGACAATGGAATAAATGGGAGTTTATTTTTTTGTAAAAGCATCTTAAGACGTTGATTGTTTTCCTCTCGTATTTCTTGCTTCCCATGCACTCTTAAACCATCATTTACCCATTTCACATCTGGTTCTAAGTAAAGCATAAGATCATAATTTTGGTTTTTCGCCATTTCATCTAGAATGGGATGAAAACTTCCATTGTACAGTTCTGAGTAAAATTGAGTAACGACTGCTTCGGTATCGATAAAAACAATTTTATTTGCCTTTTCAATTGCCTCTGCTTCCTTTACTTTATGGTGATAAGCTATAAGAGGATAATCTTCCTCAAGCATGATTCCTTCACAACCTCCGACTTTCTCACAAAAAGTTCTCCCGTATTCCTCAACGAAGGTAGTATTAAAAATTTTTGCTAGATTACGAGTAAGTGTCGATTTCCCACAACTTTCGGTCCCCAGTACAACCACTTTCTTCACAAAATGAGGTTTCACAACATCGGGAAGGAAATCCCAATACTGAAACACCCCATTTTCGCGTATTTTTGTTGCTGAAATAGGAACCATTTCGCGTTTCCCATCAATTATGATATGTGTAGAATGAGGATAAAGATTGGCAAAAATACCCTCATATGCCCGCTCAGAGCTGAATACATAATCGATAGGTTTCCCTATCTTTCTTTTAATCTCAAAGGCTCCTTCATGCCAATTATAATCTTTATCCCCATTAGAATCCTCAACAGCCAACACCTTAACATGTTCCATATCCTTTACTAGCTGGTGAAGCCACCTAAAGCGGACCCGACTCTCAATATAATCTATGTTTGTATTCTTACACAATTCTTTATCTCGATTTTCACTATGCGATAATACCACATACAATTCATCAACCATTGTAGAGGCTTGAATAATCGCATAAACATGACCTAGATGGAGTGGCAAGAACTTTCCTCCGTAAAATCCCACCGTCATTGTTTACGCCACCTTTCTCATTTGCTTTTTATAAACATTCATCCAGTTGTAATAGCCGTAGACACTATTAATTAAGAAGGCAGACCACATTACAAGCATTGATAAATCATTTCCTCCCTGTATGGCTAGGACAGTGATCCATAACAAAATCGATAGTACATTCACGGTAATCCAGAACAACCATTGCTCAGCATACCGCTGCAGCATTAACACTTGCGCAATAATAGAAAGAATTGTCGTTGCTGAATCAATCCAAACGCTCTTCCCCCCTAATTGAGATAATAGAAAGGCATAGAACACAAACAACACTGTAAAGGTAGCTAAAACTTTCATCCAACTTTTTGAGGTTAATCGTTTAACCTGGATATCTTCACCCTTCACCTTTTCACTCACTTGATTTCTCCTCCATAGAGCCATTCCAATAAATTGAAGTGGGAAATAAAACAAAGCGTTCAACATTGTTTCTCCATATAACCCATAACTGAAAGAAAGATATGCATAGGTAGCTGTTTGGATAATGCCAAAATAATAATTAGCGATTTTCCCTTTTGCTGCTAAAACGACACAAAACATACCAGTAATGGAGGTAATTAACCCCAAAAAGGAATCATCCCACCTAAAAAGCAAATAAAAATTAATCAGCGTAAACACCAAAAGCCAACTTTTTTCAAATAAAGTCCAGTTTCTAAACATAGTTATCCTCTCCTTTAATTATCAATTTGCAATTTGTTAATTATTGATCCTAAAAAAATTTAGTAAATCGAAAGCGTTGGTTTGAAATCTTTGAAGCGGAACATCCGTGTTGAGCGTTTTGCCGTTCTAGTCGTTGTTTTTACTTCACCTTTATGATTTTTAGCTACTTCTAAAAATGGATATTTCGGTGCATCGCGGACAAAAGCAGATTCATTCGTGACACCTGGGTCTTCACTTACAAGTAAAAGCACACTTCGTAGTTCAGATAAGGTAAACTCTGTTGGTAGAAATTCCTTCGCAACCGTCGTTTGTAAGAGTTCTCTCTTTATTACTTCAAACGCGTCAGAAATAATTTCCTTATGGTCGAATGCTAATTCAAGTTTTTCAATTTCCTCTTTTGTAAACAATTCAACATTTTGCGCATCTGAAGCTGCTTTTCGCTCACGCAAATGTTCTTCAGTGACAATCGCATAAAATGCATTCGAGACAATCCACCCCCGTGGGTCACGGCCAGGTCGATCATAGATATTAAAATGTTTTAAATGAATATTTCTGACTCCTGCTTCTTCCTTCAGTTCACGTAATGCCGTTTGAAAAGCCGTCTCATTTGGCCGAACAAAACCACCAGGTAAGGCCCATTTTTCCGCTGCAATATTCGGTTCACCCTCCTGATCCAATTCGGCTCGTTGAATCAAAACCAACTTTAAACTAGCTTCTGGAGGTTTATGTGCCTCGGGATACATCAATTCGATGGTAAAAACGGCAATATCACTTGTATAACCATCCGGAGTAATATAGTTCCTCGAATGATAATGTTGTAATACTTCATTTTCATTTTTATATTTTGCCATGAGGTTTCACCTCCACCGATTTTTAATTTGCAAATTGTTAATTATAATCTTGGTGTTATTATATCCTATTTCACAAGAAAGGTGCAATCTTTTTATACGTATTCGAGATCAGTTTCTACTCTTTCTGTTCAAATCCAGATAAACTTTCATTACATTTCTACTTACTCATTCTATTGCATAAAAAGATTCTATTTATTTCATTGATTAAAGGAATTAACACATTAACAGCGAATATATTAGTTGGGGCAACGATATATACATAACCGCGAAACAAAATTAGTTGTATATAAGGATAGAACATTGATCACCATCATCCAGTTTATCATCTATTCATCTACCCTTGTATCATCACCCTCTAGATACCCTATTTTCGGAAACAGAAAAATCATATTTTAATTTAGATTATAAATCCACTATGTCATTAAGGGGGAACAAACATGTTTGTTCGCAATGTGTATGTAGAAAAACACAAGGTCACTTTCTGCCCAAGTTCTTATACAACGAGAGAAGCACTTGATTTGCTTCGGAAAACCGGTTTTCGGTGTATTCCTGTTGTCGATACAGAGAAAAACCAGTATAAAGGACAAATTTATAAAGTACATTTGTTGGAGCATTTATATGAAAACGGTGGAAAATCAGAGGATTCTGTATTAAAAGTAGTCAAAGAAAAGGATTCTTCGATTAGCAGAGATAGCTCTTTAAGTCTTGCGCTGTTAAGGATTGATCGATTGCCATTTTTAGCTGTCACGAACGATGATGGAGAATTCTTAGGAATTATCACCCATTCAGTACTCATGGACTTATTCCGCGACGGGTTTGGAATGAAAACAGGTGGTTATTGCTTTACGGTCTCAATTTGGGAACAGACTGGCGCATTCCTAAAACTTTTAAAACTACTAAAATCGTTTAATATTGAAGGAGCGCATACATTTGGGAACGGAAACGAATTAGTTCGCCGTCTCACATTTACCATCGCAGAAGACAACGAGGAAGTTATTTTAAAACTAAAAGAACGGATTGAAAAAGCTGGTTTTCGCGTCCTTCACGTTGAAAAAATTGAACATGATCACAAAGCAGTTGTCGTTAATATACGTGAATAAGCCCTCAATAGCTTCTGGAAATAACAGATTTCCCGGGGAAGCGCAACAAATGACAACCTAGTGTCTATTTCGACACCACTTTTGTAGAAAATAAGCGCTAATAAGCAGATTTTAGCGAAAAAAGCGGTCGAACCTAATAAGGGAGAGGATTAAATCATCTTTCTAATCCTCTCCCTCATTTTTGTTGCTGTTTCTGCAAGCTTTTCTTTTGTTTCAGCATTATTAAAAGGTTCATCTAGATAAAAAAGAGCAAAGTTTTGATGTTGATACCTTGGAACAACATGCATATGAAAATGTGTTAAATCACTAAATACACCGCCATTTTGACAAACTGTAATCCCCTCAGGCTGAAACAACTTTTTTTGTACTTTCGAAAGAAGCTTTGCCGCCTGCATGATCGCAATCCCCATCTCATTTTCCAAGTGATCAAAATCCTCCACATGCCTCTTTGGAAGAATGAGCACATGGCCCTCATTAAACGGATCGCCATCTAAAATGCAGCAAACCCATTTATCTTCATAAACAACGTGAACCGGTAATTTTTTAGCTGCTAACAAACAGCCCAGGCATTCACTCATCTCGATTCCCCTTCTCGAATTTTTCTTTCAGAACAATTATATCAATTTATGGTAGAGTTTCTCACTTTTAAAGATAAAAGAGTAAAATTGATATTTTCATCGATTAATAAGCTCCCTTCATTCTCAGACTGTAGTACTTAGATAAACTTTCCAGTATATCGAATCGGCCCACTTTAATATGGAGAGTTGTATACAGAAATGATATTTTCGAGTGGATGGGGGATATTTTGTTTCTATTGTTTATATTCGTGGTAACTAGTTTTCTCGGTTACCTTTTATTACCTTTAAACGAACTAGGTTATGTGCTTGCTTTTAGGATGATCGTCGGCTGCCTTGTTAGAATCATCTATTTATTAAAAGAAATTCAGCAACAACTTTTCAGTAAATAGGTGTATCGCACCTAGGTTAAACAAAACAATCCATGAGGTAACCATCTTATGTTCCCAATCCCACTAAAAAACAACCGCCTCTCCTCCAAAATAGGGGCAGAAACGGTTGTTTTATTTTATCAATTAAAAACTTAATCCCTAACGAAATAAAAATTATTGAGTTAAAATCACTTTAAGATTTTAACAACATCCCTTACGAAAACAGGAATTAATAGACATCACGTAAATAACGCTTGTCTTCTTTTTGCATGGCCGTAACATAAGCTTCTGCATCCTCACGGCTCATTTTGCCTTCTTTTTCAACAATGGTAATCAGGGTTTCATGGACATCTTTTGCCATATACTGTTTATCGCCACAAACATAGAAATAAGCGCCGTTCTTAAGCCACTCGTATAATTCCTTACTATTTTCTAACATTTTGTGCTGTACATATACTTTTTGTTCGGTGTCACGCGAGAAAGCCGCATCGACTTTCGTTAAAGACCCAGCTTCTTGATATGCAGTTAATTCATCTTCGTAAAGGAAATCAGATGCTGCATGTTGGTCTCCGAAAAACAACCATGAACGCCCTGTTGCCCCCGTTGCTACGCGCTCTTCAATGAATGACCGAAATGGGGCAATACCAGTTCCTGGTCCAACCATAATAATATCGGTTTCTGGGCTATCAGGTAGATGAAAATGTTTATTTTTTTGGATAAACACTGGAAGCCTGTCTCCTACTTCAGTCCGTTCAGCACATTGAACTGAACATACTCCTTTACGGTCACGGCCATGAGCAGTGTAACGTACCGCGCCAATTGTTAAATGTACTTCGTCTGGATGAGCATTCATGCTGCTTGCAATTGAATATAGTCGAGGTGGCATCTTACGTAATAAACCAAGCAATTCTTGAGCTGTCGCCTTCCAAGGACCGAATTCACGTAAAAGATCTAGGAAATCACGTCCTTCAAGATAATTTTTAAGTTCATCAACATTTTCAGGGTGAACTAAGCTTTGAAGCGTTTCACTATCTGAAAATGCAGCTGCTTGCTGAACAATTTTTTTATTTAGTAGCGTTATTTCAAAGTGCGTCAAAAGCGCTTTTTTTAGAGTAAGTGTTTCACCCTGCTTGTTAATGGTAATCGCTTCGTTTGGATCCCATTTCATTTCCTCAAGAACTGCATCAACTAACGCTGGGTCATTCTCTGGTAAAATGCCAAGGCAATCCCCAGGGCCATAAGAAAGACCTGATCCTTTTAAGGACAGTTCAATATGTCTAGTTTCTTTACTAGAGCCTGCTCCATTTAAATTTCTATTATTGAGCACTGATGCTCGGAAAGGATTTGTTCTTGAATAAGTTGTTGGCACATTTTTATTTTCTGTTTTTGTATCTACATAAAGTACCATCATCTTCACCTCACAAAATATTCTACTGTGAGGATAGCATAGCACAAAAATGTCTGCTGTGTTCTTTTTCACACTTTTTCAAATTATTGTCACTATTCTTTTT
The DNA here is from genome assembly GCF_023715205.1 of Mesobacillus maritimus. Lineage (GTDB taxonomy): Bacteria > Bacillota > Bacilli > Bacillales > Cytobacillaceae > Mesobacillus_B > Mesobacillus_B maritimus_C. The sequence continues at coordinate 119,686 of NZ_JAMBNR010000008.1, forward strand.
AAAAAAACTCTTGGTAAGTTGGTGCTACAAAAACAAAAGGAAACAGCGAATGCTGCTTCCTCAGTTTGTAGACAAAAAGAGGTTCGGAATGCTCTCATTCCGAACCTTTTTTGTTTTTTATTAATTTTAATGAGTTTTCATAAAAACGTGGAGATCCCAAACCTATTTTGTAGGCCGGTACCGGACCTTTCCAAATCCAGTTGGCCATCTTTTTCAGATTCAGGGCAGCGAAAGTAAGCATCGCCTGCATGGACAATTTTTTAAGCCCCCTCAGGGTTGTCCAACGCATACCATGCTTCTCTTTTGCATCCGCAAATACACGCTCAATCGTTTCCTTGCGTTTCGTGTAAATCTCTTTTACTTTTTGTTTATGTCTCAGGTGGTCAGCTTCTTCCACATACTCCTGCCAGATATGTCTTGTGACCACCTTTTGGTGGTCCTTGCTTTCTGTACATTGGGCAAGAAACGGACAGGAGGCACAAATGAGTTTTGGTGATTTATATTCTCGGTATCCCTCTTTGTTCGTGGTCGTATACTTTAGAATTTCACCAGCTGGGCATAAGTAACAATCGTAGTGTTCGTCATAAACATAGTCATGCTTTCTAAAGAAGCCTTCCTTCGTCCGTGGTCGTGTATAAGGCAAAGCTGGTGTCATCTCGTTTTGAATTAGGAATTTTGCAATGGCGGGTGTTTTATAAGCTGCATCTGCGGCAATCGCTTCAGGCTTTCCGAAATTCTTCATCACTTGTTTCACCAAAGGCTCAAGGACCACGCTGTCATGCGTATTGCCTGGTGTCACTATCGTACCCAGGACAAACCCTTTGCGGTCGGAGGCCGCATGAAAGGAATACGCGAACTGTTTCGTCCGTTCGTCCTTGACATAGTAACCGCTGTCCGGATCTGTAGTGCTCTCTTTAATTACCTTGGTTTCATCCTTGTTAAATTTTTCAGGCGGGAAAGGCTTTTTCCCGTGCTCCTCCCGATCCTGATTGATTTCTTCCTGAAGGCGCTCCTGATATGCACGTGTTTCCTTTCGGACCACTTTCTTCTCAAATTTATGCTTATTCGCACTAGCTTTTACGTGAGTGGAATCGATAAAGACATGTTCGGCACTGATTAGTTTCTTTTCCGCTGCGACCTTTAGAATTCGATAAAAGATCTGTTCAAACAAATCGCTATCTTGGAAACGGCGCTTATAGTTCTTACCGAAAGTAGAGAAGTGGGGTACTTTATCATAGAATCCGTAACCTAGAAACCAGCGGTAAGCCAGATTTGTTTCCACTTCTGCGATTGTTTGGCGCATAGAACGGATGCCGAAGGTATACTGAATGAAGGTGAGTTTGATTAAAATAACAGGATCTATGCTTGGGCGGCCCACTTCCGAATAAACATCTTTTACCAGATCATATATGAAAGAGAAATCAAGGGCTGCTTCCATCTTCCGGACCAAATGGTCCTGGGGAACGAGCTGGTCTAAAGCAACCATTTCAAGTTGGTCTCGTTGGATTGGATTGTTTTTCGATAGCATCTTCATCACCTCAAGCATTAAATATATATCAATTTTAAAATAGCCGAGGTTTTACGGCTACATGAATTTTTGAAAACCTGTTGATTGGAGTGGAAGGCGCGAAGACTCCTGCGGGATCAGCGGGACAGGTGAGACCCCGCAGGAGCAATAGCGACGAGGAGGCTCACCGCACGCCCCGCGGAAAGCGAAGCGCCTGGAACGGAAATCAACAGTACTCATTAATACCCAAAATAAAAAGACTGCAGGCAAGCTCGATTTCATACGAGTTTGTCTACAGTCTGAGGAAACAGCGAATGCTGCTTCCTAACCTTTATTTTAAATCAATATCGGTAAATGTTTCCGAGCTTCATACTCTTCTAATTCCTCACCATTTTTCAATCGGTTTATAAAATCAGGGTTCGAAATTAACGGTCTTCCAAAAGCAGCAACATCGATAGTACCTTCTTCTAATGCTTCTTCTGCCGTTCCTGGATCCAATGTCCCTACTCCGATAATGATGCCATCCCAATATTTGCGTACAAGTTGATGCATCGTTTTTCCATCTACTAGTACTCGTGTAAAATCCATTGTCGACGGGTGTAGCAAAGTTGCCCCCACTTCCTTAAACGCTTCAACAAATGTCCGAATCGCTTCTTCAGGGTCTTCCCACATATAAGTAGGCACATCACTTTTATGAGCAGAGAAGCGAATCACCGTTCGGTCTGTACCCACTGCCTCAATGACAGCCTTCGTTACTTCTTTCATAAGCGTTAATCTTTGTCCTAAATCTCCACCATACTTGTCTTTACGTTTATTCGAGAGATCGGAATTAAATTGGTCAATCAAATACCCATGTGCACCGTGAATTTCGACCCCATCAAAACCAGCTTCAATCGCATTTTTACCAGCCTGAGCAAATTGATCGACCAATTGCTGAATATCTTCTACTGTCATCGCTTCAGGGACATCATAAGGCTTTCTAAAACGCGGAACCCTTCCTTCTGCTGCAATCGCCGACGGTGCTTGAGGTGGGTACCCTAATGTTAGCTCATGATGGGACAGACGACCAACATGCCAAAGCTGAGCAATAATCGTACCACCTTCGTTATGTACAGCTTCGGTTACTTTTTTCCACGCCTCCACTTGATCTTTTGTGTATAATCCTGGAACTTGCGGATTCCCCTTAGCTCGTGGGCTAACTAATATTCCTTCCGTAATAATTAACCCAACTCCGTCAGCAGCGCGCTTGCGGTAATATTCCACCACATCTTCCCCTACGACACCCGTCTCATCATCAGCAAAACAACGAGTCATTGGCGCCATTGCCGTGCGTGTTTTGAGATTCCACGCTCCAATTTTAACTGGTTCAAATATAATACTTTCCGCACCATTCCTTAATTTTTTCCAAGAATAGGTTTCCGTTGCCTGATAGATTCCTTTTGTTGCCTGCTTCATTTGGTTACCTCCAAAAATTTTGAATGAAGTGAGTAAATTTCTATTCCTCATATGTAAAGTTCAAGAAAAGCGCTGTTTTGTTCCACAACACTTTCCTTGATAAGTTTCACTTTAAGCAAAAACTTGTGTCGTTTGAATCAAGCGTTCTCTTGCTTCCGTATATTCACGGTGCAGCTTATCTACATACTCTGCTGCACTGGTAATCTCTTTAACAGCACCAATGCCTTGCCCACTTCCCCATATATCTTTCCATGCTTTTGCTTTTCCATCTCCACCAAAATTCATCTTAGATGGATCCGATTCTGGAAGGTTATCTGGATCTAGACCAGCTGCTCGAATGGAAGGAGCTAGATAGTTCCCATGAACACCTGTAAATAAATTGCTATAAACAATATCATCAGATGTGCTTTCAACAATTGCTTTTTTATAGTCCTCAGCTGCACGTGCTTCGTACGTCGCAATGAACGGAGAACCTATGTAAGCAAAGTCCGCTCCCAGTGCTTGCGCTGATAGGACAGCGCTTCCATTTGCAATGGACCCAGACAAAGCAAGCGGTCCATCAAACCACTCTCGAATTTCTTGAATCAATGCAAACGGACTTTTGTTCCCAGCATGTCCGCCAGCACCAGCAGCAACAGCGATTAACCCGTCTGCTCCTTTTTCAATTGCCTTATGTGCAAACTTATTATTGATTACATCATGCAAGACAACGCCGCCATAACTGTGTGCCGCAACATTAATTTCTTCACGGGCACCAAGTGATGAAATAATAATCGGAACTTTGTATTTCGCACATAACTCCATATCCTGTTCAAGACGGTCATTGGATTTGTGAACAATCTGGTTAATGGCAAAAGGTGCTGCTGGTCGCTCAGGATTACGAGCATTATAGGCTGCAAGTTCTTCGGTAATTTCCGCTAACCACTCATCCAATTGAGAAGCCGGTCTTGCATTCAACGCTGGCATCGAACCTACAATTCCCGCCTTACATTGTTCAATCACCAATTTCGGGTTGCTAATAATGAACAACGGGGAACCAATCACAGGGATTCTCAAGCTTTTAAGAATTTCTGGAACTTTTGACATATGTATATCCTCCATTCTTTGTTTTGAAATCAAGCAATCTTGTATCCTACTAACCAGTTAGTTTAGTTAATTTAAAATTACCGCATACAGATAGAGCCGTCAACCTAAATTCAGAATGCAATGAAAATACTGTAAAGTTAAATCTCCTCATTAAAGCTGCTTAACATCAATTCCTTCCTCCGCTAGGACCGATGTGATAATGTGGACAGAATCCCATTCTCCGCTGGAAACTTCAATGATTGGATATTTAGTCGGGAACAGCTTGTCATTAATTTCTGCAACGGACCGTCCTTGATGATATAAATGTTTTACTTCACCAGTAATATTTTCTAGATAGTCCAGCTTTTGCCGCAATAAAGCTTTGCCGTTTTCATGATAGCCGGAATGACAGCAATACATCGGACCAAAATCGTAATCTAGCAAGGTTCGAATTGATTCCATTGTCACCGGGGTAGACTCACTGGCCATTATTACTTTCGTTCTTGGCGAGACAAATAAATCTCCAGAAAACATGCGCCCTGTTTTTTTATTAAATAAGGCAACATGGTCTTCGGCATGTCCTGGAGTATAAATTACCTCCCACTCTTCTGTACGCGATTGAATTTTGTTCGCTAATGGACTAGCCCTGAATTCACGTCTAATCCCCCATGTCTTTTGCCGATATTTTGGATAATTACAAGGTTCGGCACATAAGTGAACGCCTTTTTCATGGACAAAAATAGGCACCTCATGATTTTCCTGAATCCATGCAGCTGTCCCTGAATGATCCTCATGGCTATGAGTTAAGGTCACAAGGTCAAAAGAGTGTTCCTTATAGAAAAGGATAATTTCTGATTCAATACATTGAGGACCAGTATCAATAATCATGCCATCTACTAAAAAGAGATATACTGTTCCGGCTTTTTGACCAATTTTGACGACGTCACCTTTAAAACAAATAACCTCTTCCTTTACATTAATTTGAGGCATATTGCTTGCTTCCTCTCCTTTCTGATACTAGTTTAGGACGAATATCATCATCAAACCTACATCCGCACTTTTTTCTTAATACCAATTTCAAAAAGCATTTCTCTAAAACACTGAACCTTGTCAGCGTCAAATTGTGACATCACTTCATCATTCATTTCATTCATTTTTTTAATTAATGGGGCCTCTAAAGACCTGCCTTTTTCAGTTAAAAACACTCGTTTATTGCGGCGATCTTTTTGGTCAATTCGTCGCTGAATTAATCCATTCTGTTCTAATCGATCAATCACTCCTGTAATCGTAGCACTATCGATTAGTAGTCGGTTCGCTAACACAAAGCCGTATTCGCCATCCCTTTCCCAAAGCAATCGCAGAAGAGCGAATTGAACGGGTGTCACTCCATATGGAGCTAACTTTGCCTTGCTGATTTGCTTAACATGTTGCAATGCTTTTCCAAGAAGAAAATGAATACAAAGATCTGTCTCTTCCATTCGAATCCTCCTGTTTAAAGAATTTTCTGATTAATAAGAATATAGCACAGAGTTATTCTCTTGTATACTAATAATTTGCCTGCTAGGAAACTAACTTAGAAGTAATTTTTTTTAGTAATTAAAAAGAGACAACTTAATATGAAAAGTTGTCTCCACCCATTATGCGGTTCTTCGATATTTATATTGTTTCCATTGAAAAAGAATAAAGCAGCCAATGCAAAAACCAAGAATGGCGATAAAAGCTGCGATGGCAACCATTCCGGTAAACACATAACCAATGACTGTCCAATTCATTAAAAAGCTAACATAGCCGATGCCAAGACAGGTGACAGCAATTTTCTGGTTAAATTGTTGTTGTTCCCAATCCTCCGGAATGTACGATTTCAATTCTTTGCGGAGAAAGTGCTTAGCTATTTCCATTATGGGATTATATCCGAAAAAAAGCCCCAATAGTCCAGCAATAAAAGGTATTAATAAAATCCACGCTTGTCCTGTTGCCCAAGTCAGTAAAACACTAATGACAATTACAGTTTGATTGGTCTTCACAAGTGGACGCGGAATCGAACGAAGTGTATCATTCATTTTTAATTCCGACCTTTCCTATAAGTTTTGTATAATTATATTTTATTCATTACGATGCATTTTGTACAGTAGTTTGTTTTGAGAAAATATCTATTATCAAACATGAATTGCCTTGGTTATGTTAGAATACAAAAAGTATTCACTCTCTTTAATCACCCGGGTAAAAAGTAAATTTAGTAGAAACGAATATACTAGTATTTTTCACTGGTCTATAGTTCTAATAAAATTTCTAAGGATACATAAAGTCATTACCATTGTACGCACTAGTTTGATTAGGAGGAGAACGATGTTAAAAACGAAAGCTTTAACGAACAGAGATTATGAATTGATTAAATCAGCAGAACAAGTGATTGAAAAAAATTATCGGTATGGACGTCATCATATTGGTGCAGCAGTTAGAACGAAATCTGGTACAATTTTTTCAGCGGTCCACGTAGAAGCAAACGTTGGGAGAATTACCGTATGTGGTGAGGCAATGGCGATTGGGAAGGCCATCTCTGAGGGAGATCACGAATTTGAAACGATAGTCGCTGTTGCACATCCCCATCCGCATGAAGAGATTGAGAAATGTTGGGTTGTCGCACCTTGCGGGATGTGCCGTGAACTGATTAGTGATTATGGAAAGGATACAAACATTATTCTTTCTTATCACAGTGAACTCGTAAAGTGTAATATCCTAGAATTGTTGCCAGAAAAATATACTAGCGATATAGACTAGTCTATTTATCTATTGTGATCCATCCATAGAGAAAAGCGCTTAGATTTCCTAAATCAAAGCGCTCCTACTTATTCTTAAAGGGAAACTTCATTCAGTGGAGGAGTTAAAACGGGAGAATACTATCTCTTTAACAGACTAGAAAATAGCTGAACCTTTACCATATCTTTATCTTTTTATACCGCATCATAATCATCATCACTAGTTATCCACTTTGTTACTTCTTGTACAGTCTTCCGTTTCCCACCAGGCAAGTGTCTCTTCGGGTAGCCGAAATATAGGAATCCCAACACTTCTCCTTTTTCTGATAAACCAAATAGCTTTTTCATAAGCGGATGATAAGTTGGCTTTCCTGTACGCCAATATCCAGCTACCCCTAAAGCATGGGCAGCTAACAGCATATTTTGAATCGCTGCATACACAGCACCGTACTCTTCCTGGATAATTACCCTATCGGAAGGAACATTCGGTTCAACAGCAACGGCTACAATCACTGGCGCTCGAAAAGGCTTGTCGAGGATCTTTTGAAGTTTTTTTTGGTTACTGTCACTTTTGGGATCATCCATTTCTAATTCAGCGATTTCCGCAAGAACTTTCCCCAAACGCGTTCGCCCCTCTCCCATTAAAACAAAAAACCTCCAAGGTTCTGTTCTAAAATGGCTCGGAGCCCAAGTTCCTGCTCTTAAAACTTTTTCAATCACCTCATTTGAAACATCTTGTTCTGTAACGAGCCCATTGCTCCTCCTAGTTTGAATGGCCTCAAACACTTCCACCACCAAATCCCTCCTAGTGTAGAAAGGTGCATTACAAATAATGAATGTTATTATATTGTAGTATTCATTGACTTGTATTATGTCTGGAAAGGGTTGAGAAGGTTTCTTCCTTATTAAACCACGTGTGTTGTTTACCATTTTGAAGGAGAAATCGATTCTGTTCATTTGGTACTTCAATCAGAAATCCCCCTAGAAAAATCCCTAATTCAATCTTCTAGATTTATCGTCACTTTTGTTTGCTATAGGTTCATTCGAATGAGTACATTTCGAGTGAAAAGGACACTGTTTGCACTCCTTTGATGAGCTTGGAGGCGAATATCGGTCAGGCTTCTGGACACTTTCCTTCAAATAGGTTAAATACAATATACCTCGTTGGACTTCCTCCTCAGAAGGTGTAAACGTATACCTTTTTCCTTCTAATAAATTAATAACTTCTACCTGTTCCGGTATTTTTCTAAACGCTTTCTTTGCAAATACAACCATTAAGTAATGATAAAGTTCAACCATTTCTCTATCTGCTTCTACAAGAAATTTTTTGATTTTAAAAGAATAAGTGGACCACTCTACTACCTCAAAGGTAAGGGAAACTTGACTCTCTAATTCATCTATATAAGCGTCCAGTTTCTTAAATAAAAATAAGGGGAGAGTTGTTTCTTCCTTTGATTCTAAAAAACGAAGTAGATGGTCAGTAATCTTTGCTACAACAGTATAATATTGAATTGGATTATCGAATAACATGGGATTGATTTTCTGCCAATAACGATCAATTAATTTTAATACATTCAATTTCTTTTGTTCCGATAGCGGGAGTTGATAATATTCTTGAACAATCTGATTGATGATCAACTGAACAATTTGGCGCCACTTTAGCTCACTAGAATGGTCCGACAATATATGTTGATAATAAAATTTATACGGACATCTTAAAAAAGCTTCTAAATGATAATCGGTAATCGCCTTCACAGATACCTGAGGGTGATATTCTTTCATGCAACTCATCCTCTCTTTGTTCATTCCACTATAATACATTGAGAAACATTCTCATTTTTGTATAAAAAAAACAGATTAAACTACATCTTTTAATACTTTGGCGATTGAACACCAAGAACGCTTTGCAAAGTAAATAGGGATTGATTGACTTTTTGCCCGCTTTTTTATCACGGATGTAAGATTATGGTTAACATAGTCAGTTAACACAAGAATACAATTGACCTTTTCAGGAATCTCAATATTAACCATTTTTGCTTTTCTCCCATTGACATGTAGGATTTCATCAAAACCAACCGATGTTAATTTGTCTGGTATGATACCTAAATGATCGGCACCGACAATAAGCAAGGAATTCACGATTTTTCCCTCCTATGAATGATTTCAATCTCATGTAGCCCACAACAAGGGCAAACCTCCATATCCACCAGCAGCTCATCCTTCATATAACCACACAACTCACAATGCTTCTTATTAATCGTTGTAGCCTCCTCTGATTTATGTAAGTTTATAATTTTAGAACTCGTTATTTAGTCCTTTTAATTGATAATGATTATCAATTATTATTCTAAATGAAAATGATTATCAATGTCAATAAATTTTTTCATTAGTCTGATAAAATCCGAAAAAACTACTTACAAATTAGGAACCATTTTTTTTGGTATACTATTTTATTTTCACTATTCTCACTTTTTTTCGGAAATCCCCCTTTATTTTCATCTTATAAGTTCTATTATCATAATGTCTTTTTCTATTTACGAAACAAGCAAATTACAGCCAGAAGAGCTCGAGCAATAAATTCGGTAAACAACCTAGTAATGAATTTAGGACTCTCAAAAAGCGATTTTCATAGCTAATTTAACTGGCGCCCGATAATATGAAAAAAAGGGGGGATGTTTGTGAACATTGCTAAATTTGAACAGTCTATTCAACAACTTTTTGATAGAGAATCATTAGAAGAGTTTAGAGATGACTTTGGGTTTACTAATCAAACCATTTCAACTATTGGTTATTCTACTAATTTGTCAATAAGAAGTAATTGAAAAAGCGGCAAAAAAAGAGGTGGATTTGATCCTTACGCATCACGACGCATGGGATTTTATTTATCGATTTAAAGAAGCTTGGGAAAAGAAGTTAAAAGAAGAAAACATTAGTCATTTTTGGGTTCACGGACCATTGGATTATGTTGATTTTGGGTTCTTCGACTTCTCTCATGAATGAATGAATTAAGTATCCATAAAATTCTCCGCTACTCTCATTATGATCAAGATTAGGATTATCCAGCTATTGGAGTCTTTGCTAAGCCATTAGATTTTGATGTGCTCGTAGGCAAAATGAGAACGAGATTAGCGGAGCCTGTTCGAGCATGGAAGAATAACAACATTCGAGTGAAAAAAGTGAGGTTTAACGGGAGTGCGGCATTCTACAAACCATTTAAGGTATGCATTTGACCAAGGGTGCGATACCTACATAACTGGAGAGGCAAGTTTATACACCATTCAATATGCTCATTTTATTGGATTAAACCTTCTAGTTGGAAGTCACAATTTTACTGAAATATTTGGTGTAGAGAAGCTTGCTAGAAAAATCTTGGAAATAAACGATGGGATAAAAATCATCCAATTGAATGAAAATCATTTTGAGCTTAACCACCGATAATAGGCAGAAGAAGCAGTCGTTCCTACTTCTTCTCATCACATGTCGTAAACTTTTGACGCGAAATCGATAAAATCCATAAACGCTGAAATGTTACATTTCATTGCCTCTATACTTGCCAATTCTTTTGAATTAAACTTATTCCACAACCCTGATGAAGGCGAACAAAAATCAGGCAAACCCGCTTCTGTTGACATCCCTGCTCCTGTGAAAACCACAGGATATTGGGACTCATTAAAACAACACTCGGAATTCATGAATTTTAGGCTCATTCATAAACCATTCACCTTCCCAATTAATTCTTTAGCTGAGCGGAGCATGTTGTCAAGTTAATAATCAGACAGTACATCACTTTACATAATATTATTATAGTTATATACGTAAGATTAAAATAAAAAAGAACCCTCATGAGAGCGTTCGCCTATAGTTTAAGAAGGATTCCCATGTATCTTAGCTGTCCTTCTTTATTTGTTGCAAAAAATACTCCACTAGTTCAGGATATTTTATTAACTCTTCTTTTCCCAGTTCACTAAGAATATAAGTCCCTCGTTTAACCCGTACATACCAACCATAGAAGTTTTTTGTTAAAATGGAGGAAGTTTTTTTCCCCGTCCCCAAATCCACTAATGCTTTAGGAGACAACGAGCCAAATTGATCAAGATATGTAGCAATCTGAATACAGTTCTCTTTATAAGCGGTCATAATTTTTGTCCGACTGCTACCGCCGACATTATAGTCAGCACTCCGCCCTTCTATTTCCTTCAGCAATACTTCCCGCTTACTGGTGTTTCGACTTTTACTTAAATTACGATTAAAGGGTGTTGGGTGAAAAAGCACTTCTGCTTTTGAACTTTTGCCAGGAAAAGAGACCAAAATCAATCCTAGTTCCAGTCTTCGAACTAAATGACATTTATCCTGCCATTGTCTCGAGTTCAAACGATGTTTAGGCCTTGGAATCGCAATATAAACTTGATCGGAAAGTTTTTGTCGCTTTGTCGCTTGTATTAATAAGTCTACACTCAATGTTCGCTTCAACTCAATGATGACTAGTTCGTTACCTTTAACAGCGGCAATATCACAATCCTTCACTTCCCCATATACTTCATAGCCCTCGCGAGTAAAATACTTGTGAATTGGCTTATATAAATCTACTTCTTGCATTTTCTTTTGGTCCTGAATAGGTCATCCCCACTTTATGTTCAAACTTGCTTTTCTATCTTTTCTTGTTGAACAGCTATATTTTTCTCCGGAACTCGTTTCATAAAGATGGGATAGATGCCTCCAATAAAAAAGAGAAGCCCCACAACAAAAGAGATTGCAATCCAAAAAGTGATTCCAAAACCAACAGTCTGGTAACCACCACCGTAATAATTAACATCAGGACTATTGATGTACGCTGTCATGATTGCAGCGGTTAGATGTTTTGCTGCATATAAGAAAGCTGAAATACAAATAAAAAAACAGCCGATTGCTGTTAATTCTCTTTTTATCACTATAATTTCCTCCCGTTATGTACTTTTTTCCATTTTAATAGTAACACTACTGCTTAAAACCTTACAACCTTCAATTAATTAAAGGAATTTACGCTATGATAGCAGTTAGATAGCACATAGATAATCGACACTATCTACTTTCTATCATCTGCTTTTAGCATCATTCGTGTAAAAAAAACAGCATATATCTAATCATACCTACTTCCGCCAATTTATGATAAAAGAAAAATCTACTCTCCCTCCAAATCATTGCTATAATCCAACAAAAAGTGCACACACTATCCCTATCTTTAACTAGATGGAGGAGAATATGGCACAAAAGCAAAATTTATTAAGACAAGGAAATAAATCTTCACTCATCGCTGCAACAGTTAACACAATCATTGCCATTATTAAGGGAATTGCTTATTTTTTTACTGGGAATGTCGCAATGTTCGCTGAAACGATGCACTCCCTTGGAGATGCCGCGAATCAATTCTTTGTTTTTATTGGGAGTGCATTAAGTAAGAAAATGCCAACCGAGCAATACCCAAATGGTTTTGGACGACTCGTCAACTTGGTGTTGCTTGGAGCAGTCATTATTGTCGGAATTATGAGTTACGAAACAATTAAAGAAGGCTATCACCATCTTTTGCATCCTACCGAATCAACAGGAATTATCATTAATCTTTCCGTTTTAGGTTTAGCGGTCCTACTAGAAGCCTTTGTCCTGTATAAGGCTATGAAAGAGGTTCTCCATGAAACTGGAATAGAAGCAAAAGGTTTAGGAATTTTGGCTAAAAGTTTTACCGGTTTAAAAAAAGCAAAACCAGCGACAAAGCTTGTTTTTATGGAAGACTTGGTGGCAACAATGGGTGGGATTATTGCCATCATTGGGATTTTATTATCTTATTTTGCTGGTTTACATGCTGCCGAAGGGATTGCCTCTATCATTATTGGGATAATGATGTTTTATGTAGTTGGAAAAGTATTTTTAGATAATGCAAAAGGAGTTCTCGGAGAGGCTGATGAAGAACTAGAAGAGAAAATTGGTCAATATATTTTTACCAACCACCCTGAGATTCGGGATATTAAAACGTTATATGCCCTTAAAGAAGGGGAAGACTATCACATTGAAATGAAGTTAGAAATTGATGCGTCCATATCTGTCAAAGAAGCGATTGCCTTGAAAAATATAATTGAAGGCAAAATACAAGAAATCAAAGGAGTTACAGATGTCATCATTGAATTTGATCAAGATGATGGCCTCCAAACGTGGACTTGAAGGAATTGATAACTTTAAGAGGTAAAAAAAGAAGCAGGAAATTCCTGCTTCCTTTACTTCCGATGCATTTTAAACTCGAGAAATAATTCGTTATAAAATGCCAAATTGCTTTGACCAAGGTTTTCATAAACCTCAAGTTTTTTGGTTAATTCTTCAGACGGATAAAAACGTTCGTCGCTCGTCATATCCTCAGGCATTAACTGCAGTGCCGCTTTGTTTGGAGTGGAATAGCTTACCCACTCCGTATTTTGGGCGGAAACTTCCGGGTCGAGCATAAAATTGATAAATTTATGCGCTCCTTCAACATTTTTAGCTGTTTTTGGGATGACCATACTGTCAAACCATAAGTTCGAGCCTTCACTAGGTACTACATAGTCAAGGTTTTCATTCTCGTACATAATGTCAGATGCGTCTCCCGACCACACCAAACCAATTGCCGCCTCTTCATTCGCCATCAGCATTTTGATTTCATCCCCGACTATTGCTTTTACATTTGGTGTGAGTTCATCAAGTTTTTCTTTCGCTGCTCTTAAATGGTCAACGTTTGTGTCATTAAGCGAATATCCTAGACTATTCAATCCCATCCCCATAACTTCACGGGCACCATCAATCAACAAAATTTCATTTTCAAATGCTGGATTCCAAAGGTCATTCCAGCTTGTAAGCTTTCGGTTATCAATCATCGACGGATTATATACAATCCCAACCGTCCCCCAAAAATACGGAACCGAATATTGATTTCCTGGATCAAATGGGAGATCCATAAACCGTGAATCAATATTTTTCAAATTAGGGATTTGATTATGATCGAGTGGTATTAACAAACCCTCTTCGCGCATTTTATCAATTGTATATTCCGAAGGAACGGCAACATCATAAGACGTCCCACCTTGTTGAATTTTTGTCATCATCGCTTCATTCGAATCAAATGTTTCGTAGATCACACTTATTCCTGTTTCTTCCTCAAATTGAGAGATCAACTCTGGATCTATATAATCTCCCCAGTTGTAGACGGTCAATGTATTGTCACCAGAGTATCCTTGGGATGCGTTTAAAGAAGAAATTCCCCATAACAACAACGCAGAAACAATCACAATCGCTAAAAACAGTCGAACTAATTGCTTCACTTTCTTCCCCCCGTTCCATTTGTCTTCAATCGTTGATTAATAAAGTAGTAAACGACAACCAAGACGATTGTAAACAAGAATAACAGGGTGGATAAAGCATTGATATTTAAAGAAACACCACGGCGAGCCAAGGAATAGATTTCAACAGATAATGTGCTAAATCCATTTCCAGTCACAAAAAAGGTAACCGCAAAATCATCAAGTGAGTAAGTTAAAGCCATAAAAAACCCCGCCATAATCCCTGGTGAAATGAATGGCAAGATAACCTTTGTTACCACTTCCCAGCTATTGGCTCCTAAATCCTTTGCGGCATCAACTAATGTTGGACTCATTTCATATAATTTTGGCAGCACCATCAAAACGACAATTGGTACACTAAAAGCGATGTGTGAAAGTAGCACCGAATAGAATCCAAGCTGATAACCTGCAATCGTAAACAGGATCAAGAACGATGCTCCCATGATTACATCAGGGCTGACAATCAAAACATTATTCAGTGAAAGAATCGCATTTTTACGAGACCGCTTTTTTACTGAATGAATCCCAATCGCACCAATAACTCCAATAATGGTAGCAATCAAGGCCGACAATAATGCCACGACAAGGGTATTTAACACTATAATTAATAATCTCGTATCACTAAACAGCTCTTGATACCATTCAAGCGTGAAACCCTCAAAATCATACATAGTGCCACCACTATTAAACGAATAAAAAACCAAAAAGAAGATCGGCGCATAAAGGATCACAAAAATCACAATCAAAAAGAATTTTGATACAGGGGATAATTTCTGGTCCATTTACACCCCTCGCTTTCTTTTCCCTGTTAAAGCCATGAACAGGAACATAATTAAAATTAAGAAGACAGCAATTGTGGAACCCATTCCCCAATCTTGTGTAACAAGAAAATGTTGCTCAATAGCTGTTCCTAGGGTAATCACACGGTTTCCAGCAATCAATCTTGTCAGCATGAACAAGGATAGAGCAGGTATAAACACAACCTGACAGCCAGATTTAACCCCTTCCATCGTTAATGGAAAAATGACACGTCGGAATGTTGTCCATTTTGACGCACCTAAATCATTTGCAGCATCGATTAACGCTGGATTCAATTGATTTAAAGAATTAAAGATTGGCAAAATCATAAACGGAATAAAAATATATACCGCAACAAAGATAAAACTGAAATCTGTAAACAGGATTTGTTGTGTCCCAATGCCAATGGCCTCTAAAAAACGATTGGTAATCCCATAGGTACCAAAAATCCCTATAAAGGCATACGCTTTTAACAACAAATTAATCCATGATGGAACAATAATAAGCAACAACCATAATTGCTTATGTTTTGTTCTCGTTAACAATAAAGCCGTTGGATAAGCGATCAGTAAGCTAAACAATGTGATCAAAAACGAGTACCAAAACGAACTTAATGCCATCTTTAAGTATTTTGGTGTAAAGAATTTTTCATAATTTGCTAATGAAAAGTCGCCATTTATGTCTAAAAAAGAATAATAGACCACGAGGACGATCGGTGCGATGACAAAGAAAATCATCCACAACGTATAAGGAAGCATATACAGTTGACGAGTTACTTTTTGATTCATTTCCCGTCTCCATCCTTATAGGACTCTAAACGGCGGTCAAACTCTTCTTCTGTTTCTCCTAAACGCATGACGTGGATGGCTTCTGGATCGAAATATAAACCAATCTGATCCCCGACGGTTGCTTTTTTTGTTGAATGCACAAGCCACTCATTTCCAGCGGTATCATAGCAGCAAATCTCGTAATGAACTCCACGGAATAATTGTGAATCTACTTGTACTTGTAATTTACCTTTTTCTATACTTGTAATCTCTAAATCTTCGGGACGGATGACAATTTCGACTGGTTCGTTTGTATCAAAGCCCTGGTCTACACAATCAAATTGTTTCCCAGTGAAGGAAACCAAATAATCCTTGATCATGGTTCCTTTTACAATATTCGATTCGCCAATAAAATCAGCTACAAATCGGTTTATCGGCTCATCATAAATATCTGTTGGCGTACCGCTTTGCTGGATTTTCCCTTTATTTAAAACAAAAATTTCATCGGACATTGCTAAGGCTTCTTCTTGATCATGCGTAACAAAAATGAACGTAATCCCTAAACGTTTCTGCAAATCTCGTAATTCGTATTGCATTTCTGTACGTAGTTTTAAATCGAGCGCTGACAATGGTTCATCAAGCAAAATCACCTCAGGCTCATTAACAATCGCTCTCGCAATCGCAACACGTTGACGTTGCCCGCCTGACATCTCTTTAATTTCTCTTTGCTCATAGCCAGCAAGATTCACGAAATGAAGTGCTTCTTTTACTCTTTGTTCAATATCAGTTTTCTTTAACTTTTTAATCCGTAAGCCGAAAGCCACATTTTCAAACACATTTAAATGAGGAAACAGCGCATAATCCTGAAAAACAGTATTTACTTGCCGTTTATTCGCTGGAAGGTCATTGATTTTCTTTCCATTAAAATAAATTTCCCCAGAAGTAGCTTCGGTAAAACCAGCGATTAACCTTAAAATCGTCGTTTTCCCACATCCTGATGGTCCTAAAAGGGTATAAAATTTCCCCCTTTCGATTTCAAAACTTACATCATCCAACACAGCAGGGTCATTGTCATATTGCTTTGTCACATTATTAAATTGAATAATTGTCGAGTTTGTCATAATGACCTCCTTATACCAATCTATATCAGTCCTGTTCTAATACAAGAAACATACTTTAAACATGTAAAAACCACTAAATCACCGCACCAATTATACACCAGCCTACAAATTTTTCAAGAAAGAAGTGTGCAATTGCAAGCTAATTTTATAACAAGCGAAATTCCATCTATACAAAGCTTTCAAATACGGAACAACATGATTATTTTTCAATACAAAAAAGCCTCGAATACAACGAGGCTTTTTAAGGAGATTAGTTTCAGACAAAGGTTAATAGGTAGTAACTTTATGGAAAGTTTACAACCACCCTGATTGGGTTTTCGACTTTTTCATGTAAATAACGCAGGGCCGTATTAACCTCCTCTAATGGGAAAGTATGCGTGATGGATTCTTCGACATTTAGTTTCCCTGCGGCAACAAGCTCAACCAACTGTTCAATTGTTTGTTTCGTGAAACCATACGAACCGAGAAGTGAAAGTTGTTTTCTAACGAAAATGGTAGGTGGTAGCACCGAAATGGGTTCTGGACCTAAACCTACAACAACGGTTCGTCCACCTATTGCAACAGATTCAACTGCTTGAGCAATAGTGTTTTGCAAACCAATAAACTCAGCGGAAACATCCACCCCAAATCCGTTCGTCATGTTATTTATGCGATCAACTGGTGATTCTTTACTTGGATTAATTGTAACATCGGCACCTAAGCTTTTTGCTCTTTCCAATTGATCATCACGGGTATCAATGACAAAAATTTGTTTAGCACCAGCTAACTTTGCAATTTGTACCGCATGAAGACCTAAACCTCCAGCACCAAATATCGCGATTGACTCTCCCGGTTTTAACTGTGCACGGTCAATCAACGCGTGAAACGGAGTCGCGATAGCATCAGTGATAATCGCTCCAACTTCAAATGGAACCTGCTCAGGAAGCCTAACTAAATTTTTTGCTGGTATATTTAGGTACTCAGCGAGAGCACCATCCCGTTGAATCCCAATCACTTGTCGACTTAAACAAATTTCAGCATGCCCATTTATACAGTTAGAACAAGAACCACAGAAAATCCCTGGAGTAATTGAAACACGGTCCCCCGGCTTCCACCCTGTAACATCCTTTCCGACAGCAGCTACCACGCCTGAAGGTTCATGCCCGAGAATAATTGGTTTATGAGAAGTTGGGGTTACCCCCTCATAAACGATATGAACATCAGAACCGCACAATCCGACCGCTTTGATTTCCACTAATACTTCATCATCCCGAATCTCGGGAGTGGGGATTTCTTCTACTTTAAGGGGCTCATTGACTTCGTAGAATCGAGCAGCCTTCATTTTACTTGGAATTGCCAAATTCTACTCCTCCTATTTCAACATTGGCGGACGATTTTGTTTGATTACTTCCTTCAAACCAATGGCGAGCATTATCAACCATCATCAACTTGATTTGTTCCTCGGTCACTCCATTATTTCTCAATTCTGGAATAATTTCTTCAAGAACAAAACTCATTGTCCATTTTGGATACATAAGCCCTGGTGCTTCTTCAGGGTACCAATCAATTGTACAGCAATGATCTTGCGATAAGAACATCCGGTCAGCATAACCCTTTTTCGCCAATTCAATTACAGTTGTATTTCGATTCTCGGTTGCACATTCACCTGTTAACCCATAACGATCCATGCCTATAAAACAACCATATTCAATGACCTGTAAAATATATTCCATATTGTCTGTATCACCAGTATGTCCGATTAAAATTCTACTTGGATCAACTCCTTCTTCTATTAATATATCTAGCTGGTTTATGCCCGTTCCTGTCCCAGGATGCGAATGAGTCATGATTGGTACTCCAGTTTTCTTATGTGCACGTGCGACCGCACGGATAACTTTTTCAACATCTGGTGTAACCCCCTGTGCATCTGTTGCACATTTTAAGAAACCGGCTTTTATCGAAGTGTTTTGGATACCTACTTCAATGTCGCGGACAAATAATTCAGCCATATAGTCAATATCACGGTTTTGGAAATGTGGCGGGATATAATGATAAGAATAAATTCCTGTTGCAGCAATGATCTGAACCCCAGTTTCACGAGAGACTCTTTCAATAAAGCGGATGTCACGGCCAAGTTCCATAACAGTAGGATCACAAATCGTGTTTACTCCAAGCTTTTTCACATTGTTTACTTGTTGAACCGCTTTAACGAACTCTTTCTCTTCATCGTATAAATGTGGAAATTGAAGAAAGACAGATTCTGAACGAACACGCATATGTTCATGAATCAATGTTAAACCCAATTTGGACGTCTCAACTGGACCAGTTACAGATTGAATTAATGTCATTCAATACTCCCCTTTCACTTAGGTAATAATTTTAGTAATTCATAACTCATAGCGCGACCATCATGATTTTGATTTGCAAAATATGTATTTTCATTGTTGGTAACGCTTCCAATTCAAAAACAACTATAGAAAATTATGAATTATCTGATAACAATAGTACCAGCGTCTTTCCCTCGGTGTCAATATTGGTTTGTTAGGTTTTAACAGTTTCATTTGCTTTTTAAAATAGATAACCTTCCCCCTCTATTGTGAGAGAAGGTTATCAGCACTTACCAAACCTACCCTTTCACTTTGTGTTCTTCTTGTTCTTGAAGCTTTCTCCACAAAATTTTCCCACTCCCAGACATTGGAAGAGCATCGAGGAATTGTATAATCCTTGGAATTTTATAGGTTGCCATATGCTCTTTGGACCAACTAATAATTTCTTCTTCCGTTGTTCCTTTGCCTTGCTCATTTAAGACAATAAAAGCCTTTACCGTTTCACCTCGTCTAGCATCAGGTACTCCAATCACACAGGCATTTTGAACGGATGGATGTTTGTATAACGTCATTTCTACTTCCGCTGGCCATACTTTAAACCCGGAAGCATTGATCATCCGCTTAACTCGATCCACTATAAAGAAATACCCCTCCTCATCATAACGAGCAATATCTCCAGTTCTAAAAAATTCCTTTCCATCAAGCTTCACAAACGCACCTTTTGTCTCTTCTGGACGGTTCCAATAGCCTTTAAAGATTTGGTTTCCTGTCACAATAACTTCGCCTTCTTCATTCGGTCCAAGTTCCTTAAGCGTGACCGGGTCAACCACTCTAGCATCCACATCGAACTGTGGCATCCCTAAGCATTGTAGCTTTGGCCTTTCTAGTGGATTTTGATGAATTTGCGACATCGTTTCTGTTAAACCATACCCTTCCACATAACGAAGCCCAGTCAATTCATAAAGTTTCTCTCCGACCGCTTCTGGTAGTGGCGCACCGCCACCACCAATCATTTTCAGCGATTTTATCGCTCCTTTTGTTAATCTTGGATTTGCTAAGAAATCGACAACCATCGTCGAGATATTTGTCCAGCGAGTAACTTGGTAACGTTCAATTAAGGTTAATGCTACATCACGGTCCCAACGAGTCATGAGCACCATTGTTCCACCAAGATAAATCGGTCCGTTCATACTATGTTGCATTCCTGTGACATGGAATAGTGGCAAGGTTGATAAACCAACATCTGCCGGAGAAGAGTTTGCCCAGACAATTCCGCCTAACAATGTCGCTTGTAACGTTTTATGTGTATGCATACAGCCTTTTGGTTTCCCTGTTGTGCCCGACGTATACGGCAAACAACACAAATCATCAGCTATTGCCTCGCTTGGTCTTGGATTTTTATTGGCAGCTAGTGTTTCTTCCCAATCGATAATTGCTTCGGAATGAAAAGACTCCTTAGCAGCAGCTACAACCGGAGGTATCGCATATTCGACGTCATGTTGGGCATAGTCCGAATACGTAGCTACAATAATCTTTTTCAATGGAGAGCTACCTAAACAAGGTTTAATTTCCGGCATTAACTCTTGCCCAACCATTGCCACTTTTGCGTCACAGTCAGCTAAATAAAAAGAGACTTCATCTTTTACATTCATCGGATTTATTGGAACTACCACTGCGTCCAAACGCATGATTGCATAATAAGCGATCATATATTGCGGTGAATTTTGCATATATAAGACCACGCGATCGCCTTTTTCCACTCCAAGCTCATGCTGCAAATAGCCGGCTAATTGATTCACTTCTTTGTGAAGCTGTTTATAACTTATTTCATTTCCATAGAAAACAATAGCTGTCTTATCCGGATAGCGCTTCGTCGTAACCTCTAAGTTGTCATAGATTGTGGTCTCAGGAATTGGTAACGATTTTGGTAAACGTTTTGGCCAAAACTCAAAATGCCTTGAAAACATATTTGCTCCACCACCATTTAAATTTTTATTTAAGTTAATTGGAATCGCTTACAAATATCTTAATTTAAATTATAACAGAATATTCCGACTATATTAACGATTGTTTTACATAACTTAATAATGTATCTGTTAATGCCTAAAATTAATGAATCAAGGAAATGTGTCTTGGAAAAGCAAGCTTTGCTAACATTCTTCATATATTGATTGGAAAACGATTTCCCTCAAATACACCGTAAAAGGAGAGGGTAAGATGTCAGCATGTGATGGCGCGACCTACCTTCAGAGAATCGGAAACTTAGATTCTGAAATATGGCTCGATGGACAAAAAATTAATGGTAATCTATGTGACCATTACGCTTTTAAAGGAATTCTAAAAAGTAAAGCAAAGCTCTTTGATATGCAATTATCATCTGACAAAGTGGATTTTATGACATTTAAATCGCCATTAACTGGCGAACGTGTGGGAACATCTTTTATGGAACCCCGTAGTAAAGAGGATTTAGAAAGACGAAGACTAACAACGCAAGAGTGGGCGAAAACATCTGGTGGAATGATGGGGCGGTCTCCTGATTATATGAATACTGGATTAATGGCATTGGCTGCCGCCTGTGACGTATTTGAAGATGATGATTGCTGTGATCAACGAATAAAAATGCTTTATGAGACAGCCCGCGAAAAAGATCTAACCTTTTCGCATACATTTGTCAATCCTCAAGTGAACCGATCATCAGCCTACTTAGAAAAAGACGAATCCCTTATCTCTGCTCGTATAGTTAATACCACTAGTGATGGGATCATCATGAAAGGCGCACGTTTGTTAGCTACTCAGGGTGGGATCACTGATGAGTTGTTAGTATTACCGATTGGGGGGAAATACATTGATGAGGCTTCTCTCTATGCATTTTCAATTCCAAGTGATACAAAAAATCTTAAATTTATCTGTAGAGAATCCTTTACCTACCGGCCCTCGCAATTCGACCATCCCTTAGCCTCCCGATTTGAAGAAATTGATACAATTGTCGTATTTGATGATGTTCTAGTTCCATGGGAACGTGTTTTTTTATATAAAAATTACAACATTGTAGCAAGGATGTATGAAGAATCACAATTCAATACTTTTTTACTCCACCAAACCGTTGCTCGACAAACTGTTAAAACCGAATTTTTATTAGGTGTTGCTCAGCTAATCGTCGATACCATTGATATCGGTGAGTATTTACATGTAAAAGAAAAAGTCAGCGAACTTATTATTGGATATGAAACCATGAAGTCCTTATTGTTAGCTTCTGAACTAGAAGCAACCGTAAATCAACGTGGAACAATGATTCCAGATGCCAATCCATTATATGCAGCCATTACAAGCTTTCCTCGATTTTACCCTAGGTTTACTGAAATATTACAATTACTTGGTGCGAGTGGACTCATTTCCATTCCTACTGAACAAGATTTTGAATCGCCTATCCAAGAGGATTTACAAAAATACCTTCAAGGTGCTACTTGTGATGCAAAGGTACGGACGCAGCTTTTTAGACTGGCTTGGGATATTAGCACAAGTGCATTCGGAGGCAGACAAACGCTTTACGAACGTTTCTTTTTTGGTGACCCTATTAGATTAAACACGAGCCTTTACAACGGCTACTCAAAGGAAAGGGCCATTTCATTGGCTAAGTCGCTATTAGAAGAAAAATAATTTTCATGTGTCTTTTTCACTAAAAAATATTTAAGAATAAGTGTAAAAAAGAATAAGGGTCTGCGATTTGAGCCATATTTTTGATGAAAGGATGATGAATATGGCCCATAAACACCTAAAAAACCAAGTAATCTATGTTTCAAACCGAGCATATGATCAACTCCAAACAACGAACAAAACTTCGAAATCAACGAAGAAACAAAAGAAAGAGCTAGAAGAATAATGAGAAATGAAGCCTGCTCGGTAAGATGAACATTCAATCTTAGTGGGCAGGCTTCACTTTTCACGATCTTATATATTTTACCGATTTGAGTTATTAAATTAAGTAGTCTCTCTTACTAACTGTTCCATTGTTTGGATTTTCGAAGAAAGTTCCAAGAACCACTCCTCATCTCCCGTAGAAAGAGCCAAATCAATTAAGAAACGGATTTGCTCTTTGTTTGTTACATTTGATTCAGGTAAAATTTTCACCTGGTGAATGTTTAATTGAAAGGTGCAACTGATTGAGTTAGGATTATCACTTTTAACTACTTTCACGTTGACCAGTTCTTCAAGTATATTTATTGAATCAATATATCCAATGATCAGTTCACCATCACGTGAACTCCCTTTTACCCAATCCCCTATTTTTAAAATTTTGTTTTTATTTGGAAGCATTCTTTTCACCTACTTAAAATTTCATTTTCCACCTTGACTATCTGTAATTTATTTTATTACATTTCAAACAAAAAATAAGGTATAAATCTATGATTGTTGATTAATTAAATCGACAATATCCTTAATTGAATAATTTTTCAAGTATTCTCCAAGGTGCTCCTCAGCTCCTAAAAAAATACGAAACAAAACATGGTGCATATTAGCCCCTACAATACATTCTTCATTCGAATTTGGACACTTAGGCTGAAGGGCACCTTCACTTGTAATTTTGTAGATGTCCCATAGATTCACTTCACTTAGCTCTGTTGCAAAAATGAATCCCCCACCTATTCCTTCTTTTGATTTAATCCAGCCTTGTCTTTTTAATAAACTCAATATCTTTCGTATCCGAACTGGATGAACTCCAGCACTTTCTGATATGGTCTCACTTGTCGCCATCCGATCTGGCTGAAGTGCAAGCAGTGTTAAGCTATGAATCGCAAGGGTAAAATCGCTGTTCATTCTTATCCTCCTAACGCAATCTGTCTAAGAGCGCATTGAATCAGCTTATACTGAAATCGCAAAAATTATAGTTTGGATAGTCAAAGAGAAATATAATAGTTAAAAATACGTCAATTAGCAAATTTCTCGTTTTCAGCAATCGGAAATATGCGGAGTTTCCGAGGAAGAAAACTTCGAATCTCCTCTTCACTATACCCTACTTGTAAGCGTTTTTCATCATGAAGGATCGGTCTACGCAATATTTTAGGATTGTCACTAATAATTTGATATAATTCCTTCAAAGGTAATGAATCAAGGTTTAAATTTAACTCTTGATACGTTTTTGACTTTTTTGAAATGATTTCATCTGTCCCATCCTCTGTTAATCGAAGAATCGCTTTGATTTCATTTTTTGTTAGTGGTTCGGAGAGAATATCTCTCTCAATATAATCAATCTGATGCTCTTCTAGCCATGCTTTAGCCTTTCGGCAAGAAGTGCAGCTTGACGTTGTATATAGAGTAACCATGTTTACACCCTCCCAGGATCAACTCAAAAAACTAACTAGCCATTAAATTAATTTCCATACTGTAACTTTAAACATTACAGTTGGTTTAGTCAATAAAAAATTTAAAAAGTACTTAATTTAACTAAATGATTCCAATTTAGGGATTTCAATGCCTACTTGATATTACCCATATAGTAAAATCCCTATAAGCGACAGCTTATAGGGATTTTCTTTTAATTTTCTTGTACTTCTTTTCGGTTTTTCTTAAATACTTTTGATAAAACCTCATATACGATTGGGACGATGATTAATGTTAATAACGTCGAACTAGTTAATCCACCAATAACGGTAATTCCTAGCCCTTTCGAAATTAATCCTCCACCACCATTTCCAATTGCTAATGGTATTAAGGCACCGATTGTAGCAATAGCTGTCATCAGGATTGGACGTAAACGTGTCGCACCTGCTTCAAGAATCGCTTCGCGCATTGTCATTCCATCACGTTCCATATGAATGATTCGGTCCACGAGTACAATCGCGTTTGTTACCACAATCCCAATTAACATCAATAGCCCCATCATAACAGAGACAGAAATCGTTTCGTCGGCAATCAAAAGACCAACAAATGAACCAATCACTGCAAATGGTAACGAGAATAGAATCGCAAATGGCGCGAGTCCTTCGCCAAACGTTACAACTAAGATGAAGTAAACAATCGCAATCGCAGCAAGCATCGCTACACCTAGCTGGGTAAAGGTTTCATTCATATCAGCAGCAACCCCAGCAACACCGACGCTAACACCTTTTGGTAAATCAAGATTTTCTATCGCTTCATCCATTTCGGCCGTCGCTTTAGAAATATCTTCGCCGATAATTGTTCCGGAAACTGTAGCATAATACTCGCCAGCACTACGTGAAAGAGTATTTAACGTTGTCCCTTCTTCAACAGTTACAAGTTCAGATAGTGGCAAATTCTGACCGGTTGCAGTTTTGACATCTGTTTCTAATAGCTCATCAATCGACTTCGGCTCCGCTACCTTTTCCTTCTGAACGATGACCTCTAACTCTTCGCCATCTTTTTCAATCGTTGTTAACACTTCTTTAGATGATGTTGGATTTAACATCATCACAATTTGAGCAGTTGTTAAGCCATACTGTAACAGCTCATCTTGCTCGACCTTAAAAGTGTACTCAACATAGGCGTCTTCTGCACTGGAAGAAACATCTTCTAGTCCGTCATTGTCATTCATAACGTCTTCTACCATTTTAACGGCATCATTGAGTTTATTTAAATCTTCACTATAAAAAGTGTAGCTAACCTCGTTTGTATTCATTGACATCGAAGAGAAATTCTGACTCTTCCATTCACCAGATTGACCCATATTAAACACATAATCTTCAATTTCCTCACGAACTTCTGGGAAATTTTCCATATCTGGATCAAAAATCAAGTACATGAGGGCACCGTTTGATCCTCCGCCCATCATCGCTGCCATTGGATCTGCTGAATCCGTTACAGAAACTTGAAGAATATCAATGTCTACTCGCTTAAGTAATTCTTCCTCAACCTCTGCTATGTTTTCTAACGTTTCATCTTTTAATTCTCCAGTAGCTGGTGTATAAGTTAGGTACATCACCTTTTCTTCTTCACTACCCATGAAGCTAAAACCAATTAACGGGGTAAGGGCCAAGCTTCCTATTAATAAAACTATCGCTAAAGCAGAGGTCACCACTTTATGATTTAAAGTCCATTCAAGAACTTTTTTATACCAATTTGCTAGTTTCCCTTGTTCTTTATGACTGCTTTCTGTTTTAGTACTATAAAGCTTCTTTTTAAATAAGAAGTGCGATAAAGCCGGAACAATCGTAATCGCTACAAGCAAGGAAGCTCCAAGCGCAAACGTCATTGTTAATGCAAATGGCATGAACAATTCCCCAACCATTCCGCCAACAAAAATGAGTGGTGCAAAGACGGCAACCGTTACTAGTGTTGAAGATAGGATTGGTTTAAACATTTCAATCGTTGCTTCACGAATCAAAGCTCGACCAGTTAGCTTCTCTTCTTTTAAATGCAGGCGACGATAAATATTTTCTACGACAACAATTGAGTCATCGATTACACGACCGATAGCAACAGTAACCGCACCGAGTGTCATTATGTTTAATGTAATATCCATCCAGTTCAGCAAGAGAAAGGCCATAAAAATGGAGACTGGAATCGAAATGATCGAGATAATGGTAGATTTAAAGTCTCTCAAGAACAAGAGGATGATGAGAACAGCAATTAATCCACCAAATAAAGCTTTTTCAATCATCGTATTGACCGATTCCTCAATCGGCTCTGCTTGGTCAAGGGAAATTTCAACAGTAAGTCCGTCGATTTTAGCCTCTTCCTCTTCAACTAATTCTTTTACTGCGTTTACGACATCAACTGTATTTTCTTGTTGACCTTTTACAATCTGAATCGCAATCGCATCTTCGCCGTTCGTTCGAGAGACTGACTGAACTTTTCCGACTGTCTTAATAGTGGCTATATCACTTAATTTTACAAACGGTACAGGATTTGTTTCCGATGGTGTTACCGGAATGAGCATTTCCTTTAACTCATCAACAGTCATAAACTTTCCATCAACAGCAACCGCTTGTTCGCCTTCTTTGAACTCATAGAGACCTAAGGAAACAGCCATATCGCTTGCCTGAATCATTTGCTTAACTGTATCCTCAGTTAGGCCTAACTCAGCCATTTTTTCTTCATCATAAGTGAATTCCACTTCTTCGATATGCTGACCAGTGATTGTAGCTGAGGCAACACCATCGAGTTTTTCAATCTTCGGTAATAAAAGATCATTCACTGTAGAGGTTAACTCTACTATATCCTCCGTTGAGCTACTAACGCTAAGAGCAACAACTGGCATCATATTCATACTAATTGCCGTAATGATCGGTTCTTCCGCAGCATCTGGTAAAGTGATATTATCTAATGTTGCTTCTAATTGACGCTTTTTCTCATCCATATCAACACCATATTCATATTCTACTTGAATATTAGAAAGATTGGATGAGGAGTTGGAGTAAACTGCCTTGACATCTTCAAGCCCTTCCAAAGCCTTTTCAACCGGCATCGATACATCTTCCATCACCTTTTCAGGCGTGGCACCAGGATATACATCCATGACCATAAGGTAAGGAATGGAGATATCCGGGATTGTTTCTGTTTTCATTTGTGTCCCTGAGTAAATACCTGATACAGTAATAATAATTGTTAATAACCATACTGCTAGCTTATTTTTCAGGACAAAATTGACTAGTCCTTTCACAATGACACCTGCCCTTTATTGACTTATATAATACAGATATTTATAATAATGACCAATCAGTCATTTGTCAAAGGATTTTATCTGGGGAGAATCTAAAGATTATGTTAAAAAAACAATTAATTATGCAGAAAGCCGTTGAACTATTTGCTGAACAAGGTTTCGAGGCAACATCCGTTCAACAAATCACCGACCGTTGTGGGATATCAAAAGGGGCATTTTATTTATCGTTCAAATCGAAAGACGAACTGATTTTAGCGTTAATTGATCAATTCATGACAGAGATCATTACCGATATTGACTCAATAGTCAAAAGCAACAAGTCAAAAGATGAATTATTATTCGACTTCTTCTATATCAACTTATCTTTATTTGAAAAGTACTCTGATTACGCTAAAACCTTTATGCAAGAACAACTCCACCTTATTAAGGAAGAATTCATTGAAAAAATGCACTATTATAACCTCCTAAATGAGAAAACCATCCTTGAATTGGTAGAACGCGTATATGGAGACCATGTACAGGACATTAAATATGACCTAGTATACTGTATAAAGGGCTTTATTCGAATTTATACCGAGCTGTTTTTCGTCTCACATACACCACCGGATTTCGAAAAACTATCACATTCTCTGGTAGAGAAAACGAATCTTTTAGCTAAGCATACTAAGCTTCCGTTTATTACAGCTGAGTATGCACCTCTATTGCAATCACCAAAGAACAACGAAATATCAAAGGAAAAAATTGTGGAAGTCATTAATCAAAATCTCGAGGAAGTCGAACAAGGGATCGAGCGCGAATCTCTAATTTTATTGAGGGACCAGTTAAACATGCCAACATTACCTCGAGCCATTATAAAAGGATTAATTAGAAATATCCGCCAACATCCTATTACCAAATGGACCTCATATTTACTAGAAAATTACTATGATTAAAAAAAATGGATGGTGTGGCACCATCCATTTTTTCCATTAGAGATTTTCTTGTTTGGCTAGCGGGAAAGTGATTTTGAATATTGTACCTTTATTTTGCTTGCTTTGTACGTTTAAATATCCGTTCATTTCTTTAATAATCTGGAGAGAGACCATTAATCCTAATCCTGTCCCTTTTTCTTTTGTTGAGTAATACGGTAGTCCGATGTTTTCTAGTTGTTCTCCCGTCATTCCAATGCCTGAATCTTCTATATTCATTTCTACCTGGTCACCTTTAATCAAAACCGACACGTGAATCTTACCGTTCTGTTTCGAAGCTTCAATCGCATTCTTAATTAAGTTAATAATCAATTGTTGAAGCCTGCTGGATGCCCCTAGGACTATGGCACCCTCACTAGTTTCGATAGAAATGGCAGCATTATTTAGGTTTGCATAAGAATATAATGTATTTACTGATTTAAGTGCAAGTGCTGAAACATCAATTAATTGTTGTGGCTCTTGTTCATGTTTTTTTCCTAAGCTTAAATAATCAGAAATGATATCATTCGCACGATCAAGCTCATCTATACAAATATTTAAATAATTTCTCTCGGTTGAATCAATATTTTTTGAACCTGTTAACAACTGAATAAATCCACGAATACTAGTCATCGGGTTTCGGATTTCATGAGCAACACTCGCCGCTACTTGTCCAACCACTTGTAGTTTCTCGTTCTTCTGAATTTCCTTGATTAATTCTTGCTTTTCCCTGTGCGATTCAAACAAATGAACAGCCAGCCATACACTAAGAACATTCGCCAAAATAAATACACCAATTAGATGTATTGTTTCCAATATTAAAGAGTTACCAAGCAGAAATATTCCTAGAATTGGTAGTAACGTTACTAAAACAAAAGTAAGTAGCATAGAACGAACGATTTTAATCGACCTTGTCCAGTTAAAATAATATTTTCGAAATTCTAAGATGACAAAGCCTCCTAAAAACAAGACAAGAAAAGCCGGCCCCATTCCTGGTCCCCCAACAAGAAATCGTAAAAAAGCATAAAACAACGTTACGAAAATACCGACGGATTTTCCTCCGTAAATAAAAGCTAAAAACCAGGGAACCATCCGTAAGTCTAAATAAACGCCTTCTTTGATTTTAATCGCATATAAAATACACAATGCCATCGTAATGGTAAAAACTATTCCCCAGTATACCTTTTCATTTTTCCCAAATTGCCGATTATTTTGTAAAGCTTGATATAGAATAATTGGAAATAATACCATTAATATTTGAAGCAAAATTTTATCTATTTGTAAGTCCATAGATGGTACCTCTTTTATATTTTCCGTATAATAATACATCCTTCCTTACTATACTGTTTTTATAACATTGGTGAAAGTAGAAATTTTTTTCAACCTCAAAATTCCCAAATATCTCGACAAGTTGACCTAGAAAAAGGATCCCTCCCACTTACTACCACCCAACTTTTAGTTTGCATAATTAAATTATGTTTTCTTTAATTCAATTTCCAGTCAATAAAATGAATTTCCCTCATTAGAAACAAATTTAAATCCTTCTTTCCTGTTTCTTGTATAACTCCCGAATATTTACCTTGATTCCATCAAATAGTAATACTTGTATCTATAATTTTGTGAACAGAGAATTCGATTGACTTTAGCGCAAAACATTGGTGATCATTCGGGCTTATAAGAACAATGAACGAAAATCGGTCAACCGTTGTAACTTACCCCAGACCAGCAACACATCCATTTTTTACTATGTCTAAAAAAAACACATTCCTTTCAGAGGATAAAAAGTCAATGCAACAGCTGTAGGACATTCAATTCTAGGCCCGGTCCCATTGTTGACTAAGTAAAAATTGATCATTTCTCACTCGATATACCCAGTCTCCCCGACTTTGATTAAATGAGATTTTTGCAGGTAAGCCAGCGCTAAATTGAAGCTAATTTAGGGAAAGATTTTCACTTAGACGTCATTGAGGCAAGTATGCAGGAAAGTTCATTCCTAACTGCCCCAATTTTTCCAGGAAGGAGCGATTGATTTTGAGAAGGAACCAAAAGTCGTTCAACAAGTATCCTTACATCGTCTTACTTGTCATTCATACGATTATGCTTCTCATTGCTTTTTCTAAAACAGGAAACCGACGTAATACCTTGATGTTGCTCTCTTCCAACATTGCATTAGGTTATTATTTCGAGTACTTTGTCGTAAATTTATTTCGAGGTTATGTATACAAGCCAGCTGTTTTTAAAAATAAACAATTTGATCAAATATTTGGTGCCATTCTATCGCAAGCTATGTTTGTCCCATTCACAGCTGTGTTTATCACAATCTTTCAATTAAACTGGAAACTAAAATGGCTGTTTAGTTTCTACTTTTTCTTTATTGAAAACTTATTTGTTCACTTACGTGTCTATACCCATAACTGGTGGCGGTCAACTTACACTTTTTTATTGCTCCCTTTTTACTTTTGGATTAGCGATAAATGGTATCAAAAGCTGCAGAAAGGTTCGCCACTCATTTTATTCTTCTCTTTTTACAATATAATTTTAATAACATGTGTCAATCTCTTGTTTTTTCGTGCGATTAGAGGGAATGTCCGTTTTGGTTATGGCAAACACCATACGTGGCGTGAACACTTTATCATTGGTCCACTCTATTCAATTGTCCTTACCATTTTGACAGCATGGAAAATGAAAAGAAATACTGATTTTAAAACATGGCGCGAGATCCTCTGGTTTCGGGTTGCCTGTGATTTTCTGTTTATAAAATTAAAATGGATGAAAGGGAATTTATCCAAAATCGTACTTAACCTTCCCTATCATTTCCTGATGATAACCATTTCTGCTATGATTCTAAAATTCGTTTACAGGGAGGAGGTTAAAATAAAAACAGATTGACTGAGTATAACCAAATATCTTTCCGTAAACTTTACGGCAGCGGAATCCATAATATATCTAGTGTTATTTTATAGGAATGGCTCCAAATAGCGGGTTAAAAAATCTGCACACTTAAAAGGGTTAAGTTGCTGTTTCATCCCACTTTATTCCCATTTTTCGCAATTTGTTTCCTAATCATGTAAATTATGGTTCCATTCTAGTAAAAGAATCGGTAGAATAGTTTTTATATCTGTATTTTTGATGCAAGGAGTCGTTATATCATGAATACAAGCACTCTCTCGACCGTTCTAACTCCGACAGAGCTACTTGGTTATATTGAATTTTTACGGCAGGACTTAATCAACAAAGGTTTAACTTATGGTTTTAATAGTGACCGTACTCTTCAAGCTAGTAGGGAGCTCGACTATTTTATTTTTGAATATCAAAAAATTACCTACATGAACTAATATTCCCTTTTGTAACACTTCTATTTTTCTCTATTAGGAGTGTTACAATGTAATTGAAAGGGGAATGAAATGAATAAAAACTACATATTTGTCATCATCACATTCTTAACCATTATCATCTTAACAGGTTGTACACAGGATGGTTCTAACCCAACAAATACTAACCCACTGAAGCAAGATGCAACCAGTCAAACTAATGACACGATTCCAGAAGAAAATGAGACACAGGATACTAGTTCTTCAGGTAACCTATCTGAAAAACAATACAATGAGAAAACCAATTCTCTTTCTGAATTAAAAGTCCATTACCTAGATGTTGGACAATCCGACTCAACTTTGTTTCAATACTCATTCGAAGGTGAAGATTATACGATTCTCCTTGATGCGGGCAATTGGAACCAGAATGATGTTGTGAACTATCTAAACTCAAAAGGTGTGACAGAAATTGACCTTGCGATTGGCACCCATCCCGACGCCGATCATATTGGCCAATTAGCTAAAGTATTGAATGACTTTTCTGTCGGAGAAGTTTGGTTATCTGGAAACACGAACCCTTCGCAAACGTTTCAGAAATTGTTACAAGCCATTGATGAAAACGATATAGATTACTATGAACCGCGGATGGGTGATGAATTTGAGGTTGGCCCACTCCAAATTCAAGTACTATATCCGCGCACGATTTCAGAAAAAGATAATGCTGAGTCGATATCATTAAAAATGACATATGGAGATGTTCGATTTATTTTTACTGGGGATGCAAACACAGATGATGAGTTAAAGATGATTGAAAGCGGGTTAAACTTAGAAGCTGATATTCTCCAACTCGGCCATCATGGTTCATCGACATCTACTCATCCACAATTTCTGGAGACTGTAAAACCGTTTGTAGCGATTTATAGTGCCGGTGATGATAATTCATATGGACATCCTCATGATGAAATAGTACAGCGAATCCAAGACCAAGATATTGCGCTCTATGGTACTGACGTTCATGGAACGATTCTCGTTACTACCAATGGTAAAGACTATCAAGTAAATACCCAATATAACGGAAATATTTCTCCTGCTAAAAACGAATCTTCCAGAACGGACATTAAGCCGAGTCAACCTGAATTTACACCTTTACCAAATGACTGCATCAATCTTAACTCCGCCTCAGCACAACAACTTCAGGAAATTATTCATATTGGTCCTGAGCGTGCTGAAGAGTTGATTCGCTTACGTCCATACCGTTCGATTGACGAACTCTCGAAAATAAAGGGTATCGGACCAGCAAGAATCGAAGATATTAAATCACAAGGAATTGCATGCATTGGAGGGTAATCATTGAAAGGATATATCGATCGATTTGAGGATAATGGATTTGCGGTTATCTTAGTTGAAGAATTCAATGAAGAGTTTGTTGTATCTAGGGAACGATTACCTGAGGGCAGTACCGTCCACTCATATTTAGACGTAACCATTGAAAAAAATCAAATTTCATCGATGAGACTCGATTCGAGAGTCACCCAGTCTGAACAAGAAAAGGTTGACGATTTAATGTCTAAAATCCGCTCCAAAAATAAAGGAAGTAAATTTAAAAAGAAGTAGTTCCTAATAAAAGAGCGCTCGCAATCATGCGAACGCTCTTTTAGATTATGTTTGTTTTATTCTAGCTTGTTTCTTCAAAAATAGCTTCTTAAGGAAAAAGATCCCAAGTATTAATCCTAATAAATTTAGGGCATCTCCAAAATTAATGGTAATTTGTATTTGATTATTGACGTGCACACTGTTTTCATTATTCGTAACGTCATTATGCGCAGCTGGATCCAATCGCTTGCTCCCCCTCTCTGAATTTATTCATGAAAGATTACAAATAGAGTTGAACTTCCTATTAATACAACTTATTCCTGTTTTAGAAGAATCATTACTAGACTCTTTATACCTTTACAACCTTGAGAGAGTTTATAACTAACACATTGGGTTGATTTATGACCATTGATGCTTACTAGTAATGGTCCCACAACAACGTGTCAATTCCGTGGTCATTAATATAAAAGAATTTACAACAGTTATTTACTAGAAATGAAAACACTGCATTTAAAATTGCATGATATTCGTTAAAGAGCCTTCTATTTACATTCTGTTCTCAATAGGAACGATCTACTTTATAGTAGTGTTTCAAAATATCATTAATAAACTGTTCTTTGCTATCATCCACATTAAATTCGCTGTTGATAAATTCTTCGCCACACTGATTCTTTGTGAGTGTAAAACCAGTATACTTTAGTTCAATTTCTTGATTTCCGTGCTCCATTGAAAATCCACCTGTTCCAAATAACTTTACACATTGGTCATTTATTGGGGTTCTGCTTCCTCTTTCATCTACATAAAAATATTGATCAGTTACCGTCCCATAGTCCAGATCAGGTTCTGATGTTACAAAATACCCTTGTTCATTTATCACATGCACTTCATATCCATTCTCGCTTTCAAGTTTTGGTGCCCCGTCAACATTATAGAAAACGAAAACATCCCCCTCATAGCCCTGCGGGATTAAATAAAGATCATTCGTTTGATTAGCCTTTTTCATCATAAAGATTGTTACCGTAATCATGAAAATAGCAAGCACAAAACCAATTGTTATTCTCCCAAACGCAGACAGATTCCTGAACCTACTCAGAATCTTAACAATGAGAAAGCTGAGAATTATAACCGCTAGCAAAACCGGTGTAATCATCACTATCGAAAATAGAACAGACTCGAGAATAGAAGCATAGTAAACGTTTGGCTCTCTTTGGAAAATGGGTGTGTAATTCATAAAGGCTCCGATCACGGAAAGGAAAAAAGATAAAAGCACAGTAGCTAAAATCAGTTTGAAAAACCTCACCATCCCCCCTCCTCCAAAGTAGTAATATGACAAAACTGAAGAACCGATAATAGATAAACTTCAAACATGCAAAAAAACAGCCGTGAATACACGACTGCCAATTAATGGATGGTGCCAAATGGATGGTGCCAGGCACCATCCAATTATTTTCCTTTTTTGACTTCATGAAGGAGATTAGGAAAGTTGGTGAACATTCCCGTAACACCCCAGTCAATCAATTGTTTCATTCGCTCTTTTTCATTAACAGTATATGGATGTAACTCCAGACCGCTTGAGACAATTGTTTGAACATATTCTTCAGTTAAGTATGTATGATTAGGTCCAACACCTATCGCATATTCTTTGATTTCATTGATGTCTTCCTTTGAAATCTCTGCATTAGCACGATAGGATAGCAACTGAACGAGTTTTACAGTCGGATCAAGCTCGTTCATCTTTATTAAACTTTCCTTACTAAAGGATTGAACTAAGAGCTTGTCCTTATCAATCCTATATTCATTAACTAATCGCAATAACTCCTCTTCCATTCCAGGATAAACATCTGGTGATTTTGTTTCGATATAATAGCTTTTATTTTTCCCAAATGTTTGAAAAACCTCTTCTAAAGTCGGGACTTGTAAATCTTCAAAGTTTGGATTGGCGTATTGAGTATACGTTTCATTAAACCAGGTCCCAGCATCCAATTCTTTAATTTCTTCCAATGTCATATCTTTTACTAGGCCTGTCCCATCCGTCGTCCGATCCACCCGTTCATCATGCATGGCAATTAAATGTCCATCCTTGGTCATTTGCAAATCAACTTCTATGTAATCTCCATGCATTTTCTCGCCCATCTTGTAAGCGACTAGTGTATGTTCAGGCGCAAGCCCTGATGCTCCTCGGTGCGAGACATTGACAATCTCCTTATATTTCTCTTTTGCCATCGCCACATCTCCTCCAAAAGACAAGCTTAAGCCCAATGCGACCGCTCCTACTACCGGTATCCATTTTCCCTTCATTATGCTCCACTCCTATCAGTTTCAACTTAAATTCAGATTAACAGTAAATCATTAATCACTTATTAATAGGATGTATAGCTAGTTCAAACTCTAGATGACAAATGTGTAAATGAATACCAAAAGTCATAGGACTCTTGTCATAAAATAAGAAGCACCTTTTCTATAATTGTTTCGTAAGATTGTACCAGATCACACCTCCATGCTCGGACTCGGATACTCCCTCATTCCGATATCCTAATGCTTCATAAAAACTGATTAAAGAATCTTTACAGGTTAGTGTAACCGTTTCTCGCTTTTTCTTACTCGCTGATTCCTCAAAGTACGTAAGCAATGCTTTTGCAATTCCTCTGTTTTGAAAACCAGGATGTACAGCTAAACCGAGAACACTTTGGTGACCACCTATTTCAGGATTCGATTGTATCTCAGCAAACAAGTTGTCTGAGATATATGGATCAGCAATTACCGGCCCATTTATCAATCCAACCAATTTGCCTTCCTTAACGGCAACAAAGAAACTGTCAGATATTTGTTGAATCCGTCTGATAAATGCATCTTCAGTCGCAGCCTCTTCTTTCGGAAAACACTGATTCTCAATTTCCAAAAGTTGCGGTAAATCCTTCATCATCACATTTCTAATCTTTATCAATTCTCATTCCCCCAAAGTAGTTAAGATGCATCTCTCATACATTACATTTCATTCATACAAATTTTGTGAATTTTTTTGTTACATATAAAAACATTTTGTTAACCATTGCTTCATTCTCTGTTAACATTTCTATACTACAATAGGTGGCGATGTAGATAAAATAATGGAGGAGAATTTCTATGTACCTAAAAAAACTCGCCATGACTGACGGATTCCTTACTGTTTCCTATCGTCAGAAAGGGGCAACAAAAACTTGTACAGGACGCGTTCATAGTCTCAATATCGAAGACCAAATTCTATCTTTAAAGGATAGTCGGAATAAACTTCACCTCATTCACTTATCGGGGATCCAAACAATTGAATCCTTCACCCACCAAAGACCTATTTAATACAATAGGCCTTTGTTATTTTGGTGTGTTTTAAAGTCTATTTCGTTCTCTCCTTTTGAGTCAAACATCCTTACCTTACATAACCAGCCTCAACCGATCAGAATCTCTCTATTAAGAATTCAAAACAAACTCTCCATTATCATTACACCAACTAGAAACAATGCTTTTCAATAATTATTTTCGCTCGTTCATCCAAATCCATAGGCAACGCAGTTAACGGAAAATACGCTAAATCCAAACTTTCCCTATCCTTCGCCTCAATTTCACCACAAACATCTTCTGCCCGGAAAACAGCAATTACATTATAAACCTCATCTCCATTTGGATATCGGAAGTAAAAATCCCTCCCAGATAACAACTCTATAAAAGTATATCTTTGGGCCTTGAGTCCCGTCTCTTCGAACAACTCCCTCGCCGCAGTTTCTACTAAAATTTCTCCTAACTCCATTGAGCCACCTGGGAGTCCCCATTCCTTCGTATCTGAACGAAGTTGCAGCAACAATTCACCTCGTTCATTTAACACGATCACCGTTGCACCAACTAAAATCAATGGCTGACTCCCAACCATTTCTCTTAAGCTTTTTATGTATTCCAGCATGTTTGCCCCCATTAGAATTTAATCAATAATAAAAGCAGCAGCTATCCAACCTCCTGCAACAGAAACTCCAATGCTACTCGGTTAAACTCTTTTGCCTTTTCCACTTTCCCGACATGACCTGCATTTTTAATCATATAAAGCTTTGCATTCGGAATGAATTTATGCATTTGTTTTTGACTATAAGTCGGCAAAATTTTATCCTTTTGACAAGCAATCACCAAGGTGGGCACGTTTACCTGTTTAAGCATTTCGCGGTAATCGATTCGCAAACAAGCTCGCCATGCCTGATAAAACCCATCTAAATGTTCCGACCATATCGGTTTCACTTTTTGAACAGTAGCTTCACTTTTATCATGCAAACAACTTAAAGTCGCTTGCTCTAGATAACTTTCTAATGTCATGTTTTGATATCTTTTTTCATTTATCATCAATAATAACTTTTCAAGCCACTTGGGCACATATGACACAGAACTTGCCAAGATAAATGACTTTACCATTTCTGGACGAATATGATAGATTTCCTGCGAGATAATGCCGCCCATGGATAGTCCACAAATATGTGCTTCTTGAATCCCTAATTGATCCAATAAACCAACAATATCTTTTGCAAACGCATTGATGGTGATTTCCTCTCCTTCAGGACACTTTGTTTTACCAAAACCACGCAAATCAGGAATGATTAAATCAAAATGTTCTGCAAATTCATATTGGAACTTCCATCCTTCTTTTCGCTCTCCTAACCCATGGATCAACACAAGGGGCTCCCCACTCCCCATACGGTCATAATAAAGTTCCACTCCATTTACCCGTTGATGATACATTCAAGCTCCCTCCTCTATGTATATATTCCTATTATTCCCATACATCCTAGTATAAAAGGTTTATAGGCTGTATTCCTACCTTTTTTTAATATATCGAAGTATCGACTATTTTTCTTTTCAGTGCCAATTCATTTACTACCAATTTTCTTCGATAAACCCAATAACCCCCAATAGAACCTTGAATAGCTGTTTCTACCGATTACTAAAACATTACTTAAAATAAAAAAACGAATCCTAAAAATAGAATTCGTTCCACCTTCACTTTCCTATATCCAATAACCACTGTTTTAATTTATTTTTAGGATAATAAATTTTCCCATTAATCAAAACATGTGGTACATCCGGATGTTCCTTCAACAACACTTTCGCGTCTTCTTTCGTAATTCCCATAAAATGATGAACATTGCTGTCTTTAATTAACTCATGGTCATCATCAAAATCAAAACTCCCCGTAAGACTTTGAGCCTCAGGGTTTTTGAAATTCTTTAACCCTTCACCAATAAAATAACCTGCAGCTGCTATACCGAGTGCTAACCAAATAGAATCCATGCTACCTTCTCCCCCTATTAAAACTACTTACAATTATTTCGATCTATTCTGGGAAAACCCTTTATTGAGACCCATATTAACTTTTCATCCTAACTTTGTGTAGTCAGCTTTTTTAAGCGACCACTTAATTCTTCTCGCCATTCAGATGCTAATTCTTCTACAGTTAATATCTCTTTAATTCCGTCCACATCTTTATGTTGGTGATAATAAATTTCATTTGCCTTATGAATACTTACCTTTTTAGGATGAGGCAGTATTAATTCAATCCTTGAATCTTTCCTGACCGTTCCTTCTTCCAAAACACGGCACAAATACCCCGTAAAACCAGTCTGAACCATTTTTTTCAATAAAATAGGGTTCCCTAACCGTTTCGTAATCGTGCTGCAAGGTACTCGTCCTTGGGCAATTTGGACAATCGCATCACCAACTTTATAGATATCGCCGATACAAACATTCTTTTCTAGCATATTAGTCAATGTGAGATTTTCTCCAAATGCCGCCGAAGGTAGCTTTTGGTTTATTTCTTTTTCCCATAGAGCATAATGTTCATAAGGATAGACACATACGGCACGATCTGGCCCCCCATGATATCGAAGGTCAGCTACGCCATCCCCCCGGAAACCATCCGTTGCTAAGAAAGCCTCATCGACCGCTTGCTTGCATATAGCCGAATCCATTTCATAATCTTGTCCATACATGACCTTCACCTTTTGCGGTAAGCCAACTGAAAACGTTTTTATTTCGATTTCGTCTTTATTTTTCATAATCCAGTTCCCCCATCACCTATGTTCTATATTTCACCTTCAGAAGCTTTCCGTTTTGTAACAAAAAACACACCTGGAATCATCACAAACGATACGATTAGCAACACAATTGTCATCGAATTTTTATTAGCATCACTAATTCCCGTTGCATACACCACCCCATAAAGACTAGAAGCTAAAATATTCCCAATAAATCTCGAGGTCATCAACAAACCTGAAGCAATTCCGCTTTGCTCCTTTGTTACGAATGAATACAACAGGTTTTGTGAGCTTATACTTAAGGCTCCATTGCTTATTCCTAAAATCGCCAAAATCATAAACAGCCAATATAATGGGGATGACTGATGCGCAGTTAATAACAATCCAACGCCGATAATCCCCACAATCGACCCAAACAACAGCGGAAACCTAAATCCATGCCTCTCTGTCCATCGAGTAGCGATTGGTGTCATCATCATCGCAAACACGGAAAGGGACAGCATCATGATGCCGGCTGTCTTTGAATCAAGATGTAGAACCATCTGATAATATGCAGGCATTGCGAGCAGCATCGCGAAAAACACAACCGTTGCTAATACATACTGAACATAAATAAAAGAGATGTTTAGATTCTTCCTTAAAAAGCTCACATTGATAAACGGCTCTGCTTTTTTCTTTTCGTAAAAATAAAAAGCGAGCGTTAGTGTGACCGCTAACAGTAGTGGCCAAACTTTCACACCTTCTTCTAATGCCTGTAAAAAAAACATCCAACAGGACATGAACGATCCAAATAAAAGGATTCCAACAATGTCCCATTTATACTTTGTTTTCGTGGTGACAATATCGTTCGGTATGTATCTAATGGCTAGCAATGCTGAGACCAAAATTACAGGAAAGTTAACATAAAAGATGACGGGCCACCCGCCAAGTTGAATCAACAATCCACTGATCGTTGGACCAAAAGCAGCCGATGTCGTGGCAAAGACAGATAATGTGGCAATGACTCGATTTTGATTTTTTTCAACATAGGAACGTACCATCCCAATGCCTGCCGGATAAAGGGCGGAGGTTCCAACGGCTTGGATTGTTCTCATTCCAAGCAGTACCATCATATTGGGCGATAATGGAGCTAGAAAGGATGAGATTCCGACCAATAGCAAGCCTAAAAGAAAGATCCTTTTCCGACCATAATAATCACTCAATTTCCCGATTAGTGGAAGAAAAATCGCACTGACAATAAAATAGGATGCAATCAACCAAGAGATTTCCTTGGAAGTTAATTCAAACTCACTTTGAATGGCAGGAAGGGCGACCGTAATCATTGTGGTATTTAAAGGATTTAATATTACCCCTAACGCAATCGCCACAATGAACAATTGTGGATTTTTTACTTTTATTTCAGTGTGATTATCTGACATCATTCTCTGTTTCTCCTCTTAACAAGACCGAATACATGTGGACTTTAAAGACAAGCCCCTTTTTACCAAAGTCCTTTATTTATCTTATTTTACACTCAAATCTGAATCTAGGGTAATAATCTTCCTTACTTAATTTCCGAATCAAACGCAATTCATTACACGATGAATTCAAGTGGGTTCTTACCGAGCGCTGGTACGGGAAAAGAGGAAACCAGAAATCCACAAAAAAAAGCGAAACAGACTTAGACTTCCTTCTAAATCGGTTCCGCTTATAATTGCCCCACTTTAAAATGTATGTGCTAAATCTTTGGCACGGGCAATCGCATTTTCTTTTATTTCAGCTGCTTTATCTGGCATTGCGTTTTGACCTTCTACAAACAGACCTTCAAAGGATGGAACGCCAAAAAATTGCATAATGATTTCTAAGTACCGATGTCCCATTTCAAGTTGCGCTGCTGGTCCCTCGGAATAGATCCCACCCCGTGCTTGAATATGTAATGCTTTTTTATCTGATAATAGCCCCACTGGACCTTGTTCCGTGTATTTAAACGTCTTTCCTGCCACTGCAACAGAGTCAATATAAGCTTTCATCACAGGTGGAAAAGAGAAATTCCATAAAGGCGTTACAAATACATATTTATCCGCCCCAATAAACTGTTCACTTAGTTCTGAAAGACGACCAACTTTAGCTTTCTCCTCTGCAGATAGTTTATCGAACTCTTCTCCTGAACGAAGTTTTCCCCAGCCATTAAAGACATCGACATCTATATGTGGAACATGTTCCTTATACAGGTCCACATTAACGATTTCATGGTCGGGATTTACTTCCTTATACGTATCGAGAAATGCTTTCCCCACAGCCATACTGTATGACATCGTATCATCATGTGGATGAGCTGTAATATATAGTACCTTTGTCATAGTTCATCTTTCCTTTCTGTTTTCTAAAATATATGCATTTTAGTTTTCCAGCGGAAAGAAAATATATACCTTATCCCCATACTAAATCACTATTTTGAGCATAAAAAAATCGCCGTCCTTTTAAAAGACAGCGATTTTCACTACATTCCTATTATTCAGATTCAGGAACAAAATATGGATTCCCACTAATATTTACTCTCATTTCATCTGTTAGCATAAATGGTTCGTATGTAGTCTGATGATTTATTGAACTATCATTGTTCTGCTGACTTCCATCATAATGCATTGGTTTTGCTTCCATCCCTTTCACCTCCACAACGATAGCTTACACAACTATTGTACTAAGTATTTATTCCTAAATAAAGTATTTTTTTGGAATTTCAAAAAAATTTTCATCTTACCTAAATGGCATCAATTTGAGGTTCTCTGATATAATAACCATGATTAAGAAGCGGAGGGTATTCAGAATGATTAAGAAAATCGCAACAGTTGCTGTTTACGTTGAAGATCAACAAAAAGCGAAAACTTTTTGGTCAGAAAAGGTAGGCTTCGAAGTAATCGCGGAACACCCAATGGGTCCTAATGCCTATTGGCTTGAGGTGGCACCAAAAGGAGCTGAATCCCACCTAGTTATTTATCCAAAAGCAATGATGCAAGGATCAGAAACGAAGCAAGCATCTATCGTTTTCGAATGTGAAGACGTACAAACTACATATGTATCGTTAAAAGCTAACGGAGTAAAGTTCCAAGGGGAACCTCAAAAAATGCAATGGGGAACTTTTGTTCAATTTGAAGATGAAGATGGCAATGAATTTTTATTAAAACAATAGAAAAGTAGGACAGAACGGATTCCCTATACTAAAAAAGCATAAAAGCGGCGCTTACCACTTTTATGCTCTTCATTTCTTATTAACAAACCAAAGTAGTGCTTTTAGCTCCATTTCACTTACAAATTTCTTTTTAGCGGGGCTATATTCCTTTGTCTCTTTATATTGCTGTGCCAACCCTTCCTTGAATGCACTATACTCATCTACCTTTTGAGGATGTGCACGTAAATAATCGCGAAAGATTAAGTGACGGTCAATTTCTGGGTGACCTTCTTGATAAAAATGAATATGATGGGTTCTATTCTCTCCACCTTTTCGAAACAGCCGTCTTCCTTCAATTCCCCATTCACCCGCTACATCATATCCAAGTGAAATCAGTTTGTCATTCATAGCATCTACTTTTATGATATTTTTGACAAGGCACATCATGTCAATGACAGGTTTGGCTTTCATTCCTTTTACAGCGGTACTTCCAAAATGTTCAATCCGAACAATTTCTTCGCCAAAGATTTCTCGCATCCGTTGAGCTTCTTGTTGAAACTGAATGACCCAATTTTCATTATATGCACTCAAGCGTACCTTCATGGAATTCTCCCTCAACCATTCTTATTATTTCTTTATTGTTAGCTCCTTGTTTAAAAATAGCATATTATTTATGGTTCCTAAAGAAAAAGTCCGAATCATGATAATTTAACAACTTCTGTTAAAACTTGTACGCACAAATCAATTTGAGCAATGTCAACATACTCATCGATTGCATGGGCTTGATCTAAGTGACCTGGGCCAAATACAACCAGATCTCTGTTTCCTGTTTTTAATCCAATCATACTTACATCCGTATATGCCGGAAAGCCGCTTTCTTGTATTCTAAAACCTGTTACATCGGAATATGCAGCATGGAAGAAATCAATCAAAGAACTATCATTTGACGTTTCGATTGGGGGCCGTTCCCAGCCATAATGTTCAATTGTTGCACTTGTCGCTTCTACGTGATTACACCCCTGCAAGACTGCTTCTTTCACGAGTTGATTGGCTTCTTCTTTCGTCATCGGTGGTACAAGGCGAAAATCAAGTTCAAAGCGACAAGAACCCGCGACCATATTTGTTTTATGACCTCCTTGGATTGTACCAACCGAAACTGCCGGCGCCCCAAATATAGAATGGTGATATGGCAACTCCTTCACTTTTTCTTTGATTAAGCTGATGATCTCTGCAGCAGCGTGTACTGCATCTGCCCCTAAGTGTGCATTCCCGCCATGAGAACTTTTTCCTGTTATGTTCACTTCATACCAAATTGTCCCTTTATGAGCGGTTGCCAAAGTAGCATTGGTCGGTTCTGTGGCGATTAATAAAGCATCCTTCGGAATGATTTTTTCATCGACAAGAGCTACTGCTCCTTTCATATAAGGACCTTCTTCATCAATACTGGCTATCACATATAAATCTCTAGAAAGCTTGGTATTGCTGTCACTCACCTGTTTCATCGTCATTAATGCACATGCTAAACCACTTTTCATATCACATGAACCCCGACCGTATAACTTTCCGTCTATAATCTCTCCACCAAAGGGGTCCACTGACCAATTTCCTTCGACCGGTACGGTATCCATATGTGCAATTATAACAAGAGGTGGAAGAGAGGAGGATATTCCCGCATATTTCGCGATAATGTTGATTCTGCTTTCCTCTACTTTTTGGGTTCTAACACTTACATTTTCTAGTTTTCTTAGCCAGGACTCTACAAATTTAGAACATTCTAATT
Source organism: Mesobacillus maritimus (assembly GCF_023715205.1). Classification (GTDB taxonomy): domain Bacteria; phylum Bacillota; class Bacilli; order Bacillales; family Cytobacillaceae; genus Mesobacillus_B; species Mesobacillus_B maritimus_C. The sequence goes on from NZ_JAMBNR010000008.1 coordinate 164,238, forward strand.
CTGTACCATTTGGGTTTTCGGTTGGTATTTGCACCAATTCCCGCGTTAATTGGACCGCTTCCGAATAACTAGACATAATTAATACTCTCCTTTTCATTAAGCTCTTTTCTCAAACTTTGTTGCTTTGAACAAAAACGAGTGAGAGCTTGCAAACGAATTTAAACATACGAAATGGCTACTATTACGTTAGAATCGACTTTAGATAAAATTACGAAAACAGCCTATCATTAAATTGATTTTCTAGTTTCGATTGAATCATCAATTAATTCAGGATGATATTCCTGGTTATAGTCAAAGCGAGCTTCATCAAATCTTTTAACCACTTTTTCATCTGTTCTCTTTAACTTCAAGCTAATCAAAATAAAGAGAATTGAATTTACGAGCAGACCCCAAACACCCGCATGAAATCCTAGAGGTGCACTGAAAGCTGGAATAAATGTAATCAAAAGGACCGTCGCTACCCCTCCGATTAGTCCCCACATCGCAGCAGTTGGATGTGACCTTCGCCATGAAATCGCACCAATCGTCGGGACAATTAATTGAGCTGTTCCCGCTAATGCTGCAATCCCAATCGTTACAAGTACACCCGGTACAGTTAAAGCCATCACATATGCGATAAGGGAAAAAACGACTAATGAAATGCGGCCAACTTTGACAATCTTGTCCTGACTCGCGTTCGGATTTGCATACCGCTGATAAATATCTAATGTTACGATCGTCGAAATTGCATGAATTTGGGAGTTCGCCGTAGACATAGCCGCGGCTGCACCAGCAGCTAAAATGAGTGATGCTAATGCAAATGGTGCATATTTCGTAAGCATAATCGGTAAAATTTGATCAGCATTAGCGACATCCGGCTCTAAAAGTACGCCAGAAAAACCTGTTAAGACCGACCCCATATAGGCAATTGCTGCAAATCCTAGTAAGAAAGGCATTAAATTAAACAGCTTGCCACTTTTTACAGCATACATCCGCAACCAAATCTGTGGCCCCATAAATGCACCAATGGCAGTCACGATAAACAGCGAAAACCATTGTCCGTATCCACTAGTGCCTAGAGGCCCAGGTAAAGTTAAATGTTCAGGACTATTTTCTAATAAACTCTTAAATAATCCTGTAGGGCCTCCAAGATATTGAGAGATATAAATACCTGCAAACAACATCCCAAAGAAAAGCAATGCCCCATAAATAATATCTGTCCATGCAACCGCTCGAATCCCACCAACCCAAACATAAATGACAATGATGAAGTAAAAAATCAGTGCTGCAAACCAAAAAGGTATGACTCCCCCTGATGCGACCTCAATTAAGTAAGCTCCACCCGTTAATTGAATTTGTAAGTATGGAATGGTGAAGATTAACAGAATTGCTGCAACAACCATACGTAGTTTCTCATTGTTATAAAAATCACCTAATAAATCAGATGGAGTAATATAATTAAATCTTTTACCTAGGTACCAAACTCGTTTCCCGACCCAATAGTACATAAACCCAAATAGTAGATTCCATGCTAATGCCGTTAAATAGACAGGACCACTCGTATAAAAAGTAGCGTTCGAGCCTAGAAAGGCAAATGAGCTCCACCAAGTTGCAGCTACTGTAAAGAACACCGCAACAGCTCCCATTCCCCTGCCCTGAATAAAGAAATCTTCACTCGTTTTGGTCGACTTTGAAGCTGCAAAAAAGCCAACTACTAACGGAATAATCATAAATGCTGCGATAATCAAAACACCTACTGTCATCTAATTCCTCCTCTCTTTATCCTATTTAGATTTAGATTTAGCTTTAACTGATTTACTACCCCAGTCTGTTAAGTAAGCAATGAAAAAGAGTATTGTTCCGATCAACCACCATAGTAGATTCCAAAAAAGAAAGAATGGTAGCCCTAACACAAAAGGTTCAGCAGCATTTGCCATTAAAATGAATGGCGTTTCTAAAATAAGAAAAACGAGTATTAACATACTATAAAGCCACTTCTTCATTTGAGGATATTTTGACAACACCTAACCGCCTCCTATAGTTTTTTACACAAACAAGACATTTCCGAATTTCGAGATTTACTGCTAAAGTGTATAATCCTGATGATCATTCATCTCATTTTTCTGTGAAGATTTGCCCTTGTTCATTTAAAAGGACACGCCAATTATTGTTATGACTATTCTAAATAATCTGATTTTAAAACCGATAAAAGGACTAATCCTCAATATAGTTCGTTAGTTCTAGCCTGTTTGTTTTATTATTAAAGGATTTTTCCTTTACCCTGGCGAAGAATTAAAACTAGATTGTTCGATATCAAATTAGGAGAGATTAGGATGGAATTTCCAGAGTTAAGCACTGAGAGACTTCAATTAGTACAAATCACGCCAGATTATATGGAGTGCTATTATGAGATCATGTCAAAAGAAGAAGTAACAAAGTACTATGGGATGGACAGATTAACAACTTTAGAAGAAGCTGCTAATTTGATTGGTTCATTCCAAGAGGGATTTAAAAACCAAAAAGCCATGAGATGGGGAATGATACACAAGGAAACAGGAGAATTCATTGGAACTCTAGGTTTAAACAATTTAAGCTTATGGGGCAAAAAAGCTGAAATCGGTTATGAATTACATCCTGCCTATTGGAGAAAGGGCTATACTACCGAAGCAGTTAAAGAGGTTTTACGGTTTGCGTTTAAAGAACTAGAATTGTTTCGAATCGGCGCCGTTACATTTCCGACAAATAAAGCTTCTAATATGCTACTAGAAAAGTTAGGATTTACACATGAAGGATTATTAAGAGGATATCTCTATCAAGGGAAACAGCATCATGATGCCTACGTTTTTTCCTTATTAGCAACAGAGTGGGAACGGTTAACAAAATAAATTATAGAGGGATTAGACTCCAGTCTAATCCCTCTAATTTATGTGGTCAGCTCTTTTTTTCTCTCAATTGTTCACGAATTTTTTCAAGTTCTTCTAATGTCAACTCACCTAAAGACTTTGTAATTTCTTCTTCAATCTTCTTGCGATTTTTTTCTCGGTACTGATCCCACCAATCGCGTAATCCTTCAGTATTTTCAAGTAAATATTCAATATCAATCTCCTCTACTTCATCATCTGATAAATACTCCAGAACCGCTGCTAACATCCGATTTAGATTTTCAATTTCTAGCTTTGGATCCGTCTTTTCTTCGTCGGATTTCGTTCTTATTTCCTTTTTCTTATCTTTCTCTTTTTCTTCTTTCTCTTCTTGTTTCTCTTTTTCTTCCGCGTCCGCTATATTTTCATCTTGAACAATTGAAAGTTTCCGTGGCATTTTACCCCACCTTCACTTTTATTATATTGTAGTACCTAGCAGGAACCGTTCCAAATGATGTTTCAGTCTTTCTTACCTTATGAAGAGTTTCCTCCTCTTTGTTCTCGACCTATTCCCTTATCCTTTAAAACCATATTATAAATATTATTTACAAAATAAGGATTTTTACCAATAGTTTTTTAAACCTCCAAAAAAAGAGTCCCTTAAGGAACTCTCACAATATTACTATAAGACAGCTTATATAAAGGGATAATTATATTTTAAGAACTGGTCGTACTACATAATTAAAAGTTAAAGAACAAGAAGAATAAAACCTCAAACGCCGTACATTATCGGCTTTAGGATTTTAACAACAAACTTTACGAAAACAGCCTTTGTTAATCAATCATCAGCAATTCTTTAATATCACTTTCGGTAAGGGAGGAAGTATCTTCATTAGCTTCAATGATTTCATCGATTAAATGCTTCTTTCTTGCTTGTAATTCATTCATTTTTTCTTCAATGGAACCACGAGTGACCATTTTAATCACTTCTACTTTTTTAGTTTGCCCCATGCGATGTACCCGGTCAGCAGCCTGCTCCTCCACCGCAGGATTCCACCATAAATCATAAAGAATTACAGTATCAGCCCCGGTCAAGTTCAATCCTGTTCCTCCTGCTTTTAAGGAGATGAGGAAGAAATCACGTTCTCCTTTGTTGAACTTGTCGCATAAATTCACTCGTTCGTTAGAAGGTGTTTGTCCGTCCAAGTAGAAAAACGGCAAACCGCGAATCGCTAATTCTCTTCCGATGATTTCAAGCATTTTTGTGAATTGAGAGAAAATCAATAATCTTCGTCCAGCAATTCTTGCTTCCTCGACTATCTGTATAAGCTGATCAAATTTTGCCGAACCACCTTGATAGCTGTCCACAAACAATGCGGGATGACAGCAAATTTGCCGCAAACGGGTTAACCCTGCCAGAATTTTTATCTTATTTTTACGAAATGTGTCTTTATCTAAGTGCTTTAAGGTATCATGACGTAATTTTGCTAAATATGCACCATATAATTTCTTTTGCTCGGGAAGAAGATCCACAAATTCCAGCGATTCAACTTTTTTAGGCAGTTCTCCCAGAACATCCTCCTTGACCCTACGGAGCATAAATGGTCGAATTCTCCGTGAAATTTGTTTTTGTGTTAATTGACTAAACTCTTTTAAACCAAGAAATAACTCAGGAAAAACAACATGGAAAATGGACCATAATTCTTCAAGCGAATTTTCCATTGGAGTACCCGTTAAAGCAAAACGATGGTTTGCTTTAAGCTTCTTTACTGCACGTGCTGTCTGCGTCAATGGATTCTTAAAGTTTTGTGCTTCATCAAAAAACACCACATGAAAAGATTGTTTTTCGAACCAAACGATATCCTGGCGCAAAAGCGGATAGGAAGTGATGACCACATCCATTTCTTTAATCTGTTTTTGCAGCTCTTTCCGTTCTTGATGATGACCATCAAGAACAATGGCGTGAATTTCCGGAGCAAATTTCATCCATTCACTTAACCAGTTATAAGACAAGGATGACGGACACACAATTAACGCCGGGCACCGTTCAGAGCGTATTTGCTCAAGCTCTGATAAAATAAAAGCAATACTTTGCACCGTTTTTCCTAGTCCCATATCATCGGCGAGAATTCCTCCAAACCCATAGCTGGCCAATGTTTTCATCCATTGAAATCCCGCGACCTGATATTCTCTTAAAATCGGCCCTAATTGGTCCGGAACCTTGAATTTATCTAGCTTTACCTGCGTGAGTTCTTTTAAAAATTCACGAAAAGATTCCTCAACCTGTAACATGTCCTGATTTCCCACCTTGTCTAGCAAACCAAGACCACGGACAAGTGGTACACGCCATTCTGATTCAATTTCATCCTTCTCGATAGGAAGTGCTTTCAGAAATCTTTCAATTTCCTCGAATTCCTTCGTCTCCAAAGAAAGAAATGCTCCATTTCTTAGGCGATAATATTTACGTTTTTCTTCTAAAGCCTGTAACACTTCTTTTATTTCATGATCTGCAATCCCGTCCATTTTAAATTTAAACTCCAGCCAATTGGTACGTTGCTTTTTAACCTTAATCTGAATACGTGGAGCTTGATTCCCTTTGAACATTCGGTTACGGACTGCAGTTGTTGCATAGAGTTGTACTAACTTCTGTAACTTTGGAACTGTATGATATAAGAACTCATATTCTTTTTGCTCGTTATGCAAAAAATAACCACTTTCTGTTCTTCCAAATTCGCTCTCTTCCATTAAGTCAATTATCATATTTTCTTTTTCTTCGTCACGGATTACCATGGATGCAGCTCTTCGTTCCCGATGATCTAATGGGTTAAAAGCGATACTTCCGTAGTGAAATTCTAAACCCGCCAGTAAGCGATTATTCACTCGATCCAAATACAACTTGGCTTTAAGCGGCGTTTGATACATCTCTTTTGTAAGCTTGCTAGGGATTTTCACCTCACCTAACTGCTTTATTCCTGGAACCACTTTATCAATAAAAAAGCCTAATTGATTTTTTTGGATTGGTAACCGGCTTCTTCCATATGGCTCAAGCATACGAATTAGCTCATGTAAGCGGGTAAAGTCATTCTTTTTTAACTGTACAAGCTTTCCTTGAGCCATAACTGTTTGATAGGGATGTAGAACGATTAGCTCTGCTAACCCTTCAACTTTTAATTGGATTTGATTGCCTTCGGTTTGAATCAATTCAAATTTCAAAGGAAGTGGACCCTCGCTTAGGTGAAGTCCATTAACAGTAAAACCTGGAAACTGAACTTTTACACCTGAAGCTTGGTTTAAAGCAAGGACAAGCTTTTCCCATGCCGAGGCCGGGATTATCAGCATTGGCTGTTTCTTTGTTTTAGAAACAAAAGCATTTTCATCTCTTACAACTTGAATCAATTGCTGAAGAACACTTTCATTAACCCTTTCAAAACAATGGAGTTTAGGATCATAGTAGAATGACCCCATCTCCACTGGTAATCCTTCGTCTACTTTCAGTAAAAATGAGTGAATGTCCTCTACCTGGTTTGAGGCAATGTCTATTGCAATTGCCATTTTTAGTTGTCGATTATCGTCTTCAACTGGTTTACATAGAAATTGAATATCTAGTATTTCTCGATTTTCAAAATGATACTGATGACCCCTTTCACGTCGCGGTTCATTATTAAAAAGCGTCAAAAAATCATTGGATATGTTCTGTTCACCCTCATCAAATGTGGCGGGCATCTTTTGTTGCTTATTTACTCGTTGTTGTTCATAAAAAGCAATTAAGACGGCTGCAACATGTTGACAATCATTTTTCACACTCGCCAGTTTAGGACAGGAACAATGTGATTGGTAGCCTCCTGCATCTCTTCTTTCAATCTTTACATGAAAGTCTTCTGTACCTTGTACAATAGCTGTACATTGATCATCTGTATTCTCTTGAATGATTACTTTATTGGCACGATAAAAAGCGTCTCCTCTTTTGAAGGAGACGGTTCCACACTTCTCTTTAATACTTTTCTGAGTAATTACAATGTCCAAACCAATTGCCCCTCCCAATCAAATGACGCCTTTCTTTTGATAACGCCAAAACACCGTTCATTCTATGAACAGATTGTACCATAACTCTCTCAAAAACGCGTGCCGTCTGATTATTCATCAAAAATTCATCGCTCTTGGGGTTTATGATTATACTAATTACTCACTTCAACAAGAAAAAATAAAAAACGCCGAATCGGCGTTTTTATAGGTTAATGTAATTGATCTTCCTGATTATTATTTGGATCCTCATCCGTGACATATGATAAAAGATTATTGCTTAAGTTTTCTAATGAAGCAAAGAAACCTTGCTTTTGTCCATTTGCCTGAGCTTCATTGTTGTAAATGTTCTCATCACGTTTTTCCACAAACATTCACCTCCACTGTTAGCTTATACTAATGGTTATGAATTATGTAAGCGGGAGACTTTTTCAAAAAGGGATGATTAAACTTGGCCTAAAAACATTTTAGGCCGTACGATGATTTCATTAACATGTACATGTTCTGGTTGTGTTACCGAATATGTAATCGCATTTGCGATGTCCTCCGCCTGTAAAAACGTGATTTTCTGGTCAGCAAAACTCTCAAGTACTTCTTCATCTGTAATATGTTGGGCTAGCTCAGTAGCAACCGCTCCTGGAGAAATGTTCGTCACGCGGATCCCTGTCCTGCTAAATTCTTTTTCCATACTCATCGATAAAGCTTTTACTGCATATTTTGTAGCAGAATAAACAGAATGATTCGGAGCAACTTCATGTCCGGCAACTGATGAAATATTGATAATATGACCTTCATTTTGTTCAAGCATTGTTGGTAAAACCGCATGTAGTGCATGTAGCACCCCTTTGACATTAACATCGACCATTTGAATCCATTCATCGATTGCATCGTTTTTTAAATAGGATAACAGCATCACACCAGCATTATTAACAAGAATATCGATGTTACCGAATGCCGTTTTAGTTTCTTTAGCTAGGTTTTCTACATCTGTTTTACTTGTCACATCTGTTTTAACAACAATCGCCTTGGCATTTGTATTATTTTCAATCTTCACTTTTAATTCCTCAAGTCGGTCTGTCCGACGTGCAGCAAGCGCAACATTCACTCCTAAGTTAGCTAAGGCTAATGCTGTTGCTTCGCCAATCCCACTACTAGCTCCAGTAATAATTGCCGCTTTTCCTTCAAGTGTCATTTTGATAACCTCCGTGTTTTCATGAGTTGTGGCAAATCTAATATTTATACCTTAATTAGCATAATGCGCAGGCATTTCATGTTCAAGTCTTAATTATTTCTTCCATAAATCCTTTAGTATGGCTCAAACATTTTCTTAATCAACATACATCATTCTGCTGCTGTACCTTTTCCCATTAACAAGCAAAATACATGATTAAAGAGGAAGCAGGTACCCCTGCTCCCTTTCGTTTATTTCACCAATTTGTAATTTTTATGATTAACGACTGTTTTAATCGGTTCATCTGTTTTTTTATTCTTCCCTATTTCTGCGATAACGGAGTTTTCACGCAATACAACAACCTTGCCTTTTTTCCCTTTTTCAATACCTTTTGAGATTTGGATAACGTCGCCAATATTCGCTGTCTTAACCTTTTTCTCTGTCGTTTCTTCACCCATTTATTACTTTCCCCCTTATTTTTATTACATAAATTTCATTCTTTACTTCCCATAATGCTGAACTTGTGCTAAGTTTCTGTTAGTATGACCATTTCAAAATCACCCTACAACAAGAATAACCGATTGTGAAAACGGTAAAAATAGGTGAAAAATAGTGCGAGGTTATTTCTCGATTATTTGTTATAATGAAGTGGTGTTTAACATTATTGAGGGGGAACCATATTTCTATGTCAGTCGAAATCGGCAGTAAAGTAAAAGGTAAAGTAACAGGGATTACAAATTTTGGAGCTTTCGTTGAGCTAGAGGGAGGAAAAACAGGTCTTGTTCATATCAGTGAAGTAGCCGATAGCTATGTAAAAGACGTTAACGAACATTTAACAGTCGGTCAAGAAGTTGAAGTGAAAGTTCTTAGCGAAAAAGATGGGAAAATTTCTCTATCAATCAAAAAAGCGATTGACCGTCCTGAAGGACAATCATCCTACTCCCAACGCCCGCCACGCCAAGGCAGAAACGATAATCGCTCTAAAGACTTCCGCTCAAAAGGCAACTTTAAGCCAAAAGAAAGCTTTGAAGACAAAATGGCAAAATTCCTAAAGGCGAGTGAAGAAAACCTTTCTTCTTTAAAGCGAAACACAGAAACAAAACGAGGCGGTAGAGGTGGCAGACGCGGGTAACCTGTGATCTCATATGCTTTACAAAATAGATTAGGCAAGCCAAATTTGGCTTGCCTCTTTCTTAAGCTAAAAACGCACAATCAAAGAGAAAATAAGTTAATATTTCTTTTCTTTCATACATATGCTTAAAATTAGGGCGATTGGATATTTCTGGTACGTTCTCTAGACAAACTCCGGCGACTTCACCAAGAATCTCATCGGAATGCACTAAGCAGAATGAGTTATATTTTTTACATTTTTTATGCTTGGATATACTGTTTAACGTATGTTGACCTATTCTAAGCTCTTTTAAATAGCTATAAAACGACTCTACTAACTTCTTACAGCTCGGTGGTCTCGGATCATAGTTAATCTCAATAATAGGGAGCTGAAATTTATGACATTATTCAGCATTCTCCGGATCTTACATATAATTGGTGGATTTACTTCTCTTTTTACCTTTTGGATCCCAGTCGTCACAAAAAAAGGAGGAAAGGCTCATCTTGTCTCTGGCTGGATATATGTATCCGGCATGATTATTGTTTCATTTTCGGCCTTATATATGGGGATATACCGAATTCTTGATCCCGCTTCTTCTTCCGAACTTATTTCATTTTCGCTTTTTTTAATCTTTATTTCCATTTTAAGTGGCTCCACTGCTTACTATGGTCTTAGGGTGTTAAAAAATAAATCAAGAAAAACCACACATAAAAATGTTTGGGACTTAGGATTTTCACTATTATTATTGTTTTCTGCGGTGACAATATGTGTCTATGGGGTTACTGTTGATTTTCCACTTCTAGCATGGTTTCCTTTAGTCGGCATTTTTTTAAGCATTACCCAATTAAACTACTGGTTGAGAAAACCAACGAAAAAACTTCATTGGTGGTTTGAGCATTTAAGCGGAATGCTTGGGTGTTCGATTGCAACCATTACGGCATTTACCGTCTTTGGTGCTCCGCGCTTATTAAACATTGAATCTATAAATATCTTATTATGGTTTTTACCGACCATTCTGTTGACGCCGGTGATTATCGGTATGTCTATTTACTATAATCGTAAATTCAATCGCAAAAGAGGCTAAGGGGAATTTTTATACCATAATAAAACCAACCGGCGGAACCTAACCTACTACCTCGTTTTTTTGTGAATAGTCTAAAATAACTTGATAAAGTGAAACTTTTTCAGTGGGGTTTTTCTCCATCCTCCACTAAATGTTGGTCACGTATAGCCTGATTGATTTTTCACCAATCGGGCTATTAAGTTTCAGTTGCTCCCCCGCTTATCCTTTTTCTGTCTTCCTTAAGTCTTGAAGTCGGGATCCTACACCCAGTATGCGAGATAAATTATTAAAAACTCTCTTTAGGTTGACCTTTTATCAAAACACAAGTTATTAACTTTTTTCTTTTTTCAGCTTTCCTATTTACTTCTTAATAATCTCCTCTAGTAACGAAATCATTCGGTCATTCTGTTCAATGATTTTCTGGTTTTGCTTCCGTAACTTTGTAAAATCAAACATGAAGATAACTAAAATGAAAAAAATAAAAAACTCCATTCTTCGCACCTCACTAACTAGTATTGTTATTCTTAAGTTTAGACGATATTATAATTGGAATCTACGAGAGAAATGCAAACTACTTCGATAATTGTTTCATTTTCTCATGTTTTTATAAACCACAAAAAAAGGCATGCCCACAAACGGACAATGCCTAAAAGGAAATTTACTGTTAAGCTGTGACATCCCTCTTTGCAAAAACGAAAAATGCGAGAAACTGGAACAAAGCAAAGTACAGGAACAGAATGAAAATGGAAAAGCCAAGTGTCATGCCATCCACGAGAGGTACCCCATCGAAATAAACGGACAAATCGGTGTTCGCAAATAGGATGTATTTAGCCCATTCATATTTCGATGCAACGATCATCGTCACAGTACCTCCCATAAACATCAAGAACAAGGACAAGCCAATTGCCAAAGAACTATTGCGGAAGACAGCTGAAATCATGAAGGCCATTGTTGCAAGCATTAATACATCAATTGAACCAAGTAAATATTCCCCGATTAATTGCATGAACAAACTTCTTTCCACGACTTGCCCATCAACATATGCCAAATGTGGAATGGCTTGTTCTGGCAAACCAAACAAAGCAAAACCGATCACAGCCGCTATTAGAAAAGTCGCGGAAAGCATCGAAATTCCAAATAATAAAACTGTTAAATATTTGGCCAGTAAAATTCTCGTTCGCTTCATCGGTCTGATGAGCAGCAACTTTACTGTCCCCCATGAAAACTCGTTTGAGACAATACCCGCTGCAATAATAATCGTAAATACTCCAATGAAACCAATTGCCCCCATTGCTTCACCAATAAACGACCAAACATTCTGACCAGTTTCCGGAGATAACTCGTTTTCAATTTGGTATTCCTTTATCGCAATTTGTCGCTCATAAAACGTTCTTAAATTTGCATTATTCTGTCCTACTTCTTCTAATGATGTTCGGTCATTTTCAAGTTGCACAGTTAAGTCTTGTTTCCAATTTAGGTTTTCCTGAGGTGGATGATTGCTTTCATCATATTTTAGATAGGTACCCATTCCGATAACCATTAGTATGACTATTCCAAACATTACCCATGTCCCAATTCTACGGAACAATTTTGTCCATTCATTCAGAATTAATTTCCCCATCTTGTTCCTCCTATTTATTTGTGACTTCAAGGAATCGATCTTCCAGTGTTTTCGAAATCGTTTTCACTCCAAACACATCAACCCCAGCTGCAGCTAGATTTCGAATTAACAATGGAATGTTTTCTCGTTCGGTTTCTACTGTAAACCCTTCCTTACTCATGACTATATTCCATTCACTTTTCAGCCAAAAGGCTGCATCTCCAAGTGAGCCAGTTTCAATCTGATATGTCGCGGTCCGATTCTGTACGAATTCATTCACTGTCTGAACATCAATTAACTTTCCATTTTGAATAATCGCGATACGATCACACATTAATTCCATTTCAGACAATAAGTGGCTAGATACAATCACACTCATGCCTCGTTCCCTCGTCAATAATCTCAAATGATCTCTTATTTCACGGATCCCTGCTGGATCAAGACCATTCGTTGGTTCATCAAGTATCAATAGCTTTGGATCATGTAACAGACATTGAGCTAGACCGAGTCGTTGGCGCATTCCAAGTGAATAACTTTTTACTTTTTCATGAATCCGATCTGTCAATCCAACTAATTCCACGATTTCAGCGATTTTCTCTTTTGTAATCCCCTCATGCATTCGGGCATACTGCAGCAAATTTTGATACCCTGTTAAAAATTTGTACATTTCCGGGTTCTCTACAATTGCCCCAACTTGGCCGATTGCTTTTGTAAAATCCTTCTTAATGCTTTTCCCAGCAATTACAATATCCCCTTCACTGATCTTCATTAATCCCACAATCATTCGTATGGTTGTCGTTTTTCCAGCTCCATTTGGACCAAGGAAACCGAATATCTCACCTTCACGAACGGAGAAGCTCAGATCATCAATAATTTTCTTGCCTTTAATCACTTTTTTTACATGATCTAACCGTAGAACTTCTTTCATATTTCTCCCTCCCCATATTTACTTGATAATTGCTTAAACCATTGCAATACCGATAACCCTCGTTCTTCTCGCAACGATTCTACTTTTTCCTGACCGATAACTTTTCCATATTGAATGGCAACTGCTTCATCTAATAAAGACTCAATTTCATTAATCTCATGGGTGGCGATAATTAGTACTTGATGATCAAAATCAAGATATTTTAGCAAGCTCTGCACGATCGAATCGCGAACCATTGGATCTAACCCTGAAAACGGCTCATCTAACAGGATAGCCTCTGCGTTTCGTGAAAGAGTTGTAACGAGCTTCAATCTCCCCCGATTCCCTTTCGAAAGTGAGCGAACCTTTTTCGTAGGATCAAGTTTTAATTCTTGCAATAATTGTAATGCCTTTTCTTTATTAAAATCGGCGAATTGACTGGCGACATAATCAATCGTCTCCTGTACAGTAAACACATCATAGAACATATCCAGCTCTGTTAAATAAGCCACTTTTTCACTTGTTTTTCTTGTAACGAGTGTTCCGTTTAATTTCACCGCTCCTTCATCAGGAAACACAAGACCTGTCATCAATTTTAAACTTGTCGATTTCCCACTTCCATTAGGCCCTAGCAAACCGTAGATCTTTCCCTTTTCAAAAGTGAGACTGACCTTATTCAAAGCTGCAGTTTTCCCGTAAAATTTGCTTACATTTTTAAGCTCAAGTACCATTTATCTCCCCTCCCCTAAATAGCGTTGGAGCATACCTATTAGTTGATCTTTAGAAACACCAATCTCCTCCATTTTCTGTATAAATAATTCAATAATTTCTTCTTGCATTTCTGTCCCCAACTCCTCCATCACTTCTTCATTCGCAGCAACAAACGTTCCCTGCCCTCTCCGTGACTCTACTAATTTCAATCGTTCTAGTTCTGTATAAGTCCTCTGAATAGTGTTTGGGTTTACTCCCATATTGACAGCCATTTCCCTTACCGATGGAAGTTTATCGCCAGGTCGCCGCTTTCCTTGAACGATTTCACTGATGATTTTATCGACTATCTGCATGTATATTGGTTTGGACGCCTGAAATTCTTCCCCCATTTCTACACCTCCACTTTCCGATCCAATAGCTTTGCTGCCAATCCAAGTAACACAGCAATTAATAAACCATATAACAGGAGCGGAATGACTGGAATGCCAGCTGGTTCAAGCATCACACTCCACTTTTCCTCACTGTACCTCAGTGCAGCATTGGAAATAACATTTACTTTGTATTTAAAAATCAACTCACTTAATGGATCATAAGACAGAATGAGACCTTCTAATAAGTTATAGCCAAACACCAACAAAAGGACGGCTGCCCAGCGCAAGACTTTGGCACGTTTTTTTAATGAATGATAAACCGTCCAAAGGAACGTTAAACAAGAAGTAAAATAAAATCCAAACACAATTAAGGCGATGTTTAGAATAATAGCTGCTTCCCCAAACAAACGAGGTCCAATCTGTTCATATACATCACGCCCGAACCAAAAAAGATTAAAGGCCGTATAAATTGACAATAACAGTTGCATAATCAGCTGGTAGGAAAAAATCACGGTGAATTTTGATACAATCAAATCCACAGCACGTCTTGGTGTATATAGCCATAATTGTGTTTTCGCTTCTTGATTCAAGGTGACAAACATCATGATCGGTGCAAACACAATATGAACTAGACCTAGTAAAAAAATGACCGGCAACGTCCCAGCTGGCTGTGAGGTATATGCAGACAGTCCGACCCCCGCGCCCATGGCCAAAATAATTGCTCCAGCCCATGTAAAAAACAAATTACGTGTAATTCGAAAATCCTTTTTTATTAAACCCTTTATTGGATTCATCCCTTTATCCCCTCACAATGTATTAGTGTACTAATTGAATAGTACACTAATACATTGTGACAGTCAATGAATTTACAATTTATTTACATTCATAACTCTCCAATTTTTCGAAAAACGTTCATTTTAAGCTTGCTTATTGCCTGCATCAATATTAAAAGCAGACTTAATCAGATTTTAAAAAATAAGCAAAATCTACCTGTGATTGAAATAGGAGCTAAAAAATCTTTTTCACTCAAAAAAAAGAGACCAATTCAAAAGAATCAGTCTCTGCCGGAGTTATGGATTGCTCCTAGTTACTTCCGTTTGTTTTTTACGCGGCTTAGGCTTATGATATAAACCCAGTTCTTTCTTTTCTCGGGTTAGTGATCGGAATAGTGAAACCATCATTAACAACATAATGAACGAAAACGGAAATGCCGCAGCAATTAGTGCATTTTGTAAAGCTTGTAACCCACCACTATATAACAAAATAATTGCAACCATAGATTGCGCAATTCCCCATGTGAATTTTACTCTGTTTGGTGGTGTCAACGAACCGTATGTTGTTTGCATTCCTAATACAAATGTTGCTGAATCGGCTGAAGTAATAAAGAAAGTACTAACAAGCACTACAGCTACAATTGATAAGAGTGTCGTCATCGGATATTCACCAAATACCGCAAACAGGACTTCCTCTGTCGCGAATTGAGATAAATCAATTGCTCCAGCATTTTGAACCTCAATCGCAGCATTTCCAAATACCGCAAACCAGAAAAAGCTAACAAGAGACGGAAGCAAAAGTACTACAATCATAAACTCTCGAATCGTTCGACCTCTTGATACTCTGGCAATAAAAATACCAACAAATGGAGACCATGAAATCCACCATGCCCAATAAAAAATCGTCCAAGAGTTAATCCACCCACGTTGCTCTTCATTTAAAGGTGCTATGCGGAAACTCATTTGGATGATGTTTTGAATATAACCTCCCAAAGAGTCCGTGAACATATTTAAGGTTAGAATCGTTGGCCCTACAATGAACATTAAAATTAAAAGCGCAACAGCTAAAAACATATTTGCGTTACTTAAAATCTTAATTCCTTTTCCTAACCCTGATGCAGCTGATATCATAAATAGGACCGTTACAACTGAAATGATAATTAATTGAACCGTGAAGTTATTTGGAATTCCCATCAAATAAGATAAACCACCATTAATTTGTGATGCCCCAAACCCTAATGTAGTGGCCACACCAACGACAGTTGCAAAAACAGCCAGTACATCAACAATCGTACCAAGCCAACCATCCATACTTTTTCCAAGGACAGGTTTTAGAGTGGCTGAAATTAACCCCGGTTCACCTTTTCGAAATTGGAAGTAAGCAAGCGCCAATGCCACAAGTGCATAGATTGCCCACGCATGGATCCCCCAATGGAAAAATGCGTATCTTAAAGCCTCTTTATGGGCAGCATTCGAACCACCCTCCGCCAATGGAGGTGTCAAAAAGTGTGATAGTGGTTCAGCAGCGCCCCAGAACACTAGACCAATTCCCATCCCAGCACTAAATAACATCGCAAACCAGGAAGCACGAGTAAATTCAGGTTTTTCATCAGATTTCCCTAAACGAATCGCACCAACTGGACTGAAAATGAGAAACAAGCAAAAAATCGTAATAACAGTCACTAAAATTAAATAATACCAACCAAAAGCAGAGGTCAGAAACGCTTGAATGTTACCTGTCATGGTTTCAAAGGTATCTGGTGCGAGTACACCAAACAACACCGCAACAAGGACAATCGCTACAGAGATCCAGAATACGTTTGATATCTTTTTCATCGAATGTTCCTTTCTATACGTTCTATATGTATGGGGCACCCTGCTTACGATAGCAGAAGTCAGACTTTATAACCCTAACAAATACTGCACTTAGTTTGCAAAAGTTTTGCTGAAATTATCACGAATAAGTATGTAATCTTAAAAAAGTTGATAAAAAGGAAAATATTTCAGTTCCATTGATAACACACATCACAAAACAAAAACCAGGCACCACCCAAATTCTGGATGGTGCCTGGCACCTATAAATAAAACCCATAAATGGAAAATTATTCTACAGGAGATTTATTGCTCACTTTTTCCGAGGGCAAATCCCTCGAAGAGTCTGCCACCATAAGGTTCTAAAGTTTTTTCTACGAAATGAACTACTTGTTCTTTTTCTCCAGTACGGTAAAAAGTGTCAAAAACAGCAACAAATTCATTTGTCCAATTTTCATCAAACTGGCGTATTGAACGTAGCAACCATTTCGATGTGCCCACCCACTTTCGATTTGTGCGCAAAACAAATTCACTTACTAACTCAGCTAGTGCGTTCGCAATAAACAAATCCTCAGCACGATCTCGATTACCAATAAAGTCATCTAAAACGTCTGTGATGAAATAACGCTTTAGTTGAATGTCCTCTTGTGTCCACTCTTCCGGCCCATGTTTTAAAAGCGTTTGAGCTTCTCGTTTTATTCCTTCCATTTTTCCATTGTCTATTAAAATGAGTCCTTCTGAAACCATTCTCGGTAATGACGGCCTCGCTCGCTTACAATCACTCTTAAAATATTCCTTATAAGAAGAGAAGTTATGAACGAACACCTCTATGGGCCACTCAAACGCGATTAAAGATTCACGGTAAGCATTCATTAAATTTGGATCAAAAACCACAACATCAAGATCAGACGTTTCTGTAGCTTCTCCTCGCACAGCACTTCCAGCTAAAATAGCACCCGCACAAGTGGGAAAATAAGTCGCAACGAACTGCCTTGCAGCATCAACTGGGTTCAATCTTTCCATAATCGAATTCCACTCCTTCTCCCTCAACTTCCTTTCCGTCTAAAAAAGCATAGCACTATTGCTATGCTTAACAGTGAATCGAAATTCAATAATTCACGTCCACTTTATCTAACCTTTGAATAAATGCATGTGTCTCTCAATTCCTTCCCATCCACGGAGACATCATCATTTATCAAAGTAGCTTCTAAGGTAAAACCTAACCTCTCTGGAATCGCTCGACTTTTTACGTTTTTGGCATCACAACGAATTTCTACCCGACGTGCTTTTAGTTCTTGAAAGGCAAACTCTGTAATCCCCTCGACAGCTTCCGACATAAATCCTTGACCACTAAAACGGCTGTCAATCCAATAACCGATTTCAAACTTCGGGACCGACCAATTAATGCGATGTAGTCCAGATGAGGCAACCAACTCACCTGTTTCTTTTAGAAAAACGAGCAATCTTAAATCGTCACGCTTTAAAAAATTTATATGAGCTTGTCTAATATTCAATTCAACCTCTTCTTCGGTTTGTTCCTTTCGGGCGAACGGCATCCAAGGTCTTAAATCCTTCATCGAAGAACGAATAGCTTGATAAACGGCCTGCCCATCTCCAGGACGCGGTATACGTATGAGCAAACGCTCTGTTGTAAACTCTTCAGGAAAGTCTATAAAAAGTGGATCCATTTTTCTTCTCACTCATCCCTTCATTGCATTTTTGTCTTATTTTAATTTAATGGCTCTTTGCGATAATTCAAGCGATTAATTTCCCCATAATTATCGAAAAGAGCTACATATTATAAGTAAGCATTCCAATCTCAAGAGGTGTTTTTAGATTTATAGTTGAATGTGCTCAACCCCCATAAAGAAATTCAATCACTCTTGGAAAACGTTCTCTCCATGCTTCACCGGAATGTACTCCATTCTCGACAATGGTAAATTTAAGTTTTGACACTCTCTCTTTTAAAAGTCCATAAGCCCATAAATTGCAAGCAAGGTATTCTTCACTGCTCATTCTTCCTGTATCTTCATTTGTACCGATATCAATATAAAGTTTTTTGATAGAATCAAAATCGGTCATTTCAATCCGCTTTTTCAATTTTTCTTCATTAAACCAAAATGCCGAAGACAAACAAGCCAACTTCTTGAAAATGGTCGGATATTTGCATGCTGCATAAAGTGTAATTAACCCACCCATTGAACTCCCAGCCATAGAAGTATCTTCAGTGTCCGTTCGATACTTTTTATCGATGGATGGTTTAAGCTCATTTACAATAAAATCTACATATACGTCCCCAAGTCCCCCAACAATACCTTTTTCTCCATTGATTCTTTCACGAATAAAATCATTCTCCCAAGGTCCGTATTCATCAACACGCCCCAACCCCCTCGCGCAATCAATTCCTACAACGATGATCTCATAACCACTTTTATCCAAGTATTCAGCAATTCGCCAACTAACTCCTTGTTTCGTATCTTCATCTCGAAACAAATACTGTCCATCATGCATGTACAAGACAGGAAAATGTTTATTTGTTGTTTTGTAATTAGGCGGTAAATACACACGAATCACTCGTTGCTGATTAAACGAGGGGATATTCACTTCGAACTGTTCTAACAAGAAAAATTCACTCCTTCTCCATAGTCCCCGCATTGTTTAGTTAATATTCAGAATATTATACAACACAATTTTTTAAAATAGTAGTCCTGTTAGCTTATTAATGATTGCTTCTCATTTCCCTTGAAATTAATAAAAAGTAAAATCCATATAATTTATTTCTCAGACATAAACCTTCCCTTGTTTATGCATACTTGTATTAAACGGAATAATAGGGTGGGGACCACTTTTGAAAAATAGGTTTATCGCAGCTTTGTTATCCTTTGTAATCCCTGGATTTGGGCAAATTTACAATAAACAATTCGCAAAAGGAATCACCTTGTTGGTCATAGAAAACATAATTAATAAGCTCGCCAATATCAACTTGGCTTTAATGCTATCTTTAAATGGACATGCTCGAGAGGCTTTAAGCACGGTCCATTTTGACCATGCGTTGTTTTATCCAGGTTTTTTTGCACTGGCAACCTTTGATGCTGTTTTATTTGCTGAGAATGATTTGAATAAGAATGGTGCTTTTTGGTTTGTTATCTCAGGATTAGTAGGAACGATGGGGATTATCTATAGCAATAATTTGCCAATCCCTGTATTTAGCGTTGGTTTCACGATGATCGTTCTCATGTTGATTGGTACTTATGGATGCTCCCGAACAAAACAAAACAGCGCATAACGCTCGTTCAATCTTTTATAGTAGCTTTGCCATGTAATATTCATCTCGAAAGCGCCCTTCTATAAAGAGGGAATGTTTTTTCAAGCCTTCTATCTTAAATCCCATCCTTTTATAAAGTTTAACTCCACTTTCGTTGTCCTTAACCACCGTTAGCTCCAACCTGTGAATTTTATGCTCAGTCGCCCATTTGTCTAAGTACGCAAATAGTTTTTTTCCATTTCCTTGACCCCGATATTTTTTTAATATACCAATCACAATATAAGCAGAATGCTGATTTCGTTTAGCACTCCCCCCAATCACCAGGAGATAGCCAAGTAAATGATTGTCCTTTTCTGCAACAATAATCGTTGAATTTTCTTGATTTTGCATGGACTTTATCCACTTTTTTTGCTGTTCCACGTCAATTTTTCTTTCACCTGGTTCCATCAGCATAAATTCAGATTCGTTTTCGACTTGTCTTATTAAATTTCCAAGAGCAAGTGCATCCTGTTCATTAATTTCACGGATAATCATTCAATCTCCTCCTATAATTACGCATCAGTGTTAAATCCGATAGACTTTCATAAAAAATTCCAATACAATTGGAACATACTAACCAAAAACGAACATTGAGGTGTTAAACATGATCAATCGTACGATTATTTTTCTAGGCACTGCTTTCACTAGCGCTTCACCAAAAGTGGTTAAAGTACTAAAAGACCATTTATTTTTCATTGGGAATGATGGATTGATTGAAAAAATTGTCTCCCCAGACTCCCCGGACTATCAAGCTTTACTGGAAACCTATCAAAATGATCCTAGTTTCCACAAAGTCCCTGAAGGGCAATTTCTTTTCCCTGGCTTTGTTGACTTGCATGTCCATGCACCACAATGGGCTCAATCTGGAACTGCACTTGATCTCCCCCTTTATGAATGGTTAAACACATATACTTTCCCTATTGAAGCAAAGTTTTCCGATACCAATTTTGCTCAAACCGTTTACGAGGAAGTCGTAAATACACTATTAGCAAATGGCACAACAACCGCACTTTATTTTGCAACTGTCCATAAAGAAGCAAGTTTAATCCTTGCAGAAATATGCGCTAGAAAGGGGCAACGCGGATTAGTAGGAAAAGTTGTAATGGATGATTCTAAACAAAACCCTGATTACTATCGCGACTATGATTCAAAAACTGCTCTGGCTGATACAGAAGAATTTATTTTAGCGGTAAAAAAACTAGCAAGTTCCACCAAGCAAGGAGTATATCCAGTTGTCACCCCACGTTTTATTCCAAGCTGTACGGACGATGCCTTAAAAGGTTTAGGGGAACTCGCAAAGAAATATGACACACATATTCAATCCCACTGCAGCGAGAGCGACTGGGCCCATCAATTTGTAAAGGAACGCTTCGATAAGAACGACGCCTTTGCTTTACATGATTTTGGACTCTTACAGGAGAAATCGGTTATGGCGCATTGTATATTCTTAGAGGAAGAGGATGCTGAACTTTTCGCAAGAACAGGAACTGCAATCAGCCATTGCCCTGTTTCAAATGCATACTTTGGAAATGGTGTGCTCCCACTTGCTCATTTGCAGTCAAAAGGAGTAGAAATTGGTTTGGGTTCCGATATCTCGGGAGGCTTCTCACCTAGTCTCTTTGACAATGCTCGCCAAACAGTAATTTCGTCACGAATGCTAGAAGATGGTGTCAACACAGCTCTCCCTCCAGAAAAGCGCGGTCGAGAAAATTCTCGTATTACGATTAATGAAGCGTTTTATCTAGCAACAGCAGGCGGTGGCGAAAGTTTAAGTCTGCCTATAGGTCGTATAGAGGAGAACTATGCTTGGGATGTCCAAATTATTGATCCTTTTTTGATGTCTGCAAAACTGCCGATATTTGATGAAAGTGAAAATCTCTTAGATGTGTTCCAAAAAATTATGTATCTAGCATCACCTGAAAACATTCGTGAAGTCTGGGTACAAGGCGAAAGGGTCCATACACGACTAGATTAATTCCTGGACTTGCAAAGGATATTCCTATCTTTATGTAGAATACTTTTAAAAGTTCAATTTAGGAGGTAAAAATGTCAAGTTCTACATTTATTTCACATGTTGCAACCATTGAAATACCCGTGATCAATCTTGAGCAGTCTGTTAACTTCTATATGGACGTGCTTGGAGTTGAACTCGAATTCAAGGGAGAAAAGAATGCGATGCTAACGTTTAAAAAGGAAGGTGTCCCAACATTCTTTTTGGTAGAAACGGAAACCACACAAGGCACCTCTTTTAAAAATACCAATACTGGTGTCGTTCACAGCGTTATTGATTTCTACACACCCAGATTACAAGATTTTTATCAATGGCTAAAAGAAAAAAACATTGAAGTCGGCCCCCTAAATATTCATCCTAAAAATGGGTACGGCGGCTTCGGGTTTAAAGATCCCAATGGAAACCTTCTAAGTGCAACAAATGTTTTACATGAAGGTCAATGAAAAACTGCATTCACTCAAGGCTCAGAGCCGATAACTTGAGCCTTGTTTCATTTTAGCTTGATAATAGTAAAATTTCAAAATAGCTTTATAGAAGGCAATTAGTTTCTACTCTACAATTTCCAAACTGATTTCTACTAAATTCAATAGGGACCCTTACCTAATCTTTTCTCCGTAGCGCACATGCCAGTGCATATGTTTTGTCGTTTGGTAGTCACCAACGTTGGTTGACACTGTACAGGCTCCAAATTCAGCATTCATTTTTGCGGAGATTTGCTGCAATACTTCAAAAATCTCTACCATAATAAGCATGTCACCCCGTTTCACTCCATAAATGGATGTTAGATGTTTTTTTGGTATCACTACAATATGATGTTCGTAGTAGGGGCGAATATGATGAAAGGATAGAACGTTGTCTGTTTCAAGCACAACCTCTACTTTTTTTTTGCCACTCAAAATTTCATCACAGTAAATATCTTTCATGTTTGAATTGCCTCCTGGAAGGATTTTTTAAGTAATAATAGAGTAAGTGATCCTCTTGAAGTTCAATCCCACATGCAAAATCCAGTTTATTTAATAGGTGAATACATCTTTCGTTTGCAGGATCCACGGTCGCATCTATTTTAGTTAAGTTCATTTTGCTAAACCCGAATGATAAAACTTTTGTTAATGCTTCAACCATTAAACCCTGCCCCCAATACTGATTGGATAGATCAAAACCAATTTCGGCAATTGTCTCATCTTTCTTGGCCCGCAAATGATGAAAACCCACAGTGCCGATAAACTGAGAATCTTCTTTAAAAATTCCCCACCTACATCCCTCATCCTTAAGATGATATTGAATCACTTCTTCAGCTTCTTCTATGCTTTTACATGGTTCAATATCCATAAACCTTGTTACCAATGGGTTTGAAAAATGAGTGAATACTTCATTCACATCTTCAAGTGTTAATAATTTAAGCAGTAAGCGTTCTGTTTCTAATGTTGGATATTTATCGTTTAACATATTGACTATCTCCTATACTACTTAAGTCTTTGTTTAATCCAAGGTGAAGTAATACCCGTTCCCTTTCCATAATTCGATTTCTTTTTAGGGAAAAGATCCAGAAGCAGTGGAAAGTGACTGCGGCCTCCTCACCTCCACCAGTCGAGTCGATGGCTCAAACTGATCTCCATGGATTTAATATTAAAATCGGTGCTGTATCTTTCCATCCCCATTCATCCAATAGTCTTGTGTTTTAACTTTGGGTGGCACTCTAAACTACATCTATGTGCAGATTCTAACTAATTCTACCATTTTTCTTACTATTCAAATGCTTAAAAATATATTTTATTCACTAGAAAAACATCAACTAAAATATGAATCTTCCTTATGTTTTTGATTCCTTTTAAACAGATCAACAAGTTCACGATTCTTAAGATTAACCTCCTGAAATTGGTCCTCCTATCCATAGATCGGTCAAAACAAAAAAATCCTTACTTATTAGGAAGTAAAGATTACTTAGAGTAGACTACCTCAAAGGAAATTGTAGTCTACTCCTGTTTTTTGTAGCGTGTAACTATGTTCTGTTAACAGATGGACTCTATGAATTACTGAGAGTATGTTGGTTTACATAATTATATTATGAAAAATCTCACTCAAGAAAAATCATCTTATTTTACAGCCTTCCAAATTGTCCATCTATCTTTTTCAACAATTGGCCCTTCTACTGTAATGATCCGATCCATAAAATCAATAAGTTCATTTAGTTCCCGGTCACTTAATTCATGTAAAATACTTCTCCCTGTTCTTTCCCGAAGGTCCTGTAAAAGTTGGTCTTTCGTTTCATAAACTTGTCTGGTTTCCCATAACCGAACTTCTTTTATCTCAGTAAAGCCAACTGAAATTAAGCTTTCCTTCACAATCTCACTCTTGTGTCGGCGAACTTTCTCTTTTTCAAGTAAACTTGGAAACCGTTCAAAGATATATCCTCTTATATGTTCTAGATCCCCAGGTAAAGAACAATCCTCAGGTGTCCGATCCTGCACAAAGTAGACCCCTCCATGCTTTAAAATCCGATGTGCTTCTTTAAAACAGAATTCTATATTTCGGAGATGATGAATAAGCGCCCTTGCCAAAACAAGATCATATCTATTCTCTTCTAACAAAGTATCAAAAGCATTCCCATGTTTGAAATAAATATTTTTATAGTCCTTACAGTTCTCTACAGCACCATCAAGATTTGATTGAGAAAAATCAACGCCAACAATACATGGAACGCCCATATCAGCTAAAGCCTGACATAAATCCCACCGCCACATCCGATATCCGCTGCGTTGGTAACCTTTTCAATTGAAACTATTTTTTTAACCGCTTCCATCCAGGAATCATTCGCAATCCTTGTCGTATACGTGTGACGGTTTTTACCATCATGAAAATTAATACCCATTTCTATTCCTCATTTTTTAATAAAGGCTGTTTTGAATAAATTATTGTTAAAACTAGAAACCGATTTTAACCCAATAAGAGCCTTTTACAATCGTATCCTTTGGGTTTTCCAGCATCTTAGACAAAACCTCACATTCCAATAACTGGATGGTGCCAGGCACCATCCAGTTATCTTCCAATTTTAGCTTATTGTGCTGTATATCCGCCATCTATTACGCAAGCTTGACCGGTGATTCCTTTGGCATGCTCACTTGCTAGGAACATGACATAGTTGGCCACTTCCTGTACATCTAGTAATCTCTTTTGTGGTACTAAAGGATACAAAACGTCTTCAAGGACTCGTTCTAATGGGACATTTCTTGTCTTTGCTAGATCTTCCATTTGATTTCGAACAAGTGGCGTATCAACATAACCAGGGCAAACCGCGTTGACCGTAATTCCATGTTCAGCTCCCTCAAGGGCAGCAACTTTTGTTAAACCAATTACCCCGTGTTTCGCACTATTATATGCCGCTTTCCCAGCAAAACCAATTAAACCATTAATTGATGCCATATTAATGACTCGACCATACCCTTGTTTTTTCATAATCGGAAAAACATGCTTAATCGCAGTGAAAGGAGCTGTCAACATAATCGACAGCAAAAGTTCAAATTTTTCCTTTGGAAAATCTTCGATTGCTGCCACATGCTGAAGGCCAGCGTTATTTATTAAAACATCGAGCCTACCATATGCTTCGACCGCCTTGTTCAAGGCCTCCTTAAGCTCGCCTTCATTAGTGACATCGCACTTAATTCCCAAAGCCTCCAGATTATCCTGTCTAAGGCTCTCGGCCGCTTCAGCCACACCTGTTTCATCCAAGTCCGTCAGCACAACGGCCGCTCCACTTTCGGCAAATGTTTTACCAATTTCAAAACCAATTCCTCTTGCTGCTCCCGTAATAAAAACTACTTTTTGTTCAACCACCGTCATACCGCCTTCCTGCTACGTTAAATTCCAAAACCAAATGAAAATAGAATAATTGCCGCTGCGAGTCCAATAAGTGGAATAATGACCGTTAAAGCCCCTACCGCCCAGTAAGCATCTTGGTGAGACTCTCCACAAATCGAGCGAATAGTCGTAACAACATATCCGTTATGCGGCAATGAATCTAGTGCCCCAGACGAAATCGCTACAGTACGGTGCAAAGCTTCCGGATTGACACCTAAGTCCATGTAATGCGGGGCAAGTAATGGTAAGGCAATCGCCTGCCCACCAGAAGCAGAACCTGTCATACCTGCAATCACACTTACCGCAATCGCTCCACCAATTAAAGGACTACCAGGAATATTGGTCATGGCATCTACTGCGGTTTGGAATGCCGGAACAGCTTTCGCAACTCCGCCAAATCCGACAACCGCCGCAGTGTTACCGATTGCAACCAATGCCCCCATTGTACCATCTGAAACTGCATTCCAAAACGATTTAAAATACTTTCTGTTCAACAAATAAGTTGAAATGACTCCTCCTAAGAGCGCGATAATGAGCGCTGATTGTGCCAAGCTATCATGGAAGACAAAGGAAATGACTAAAACAACAATCAATGGAATTAGACCTGTTAACGGATTTGGAAGTTCTTTATTCTCCACAACAGGATCATTTTCACGCCCTACAAATCTTTCTCCTTTTGAAATCGCCTTCTTAATCATGTGTTTTAACCACCAGTAGCCGAATACAGCCATAAATACAGCTACAATTAAACTCACTTCCCATCCGGCATACGGAGAGGTTCCGAGATATTCAATCGGAATCCAGTTTTGAATTTCTGGTGAACCTGCAGAAGTCATCGTAAAGGTTACAGACCCGAGTGCTAATGCCGCCGGAATAAATCGGCGTGGCAAATCGGCCTGTTTGAAAAGGCTCAGTGCCATTGGATAAACTGAAAAAGCTACGACGAATAAACTTACTCCACCATAAGTTAAAATTGCACAAGCAGCCACAACAGCAAGAACCGCTTGTTTCATTCCCAACTTTTCTACAACCCATTTCGATACGCTGTCTGCCGCACCACTGTCTTCCATGACCTTTCCAAAAATGGAACCTAATAAGAACATTAAGTACCAAGAGGTCACAAACCCTGCAAATCCACTCATGTAATTAGCGACTAAGTTTGCTTCCCCATCGGCAACTTGCTGTGGGAATAAAGGAAGCCCACTTAAAACCGCGACAAATAAAGCACACAACGGACCTGCAACTAGTAAATTCATGCCTTTCATCGTCAAATAAATTAAAAGAATTAATCCACCAATCAGGCCAATCATACTTAACATTGCTTTTCCCCCTTTACCAAATTAATCACGATCTAACACCCATCAAATTGTAACCGCTTGCAAACCTCCCTTCACCAAGGCAAATTTTTATTCACTTTTATATATGCAAGCACCGTGCCAAACTGTAAAAGTCATTGAAACCATGTATTCTGCGTCCTATCTATTCCAGAAAACTGGAATACTAGTTTACAAGAATGGGATAAACCCCAGTCCTACACATATCAAATAAAAAATTCCAGAAATTCGGAATCCGTTCCGAGTTTCTGGAATTTGTATTGCATTGACAGTTATAAATTTTAACCCCTATTAAGAACTTGGCAGTAAGCTGTAACCCCCCACTTCATGTCTTGAGTAAGACGCAAAAAGGATAAGTGGGGGATCACTTGAATATCCAAAAGCCGATTGGGTGAAATTAGATTTTCTTAGGGCTTTAACTATTAGTAAAATAAATCAGGCTATACGTGACGAACATTCAGTGTGAAAAGGAGAAAACCCCTACTGAATGAAGTTACACTTTATTCTAGCGCGTACTTTTTTATTTTTTCATACATACTGGACTTGCTAATTCCAAGTGCTTTCGCTGCTTTTTGTTTATCTTGATTTACCTGTTCCAACGTTGTTACGATAATACGCTTCTCCGTTTCTTCAAGAATTTCTTTTAATGAAAGTTGTCCTATTAAAATTTTCGGATCACCAGTAAGCGAATCTGGCAACGCCCTAAGAGTAATCCGGTCTCCTTCTGCTAAATGGACAGCCGCTTCAATCACATTTTCTAACTCGCGTAAATTGCCAGGCCAGTTGTACTGATAAAATACGTTTCGTACTTCCTCGTCAATCATTGTAATCCGTTTACCAGCACGCATTGAAATTTTATCTAAAAAATAGTCGGTTAGATGGATAATATCCTCTGGTCGGTCTCGTAATGGAGGAATTTTAAGGGTAATTACATTAATTCGATAAAAAAGGTCTTCGCGGAAACGCTTTTCTTCAATCATTTTTTCTAATGGGCGGTTGGTGGCTGCAATTACCCGAACATTTACGGCAAGCGGTTTGACTGATCCCACTGGTTCAACTTCCTTTTCTTGTAACACACGCAAAAGCTTAACCTGCATGTTTAAAGGCATGTCTCCAATCTCATCTAGAAAAATCGTCCCCCCATGTGCAAGCAAAAACTTCCCTTTCTTTCCACCCTTTTTGGCTCCAGTAAATGCCCCTTCTTCGTAGCCAAATAACTCCGATTCCAGTAAATGCTCAGGAATCGCTCCGCAATTGACCTTAATAAACGGTTGATGACTTCGGGCGCTCAACTGATGGATGCTGTGAGCAAAAAGCTCTTTTCCAGTCCCACTCTCGCCGCGAATTAAGACAGAAATATCTCCTGAAGCAATATTCTTTACCTTCTCTTTTAAGTCGGTAATTGGTTGTGAAACTGATTTTATGTCTTGTAGCGTATATTTTGCTCCACTGTTTTCATCCCAATCTTGAAGGTATGTCTGTAATTTAGGCATCAAACTTTTAATATGAGAATTCATTTTATTCCATTCTTTCGTATCTCGAAAAATAACGGTTCCTAAAGCACCTATTAATTTCCCTTCCGAGAAAATTGGTATCCGGTTGGCAATCATGTAATTTCCTTTAATATACTGCAAATCAGCAATCTCTTCTTTTCCAGAAGTAGCAACTATATGCATACGTGAATTCTCAATGACTTCAGTTACATGCTTGCCAATCGCATCATTTCGATCAATCTCAAGGAACTGACAATAATTCTTATTCATATAGACAATTTCACCGTACGTATCAACGACCACAATCCATTCATACGCACTATCAATAATAGTCTCTAAAATATCATTTTTATACTGGATATCCATATTACTAAGCAACTTTCCCCCGCCTCCCTCTATCATTATTATATGAGTAAATAATAGGAATACGATAGTTAGCTAAGCCCTTTATAGTTTGTTTTTTCTCAATACATCGGAAAAAGCGTGAATTCAGATAGAAATACACGCTAGAGTCTTGTTGTGATCTACTTTTGACGATTTTATTACAAGAATAGAATGGCTTTTTAACAAACTATTACTACAGAAGAATTTAGTAAACCAATGAGACAATCAAAATAAACCCGGCTGCTGCAAAGTTAAAATACCCCATTGTGTTTCGTCCTTCTTGTAGCTCTATAATCCCACTGATAAAGATAAACACTCCAAGAATCCACATCATATATGGTAACAAAAAATTGTTATTGGTCATTAAACTATAAATCCCCAAAACAACCACAACACAAGCCATAATAAACTTTATAACCTTTAACACTCTTTCACCTCCCAGAAAATTGGATGGTGCCTGCCACCTTCCAATTAATACCACCCACCAGCGTTATTTTCGCAACTTTTCACGTTTATTTTCTTGTTGTTTCAACCAATAGCGAATCCCTTTTCCAGCTAATGGCTCATCATTATATCTCGGAATTACGTGAAAATGACTATGTAAAATCGTTTGATTTGATACTTCTCCAACATTCCAGCCAAGCGTATACCCATCTGGTTGAAAATTTTCATCCAGGTACACTTTCGCTTTTTGTAGTAAATCATAAGTATCCACCCATTCTTCTTGTGTTAATTCAAAAGCATTAGCATGGTGTTTTTTCGGAACAATAACCCCAGATCCTTCCAAAATCCCTTGTTCCTTATTGTGTTGTAAGAAATAACATGACACATTTTCAAATCTAATGTTCTGTTCTTCATCTATTTTTGGGTTACAAAATGGACAACCTTTTTCATATGCCATCTTAAAATAAACCTCCCCATAAACTGACTGCATTCCCAGTCTTCTAATAAAAGATTGACTGATATTTTATCATAAAAACTATTTAATTTATAGAAAATACAGATAAATCAACCTAAAAAAAACAGGTTACCTAACGTTAGGTACCTGCACTATCTTTGATTTTTCCTAGCCATTCATCGAATCGAAAAAGTCGTTATTAATCACATCCTAAATTGCAAAAACATGATTCCCAATCGTTGCTACAATTTCTCTTGTCCGAATCCATTCGTCGGTTGCAATGTCAGGATTATAAAAATAAATCGACCCATTTAAAACGTCTTCACTTGTTAAAGCTTCCTCTACAGCTTGCTTTGCTTCTTCTGATGCTGGTTTATTGATTTCACCATTCTGAACGGGAGAAAATGCATATGCACTTCCTACAACCTCATTAATCACGCCAGAAACTGTGTCTGGAAATTGTGAAGATTTTACTCGATTTATGACCACGGTCGCAACAGCCACTTTCCCCTCGTAAGATTCCCCTTTTGCTTCTGCCTCTACTAATCGATTCAGTAAATCTCGTTCTCCATTAGATAAATTCAGTCTTGGTTCAATATCCTTTTCAACCTCTGGTACCGTTTTTTTACTAGAAACCTCTGTCTCTGCCCTAGAAGATTGCATTTCGACAACTTTCGGTTCCTCAGAGTTTTCATTTTGGCTCATCCACTCTTCAAGAATTGTAATGTCTTCCTGTATATCAACTTGGTTATCAAGTTCTTTATTACTATTCTCTTTCACAATCGAATCAGCACTAACCGCCTCGACTGTAACATTCTCTAACCCGATCAAAGTGAATGTAGCCACACAAGCTATTAAAAACTTTTTTTTGAACATTGCTCTCATGTGTACTACCTCCTATTTTTTTGTATGTTGTTACTCTATCACGGGTTCGTCCTATAGTTACAGAACGATTCAGTTACATTTTCTTGTTATTCTATGAGAAAGATTACAACTCATAAGGAATTATGACAATTTACCTGTAGATTTGTCATATTCGTCGTTTTCACTAAAGAAAGTAGGAATATTTTACTATAGATGGTAGTAGTTTCTGAATAAATAGAAACATCTATCTGAAAAATTGAACCTATTTCGAGCACAACTACCTTTAATCATCAAACCAAGCTTTCGCTAACAATCGAATTCCTTCTTGAATCTCCGCTTCGGATAATCCACCGAAACCTAGCAAAATGACCGTCTCCTTTTCAGCCTTTTGTTCTTCATAATAAATTGAAGTAGGGTAAACCTTAACCCCAAACTTAGCTGCTCGTTCAATTAGTTCTGTTTCAGTCATTTGATTGTTTACCCTTAATAAGACATGTAACCCCGCTTCCTCCCCGATCATACTAACTCGTTTTCCCAGCAACTTTTTAATCATCAATACTAGCACTTCCTGCTTTTTACGATAAACTGTTCTCATTCTGTTTAAGTGCCTTTCCCAATGCCCGTTTTTCATGAAATGCCAAAGGGTATGTTGGTGAATTCGGGAAACCGTTTGCTTATAAATTGTAAAATGTCGGTGATAAACCTCTAATAAAGAAACTGGCAGAACCATATAGCTAATCCTTATTGACGGTATCAATGATTTCGAAAAAGTTCCTAAATAGATAACCTTTCCATTTGAATCCAATCCTTGTAAAGACGGAATGGGTTTCCCTTTGTAGCGAAATTCACCATCATAGTCGTCTTCAATAATAAAGCCATTGTTCTCAACTGCCCAATGAATAAGTTCCATCCTTCTCTTAATTGGCATGACCATTCCAATTGGAAATTGATGAGAAGGTGTCACATAGGTTACTTTTGCTTTGCTCTCGGATAACTTTTTAATATCCATTCCATCTTGATCAAGCAGGATGGGTATTAGTTTCACTCCTTGGTCTTTAAAAACCTGCCTAGTTCGATGAAATCCTGGTTCTTCCATTGAATAGATTGCATCTTTTCCAATCATCATCGTCAACAAACCTATTAAAAATTGAGTACCTCCACCAAGAACGATTTGATTTGGTGTACAAATCACTCCTCTAGATTGGTATAAATAAGAAGCCAATTCTTCTCTAAGCCCCGCTTCACCATTGCGCTCACCATTTAGAAATAAGGAACTCTCCTCTTCATATAAGCTTTGAACACTTAGCTTTCTCCATATGGAATATGGAAATGCTTCTAAAGCAATCCCTCCATGACTAAAATCGTACTGAACTTTCTCCTTTTGGGGTTGTACAGTATCGTTTTCCCTAAATGGAATTTTATTAGTAACTGAGAATAAATCGCTATTTAGTTCTTTAACAAAAATCCCTTTCCTTGGAAAACTATCGACATATCCTTCCGCCATTAATTGCTCATACGCTGTTTCTACCGTTGTTTGGCTAATCTGTAAATGCTGAGCAAGCTTTCTTTTTGATGGCAACTTAGTACCCGGAGGCATCCTTCCTGCTTGGATTTCAAGTTTAATAGCCTCATACACTTGTAGATATATTGGGTTATTACCGTCTTGATCAATAACGATTGGGATTTCAAACATTCAACTTACTCCTTCATTATCTGGCATGGTTAAATATATTATATCTGACCCTTTTAATGATGCCAGAGTTTTTTTATAATTCAATTATCAATAATAAGGGGGAGCTAAAATGCAAGAGTTAAGTGAGATTACTTATAAAGTAAATGAGATGATTACTGCCGAACAAATTTCAATCCTTTTTGAAAAATCTGGGATTCGTCGACCAATTGAAGACTTACCACGCTTACAACGGATGCTTGAAAATGGAGATCTATTAATTACTGCTTGGGAGAAAAATAAGCTTGTTGGAGTGGCTAGAGCTATTACTGATTTTAGCTATTGCTGCTATTTGTCTGACTTAGCAGTCGATCAAGCTTACCAGAAGCGGGGAATCGGTAAAAAATTGGTTCGATTGTTGCAAAGTAAACTTACCAATGAGGTTACGTTATTATTGCTGTCATCACCAATAGCCATGGATTATTATCCTCGCATCGGTTTTGAAAAAATTGATAACGGCTTTCGTATTTTAAGGGAAAAATAATGCCTTTTTAAATATTGCATCAAAGAAATAACGATGGCGGATAAAAAAAGAGAGCATTCAAAGCTCTCAATTTTCTTCCGCCGCATCTTCTTCATCCATCATTTCATCAAACTTCG
This sequence comes from Mesobacillus maritimus, assembly GCF_023715205.1. Lineage (GTDB taxonomy): Bacteria > Bacillota > Bacilli > Bacillales > Cytobacillaceae > Mesobacillus_B > Mesobacillus_B maritimus_C. The sequence continues at coordinate 197,089 of NZ_JAMBNR010000008.1, forward strand.
AAGATACTTTTTCAAACTCATCATCACTCTCAATTGCAGCAAAATCACCTTCTGTATCAACCTTTAGAAAAAAGACATCAATGTCTTCATCACTTTTTTGTTTTAAATCTTCCACAAAACTTACTGCCACATATTCCACATCTTCGAATGTCATGCTCGCAAGAACTTCAACTTCTTGTTCATCATTGTTTTCATCACTGATTGTAAAAACTTCACCGATTTCAATTTTTCCCATTATGAACAGCTCCTCTCAATTTTAATAACATCCTGTATTCATTATCTTCTGTTCCTACTAAAAATAAACAAAAGAATCTTTTTTCAAATTAACCTTTTCCGAGTATAATTTGAATAGATTGCTTATAGTAAGGAGAATTCGCTATGTACGAAAAGGATTTACAAGAAAAGATTATTGAAAACTTTCAACGTGAAGAAAAAATGATGATTCTTGTTTTTGCGCAATGGTGCGTAAATCACGATTTAGATCCAGAAGAAATCTATTTAAAAGCTTATCCCGATCAAGCCAAAAATCCTGCCCTCAAAGAAGCAATACAGCTAACCGTCCCAAAAGAAGAAGCAGGTGAAGTTCCTGACCAAACTTTGCTTGGTGTGCTATCTCTATTTGGAAATGATGACCTCGCATTTGTTGTGACAGAGGAAATGAATAAAAGAAAAAAGTGAAAACTCACAAATAGAAAAACGACTCGAACCTCGAAGTCGTTTTTCTGTTTGCGTGTATCCGTGGATACTTGCCTGAGTTCCTCTAGTAACAATCCCCTAATCCAGCTCTCTACACCATGATACAGTCGTAAATTATTATATTTTAAAAGACTATGTGAATTCCTACATCAAATACGATTCAAATGAGTATCTTTAAAATCCGTTGGGTATTTGAGACCATATCCCAACATTCGATCCATTCCGATATGAGCAGTAAGAATGAACCCCACCGCAATTATCGTTTCATTTTGTAACATGCTCCCTAAGATCAACACGATAATTGCTAGACTATAAGTGTGAAAGGTATTATATAGAAAGGCACCTACTTTGTTACTGAAAAGGTAACCAACCATTGAAAGGTCAGGTAAAAACAATAAGACTATAAATAGGAACCAGCTAAATTCCTGATTAGCATAAACAGTAAGACTCAAGATTAATACAAATAATCCTTCTATATGAAGGAGTGCTTTAACCATGTAATCTCCACCTATCTAAGAATCAAAATTTTTCTACTGCCATTAAACTAGACTAATTACTATATGATGTATTGTCATACGGGTTCCTGTTGGAAAGGAAGGCTATCGTATTTGTACCTCTATACATCTCCGTTAACATTTTGATGGCTAAAATGCCGTCACGGTCTCTATCTACTTTCAATAAGGCAACAATATGCATCCTAGTAGTTCAAATCATTATTGCTTTTCTCAATCACTGTATTTATTTTTTCCAATACATTAAGATAAAAGTGTGTTTGATGGGGAACAAATCGATCTTTTCCTACTCGCTCTTGGATTTTAGAGCAAACTCCCACACTGTCGATTCTGTAACCACTAACGGTTATTGTTGATAATTTGCCTAACCACAAGTCCATAAAGTCAGTGAACTCAACTTTTACCATTCCAGCAACTTCTTCTTTTTGCAATATAAAGTCTTCGATAGCAAAATCCGTTTGAAGTAAGAAGATATTGGCAATTTCTTTGTCAATGAAATCGTCCTTCTTTACACAATAATCAATGATTCCTAATGAAACTAATTCATCGAAAGAAACCTCCACACCAAGCTCTTCTTTTAGCTCTCGTACTCCATCTTGTACTGATTCATCTGCTAACAAATGACCAGCTGCGGTTATATCATAAAGACTAGGATAATCTTTTTTCGTCTCACTCCGTAACTGTAAATATAAATAGACTTTTTCTCCATCTTTCCTTACTAACCAGCAATGAAATACCTCGTGCCAATGGCCCACTTTATGTACTTCTTTCCGTGTTGCTACTCCGATTACATTTCGGTTTTCATCGAAAATTTTTAACTGTTCTTGTTCCATTTTATTCTCCTTGCTCATTCATTACGATTATTTTTTTCACTTCTAAAAAATTGCCCATCAAAATAAGACGCATTCTCATTATTTTTAATAAATAACTGTTCAGGGTAGGGCAGTGCAAGTTTAGGCATATTTTCCGCTTTAAAATAATGCAGTTCCACAGTTTCTAAATCTATAGGATTTAAATTTCCGCTTTGAACTTCACACTCAAATAAAAAAACATTGTATTCTACTTTGTGACCATTGGGATAGGTATATCGATAATTTCTTCCCCCAAATACACCTGCTAACTTGGTTGGAGTAACAACTAACCCTGTTTCTTCCAGAACTTCACGAACTAAAGCCTCAGCTGGTGTCTCACCAGGTTCAATCGCTCCTGCAGGAAGGCTCCAGCCCTCTCCATTCCCTTTCTTTTGAAATAAAATTTCATCCCGGTCGTTTCGAACAATTCCAGCCACACTTGGCATAAAAATCAATTCATTGCCCACTTTTTCGCGGATGTTTTTATAATAATCTGACATTCCCATGTAGTGCCCCCAATTTTCTGCTATTGCTATTTTGTATAGTCTTTTTTCACTATCCTAACTACCAATTTAGAAAATAATCAAAAGATGGAATGGCCATACATTCTTCATGAACCTTTAAGTTTTTTTCATTTTTCATTATTTTCATTATAGAATAGCTAATGATGAAAGCTAGCGTCCCAAACAAGCAACAATGGTATTAGCGAATCCCCACCAATCACAATCTTGTTCGATACTAAAAAAGTTATTTAAAATATGAAAGATGTGTTCATTCTACCTCTCCTTTCATATTAAATTAATCATATGAACAATCGAAACATAATTATATTATGTAAATTAGATTCAGAATAAGGAAATCGTCTAACAGACGGAATAAATTAGGAGATCCTTTGTCAGGAAAAGGCACTTGAACCCTCAAAAATACAGGAATAAATGTAATTTATATAACTGTTGTCTCCCATGAAAACGGGTCAAATTCCCAAGAATCTTCATAATAAATTAAATTGAAACAGTTGAATCAATTTGTACTTTTAATGCGGCTACCTCTCTTCTAATTAACATGGCGGTGATAAAATAAACAATGCTTAACGCTAAAGGAACAAGTGTTAAAGCCATTTCGATAAATACTAAACCTACTATTGTGGATACTAAAACAGTAGCGATTGTTTGGAATAACATCGCTCTACTCTCATATAACCACATAAATGGTAGGAAATGAGCACCTGTTAATACTCCTACAACAAATGGCACCCATTCATAATGCTCAAAGCCCACCGCTATGAGCAAGGGAGCAAATAATAATTGTAAGGCACCCAGTAATCCACCTAAAGTGGAAAGTGGGTTGTCTTTCGAAAAAAAATCAATCCCCAATAATTTAGAAACAAAAATACCAACTGGAAAGAAAACTCCAGTAGAAGCCAAATAAATATACGCATTAATTTCTTCTGGCAATACAAAACTCAAGAATCCAAGGATTAACCAAATTAGAATACCACCATAAAACATGGGAACACCTTTATTCGTCCTTATCATATAGTCTGTTTTGATTTCTTTGAAATCCATATGTTTTCCCTCCTTCGACGTTATGGTTATTATTTATACCCCTTCCTATTTAGCTGCTACTAATGGCCAGAATTCAACATCTCTTTTCATTGCATATTGCATACTATTCCCATTAAACACGTATTCCTAGTGCGGAGACCAACTTATTCGCTTGAATTTCCGCTACGCCTTGGTGAAGAAGCCACGGTCGGTGTAAAATATCAACACGAAAACAGTGCCACATTAACTCACTCTGACACGAGATACTTGTTGAAATTTGCTTACTAACTACAAATAGATTAATTACATACCCCTAGTGGATTACCATCAAGGTCATAAAAAGTGAAATATTTCATCTCACCTTCTCCTCCAACAGGACCAACTGTCACATCTTTTTCCACTAAAGCTCTATAAGTTTCTTCAAAATCTTGGGGTATAAAGTTATAATATTTTCCAACACCAAATTGATTATCAGGAAAGCACATCGGTTGATGATTGTCTGTCCGTACTAAACATACAACAGTTTGCGAACTCTCGGAAATTTTCATTACTGCTGCTTCCGCTTCTTGATATAAAAGTAAAAAGCCCAGCTTTTCTTCATACCATTCTGCAGATTTTGCAGGATTTTTTACAGGAATAAAAACACCTTCCATCCCCTTAAAAATTGACTGAGTCAAAATTCTCCCCCCCACCTTTCCATCATGTTCCATTTCTTTTTCGACTATTAATAACAAAATCCTTTATTTATATTGAATTTCTAGAAGATTCCCCTATTTTAATGTGCTTTAAGACCAATAATATTACGGTTTTTGTTTTGAACAAAAAACGGAAAAAATTTAACTCTATAAATTGTTCTATTAAATCTGGATAACGATAACGATCTATACTTTTGGAAAGTTAATACTTAAATTAAGGGTGGAATTTTTGAATAAGGTTGTCTTTAATAATTGTAAAAGCTTTATGCTTCAACAAAGTTGGAATGTGCCTACCTAAAAAGACCACTGGTGTGCCATTGCCACCATATGGTCGTTACAATAGCACACCCCTTATCAAAGAAAACTAGATGTGTGAGTCATTCACCATATTTTTTAAGCAAAGGGTGGGTTATTTTTTTCGGTTAAATGCCAATACCGCTAAAATTAAGCTAGTAAAAGCGCATGCAAACATTAATGCCTCATATACTGTCACCGCAACACCCCCTTCCTTTCAGGGAACTCCTCCCCCCTTGTTCTCGTCTATTGTGCCATTATTATACCACAAAACAGAACATATGTTTGTATATTTCCTCTTAAAAAAGAGAGTTGAGACATTTGAACTAGATCAAATTAGATTAAACGACGGATAATTTGCTCCTTTTGGTAGAACCTATCCACTAAAAAGTAGGTGAATTTCCATGAAAGTTGTGAAATCAATATTCATTCTTTTCCTGATGGAGGTTTTATTTTTAGCAGCAGGGATTGATGCCCAAGTCCCCCCATACGCTAAATGGGGTCAAGTGGCGATGAAAGAAACGAAAAAAAAATACCCTCAGGCAGATATAGTTGATTACCAACATATTGGAAGAGAAACTGGAACCAGTACCTCAATTGAGAAATTCAAATTATGGTTAAAAGAAGACACAAAAGAATTCGGTGTCTTAATTGATATTACTTTTGACAATAAATCTGAAGAAATTATCAAAATTGACTTCTCAGAAACCACCCGAGAGAAGTACAATCAGTCCTAATGAACAAAATGGGTAGTGAGCATAGTAAAGTCACTACCGTCTATTAGATCCCAGAGAAATGGATGGCACCATCCATTTTTCTGGGATCTAGTGATAAAGACCTCTACTATCTTCTTCTAGCAGGCGAGAAAAGAAATAAATTCTACCCCCAGGAACCCTAAATTCACTAAAAATAAATGACGAAGCTTATCATAAGGGTCCCCGCGTGACGAACATTCAGTGTGGGATGAAGAAAAAAACCACTAAATGAAGTTTCACTTTATGAATTTGTATGTTGTTTTTTAATTCGGGAAAAATTCCCCCTATTATGTCCCTAGAAGATTCAAATCCATAAATAAAAAATGTCCAAACTGGACATTTTCTTAAACATTTTAATAGTAAAAGATAATATGAAACTGGCAATGGAAGATAGTATGGCAATAAATCTATCTCAGTAACATACGTTAATGGCAACCTGCGCCGTCAAAAACGGGGGAAACGCCTATGAAAATTAATTCAAGCCCTTAATTAATTCCTCCAAAAAATGTCAGGTGCCTGGCACCTGACATAAAAAAACATTTTAGCTGCTATAATATCAATCATATTCTATTACAAACCCATTTGATTTAATTGCTTCAAGTATTTCCTCAACATGCTCTCGGTCTATTGTTTCGATTGCCAATGTTAGTTGTGCGTAACCTGGATGGATTCTTTCCCCGATGCGATCCAAAGAGATATCCAGGATATTTCCATGGTGGCTGGTTACCACTTGCAAGACTTTCTCTAAGTTACCTGGTTTATCATTTAATATTGTAATGAACTGGACATATCGTCCCGCTTCCACCATTCCTCTTTCAATGATTCGCGATATAAAACTAACATCTACATTTCCACCGCTAATAACCGAAACAACCTTTTTCCCTTTTAGCGGGAGCTTGTGATATAACATTGCAGCAAGTGAAACTGCACCAGACCCCTCAACCAAGAGTTTATTCCGCTCTAATAACATTAACATTGCTTTGGCAATTTCTTGTTCATTGACTGAAACCATACCGTCAATATACTTTTCAACTATAGAGAATGGATGCTGCCCTGGTCTTTTTACCGCAATCCCATCGGCCATTGTTGGCGTGGAGTCCACTGTAATCGGTCTCTTTGCCTTTAAAGATTGTTCCATACTGGTACATGCAGAAGATTGTACCCCGTAGATTTTGACATTCGGTTTCGTTGCCTTTATTGCACTAGCTATTCCTGCAATAAGTCCACCACCACCAACTGGACAAACAATTGCATCTACATCAGGAAGCTGCTCGATTATTTCTAACCCCACCGTACCTTGACCAGCAATAATTGCTTCATCATCAAAAGCATGAACAAAAGCTGCAGCTGTTTTTTCTTTTAACTCCAATGCATATTGTAAGGCATCATCAAAAACAGAACCTTCTAACTCAACATTTGCTCCATAGCTCTTTGTGGCTTGTACCTTGCTCAGTGGTGCACCTTTAGGCATGACAATTGTACAAGGAATCCCTAACATATCGCTTGCAAAGGCAACACCTTGTGCATGGTTTCCGGCCGATGCTGCAACCACTCCTGATTTAATTTCTTCTTTATCCAACGACATCATTTTATTGAAGGCACCTCTGACCTTAAAGGAACCTGTTTTTTGTAAGTTTTCTAACTTCAAATAAATCTCGTTATCAGCATAACTGCTAAATGTTTTGGAATAATCCAATGGTGTTTGATGAACAATTCCTTTCATTTTTTCATGAGCAGAAACAATATCGTGATAAGTTACCAAAATAGACCACTCCTTGTAAGAACTAAGCCTGCCATATAGTTGTTATCTTAGCTTTCTCCCTAAGCCCAACGATATGCAGTTTCCATCCCAGTAACCTAAATAAATTTACCTCAGAAAAACAAGAATGCCTATCCCGAACTGTTCGCTCCTTCATAGTCTATTGTAGGAAATATTTGTAAAGGAGAGACTAAAATGAGTCCGATACTCGAAAAATTTGTTGATCCCCTCCCTATAATCAAAAAAGCAAAACCAATTCGGAGAGATCGTGATGGTGCAAGTTATTATGAAGTATCCATGGAACCCTTCACTCAAAAGCTACATCGAGATTTACAACCTACACCATTGTGGGGTTACAATCGACAATTTCCAGGTCCCACTTTTGATGTTAATCGTGGGGAGGTAGCTCGTGTAAAATGGAAAAATAAATTACCAGATAAACATTTTCTTCCAATTGATCAGAGCATCCATCACGGTCATGGAGACATGCCAATGCCCGAGGTCCGAACAGTTACTCATTTGCACGGTAGCGAGACACCTTGGGAAAGTGATGGTTTCCCTGAAGCTTGGTATACTAAAGACTTTAAGCAAGTAGGTCCTTTTTTCAGGAAAGAAATCTACGAGTACCCAAATCATCAACGGGGATGCACTTTATGGTATCATGACCACGCCATGGGGCTAACTAGACTGAATGTCTATTCGGGGCTCGCGGGAATGTACATTATCCGCGATGAAGAAGAAAAGAAACTAAGATTACCAAAAGATGAATATGAACTACCACTTGTCATCACAGATCGATCTTTTCAACCAGATGGTTCTTTGTTTTATCCTTCTCAGCCAGATAACCCTTCTGATGGTTTACCAAACCCATCCATTCGACCATTTTTTCTTGGGGATACAATCCTAGTAAATGGAAAAGTATGGCCATATTTAAAAGTGGAACCTAGAAAGTATCGATTCCGATTATTAAATGCTTCAAACACACGTAGCTATACTCTTTACCTTGACCCAGGTTTGCCATTTTACCAAATTGGTACGGATGGGGGGCTTTTAGCAAAAACAGTAAAAATAAATCAAATTGAAATGACTCCTGGTGAAAGAATTGATCTCATATTGGATTTCACCCATTTTAAAGGGAAGACGATTACTTTGAAAAACGATTTAGGAGAAGACCCGGACCCAGAAGACCAAACTGGCGATGTAATGCAATTTAAAGTTGAACTTCCGCTTAAAAATCCGGATACTAGCAGAATACCAAAAGTAATAACCACCATCCCTTCCCTAAAAAAGAATCCTATTTCTACTCTCCGTAATTTAAAACTTGTTGGTTCCACTGATGAATTTGGTCGTCCACTATTATTATTGAATGGTAAAAAATGGAGTGACCCAGTGACCGAAAATCCGAAACTAGGATCAACCGAGTTGTGGTCATTGGTTAACGTTACAAACGTTACTCATCCAATTCATATCCACTTAATCCAATTTCAAATTCTTGAGCGGCAACCATTTGACCTAGAACGTTATAATCAAGATGGCCAGATTCTTTTTACAGGACCTGCAACTCCACCTAAGCCGAGTGAACGTGGTTGGAAAGATATGGTGAGGTGTCCTCCAAATCAAGTAACAAGAATTATCGCCCGTTTTGCCCCTTATCCAGGAAATTATGTTTGGCACTGCCATGTATTAGAACACGAGGATTACGATATGATGCGACCAATCCGCGTGATTGATCCAAAAAAGAAAAAATAGCCAGTTTAAAAAATTTTAGATTTTGTGAAACCCAATGGATCATCACCTTTCCGTTGGGCTTTTTATTCTCATAAGCTTGCATTGTAAAGGAATTGTTAAGATTTCTTTTTACGGGTTGCCTATAGATAGCTCCTTTGTTAAACTCACAATATCGAATTTCGTTATCGTCAATCGATAACAAGTGAGGTGTAGTTTTTTGGAGGAGCGTGTATTGCGTAAACTTTTTTTAGGTTTTATCCAAATCCATATTCTTCACCATGCAAAAGAGCACCCCATCTTTGGGCAATGGATGCATGATGAACTAAAAGAACATGGGTATGACATTAGTTCTGGAACTTTATATCCCATTTTACACAACATGGAACACGATGGGTTGTTGGTTAAAGAAGAACAAAATGTAGCCGGAAAGATCAGAAAGTATTATTCAACGACTCCTAAGGGAGAAATGGTTTTAGAAGAAGCTCGAAAAAAAGCCTATGAACTTTTCAAAGAAATTAAAGATTAATAAAGAAGGTGAAAAAATGCAAACACAGAACCAAAGCAAACTTAGATTACTATTTGAAATCTTAATGGTTTCAACAAGATTAGGACTAACCTCATTTGGTGGTCCAGTGGCCCATTTAGGCTATTTCCATGAAGAATATATCCGCCGCAGAAAATGGATGGATGAAAAAAGCTATGCCGATCTAGTGGCGCTTTGCCAGTTCCTCCCAGGACCTGCAAGTAGCCAAGTTGGGATTGGCATCGGAGTAATGCGAGCTGGTGTCTTAGGTGGAATAGTGTCATTTATAGGATTTACACTTCCATCTGTCATCGTTTTAATCTTATTTGCAATCTTTCTCCATAATTTTGGTATTACAGATGCTGGTTGGTTACAAGGCTTGAAAATTGTCGCAGTTGTTGTCGTCGCTCATGCGATATTAGGAATGGCAAAAAATTTAACTCCAGACTTACAACGTAAATCTTTGGCCTTAATGGCAGTGGTAGTCACGCTTCTTTGGCAAACTGCATTTACTCAAGTTGGAGTGATTCTACTAGCTGGATTAGTTGGATATTTCCTTTACCGTGACCAAACACTAGAAGAAAAAACAGATCAGGTCCACTTCCCCGTCACTAAGCGTTTCGCAATAATCTGTTTAACCCTCTTTTTTGGTTTATTAATTGTCCTCCCTTTACTGAGGGAAGTAACCAATCTTAATTGGCTTGCTATGTTTGACAGTTTTTATCGTTCAGGTTCTCTTGTTTTTGGTGGCGGCCATGTCGTGCTCCCTTTACTGGAGCGTGAATTTGTCCCAACTGGTTGGTTAAGTGAAGAAGAATTTTTGGCTGGTTATGGAATGGCACAGGCTGTTCCAGGACCGTTATTCACTTTCGCTGCATATATAGGGGGTGTAATTAATGGTTGGCAAGGTGGGCTCCTTGCAACAGTAGCCATTTTCTTACCAGCTTTTCTTTTAATTCTTGGCACTTTGCCATTTTGGAATTATTTGCGCCAAAACCCGAAAATAAAGGCGGCCTTAATGGGAGTGAATGCTGCTGTTGTCGGAATTTTAATTACAGCACTTTATCATCCTATTTGGACAACATCCATTCTGACTCCAGTAGACTTTTCATTTGCAGCAATACTATTTGGCATGCTTGTATTCTGGAAATTACCACCATGGGTTATCGTATTAACTGGAGCAATCGGTGGCTACCTATTAAGTTTCATATAAGTAAAAAAATGGATGGTACTACCATCCATTTTTTACTTACTTCATACATATTATATTAATTATTGGGCAAAATTCATTGAAGAGACATTGACTCAGCGACTCAACAATTAACAATAGAACGGTTAAACTTGTTATTTAATCTTTCTATTTGACATCGTTTAGACAAATCATTATACTAGCATTCGAATTGAATTTAGTTTGTATAGCAACTAATTTAAGAGGGACAATAATGAAGTTATCGTTTCAGGACTATATCAGTATCAAAATTCACAAAACAGATTTAGTTCTTTCTGGTTATGTAAAAGCAAAATTAGAACCTTATAATCTTGCTCCTGAGCAAAATTTAATTATGATGTTACTATGGGAACAAGATGGGTTAACACAATATCAACTTGGTGAAAAGCTTGATAAAGATAAAACCAATATCGCTCGAATGGCGGCAAACCTTGAGAAGAAAGGATTTGTCGAACGAAGACATTGCCCTGAAGATCGACGGTCAATGAGACTTTACCTCACTTCTCTTGGCCAAGAACTTGGAGGGAAAATTATCCCGATAACTGAGGAATTCAACGATATTGTCTGCAAAGGGATTTCGAAGGAAGAACTGTTACAGGTAGAAAGATTACTTTTAAAAATGAAGACGAATATCGAAAATTCGACCTAAATTCGTCTTCATCTTTTTCTGATTTAAAGTTGCTGCAACAACTAAAGTCAGATGAAAAAATCTTTATTCATTATTTATGATTCAATCTTTCAAAAAAAGATCCATATATGCTGCCCAATCAACAACCTTAATTGCTAATATAACCATCGTCCTATACTGGTGCTATATCAACTATAAAACTATAACTCTTGGAGGTTTATTTCATGGCAAAAGTATTATTTATTAAAGCAAATTCAAGACCAATCGAACAAGCAGTAAGTGTTAAACTTTACTATTCATTCCTAGAAAACTATAAAGAATCACATCCAGAAGACGAAATTACAGAACTGGATTTATTCGAAGAAAACTTACCATACTACAATACTGACATGATTAATGGTATGTTTAAACTTGCTAGAGAACTAGAGTTAACTTCAGCTGAGCAAGAAGCGACTACATTAGTGAATAAATATCTAAATCAATTCCTAGAAGCTGACAAAGTGGTCTTTGCTTTCCCACTATGGAACTTTACTGTCCCAGCTGTTTTACACACCTACATGGATTACCTTGCACAAGCAGGTAAAACATTCAAGTATACACCAGAAGGTCCGGTCGGCTTATTGCCAAATAAAAAGGTAGCACTTCTCAATGCTAGAGGCGGCGTATATTCTGAAGGTCCTGCCCAAGCTACTGAAATGGCCGTTAACTATGTCAATACAATGCTTGGATTCTGGGGTGTTAAGGACATCACTTCCGTTATTATTGAAGGTCATAACCAATACCCAGATCAAGCAGAAGAGATTATCCAAAAAGGCCTTGACGATGCAGCAAATGTTGCTAAAGAGTTTTAATACATCACTTTTAAAACAGGGATCCTATCCCTGTTTTTTTTATTTACCATTCTACTCACTTTTTATAGGAAAATACGGATATTTTAGCACACCTTTTACTTCCTTTGGCTTGCTTACATATTGTTTTCTTACCACATTCTCTTTAGCTAAACTTTGTAATTTCTGTAGGTCACGACCATCATAATAATTTGGCTCAGTCTCTTTCATTTTAATCCCCCCTTATTCAAAAAGTCCCAATAGGTATATCGAATTATTTAAATGGTTATTACTATTTTTATAGTTCAAATATACCATGATTTTCTAGTTCTATGTACCTTTTTTGTTATTTTTATAAAAATTTCATTTATTTTCCGTTCATGCATTTCTTACCTTCCCAAAGTCCTATGTTTTCCATCAATCGGTAAAAATTCAATTTAGTATCTGCTTTTTTTAAAAAACTTTGACAGGATGATAAAAATAAGGTATATTACGTAATGTCCGAACAATAATTATTTAACATTAAAATAACATTCGTATTTAGGGGTGTAATTTATGGAAAACGTATTTGATTATGAAGATATTCAATTAATTCCTGCAAAATGTGTGGTTAATAGCCGTTCTGAATGTGATACAAGCGTTACCTTAGGTGGACGCACTTTCAAGTTGCCAGTTGTGCCTGCAAACATGCAAACCATTATAGATGAAAAAATTGCTCTTTATTTAGCGGAAAATGGTTACTTTTATATCATGCATCGTTTCGAACCTGAGAAACGCCTTGATTTTGTTAAGGACATGCATGCACGTGGTTTATATGCGTCTATCAGTGTCGGCGTAAAACCAGAAGAGTACGACTTCGTACAGCAACTCGCTGATGAACAAATTACACCGGAATACATTACAATCGATATTGCGCATGGACACTCCAATGCAGTTATCGAGATGATTAAACATATTAAAAAACATCTTCCTAATAGCTTTGTCATTGCTGGGAATGTTGGAACTCCTGAGGCCGTTAGAGAATTAGAACATGCTGGAGCAGACGCAACAAAGGTTGGGATTGGGCCTGGAAAGGTTTGTATTACAAAAATCAAAACTGGTTTCGGAACTGGTGGTTGGCAGTTAGCAGCATTAAGATGGTGTGCTAAAGCAGCAAGTAAACCTGTTATTGCTGATGGTGGTATTCGTACTCATGGTGATATTGCAAAATCCGTTCGTTTTGGAGCGACCATGGTGATGATTGGTTCTTTATTTGCCGGTCATGAAGAATCGCCTGGTGAGACTGTTGAAAAAGATGGTAAGCTTTTCAAGGAATACTTTGGATCAGCATCTGAATTCCAAAAAGGTGAAAAGAAAAACGTCGAAGGTAAAAAAATGTTTGTCGAGTACAAAGGTCCATTACAAGAGACCTTAACCGAAATGGAACAAGATCTTCAGTCTTCCATTTCCTATGCAGGTGGAGACAAATTAAATGCCATCCGAAATGTGGATTATGTTGTTGTAAAGAATTCCATTTTTAATGGTGATAAGGTTTATTAAAAATTTCATCTAAAGAAAGCCCCGTTTCTAAAGTTAAACGGGGCTTTCTCCATCTATCCTCATCTTTAATGAGTATCTCTTCACTTCTCCCTGATTTATGCCCTACTCTTGTTCAATTCCGCATTTTTTATATGTCTCTTTTCTCAAACTTTGTTGTTTTTTAAGATAGTATGATGAGAAATCACTTTATTTAGATCGGGAGAAAAGGACCAGCAAACTTAGTACGAACTCAAAAAATGGGTTTCTGCGTTAAAATCGGCTTTAAGGTTTTAACAACAATCGTTCCGAAAACAGCCTTTTACCATGATTCATGCTTTGACTTCTTCTTTTAGTAACTTTTGTATTGAAAAATTATTAAGAAACCTCACATTGAAGTAAAACAATGCCTCTATATAAAGAAAGTTTTAAGAGGAGAAATGCGATGTTTTTTATTTACTACGCAATCATAGCCGGAGGTGGTTCGTTTCAACTCGCCTACGTTATACTTAAATACAAGACACTTAAACATATAATGGGGGAACTATGGATAAGGACTACGAAAACTCTTCACGACCTAAAAACCAATCAAAGCAGCAGATTGAAGAAGAAGAATGGGAAGTTCTCGGCTTCGAAGCAAACGATGAGGAATGGGAAAGGACAAAAGAGCGGAACAAAAAGCGTCGGAGTTTCATTATTAAAACCATAAGCTCACTGCTAGTTGTCACAATGCTCATAAGCGGGTTACAAGTATGGTTTAACGTATTCAATATCCCTGCAATTGAATTCTTACAAGTCTCGAATCATCTATCGAAAGATCCAAATGTAAAAAAATACAAACAAGCAGTTGTTACTATAGAGTGGGATGGTATTAAAGGAACCGGATTTAATATCAGCAAAAATGGTCTTATTGTGACCAATGCACATGTCGTTGACCATACAAATCGAGTGAAAGTTTATTTTCCTTCAGGAGAAAGTTATCTTGGAGAAGTTACAACAAAAAATGAAGAATTGGATTATGCTCTTGTCAAGATTGAATCTAGCAACCTACCTGTTCTTCCTATGTCATTTGAAGCTGACTGGGAAACATTAAAAGGAGAAAAGATTTTATTTATTGGCAATCCCCTTTCCTTTACCCAAATTGCCAACGAGGGGAGGGTGACTGGCCAAATTACGCTATCCGATCGAGAAACACCTGTAATGATGATCGAAGCACCAGTCTATCGTGGCAATAGCGGTAGCCCCGTTCTCAACTCTTCAGGGGAAGTAATCGGGGTCCTCTTTGCGACTATTCGCAATCCAGATGGCAAAAACAGAGTCGGCGTCGCAGTACCTTCCAATTATTTAAAAGACAGCACCCAAGCCGAACTGGAATAAAAAGTAAGGTGCCAGGCACCATCCAAAAAAATGGATGGTGCCTGGCACCTTACAAATCATGGTTATCCCTACAGGAAGACCGCAAAGTTAAGACCATACTGAGTGTGATAGCAATGATTTATTTATCCATATCTCTTTAATGAGGATTCCTCGACTCAACAAGACTCACTTCATGGTCAAATCCTCATTAATAACATACAAAGTGATTTTTTTGATTCTCGAATTTTCGACTGCACCTGTAAACAGAGCACATGGCAAGTAGAAATCTTCCTCTAATTCTTATAAAGTGAACCCCATACGACTCTTACCTTTAATTAAATACCAACCACTCCACTTGCGGCAGCACCAACCATTGCAATAATTACTCCAATGAGGTAAAGAACAATGGAAACTGTCCAAGCAAGGCCCTTTGAAAAATCAGCAACTTTATGCAACCCGATCGCCGCCAGAATTACTCCCCATATATTAAACAATTCAATACTACTCAAAATACCTGCCATTGCTCCTTCGGCGGAAATCATGGAGCCTAGACTTGTGTAGAGGATTTCTCCTGAACCTCCAAACAAAGCAAACCCTACTCCATTTATAATTAAACTAAGCGCAGACATAATCATTAAATACGTATTCATTGAAAATAATTGCCTAAAGCTAACCTTTGAATTAGCAATCTTTGCAACTAATAGATATATGAGTGTTGAAATAAACGCACCAAAAATTGGAGATATGATCCCAGCAAGGATTAATGAGACCGTGCTAATTGCTGAGACAATGACCTTTTCTTCTTTCGATAATCCTTCAAGCTCCAATTCTAGACCAAACGACTGTAACCACATCCCTATTATAAATAAAAATGTTACAATTCCAAGCGGTCCCCAAATCTTGGGATGCTCTTTGATCCGTTCAAATTGTACAGACGGACTCCAAATTATTCCCCATAATGATGGTTTTTGTTCATTTGTTTTTTCAGACAATATTCATCCCCCTCACTACCCAAATTCCTTTTTCTTTGATTATGAAAAAGTACAAAAGAGGTTTCAATCTTTCCCATTCTAATAGAATCTTACCGTGTTATATTTACGTTAAATGTTCTCTGTGATCCAATTAAGTAATAGGTGCAGACATTATGTTTCCAATGTTTTTCTGGGATTGGCTTTTATTTTAAAAAATTACCGACCTCCGAAAAAAAAAGGTCGGTAGATTGGTTTAGCATTCTTAAGACTTATATTCAAGTAATTCTGAAATTGTGGTAACTTTATAGCCTTCAGCTCTTAAACCAATGATGATCTCTCTCACCGCATCAATCGATTCCTGCCGACTTTCATACATCACATGAAGCAATACGATCGATCCTGGTTTGACATGATTGATGACATGATCGGCAATCTTATTGGCATCAGCAGCTATGTCTGGATACGTCTCAGGTTCCACATCCCAAAGTATTGTTTTCCGGTCATTTTGTGATAAATAATATGGAAGAAAGAGCAATCGTTTCCCAAAAGGTGGTCGAAAGTGAATTTCTCCAGTATATCCTGTCTGTCGAATCAATTCATCTGTTTTCTCAATTTCCTCTTTAATAAATGTCGGTGATTTTAACACCATTCGTTGATGTGAATACGAATGGTTGCCGATTTCATGACCTTTTTGGGCAATCTTTGCTGCTGCTTCAGGCTGTTCATCAATTTCACTTCCTGTTAAATAGAACGTAGCCTTTACATCTTCCTCTTCTAATATTGTTAAAATTTCATTCGTTCTAATTCCAGGTCCATCATCAAAGGTTAGGGCTACAAGTTTTTCTGTTGTATCCACGTTAGTAACTAGCCCACCAAACAGTTGAAAAGTTCGGGACTTTGACAGCTGAAATAATCCATATCCTATTATAATAAATAAAAAAATAATACTACTTATAATGATAAATTTTTTCATCCATTCCTCCGTATAACTTATATCAGCTAAGGAATTCCTACCAATTTAGTTTCTAAACGAACTCCTTCTATGTTCACTCTAGATTACAATGAAAGTAAACAATCTCCACTCCGGACTTTTCAATAGTTGGCACCCTGGTCATAGCATTCTTTTTGCTATTTTGTTTACTTCTACATAACTAAAATAGGGTTGAGTTAAAAGAACAAAGGCTCCCATTATCATCAAACCTGAAAAAACAACCGCAACTTTTTTCTTCGATAATAGTTGTTAGAAGAATATAATCCCCCTATTGAAACAATCTTAACATTGACAATATCCTCACCCGCTAGGATTATTCTCATTCTCTTAAACTATGATATTCAACCTTCGTCCATCATATCAAAGAAAAGATCACGTGGAAAGATTACCCAACAGTTAATGGAAATTCCTGGATGGTGCCAGGCACCATCCAGGAATTTGGAAACATCGCGTAGTATTGAAATCATTTTTGCTTTATCCTAAACTTAATGCATTACACATTCGTGTTGTGAGTTATTTTAGAGATCATCCACTGATTGGAGGTAGGTAAGGTTGGATATTAAAGAAGCTTTTGCTTTACATCCTCAATTGGAAACAGATCGCCTTCGGCTAAGGAAAATTTCGTTTAAAGATTTAGCGGATATGCATGCTTATACTACTTCTAAAAAAGTTACCAAATATATACCATTTCCTACCCACAAGTCAATTGAAGATACACGAAAGTTTATTGATTACGTATTAGAACAATATCACATTCAAAAAAAGCTTTTTTGGGGAGTTGAATTAAAAGAAACGCAAACCCTCATTGGCACCATTGAATTTGTTTCATTGGATCTCATTCATAATAAAGCTGAAATCGCCTACCTCCTTTCAGATTGTTATTGGGGCAAAGGAATTATGTCCGAGGCTGCAGCAGAAATAATTAAATTCGGCTTCCAAACACTACAGTTAACACGAATTGAAGCTCGAACCTTTAAAGAAAACATTGCTTCCCAAAAGGTATTAGAAAAAGTGGGGATGACCTTTGAAGGAACATTAAGAAAAAGCCAGTTTTTAAAAGGCCGTTACCAGGATATAAATATATTTTCGATATTAAGTGAGGATTGTTGTGAATCACAATGAATTTCAAAAAGCACCCAAACTATCTCAGTTTGGGTACTGGAAATTTTCTATATTACTTCTTCACTCTGAAGTTCCTGCATTTATTCTTTGCGTAGTTTATATTTTTCAATCTTGTTTGTTGGGGTCCGCGGTAAAGCGGTGGTAAAGCGGATATGCTTAGGCCACATGTATTTTGGCATTTGATCTTTTGCCCACTCTCTAAGCTCTTCTTCATCAATTGAAGCTTCCGTTTTTTTCACTACATAGATAGCGACATCGTCTTCGACACCTACTTCTGCTGGAACTGGGAATGCGGCACAAAAATCAATTTCCGGATGGCTCGTAATGATATCTTCTAACTGATACGAAGAAATCTTTTCACCTCGACACCGAATCACGCCTCCCATCCGGTCAACGCAATAATAATAACCATCCTCACCGAGATACCCTGCATCCCCTGAATGGAACCATAAGTTTTTAAACGCCTTGGTTGTAGATTCAGGCTTATTAAAGTATTCTGTTAGAATCAAATGAGGCAAACGAGGACGGAATGCAATTTGTCCTACCTGCCCAGAGGGAATTGAGCTATCAAATAAATGATACGCAACCTAAAATGTTATTTACGGAACCTTCCACGATAATTAAAATTTATAGGGCTAAACACGGCACCACATTTCCAAATGGCAAACATAACAATAGTCGTGACATATGGATTTTTCAGAAAAACCGAAATACGATCTCCTTTTTCAATCCCTCTTTTATTTAAAGAATGGGCAGTACTATTAGTCATTTGATTGAATTGTTGATAGGTTAATTTCTTATCACATTCCCCGTAATATAAAAACGTTTTGTCCCCTAGTACCTCTGCCCAATGCTCTACACATTTGGTGACTACTTCTTCTTTTACGACCATTTCATTAATCAAACTGATTTGTGCCAAATTATCCCCTCCTTACAATTCCTTTCCAAATGGTTAAGGTTACGGACGCATACCATGTAGAGAAGGTCCTAACTGCTGGGGAAGGAGCTCATAGGCATCCTTTACCCATTCACATAAGAGAGGTCTTGAATCCCTTGGGTCGATAATCTCCTCCACACCAAAAGCTTCAGCAGTTCGGAACGGCGAACGAATTGACTCCATTCGCTCTAGTAGGTCTTTTAATAGTGCTTCAGGATCCTCACTCGCTTCAAGTTCCCTCCGATAAGCAACATGAACACCACCCTCGACTGGTAAAGAACCCCAATCGCCTGATGGCCAAGCATATCGTTGATTCAATCCATGACCATTTGACATCCCAGCACCACCAACCCCAAATACACGCCTCATAATAATTTCAATCATTGGAATCTTTGCTTGGTATACTGCTGAAATAGCACGCACCCCTTTTCGAATTGTTCCTTTCTTTTCATGAGGCAACCCAATCACCATTCCAGGTTGGTCTACAAGATTAACGATTGGAAGGTGAAACGTTTGACACATATCCACAAAACATTCTAACTTTTCAGAACTCTCAGCAGTTAGTCCTCCCCCATTTACAAATGGATCTGGTGCCAATACACCAACAGGGTGACCATTTAAACGAGCCAAGCATGTAACCGTACCGCCACCGTAATACCGGCCCATTTCAAAAATAGAATTATGGTCAAACAACATCGGCAATAACTCACGAATTTTATAAGGAGACCGACGATTTCTCGGGATAAAATTAATCAAGTTTTCCTCACGACGATTGGGGTCATCCTCTACTTGAGCAATCGAAGGTAACTGCCATACATTCGATGGAAGATAGGATAAAAACGCTCGAATTTGTTCAAATGCATCCTCTTCTGATTTTGCAACATTATCGACTGCTCCACTCGAACGATGGACTTGAATTCCCCCTAATTCCTCCTTCGTCAAATCTTGCCCCATCCCATATTTGACAACAGGTGGACCTGCTACAAATAATTGTGACGTATCCTCTACCATTACTGAAAAATGAGATGCTGCCACTCGGGCTGCACCTAACCCCGCAACAGATCCCATACAAGCAGCAACTACAGGGACCCGCTCCATATTCGCAACAACCAAATCCCATGCAGGATTTACAGGAATATAAGTATGACCACTCGAATCCAGCGTTTTCACACTCCCTCCACCACCAGTTCCATCCACGAGCCGAATAATTGGTAGTTGCAAGTCATGAGCTAAACGTTCGGCATACACTTGTTTCCCATGTATGGCACCATCTGCTGCTCCACCGCGAACCGTAAAATCATCGCCGCCTACTACAACCTTTCTACCATTTACTCGACCAGTCCCAAGAATAAAGTTTGCAGGAGTAAAATCGATCAAATTTCCATCCTCATCATATCTAGCTTTCCCCGCTATTGCGCCCGTCTCATGAAACGTTCCTTCATCTAGCAAACCATCAATTCTTTCTCTTACCGTAAGCTTGCCAAATGACTTATGCTTACTAACTCTTTCCTCCCCACCCATTTTACGAGCTAATTCTTCACGATACCGCAGTTCTTTTATTTCCGGTTCCCAACTCATGTAGACATTCCCTCCTAGAAATCTAGTATTTTTTCAGCTATCTCTTTATTTCTGTTCCTTTTATTGGTTTTCTCATAGTTCCAAATTTAACAGCATTCGGATCTATCATTGTATCCGCTGTATGTGTTTCACTTAGACCATAAGCTAATTCAAATAACCCAACACCAGTTAACCCCTTCCACCTATCGGAAATTTCCTCCGTTAATTGAATCCCAAAGCTCGTGCACGAGTTCATTCTTAAGGATCGAAAATCATACTTTCTAGCATCTGGATGATTCATGATTGCTACATTCATTGGAACGACCGTCTGTGACCGTAACATGATGACGTTGAATTACCTCAATAGTCGCTTCTGGAGAAAAACATTAAGTAGCACAATCGCTCCCCCAGAAAAAATGCCGACATTCATTCCAAGCATTCCAGCGATATGGCAAATTGGCATGACCGAAGACAATACGGCCGAATTATTGAATTTTCGAACTTCAGAGACCATTGTGTTTTATATAAGGCATTACGATACGTTAACATTGCACCTTTTGGCAACCCTGTAGATCCATAAGTGTAAACAATTAGGCTTACATTTCCATCTCGATTTCAACATTAGGACAATCTGGAGGAGTGACCTCTAATATATGTGTTAGGTCTAATAGGAATCTCCATTTTCATTGATTCCAAAATGACTACATCCTCCCCTTTACTTACACTGTCACCTGCTTTGACTAGTACTTTAAAAACATTCCCAGCCATTGAAGCCAATAACTGCATCATTCAACAACACCTCTAGGAAAGAATGGACTAGTGAATCTTTAATCACTTTTGTATACCTCCATGTAAAATACTTCATAATGACAATCAAAATAATAGTGAAAACTACGTTGTCTTCATTTTACCTGTTTACTATACTCTCAATGAATACTAAATATTCAGACAATATAAATCTATCTTATTATAACATACAAAGAATATGGGAGTGTCTAGCTATCAAATCTGGTTTTTCAATTCTCTACATCATGAGTGGTGTTTGGTCTATGTTAAGGGCTCCCAACCTAGAATCCCTGTCAATATTGGTCAACCATCTACACCATCATTCTCCATTTCTGAACAATCAGAGTTGACCTTCACCTATCCTCTCGATTTTAAAGTAAGGATAGTCTATCAAGATGGCAACCAACCTTTTACTCAGGATACGATTGATCTCCTTTACCACCTTTTGTATCCGCTTTATACCAACGCAGCAATGAACAGTAAAAATGTTGAATTGGAAAAGTTAATAGAAGGGGCACAAAATATTACCTCTCTTCTCGACATAGATGAACTTCTAAGAAACATACTTGATAGCGTAGCTGCAGTTATACCCGGAGCGAATACATCTGCTTTTTGGGTGTACGACCCTGCTATAGACCGTTTGGTATGCAAAGCTTATCGTGGTTGGAAAAGTGAAATTCTGCAGGTTCAATATAAAATCGGAGAATCTGTGACAGGAAAAACCTTCCGGGATGGGAAAACAAGAATTTTTCATTCCTTCCGAAAGGCTAATGAGGCAATGAAAGGTACGAGCAAAAGGAATTCAGAACTACTTTTAGCTGCTTTTTTTCATAAGGATTGGGTAAAAGCATCAGTAACCGTACCAGTAAAATTTCATAATGAAATTAGTGGGGTATTAAGTTTTCATCAAAATGGTCATGCTCGTGAACTAACCGATTGGGATTTAAAGCTTTTGAAAGGTCTAACAGCTCAAATCGCTATTGCGTATGAAAATGCACAATTATTCTCTGAAATTAAGCGAAAGAATCAAGTACTTGTACGCCGAAATGAAGTACATGCCACCTTAACAAAGCTCTCACTACAAAACAAAGAAGTCGGCAGCATTGCGAAAGAGCTAAACCGGATGATTAAACCAACCGTAGTTTTCGTGGATTTACTCGAAGAGGAATCTTATCCCAAAAGAGACCAGCGATATTTCACATTTGATGAATTATCCAAGATGTTGAGTGATCGTAAGCAACCCATTTATGTTGACCTATATGCACCAGATAAAAAATCCTTTTATATTTATCCAATCCTAGTCGGAAATGGCTGCTCAGCTTGTTTAGTAGTAACCGGGGACCCTCCATTAAGTCAACTTGACCATATGATTCTTGATGAAATAGATTTGGAAATTCAACGCATTATTAAAGAAAGCTATGCTCGTGCAAAACAAATCCTTACAGATAATCGCGATAAGCTTGATATTATTGCTAAAACATTGCTTGAAGTTGAAACACTTGATGCAGAGCAAATTCGACTTATCATCGAATTTTCAAAGTTTCATGATTTACAAGTATTAGAAACAAAAGTCCATCATTTTGTTTGGACAATTAAACAAAAAGTCTCTGAAAAAGGCAAAATCGTATTTGGAAATCACAACAAGGTCTTCCTTCTTTTTTCACTCGAAACCCCTTCAGATAAACCTAAGGTGATGAAACTGTTAAAATCCATTTTAACCGATTGGCAGGAGAGTGAAAGTATTCATTTGTACGCTGGAGTAGGGAGATTGTATAAAGGAAAAAAGTCTATTAACCGCACTCACAATGAAGCGACGAAAGCGTTAAGCTATTTACTCTCTTGTAAAACACCAGGGATGATTGATTATGCCGAGATTGGAATAAACCGATTATTCATTAACCATTCACAAGAAGAACTAGAGCAGTTTATTGAGGAGATCTTCTCGCCGTTAAATGCACCCAAGTTTAAACATAGTGAGCTCGAACTCACTCTAACCACCTATATTAATAACAATAGGTCGGCAACTACAACAGCGGAAACATTGCATATCCATATCAACACGCTCTATCAAAGGTTAAAAAGAATTGAAGATATCCTAGACATATCACTACAAGATTCTGAAGCTTTGTTAAAAATCCAGCTAGCCTGCCATTTACGGTCAACCTATATCTGAATACTTTGGATACTTGCGAAAGAAATACAATCTAGTAAAAGCTATTAAACTATAAAAAAAAGGTAACATCCCTTGTTAAAACATAGGGTTGTTACCTTTATTACAGAACTATAGTTTCTTATTTCACCACTAAAGTCTCCACATCTTTCTCACTAAACCGAATCGTCGCTTGTGCTGCTGCTAGTCGCGCGATTGGAACACGATAAGGTGAGCAGCTCACATAATCTAAGCCAGTTTGGTAACAGAATTCTATTGAACTCTTTTCCCCACCATGTTCCCCACAAATCCCTGTTTTCAATTCAGGTTTTGTTTGGCGTCCAAGCCTAACTCCTGTTTCAACAAGCTTACCAACCCCTTCCCGATCAAGGACCGCAAATGGATTATCAGGTAACACTTTATTTTCAATATACGCTTGAAGGAATTTCCCTTCCGCATCATCGCGGCTATAGCCAAAGGTTGTTTGCGTTAAATCATTCGTTCCAAATGAGAAGAAATCGGCTTCTTCAGCAATTTGGTCTGCAGTGAGTGCCGCACGTGGAACTTCAACCATCGTCCCAACCGTATAGACGAACTCTCTACCAGTTTCTTCTTTTACTAAATTAGCTGCATCAATGACAAGCTGGCGCATTTGCTTCAACTCATTTACATGTCCAACGAGTGGAATCATGATTTCTGGTTTTGCCTCGACTCCCTTGTCTGCTAATGTTGCAACAGCATAGAATATGGCTTTTGCTTGCATTTCATAAATCTCTGGATAGATCATTCCAAGGCGGCAACCACGGTGCCCTAGCATTGGATTAAATTCATCTAACTGGCGCACCTTTTTCAATAACAGTTCTTTCGCTTTTAACTCTTCAGAATTCGGGTTTGTTATCTGCAACTTTGTACACTCAACAATCAATTCCTCTTTATCCGGAAGGAATTCATGAAGCGGTGGATCAAGTAAACGAATCGTAACTGGAAAGCCTTGCATTGCTTCTAAAATCCCTTCAAAATCCCCTTGCTGCAATGGTAGCAACTTTGAAAGGGCAATTTGACGCTCATCATAATTTTCCGCCAAAATCATTTCTTGAACAAGTGGTACCCGTGTTGGATCCATAAACATATGCTCAGTTCGGCAAAGCCCAATACCTTCCGCACCAAATTCCCGTGCTTTCTGAGAGTCTTCAGGATTATCTGCATTTGTTCGAACACCAAGTTGACGAACCTCATCTGCCCAAACTAATAACTGTTGAAATTCATTAGATAGCTCCGGTTCGATCATTGGAATTTCTCCCAACATTACTTCTCCAGTGCCACCATCAATCGTAATAATATCCCCTTCCTTAACAACACTTTCCCCAACGTAAAATTCCTTCGCAGCTAAATCAATCTTGATTGCTTCACAGCCACAAATACATGCTTTCCCCATGCCACGAGCAACGACCGCAGCGTGACTTGTCATCCCGCCACGACTTGTGATTACCGCCTGAGAAGCTACAATCCCGTGAATATCATCAGGAGTCGTTTCCGGACGTACAAGAATGACTTTTTTTCCATCTTTCGCTAGAATTTCCGCCTCATCTGCATCAAAAACGACCGATCCTGTCGCCGCGCCAGGAGATGCCGGAAGTCCTTTGGCAAGCTGGGTCCGTTCGAATTTATCGTCAATTCGGCGGTGCAATAATTGGTTCAACTGATCTGGGTCAACACGCAACAAAGCTTCATCTTTGTTAATAATTCCTTCTTTTACCATTTCAACCGCAACACGTATTGCTGCCTGGGCAGTCCGTTTTCCGTTTCGCGTCTGGAGGATAAACAGTTGCCCACGTTCAACCGTGAATTCGATATCCTGCATATCACGATAATGCTGCTCTAACACTTTACAAGTATCAGAAAATTGTTGATATACTTCTGGCATTTCTTGTTTTAATGTATGAATAGGCTGTGGTGTCCGAATCCCAGCAACCACATCTTCCCCTTGGGCATTAATCAAATACTCACCATACAAACGGTTCTCCCCAGTGGATGGATCCCTTGTAAACGCAACACCTGTTCCGCAATCATTTCCCATATTTCCAAATACCATACTTTGGATATTTACAGCAGTTCCAAGATGACCAGGAATTTTATTTAAACGTCGGTACACGATGGCTCGTTGGTTATTCCATGAATCAAATACCGCATTTATGGACAAGAATAATTGTTCCTTAGGATCTTGCGGAAACGATTTCCGAGTATGCTTTTTTACAATTTGTTTGTACCCAACAATCACTTCTTTCCAATCTTCTGCTGTTAATTCAGGATCCGAACTGTAACCCTTATTCTCCCTTGTTTCTTCTAGTAATCTCTCAAAAAAGAATGTATCCACATCTAAAACCACATCGGAAAACATTTGAATAAACCGACGATAAGAGTCGTAAGCAAAGCGTGGGTTGTTTGTCAGTGTTGCCATTCCTTCAACTGTTTCATCATTCATACCTAAGTTTAAAATGGTATCCATCATCCCTGGCATTGAAAATACGGCACCTGAGCGGACCGAAACCAATAACGGGTTTGCTGGATTTCCTAGCTTTTTCCCCGTTTCAGCTTCCAATTCGGAAAGAGCTTGTAAAACTTGATTCTGAATCTCCGATGAAATACTTTGATTATTTTCATAGTAAGCGTTGCACGCTTCTGTAGAAATCGTAAAACCAAAAGGTACTGGCAATCCAATTTTAGTCATTTCTGCTAAGTTAGCACCTTTCCCTCCAAGAAGATTCCGCATCTCACTATTTCCTTCATTGAACAAATATACAAATTTTTTCATTATGTAAAGCTCCTCTCACTTTTCAGAATGTCTAAAATTTGACTTGCTGTTTCTTCCACCGCTTTATTCGAAACATTAATAACAGGACACCCTACCCGCTTCATAATTTTTTCAGCATAGTCCAGTTCCTCTAAAATACGTTCAAAGCTAGCATAGTTAGCTTGAGAAGTTAGACCAAGAGCTTTTAGTCGTTCTTTACGAATTTCATTGAGTTTATCAGGAGAAATAATTAACCCGACACATTTGCTCCTTGGCACATTAAATAGCTCTTCAGGTGGTTTTACTTCCGGAACTAAGGGTACGTTTGCCACCTTGTACCTTTTATGCGCCAAATACATCGAAAGCGGTGTCTTTGAAGTACGTGAAACTCCAATCAGGACAATATCAGAGCGGATAATTCCACGCGGGTCCCGACCATCATCATATTTTACTGCGAACTCAATCGCTTCAATTTTCCGGAAATAATCGTCATCTAGTTTTCTCATTAGTCCCGGCTGTTGATTTGGTGGCTTTTCAAATTTTTGTTCAAATGCATTCATCAATGGATTTAACAAATCCACCGCGACGATCCCTTCTTCAGCTGCCCGTCGATCCATATATTCTTTTAAATGAGGGATAACAATTGTATAAGCGACAATTGAATGATTGTGTTGTCTAGCTAAAATGAGAACATCCTCAATATCCTCTACATCCTCTACATAAGAATTTCTCCTAATGTCGATACTTCCTCCGTTAAATTGAGTGGCAACAGCTTTGACTACAAACTCGGCGGTTTCCCCCACAGAATCCGAAACAACATAAACTATTTCCTTCTTTCCCAAAGGTCTCTCACTTCCAATCTATTTAAATTTCCAGCATTTCAATATAAGCTCTTGTAATTGTTGTTTTCGTGATTCTCCCAATGACTTCATATTTTTTTTGTTCCTTATCCACTTCTCGAACAACTGGCAAAGAGTCAATATGATTATGTATGAGCTTCTGTGCCGCTTCGAGGAGGGTTTCATCAGGTTGGACGGTTACTATATTTGGCATTCTTGTCATAATCACACTTACCGGAAGTTCCTCTAAATTGTTATTACCTATCGCTGCTCTTAACAAATCTTTTCGTGATATTACACCTGCAAGTAATCCTTCTTCATCAACTGTATACAATGTACCTACATCTTCGAGGAAAATTTGTACAATTGCATCATAAACAGATGCCGACTTCTGTACCACGATTGGGTGTGCCTTATAGTGTTTAACAAGTTGCTTTGATAAGTTGGCGGTTGTCTTTTTTGTTTCACTCTGAGGGTTGTAAAAATAACCGACGCGGGGCTTTGCATCGAGGCTTCCAGCCATTGTTAAAATAGCCAAGTCCGGTCTTAATGTTGCACGAGTTAAAGAAAGCTTTTCCGCAATTTGTTTCCCGGTTATAGGACCATCTTCCTTAACAATTTGAAGAATTTCCTGTTGCCGTTTTGATAGTTTAATTGAAATCACCACCCCTCCTACGACACATTATTATGATACATTTATCCAGAACGCTTTGTTTAATGTGTTATGCTTTTTCATATATAGTATATTACATTTAATTACGGATAGGTACAAGAGAAATTTAATTATTTGACAAATTTCTGAATAAATTCGATGAATGTCCCAGAACGCCGAACGCAATAGCTCCAATTAAGGAAAATCATGACAGATTTCAACCCAATAGCGCTTGTATACAAAGGTAAACAAAAAAACCGCTCTAGCATAGAGCAGTTTTTTTAAATGAGCATTTTATTCATTTATTTCTAGAATGATTGGACAATGATCGCTCCCCATTATTTGAGCATCTATGTCCGCTTTTGTAATTGACGGAACCATTCTTTCTGATACAATAAAATAATCAATCCGCCAGCCAATATTTCGTTCCCTCACCTTGTTCATGTATGACCACCAAGTGTAAGCTCCTTCTTGGTCTGGATGCAAATGCCTAAAAGAATCAACAAATCCATTCTCCAAAAGTAAGCTCATTTTCGCTCGTTCCTCATCAGTAAATCCTGAATTCCCTTTATTTGATTTCGCATTTTTTAAATCAAGTTCACTGAAAGCAACATTTAAATCGCCACATAGGACGACTGGTTTTTTCTTATCAAGCTCAATTAAAAAGCCACGAAGCTGGTCTTCCCAAGCGAGACGGAAGGAAAGCCGTGCTAAATCTCGTTGGGAATTAGGTGTATAGACATTTACAAGGAAGAATTCGTCAAACTCAAGCGTAATAGCCCGCCCCTCACGATCATATTCATCTAACCCAATTCCATACTGAACGGATATTGGCTCAACCTTTGAAAATACCGCCGTACCGGAGTAACCTTTTTTCTCAGCATAATGCCAAAAATCTTGATACCCATCGAGGTCTAACTGAATTTGCCCTTCTTGTAACTTCGTTTCTTGTACACAGAAGATATCTGCATCAATTTCAGAAAAATAATCCATAAATCCTTTTTTATGACAAGCTCTTAGTCCGTTTACATTCCATGATACAAGTTTCATTACTCTTCCCCTTTGATTCTTCGAAGTCCGTCCTTTATTTACATCCTGAGCATCCACAATGCTCCTAATGATTATTTAACAAAAAAATAGGAATAACCATTAAGGCTATTCCTTAAAATTATAATCGAAAAGTTCAAAACTAGTAAGTCACTTGCTCAACCAATTTCTTCTACTCGATGCCTCGAAGAAGGTTAGCCATTTCTATCGCTGATGACGCTGATTCCCATCCTTTATTCCCAGCTTTTGTTCCAGCTCGTTCAATTGCCTGTTCGATAGAATCTGTTGTGATAACCCCAAAAATAACAGGAACACCACTGTTCATTGAAGCTGCATTCACTCCTTTTGCCGCTTCGTTGCAAACATAGTCAAAATGCGGCGTAGAGCCACGGATGACGGTACCGAGTGTAATCACTGCATCATAACGACCACTGTTAGCCATTTTTTGTGCAACAAGTGGAATTTCAAATGCACCTGGAACCCATGCAACATCAACGTCCGCTTCATTTACTCCATGTCTTCTTAATCCGTCTTCAGCACCACTAAGCAGTTTACTTGTAATAAATTCATTAAATCTTC
Organism: Mesobacillus maritimus; assembly: GCF_023715205.1. Lineage (GTDB taxonomy): Bacteria > Bacillota > Bacilli > Bacillales > Cytobacillaceae > Mesobacillus_B > Mesobacillus_B maritimus_C. Next base: position 226,421 of record NZ_JAMBNR010000008.1, read on the forward strand.
CTACAACAATCCCAATTTTTAATCCTGTACCAATTAAATTCCCTTCAAATGTTCTCCCCATTATCTTTTCCTCCTAATTTTTAAATATGAAGTAAATGTCCTAACTTCGTCCTTTTTGTTTGTAGATAACGCTCATTTTCTTTATTAGTTTCCATTTGGATTGGTACACGCTCAACAACCTCAAGACCATAACCACCAAGACCACTAATTTTTCGTGGGTTGTTTGTCAATAATTTCATTTTTTGAACTCCTAGGTCTCGTAAAATTTGTGCCCCAATGCCATAATCACGTAAATCAGCAGGAAAACCTAGTTTTTCATTGGCTTCAACGGTATCTAAACCTTCCTCTTGTAGTTTATAAGCGCGCAATTTATTCAACAGTCCAATTCCGCGTCCTTCTTGGCGCATATATAGCAGCACGCCTCTTCCTTCCACTTGTATTTGTCGCAATGCTGCATGAAGTTGTGGCCCACAATCACAACGGTAAGAGCCGAACACGTCACCAGTTAAACATTCTGAATGCACTCTTACTAGCACCGGTTCATTTGAACAAACATCTCCTTTAACAAGCGCGACATGCTCCTTACCATCAATTGAATTTGTATAACCTATTGCTTTAAAATCTCCAAATTCAGTAGGTAGATCAATCTCCACTTCACGAATCACTAATTTTTCTTGCTGATTTCGATAGTGAATTAAATCTTTAATCGTAATCATTTTTAGTTCAAAACGGTCAGCAATTTCACGTAGTTGTGGTACACGCGCCATCGAACCATCCTCATTCATAATTTCACAAATGACACCCGCTGGCGCTGATCCTGATAATTTTGCCAAGTCTACAGCTGCTTCCGTATGACCTGCTCGCCTTAAAACTCCACCTTTTTTTGCCACGAGTGGAAAAACATGACCTGGCCTTTTAAAATCGGCCGGCTTTGACTCGGTATGAATTAATTCTTGGACCGTTCTGCTCCGTTCATATGCAGAGATTCCTGTTGTTGAGCTTTTATGATCGACACTAATTGTAAACGCAGTCCCATGGGGATCTGTATTATCCGTTGTCATTGGCTTTAGCTCAAGTTTGTCGGCAATCTCTTCTTCCAATGGGACACATACTAAGCCACGTCCATGAGTCACCATAAAATTAATCGTTTCCGCTGTTGTTTTTTCAGCTAAGGCGATAAAGTCTCCTTCATTCTCCCGATCTTCATCATCGCAAACGATAATGATTTTTCCAGCCTTTAAGTCTTTAATTGCCTCTTCAATTTTATCGAACATATTTTCTTCCTCCTTTCTACACAAACCCATTTTCTTTTAAAAAGCTCATTGAAATCGACGTTTTCTTCTGTGCTACGCCAGTATTTTTCAAATAATGACCAACATATTTACCAATCATATCGGTTTCAATATTGACAATATCCCCAATTTGCTTTTGACCAATAATAGTTTCTTCCATCGTGTGTGGAATTAATGAAATGGTAAACGTACGATCTGTGACACCGAATAGGGTTAGGCTTGTCCCATCAACGGTTACGGAACCTTTCAATACCATTCCGGTTGCTACCTCTTCATCTACTTCAATTTCATAATAAACGGCGTTTTCGACTCGTTCTTTACGGATGATCTTTCCTGTTCCATCAACATGACCTGAAACAAAATGGCCCCCAAATCGACCACCAGCTGCCATCGCTCTTTCAAGATTCACTTTAGAACCTGGTTGCATAGACCCGATATTGGTGGCATTTACTGTTTCTGGCATCACATCAACTGTAAATTCTGTTGTCTTAAAAGATGTGACGGTTAAGCAAACTCCATTAATCGAAATACTATCACCTAAGTGAACATCTTGAAGTATTTTATTCGCTTTAATGGATAACTCAAACATTGGACCTGCCTTCTGTATACCAGCAATAGTTCCAATCTCTTCAATGATTCCTGTAAACATCTACTTTATCTCCTTTCCCATTTTATCAGCCCTCAACATTTTCCAAAGTTATTTATGATGTCTCTAGGAAAACAACAAGAGCCCCTCCCTCGGAGCAACGAAAAAGGACCCCAAAGGTTCAGTCTGATCCTTTAGGGTCCTTAAAATGGCAATAGGAAATTAGGGTTAGACATAGGCAGAATTTTGCCCTAGAACTTAACCCAAGATTTTTAAATCTTCCTTCTCCCATCCAGACTTTCACTGTCGGCTCTGGAGTTTCACCAGATCCACCGTTTAACATGCGTTAACCGGGTCACGGACTAAGAAGCAAAGAGCTTCATCACCGCCGGTTGGGAATTTCACCCGACCCCGAAGGAAATAATATGATGTTTAAATATTATTATATGCATAACACAGTACATTTGAAAAGAGAATTGTTCGAAAAGAAGAAAAATATGTGAAATTACTTATGAGCAAACTCTCTTCTACCTCTGCACAACCAGCTCATTCCGGACATAAGTCCAGTTCTGTGGGGCTGCTAATTCAATTTGCCAATATGTCGTCCCTAAAAGTTGATACAAATCAATCAAATTGTATTTCGAAATAAAACTTCGAATGTCTTCAAACCAAACAACATGCTCTTGATTGTTTTGACGATAGGAATAAAAAGGAGCCTTTGCTTTTTCATCAAATTGGATTGGGCGCCAGTTGGCGAGCGCAATATTCTGTGCAGCAAGAGCAGAACGTCCGATCGTCGTATTACTAGGTAAGACTTTATCATATCCATATAGCGGCATCGCAATCTGCACTTTTTTAGGTATAATCTGTGAAATTGCGTAAAGAATAACATCTTCTACCCACCAAGCTGGTGAAACCGGATCTGGTGGACCACCCGGATATCCATAATCAATTGTCATGACTGCTACGATATCTGCAATACGCCCAATTTCACGGTAATCATATGCTCCAACAATTGGATTCGTTGGGAGGTCAGTTGTTTTAGCATGAACATTCACATGTAGGGTAAGAGGACCTAATGCATTTTTTAATTCCCTTAAAAATGTGAGAAAATCATTTCTCCGTCCTGGGGGGATAAACTCAAAATCTATACTAACTCCCCTATACCTTCGTTCTCGAACAAGTTGTACAAGGCTTTGTACAAGGTTCGCACGGAAGCTTGAATTTCCAAGCACTCTACCAATTAATTCCGCACTAAACTCACTATCCACTTGGTTTCGTATCATTAATAGCGGTAAAACTCCAAGGCTAAGGCTACGTGAAACTAAATTCCGATCTTCCAGTTGCACATAAGCATATCCTTCATCTGTAAGAGTATAGGCAGCAACCGCTAAGTACGTGAGTTGTTTTGCCAAATTAGTCACTTGCTGAATAGCAGCGGTCTCTGAATATGGAACACTAAACCCTAATGTAGAAAGTTCCATCAATTGATTGGTCGGTATTGAAATGACCATTCCGGGCCTAAGACTTGGTTCAGATGCTAACATCGGATTTAAATCAAGGATTGCCTCTATGGTCGTGTTATATCGAATTGCGATTTTCCAAAATGTATCACCTGTTTGAGTTCGATATTGCCTTTGACGAAGTGTAGACATGGGTTGCGGTAAATAGAGCGCCAGCCCTGGAGTAAGTTGATTTCCTGCAGGCAGCCCATTGATAGAAATAATATTTGAAATGGAAATTTTGTATTTCCTGGAAATCATCCATAGAGTTTCACCACTTTGTACTACATGGACAGGCATTCAACCACACCTTTTTCAGTCATTAACGTAGAACCAGAGAGAAGTTATTCCCCTCTCTACCTACTTTATAACCAGTTTATGGTCGAACATAACGAATATTCATAATGTCTAAGATGTTTCCTTATGCCCACTTTTTTGAATTCCGGTGTCCACGTCGATATCTTCCCTGAAAACAGTCATCACATATGGAAAACGGCGAATCATCAGGAAGTGGTTTTCCACAGCGTTTGCATTTTTTACGGAAGTTTTCTACCTCATCTCGCAAGTAAACATGGACCTCATCGCTAATTTCTTCCCGAACTCTTTCCCAATAGACTGCTTCCGTTCTTCGTCCTAACCGATATAAAAATAAAAGATGTAAACCAATCGCTTTATAGGTTAGCTCAAAATCCTCCAATCCTTTACGTTTTAATCGTGGTTCAGGTAATTCTTGGTCATCTGCTATTGCAATCATCGTATCTAGCCATTGGCGCACCAAAGCAGGCTCTTTTGATGCAAATGGTAAATGGAGGAATCCATACAATTCCATCATCGAAAACCGCGTTTCGATTGGCGTCCCACTAATCAGTTCGTATAAATCCTGTTCCTCAGTAAGAGAGGCCTTTTTCGTACCTTTTGGAGGATCGAATTTCTCCCACAATTCGAAAAATGTTCCTAAATCACGGAAATATTTTTGAAAGCGTTCAAAAACCGTCGATGTTGGTGCAATCGCGAATGTCTCAACAGGTTTATCTGTTTGTTCTAACAGCTTGTTCATATACTTAATATCAGATGTAAAAGCAACTTTTCCAATATCATAAATTCCTTTTCGACCAGCTCGGCCGGCAATTTGTTTCACCTCTTGAGACGTCAGCCTTCTGCGCCTCGTGCCATCAAACTTTTCTGTTTCCAAAAACACAATTCTCCTGATGGGCAGATTTAATCCCATCCCAATTGCATCGGTGGCAACAACAACTTTTGTCTCCCCAGAATTAAACAATTCTATTTGCTTCTTCCTTGTTTCCGGAGGCATACTACCGTATATCATACTAACACTATGTCCACTTCGTTTTAATTTTGCTGCTGTTTCCAATACCCTCTTTCTGGAAAAACATATGAGGGCATCTCCTTTTTTCGTGTGTTTTAATTCGAACTCCTTTTGCTCAACTTCAAGCGGTGTATCGCGAGTATATTCATGAAGCTCTATTTCAACCCCTTCTAGGAGATTAAAGAGCATATCTTTAATATTCCAACTACCGATAATATGAACTTCTTTCGCCTTTGCATTCGTAATAGCCCGATACCAAGAAAATCCTCGGTCCTTGTCAGCTAACATTTGAGCTTCATCGATTACAATCACGTCATAATAATCTTTCTCGTGAAACATCTCAACTGTGCTTGAAATATGTGTTGCTCCTGCCACTATTTTCTCTTCTTCCCCGGTCTTAAGTGAGCAAGGAACGCCATCCGCATTCAATTTGTCGTAAACCTCAAGTGCTAATAATCTTAACGGAGCTAAATATAAACCCGATTCCGCTGCTTTCATTTTTGATAGTGCGTGATGCGTTTTTCCAGTGTTGGTTTCACCGATATGTAATACATAACGTAAATTTGTTCCGACAGAAGGAATATAAGCTCTACCAAAAATGTCTTCCATAATTCGTTTTTCTTCAGCTTGTTTCCGTTCAAATTCAATCCGTTCTTCTTCTTTTCTCCGCTCCCTTTCCGCCTGATCATATTCCAACCGTTCTTGATGCACTTTTTCATCAAAAGGCAAATCAGCTAGGGTTAATAGATCACTAAGGTATTCTTCCTCTAATTCTTGCATGCACTCATCCGTGATATCCAAACATTCATGATCAAACCATTCTAGAAATTTAGCCTCTGTAAACTTCCCTTGAAAAAAGTTCGCATATTCTTCTTCCAACTGATTTGGGAACTCTTTGACCACTAAGTTTGGAACGAAATCATAAATATACCCTAAAAGGACTTTTTCATAAAAATCAAAATATGTTTCATAAGCAAAAGTCCGCTTTCCCCAATCAAAAGAAGATTGAACGCCTCCTGTTAACTCTTCAAAGAACTCTGCCACCCTGTTGTAGTCATTCGGGTTCAACTGACCTGTGTCTACTAGTCGTTCTTCTAACCTAAACGGCTCGACATATCCATATTTTGGATTTTGCTGCAAATCTTTCTTTAACTGCTTCGCAACATAATGACGCACTTTTAAAAATATAAACAGAAAATTTTTTTCTAAATAGTCATCAACCCATTTCTGAAGCTGGAATATGAATGCCTGCTGTTTCTGTTCTGCTTCAGCTTTCAAGATTCGTTGTTTGTGCAATTCCCGAGCGTATTCATATTTGTCTTTCCATAGTTCAGGTTCGTGGGCAAAACGTCCATCTAGCCATTTGACAACATCAAAAGGTTCAACATCTCTAACCTCATTGCGGAACAATTTGTTTATAATTTTTTTGTCGACCCCTTCTGTTTCATATCCTTTCATTTTTAGATATTTTTTCTTTTCTTTTTTTGGTACATCATTTGACGCTTTCGTAATCCAAACATTTGTCCATATTTGTTCAATAAAATGTTTCCTGTCTTCTAAGTATTCTTGATAAGAACGGAACATTTCATTTCTACCTAAGTATGCATTTATATCTTCCATTAATTTTTGTTTTGTTTGATCAATCGCAATTGGGTATATTTCTTCTAATTTGCCCATCTTTATTCCCCTTTCTGCGTTTCTATTTATTATATGTAAAAAATATCTGTTCAATTATTATAAAGAAGTTTGCCGATACTTGTTATATCATAAAACTCCATAAAAAAGCGTAAATTCCCAATGGGAATTCACGCTTTGTAACTTAGGGTCTAGGCTCCGAAGAACGGTATCTGTTTCCTATGACATATTTAATGTCATGCGGCTTTTCTCACCTTCGAAGTCACCAATATTATATTCAATTTCCGTGAATGAGTGCAATAATTCCTTCTTCGTCATCTAGAATTAATTCAATTCCAGAAAAAGGGTCTCGACCTAAAAACTGATCAACCCACATTCGAAGTGCCTCGATCATATTTTGTTTTATTAGTATTTGTTGTCGTCCATTCACATAGGTTTCCGCGGAAAAACCGTAATCATCATCATACATTAATTCCACTTGTACCTCTTCAGGCTTCACTTGTTTTTTATCAGCGAGATACAAACAAATGGAGTTAACAATATCTTGTTCACTAACTTTTAGCGGCGCCACTGGTCTTCCTCCCGTGTGCGATTTCGCTGTTTAATCATTGAAATAACTTTGCTAATAACCATGAACAGTAGCAGAATTCCAATAATGTTGATAGCCATGCCAAATAATGGTCCTAAGCCACCCATACCTGCTAATAAACCACCAAAGAGTAAACCAGCTAAACCTCCATACATCATTCCACGCATGAAGCCACCATTATTATTTCTTGTCGTTGTCGCATTGTTTCGGTTTGTTACATTGTTATTTTGGCGGTTTACATTATTATTTTGGCTTGGACTGGTTGGATTAAAACTCTTGGACCCGGAACGGTATTTCTTGGCACTAACCTCCGTTTGTTGAATGTCTTGAAAAACGAAATTTCCTACTGGCGAAAACACAATTGTCATCGCAATCATTGCTGCTAATATTTTTTTGACCATTTTCTTCCTCCTCTGGTGCCTTTTTTCTACAACCTTTTTTACGTTTCAATCTCTAAAAAGTTCCCAAATCTCATAAGAATTTTTTAACTCCCTATTTAAAATAATGTTTTTTCTTGATTCTTTCAATAAATTAAGCCTTTTTAACGTGCCCAATATTTTTACAATTTATGTTTTCATAAATTAGTCACAATTAGGTGACTAAGTAGGAATGACTTCCATGTTAGAATCAATCTAAACGGGTTTTGCTGTGACATAAATCACACATTCCACAACTTTCCTGCAAACACCATGAGCAAATTGTGAAAAAATGAACATTATTGTGGTATAATGTGCAGGGTTTGTTTATTTCAGAAAGGAGACCTCTTATGAAAGGAAAATGGATTTTCTCATCCGTACTTATCACCATCGCTGCCATTTTGTCGGGCTGTGAACCTTTGCTGGTCTTAGATCCAAAAGGACCTCAGGCAGAAAGGCAAGCACAAGACATTATGTTATCGATTGGAATCATGTCATTTATTGTTTTAGCAGTCTTTGCACTATTGATATTTGTTCTAATAAAATATCGAGCATCTAAGCAAAGTCCAGATTATGAACCGCCACACATGGAAGGGAATATTTGGGTAGAAGCAATTTGTGTGGGTATCCCAGTTTTAATTGTTGCTTACCTATCATTTGTTTCTGTTCAAAGTAACTATATTGTAGAAGCAACGCCTGAGAAGTATGAGGACCAAGAACCTTTAGTCGTTTACGCTTCATCTTCGAACTGGAAATGGCATTTTAGTTACCCAGAAGAAGAAATTGAAACAGTCAACTACTTATATATTCCAACAAATCGTCCGCTTGAGTTTAAACTTTATTCTTATGGACCGATAACTAGTTTCTGGATTCCACAATTAGGTGGTCAGAAATATGCCATGAGTGACATGGTTACAACGCTCCATTTAGCCGCTGACGTTCCTGGCGAGTTTGTAGGACGAAACGCCAACTTTAGTGGTCAAGGATTTGCCGAAAATACTTTTGATGTAACAGCTATGTCTCAAAAAGATTTTGATGATTGGGTAGATGAGGTAAAAGATACAGCTGACCCATTAACCGAGGAAAAGTTTGATGAACTATTAGAACCTGGACATCTAGGTCGAATGACGTTCACTGGAACACATTTAGATTTCATGCCACCTCCAGATCATGATCATGGATCTTCTGATTCTGAAGAAGGAAATGAACATCAAAATCATAGCGAACAAGATAAGGACTCAGACCATAGTAATCACTAAAACTATGGCTAGCTTACTAGAATCATAAAGATTTTACCGAAAGGAGAAACAACAGGATGGAATTTTTCGAACGGTTTGCTGTACCACATCCAAGCCCTGCAATTTATGCCTCAATGGTTGCGATTGGCCTTGTAGTCATTGCGATTATTGCCGGTTTAACATATTTTAAGAAATGGGGCTATTTATGGCGAGAGTGGTTAACAACAGTTGATCATAAACGAATCGGGATTATGTATTTAATCTCCGCATTGATCATGTTGTTCCGCGGTGGTGTTGATGCAGTTATGATGCGTGCTCAGCTATCAGCTCCAGAAAATACATTACTTGATGCACAGCATTATAATGAAATCTTTACAACTCACGGAGTTGTCATGATTATCTTTATGGCAATGCCATTTATCTTTGCTCTCATGAATATCGTTGTACCATTACAAATTGGAGCACGTGACGTTGCGTTCCCACGCCTAAACGCTTTAAGCTTTTGGTTGTTCTTTATGGGAGCAATGCTTTTCAACATTTCGTTCGTAGTTGGTGGATCACCAGATGCAGGTTGGACTTCTTACTTCCCACTTGCAGGAAATGACTTTAGTACCTCTGTAGGTACGAACTATTATATGTTAGCGATCCAAATTTCAGGTATCGGTTCTCTAATGACCGGGATTAACATGATTACAACGATCCTTAGAATGAGAGCACCTGGTATGACATTGATGAAGATGCCAATGTTTACATGGTCAACTTTCATCGCGAATGTTATCATTGTTTTCGCTTTCCCTGTATTAACGGTTGCGCTAGCAATGGGAACAATGGACCGTCTATTTGGAACCCAATTCTTCACAATGGAAAATGGCGGTATGGATATGCTTTGGGCCAACCTATTCTGGGTTTGGGGTCATCCGGAAGTTTACATCCTAATCTTACCGGCATTCGGTATCTATAGTGAAGTAATTTCAACATTTTCTAGAAAGAATCTATATGGTTATAAATCAATGGTGGCATCAATGGTTGTTATCTCACTCATGTCATTCTTAGTGTGGGTTCACCATTTCTTCACAATGGGTCAAGGTGCGTTAACTAACAGCATCTTCTCGATTACGACAATGGCGATTGCCGTACCAACCGGGGTGAAAATTTTCAACTGGTTGCTTACAATGTATAAAGGTAAAATCACCATTACAACGCCAATGCTTTATTCATTACTCTTTATCCCATTGTTTACACTCGGTGGAGTAACTGGTGTAATGCTTGCAATGTCAGCAGCAGATTATCAATACCATAATACAATGTTCTTAGTGGCTCACTTCCACAACGTAATTATTCCTGGTGTTGTCTTTGCGATGCTAGCGGGACTCACTTACTATTGGCCAAAAATGTTTGGCTTCATGCTAAATGAAAAAATCGGGAAATGGACAGCATGGTTGCTTTCAATTGGTTTCCTATTGGCGTTTATGCCTATGTATATTACTGGTTTAGACGGTCAAGCACGTCGGATGTACACGTACTCTGAAGCAACTGGTTTTGGAACATTAAACATGATCTCGTTCGTCGGTGCGATTATTATGGCCGTAGGCTTTGCCTTGATTGTTTATAATGTTTATTACAGTACACGTTATGCATCAAGAGATATAAGTTCTGACCCATGGGATGCTCGAACACTTGAATGGTCTACACATAACCCAGTTCCAGAATACAACTTTGCAATTGTTCCAGAGGTCAAATCAAGCCAAGCTTTATGGGATGCAAAGAAAGAAGGACACAACCTGTTTAAAGGAAAGTATGAAGAAATTCATATGCCAAACAATAGTGGCGCACCATTTCTAATGAGTGTAGTCTTCTTCATCTGGGGATTTGCTATGATCTTCAGCTTATGGATTCCTGCAATAATTGCGACTATCGGAATCTTTGCTTTCATGGCACACCGTTCGTTCGAACAAGATCATGGACATCATATTTCAGTTAAAGAAATAGAAGAAACAGAAACTAAAATGCGAGGTGCTAAATAATGAAAATGGATCACTCGCTGCCACTTGAATATAGTACTGACCAGAATAAATTAAATATTTTAGGTTTCTGGATTTTCCTTGGGGCCGAAATTATGCTCTTTGCTACCCTATTTGCAAGCTACTTTACACTTGCGAACCGCACGGGTAATGGTCCTACTGGAGCAGAAATTTTCGAAATTACACCTGTATTGATTGAAACGTTTTTACTGTTAACAAGTAGTTTTACCATTGGCTTAGGGATTCATGCAATGCGTCTCGGCAAGCAAAAAGCGATGCTAACTTTCTTCTCTGTTACATTGCTACTTGGGTTAGCATTCTTAGGCGTTGAAATCTACGAGTTTGTTCACTATGTTCATGTTGGAGCTGGGCTGCAAACAAGTGCATTCACTTCCATTCTATTAACAACATTAGGAACACACGGAGCCCACGTAACACTAGGTTTGTTCTGGGGATTATTCATTATCCTTCAAATTAAAAAACGCGGTTTAACTCCGCAAACAGCAAATAAATCATTTATTTTCTCGTTATACTGGCATTTCCTAGATGTTGTTTGGATTTTCATCTTCAGCTTCATCTATTTGAAAGGAATGATGTAATATGAAGGAATTATTTCCAGCAAAACAAGTCCTAGGATTCGCCTTTTCCATATTATTAACCGTGGTTGCTCTTGCAGTAATTTTCCTGGATATGTCATTTCAAATGGGTATGCTTATCCTGCTCGTAACTGCCTTCGTTCAAGCTGGAGTTCAGTTAATCGTATTTATGCATGCTGGTGAAACAGAAGATCGCCCAGCAATTTATACAAATATTTATTACGGTGTAATCATTGCTATTGTTACGGTCTTGGGAACTTTGTTAACAATGGTTTGGGATATGTAAATAATCTCTTAGAAGGAGTACCTTTGGTGCTCCTTCTTTTATTTTTATTTCTCTCTCCCATTTTCGGAAAGAATGGTACACGTAGACTTTATTTAAGTTTAAAAGGGATGATTTTAGCTCTAGCCTCTTTTGGAACAACAACAATCCCCTTTTCGGTATTATCTATCATTTCTTCTGTCAATACGAAAAACAATCCCATAATAAAGATGAAAATTGCTCCTACCGCAGCACCTAATCCAAGTCCAGTTAAAAGTGAATTGCTCACACTAAACCCGTACAAAAACATCATTGTACCTACAGCTAAGATACTTCCTCCAACATACTTCACAACATTTAATAATTTTGTATAAGTCTTCATTTTTGTTCATCCCCTTTAAAATGAATACGCTTACAACTACCTTTTTTAGAAGTAAAATAAATTAAAACCAAAGGATTTAAAATCCTCCAATAATTGGATGTGTCTATATTCTATCAAAAAAAACACAAAATTGACACAAAATGTTCACAAAAATATCAATCTTTTTTCACATTTTAATCTAGACAATTTTTTAAAAAGAATATTATTAAAAATACATTGACATTTACTGATTTAATGTAGTAAAGTGTAGAGAAAATTATAAATACAATTTAGTTCTTATCAAGAGAGGTTGAGGGTCTGGCCCTATGATACCTCAGCAACCTTCAACAATTGTTGAAAAGGTGCTAAGTCCAGCAAGTTGTTAAACTTGGCAGATAAGAAGAAGATTATGTACATCTAAACTTAAGTCTTCTTCTTGTGAGAAGACTTTTTTGTTGTGGTTTAAGCCAACCAACAATCGATCATGCGAATACAGGGAGTGTTACATTTGGTAAAGATCAATACAAAACTAGCACAAATAGGAAATCGAAGCGAAACCGCTACTGGAACTGTGAATCCACCAATCTACTTATCTACTGCTTATCGTCATGAAGGAATTGGACAATCGAGTGGATATGATTATGTCCGCACAGGAAACCCCACCCGTGAAGTTCTTGAAAAAGCAATTGCTGATTTAGAACAAGGTGACCGAGGATTTGCCTGTAGCTCTGGAATGGCCGCAATTTTAACGGTCCTCTCCCTATTTAAATCTGGTGATGAGTGGATTGTCTCGAAAGATCTTTATGGCGGTACATATCGTATTCTCGAACAAACATTTAAAAAATGGGGCCTACATTCAAAATATGTAGATATGAGCAATTTAGACGAAGTAAAATCAGCAATCAGCCCACAAACGAAAGCGGTTTTCATTGAAACGCCAACAAATCCATTAATGGAAACGGCAGATATTGAGGCGATTGCCAACATCGCAAAAGAAAAAGACATTTTAACCATTGTTGATAACACTTTTTATACCCCTCTTATTCAAAAGCCCCTTACATTAGGAGCAGATATTGTGCTTCATAGTGCAACTAAATACCTCGGTGGTCACAACGATGTATTAGCTGGATTAATCGTGGCCAAGGGTGAAGAACTATGCAATGATTTATTCCTTCATCATAATGGTGCTGGTGCAGTATTAAGCCCATTTGATTCATGGCTGTTGATTCGTGGGATGAAAACTTTATCTTTGCGCACGGAAAGACACGAACGTAATGCCTCCGCTTTAGTGGACTATTTAAACAATCATGATGCTGTTACCGATGTCCTTTATCCGGGTCGCGGTGGGATGTTGTCTTTCCGAATAAAAGATGAAACATGGGTGAACCCATTTTTACAAAACTTGCAATTAATCACGTTTGCCGAAAGTCTCGGCGGTGTTGAAAGTTTTATTACCTACCCTGCTACCCAAACACATGCGGATATCCCAAAAGAAGTTCGCGAAGCAAATGGAGTGGACGATCGACTTCTCCGATTCTCGGTTGGAATAGAAGATGTAGAAGATTTGATGGAAGACTTGAACCATGCATTATTAAAAGCCGCACAGGAGGAAAGATAACATGACAAAACAAGAATATTCTTTCGAAACGCAACTACTCCATAATAAACATAAGTTTGACCCGAATACCGGGGCAGTCAGTGTGCCCGTTCAATATGCATCGACTTTCCATCAACCTTCTGTCGATAAGTTTGGTAAATTTGACTACAGTCGAAGCTTAAACCCCACGCGTGAAGCGCTAGAAGATATTATAGCTGATATGGAAGGTGGTTCTAGAGGACTCGCCTTTTCCTCCGGAATGGCTGCCATTTCAACTGCTTTTCTCTTACTCTCTCAAGGAGACCATGTCGTCGTGACGGAGGATGTTTATGGCGGTACGTTCCGAATGGTTACTCAAGTTTTAACTCGATTTGGGATTGAACACACATTTGTCGATATGACCAACTTGGAAGAAGTCAAAGCTGCAATTCAACCAAATACTAAAGTTCTATATGTTGAAACCCCTTCGAATCCATTGTTAAAAGTAACGGATATTGAAGCTATTTCTACCATTGCAAAAGGAATTGGTGCTTGGACATTTGTGGATAACACCTTTATGACTCCTTATTTACAAAGACCTTTAGATTTAGGAGCAGATATTGTTCTTCACAGTGCAACTAAGTTTTTAGGAGGTCATAGTGATACTTTATCTGGTCTCGCTGTCGTTAAAGATGAGGAACTTGGTAAACAGCTCTATGCATTACAAAATTCATTTGGTGCCGTCCTAGGGGTCCAAGATGCATGGCTTGTGATGAGAGGTATCAAAACCCTTTCGGTGCGGATGAATCAATCTCAGGAAAGTGCAAAGCAAATTGCGACTTACCTTGAAAATCATCCATTGATTACAAATGTTCATTTTCCTGGCTTGGAGAATCACCCACAATATGAGATTCATAGCCGGCAAGCAGATGGGCCTGGAGCTGTGTTATCGTTTGAAATCGAAAACGAAGACTTTTTCAAAGAGTTTGTTAACCATGTGGAATTGCCTGTTTTTGCGGTTAGCCTTGGGGGTGTAGAATCTATTCTCTCTTATCCAGCAAAAATGTCTCATGCTGCAATGCCAGTGAGCGAACGTCAAAAGCGTGGAATTAGCAATACTCTTTTACGTCTCTCAGTCGGTCTAGAGTCACCGGAAGACATTATCAATGACTTTTCTAATGCACTTGAACTCGCATCGCGTCATCTCATTAAGGAATAGGACGAGTCTCCTGCTGAACGTTACAAATGATCTATTAATTAGAAAGAGCGATGGGAATGCTTTTCTTTAAACAAATCTTTTTAATAAGCTACCTTGCTCCCTTGAAATTATTAACTGCCCGTAAATTGTATGGTATGGAGGAAGTGTTCGACTCATCAAGAGTCCTCCCCTTTGATCGCGGTGGACTTCTTTACAGTACTAAAGCTATAACAGCAGCTAAAACTCTTTAATAACTTCACTTCATTTTGAGCCTGAAAAAACTACTAAAATAAAAACGCTTAGAGAGCCTCTCTAAGCGTTTTTCATTGAAAATACTTACATTAAATTACACGATTAACATAATAATGAGGCTTATCAGCTTAAACATGAAAGAACGTGAAAAAATTCCTCACTAACTATTTGGACTGTCCAACTTTGGGCCAAGAACTTGAAATACGCCCCCACCGCTACTGCAAAAAAAGAACAATCGTTAATTGATTAATTAAACTAAACTCGTTAAATGAATATTGAAATTGAATTTACCTTGCAAGTTACCCAAATAGTAAATGCGATTCTTCCAGCGAAAAAAATAATCAACCAACCTTTTTTATTTCAACTGCCCTCAAATTAATATAAGACTTAAATCTCGCTCATTATATATATAAATCGATTTTTCGATATCAAAGAAAAAGCCTCAAAGCTTAACTTATGTGTTAAGCCTTAAGGCTTTAGCTGTTTTTTTGGCTTAGCTGTACTTACTTTTTAGAACAACATTCCAGCGATTGCCGCACTTAATAAAGAAGCCAACATTCCCGCAGCAATTGCTTTCATGCCCATATGCGCAATGTCGCTACGACGTTCCGGCGCCAAGTTTCCTAATCCACCAAGGAGAATCCCTAGAGAAGATAAATTAGCAAAACCACATAGCGCAAAACTTACCACCGCTACTGTCTTTTCAGAAAGCTCTGGAATCTGCGGAGCGAAGTCAGCATATGCAACGAATTCATTTAAAACTAATTTTTGCCCAATAAATCCACCTGCTTTGACGGCTTCTTCCCATGGCACTCCAACCGCAAAGGCTAACGGTGCAAACACATAACCTAGTATCGTTTGAAGCGTAACTCCTTCAAAACCAAACCATCCAGCAATTCCACCTAAAATTCCATTGATTAGAGCAACTAAAGCGATAAACGCCAATAACATAGCCCCAATATTTAATGCAAGTTGCAAACCTACAGCTGCTCCATTTGCAGCAGCATCGATAACATTAGCGTTTTCTTTATCATCTTCCATCTCAATATTACTTGTATCGGTCACTTTTTCAGTTTCAGGCATCATAATTTTCGCCAAAACTAACCCTGCCGGAGCTGCCATAAAACTAGCCGCCAACAGGTATTCTAATGGGACACCTAATAGGGAATAGCCTACTAACACAGAACCCGCAACGGAGGCCAGGCCACCAACCATAACAGCGAATAATTCTGATTGTGTTAAAATTTTGATATAAGGTTTAATAACGAGCGGTGCTTCTGTTTGTCCAACAAAGATATTTGCTGCCGCCGATAGAGACTCTGCTTTGCTTGTACCTAATAATTTGGATAGTCCACCACCGATGATTTTAATGACCCATTGCATGATGCCAAGATAGTACAATACAGAAATTAATGACGAAAAGAAGATAACGATTGGCAATACTTGAAATGCGAAGATATGTCCAATGTTTTCAGCTTGGAACACTCCACCAAAGAGAAATGCCACCCCTTCATTCGCATAATCGATGACATTTTGAACTCCCATCGAAATCTGCTGTAACGCACTTCTACCTAATTCCCACTTTAAGACTATAAATGCAAAAATAAATTGAATCGCCAATCCTCCAAGAACTGTGCGAAGATTAATCGCTTTCCGATTGGATGAAAGTAAAAACGCGATTACGAACACTGTAATAATTCCTAGCAAACCCCATATGTAGTTCAAGTTGCTCACCTCTATAGTATCTTGTTGATTCATAAGAAAAAATATTCCTTTTTTTTACCTCGGGCTTCATGAATTTCCTTGGTTGTCTAATAAAAATCTTGCCGTAAATTGGTCGGTTATCAACGTATTCGTATATTGTCCTAGCAATGCCCCATATATCCCGTTTATTTTATTGGGGCCACCTCCAACAAGGATCGAATGTTCCTTCGTTTTTAAATCCTCTAATTGAATCCCTAATGTACGGGCATTTAAGTCTTCATTGCAAATCATTCCGAATTGATTAAAAAACCGCGAACAAATATCACCAACTGCTTTATTTTTAAGAGTAGCAAGGTCCTCCTTAGTAAAATAACCCATTTTAAACAGTAAGGAATCGTCTTTTACTGATCCCATTGTATAAACCGCAATATTGGCCTGTTTCCCCAAATCTAAAATCGCCCGAATATGCCGATCCTTTTCCAATGTCTCTTTTACAACGACATGATCGACAATTGCTGGGAGAGGTAAGTGATAAGGAGCACAATTAAACGCTTTCCCAAATAAATCTAAAATTTCAGTGGCGTATGTATTTGTTTCAGCATAACTTACTCCACCTTTAAGCTGGACCACTTTAATATCTCGTACAAATTTCTGAGCAAGCCCAATCGCCACATGGTAGAGAGTTGTCCCCCATGTAACGCCAATAATGTCACCGTCTTTCACTATTTCATTTAAGTAATCTGCTGCAGCACCCCCAAGGTAGTTCTTAATTAGGTGATCTTCATATTCAGGGACAGACACAACGATGGCTTTTTTTAACCCAAACTTTTCTTCAAGCTTAAAAGCTAAGCTTTCTACTTCCACCATAGGATCATGAATTTTAATCTGAACAATCCCTTCGCTTTTTGCTTGTTGCAATAAACGAGATACAGTCGGCCGTGAAACACCTAATTTTTTGGCAATGTCGCTCTGGGTATAATCCAGTAAATAATAGAGCTTTGCTGCTTCAATGACCTTGCCTAATTTCTCACCTTTTTCCAATATAATCACCTTAGCCAAAATGGTTTTGGAAACACTTTCTTAGTCTATCGCCTTTTCGCAAAAATGTAAAAGCCTTATTTTACATTTGTAAAACTAAATTAATTTAGAATTTTCTCTAACTTGAAACTCTTTTATAACGATTGGCCTGGGTATCAAAAATTTCAGGTTAATCGATTATTCAACATACGCTGTTTACCGTTCACTGCAGTTTAGAACAACAAGAATTTTTTTGGTTTTTCATAAAAAAACGCCTGCCCTAAAATTCTAGGACAAGCGTTTTTTTATCAGCCTTCTTACTCAGCTGGTACATGAATAATCTTTCCATCTTCAACTGCACCGACAATTAAATCATGCTCAAAGTTGCCATCTTTTTCGTTAAAGGATGGAATACTGTATATTTTTACTTCAGCTGGAAGAGCATCTAGGCCATCTTGAATGTGTTTACGAATCTTCTGTGGATCATCAACAGAACCTGCTGCTTCCATTGCTTTCGCAAATACATGCATCGCGATATAGTTAAGACCTGCTTCAGAACCTGGATCCTCGCCAAATTTTTCATTGTACTTCTTCACATAATCAGGAACAGCTGGCTCATCAGAGTCAACAAGTGGTAATACACCAATTGACCCTTCTAACAATTCATAAGAATCTCCTAATACACGCTTCATTTCATCAAGCTTTGCTTGGTCCATTATCACAAATCCGCCTTCAAATCCAAGCTCACGAGCTTGCTTTACGACCTTCGCTGTTGGTTCAGAAGCTCCTCCAATGAACATTACATCTGGGTTTTCTTTTAACGCATTTGTGATAATTGTAAAGAAATCAGTGTCCTTTGCGAAGTCGATAGAAGAGTTATAAACAACTTCTCCACCCTTCTCCTCCCAGTATGGCTGAAGCGCTTCCGCCCAATCTTTCCCATATTGGGAAGCAGTTGGTAAGAATGCAATCTTCTTCCCAAAACGCTCCATTGTGTATTTTGTAAATGGGGCAAGATAGCCATCATAACGAGGAGGAATCATCACTGTTAATGGATTTTGAGCTTTTGCAATATCCGGTTCACTTGAATAAGCACCGATGATGAAATTATCAACTTGGTTGAACACTTGAAGCGCAAAGATACCACCACTATGTGGAGTAAAGACAATTGGCGTTTTGTTTTCTTGAATTAGACGCTTAGCGTTGGAACCTGCTTCGTTTGGTAAATACTTGTCATCTAGGGCAACAACTTTCACTTCAAATTTCGTACCGTCGATATCAATACCACCAGCTTCATTGATTTCCTCAGCGGCCATTTTTACACCATTTAAAGTGCGTTCGCCATAAAATGCAGCTGGGCCACTAAGAGGTCCAGAATATCCAATATTGACAACATTCTTGCCACCAGATTCACCTGATCCACCACCAGATGTTTGAGATCCCCCACCACTACATGCAGCTAATAGGAACATAAACGCGATTAATATCATTGATAAGAAACGGAACTTTTTCTTTCCCACTTGGTTTTCCCCCTGTTCATCATTCTCATTTTAAAAGATATCTATAATACAAATTAGACGGTTTCCGTTCCTCACCACCCTTCATCTCTCAAGTTAAATTTCATTGATTATGCACCAATATAAGCTTTTCGAACACTATCATTTGAGAACAGTTCTTCGGAGGTTCCTTCGACAACAACATTTCCGTTCTCGAATACATATCCCTTCGTCGCAATTTTTAGTGCAGCATTCGCATTTTGTTCCGCCAATAGAATAGTAGTACCTTCTCGATTGATTTGCTGAATTACCTCAAACATCTGCTCAACAATTAATGGTGCTAATCCAACAGACGGCTCATCGAGCATCATCACTTTTGGTCTTGCCATTAGGGCACGTCCAATCGCTACCATCTGCTGTTGCCCTCCACTAAGCGAACCTGCTGGGTCGTCTTTTTTCTGTTGAAGAATTGGAAACAGCTCAAAGACATGATCCATTGTTTCTTTGATTTGCGCTTTGTTTTTACGATGTACATAAGCACCCATTTTCAAATTTTCATAAACACTCATGGCAGGAAATAACTTTCTACCTTCGGCACATTGAACAATTCCTTCTTTTACAACTTTGTCAGCAGAGAGCTTATCGATTTTCTTTCCTTCAAAAATCACTTCTCCCTGAAAAGGCTTGTTCAATCCGCTAATCGTATTAAACGTTGTACTTTTTCCGGCACCATTTGCCCCAAGTAATACAACAATCTCTCCTTGGTTCACCTCGATATTGATATCGCGGATTGCCACAAAGCTACCATATTTTACGGAAATATTATCGACCTTAAGCAATCGCGCTACCCCCTAAATAAGCCTTAATAACGGCTTCATTATTTTGTATTTCTTCTGGTGTTCCTTCTGCAATCTTTTCCCCGTAACTTAACACCATAATCTTATCGGCTAACTTCATGATCATGGACATTTTGTGTTCAATCAGACAAACGGTAATTCCTCTTTCTACCATTTTCTCCATTAGCTCTGCTAGACCATCTGTTTCATCTGGATTGACACCTGCAGCAGGCTCGTCAAGGAATATAATCTCCGGATCGGTTGCCAATCCTAGTGCAAAGGCAACCCGCTTTTTTTCTTCTTGCGATAAGCTTCCTGCAAGCTTATAAGCTACATCTGTCAAGCCAACAAAGTCTAACACTTCAATCGCCTTATCACGACACTGTTTTTCTTCTTGTTTTAACCGCTTTGTTCTGAAAATCGCATCAAATAAGTTCGATTTTGTCCGTAAACGATGTCCAACAATGACGTTATCAAGTACTGTCGCTTGATCAAAGAGATTCGTTGTCTGGAAGGTTCTAGCTACCCCTAACTCAGCAATTTTATTAGATGGTAGCTTAGTAATATCTTTTCCTTTAAAAATCACCTGTCCTGATGTCGGAGGATGGAAACCACTAACTAGGTTAAAGAAAGTGGATTTACCCGCCCCGTTTGGACCGATTATTGCATTGATTTTCCCTTTTTCAATCGTGAAATCTACATTATTAACGGCTGTATTCCCGCCGAATTTCTTTGTTAAATTTTTTGTTTCTAAGAATACCATTTCATCTTCCTCCTTTACCCATTTTTATTAGAAGCGGCAGACGTTTCCTGAGCTGAGAGCATCTGTTGATTTTCTAGGTTTAGTTGATTCTGTTTCTTTTCTTTACGCTTTGCTCTCCAGTCGATAAATCCACCTGAGATACCTCGTGGGTAGAAGATGACCAATAATGTTAAAATAGGACCGAAAATCATCATTCGATAATCTTGTAAAAATTGTAGTTGCTGTGAAACCCATACAATAAGAATGGTTCCAATCACCGGACCAGATAATGTTCCAATGCCCCCAACAATTAAATAGGTTAATAAGTCAAACGTAATCGTAATGTACCCGATATCCGGACCGATAAAGCGAATGAACGATGCATATAAAGCGCCTGCTAAACCTGCAAAGAATGTAGAGATCACAAACACCATAAGTTTGTTTTTCATCGTATTAATCCCGATTGTTTGCGCAAGATCCTCACTGTTACGAATCGCGATATACGTTCTACCCGTTAAGGAATGCACAATTCGATAAACGACTAGAACAGTAATGAGTAAGAAAAATAAAACTAAATAATAATTTGAAATCGGTGTATTAAATTCAATTGGCCCAATATTCCCTGGAGCTGGAATCCCGATTAGACCTCTGACCCCTCCAGTTAAGCTATCCCATTTATCGATGACAAGATAGATGATATAACCAACACATAGTGTATAAATTGCGAAGAAATGCTCTTTTGTTCTTAATGAAATCAAACCAATTATCATGCCAAGAACACTCGTAATGATTAGCGCTAATACAAATGCTAACCAATAGTTCATTTGAGCCTTAGTGGTTAACAATGCAAGTGAATAGGCGCCTATAGCAAAGAATCCAGCATGTGCAAGGGACAAATACCCTGTGTATCCAGCTAGCAGGTTCAAGCCGTAAACCCCAATGATCCAGATAAATGCAAGTGTCATGATATGAATAAAATAATTATTATTGGTAATGAACGGGAACACGATTGCAAAAACGATGAGTACAGCAATGATATTCCTTTGTTTAAGTAGACCAGCCATTAATGTCCCCCCTTAGCAGCGAATAGCCCATTCGGTTTAATTGTTAAGATAAGTACGAGAATCACAAAAGCAATTACGTCTTTGTAATCATTTGATATATAAGTTGCACCTAGAGCTTCCGTGAACCCTAGAATATAACCCCCAACAATTGCCCCTGGTATACTCCCCATACCACCCAGAATGATGATAACAAAAGCCTTTGTTAGAACTAGGTGTCCCATCCCAGGGAATACTAGATTAATAGGTGCAGACAAGGAAACGGCAATGGCTGCCAGAGCACCTGAAACCAAAAACGTTAACATCGCAACACGATTTGTATTGATCCCCACAAGATTTGCTCCGTCACGATTTTGAGACATCGCAATGATAGTTGCTCCAGTAAAAGTCTTCTTTAAGAAAATATACAAAATAATCATAACCACAACGGTAGCAACGATAATCAATAAACGTTGCATCGTTAAGGTAACTCCTGCAACATTGACAACTTGTCCATATGGAGAAACCATTGTTTGATATTCAGCACCCCAAATAAATTGAACAAGTGCCTCTAAGAAAAGCATGATTCCAATTGCAGCAATTTTATCGTGAATCGCTGGAGCATGGCGGAGTGGATGGAATACTAACCTCTCCATTAAAACTGCTAAGCCCCCGACCACTAAACAAGATACTACGATCGCTATCCAGTAATTTAATCCGGCTTGTGTCATCATTGTTAGCGTAATATATCCCCCAACCATGTATAAAGCTCCATGGGCAAAGTTTGGGATATGCAAGATTCCATAAACAAGTGTTAAGCCTAGTGCAACAAGACTGTATACACTCCCTAGTGTCAAACCATTAAACAGCTGTTGAATTAAAACATCCATTTTTGTCCCCCTGTTCGCAAGAATTTCCTTCAAGAAATTCTTCTATGTGATGAATTACTTATTGCACAGTTTTAGTTTTTTCTTTCTCTTCATCTTGAAGCTGACGCCATAAGATTTTTCCGCTACTTGTCATTGGAAATTCATCCCTAAATTCAACCTCACGCGGATATTTATAAGCAGCCATATGTTCTTTTGCCCACTCAATGATTTCTTCTTCAGTAACCTTACCTTCATACCCCTCATTCAAAATAACAAAAGCTTTTACAGATTCACCTCGTCGAGGATCAGGTACACCAACAACACAAGCTTGTTGGATAGCTGGGTGTTTATAGAGATAAGATTCAACCTCAGTCGGCCAAACTTTGAAACCAGATGCGTTAATCATCCGTTTCACCCGGTCAACAATAAAGAAGTACCCTTCTTCATCATATCGACCAATATCACCTGTCCGGAAAAAGACTTTTCCATCTAACTCCATAAACGAATCCCGGTTCTCATCATCGCGATTATAGTAACCAGTCATTACTTGTGGACCGTTTACAATAATCTCGCCAACTTCACCAACACCTAATTCCTTACATGAGGCAGGATCAATAATTCTTGAATCCACATCGAAAGAAGGAATGCCTAAGCACTGCATCTTTGGACGGTTTGGTGGATTAAAGTGTGTTTGGGCAATCGTTTCCGATAATCCATACCCTTCGATAAAACGTAATCCCGTCAAATCATATAACTTTTGACCAACTGCTTCTGGAAGAGCTGCACCGCCGCCTGAAAGGTAGGATAATGATGCTATATCTTCTTTTTGAAGTTTCGAGTTGGAAACAAAGTCCACAATCATGGTTGCAATTGCACACCAATGTGTACATAGCTCTTTTTTAATGAGTTGGACAGCTGTTTCACGATTCCATCTAGTCATAATGACCATTGATCCACCACTGTAGATTGGCATATGCATGCTATGAATCATGCCCGTTACATGGAACAACGGCAATGTCATAAGATGGACAGAGTTTGGTGTAACACTTGCCCAATGAAAGGCACCAACTGTATTCGCTTGTACTGAACGGTTGGTATGCATACAACCTTTAGGAAGACCAGTCGTTCCAGAAGTATAAGGAAGAACAGCTAAATCGTCTACTCCAGCTGTATGCTCACTTGGTTGAAGATTTGCTTCAATGGCGTTTAACCACAGATGTTGGCCAGGCTCTGTAAATACTTCTCGTTTAGCCTCAACCTCTGGCGGCAAGGTTCCTTCAAACTCACCCTTATAATCGGAATAAGCAGCAAATACGATATTTTCAAGGGTTGTGGTCCCAATTAACGGTTGAACTTTTTCAGTAAGTTCCTGTCCAGCAAGAGCTGTTTTAATCTCCGCGTCTTTAACATAGAAAGTTAATTCATTTGCTGTTAACATCGGGTTAATCGGAACTACAGCTGCATTCGCTCGTAAAATGGCATAAAAGCCGATTACAAACTGTGGAGAATTTTGCATAAACAAAAGTACTTTCTCTCCTGTTTTCACACCCAACTTATGTTGTAGATATCCAGCAAGAGCTGTTACTTGCTCATCTAATTCCTTGTAAGTAAGGGTACTTCCATAGTATTGAATGGCCAAATTATCTGGATATCGTCTAGCACTCACTTGTAAGTTTTCATAAAGGGAAGTTTGTGGCACACTTAAAGACGTAGTAAGGTTTGGCCAATGCTCATGGTGTAAGGTCAACATATTTCACTTCACTCCTTTTTACTTTCCATAGCGGATATGACTAGGAATTTTCTCGTTCATTTAATTGACGAACATCCGCGTTAAACTTTGCTTTTAATTCACTAGCAATTTCACTAACGGCTTTTTTCCCAACTGCAACAAACTCTGTCATACCTAGGAATCCGTGGATCATTCCTGGGTAGCACACATAATGAACTTCTACTCCTGCATCTTTTAATTTGTTAGCAAATTGTTCACCACCATCGCATAAAGGATCAAATTCAGCCGTCATTATGTAAGCTGGTGGTAAATGTTTGGTCGCTTTTTCCGGAATGAGCAATGGCGCCGCAAGTGGACTTTCGGTATCCTCTGGATTAGTTAAATATTGATCCCGAAACCATGCCATTGTTCCCTTTGTTAAGTAATATCCTTCTCCATATTTCTCATAAGACTCTGTGAACTCAAACCCAGTGGACGGATATAACAACATTTGAAAAGCTATTTCAAATTCTTTCCGTTCCTGTGCTAAGTAACAGACCGCTGCAGCAAGATTCCCACCTGCACTATCTCCTCCCACAGCGATGCGTTTTTTGTCAATTCCTAATTCTTCACTGTGATCGGAAACCCACTTTGCCGCTATGTACGCATCTTCAACTGGAACAGGAAATTTACTTTCTGGGGCAAGTCCATAATCAACGGAAATGACGATACAACCAGATTCATAAGCCACTGTATGACAAAGCGCATCATGGGTTTCAATGTTCCCAATAACCCAACCACCTCCGTGATAATAGACAAGTACCCCAGACTCTTTGACTCCTTCAGGTGTATAGATGCGAATCGCTATTTCCTTTTCATACCCTTGAATCTTCTTATCCTCTGTTTTTACCTTGTGCTCGGTCTTGCTCATTACCCTAGCGGAAGTTTCAAAAGCTTTTCTTGCTTCCTCCACTCCTAATTGTTCCATTGGTGGAAGAGCTCTCGACTCCAACATTTTAAGTAAGGATTGAACTTGTGGATGCAAACCCAATTGTCCCCCCTCCTTTTATCATAATTTTTATTAAATCAACCCTATTAAGAATTTTCAGACATAATAGAGTAGAATAATCATAGTATATAGAGAGATAAGGATCGTTTAGGATTATTTTTTGATTCCGTCTAAAATAAGTGAGGCAAATAGTTGGGCTAGCTGTTCTTCACTCACTTCACCTTCTGGATTGTACCAATAATATGTCCAATTCGTTATCCCAAGAATACCGAATGTTAGCATATCTGGGGGGATGGAATTTTTAAATTCCCCTGTTTCAATTCCTTTTTCAATTAAAGCCTGGTATTTTTTCCTAAATAAATTCCGCTTTGCTTTAATTTCCTCCACGTTTTGCCCACTTAAGTGTCTCGTTTCTCGCGTGAAAATCCTCGCACTCTCACGGTTTGTACGAATATTATTAATAACCATATAAATAAGTGCAAATAACTTTTCCGTACAATCAGACTCTGAATTCATTAATATAATCTCTTGCTGTTCGATTAAATCATCAATATATGACAAATGAATATCCTTCAGTAACTCCTCTTTACTTTTAAAATAATAATAAAAAGTTCCCTTCGTTACATTGAGTTCCTCGACGATGTCCTTAATCGAAGTATCCGTAAATCCCTTTTTATCAAATAATTGAATACTTGTATTTACAATTCTCTCCTTCATGGTAGCGCACTCCGTTCATCTATGAAAAATAGCTTACTGGATTCAGAGAATGGAGCCAACATACGGCTTCCATCCTCTGACAATCACACTACTCTTCATTCTCGATGATAGTTGCAATCCCTTGACCTCCGCCAATGCAGGCCGTAATGAGAGCGTAACGACCACCTGAGCGTTTTAGTTCATAAATGGCTTTGGTAGTTAAGATCGCTCCTGTTGCACCAAGTGGGTGACCATGAGCAATCGCACCACCATTCACATTAACCTTTTCCATATTCATGTTTAACTCACGGTTACAAGCTAGTACCTGTGCAGCAAACGCTTCGTTAATTTCAATTAGGTCCATATCATCTATAGATAATCCTGATTTCTCAAGCACTTTCTTCGTAGCTGGAACAGGACCTATTCCCATTATGTTTGGATCGACACCAGATACTGCGTACTCCCTGACTGTAGCTAGAGGTTTAATTCCCAATTCTTCGGCTTTTTCGCGGGACATTACCACTACAGCAGAGGCTGCATCATTTAAACCTGATGAGCTTCCAGCAGTAACCGTACCATTTTCTTTAAAAACAGCAGGTAATTTGGCCAGAGCTTCGATGGTCGTCTGTGGTCTTGGATGTTCATCTACTTTAAAGGTAATCGGCTCACCTTTTCGTACAGGGATTGTAATCGGTACAATTTGTTCATCAAATCGTCCTTCGGCCATTGCCCGAGCCATTCGCTGTTGGCTCATCAAAGCAAATTCATCTTGTTCTTCCCTTGTCACATTGTACTTTTCTGCAAGGTTTTCAGCTGTAATCCCCATAGGTGGATCCCCAATTTCTTCAGGAGACAACTGCGATTTCCTAAACCTTGGTGGTTCTGCGTGATATGGCTTTTCCGGACGGTCCATTAAGTATGGCGCGCGACTCATACTTTCCGTACCACCAGCGACATAAATATCCCCATCGCCCGCTTTAATTGCCTGTGCGGCAAGGTTGATTGCATTGATTCCAGAACCACATTGGCGGTCTATGGTTAATCCAGGTATATTGATCGACAACCCTGTCTGTAAGGCTGTTAATCTGGCAATATTGCCACCAGCACTTAGGACATTTCCAAAAATGACATCATCAATCTGTTCTGGGTCAACATTTGCTCGCTTAATCGCTTCCTTGATGACCTCAGCTCCATAGACATGTGCAGGAACAGAAGCAAGAGCGCTACCTTGTCTTCCAAT
This sequence comes from Mesobacillus maritimus, assembly GCF_023715205.1. Classification (GTDB taxonomy): domain Bacteria; phylum Bacillota; class Bacilli; order Bacillales; family Cytobacillaceae; genus Mesobacillus_B; species Mesobacillus_B maritimus_C. The sequence continues at coordinate 253,629 of NZ_JAMBNR010000008.1, forward strand.
GGCAGTACGTACCGCGGAGACAATCACCGCATCCCTTTTCATTTACCACATTCCCCCTTAGTTTTGGGTCCAAAGCTACTTCGCGTTGGTACCTCCATCAACCACAATCGTTTCTCCAGTAATAAAATCAGAAGCTTTAGAAGCTAATAATAATGCCACACCTTTTAAATCGTTTTCCGTACCGAATTTTCTTAGCGGAGTCCCTGTCAAGAAGACATCATTAGCTTTTTCCAATAGACCTTTTGACATTTTCGTAGGGAACCATCCGGGCGCAATCGCATTTACATAAATACCTTTAGGGCCCCATTTTACTGCCAAATCTTTTGTAAAAGTAATAACGGCTCCTTTACTAGCGTTATAGCCGATAGCATTCATTAACTCTGGATCCGATCCTTTTAAACCGGCCACAGAAGCGATGTTAATGATCTTACCATATTGCTGTTCAATCATGACTTTTCCAACCGCTTGAGACATTAAGAAGGTTCCAGTAACATTCACATTCATGACCTTATTCCATGCATCTAACGGCATATCTTCAACTGGTGCGCCCCATGATGCACCACTATTATTTACTAGAATGTCGATGCGACCAAATTGCTCAAGTGCAGCCTTAACGATTTTATTCACATCATCTGGATTAGCAACATCGCATTTGATAGCCAATGCCTCAACACCATATTCATTCTTTAATCTGTTAGCTACTTCTATACACGCTTCTTCTTTGCGGGAACAAAGCACAAGGTTCGCTCCTGCCTCAGCATAAACTTCAGCAATTTGCTCCCCAAGACCTCTACCTCCACCTGTGATGATAGCTGTCTTCCCTGATAAATCAAAAAGTTCCTGTATTCGCACGTTTTGGGTTCCTCTCCTTAACTTAACGGTATTTTTTCAGCTCGTGTCTCGCAATTGCACGGCGGTGAACTTCGTCAGGTCCATCTGCAAGGCGCAATGTCCGGATATTTGCCCAACTAGCTGCTAGTGGTGTATCTTCGCTTACTCCCGCTGCTCCGAACGCTTGAATTGCGCGATCGATAACTTTCAAAGCCATGTTTGGTGCAACGACTTTAATCATCGCAATTTCAGATTTCGCTTCTTTATTACCAACCTTATCCATCATATCGGCCGCTTTTAGTGTTAAAAGTCTTGCTTGCTCGATTTCAATTCTGGAATCCGCAATCCACTCTTGAATCACACCTTGGTCGGCAAGCTTTTTCCCGAATGCTTCACGTTCTTGCACGCGCTTACACAGCAATTCAAGTGCCCGCTCAGCTGCACCAATGGTTCTCATACAATGGTGAATTCTTCCTGGTCCTAATCTTCCTTGCGCGATTGCAAATCCTTTTCCTTCTGCCCATAGCATATTGGAAGCTGGAACCCGCACGTTTTTATATTCAATCTCTGCATGGCCATGTGGAGCATGATCATAACCAAAAACAGGTAAAACTCGTTTAATCGTTACTCCAGGAGTGTCTAATGGCACTAGAATCATAGATTGCTGTTCATGTCTCGGAGCATTTGGATCATTTTTCCCCATCACAATCGCAATCTTGCATCGAGGGTCTCCCGCACCTGAGGACCACCATTTTGTACCATTGATGACATATTCGTCACCATCACGAATGATACTAGCTTCAATATTTGTTGCGTCAGAGGAGGCAACATCTGGTTCTGTCATTGAAAAACATGAACGAATTTCACCAGCTAACAATGGCTTTAGCCATTGTTCTTTATGTTCCTCTTTCCCATAACGGACAAGCACTTCCATATTCCCTGTGTCTGGTGCTGCGCAGTTAAAGACTTCAGGAGCAATGCTTGAACGACCCATGATTTCACACAATGGAGCATACTCTAGATTGGTCAGACCAGCACCGTGATCGCTTTCAGGCAAGAACAAATTCCATAGTCCTGCATCTTTTGCTTTTTGTTTAAGTTCTTCCATAATTGGAGGAACTTTTCCAAAACGGTCTTGAGGATCGATTTGCTCATAATAAACTTTTTCATTAGGATAAACATACTCTTCCATAAACTGAGTTAGTTTCTTTTGGAGCTCTTGGACCTTTTCAGTATAAGTAAAGTTCACTCAAACCACTCCTTTTTTCTCATATACTAACTAGTCGGTATGTAGCTACCAACAATATTAAACAAAAAATTTGCAATATTCAACAGCGAAATTTGTCGTCTACAACATTATTTTTCGAGTTTTTCACTCACCAGTCTTCTGTTATTTCCCGATTTGGAACGAAATTTATTCTTCTATAATAATAGATTCGTTCTAATCATTACTTACTACCTTTTAATCTTGTAAACCCCTGAGCCTTTTGCAATTAACGTTCCATGTTCATCAACAATTTCGGAGTCCACCGCTGCAATTTTATATCCTTGTTGTATAATTTTAGCGCGAGCGATAATCTCACCAGTGCTCGTTCCCGCTAGATAATGTACATTTAAGTTTTGAACGGAAACACTCGTTTGATAAACATTCCGTAACACAACCGTATGTATCGTATCTAGCATCGATGCATGTACTCCGCCATGAAGATTTTGTTGGATGTTTAAGTGATTTGAATCGATAAAGAGTTTTACAGCTATAACATTTTCTCTTTCCTCGACAACTGGCTCAAATCCTAGATGCTTGATAAACGGGTTCTTTTCTAACCAGGATATTTGAGGTTTTTCGACAGCGGTCACCATAAATCACCTCCTTTCGTAGATACCATCAGTTTGGACTAAGATTTTACTGGGTTTAACTTGAAAGAACCAGTTGCTTTCGCAATTAAATTCTTATCCTGATCATAGACCACTCCATCTGCGGTTACATATTTCCCATCGCGATGTAAAATTGTTGTATCCGCGGTGTACTTTGTTTGCGGCTCGAGATCAAAATAGCTTAAGTTTAAATGAATGGTTGTTGCAAATGAGTTGGTTTGCCTGGAGATTGTAGCCCCCATCATAATGTCTAGCATGGTCGCAAACACACCAGGATGGACTGTTCCATCGTCTTGAAGTAAAAACGGGTTGATAGGCAGCTCCAGCTCGTATGTTGAATCTTCTCTTTCCTCCCCCATAAAACCTAGATAATCATAAAAAGAGGATATCGTATGATTCGTTTCCATTTATACCCTCCCTTCCTACTTTACGTGGACTAGTGTTAAATTATTATCTTCAAGTTTCAACAAGCCATAAATTGTTTCTAAAACCGGGGTATCTACGTCGACCTCTTTGCCTTTTTTGACAACATAACCACAAATGCTCTCAAGCTCCATTTGTTTTCCATTGCGTTTATCCTGTAGCATTGAGGTTTCATGATTTCGGCTCACGTGGCTCTTCTCCATGATATCTACCCAAATGTCTTCCTCAACGGGTATTCCTGCTTTTCTTGCAACCTTAGTCGCTTCCTGGCAGATCCTGATGGCTATTGTTTTCAAGTCATCGTTATCAAGAATGACTCCAACTTTTGACTCAATCAGTGCAGATAGGGGATTAAAAGTCACATTCCATAAAAGCTTTCTCCATTTCACTTTCAAGATATTACTCGATAGATAGGTCTCTATCCCTGCATTTTGTAACATTATGGTTAATTGTTGAGCAACCTCTTTCTGTGATTCATCAAGAGCACCGATTACAAGTCTTGGAGAGTTCCCAATCTGTTTAACGAGTCCTGGCTCAGTCATTTGTGCTTGTATATAAGATGCAGCTGAAAAGACTCGAACAGAGCCAAAAAGACTAGCTAATGTTTCCTCATTATCTACACCATTTTGCAAAGTTAGAATCAGAGTATCTTTTTTTATAATTGGAACTAATGCTTCCGCTACTATCTTAGTGGCTGTGGATTTTACACAGAAAAGAATGAGGTCCACATCTGATAAACTCTCATAACTTTCAGTAAAAGCACCTGAAACTGTAAACTCACCTTCTGTGCCTTGAACTGTAAGACCCTTTTCCTTCATCTTTACTAGTTTATCTCCTCTAGCAATAAAGACAACTTCATGACCTGTATTTCCTAAGCATGCCCCGAAATATCCTCCGACTGCACCAGTACCAACTACACCAATTTTCATTTAAGAACCTTCCTTTATTTTAGCAATATCATTTTTACGGAAAAGGCGAAGTTGCGCCTTGCGCCCTCCGCCTTGTTCGTTAGTTAACCTAGTAAATCTGGCTGTTCTTTGACGATTCTGTTCCATAAAGGTTGAAATTGAAACCAGCCTGCGTTTGTGGTTCCCACCTGATTATAAGTGGTTTGTGCTGTAGCTGGGTCAATGATAATAGGTGTGCCTGCAGATTCAGCCATCAATTGCGCCTGGCAGGATCTTTCCATCGTAATGAACCACCATGCAGCTTCGTCAACGGACTTCCCTACTGTGAGCAGACCATGATTACGAAGAATACATGCCTTCTTGTCCCCTAAAGCGATCCCAATGCGACGGCCTTCTTCAAGGTCATGGACTACACCTGTATAATCGTCGAAGACGGAATGGTCTTGATAAAACGCACAGGCGTCTTGTGTGATTGGATCAAGCAAACGACCTAGAGAGGACCAGGTTTTCCCATAAACAGAATGAGCGTGAGCGGCCGCAATCACATCTGGACGAGCAGCATGTACCTGCGAATGAATCGCAAATGCTGCTCGATTGACCGGAAGACTCCCTTCTACTACTTCGCCATCATGGTTACATAGAATGAGGTCAGATGCTTTTATTAAGCTAAAATGGACACCAAATGGATTCACCCAAAAATGATCCTTGTGTTCCGGGTCTCTCGCTGTAATATGTCCCGCTACCCCTTCATCGAAGCCAAACTTTGAAAACAGTCGGAACGCAGCAGCCAATTTTTCCTTTAAATGCTGTCGTTCCTCTTCAATTGATTGAAATACAGGTGGTTTAAAACTCACTTTCGTATCTGTAGTCATAAAATCCCCCAATTCCTTGTATCCCACTCAGGAAAGGACAATATAGATTAATAGAGTCGATAAACCACATTTCCTTTCAAGACTGGTTTATTTTCTTGATTTACGGCGAGTACATCAAACTTTAAGAGACTTTCATCTCGTTCTTTTAGCTCGGCCTTTAACGTAATGACGTCATTTAAGAAAACCATGCCCCGGAAGCGGATTGAATAATCTTGGATAAATCCTTCTTCATAATAATTGGTAAAAAGCTTTGCCAAATTGCCCATCGTCCACATTCCATGGGCGATAATTCCTGGTAATCCTGCTTTTTTAGCTTCCTCATCAATCGTATGAATCGGATTAAAATCACCGGAAGCACCAGCATATTTGATCAAATCAATTCGAGACACTGGATTCAGTTGAATATCATTCAACGCATCACCAACATATAACTCTGCAATCTTCGTCATACTTGCTGCACCTTCCTATAAGCCTCAGTAAGAATAACAATAGATTTAGAAGTAAAAATCGTATTGCCATCCTTATCTTCGCCATTATTTTCTAACACGATGAACCCCATATTCCCCATCGCTCCAGACTTTTCATAATAGTCGGATACCTGTGCATAACAGTAAACATCTTCCCCAACCAAAAGAGGTCTTTCATAATGGTATATTTGCTCGCCATGGATTAGTCCCTTATTCGGCAAATTCAGACCTTCAATTATTCCATAATCAAACACACGTGCGAAAGTAGGTGGAGCAATGTTTTGACCATAACGAGAATTCTTTCCAACCTCTTCATCCAAATAGATTGGATTCACATCACCAATCGCTTCAGCAAACTTTTTTACAGCACCACGTTCAACCGTGTTTTTCACTTTTTTTGAGGCTTTGCCAATCATCTCTTTCATGTTTCTACCACCTCACAACTTTATTTTAGTTTTTAGGGCCACCTGCAACATAAATTACCTGACCACTAACAAAACCTGATTTTTCATCTGCGAAGAACGCTACTGCGTTCGCAATATCTTCTGGCTTACCGCTACGAGCCACAGGAATATTTGCAACACTTGCTTTTATTAATTCTTCAAATGGAATACCAATTCTATCTGCAGTTGCTTTTGTCATATCGGTTTCAATAAAGCCGGGTGCAATTGAGTTCGCGGTAATTCCAAACTTTCCGAGTTCAATAGCCAACGTTTTTGTAAACCCTTGTAGTCCAGCTTTTGCCGTTGAATAGTTTGCCTGCCCTCGGTTCCCTAGTGCAGAAGTTGAGGAAATATTAATAATCCGGCCATATTTATTCTCAACCATATATTGTTGAACGGCTTTTGTTGCAAGGAAAGATCCTTTTAGATGCACGTTCATAACTGTATCCCAGTCATTTTCTGTCATTTTGAATAACATGTTGTCCCGAATAACCCCTGCATTATTAACAAGAATATCTACTTTACCGAAGGCATCAACTATTTCCTTTACAGCGGTTTCTACTTGGTCAGCATCGGTTACACTCGCAACCTTTGAATATACTTCGACCCCTTTTTCTTTAAGTTCTGCTGTTGTCTGTGCTAGAGCCGATTCATCCAAGTCGATGAAAGCAACCTTTGCCCCTTCCGAAGCAAATAATTCTACGATTCCTTTCCCAATCCCCCTACTACCTCCGGTTACGAACGCCACTTTGCCTTCAAATCTTCCTGCCATTTTTACTCCTCCTTCTATCTAGTAAACTCACAACTATTAGATAGCGCTTACAAAGCATATTATATGAATTGTCCCAACTTTACATGACCTTTAAGTAAGTTACGTGAAATAACTAGCTTTTGAATTTCATCGGTGCCATCGTAAATTCTCCATAGTCTCGCTTCACGATACCAACGCTCAAGAGGCAATTCTCTTGTATAACCCATTCCACCATGAATTTGAACTGCACGGTCAATCACACGATTTCCCATATTAGCTCCATAAAGCTTGGCCATCGATGCAAGGTGGCGGTTATCTTCTCCTCTATCCAATGTATACGCAGCATTTAAAACAAGCCAGCGCGCCGCTTCAATTTCAACAGCTGAATCAGCAACCATCCATTGAATTGCTTGACGATCGGCAATCGGCTTGCCAAATGTTTCACGTTCTTTTGCATAATCAATTGACATTTGCATAACACGCTCTGCCATTCCTACTGCACGAGCTCCAACAACCCAGCGAGCAAAACCAATCCACTCAAGACCAAGATTGTAACCTTTATTCAATTCTCCTAGAATATTTTCTTCCGGCACACGGACATTATCGAATACCAATCCAGCTGGACCCCATTCTCCCATTGTATGTATATATTCGGATTTCCAGCCCATATCACGGTCAACGATAAAGCAAGTTACCCCTTCGCGACCTTTTGTTGCCTTATGCATTTCTTTATCTGTAATCGCGATAGCCATTACGAAATCGGCTTCATTTCCCCCTGTAATAAACGTTTTTTCTCCGTTTAATACGTACTCATTTCCATCCTTTACAGCGGTCATTTTTATATTTTGTGTATCAGATCCAGCACCAGGCTCTGTCATAGCAAAGCAGGACTTCTTCTCTCCATTAATGGTTGGGATCAAATACTTTTTCTTTTGCTCTTCATTTGCATAATAGAGGATATTATCAGCAGAACCACCGAAACTAAACGGTACGAATGTTTTCGATACTTCCATATAAACAAGTGCTAACATCATTTGCCCTAGGTTCGCACCACCATATTCTTCAGGTGTGTTAATCCCCCAGAAACCCGCTTCTTTAGCTTTCTGACGCAGCTCTTCTAATTTTCCAGCTGGTAGACTTGGTAGGTTTTCTCTTTCCCTTCTTAAAACCTCATTTTCTAATGGCATTAATTCTTTCTCTACAAACTTACGAATCGTTTGTTGGACCATTTTTTGTTCATCTGTAAGACGTAATTCCATTGCTTTCATCCCCATTCTTAATTAATTGCTACATTTTGTTACTCATTCATATGCATGTTCATCTATTTTCATACCAACCAGTTGGTATGTATAACTATATTCTATTTTGAACTTTCTGAAAAAACAAGTCTTAATTTGTAAATATTTGATTTATTACCTGTTTTTTTCAGATACACTGTTAAGTACCCTTTACTCTGCAACAAAAAAACTCGCCGATTGGCGAGCCTAAATGCAAGAATAAGTATAATTTCATTTACCTTTTTATTTGATAATAAAGTAGGGAAACCACTATCATGGCTTCCCCCTTATCAAACCGTACGTGCCCTATTAAGGCATACGGCTTACCCATATGTTACAAGTGTTATCAAGAGGATGCGTTCCAGGCATTTTGCATC
>NZ_JAMBNR010000090.1 GCF_023715205.1 Mesobacillus maritimus
GTCCCGCTCATCGTGTTCATGCGCGTCGACACGCACGCCGAATGGCGAAAGCGCGGGCGACGCACCGCGCGAGAAGCCGTTCCCCGATCGCAATGTCGGGCGCGTCGACCGCCTGCCCGGCATCGAAAACGCACGCGCGCCCGGCAACGGCGATGCTGCGTCGTTCACCGGGCGGACAACGCATTCGACACGCACGCGCAATGCGCCGCTTGCCCACGCACAGACGTTCTTTCCGCCCCATCCACAGGAAAAGACGACTGTTGCAACATGCGGAACAACTGTTGTCGTACGTGACGCAACGGTCACATTGTGGGCATAATGACGTCTTTACCGCGCGCCCAGCCCATGTCGCCCGTCTTTCTAGCACCGCTCATCGTTGCCTGTGCGTTGTTCATGGAAAGCGTCGACGCGAACATCATCGTCACCGCGC
>NZ_JAMBNR010000091.1 GCF_023715205.1 Mesobacillus maritimus
TCACGTACTCGTCGCCGATACGCTCGATGCGCGTCGTGATGTTGGTCGCATCCGACGACGCGACGTCGGGCTCCGTCATCGCGAACGCCGAGCGGATCTCGCCGCGCAAGAGCGGCAGCAGCCACTGTTCGCGCTGCTCGGGCGTCGCGAACATGTGCAGCAGCTCCATGTTGCCGGTGTCCGGCGCATTGCAGTTGAACACTTCCGACGCCCAGCTCACGCGGCCCATGATCTCGGCGAGCGGCGCGTATTCGAGGTTCGTCAGGCCCATCCCCGGCTCGTCGTCCTTCAGGTGCGGCAGGAACAGGTTCCACAGCCCTTCCGCCTTCGCGCGTTCCTTCAGTTCCTCCATGAACGACACCGGATACTGGCCCGCGTGCACTTCGTCGTTCCACTGGCGGATGCGCGGCACGATGTGCGCATCCATG
>NZ_JAMBNR010000092.1 GCF_023715205.1 Mesobacillus maritimus
CCACAGACAACACAGACGTTCACGCGTCGATGCCGACCCCGTAACCCGCGACGGAACCCCACACCACCCCCACGTGACCTGGTACCCCGACTCCCACACCACACAGGCATGGTCACGGTTACGGGTCAGCGTCGGATTCTCACCGACTTCCCCACACCACCTAGGCATCAACCCACCCATTAGGCCGACAGCGAACATAGTACCTCCCACCAAGGTCACCCCCACATCGACCGGACAGCAGCACTCAGAACCGCGAGGTACCGACGTTAGAATCGCGGTCGGCCTCGCCTCAGGGAGTTGTCAGCTCTGCACTTGCCAGGTGTCGCTGCCGAGTAGCAGCTGTTGCAGCGCGGCGTTACGGGAGCCAGGGTCGGTCGCATCCCCGGAAGCCAGTTTCACTTGGGCGCGAGCCTGATCGTCATAGGT
>NZ_JAMBNR010000093.1 GCF_023715205.1 Mesobacillus maritimus
TGGGTGCTTCCCGCGCGTGCCGCTCGGACGATGACCACGACGGCGACTCTCTCCATGCGCGCCGGCGTCGCTTTTCTCTGGAGCGAACCCCTGCTGCGCCCTCTCTTTGGTATAGTGATGATCTTCGTGGGCATCGTTGGCGCCAACGGCAGCGTCATCATGCCTGCGCTGTTTGTAGATGCAGGACGCCAAGTAGCAGAGCTCGGGCTGTTCTCCTCAATGATGGGGGCTGGTGGTCTCCTTGGCATTGCCATTCATGCGTCGGTCGGCGCCCGGAGATCAGCGCAGAACTGGCTGGCGGGGGCATTTTGTGGCTCTGCGGTGGGCTCGCTTCTGCTTTCACAGTTGCCAGGCGTGCCGGTGCTGATGTTGTTGGGCGCGCTCGTGGGACTGCTGACCGGCTCTGTCTCTCCCATTCTCAAC
>NZ_JAMBNR010000094.1 GCF_023715205.1 Mesobacillus maritimus
GTTCGGCGTCGTGTTCGTGAAATCCTGCTCGGCGTAATCCGGCGCGACCGCCGGATTCACCCATCGTTCTTCGAGCTGCACCGGCTCGTCGTTCTCGAAGTGCAGCACCTGCGAATGAAACAGCTTGGTGCGCACGGCCACCTGCATCTCGTCGGCGAGGGCATCGTCGGCGCGGATCGTGTCGAGCCCGAGCACGCTGGCGCGGTACGCATGCCCGCGCGCGCCGACTTCCTCGGAGATGCTGCGGATCGCGACCAGCGTCGACTCGTACTTCGGCCGCGCGACGTAGGTGCCCGCGCCCTTCATGCGCGTGAGCACCTGCTCGGCCGTCAACTCGCGCAGCGCGCGGTTGACGGTCATGCGCGCCACCTTGAACTCGCGCGCCAGCTCGTTCTCGGACGGCACCTGGTCGCC
>NZ_JAMBNR010000095.1 GCF_023715205.1 Mesobacillus maritimus
TCAAGGAAGCGATCGTCCGGCAGCTCGACGAGCTCGAATATCACCCGGTATTCGCCGGGTTCAGCCATCCGCGCGCGGAAGAACTGTCGGCGCGGCTGGTCGGCATGCTGCAGCCGGAAGACATGAGCCGCGTGATCTTCGGCTCCGGCGGCTCGGACGCGATCGAGGCCGCGCTGATGATCGCGCGGCAGTACTGGAAGGTGTCCGGGCAGCCCGAGCGCACCAAGTTCATCGCGCTGCGCCAGGCCTATCACGGCTCGCACTTCGGCGGCAGCTCCGTCACCGGCAACACCGTCTACCGCCGCAACTACGAGCCGACGCTCGCCGGCTGCTTCCACGTCGAGACGCCGTGGATCTATCGCAACCCGTTCACGCACGACCCGGAAGAACTCGGCCGCCTGTGCGC
>NZ_JAMBNR010000096.1 GCF_023715205.1 Mesobacillus maritimus
ACCATCTCAGGGATGCCAGAGGATTTTAGTGACTCATAGAAGAGCTTCAGCTCTTCCTTTACCACACTTATTTCATTTGTTCCAATTTCTTTCGCTTTTGAAAACCACTTCCGGTATTCTTCCTTTAGCTCATATGCTTTACTTAGTTCCTCTGACATTACTAAGTATCTTTCTAAATTCCAGCGTTCACCTTTTGTAAGCTGTTCTTGCGCCTTATGAAAAACATATCTCATGCGCTTGCACTTCTTACGATCATACGGGTGAAAGTCCTTTTGAATTCTTCTTCTCACTCCATCCAGTGCCCAATAAACATATCGACAAAAATGAAATCGATCGGCAACAATCACCGGTTTACCTAAAGCACTTTGAACGGCAGCTTTAAAGGAATGACTCATATCCATAATG
>NZ_JAMBNR010000097.1 GCF_023715205.1 Mesobacillus maritimus
GCGGATCAGCATGCCGCGGTGAATACGTTCCCGGGCCTTGTACACACCGCCCGTCACACCACGAGAGTTTGTAACACCCGAAGTCGGTGGGGTAACTAAGAGTTTACGAAGTAAACTTACTTCGTAAACATAGAGCCAGCCGCCTAAGGTGGGACAGATGATTGGGGTGAAGTCGTAACAAGGTAGCCGTATCGGAAGGTGCGGCTGGATCACCTCCTTTCTAAGGATAATGTCTTTAGGACATTCGGAATGCGAATCCTACGATTCGTAATTGACTACTTGTTTGTTTAGTTTTGAGAGTGCAATATTCTCTCAAAATGCTGTCTAGCTACAGCGTCTAGACCCTCGAGGTCGCTTCGGTCCATCACTTGAAGTCAAAGAACGACTTCAAATGCTGTACCTCCA
>NZ_JAMBNR010000098.1 GCF_023715205.1 Mesobacillus maritimus
GTTTCAAAAGCATCCATTGCATCGGGTCAGTGCCTTCTTTCGGCTGATAACCCAGGGCGAATTCGAGAACGTCTGTTACATCCTTCGCCGTCCACGCGCTCCCCATCAGGCGCTTGAGCATCGCGATTGCCGATCCATGATCAGCCTCGAAATACGGCAGCGCATGGCGTTTGATTGCAATGTTGTGCTCGGACCCACTAATCAGGTCCTTAACGATATCGACGTGCTTATTCTCATCGGTCATTGGTTTTTCTCCACCGAAACGGGTTCACATTTGAAATTGCTGGTTTGCTGAAGCTTCTTTGCGCGCCTACGCTTCCGATAGGCTGACTGCCTGCATTCGTTCCCGCAGTAGTGCATGTCATGGCGAGTGGCGTTGATAGGCTTGCCACAGTCCTTACA
>NZ_JAMBNR010000099.1 GCF_023715205.1 Mesobacillus maritimus
GGTATGAGTCGCCTAGTAAGTGATAAATGCGATTTTTATATTAAGATTCCAATGGTTGGACATGTAAACAGTTTGAATGCTTCGGTTGCAGCAAGTTTAATGATGTACGAAGTATTTCGAAAAAGACATGATGTTGGAGAAATATAATGAAAGAACGTTACTTAATCATTGATGGATACAATATGATAGGACAATCACCAACGCTAAGCGCCATTGCAAAAGAGAATTTAGAAGAAGCTAGAATGCAATTAATAGATGCAATTGCAAATTATAATGCAGTTATTTCAGATGAAATTATTTGTGTTTTCGATGCTTATGACCAATCGGGTGTTGAAAGAGAATACATGTATCATGGCGTTAAAACGATTTTTACCAAGGAAAAAGAAACAGCTGATAGT
>NZ_JAMBNR010000009.1 GCF_023715205.1 Mesobacillus maritimus
TAAGGAAGTTATACAGGAGACCGTAAAATACGGTAGCCCTAGTTTCCTATTGACTAAATTCAATTATTAACATTGTTATCAAAAAAGATAGGGTTTAAACCCTTAATTTATTTTCACAGAAAAGAGCTTGCAAACCTAATTTTAAACATACGAAATGGCTACTATATCGTTAAAATCGGCTTTAGGATTTTAACAACAATCTTTACGATCAGCCTTTTAGGTAGAATAGAAATGAATACAATGTAAGGAGCCAATAACATGAAACAATTTGTTGAAGATTTGAGAGGTCGGTTGGCAGCGAATGCAAATCCTGAGAATGCTGAGCAAATGGCTCGTTATATGAAGAACCATTTCCCTTTCTTTGGGATCAAAACGCCCCAACGGCGAGAGATTGCGAATGAATTTTTTCGCGAAACCGAACTATTAAAAGAACCTTTTGAGGAATCGTTTGTGTTAGCGTTATATGACCAACCAGAAAGAGAATGTCAAATGGTGGCGATTGATTATATCGTTCGGTCACTCAAGAAGTTGGAGAAGAGTGATATTGATTTGATGCACAGGTTGCTTACGACAAAATCATGGTGGGATTCGGTTGATACTTTGGCACAGAAACCTGTAGGAACGATTGTTGCTAACCATCCTGAGTTGATTGCAGAAGTCATCGACACTTGGGCGGTTTCCGAAAATTTATGGTTAAGAAGAACGGCGATTATTTTTCAATTAAAATACAAAGAACAAACGAATGAAGAGCTACTATATCATTACATAAAATTAAATGCAGCTAGCAAGGAGTTTTTTATCCAAAAAGGCATCGGTTGGGCGCTTCGTGAGTATTCAAAAACCAATCCAGAGTCCGTTCGAAATTTTATTCAAAGTCACTCATTGGCGCCTTTGAGTGTCCGTGAGGGAAGTAAACATTTACCAAAAGAGTAATCAGTTAAGAAGAGACTTACTAGGATTCATGTTAGAATAGGACAGAATATAATTATAAAAGATAGTGAAGGTGAAAACATGATTAAATGCATTGCAACTGACATGGACGGAACATTGTTGAACGGATATCAAAAAATCACAGAAGAAAACAAGGCAGCAATTTTAAAGGCTCAGGAGCAAGGCGTTGAAGTCGTAGTCGCAACGGGACGCTCTTATCAAGAAGCAATTTTTGTGTTGGAAGAAGCAGGATTGAAGTGTCCAGTTATTGGCGTGAATGGGGCAGAAGTTCGGACGCCAGAGGGAGAAATCGTCGTTACCAACCCATTAACAAAACAGCAAGCGAAAGAAGCAGCAGCTATTCTTCGTGACTTGGGAATCTATTTCGAAGTGTATACGAATAAAGGAACATATACTGACAATGAGGATAAAGGCATTTCCGCAATCATTGATATTTTTGCGAGTGCAAATCCTGAATTGTCGATGGATTTGCTTGTTGAAGGAGCAAAGGAGCGATTTGTAAAAGGCTTGGTTTCTGTTGTTGAAAACTATGAAATGATCTTTGAAGATGATGAATTTCAAGTGTATAAGTTTCTTGCTTTTTCATTGAGTGAAGAGGAGCAAGCGCGGGGGAAAGAACTTCTTCAAAACCAAGACGGTTTAGCGATTAGTTCATCTGGCCATTTGAATATTGAAATAACGAGCCAACAAGCACAAAAAGGTGTGGCGCTTGAAGCGTTTGTGAAAGAAAGAGGCATCGAAATGTCTGAAACAATGGCGATTGGCGATAATGAAAATGACTTGTCAATGCTTCGTCGTGTTGGCAGAGCAGTTGCGATGGAGAATGCTTCTTATGCAATCAAGGCTGAGTGTGATGTCGTTACAGCGACTAATGATGAAAGTGGCGTTGGGAAGGCAATTTTAGAGGTATTGTAAACAGCATGAACTAACATCCTTCGCCTCAATGCTTGAGGAAAGGTTGAGTTGAATTGTACAAAAAGTGTTTTGGAATGTTCTTAATGATGTTATTCGTTGTTGGGTGCTCAGGTGAGAATCAAGAACAATCTGAGCAGACAAAACCAAGTGAAGAACCTGTAGCAGTTGTGGAGCCTGTGGAGGCAGATGCCTTAGCGAAAAACCTGCGTATTCCCTGGGCAATGAATAAAAGAAATGACACGTTTTATCTTAGTGAACGCGTTGGTTCAGTCGTAAAAGTAGAAAATGGCGGGCAAACTCGACAAAACGTTGTGCTCGAGAAGGAAATTGCCAGTACAGTTCCTGAAGCGGGATTGTTAGGTTTTGTGTTGGCCACAGACTTTGACCATTCACAGAAAGCATTTGCTTATTATACATACCGAGAGAATGATCAGCAATTTAATCGGGTTGTGGAACTATCATTAAATAGGAATGAATGGCACGAAACGAAAGTGCTGCTTGATCAGATTCCAAGTGATCGAGTCCATCATGGTGGCAGGCTTGCGTTGGGACCAGATGGCAAACTTTATGCGACCGCAGGAGACGCCTCACAGCCGGATTTAGCACAAGATTTAAAGTCACTAGCAGGGAAGATTCTACGGATGAACGTAGATGGCTCTGTTCCGGAAGATAATCCGTTTCCAGATTCTTATGTATATAGCTATGGTCATCGCAACCCTCAAGGAATAGGGTGGGCTGAGGATGGAACGATGTATGCCAGTGAACATGGTCCAAATGCACATGATGAAATCAACGTCATTGAAGCAGGGAAAAACTATGGTTGGCCAAAAATAGTCGGAGATCAGTCATTAGAAGGACTAGAACAACCGCTGTTCCACTCGGGGAGCGATACATGGGCTCCTTCAGGTTTGGTTGTTTCAGAAGGCAAGCTTTATGTAGCGACATTACGGGGCAATAGCGTCCGCGAGTTCGACCTAGAAACGAAGACAACAAATGAATTGGTGACAGGGTTAGGAAGAATTCGAGATGTTTGGTTAGAAGGTAGTGAGCTCTATTTTGTCAGCAATAATACCGATGGACGAGGAACACCATTAGAGGAAGATGATAAGCTTTATCGGGTGAACTTGTCTGCCTTGGCAGAATAGCGAAGTAATCACAAAATCAAAAACACACAGCCATATGGTTGTGTGTTTTTGGTGGAAAGAAGAGAATCTGCTTCCATTTACAACAGTTCAATTTCCAACGAATCTACTTGAGAGACGAGCAGTTCTTCGTATTTTTTCTGGGCGGTGAATTGAACTTCCTGTTCACTCGCTTTAGGATTTTCTTCTTTTACCAGCTCAATTACGTCGTCTTGGACCTTTTGAGTTAACACAATCTTTTCATATTGTGTTTGTTGATAGTTCCAGAACTTTTCTTCCCCATATTTAGCAATCAGTTCTTGCGCAACTTTTGAACCTTCATATTGCTTTCGAACTTTTTCAACTTCAGCCTTGATTTCGGCTTCTGCTGCTTGGTGGCCTTTTTCTACTCCAAGCATGGCCATGGCACGTAAGCGGATGATTTGGGCAACGAGCATGTTTTGGTTTTCATTCATTTTTTCTTGAGCATCCCAGTAAGCCATTGCTTCATCTAGGGCCTCGCCTGTGTATTTCTCACGGTCTGTTTCACGGGCCATTTCGATATGAAGCTCATTGATAAATTGGTAAAACGCAACATCTTCTTTTGTGATCCACTCGCCATTAATTGTAGCGACCCCGCCAGCTTCTTTGACATCAAGTTCAACAACCTTTTCGACTTCTGTGCTGCCATTTTTCATCGTTAAAAGAGCTTCCCAACTTCCCGCCATGGGGATGTTCACTTTCGTTGCGTAAGACCCATCCTCCACTTCTTCAAATTGAACTTCCAGTGTACCATGGTCCATTTCGACCATGGCTAATTCAGCCGTAATCTCAAGACCAGAAACAGGGGTGCCATCTTCACGGACTGAAATCTCCATTCGGGCTTCTTTTGCTTTTATAAACGACGGTGCTTGAGTGACTTCTACTTCCCATTTAGGGCTGCTACTGCATGCCGCTAATGTGAGTAGGAGAATCAATCCGATTAGTGTGGACCTTTTTTTCATGTGTTCATTCCTCCTAAATGTTTGAGCTTGATAAATTGTTGGACAGGATATTTCGTGATCTTTCCTCCATCTAAATAAGCAACATGCGTACAGAGTTGTTTAATTTCATCGAGATGATGTGAAGATAAGAGAATCGTTTTATTTTTAAGGCCTTTTAAAATCTCCAAAATTTCTTTACGTCCCATCGGATCAATGCCGCTCGTTGGTTCATCTAAAATGATGATATCGGAGTCCTGATAAAGCGTCACGGCCAAGCCAAGGCGTTGGAGCATTCCTTTTGAGTAGCCTTTAATTGGGATGTCTTTGTCATCCCAGAGTCGAACAGCAGTTAGAATCTCCTTCATTTTTGTTTCCTCGGCATGACCGGTAGCCGCTTTTGCAAAGAAAACCATATTTTCATAACCAGTTAAAGTTGGGTATAGCATGAACTTTTCTGGTAAATAAGCAATCTCATTTTTGCTTTTCCGCTGTTCTGTCCCTTTAATAAGAATTTTTCCAGTCTTAATTGGTAAAAGCCCAAGTAGACTGTTGATAAAAGTAGATTTCCCAGCCCCGTTTCGACCAACGAGTGCACAAACCTCTTTTTGTTCAATTGTAAGGGAGACGTCGTCGAGCACATTTTTTTTACCAAAGGATTGCGTTAGTCCTGTTACTTCGATCATTCAAACCCCTCCTTGCGGTGGAATAGCACTGCTCCGGCAAATGAAAGGATCAGCCAAAACAGTAAATTAAAAAGGAAAAACAATGATGGTGTCAGCCACATAAAGGATTCTAGTAATCTTGACATGTTTCCAAATGAGTAGATGCCAAGGCCTGATTCTAAAAACATCCGCACCGTCTGAATAGGGTTTAAGAAATAAGCCACGGAAAACAATTGGACATTGTCATGTGTAATATTCGGAAGCACCGACAATAAGGCAAAATCGTGTAAGAAAAAGAAGTAAAACCAAATAATGACGGCAATCCCGGCTATCTGCATTCTTGAGCGACTATAACTGCCGATCAACACACCTAGTTGGGTAAACACGAGCATTAATCCAATAATGGTGGCTAATAGGAAACCGTAATCCGTTAGTTGGACCTGAAAGAAAAATTTTAGCGGAACCAAGTAAAGGAAAAACCAAATGAAAACTGGGACGATCAAAACAGTTTGCAGGGCGATACTTTTTTTGAATAAAAAGGTAAATGTGCTTTCTTGTTTCGTTAATAGCATCACTAATGTCTTCTGTTCTTTTTCTTGGAAGACGGAAAACGCCCCAAGGAAAAGGCAGAGGATCGGAATAAAATAGAGGAGACTCTCAAATAAATTCATGATCAAAATATAATAGCCTTGCTCTACGCCATGTCCAGACGATCTAGAAAGCATGAGTAAAGAGACAATGATCATAATCGCTAGTGATAGCCAAAGGCCTTTGCTTCGAATACTTTCTTTCCATTCTTTCCAAATGTAGTTCATCTTCATTTCCCCTTGTTTTGTTGAATTCGTTCGCTTCGCAGGGACCAAATTTTATAAAAGACTAGCAAACCAAGTGCGAGTGAGAGAGCAGCCCATAAATAAGTATGATGATTAGTTGATTGCACGAGTGGGTGGTCGTCCTCAAACATGGTTTTGCTGTTATTCAGTAATTGATGCATTTTTTCATAAACGGTAATTGCTGGGCTTTTTAAAAATAGATAGGTGAGTTCTTGCTCTTCAATCAGTTCATAGAGAGAAGATTGATAGACGGCCGAATGATCACCGATTCCGTTTTGGTCTAAGTCGAGCAGTGGAAATGAACTGCCCCAATTGTTTCCGATTCCATCTTTACTCCAACTGTTGTGGCCTTGCCCACCTAAGGTAACAGCCGGAAGGGTATTGTCGTGAATTGTATTTTCAGTGAAAACTTGTTCGTTGGAGCTTGCCCATAGTTCAATCCCAATTTGATTTTGATAGATTTGATTTCCTCGGATGAGGTTGCGCGTTGCTTGATCTATATATAACCCTCTCTGATTCATGTAGAAAGTATTGTTTTCAATTTGATTATCATTTGCCGATAATAGTAAAAGTCCAAATGAACGATGCCCATAGTTAAAGACAAATTGATTGTTTTCGAGCTTCAGTTCATTGGAGTGCATGATTGCTGCTCCGCCTGTATTAAACGTGAATATGTTGTTTTTAAATTCATTTCGGTTCGAATACATATAATGCAGGCCGTACCTTGTGTGAGAAATTTTATTGTTTGTACTAATGTTGCCATCAGCATAGTCGAAGAACATTCCGTCACGTGTGCCTTCGATTTCGTTATTGGTTAGTACGTTTTGATTCGAATAATAGATATGGAGCCCATTTCCTTGGGCGGCAATTTCCCCTTTGCCACTACCAATGACTTTCACATGATCAATGGTATTTTCATGTGCTTTGCTTAAATAAACGCCATGAAACGAGTCTTTAATGGCTAGATCTCTTAGGGTATTGCCATTTGTATAGACTTTTACGGCCGCATATTCTTCTGAGCTGTTGCGGTCCATACTGCTGTTTTCAATGGCCATATTTTCAACTGTGACCCCTTCGGCACGGATGGAAACGACATTTCCGGTAGCATCTCCCTTGATGACGGTTTTTTCTTGGCCAATTAAGTGAAGGGGCTTATCAATGGTAATGTTTCCTTCATATGTTGTATTTTCGAGTTCGATTTTTGCCCCAGGTTCTGATTTGTCAATGAGTGTTTGGAGATTGACTGTTGCTGCACCTGGCCTGCAGGGGCCAAGGATTAAGGCAAACAGAACGAGCAGGCTCAGGATTTTTTTCATCTTCTTCGATCCTTCCATATGGGAATGAGTAAGAGAATAAACGCAGCGACAACGAGAAACGAACCGGTTTGTAACGAGCTATAAGTCGTAAAGTTAGCTACAATGTTTTCTCCTAAAATTGGGGGAACAAAAGGGTCCATGTCAATTGGTGCCATTGGGTCCAAGTTGGTTCCGAAGTCTTTCAACCATCGTCTTAAATCCCAGACACCTAATACGCCACCAACAGTAAAGAGGCCGATAATGGTAAACAAATAGCCTTTTTTACGAACAATTGCGGCTAGAAGGACGAGGACAGCTAAACCTCCAATTAAGTAGGGTAGATAGTTTAATTCTGGAAAATTCTCTTCACTAAAATTTTTCATGCCAATGTAATGATTAAGTGAATTGATATTATCAATTTCACCTTCTAATTTATCTGGATAAACGATGATGTTGAGCCCTTCAGGATACTGTGGTGCCCAAAATTCCATTCGCCACCATGGAAAGAAGAGGGAAGCGAAGATGAGAAGGGCAGCAAACGCAATGATTACAGATGACCATATTGAAAGTTTTGTTCCTTTCATGCCTTACACGCCTTTCTTAAAGAGACTCTATTCTCAATCCTTGTCGCTTTTTAAATGGTCCTTTTTAAGCCGAACTAACAACGACTAATTATGAGCAAAGAGCCTGCAAGTTATTTTTAAGGGCCTCTTTTCTCGTAGATTAATTGCTTTTTAAAGGAAATATAGATTAATTTAGCTAGGATTCCTTTCTAAAGATCGTTTACAAGGTGAGAAAAGAGCATACAAACTAAGTAGTAATTTAGTGAAAAGCTTATTTCACGTTAAAGTTGGCTTTAGGATTTTAACAAAATAATTTACGAAAACAGTCTTTTAAAAGAATGGCTTTTTCCAAAAATAGTCTTAATAGGAAGAGGGCATCAAACGAATTCGATACCCCATTCCTACTGAATGAATTACGGTTTTACTAGGAAATAGCCAGTCATTTCTTGGTGTAGTGCAGAACAGAAGTTTGTGCAGTAAAGTGGGAAAGTACCCGCTTTTTCTGCTGTAAATTCAATTGTATTGGTTTGACCAGGTTGAACCTCCATGTTTAGGTCATAACCATTGATGGCAAAGCCATGTGTGATATCTTGGTCGAAGTCGATATTGGTTAAGTGGATAAAGACTTTATCGCCTTTATTCACCTCAATCACGTCAGGACGTTCTGCTTTTGCATCAAAGATAAATTTTGAACGCATGGCAATACCGTAAACGTGGACTTCGTCGCCTTTGCGCTCGATTCTTGTTTCTTCTTGGTTGTAAACGGCGTTTGGATTGCCTTCGTCCTTGTCGTAAACGGAAATCGTCTTGATTTTATCGGCTTTAATCATTTGCGCGTAATGCGGTTCAGGGTTAACCGGTGCAGATTGGATGACTTCCATTTTTTCACCGCTTAAGTCAATTAATTGCATCGATTCTGGATGTGACGGACCGACAGAAAGATAACTATCTTTTGCCAACTTGTTCAGAGCAATGATGTATTTTCCGTCCGGCGCGACTGTATCTCCTTCTGCCGCTACAGAGTGGCCAGGAGAGTACTGAACAGGAACACGGTCCAATGTATCCCCAGTGTTTGGATCCCATTTCACAATTTCAGACGAAATGAACATTGTTGTATAAGCCATTCCTGCATCATCAAATTGAGTATGAAGCGGTCCAAGTGCATTTTCTGGGTCGACTTCACGTTCCATAACAGATTCATAGTTTAAAATTGGAATTCCATTGCGTTCGCCAGCAAACTCTTCCTTTTCAATGGCAGCGAAGGCTTTTTCAAAAGAGAAGACCGTCATGGCTGGAGCAAGTTTTCCAGATGCAATAAAGCGTGTTCCGTCAGGAGTAACGTCAACGCCGTGTGGTGATTTGGCAACAGGGACAAGATAAATGCCACCTTTATGTTTTTCAGGGAAGATCATTTTTTGACCTGTTACTTCATCGTACTCTCCATCTGCAATCATCTTTTCAAGCTCTTTCCAGTTGAAAAGAACAATATAGTCACGGTCAGCTTGTGATGCGTTAATTTCAAGGTTCGTCGTTGCTTCTTCTGTGTTATAAGTGGTCATAACAGCCCAGTCACTTGACATGCCTTTCCCAGCATCAGATAGGTCATAAGACCATGGTGGGAGAGCGACTTGATAGGCAATGTTTAATTTTTCTTTTTTCTCATCAAAAGTAACGGCAGACATAACGCCACGGTACTGATCACTATAATCGTCTAGTGAAGCATATTCATGTCCAATCGGGACGGCAAAGCGAGTAGGGAGGAACATGTACTCTGTATTTTCTGTCACAAATGCAGCACAGTGTGGACCGCTTGTGTTTGGAACATCAATGATATCTTTTGTTGTGAAGGTTTCGAGGTTCATAACCGCTGCACGGCTATTTCCTACGTCTGTAGCAAACAAGTATTTTCCATCATAATCCCCGTCGGTTTCGGATAAAGCTGGGTGATGGAGGTCTCCCCATGTGAATCCACCTAACATTTCTTTTGAGTGTTGATCATAGCCGTAACCTGTTGCTGGATCGGGTGTAAACACTGGAATTGTACGAATGTGACGCATGGATGGAACTCCATAAATAAACATTTGACCAGAGTGTCCACCAGAGGCCATTAAATAGTACTCATCTTTTTCACCAAATGGAACATAGACTTTTTCAGCATTTGTTTTGTTTTTATCTCCAGTTGCGTCAGCGGTTGCTTGTGTAGCCGGAGAAGGCGAGAAGTCTGCAAAAAATACAGTCGCCGCCAGTAAACCGGTTACAAGACCAGCAACGGGAGGTACCCATTTCTTCATGCAATTGCACCACCTTAAGATCATTTTTTTAAAGAACTCGTTCTGAAACCTTTATTCCTTTTCTGAAGCATCTTTCAGAGCTTCGACGACTTGTTGAATTTCTTCTTCAGATAGTGGATTTCCACCAATCACGGATGACATAACAGCAGAAGTTGGTTCTTTTAGGAATTCTGTAAGTGGTTTTCCATGTTTTCCTTCTACTTCGTTAAATGCTTTGGACAAATCAGGTCCAGTCGCTCCACCTTGTAAATCAAGAGATGAAACGGAGTGACAAGATAAGCAGCCTTTCGTATTTAAAATTTCCCCGCTTGCAGCAACCGGTTCGGCAGCAGGTTGTTCGGTTTCCTCTGCTGCTGGACTTTCTGCAGCGGGTGTCTCAGTTTCACTTGCGGTTTCAGTTTGAGTGGCAGTAGGAGCTACATCGTCCTTCCCAAGCCACTCAAAGCCTGCGAAACCAATTCCAAAACCAATAACAGCACAAATAATAAAGCTAGCAACTGAATTTGGCATATTGCCGTTTTCCCCCCTTTGATGAATTTACAATTTCATCCTAACGCTTGGAGTGTGGTGGAAATGTGATGGGCCTCACACTTTCGAGGAGGTTTTGTGAAAGATTTGTGAATCGGAGGTGAAGAGAGGAAAACAAAAAACCTGACCTATAGGATAGGTCAGGTTTTGATTGGCCCTAAGCCATCAGGTTTAGGGTAGGGCCTTGGGCTTTTTGTTTTCGCTTAGTTCTAGGTACCAACAAGTCTGATTGGTGACCTTCTTGTACCTGGTGTCACGAGTATAGTCACCAATAAGGGCTATAGGTGGCCTTTTCTTAAAATTGATAAGTCCAAAAGCGTTCAAAATTGATTCGAGCTAATACCTCAGGATCCTGCTGTTTCAAACCTTCAGCCATTCCCTCAATCATTAATTGCGTTTGAGACTGGTGAGCTTTAATGGAGTCGATTTTTTGATCAGCAACCGCGCTCACATCATGAACGATGTCCGCCTCACCAAGCTCTTCGACACAATTATTCGAGAAAGCGACACAATGAAGTTTCGGTCGCTGACCTACAGGAAGCTGTTCAACTGCTTTGACAACCGCTGCACCTGTCGCATCATGGTCGGGGTGAACCGAATAACCAGGATAGAAAGTGATGATGAGTGACGGATTTAGTTCTGCAATCATGTCAGAAATTTGTTTCGCCAACTTCTCTTGATCTTCAAATTCCACCGTTTTATCCCGATAGCCCAACATCCGCAGATCCTGGATTCCAAGGACACGCGCAGATTCTTTTAATTCATACTTTCTGATACTTGGCAATGTCTCCCGATTGGCGAATGGAGGGTTGCCCATGTTTCGGCCCATCTCACCAAGAGTGAGGCAGGCGTAGGTAACAGGTGTCCCCATATTGACGTGTGAAGCAATCGTGCCAGAGACACCGAATGCTTCGTCATCTGGGTGAGGGAAAACAACCAATACTTGCCGTTCCTTTTCCACTCTATCCACACTCCTTTTTTAAAAAAATTCATTCGAAGTAGTATCACTTCGAGAATGGTTCTGCCCGTAGAATCGGCCGCTTGCGCTTTTCCTATTCAAATGGGGTTAAACTGATTTGTAAAGCAACGGCGAGCTTGCCATCAAAGTCGTGGCCTGCAAGCAGTAATCTGCCTTTTGCATCGATTTCATAATGTGTGATGCCTTCCGCATACACCCATCCAAACGGAATTTTAAGGCCAACGCGGTAAGGTCCATCTCCGGTAATTTTCGCGCGTTCATAAGTGATGTTCGCATTACGCATATAAGCGCCTGCTGAGAAAAACTTTTCATTATGATGGGATGCATATGCACCATTCGTTGTTTCAAGATGGACATAAACCTCTTTATTTAAAAATCCATCGAGGGCTTCTTGTACAGATTGGATATTCACTGGATCCAAGGTTCTTCTCCTCCTTTCAGCCAGTTTCGTTGATTACGCTTTGCGGCCAGCCCCAATGCGAGTATAGGCACCGTGCATTACTGGGCCAACAAACTGGTTTAACTTAAATCCATGCTTAATTGCTTCTGAAACGAAATCTTTTGCGACGCTGAAGGCTTCTTCTGCAGGTAATCCTTTTCCAAGTCCTGCTGCAATGGCAGCAGCAAAGGTACAACCAGCACCATGAGTATAGGTTGTATTGAATTTCTCAGATTCAAATAAGTGGAATTCCTTGCCGTCATACATTAAGTCAACTGCTTTTTCATGTTCAAGTTTGCTGCCACCTTTAATCATGACATATTTCGCTCCGAGGTCATGAATTTTTGCAGCGGCTTCTTTCATATCATCCACTGTTTTGATTGGTCCAGTTTGCGCTAATTGCCATGCTTCAAATAAGTTTGGTGTTACCACCGTTGCGCGTGGCAACAATAATTCTCTCATGGCATCTGTATTTTCTGGCATAAGAACTTCATCTTCACCTTTGCAAACCATAACCGGGTCGATGACCACTTTATCAAGCTTGTATTCGTCAATTTTTCGTGCAGCGAGTTCAATAATGTCCACTGAACCAAGCATGCCTGTTTTCATCGAATCAATTCCAACGGATAAAATCGTATCCAATTGTTTTTCGACATGTTCAACCGGTTGCGGAAAGACAACGTGATGCCAGTCATTAGGATCCATGGTAACAATCGATGTCACAGCGTTCATACCATAAACACCGAGCTCTTGGAAGGTTTTCAAGTCTGCTTGTAAACCAGCACCACCGCTGGAATCAGACCCTGCAATTGTTAACACCTTTTTTAAAGTCATTTCTTTCGTCCTCCTTTGTTCTTCCTATATGTACAGGCATTTGGGTTCTATTTCAAGATTATACCACTCGTTTCAGTCGATACAAAGAAAGTTGGTTGGATTCTTTTCTCTCGATAAACATCCTTACGATTTTGCAAGCGGTGATAAAAGTAACTGATAACCATTCAAGTTTTCATTAGGATATTCTATGTGTTTTTTATCGCTCTTTTCTCAAAGATTGTTGTTTTTTTAAAGAAATATAAAGGATGAGAAAGGAGCTTACAAACTAAGTAGGAACGCAGAGAAAGGCTTATTTCGCGTTAAGATCAGCTTAAAGTTGAAACAACAAATTTTACGAAAACAGCCTTAGCAATAAACCCATAAATAACGGAGTGGGAAAAAACTCCTACACAAATTTGTCAAAATTTCGATATTGGTTTGTAACATATGACACAGTGATGCCCTTTGTTTTCCTGTAAATTGGAACTAGAGACACCTTAATAGATTTCTATTGTCACAGTTAAAACTGTGATAAATAATACAGATTTTCGTATTTAAAATTTCTAGAATACTAGGGGAACAATTAAACCGTTGGCCATTTCCTTAAGAGGGTTGTGAAAACCAGTAGCAACAATACTTGGAGGGCAAACGTTTAAGGGGTGAAGAACATGCTCAAAAAGGGTTGTCCTGATGAATATCCAATTAATTTGGTTGTAAATGGGTTTGAAATTGCTGTTTTTCAGTTAACAAGTCAGGATTTAGTAGATTGGGCTTATGGATATCTCTTTTCGGAGGGATTAATTGATCGGGCAGAGGATATTGATGCTGTCAATTTTCAAGAAGGAACGGGAACTTTACATGTTTCCTTAAATAATGATTTTGATCCTAAGCACATGTTTTCAAAGAAAAAGCATTATACGGCTGGTTGTGGTCGTGGCGTGACTTTCTTTTCGATGACAGATGTGAAAAGCTTCCAAAAGGTAAAATCAAACGAGCAATATGCTTTAAGTTACCTTTTAAAAAAGCGTAGTGAATTTGCACAAAACTCGCCTTTGTATTTGGAAACTGGTGGGATGCATGGCGCTTGTATCATCCATGAAGATGGTGAAATAGTCGTTCGTGAAGACATTGGTCGTCATAACGCGGTCGATAAGGTGATCGGTCACGCAATTAGAAAGCGATTACAACCTGAGCGACTTGTGTTATTGACAACTGGAAGAGTTTCATATGAAATGCTCTCGAAAGCAGCAAAGTTTGGGTTTCCAGTTATTGGATCTAGGACAGCGGCGACTAAGCAGGCTGTTCAATTGGCGAGATTTCTCCAAATTGAGGTAGTCGGTTATTTAAGAGGGAAAATGGCCAACGTGTATACTTCAACTGGCAGAATTTACGATGACGTAACAGGATCAACTGTTGCAGAAAAACCAATTGAAAGGGGTGAGGTCTCACTGTTTTCAATTAATCGTACTAATAGGGATTAGGGCTGTTTAATCATAATTTGGGAAGGAGAGAGAGAGATGGTTGAAATCAATCTCAATCGCCGGCAATTTTTAAAGTTGACTGGGGCAACTGCAGCAACATTAGCTGTAGTCGAATTAGGCTTCAATGAAAAAGAAGTACATGCCACATCTAAAGAATTTAAGATTGCCAAAACAAATGTAACACCAACCATTTGTGCATTCTGCGGTGTTGGGTGTGGGATTTTGGTGCACACAGACGACAAAACCGTCGTTTATACAGAAGGGGATCCGGATAGTCCGGTAAACGAAGGAACACTCTGTAGTAAAGGAACCACGATTCGCCAAGTGTACACTTCTGAAAAACGTGTCACTAAACCAATGTATCGTGCTCCTGGCAGTGATAAATGGGTAGAAAAAGATTGGGACTGGATGTACAAAACCATTTCCCAACGTGTAAAAGAAACACGTGATAAATCTTTTGTTGTTGAAGAAAACGGAATTCAAGTAAATAAGACCGAAGCGATTGCTAGCTTAGGAGGAGCAGCTCTTGATAACGAAGAGACGTATTTGCTCGCAAAAATGATGAGAGGGCTTGGCGTTACGTATTTAGAGCACCAGGCACGAATATGACACAGCTCTACGGTTGCCGGTCTGGCACCTACAGTAGGTCGTGGCGCAATGACCAACCATTGGAATGATCTCCAAAATACAGATTGTGCCTTAATTATGGGTGGAAACCCTGCGGAAAATCATCCAATTTCTTTTAGATGGCTGACAAAAGCGAAAGAAAGAGGCGCAAAGCTGATTTCTGTTGACCCACGCTTTACAAGAACCTCTGCAAAAGCGGATTTATATGGGCAGCTTCGTTCAGGTACGGATATCGCATTTTTAGGTGGAATGATTAAGTACGCGCTTGATAATGAACTTTACCACAAAGAATATGTGGCTCACTATACAAATGCTTCGTTTATTTTAAAGGAAGATTATGATTTTAATGATGGTTTATTTAGCGGATATGATGAAGCAACACGTTCATATGACAAAACAAAATGGGCTTTTGAAACAAATGAAGATGGAACACCAAAAGAAGATAAGACCCTGAAACATCCACGGTCTGTATTCCAGTTAATGAAAAAACATTATGACCGTTATGATGTTGATACTGTCATTTCTGTTACCGGAACAAACAAAGAAGATTATGTAAAGATTTGTGAGGCTTTCTGTTCAACAGGACAGGTTGGCAAATCAGGGACGATCATGTATGCAATGGGAACCACTCAACATACAGTAGGTACACAAAACGTGCGTGCCTTCGGAATTATTCAGTTGTTACTAGGAAATATCGGACTTCCTGGTGGAGGAATCAATGCCATGCGTGGGGAGTCAAACGTTCAAGGATCCACGGACTTTGGGCTTCTATTCGGAGATCTTCCTGGATATGTTGGGGCACCAAAGGCTATTCCTGAGCATGCTACCCTTGCAGGATATAACGAAAAGGAAACCCCTCCTAGTGGATACTGGAGTAATAAACCGAAGTTCATGGTAAGTATGCTAAAAGCTTGGTATGGTCCAAATGCTCGTAAGAAAAATGACTTCTGTTACGAGTACCTGCCAAAAGGAAACAAAAACTATTCGCATATCAATCTATTTAATGCGATGTATAAAGGTGAAATCGAAGGTGCATTCCTTTTTGGTACAAACCCTGTAGTCGGTGGTCCAAACGCTGGTAAGGAAAAAGAAGCACTGGGCAACTTAAAATGGTTGGTGGCCGCTGACCTTTGGGAAACAGAGTCATCAGCATTCTGGCAAAAAGAAGCTGGTAGCGATCCATCAACAATTGATACAGAAGTGTTCTTCCTCCCTGCGGCATCTTCTTATGAAAAAGAGGGAAGTGTCTCGAACTCTTCTCGCTGGATGCAATACCGTTGGAAAGCAATAGATCCCAAGGGTGAATCATTGGCAGACCTTGAAATCATCCATATGTTGATGAAAAACATCAAGGAATTATACAAAAATGAAAAGACTGCGATTGCAAAACCAGTCAATGCACTGTACTGGAACTATGGCAAAGGTCACCACCCTGATATCGATTTGGTTTGTAAAGAAATCAACGGTTATGACCTTAAGACAAAGAAGCTTTTACCAGGCTTTGCAGCGCTAATGGATGATGGATCAACAAGCTGTGGGAACTGGATTTATTCAGGTTTCTATCCAGAAGAAGGCAAGAACCGTGCAAAAAACCGTGACAACAAAGATACAGGCGGCGGAAATTATCTAAACTGGGCATTTGCATGGCCAGCAAACCGCCGAATTCTCTATAACCGTGCATCTGCGGACTTAAATGGAAAGCCATGGAGCAAGGAGAAAGCGGTTATTTGGTGGGATGCTTCCCAGAAGTTATGGGTTGGAAATGATGTCCCAGACTTCGTTCCTGCAAAGTCACCGAAAGACCCCGGTGGGGACAATCCATTTATCATGACCAAGGATGGAGTTGCCGGCATCTTTGCAGGTAACTTAAATGATGGACCATTACCTGAGCACTATGAGCCATTTGAAAGCCCGGTTACAAACGCATTCTCAAGCCAAGAGATCAACCCAGCTGTTCAAATTATTGAGGGTGAATTTAATCTCAAAGGAAATTCCAAAGAGTTCCCAATCGTAGCAACAACGTATCGGGTTAGTGAACACTGGCAATCTGGCTCGATGACACGAAATCAAGAATGGCTCTCTGAATTAGTTGGACATATGTACATCGAAATCAGTGAAGAGTTAGCAAAAGAAAAAGGCATCAAAAATAAGGATAAGGTCATTGTCAGCTCGGCCCGAGGGGAAATTGAGGCGTATGCAATGGTGACAAAACGATTTAAGCCTTATACCATCCAAGGACAAAAAGTACATCACATTGGAATGCCTTGGCATTTTGGGTTTAAAGGATTTGCAACAGGAGATACCGCAAACCGGCTAACACCACATGTCGGGGATGCAAACTCAACAATACCGGAATATAAAGCATTCCTCTGTAATGTAAGGAGGGCTGACTAATGGCTACTGAATATGTGAAATACGTCGATGTAACGAAATGTGATGGCTGCCGAGCCTGTATGGTTGCCTGTAAAAACTGGAATGACCTACCTGCAGAACCCCAGGATTTCCTGGGGACGATGCAGTCACATGCCAATGTATCGGCTGATACATGGAACGTCTTAACCTTTGTTGAGCATGAGAATTCAGAAGGGAAGTTAGACTATCTCTTCCGTCACTCCTCTTGCTACCATTGTACAGATGCAGCATGTGAAAAGGTTTGTCCAGAGAATGCGATCAGCTATACCGATTTTGGTACAGTCGTCATCGATCAAGATACTTGTGTAGGCTGTGGGTATTGTGTGCAAAACTGTCCGTTTGATGTCATTTCTCTTAAAACATATAAAGATAAAAATGGAGACGAATACCGTAAGGCGCATAAGTGTACGATGTGTACCGATCGTTTAGAGGAAGGGCTACAGCCAGCATGTGTCACAACGTGCCATACGGAAGCAATGGAGTTTGGCGAAAAAGAAGCGATGATTAAAAAGGCGGAAAAACGTGTTCAAGAAATCAAAGACCGTTATCCAAACGCGAATGTCTATAATCCAAAAGGCGTTGGTGGTACACATACCATTTACGTTTTGACTGAAAAGCCTTCCGTTTATGGAATGCCTGAAAATCCAAAAGTACCAACATCGGCTGTCCTTTGGAAAGACTATGCCCAACCAATCGGCAAGGCAATGGTCGGTGGTGTAGCGATGGCTTTAGCTGGTGCATTTGTTGCTAACAAATTCTTTGATAAGAAGAATAACCAAGAAAATAGGGATGGAGGTGGCAGCCATGAGTAATCAACTAGGTACCCAGATAAAAGTAAAACGTTTTTCCAAGGGGTTCGTTGTTGCACATGCTGTCAATGGTATTTCCTTTTTTGCTCTTTATTTAACGGCCTTGCCAATGTATACGGAGTGGTTTGACTGGCTATATGTTCTTTTTGGAGGTCCCGAAAATGCACGATTCCTCCACCGAGTTTTTGCGGTCACGTTTATTTTGCCGACAATTATTATGTTAATTTTTGACCCAAAAGGTTTTTTCAATTGGATGAAAGAACTCGTAACCTGGAAAAAGCGTGATTTGCAATTTTTTACTGAGTTTGTGAAGGATCTATTTGGTTTGAAGTTTAAACATGTAAAACAATCCTTCTTAAACGCTGGTGAGAAGATTAACTCGGTTTTACAAATCGTTTGTGCCATTCTCTTAATTGGTTCAGGATTTACGATGTGGTTTCCAGACGCATTCCCAAAGGCACTTGTCCAATGGGGGTACTTCTTGCATAATGTAGGCTTTGGTCTTGCTTTTGCGGTTGCTTTAGGCCATATCTACCTAAGCGTGATTCATAAAAATTCAAGACCTGGATTTAAAGGAGTCATTACTGGAGAAGTCCCTGCATGGTGGGCAAAGGATCATTATACTGAATGGTACGAAGAAGAAGTGGAAAAAGGCAACTTCCCAGATGTAGATATTGAGAAAGAAATGAAAAAACCAACAGGTGCATAACAAGAAAAGCGGAGGCGACTGTCCAGCGGAGTCCACTAGTCGCTAAAACCGAAGCTGGACAAGTAGAAAAGCGGAGGAGATTTATACGTAGCCTCACCAAAAGTTGAATTCAATCATTACACTAAAAAATAAATTAATGGTCAAAATGGCTGTCTGTATCAAGACAGCCATTCCTGTAAAAAAGAAATATAGTTTCTGCAACATGTATTAGGATAAGTGAAAAGCAGTTAAGATACGGGATTGTATAATTGAAAGAGGTGTATCAAGGATGAAAAAATCCGTTGTTTCAAAGGAATACACGAACCTACAAAAAGAGATTATTAAGCTACAAGAGCAGTGGAAGCAGGTGTTGAACCCAGATGTGATTCAACCGAAATTGGATCAGGCAGCATTAGCATCAGGTGTGCCAGCGGCTGCTCTGACGGCTATTGATTTTGATATTCCCCTATTCATACAGTGGATAGATGAGATAAATAGATTAATTGTGAAGAAAAATCCGGAATTAGAAGGAAAGTTGGGCAAAGTTAGGGAATTGTTAAATGAGGAAGTAGCGATTCGCTGGATTGATGAGGCTTTTGCTGTTAACCAGTTCTATTTTCAACAGTTTGCCCAAGAGCATGAGTTGGAAGGGTGGATGGCACCATTTTTAGCAGA
The DNA here is from genome assembly GCF_023715205.1 of Mesobacillus maritimus. Taxonomy (GTDB): domain Bacteria; phylum Bacillota; class Bacilli; order Bacillales; family Cytobacillaceae; genus Mesobacillus_B; species Mesobacillus_B maritimus_C. The sequence goes on from NZ_JAMBNR010000009.1 coordinate 19,066, forward strand.
AACAGCTTTAAGACCTTATTTACAGTTAGTCGCAGAGAAACTGCAGCCTGAGATTACTCATGCTGTCCATGGAGCTGGCTGTCCTGTTTGTGGTGAACCCGTGCGCTTAGCACAACTTGAGGAAAATGGGAAAAAGGTCGTTCATTGTCCACGCTGTTTGGTTCAATGGCCAGAAAAGCGCGTTGTATGTTCACACTGCGGAAATGAGGATTCTAAAACAATCCAATTTATCTCGGTTGAAGGAGACGCAACGTCCCAGTTACAAGTGTGCGATCAATGCCATGGTTATTTAAAGGTCATTGATACGAGACAATTCATTTCCAAACCTTCTTCTGCTATTCTTGATTTAAACAGTATCCACCTTGATTTTATTGCTCAAGATAATGGATACGGAGCAGCAACGGATCAGAATACTGCGAATTAGGGAAAAGAAGGTGCAATAAATGAAAGCCGGAGCCATTATTTTATCGGGTGGTCAATCAAGTAGAATGGGAACCAATAAGGCCCTTCTACCTTTTAATGAAAAAACAAATATTGAGAGAATTAAGGATGAACTTAGTTCTCTTTTTGATGAAATCATATTAGTAACAAATCATCCTGAAGATTATTCATTTTTGAACATCAAGATGGTTTCGGACGTGTATCCAGGCAAAGGACCTCTTGCAGGTATTCATGCTGGACTTGCGGCTTCTGATTATGAAGAAAACATCGTTGTCGCATGTGATATGCCGTTTGTTTCGGCTGAGCTTGCTGGAACTCTGGTTCAAAACCTAAAGCATTATGATGCCATGGTTCCTGTGATTGGGGGAAGAAAGCACCCATTATTTGCAGCCTACCAAAAAAGAATTGTAGCTGAAATTGAAAAATGTTTACAGGAAGATCGGTTACGGATGATTCATCTATTAGAAAAACTAAATGTGCGCTATCCAGAGGAAGTCGATTTGCAAGCTTATTGTGATGGTAGTTTGGAAGAAATCTTTTTTAATATGAATGTTCCGGAAGAATATGAGGAAGCGAAAAAACGCCTAGAAACAAGGAACTAAGATGCGGCAGACGAAAGGGTGGAGTGGAGATGCAATTCTTTAAAGTGAAAACAGTGGAGGAAACCTTAGCCTTAATTGAGGAGAACATTCCAAAAATAAGGGAGGTGTCCGTCCGTTCTTTAGAAGAAGCGCTACACTGTATCCTTGCGGAGTCAATCGTTGCAACGGAAAATGTTCCTGGGTTTGACCGTTCAACGGTCGATGGATATGCTGTCATGGCCAAAGATACGTATGGTTCATCCGAATCGATGCCAGGCTTTTTAACAGTAACCGGGGAAGTGAAAATGGGAGAAGCAGCTACCCACCCGTTAAATCGAGGCGAAGCGATTTATGTGCCAACCGGTGGGATGCTCCCGGCTGGCAGTGACAGCGTTTTAATGATTGAACATTGTGAAGAGATTGGTGGTTTGTTAAATACATATAAACAAATCGCCCCTGGGGAAAATGTGATTCGCGCTGGTGAGGATATTCGCGAAGGAGAAGTGCTTCTCGAAGCGGGGACAAAGCTTCGACCACAGGAAATTGGGGCTCTTGCTTCCCTAGGCATTTCCAAAGTGAAAGTATACCGTCCTATTAAGGCGGCTTATTTATCAACTGGAGACGAAATTGTTCCTTACGATACCAAGATCCTTGAAATTGGCCAAATTCGTGATATCAATTATTTAACCGTTTCTGGACTTGCTCGTGAATGGGGTGTCGAGGTTTTTTATGGTGGGATTACGACGGATGACTATGAAGTTTTTGCAGCCAAAGCCCGCGAGCTTTATGAGCAAGCGGATTTGTTAATTTTATCAGGAGGCAGTTCAGTCGGTGCTAAGGATTATACGACGGAAGTGATTCAGTCTTTAGGCGACCCAGGAGTATTTGTTCACGGTATATCAATTAAGCCTGGGAAACCGACCATTCTAGCAGTTGCGAATGAAAAGCCGGTAATTGGATTGCCAGGACATCCTGCTTCAGCGATGATCATTTTTAGATTGTTTGGGGAGAAGATTGTTAAAAAGCTACAAGGGGAGCGTTCAGAAAAGAAACCAGAGCGTATCTTTGCACGCATTACGAAAAACATTGCTTCATCCCCTGGGCGTTCGGACTATATTCGTGTACGCCTAGTCGAGAAGGATGGAGAATGGTGGGCAGATCCAATCATCGGTAAATCCGGGTTGATCACCACGTTGGTGAAAAGCGATGGGATAGTTGAAATTGGTTCTGAAAAAGAAGGAATCGCACAGGGAGACTATGTACCTGTTTTAGCATCGAAATAAGGGGGAGCCTAGAAAATGGATGAACAGAGATATAGACGGAAAATTTATTTGGAAGACAAGCCAAGAGCAGAAGCACTGAAGGAAATTCTCGAAGCCGCTCGCTTGTCACCGGAAACCGAACTCATCCCAACAAGCGATGCTTTAGGCAGGGTTACAGCGAAACCTGTGTTTGCAAATGTTTCAATGCCGCATTATCATGCTTCTGCAATGGATGGGGTGGCGGTTAACGCAGAGGAAACGTATGAAGCGCATGAACAAAGACCACTTCATTTAAAAAAGGGCGAACAATTTGTTTATGTGGACACCGGTAATGCGATTCCACAACACTTTAATGCTGTCATTATGATTGAAAATGTGCAAATCATTGATGAAGATACAATTGAAATCATTGATCCAGCTACACCATGGCAACACATTCGTCCGATTGGGGAAGATATTGTACAAGAGGAAATGCTATTCCCCCAAGGACATAAGTTGCGTCCAGCCGATTTAGGCGCACTGTTGGCCGCGCAAATCACAGAGGTACCTGTTGCGAAAAAACCACTGGTGACCATTATTCCGACAGGCAGTGAATTGGTGGAAGCAGATGCTTCTTTGTCAGCGGGGAAAATCATTGAATTTAATGGGACGGTATTTGCCAACTATATCAAAGAGTGGGGCGGCGAGCCTGACCTTAAAAAGATCGTTCGTGATGAACCAGAGAATATTAGAGCAGCGCTTTTAGACGCGGTTGAGTTATCAGATATTGTCGTAATCAATGCAGGTTCTTCTGCAGGTTCTAAGGATTACACAGTTCATATTTTATCTGAATTAGGTACGGTGTTTACGCATGGTGTTGCAACAAGACCAGGAAAGCCTGTGATTCTTGGAGAAATTAACGGGAAAATCGTTGTTGGTGTGCCAGGTTATCCAGTTTCTGCTTATTTAGCACTAGAGTGGTTTGTTCAACCACTTGTTTGTAAGTACTTGCAGGTTCCAGTTCCGAAACGGCAAACAGCTGAAGTGAAATTAGGCCGCCGGATCGTTTCAACCATGGGAGCGGAAGATTTCATTCGAATGAATATCGGCTATGTGAACGGACAGTTTATTGCCAATCCATTAACCCGTGCAGCAGGAGTAACGATGTCTCTTGTCCGAGCAGATGGACTGTTAGTTGTTCCACCTGAGTTGCTTGGATATGAACAGGGGGAGAGCGTTGAAATTGAATTACTTCGTCCACTAGAAGAAATTAAAAATGCAATCGTCTTCTCGGGAAGTCATGATTTGACGATTGATTTGCTTTCTTCTCAGCTTAAATGGGAACGTGAAGACATGAAAATTGTCTCTTCTCATGTTGGAAGTATGGCCGGAGTCATGGCGATTCGAAAAGGAGAGGCTCATGTAGCGGGCATTCATTTGCTTGACCCGGATACGAAGGAATATAATGTATCATATGTAAAAAAACTTCTTGCTGGACAAGAAGTCGTGTTGTACCCATTTTTAAAACGGACGCAAGGATGGATGGTACCGAAAGGCAATCCATTGCAAGTAGAAGGCATCGGTGATCTGGCAGAATCCCAAGCAGACTTTGCCAATCGACAAAAAGGTGCTGGCACAAGGATTTTATTTGATATGCTGTTAAAAGAGCAGGATCTATCGCCGGAACAGATCAATGGATATGACCGTGAAATGTTCTCGCATTTAAGTGTTGCAGCGGAAGTCAAAGGCAATGAGAATGCGGTCGGACTTGGAATCTATCCTGCGGCAAAAGCGATGAATCTTGATTTTATCCCGGTGGCGGATGAATCGTATGATTTATTGATGACAAAGGCTTTTTATGAAAGTGAACAAGGGCGTTGGTTACGAGCTGTTATCCAGTCGGAACGCTTTAAGGCTGAGGTTGATAAAATTGGTGGTTATGCGGTCGTAGATGAAGAGAGCCCAATCTTTTTTTAACAGAAAATTTACAAGCCCAGCGATAATGTGGCTCATGTCATCAGTCAATGAGTCACTAGCGCTTTTTCTTTAAAAGCAACAGGATTAATGAGAGAACCTTGAGGTGAACAAAATGATGTACGAAATAGCAAAAGACCCAATTGATATTCAAGCAGTGATCGATAAGGTTGTTCAACGTGAAGCAGGTGCGATTACGACTTTTATCGGTACGGTAAGAGAACTAACGAAAGGGAAGAAAACCCTCTATTTGATTTACGAAGCTTATGAACCGATGGCAGTGAAAAAGTTAGAGCAAATTGGGACTGAAATCAAAGAGCGTTGGGAAGGCGCTGAAGTGGCCATCACGCACCGTGTTGGCAAGTTAGATATTACAGATGTTGCGGTCGTAATCGCTGTATCAACGCCACACCGTGCTGATGCATATGAAGCGAACCGCTATGCAATCGAAAGAATTAAAGAAATTGTTCCGATCTGGAAAAAGGAACATTGGGAAGACGGGCAAGAGTGGATTGGAAATCAACTTGAGACGGTTGCTTACCCAAGTGGAAAACCAGAGGAGGGTGATTTGAATGAATAAGGTCCTATTCTTTGCACATTTGCGCGATGAAGCTGGAGAAGAATCCGTTCAACTTGATTTAGCAGGAAAAACGGTTGCTGATGTAAAGGCAATTGTTGCAGAGATCTATGGTCTACAAAAGCTAGATTCAGCGATGACTGCGATTAATGAAGAATTTGCTTCAAATGAGGAAGTAATCAAAGAGGGAGACGTCATTGCGTTTATCCCACCTGTTAGCGGAGGCTGATTGTCTCCGTATTTCTTTTTACAAACTTTGTATTCTTTAGGAGGATGACTCACATGTCCAATAGATATTCACGCCAGACGCTATTTCCTCCGATTGGCAAGGAAGGTCAAGAAAAGATCCGCAGTAAACATGTGCTGATGATTGGAGCAGGTGCGCTCGGTTCAGGAAATGCCGAGGTGCTGACCAGGGCGGGTGTTGGCAAGTTAACGATCATTGATCGCGACTATGTAGAAGCCAGCAATTTGCAACGGCAACAGTTATATACCGAAAATGACGTCGCAGAGAAACTCCCAAAAGCAGCGGCTGCGGAAAAAAGATTGAAGGCCATCAACTCCGATGTCGAAATCCAGGCCATCATTGGCGATGCGACGCCAGAAAAATTAGAAGAGCTTGCCGATGAGGTTGACCTCATTATTGACGCGACAGATAACTTCGAAACGCGTATGGCGATCAACGATATTAGCCAGAAATATGAGATTCCTTGGATTTACGGAGCATGTGTGGCAAGCTACGGAATGAGTTTTACGGTGATTCCAGGTAAGACGCCGTGTTTAAACTGTTTACTAAAGACAATTCCCATTCAAGGAATGACCTGTGATACAGGCGGCATTATCGGCCCAACCGTGCAAATGGTGGTAGCTCATCAGACCGCAGAGGCACTGAAGATTTTAGTTGAAGATTGGGACGCTTTGAGGTCGGCTTTTGTCAGCTTTGACGTGTGGCGCAACGACTATACGACCATGAAAATGTCCAGAGCCAAGGACCCGGGCTGCTTATCGTGTGGGGAGCATCCTGAATATCCTTATCTCAGTGCTGAAAATCGGACAAAAACAACTGTTCTGTGCGGCCGCGATACCGTCCAAATTCGTCCACCACATAATGAGGGCGTGGATTTAAAAGAAATGGCTGGGAAACTAAAGGCATTAGGGTACGAAGTAAAAGGCAACCCATATTTACTATCAGCTGAGTTAGAGGAAAACCGTTTCGTTTTGTTCCAAGACGGACGCGCGCTCATTCATGGTACGAAAGATATGGCACAAGCCAAAAGCTTGTATAGCCGGTTGTTAGGTTAATAGAAAGATTTAGGCACCTTTACACATGGTTGTGGGGTGTTTTTTTGTGGTGAAAATAAAGTGGGCAAATGTTAAATAGGTAAAAATAGAATACTCATTTTTGAAAATAGTACATCTACTTCTGTATATAACGAATCAACCCTATTTAATTTTAAAAAATACTTCTCAGTCCTCTTTGAATCCAAAAATCTGTTAAAATAATATCTGTTTGATGAAACTGCCTATAAGGTGAAAAGGAGGAGTCTCTATGTTTCATGAGCGTTTACAGAATCACTGGGGTGAATTATTAAAAGAGGAGTTCACCAAACCTTATTTTCAACATTTGACGGAGTTTCTTCAAAAAGAATATAACGAAAAAATCGTTTTTCCTAAAAAAGAAGATGTGTTTAATGCGTTGCTACATACAGATTATGAACAGGTAAAGGTCGTGCTCCTCGGCCAAGATCCATATCATGGAGAGGGTCAGGCTCATGGGTTCAGCTTTTCAGTTCGGCCAGGAGTTAAGATTCCCCCATCCTTAAGAAATATTTTCAAAGAGTTGCATGATGATCTTGGTTGCGCTATACCGAATCATGGTTCGTTACTAAGCTGGGCGGACCAAGGGGTACTACTACTCAATACGGTGTTGACTGTCCGGGAAGGGGAGGCCCATTCACATAAAGGAACAGGGTGGGAAGTGCTGACCGATCGAATCATCTCTTTATTAAATGAACGAGAGGAGCCGGTGATTTTCTTGCTATGGGGCAAGCCGGCACAATTGAAGGCGAAGAAAATCGATCAAAAAAAACATGTGGTCCTTACCTCTGCTCATCCAAGCCCGTTATCTGCTAGGAGAGGTTTTTTAGGGAGTAAGCCGTTTTCCTTAACGAACCAGCATCTGCGAAATCTAGGGAAACGAGAGATAGATTGGGAGATAAAGTAAGACTATTTCGACATGTTCCACGTGGAACAAACAAAATTTTGTTTGTTTCGTGTAAATGATGTTGAACTAAGGTAGAATGAAAACAAGATACGACAATGAAAAAGCGTGGTGCAAATATGAATATATCGCTACAAAAATTACTTCGGAAAATGGATGATGAGTTGAGAAGTGCTCAAAATGCAGAATCAGAGGCAGCGGTGCGAGAGCGAATTCATTCGCTTAAAACATTATGTGAATTGGTTTTAGATGAACCAAAAGGACAATCCGTACCTAAACCAAAACAGCAACCAACACTGGAGAAAACTGTCCCATTTCCAACTCAGCCACAATCTCAAGTTGCATTGCAAACGGGTATGTATGCAACACAACCTCAGAACCAAACAAAGCGGATTGAAATGGAAGATGGCGCAAATGGTGATTCACTGTTTGATTTTTAAGGAGTGATCCTTCTTTAAATGATAGGAATAGAAAAGTTTCTTCCATTGTGACAATCGGGGAATTAAGTAACCGATCGATAGAAAAGAAAGGGAGAGGTTCAAATGAAACTATTTATCATTATTGGTGCAGTTAATGCATTTCTTGCAGTGGCATTAGGGGCTTTTGGTGCACATGGCTTGGAAGGCAAGGTTGAACCAAAATATTTGGAAACATGGAAAACTGGGGTCACGTACCAGATGTTTCACGCCGTTGGGCTTTTAATCATCGGGGTCTTATTGGGGAATATCCCGGCATCATCGGCGCTAACTTGGTCGGGTTGGCTCATGACCGTTGGAATTGTCCTGTTCTCAGGGAGCTTATATGTATTAACGTTAACAAAGATTAGTATGCTTGGAGCGATTACTCCGCTTGGTGGAGTCTCATTCCTTGTCGCATGGGTTCTGCTCATTATAGCGGCAGTTAAATTTTTGTAAAAAAGGAGCTCTGCTTTTGAAGCAGAGCTCTCTTTTTATTTAGGCTCTTTTCTCAGACTTTGTTTCCTTTGCATAAAAATACAACTGAATGAGCCAGGTTAAACAATAATAGATTCATTTTCACAGAAAAGAGCTTGCAAACTTAATTTAAACATCCAAATGATTACTATTGCGTTAAAATCGGCTTTAGGATTTTAACCGCAATTATTACGAAAGAAGCCTTTATTTTTGGGGTAAGTATAAGAATTTGAACTTAGAACCACACGCCGTTGAGCAGGGCGCTTCCGCTCTTCTATTTACCTTGGGGGATAAACGCTTAGACCGGGAGCAGCTCCATATGGATAGTCATACTCGATTTCTTCATCAAATGTTACATAATCTAGGTAAACCATTAATAATAAGTACCGCACCCCTGTTTGTGGATCACTGAGAATGAGGTGGTCTCTTCCAGCAGCTTCAATAATGCCTTTGAAAATCTTTGAATTCCATTCTTTGCTTGCATCAAAGCTCATGTAAACTGTGGCTAATTTCCCTTTGTTAAGCCGAAGGATGTTTTCAACATAGGATGCTTCTGCTGGAAGCATTCCTGGCACTTGTACTCCAGTACCGTTCGCTGAAGGAGTAACTCCTGGCGGTGGTGCTGTCATCTGCGCACCAGGCATCGCTTGTTGTGCCTGAGGTTGGGGTTGCTGAAAAGGATATTGACCGGCTCGATTGTTCGCACCGGCATAAGGTGTATAGGCTTGAGGATAGGTCTGATAATTGTAATACGGATAATTCGATTGACTCATTCTTTTCCCTCCCGAATAATAGTCTTGAATGAATTACCGGTCCACTATTTTCACTTTATGAGTGGATAAGGGATTTATGACAAAAAGTCGGCAGTGGTTAAGCTCAATAAAAAAAAGCACCTATTAAGGTGCTTTTTGTCGTTTATTAGACAGATAGGAATGATGGAATGCGCTCAACATCAAGGATATTTCCTACGAAGAAGGCACCAAATTCACCATAACGTGCGCTTACTTCATCAAAACGCATTTCATAAACGAGCTTTTTAAATTGAAGAACATCATCAGCAAAAAGAGTGACGCCCCACTCATAGTCATCAAAACCGACAGAACCAGTAATGATTTGTTTTACTTTACCAGCGTATTGACGGCCAATCATACCATGGCTGTACATTAACTTCTTACGGTCTTCCATTGATAGCATATACCAGTTATCGTCACCTTGGCGACGCTTGTCCATTGGGTAGAAACAAACATGCTTCCACTTTGGTAGCTCTGGATATAGGCGAGCGCGAACATGAGGGTTTTCATATGGATCTCCGCCATCACCCGCAAGATAATTACTTAGTTCGACAACAGACACATATGAATGAGCGGGAAGGGTAAATTCAGCAAGTTTAGACTTGTTGAACTCCGTTTCAATCTCATTCAATTCTTCCATTGTAGGACGTAGAATCATCATCATGAAATCAGCTTTTTGTCCGACAATTGTATAAAGAGCATGGCTACCTTGTTTTTCTTGTTGGGTTTTGTCCCATTTTTCAAGGAGACCTTGGAACTCATTGATGGCTGCTTGACGTTCCTCATTTGAAGCCATTTTCCAAGTTGTCCAATCGATTGTGCGGAAATCATGTAAACAATACCAACCATCGAGCGTTTGTGCTGCTTCACTCATTTATCTCACTCCTATAAAATCGATATTTTACAACATTTATACTATATCATAGTTTTGCCATTCTTCATGCAGATAACCTCTTAACATTGGGTGGAGTGGATAATTTAGTCCGGAAATGCAAATAATGATGATGGTTGTGAGGATGACTTATTGAAAAATTTCAAAAAGATGAACTTTTCCTCTGGAAACGGTGTCATTCTTGAATTTTTACTATCGTAAAGTATGCTTAGGAAGTATAGATAATAGAGGAGGATCAACATGAGCGATTTATTTACGGGATTACAACAAAAATTGAGCGGGCAAAATATGCGTATCGTCTTCCCAGAAGGTTTGGATGAGCGCGTATTAACAGCAGCTGGTCGTCTTGCTGCCGATGGTGTTCTTCAGCCAATTCTTGTTGGAAATCAAAACGACATCCAAGCGAAAGCAAAAGAATTAAATGCTTCCCTTGATGGTGTGGAAATTTATGATCCAAATGCTTTTGATGCTATGGAAGAACTTGTGGCTTCTTTTGTCGAGAGACGTAAAGGGAAAGCAACGGAAGAACAGGCGCGTAAAATTTTATTAGATGAAAACTACTTTGGTACTATGCTCGTACATACAAATCGTGCAGATGGACTTGTAAGTGGAGCTGCACATTCCACCGCAGACACGGTGAGACCAGCATTGCAAATCATTAAAACAAAGGAAGGCGTTCGCAAAACTTCTGGCGTATTCATTATGGTTCGTGATGATGAAAAGTACGTGTTTGCAGATTGTGCGATCAATATTGCTCCAGATAGCCAAGATCTTGCAGAGATTGCAATTGAAAGTGCAAAAACAGCTAGAATGTTTGATATTGATCCACGTGTTGCAATGCTCAGCTTCTCTACAAAAGGTTCGGCGTCTTCACCAGAAACAGATAAGGTTTCCACAGCTGTTGCGGAAGCAAAGCAGCGTGAACCTGAGCTTGTTCTTGACGGAGAGTTCCAATTTGACGCGGCATTTGTTCCATCTGTTGCAGCAAAGAAAGCTCCAGACTCCGTGATTAAAGGAGATGCCAATGTATTTGTCTTCCCAAGCTTAGAAGCAGGAAACATTGGTTACAAGATTGCTCAGCGACTTGGAAACTTTGAAGCAGTCGGTCCAATTCTACAAGGATTGAATCGCCCAGTAAACGATCTTTCTCGTGGTTGCAGTGAGGAAGACGTCTACAAGCTTGCTTTAATTACAGCAGCACAAGCATTAGAAAGCAAATAAATCCTAACAAGAACCGGTTTCACTGAGAAACCGGTTTTTATCATTTCTCCGAAAGACAAAGTGATTTTCCTAGTATGAGTCATGTATAAGCTGACAGGAAAAAGTGCTATAATAACAAGGTTAATCTGATTAAAAGGAGATAGACAAAATGGATGAGGCGCTTCAATTATTGCGTCAACCGAAATGGCGTTGGATTGACCAGTCGGCCATTGGACCACATTTTCATGCCCTTCAATCGTTTGCCACTGATGATACTTTATGTGAATCTGTTGGAACAGGAAAGTCGCCTGCAGTTGCAAGGTCATGGGTACATCATCAAACGATTGTGCTCGGTATTCAGGATACGAGACTTCCGTACCTACAGGAAGGATTAAACTTTCTTGAACAGCAGGGATATAAATATATTGTCCGAAACTCTGGCGGATTGGCGGTTGTTTTAGATGAGGGCGTGTTAAATCTCTCGTTGATCTTGCCTGAAGTGGAAAAGGGCATTGATATTAATCGTGGCTATGATGCAATGTGGCTGTTGATTAAAAAGATGTTTTCTGATTTTGATATAGAAATAGAAGCACGGGAGATTGTGGGTTCTTATTGTCCGGGAAGCTATGATTTAAGCATCGGGGGCAAAAAGTTTGCAGGGATTTCCCAACGAAGATTAAAAAGAGGGGTAGCTGTCCAAATCTATCTTTGTGTAACCGGAAGAGGAAGTGAACGGGCAGAACTGATTCGTCAATTTTATCAATATGCGAAGCAGGGGCAGGAAACGAAATTTTTCTATCCGGATGTCCAGCCTGAGGTGATGTCTTCGTTATCAGAGTTACTAGGGACGCCGATAACGGTCCAGGATGTGATGTTGCGCTTCCTTACGTTTTTAAATCAGAATAGTGGAGAAATCTTAGCAGGGCAATTACTCCCAGAAGAATATGATTTGTTTCATCACTATTATGAGAGAATCATTGAACGAAACAGCAAGTTTCTAGATTCAGAATAAAAAGATTCAAGTAAAAACAGGCCGCTGGATTCGGCCTGTTTGTTTTTCCTTTTCTCGCTTTGAGTGTGCCCAATGGCGATTTTAAAAGGGGGAGTGTTGACAAACATTCAGCGGGGATTTCTCCATTACTGAATCATAGATTATGGGATTTGTTGCCTTCCTACTCCTCGACTTATTCGGCTACTTTTTCAAGATTGCCGTTTCGGTCCATTTTAAATTTTGTTGCTGGACGATCTTCTTCTTCATCAAATAAAACGAGTTTACGTGCACGATTAAGGATTTTCATCAATGTCTCGTAATCTTCCTGCATCGTATTTGCATCGTCTTCGAGCTGTTTGACTTTCCCCTTCAGCTCTTCATTTTCTTTTCGTAACGTAGCAATCTCGCGCATTAGGCGATCGTTTTCACTTTTATAAATATCGGCATGGAAATTTGTGCTATTTAAATTTTGCAAATAAGCAATTACATGACCGAGAGTCATTCCACTCGTTGGCACGGTTTGGGTAGGCTTTGCCGCTTGTGGAATAGGTTGCTGCTGTTGAACTTGTGGAGCTTCTGTTTGTTCTTCTTGAGTTTCAGAAGTCTCTGAGACTACTTTTGTTTCATCCTCTGAATCGGAATCTTTTAAAAATAGATCATGGAGGCCATCTAACCCGAATTTATCTTGCATTTCCAATGTGTTTAAGTTGCTGAAAGGTTGTGCTGGTTGTGAATCTACTTTTACATCCATTGTTTCAGGCGTTAAATCAGTAGACATTTCAGTTGATTGAATACCTAATTCATCAAGAGACGGTACCGGTGGCGAATAAAGAAGCTTTTTCTTTCCACCTTGATCTTTCCCGAGAATACGTTGTCTTTGCTTCCGTTGCTTTTTAGCAAGCTGCAACGCTTTTTCATATTGATGGCGGACAACGGCATTCCATCTAAAACCACATGCAGCAGATGTACGGTCAAGCTTGTCCCCAACTTCCTCAAACGCATTCAGTTGTGTGCTTCCTTCACGCACATGTCTCAAAACGGTCTCAGCAAGCATTAAATCGTTTTCCTCCGTCCAGGCATCCTGGCGAATTTTCATTTTTCTTCAACTCCCTTTAAAAATCATAAATGACGCTGTTCTAGTCAAAGGATGTCCGATTTTTAAAAGGTTTATACATTCCTGATTAAAAGGATAGTAGATTTTTTCCATTTTTTCATAGAAAAAGGGAAAGGTTTCCCAAGTTGCAATCAAAGGAGGGAAGTTGTAAAATACCTCTTAGTGAAAAATTCTAGTACATGTATTTTTAATATAGAAAGGGTTGTCCACAATAATGGCAAACGAATTTCGTGTTTGCGACGATTGTCAGGCCGTTAACCTTAAGACGCTCATCCCTAAGTTAAAAGGGAAAGACCCAGAGGCAAAGATTGAGATTGGTTGTCAATCATACTGCGGGCCAGGCCGCAAGAAAACATTTGCTTTTGTAAACAATCGTCCCGTCGCTGCACTGACTGAAGAAGAGTTAATGGAGAAAATTGATAAAAAGTTAAAATAATGTTTTAAAAGACAAGAAAGTATAAAAGTTTTACTTAAGAGAATTGTTTAGCTCCAGCAGTTAATTCCTCTGGACATAAGCCACACTGGTCTATTGGGTGGAACAGGTGCTTCCGCTTTTTTATATTCAATTCTAATAGAGTCATCTTTCGCATTTTGTGCTAAAAGATGACTTTTTATTTGCAATTTCAACCCTAATAATTGGTCGGTGTGGAATGAAATTGGTGGAATTTTGTAGAAATTTGGGATGAATTGCAAACTGAAACCCGCTATAATAGAAACATGTTGAACGTGAGAGAAGGGAAGCTATGGACTACTCGGCGGAAAAACTGAACGAAGAGAAAGTGTTTAAAGATCCCGTCCACCGCTATATTCATGTTCGCGATCGGGTGATTTGGGACTTGATCGGAACAAAGGAATTCCAGCGTTTACGGCGAATTAAGCAATTAGGAACAACCTTTTTGACGTTTCATGGTGCGGAACATAGCCGTTTTAATCATTCGCTAGGTGTCTATGAAATTGTTCGACGGATTGTGGATACGGTTTTTGTTGGACGTTCGGAGTGGGATCAAGAAGAGCGCATGCTTAGTTTATGTGCTGCTTTGCTTCATGATCTAGGGCACGGGCCGTACTCGCATTCGTTTGAAAAGGTGTTTGATTTAGACCATGAGGATTTTACAAAAGCGATTATTTTAGGGAAGACTGAGGTCAATCAAGTTTTATCACGAGTTGCTCCTAATTTTCCGAAAAAGGTTGCTGAGGTTATTGATAAGACATATGAAAGCAAACTGGTCGTGAGCTTAATTTCAAGCCAAATTGATGCGGATCGGATGGACTATCTCCAAAGAGATGCGTATTATACGGGAGTGAGCTACGGTCATTTTGACATGGAACGAATTTTGCGTGTGATGCGACCACGGGAAGACCAGGTTGTGTTTAAACAAAGTGGTATGCACGCGGTAGAGGATTATATTATGAGCCGCTATCAAATGTATTGGCAAGTGTATTTCCACCCGGTTACGCGGAGCGCGGAAGTCATCTTAACGAAAATACTCCACAGAGCAAAACATCTCCATGAGCAAGGCTATTCCTTTAAGCATATGCCGCTCCACTTCTACTCATTTTTTAAAGAGGATGTTACGCTAGAAGACTATTTAAAACTGGATGAAGGTGTCGTTCTCTATTATTTTCAAATGTGGCAGGAAGAAGACGATCGTACTTTAAGGGATTTATGCACGCGATTTATTAACCGGAACCTTTTTAAATACGTCGAATTTGACCCGGCGAAGGAATATAAAAAACTGGCGAAGTTGTCGTCGTTATTTGAAAAGGCAGGGATTGATCCCGAGTATTATTTAGTGGTCGATTCATCGTCCGATTTGCCTTATGATTTTTACCGGCCTGGTGAAGAAGAAGAGCGGCTTCCGATTCATTTATTGATGAAGAATGGGGAACTGCGCGAGCTTTCACGTGAGTCGGACATTGTCGATGCGATCTCTGGGAAGCGACGAACGGACCATAAATTATATTATCCTGCTGATTTGATCAAAGAGAACGAGGAGATTTTAAAGCTGCTTGAATCATAGCCAATGGGAGAAGGAACTTTTGAAACAGGAGTTGACGCGTTTTGTTAAAAGATCATGCAAAAATCATTCATGCGATTGCACTTTCAGGCGAAGTCATTGGGCGGAAGAAGCTGCAAAAGATGATTTATATTGCAAAAAAGATGAATTTTCCGTTTCAGGAAAGGTTTCAGTTCCATTTTTACGGGCCATATTCCGAGGAGTTAACGCTCAGGGTGGAAGAACTATGCAATATGGGTTTTCTGAATGAAGTGAAGGAAAAAAAAGGCGGCTATTACCAATATCGGTATACATTAACGGAGGCTGGCGAAGAGTTTTTGGGAATTAATAACGTGGACATGCCGTTACTAGCAGACTGTTTGGTCGACATTAATAATCAAAATGCCAGATTCCTTGAACTGGTGAGCACGGTTTTATATTTTGATAATCTTCCAAAAGATGAAGTGAAAGAAAAAGTCCAAACGGTGAAGAAAAGCCAAAAGTTTACCGATGAAGAATTCGAAAACGCCTATCAATATATTGAAATGTTAAAAGAACGTACGCAAACCAGCCCGTGTTGATTATGGGGCTGGTTTTTTTCTGTTTCTTGAGCACGGGAAACTTTCTAGGTTGCTGATTTCTTTACCAAATTGGTCGTGTAAGGCTGGTCTATGTGCCCGTACTATTGGATTTTTAGTAAGACCGGTAACGTAGAAGATTCTATACCCGTTGCATTGGATTTTTAGCAGGAAAGGGAACGTAGCGGTGGTCTAGCTGCCCATTCCTTCACTGTTTAAAGTGAAATGATCACTTAAAGCTGACTGGAGAGCTTACTCCCATAAGCATGGCATGAAAAAAAAGCTAGCCAATATGGCCAGCTTCTTGTCCATTTAGTTTATTTATCGCTTAAGCGTTGTCCGCCGACGCCGTAATGGTCTGGGCGTAATTCTTCAATGAAGACATGGACTTTTTCTTTAGATGCACCTGTTGTTTCGACAACGGCTTCGGTCACTTTTTCGACGAGGGCTTTTTTCTGTTCGTCGGTACGTCCTGGGAGCATTTCTACGGTTACATATGGCATGTTGGTTTCCTCCTTGAGTAACTTGATGATTTGAGTTTTCCATATATTGCCCCAATCTGCAAGCTCTGATTTTTAATTTCATAAAAAAATGAGGTATACTTGAAGCAACTAAATAAAGGAGTTAACATTGTGGGCCTTGCATATTCTTTGGATCAGTTTGTCTATGTAGCGATTACACTGATGATTGCGTTTACGCTACATGAGTTCGCGCATGCGTATGTGGCGTACAAATTTGGGGATGATACGGCTGCCAGGCAGGGGCGTCTTACTTTAAACCCGTTAAAGCATCTAGACCCCGTTGGAACGATTCTTATCTTTATTGCTGGTTTTGGATGGGCGAGACCTGTGCCAGTGAATCGGTTTTTCTTTAAGAACCCACGGCTAGCAGGGGTCCTCGTATCGATTGCTGGGCCGCTGAGCAATTTATTGCTTGTGGTGGTCGCGTTGTTTATTTGGTATGGTCTCCTTGCGATGGGGCTTGGTCCCAGCTTGCCAGAAGGCGCGGTAGGCTTTATCAATGTGTTTGTCGGGTTAAATGCAGTTTTATTTGTGTTTAACTTGCTGCCGTTTCCACCGCTTGATGGGTATCGCATCATTGAGGATTTGGCACCAAATGATCTCCGTGCCAAATTAACACAGTATGAAAACTACGGAATCGTTATTTTCTTAATTCTTGTGATCACGCCGCTCGACCAGTATACGATTACGCCGTTGTTTAATACGGTTGTTCCTTTTGTGATTGAGGCAGTTCGTGATGTCTTTTTATTCTTGTTTTTACGCTAGGAGGTAGTAGGTTTGGAAGAAAAAAAGAAGAAAAGTATTGGTTTTAATATTATTAAACCAGACCCGATGGATGGCCATAAAGGATTTGGAAAAGGTAGTTTGAGTTTAGACAATGTATCGCCAGTCATCATTGATGTTGAGGAAGGCGAGGCGACTGTTGACGTCGGAGCGATGCATGCGCGTAGTGTGGTGGAAAAAGGGATTAAGTTCATGCCGAACAAAGAAGACTTCCCTAATGCTAAACCATATTGGCTTGTGTGGGTAACGATTGACCGCGCGGAGGAAGGCCCTTATTACGCAGGCGTTACGGCATGTGAAATGACCGTGGACCGCGAAATTCGCCGTGGCTATAAATCGCTACCAGAACATGTGAACCGCTTAGATAAGTCCATTAAACGTCATATTATCGTCGATCATATGGATGATAGATCAAAGCAAATTCTGACAGACTTTTTACGCAATCATGATGAAGGCATGTGGGAGCGTGCAGATGAGAAGCTAAAAACAGGGCTTCAGGTAAAATAATCGTGCTTTGGAATTTCTTACTTGATTTTTAAGATTATTCCATTGTAAACTAAATATCAATGTGACACACAATGTAACTAGGACAGAAAAACCCCGGATGAGGATTCATCCGGGGTTTTTCATTGTCTTGTTATAATCCAAAGATTCGCTTGTACCAAGGTTTCTTGTCTTGTTCCTTCGCAGGTTGCTTTTCGTGCTCAACTGGATGCTCACCATCTTCAAGATGGTCGGTACAATATTCTTGAGGTTCCGTTCCATCTTTAAAATAGGTAAGCCGTTTTACAGGACAATTCTTTGAAGCGATTTTTCCGTTTTCAGGATTGATGTACACGCCAACGGTACCTTTTGTTGTCGGGAAGTTGACAGCAGGTTCGTCTTTAAGTGCTTTTTCCATAAAATTGAACCAGATATTTTTACTAATCACTTGTTCTGTTGAGGTTTCAATCGGCCTTCCTTTGTCGTATCCTGTCCAGACAGCAGATACAAGCTGCGGGGTATAGCCGATCATCCAACTATCTGTATTAGTGGAACCGGATTTACCGGCATAAGGTCGACTCATCTCATCAACCATGCTGATGCCTGTGACGGAAGAATAACCATTTAATTTTGGATCAAACATACCGGTTAACATATGATTCATCACTGAAGCCAGTTCCGGCTTCAGGATACGATCACCACTGTGGTCGTCATGCTCATAAATGACCTCGCCATTATGGTTCTCCACGCGTTCAATCAACACAGGCTCCACGTATTTGCCGCCATTGGCAAACAAGCTATAAGCAGCAGCCATTTCAATGACTTTAACGCCAGAAGTTCCTAGTGCAAGCGAAGGCACCTCCGCCATCTTGGTGGTAAGACCGAAACGCTTCGCGGTATCGACTAACACATCTTCACCAAGGAACAAATGCGTTTTAACAGCATAGACGTTATCTGATAGCGCTAAAGCTTGAGCCATTGTAATGTCATCATTGGCATATTTATTATTAAAATTATGCGGAGTATATTCCGTTTTTCCGTTTTCAAAGCGGAATGTCGTGAGTTCACTTTTCATCATCGTTGTTGGTGTGAATCCTTGTTCCAAGGCAGCGTAATACAATAACGGTTTGAAGGTTGACCCTGGTTGTCTGACGGCTTGGACAGCGCGGTTAAATGGGCTGCTTTCATAATCACGACCACCGATCATGCTGGTGACATGTCCGTTTTTAGGGTTCATTGAAATAAATCCGGTTTGAATATTCGTGTCTTGTAAAAGGTGCTTTTCCACCATTTCCTCTGCCGTCTTTTGGTGCTCAAGATTTAAAGTGGTGTAGACTCTTAAACCACCAAGAGCAATCGTACGGTCATCGATATTAAGGTTATACTTGAGCTCATTTTGGACAGCGTCTTGGAAATAGGGGGCTTGACCAAGGTTGCCCGTTGGGTGTTTTCCAACAAGCGTTAACCTTTCAGCTGCTGCTTTGTCGGCTGTACTGCTGTCGATAAAACCTTTCGTTTCCATCGCTTGTAAAATAATTTCTTGGCGCTTTTCCGCTTTTTCCTGATTTGCAAGCGGGGAATAAGTGCTTGGCCCTTTTGGAATCCCTGCTAGCATCGCAGACTCAGCCAAGGATAAATCTTTAGCGTCCTTACCAAAATAATAAAGACTCGCTGCTTGAACACCATAAGCACCATTGCCATAGTAGATGGTATTTAAATACCCTTCGAGAATTTCCTTCTTTGAATAGTTCATCTCGAGGCGAATGGTATAGAAAGCCTCCGTTAACTTTCGCTTCCATGTTTTATCATGACTTAAATAAAGATTCCGGGCGTACTGTTGCGTAATCGTACTAGCTCCCTGGACTTTGGCCATTGCTTTTAAATCCGCAAGTAGTGCTCCCGCAATTCGTTTATAATCAAATCCTCGATGTTCATAAAAATTCCGGTCTTCAATGCTGACGGTTGCTTTAACAAGATCTGAAGAGATATCCTGAATTGGGACCCAGTAGCGTTTTTGCCCTGTATGACTTTCTCCAATCATACTCCCGTCGTCTGCCATATAAATCGTTGATTGTGGCACAGCAAGCGCTGGTGGCCCGAGTATCTTGGCATAGATCAGAATGGAAAAGTAGATAAGGAATAAAACAGCTGCAAGAATCATTCCGATAAAAAGAACAGCTCGGAATAATTTCGCTGTTTTGCGAAACCGTTGATCCGTCATGATTTCCATCGCTTGCTCCCCCTTTAGTTTTTAAAATTAACATATAAAATTCCATAGAAATCTATTAACCATTATGAAGTCATTTCTGCTGTTTTAAACGTGAGGACTGCAAATTGTTCGTAAAAAGTGAAGGTAGTTGTTCACTAAATGAATGTTCGTTGCTAACTAGTCACTGGCTGCTCACTGAACTCAGTTTTATTCTCGTGAAGAAAAAATGCTTTCCTATTATTCAAGATTCGACTATACTTTTTCTGTTGTAAAAAACGTATTGTTTGGGGAAAGATAAAAATATTGTCTACCGAGGAATTTTCTACAGAAAGGAAAGATGATATTTATGGGCATTTGGTTCACTGAAAAGCAAACAGAAAACTTTGGAATTACGATGAAAATCAACCGAACTTTACATACAGAACAAACTGAATTTCAAAAGCTAGACATGGTCGAAACCGAAGAATGGGGCAATATGTTGTTGCTCGATGACATGGTGATGACTTCCGTTAAAGACGAATTTGTTTATCATGAAATGGTTGCACATGTGCCATTGTTTACCCACCCGAAACCTGAACAAGTTTTAGTCGTTGGTGGCGGCGATGGGGGCGTCATTCGTGAAGTATTAAAACATCCACAAGTAAAAAAAGCAACCTTGGTGGATATTGATGGCAAAGTAATCGAGTATTCCAAAAAGTTTTTACCGGAGATTGCCGGAAAGCTGGATGACCCACGCGTCGAAGTAAAAGTGGGCGATGGCTTTATGCATATTGCCGAAAGTGAAAATGAATACGACGTAATCATGGTGGATTCTACTGAGCCAGTTGGTCCTGCGGTGAATTTATTTACAAAAGGGTTTTATGCAGGAATTTCAAAAGCATTAAAACAAGATGGCATTTTTGTGGCTCAATCGGATAATCCGTGGTTCAAAGCCGACCTAATACGCAGTGTCCAAAAAGATGTGAAAGAGATTTTCCCAATTACACGCTTATATGTTGCAAACATTCCAACGTACCCTAGTGGATTATGGGCGTTTACGATTGGTTCGAAAAAACACGATCCACTTGAAGTAAGTGATGAGCGTTTTCATGAGATAGAAACAAAGTATTATACAAAGGAGCTACATAAAGCCGCGTTTGTGTTGCCAAAGTTTGTAGCCGATTTGGTTAAATAACAAGGCTGTTTTTTGTGGAATGTTGTTAAAATCCTAAAGCTCATTCAACCTTATTTTTCTGTTCAAAAGCAATAAGGTTTAGAAAAGAGCCAATAACAAAACCTATATATAGAAGAAAGAGGGTTTATTATGCGTTTTGATGAAGCTTATTCGGGGAATGTGTTTATCGGAATGAATTCCGATTTTAATGATAGTAAGGTGGTTCTTTACGGGATGCCGATGGACTGGACGGTGAGTTATCGACCGGGATCTCGCTTCGGTCCAGCGAGAATTCGTGAGGTATCGATTGGATTGGAAGAGTATAGCCCATACCTAGACCGTGAACTACATGAGGTAAAGTATTTTGACGCAGGTGATATTCCACTCCCATTTGGAAATCCGCAAAAAAGTTTGGATTTAATCGAGGACTTTGTCGGCAAATTGCTTGCGGAAGAAAAGTTTCCACTTGGCATGGGTGGAGAGCATTTAGTTTCTTGGCCGGTGATGAAAGCGATGGCTGCGAAGTACAAGGACCTTGCGATTATTCATATGGATGCGCATACCGATTTACGTGAGCATTACGAAGGGGAGCCGTTATCACACTCTACTCCGATTCGGAAAATCGCTGAGCATATTGGGCCGGAAAATGTATATTCATTCGGAATTCGTTCGGGAATGAAAGAAGAGTTCGAATGGGCGAAAAACGCAGGTATGCATATTTCCAAGTTTGAAGTGCTTGAGCCGTTAAAAGAAATTTTACCGAAACTTGCTGGTCGTCCTGTATATGTCACAATCGACATTGATGTTCTTGACCCGGCGCATGCACCTGGTACGGGTACAGTCGATGCGGGCGGCATTACTTCAAAAGAATTGCTTGCTTCGATTCATGAAATTGCTCGATCACAAGTCAACGTCGTAGGAGCGGACTTGGTTGAAGTAGCGCCAATTTACGACCATTCAGAGCAAACGGCAAATACAGCAAGTAAACTAATCCGTGAAATGATGTTAGGATTTGTGAAATAATCAGCCTCGAGGTTAACGCCGTTTAATGATTAAGCTTGTTAAAATCAGACTAAAATAGGGAAGAGAGCTGACTGGCTTGGTCGGCTCTTTTTCATGATTTATAGATGGAGATGTTTGTCGAAATTTCAGTTTTTGTTGCGATATTTTGGTACAATACGTATACTTGAAAGTTATAATAGAATTGTCTAGATTTAGTGAGGATGTGTTTAGGTGTCTACGAATGCCGTTGAACAAATTCCTGTAAAAGTGACTGTGAAAACAATCATTAATAAGGAACCCTATGAATTGATCGCTTTTGGGCGCTATTCGAAAAAAGGGTCAAGTGCGTATCTTCAATACGATGAAATGATGACAGAAGGAACGATTCATACGACCGTAAAATTGAAGGAAGAGGAAGTCCTCATTCTTCGCAAAGGTGCGGTAGATATGAGGCTTCATTTTATCGCGAATAAAAAAACACCGGGGACCTATAAAACGGATCAAGGGTTGATGCTGACAGAAGCCAATACCAAGAAAATCAACTTGGAAGATGGTCGCGTCGAAATCCGTTATGATTTGGCGATCCAAGGGTCACATGCAGGTACATATCATATGAATATCCAATACGAGGAGGTTGCGGAATGAACATTGTTGAACAAGTTCAAGCCAAGTTAAAAGAAGAAATCAAAGCCGCCGTCATTAAAGCCGGCTTAGCAGAAGAAGCACAAATTCCAGACGTTGTGCTTGAGTTGCCAAAAGATAAAGCGCACGGGGATTATGCAACGAATATGGCGATGCAGCTTGCACGCGTGGCGAAAAAAGCACCGCGGAAAATTGCTGAGGAACTAGTAGAAAACTTTGATAAAAACAAAGCTTCGATTGAAAAAATTGAAATTGCGGGTCCAGGCTTTATTAATTTTTATATGAATAATAGTTATTTAACAGATTTGATTCCGACTGTTCTTGAAGCAGGGGACCGTTACGGAGAGTCTACCGTAGGGAATGGGGAAAGAATTCAGGTTGAATTTGTATCGGCCAATCCAACAGGCGATTTGCATTTAGGACATGCTCGCGGCGCGGCTGTAGGGGACTCTCTAAGCAATGTGCTTGCAAAAGCAGGTTACGATGTATCGCGTGAATACTACATAAATGATGCGGGAAATCAAATTAACAACTTAGCGTTATCGGTTGAAGCTCGTTATTTCCAAGCGCTTGGCGAAGACCGCGAAATGCCTGCTGATGGTTACCATGGGGAAGACATTATCGGCATCGGGAAAAAATTAGCGGAAGAGCATGCTGACAAGTTCGCAAAAATGAGCGATGAAGAACGCTTTGAAACCTTCCGCCAATACGGGTTGGAATATGAACTGGAAAAGTTGAAGAAAGACTTAGAAGCGTTCCGTGTCGGTTTTGATGTTTGGTTCTCAGAAACATCTCTTTATCAAGACGGTAAGATTGAAAAAGCGCTTGAAGTGTTAAAAGAAAAAGGCCATATCTATGAAAAAGATGGAGCAACTTGGTTCCGTTCAACAACATTTGGCGATGACAAAGACCGGGTATTAATCAAGCAAGATGGATCATTTACGTACTTATTGCCGGATATCGCGTATCATAAAGACAAGCTTGAGCGTGGATTTGAAAAGTTAATCAATATTTGGGGAGCGGACCATCATGGCTATATCCCACGGATGAGAGCAGCGATTCAAGCACTAGGCAATGAAGCGAATGCGCTTGAAGTCGAAATCATTCAAATGGTTCAGCTTTATAAAAATGGCGAGAAAATGAAGATGAGTAAGCGTACCGGTAAAGCAGTGACAATGCGTGACTTGATTGATGAAGTTGGCCTTGATGCAACTCGTTATTTCTTCGCGATGAGAAGTTCAGATACACATATGGACTTCGACCTTGATTTAGCAGTATCTCAGTCGAATGACAACCCTGTTTATTATGCACAATACGCGCATGCACGGATCTGCAGCATCTTGCGTCAAGCCGAAGAACAAGGGCTTGCGGTCGACCGCAACGCCGACTTCAGCTTAATTGGTGCAGAGAAAGAAATCGATTTGTTAAAGAAACTAGGTGAATTCCCACAAGCGGTTGCAGAAGCTGCACAAAAGCGTGTGCCACACCGCGTAACGAATTACATCTTTGAACTAGCATCAGCGTTCCACAGCTTCTACAATGCCGAAAAAGTACTAGACCTAGAAGCCAAAGACCGCTCTGCTGCACGTTTAGGATTAATTAAATCCGTACAAATCACCATGAAAAACGCATTGGATCTGATCGGAGTATCTGCACCAGAGAAGATGTAAGATAGAAAAGCGGAAGCGGCTGCCCAGCGACGTATGTCCTGGAGCCCTTCGACTGAGATAAGACTTTTCTTTGGGCTTTAGCCCTTAGAAAAGTCAATCGGGTTCTTACGGGCAATTAAGAATTTAGTGCCCGTTGAACGCGATAAAGGAAACACGAAGAGCGATAGCGATTCGATGTTGACTTATCGTAGGGAGAAGGGGGAAGGACACTAGTCGCTAGCCGCTGGAGCTTTATAATTTTAAATAACCTCTCCCACTTGGGAGAGGTTTATTTTTCTAGTAAAGGAATTTTGGTTTTGTTTTTAAGGGAGGAATGGGACTTTTGGGGGAGAAAACTTATACCTAAGCAGGTATTTATTCTCTCTACAGAGAATAAAAAAAGGTTTAGGGAGAATAAAGTGAAGTTAACGGCAAATAAATTAGCTACAATCAGCATAGGGAGGGTATAAACGAGCCAAACATACGTCTAGAAAGACAAATAGGCTTGAAAATCCCCCCCTAAAAGTGTTTTTCTAGTAAAAGTCATTCGTTTTTATAAATGGAATGGTGTGATTTTTACTGGTTATCAGCAAAAATGAAGCAATCTAAAAATAAAAACTCACAAGATACATTGGGGGTACACATAATAAACTCACTTCCACTGCAAAGTTGCCCCACCAATCCGCTTAACGCCACGAATTTTACTCAAATCTTCTACTAAATTGAGCGCAGCTTGATCTTTTCGCTTTGCTTCAATCATAAAATCAACATCTTGTCCGAGGGAACGCAAGACGTCAATCAGTGGCAGGATAAAATCAGCGTCCACATAATCAGCATGCGACCGAAAGGCTTTTTCCGTCTTGGGCGAACTGATGTGAATTTTCGGCCGGAGTCCAATTCGTTCCCAAGTTGCAAATCCTAACTCCAACAGCTTTTCAAGCTCCATTGTCCCCAAATTGGCCATATGATGATGATAATCGAATACAAACGGGATGTCTTCTTTTTGACAAGCAGCTAATGTTTCGTCTCCGGTGTACGTTTTATCATCGTTTTCAAGTGTCATCCGTTGTTTAATCTCAAAAGGGAGTTTGCGCAAATTCTCGTGAAAGCGGAGAATTGTTTCTTCTTTATTTCCGTAAGCCCCTCCGATATGGATATTGATGACTCCTTCGTTTTCGAGCCCCATTGCTTCAAGCATCCGATAATGATACTCCATATCAATCACCGCATTATCGGAAACTTCTGGGCGGGGGGAAGTGAACAGAGTATACTGGTTCGGATGAAAACTGGTACGTATCCCCTTGGCTCTAACAAGGCGACCAATTTCGCGCCATTGATCACGAAATGGAGTCACAAAGTCCCATTTCACTTCAGGATGAGTGGCGAGTGGGGCAATCGAGCTTGAAAACCGGTACAACGGTATTTCGTGGGCAATATTATAATGAACCATTCTTTCTGTGCTTTTTAAATTTTCATGAGTCACCGCTAATAGCTTGTCCGTGCGCTCGGCTTTGGACATTTTTTGATAGCGAGTAAAAGTAAGTGTACGCGACGGTGAAGCTTCCCAAAGCGAAATCGCCGTCGATACGTAGCCGAAACGTATAATCATGGTGAATCTCCTTTCAGCCCTCGTTACAGAAAATAGGAGACCGTCTGGGCTGCACGTTCTTTTAGACTGCGAAACGGGTTGAAACGGTTTAACTCCTCAAGGCTGACTTCATCAGAATCTCGTAAATCTTCTTGAAGGATCATGTTTACCTGTTGAATAAATTCTTGGTTATAAATCAAGCAATTGAGTTCGAGGTTTAAAAACATACTGCGTTTGTCAAAGTTGGCTGTGCCTAGGTCGCAAAGTTTATCATCAATTACAAATACTTTTGAATGATAAAATCCTTTTTTATACTGATATACATTTCCACCTGAAGAAATGAGCTTTCGAATATAGCGCAAGGACGCTTCTTTTACTAGTATATGATCAGCTGTAAAAGGAACGAGTAAGGTAAACTGTACACCGCGCTCAACGGCCTTTAACAGTTCATTGAAGATTCGATCGCTAGGGATAAAATACGGAGTCCCGATCATCATCTTGTGTTCGGCCTTCTGGATCATGCTGAATAAGGTTTGTTCTAATTCATTCCCTTCCGAAGGCAGTAACTGGTGGCGAATTTCTCCCTGCTGAAGCGGAGGAAAATAGACTTCTTTTTGTAAAAGATTGACTTTCATAGTCCGTTTCCAGTCAAGAAGGAATTGTTTCTGTAGATCTTGGACGCCTTCGCCTTTTACCTTTAAATGATAGTCACGCCACGGAGTCAGTTTTTTGTCTTTGTTGATGTATTCCTTGCCAACATTATAGCCTCCGGTGTAGCCAATTGCACCGTCAATAATGGTAATTTTGCGGTGATTTCGTACTTGCGAAGAATAAAACAAAAAGGGGAGTTTGGGAACTTGGCTGCTAGCAAACTCGACACCCGCTTGTTTTAATTTTTGTTTCGTCTTACGTGAGAGACTACCGCCAACCCAGTCTACCAGTAGCCGGACCTCAACACCTTGTTTCGCTTTTTGCATTAAGATCTCTAAAAACTCGTTGCCGAATGAATCATCTTTTACAATGTAAAACAAAACGTGAATATGCTTTTTAGCTTGCCTAAGTTCAGCAAAGTAATCTTCAAATAAGTCGGGTCCTGTTGTGAAGACAGCAAGCTGACTTTTTCGTTCAGGAAATCGTTGCTTGTTTAACTGGGCTAAATGTCGCTTTCTCCCGATGGAAAAGTCCACTATTAGCAGCAGGGTAATACAAACTATTATCCACGTTGCAATCTCCACAGAAATCCGGCTCCTTTATGTAATTTTTTCACGCGTATGACTTAAGTAGGGAGGTAAAAAGTCGGTTGCGAGTACAGATTAGTTTTACCGAAATAATGATTTATATGAAGGGTTTTCCGAATCCATCCAAGAAAAAAATTTTTGAGAAAAAAACCGTTGACTGAATGCTCATTCATAATATAATGGAGTTACAGATAAATTCAGAAAATTTTATTGGTTTTAAATTTTCTCTGCAAATGAGCGAGCGCTCGCTTGTAGAAATCTTCAAAGGGGGTAGAGGAAGTTATGAACGGTCTGTTATGGGTTAACTTGATTGCGACGATTCTTGTAATCGCTTACGCAGCTAGTCTGTTCCTGTATGTGGTCAAAACGAGAATTGAGTACATTAAGCTCGGGAAGAAATCAGAGTTTAATGACCATGTAAAAGAACGTTGGGACAGAATTTGGGTAATGGTATTTGGTCAGAAGAAATTAATGAAGGACAAAAAGAGTGGAGCGATCCACGTTATGTTCTTCTATGGATTTATTTTAGTCCAGTTTGGAGCGATTGATTTTATCTGGAAGGGGATTAAGCCAGAATCGCATTTGCCGCTAGGTCCGCTATACCCTGGTTTCACATTCTTCCAGGAAATCGTGACGTTAACGATTCTCGTTGCCGTTATTTGGGCGTACTATCGCCGTTACATCGAAAAGCTCGTACGCTTAAAGCGCGGTGTGAAAAATGGACTTGTTCTTATTTTTATCGGTGGCTTGATGTTATCCGTTCTTCTCGGAAACGGTATGAGCTTGATTTGGCACGGTCATGAAGGTACATGGACAGAGCCTGTTGCTTCAGCGATTGCCGCTGCCTTAAGTTGGCTGCCAGAAACTGCAGCAATTGTGGTGTTCTATGTTGCTTGGTGGATTCACTTACTCTTACTTTTAACGTTCTTGGTGTACGTACCACAAGGAAAGCATGCGCACTTACTTGCAGGACCAGCAAACGTGTACTTTACACGTGTGGGGCCGGCCGCAAAGCCTAGTAAAATTGACTTTGAAGATGAAACACAAGAAAGCTTTGGAGTAGGTAAAATCACCGACTTTACTCAAGAGCAGATGATTGACTTTTATGCTTGTGTAGAGTGCGGACGATGTACAAATATGTGTCCAGCCACAGGCACGGGTAAAATGCTATCGCCGATGGACTTAATTTTAAAAATGCGTGATCATTTAACAAACCATGGAGCTGCTGTGACATCCAAGCAACCGTGGGTGCCGACATTTGCATTTGCGAATACAACTGGAAACCAGTTAGCGCTTGCTGGTGCAGGTGCTGGGGCAGAAGAAGCGGCTGCTAGTCTTGCTTATAACCCGAGCTTAATTGGCGATGTCATTACAGAAGAAGAAATCTGGGCTTGTACAACTTGCCGTAACTGTGAAGATCAGTGTCCAGTTATGAACGAGCATGTTGATAAAATTATTGACCTTCGTCGTTATCTAGTTTTAACCGAAGGAAAGATGGATGCCGATGCACAACGTGCAATGACAAACATCGAGCGTCAAGGAAACCCATGGGGCTTGAACCGTAAGGAAAAAGAAAAATGGCGTGAGCTTCGTGACGATGTTGTTGTACCAACTGTAAAAGAAATGAAAAAGTCTGGCGAAGAGTTCGAATACTTATTCTGGGTTGGAAGCATGGGTGCTTTTGATAACCGCAGTCAAAAGATCGCGTTAAGCTTTGCGAAACTTTTAAATGAAGCGGGCGTCAAATTTGCGATTTTAGGAAACAAAGAAAAGAACTCAGGCGATACACCACGCCGTCTTGGTAACGAATTCTTATTCCAAGAGCTAGCAACAAACAATATTGCGGAATTTGAAAAGAACGAAGTGAAGAAAATCGTTACAATCGACCCGCATGCATACAATATCTTTAAAAATGAGTATCCTGATTTCGGCTTTGAAGCAGAGGTGTATCACCATACCGAATTGCTTGCGGAGCTTGTGAAAGAAGGAAAGCTTGTACCGAAGCATACATTGGATGAAACGATTGCGTTCCATGATTCTTGTTATCTTGGACGTTACAACGAAGTTTATGATGCGCCGCGTGACATCATCAAAGCGATTCCTGGTGTGAAGTTGAAGGAAATCGAGCGTAACCGCGAAGACGCAATGTGCTGTGGAGCCGGTGGTGGCTTGATGTGGATGGAAGAAGAAACAGGACACCGCATCAACGTAGCACGTACGGAACAAGCGCTTGCTGTTAATCCTTCGGTCATTTCGTCCGGCTGTCCATATTGCTTAACGATGTTATCAGATGGAACCAAAGCAAAAGAAGTCGAAGAAAACGTTAGTACGTATGATGTTGCAGAACTTCTTGAGAAATCTGTATTTGGTGAAAAGGAAGAACTTGCTTCATAAAAACTAGACTAATAGAAGAGCAACTTGGGCCTATACAGCATAGAGGTTAGCGGCGGAATGTTTCGCCGCTAATCCTCATAAATTTGTATAGGCATTTGCATTTAGTTTTGGCTCTTTTCTCAAACTTGGTTGTTTTTGAAAAAAGTGCGACTGAATGATCTAGGATATACTTAATAGTTTTGTGTATGAGAAAAGAGCCTGCTAACTTAATTTTCAGCTTAGAAAATGATGATTACAGCGTTAAAATCGGAATTAAGATTTTAACAACAAACTTTACGAAAACGGCCTTATATTTAAGCGCTTACAACGTTGGGGATGGTGTAAGTTTTTATATGGGTCAGGCTTGAGCGAGCGTTCAGTCAATATTTTTCGATAATAAAAATTGACCATAAAAGGGGTGCTAATAGATGGGCAAGACGGTGATTTTAGCAGGAGCAAGAACACCTTTTGGAAAATTAGGTGGAAGTTTGAGCGGTTTGACCGCTGCAGAACTTGGCGGTATCGCGATACAAGGTGCGCTGGGGCGCGCCAATGTTGCAGCAAAAGACGTAGGCGAAGTCATTATGGGAAATGTGCTCCAAGGTGGGCAAGGCCAGCTTCCTTCCCGTCAAGCGGCACGCAACGCGGGAATACCTTGGGAAGTCAAAACAGAGCTTGTGAACAAAGTCTGTGCTTCAGGAATGCGTAGTGTATCGCTAGCCGATATACTGATTCGTTCTGGTGAAGAAGAGGTAATTGTCGCAGGCGGAATGGAATCGATGAGCAACGCTCCGTACATGTTACCGAAAGCACGCTGGGGATTAAGAATGGGCGACGGCCAAGTGAAGGACTTGATGATTCATGATGGATTAACATGTTCATTTACCGGCGTTCATATGGGCACATATGGAAACGGTGTCGCAGCGGAGATGGCCCTTAGTCGTGAAGAGCAAGACAAATGGGCATTCAGAAGTCACCAAAAAGCGGTTGCTGCAATCAATGGTGGTTTACTAGCAGAAGAAATTGTTCCAGTTGAAGTCCCGCAACGACGTGGAAATCCAGTCGTGGTTGATCAAGATGAAGCACCAAGAAAAGATACGTCGCTAGAAAGCTTAGCCAAATTGAAGCCAGTGTTTAATCACGATGGCACGATTACTGCAGGAAATGCACCAGGAGTCAATGACGGTGCAGCAGCGCTTGTGTTGATGAGTGAAGAACGCGCAGTTCGTGAAGGACGCAAACCTGATGCGGTCATTCTTGGGCATACAGCGGTTGCTACGGAAGCGAAGGATTTTCCGAAAACACCTGGCTTGGTCATCAATGAGCTGTTAAAGAAAACAGGAAAGTCGGTTGCTGATATTGACTTGTTTGAAATCAATGAAGCCTTTGCTGCTGTTGTTCTGGCGAGTGAGCAAATTGCAGGCTTGGATTCAGAGAAAATCAATGTTAACGGTGGTGCGGTTGCGCTTGGTCACCCAATTGGTGCTAGTGGAACTAGAATCATTTTAACGTTGATGCACGAGCTGAAGCGCCGTGGCGGTGGCATTGGGGTTGCCGCGATTTGTTCGGGCGGCGGCCAGGGCGATGCGGTAATGATTGAAGTTCGCTAGTAGAGTCTAGAACCGTGAGATGTGGGAATAGACACAAGTTTTATGGGAAATAGAACGTGGATGTTGGGCAATAGATCAAGGTTCCTTTGTAATAGAAAGATGAGTTACGGGGATAGACAAAGGTTTTGCGGGAATAGAACCGGATTATGAGGCAATAGACCAGAATATCGCGGGAATTGAAGAGAACTGTTCTTCGGAGAACCTATTTTTCTATCAAACTAGCTAAAGGGGGAAAACAAGTGGAAAAAATTATGGTAATTGGTGCCGGGCAAATGGGTTCGGGAATCGCACAGGTTTGTGCTGAGGCTGGGTACCAGGTGACTTTGAATGATTTGAAACCGGAATTTGTAGAACGTGGGTTAGGAGTCATCACCAAAAATTTAACACGACAAGTGGATAAAGGCAGAATCACTGCAGAGCAGAAGGCGGAAGTACTTGCACGGATTGCTTCCTCTACAGATCTTCAAGATGCAGGTGCGGTTGATCTTATCATCGAAGCAGCAGTTGAAAATATGGAAGTGAAAACGAAGATTTTTGCTCAGTTAGATGAGATTGCTCAGCCACATACGATTTTAGCTTCCAATACTTCTTCGCTGCCAATTACTGAGATTGCCGCGGCGACAAAGCGTCCGGAAAAAGTAATCGGCATGCATTTTATGAACCCAGTACCGGTCATGAAGTTGGTAGAAATTATTCGTGGTCTAGCAACGGCCGATGAAGTGTACCAAACCATTGAGGACATTACGAAAAAAATTGGCAAGGTTCCGGTAGAAGTGAATGATTTCCCTGGGTTTGTGGCAAATCGGATTTTGATGCCGATGATCAACGAAGCGATTTATACCTTATATGAGGGTGTGGCAACAAAAGAATCGATTGATGAAGTGATGAAACTCGGAATGAACCATCCGATGGGTCCGTTAACGTTGGCTGATTTTATCGGCTTGGATACTTGTCTGTATATTATGGAGACCTTGTATGACGGCTTCGGTGACCCTAAATATCGACCATGCCCATTGTTGCGTAAGTATGTGAAAGCAGGTTGGCTTGGAAAGAAATCGGGTCGTGGCTTTTATGTTTATGAATAAACATGCATCTTAGTCAGGGAGGGGTTCTTTAGATGAACCTGAGATTTACAGATGAGCAAGAAATGATGCGGAAAATGGTTCGAGATTTTGCGGAAAGAGAAGTTGCCCCGTTTATTGGACGGATGGAAGCGGGCGAGTTTCCACACGAGCTTCTTAAAAAAATGAGTGAGCTTGGTTTGATGGGAATTCCGATTCCAGAAAAGTATGGTGGAGCAGGAATGGATTTTACGTCCTACATCCTCGCAATTGAAGAAATCTCAAAAATGAGTGCAACGCTTGGGGTCATTTTATCGGTGCATACATCAGTTGGCACGAACCCGATTCTTTATTTTGGCAATGAACAACAAAAGCAGAAATATGTCCCGAAGTTAGCGTCAGGTGAATATCTCGGGGCTTTCTGTCTGACTGAACCGAGTGCAGGTTCCGATGCAGCCAGTTTAAAAACAAGAGCGGTGAAAATAAACGAAGGCTATCGTTTAAATGGTTCGAAAGTGTTTATTACCAACGGAGGAGAAGCAGACACATACATTGTTTTTGCTTCAACCAATCCGGAAGCCGGTTCAAAAGGGATTTCGGCTTTTATCGTGGAGAAAAATACGCCGGGGCTTGTGATCGGAAAAGATGAGCACAAAATGGGGCTGCATGGTTCGCGCACGGTACAGTTAACGTTCGAAGATATGGTTGTGCCAGCGGCCAATCGCTTAGGAGCGGAAGGTGATGGGCTAAAAATTGCGCTTGGCAATTTAGAAGTGGGGCGAATTGGGATTGCCGCTCAGGCCCTAGGAATTGCTAGCGCAGCTCTTGAGGCCGCGATCACATATGCGAAACAACGAGTTCAGTTTGGCAAACCAATTGCGGCGCAGCAGGGAGTAGGGTTTAAGCTAGCAGACATGGCGACGGCTGTGGAAGCATCGAAACTACTTGTCTACCAAGCAGCAAACCTCCGTGAGCGTGGGGAGAAATGCAGCAAGGAAGCCTCGATGGCCAAATTATTTGCTTCAAGGACGGCTGTTGAAGTGACGACCGAAGCGATTCAAGTATTCGGTGGCTATGGATACACCAAAGATTATCCTGTTGAACGATACTTCCGCGATGCGAAAGTGACGGAAATCTATGAAGGAACAAGCGAAATTCAGCGAATTGTGATTAGCAAGCAGTTGTAGGAAGTAGATGAAACAATAGACTGTGTATTTCTTAGTTTTTTTATCTCGTTGATTGGAGCGGATGGTGCGAACACTCCTGCGGGAAGTACAGGTCAGCGGTAGACCCCACGGGCGCGGAAAGCGAAGCACCAGGAGTGGAAATCAACAATTAGGTATCATAGTGCAAATAAAAACTGGGGGAATTGAACATGAATTTTAAACTATCAGAAGAACACGAAATGATTCGAAAAATGGTCCGTGATTTTGCAAAAAATGAAGTAGCTCCAACGGCTGCAGAGCGTGATGAAGAAGAGCGCTTTGACCGCGGTTTGTTTGAAAAAATGGCGGAGCTTGGCTTAACCGGGATTCCATGGCCAGAAGAGTACGGTGGCATCGGCAGTGATTATTTAGCTTATTGTATCGCGGTGGAAGAGTTATCGCGTGTATGTGCATCAACAGCGGTAACATTGTCCGCTCATACTTCGTTAGCTAGCTGGCCGATTTATAAGTTTGGTACGGAAGATCAGAAGCAAACGTATTTAAAAGCGTTGGCAACAGGACAAAAGATGGGCGCTTATTGCTTAACAGAGCCTGGCAGTGGTTCGGATGCGGGTGCGATGAGAACGATTGCGCGTCGTGATGGCGACAATTATGTGTTGAACGGTTCGAAAATTTTCATCACCAATGGTGGCGAAGCAGAGATTTATGTGGTGTTTGCGCTAACGGATCCAGACAACAAGCATAAAGGTACAACTGCTTTTATCGTTGAAAGTGATTTCCCAGGTTTCTCAGTGGGCAAGAAAGAAAAGAAAATGGGGATTCGTTCATCACCTACAACAGAAATCATTTTTGAAGATTGCCGCGTACCAGCAGCGAATGTTTTAGGGAAAGAAGGCGAAGGGTTTAAAGTTGCAATGATGACGCTTGATGGCGGACGTAACGGAATTGCGGCCCAAGCGGTTGGGATTGCACAAGGGGCATTGGATGCGGCAGTTGATTATGCGAAAGAACGCGTTCAGTTTGGAAAGCCAATTGCTCAGCAACAAGGAGTTGGCTTTAAACTAGCGGATATGGCAACGCAAATCGAAGCTTCAAGACTATTAACTTATCAAGCAGCATGGTTAGAGTCTGAAGGTCTTCCATACGGGAAAGAATCAGCGATGTCCAAATTGCTTGCAGGGGATACCGCAATGAAAGTAACAACCGAAGCGGTACAAGTCTTTGGCGGCTATGGTTATACAAAAGAGTACCCAGTTGAGCGGTTTATGCGCGATGCGAAAATTACGCAAATCTATGAAGGTACACAAGAAGTTCAACGCCTCGTGATCAGCAGAATGTTGACGAAATAAGCGGACGGTACGGGCAAGGCAAGGGGGGTAATGATGAGTAGGAGGGAAGTGCAGGCTTCTGTAAAAGATGAGCGGCTCGTTGAAAAAAGGCGCGATCAAATGATTGTCGGAGCAGTGGCGTTGTTTAAACAAAAAGGGTTCCACCGAACAACAACTCGTGAGATTGCGCGGGCTGCAGGCTTTAGCATTGGAACCTTGTATGAGTACATTCGCAAGAAGGAAGACATTTTGTACCTTGTCGTCGATCGAATGTACGACCAAATTCGCGAACGGCTTCAAAAAGATTTGGATACCAATCAGGGGACGGTTGAAAGTTTGAAAAGCAGCATTGCTTATTACTTTCGCGAAATGGCGGAGATGCAGGAAGAAGTATTGGTCATGTACCAGGAAGCAAAATCGCTCAGCAAGGATGCTCTCCCCTATGTGCTAAATAAGGAAATCCAAATGGTCGGCATGTTCGAGGATGTGATTGAAAACTGTGTGAGAAACGGCGAGCTTGATTTGAATGACAAACAAATCAAGCTGTTCGCACACAATTTGTTTGTCGAAGGTCAGATGTGGGGATTCCGCCGTTGGGCGTTGCAAAAAGAGTATACGCTTGAGGAATACATTGAATTGCAAATTCAATTGCTATTTTATGGAGTTCAAGGAACAGGGGGAGAGAAATGAGTTTGCCGGAAAAGTACCTACCGAAAAACCATATTCGCTTTGTGACAGCATCAAGTCTATTTGATGGGCATGATGCTTCAATCAATATTATGCGAAGAATTTTACAAGCTCTGGGAGCGGAAGTAATCCATCTTGGACATAATCGTTCGGTTGAGGAAGTCGTCAATGCCGCGATTCAAGAAGATGTGCAAGGAATTGCGATTTCTTCTTATCAAGGTGGGCATGTGGAGTATTTTAAATACATGTATGATTTGCTTCAAGAACGGGGAGCTTCCCATATACGCATTTATGGTGGTGGCGGCGGTGTCATCATTCCACGGGAAATAAAAGAACTGCATGAATATGGAATTGCCCGGATTTTCTCTCCTGAGGATGGACGCTTGCTAGGCTTAGAAGGCATGATTCAGCAAATGATTAAGGAATGTGATTTTCCAACCGTCGGACCAGATGTTGCGAGTGAAGTAGAAAAGCTGCCAACTGGGGATGTCCTGACAGTGGCAAAATTAATTACCTTTGCGGAACAGCAGGTGGCAGGTACTGGAAATTCTCAAACGGAAACAGCGGCTGCGGTCGAGTCCGTCCTTGAAAAAGTAAAAACATTAGGCAAGGATGTTCCGGTTGTAGGGATTACAGGAACCGGGGGAGCAGGGAAAAGTTCATTAACAGATGAACTGATTCGCCGCTTTTTAAATGAATTACCTGAAAAACGCGTGGCGATTTTATCGGTTGACCCGACAAAACAGAAAACGGGCGGGGCTTTGCTAGGAGACAGAATTCGCATGAACGCAATTTTCTCTCCACGCGTTTATATGCGCAGTCTTGCGACAAGGAAAGCGCGGTCGGAGTTATCGCTTGCGATTCAAGATGCGATTACGGTGACGAAAGCGGCGGGCTTTGATTTGATTATTGTCGAGACGAGTGGAATTGGTCAAGGGGATGCTGGCATTACCGATGTTTGTGACCTCTCCATGTATGTCATGACAAGCGAGTTCGGGGCACCGTCACAGTTAGAAAAAATCGATATGATTGATTTTGCTGACTTGATTGTCATCAATAAGTTTGAGCGCAAAGGTTCCGAAGACGCTTTGCGTCAAGTTCAAAAGCAATATCAACGCAGTCATCTATTGTTTGATCAAGATCTCGATCAAATGCCGGTATATGGGACGATAGCAAGTCAATTTAATGATCCCGGAACGAACGCGTTGTTTGCGGCTTTAATTGAAAAAATCAACAGCAAAGCGGGGCTAGATTGGAAGACTACTTTTTCAACAGATGCGAAGGTCGAAAAGCAAAATATCATTATTCCAAATGACCGTCGCTATTATTTACGTGAAATCACGGAAGCGGTTCGGGGTCATCATCGCTATGCCACCCAGCAAGCAGAAATCGCTCGACGTTTGTTCCAAGTTGAAGGAACAATTGAAGCGATGAAGGAACAAGGTATGACAGGAGATATTTTGTCAGCGTTAGAAAGTTTGCAAGCAGAAATTGAGCAGCAACTGTCGGCGGATTCAAAACGAATTTTAGCAGGATGGGAAGAGTTTAAGGAAAAGTATGGTGCGGAGCAGTTTGTGACCAAGATTCGGGACAAAGAAATTGTCACCCAAATGCGGACGACAAGTTTATCAGGGTTATCAATCCCAAAGGTCAGCTTGCCACGTTACAAGGATTATGGCGAAATTTTACGATGGGTCTATCTTGAAAATGTACCAGGTTCTTTCCCGTATACAGCCGGCGTGTTTCCGTTTAAACGCGAAGGTGAAGATCCGAAGCGACAGTTTGCTGGTGAAGGGACACCAGAACGAACGAACCGTCGCTTCCACTATCTATCCAAAGATGATGCTGCGAAGCGCTTGAGTACAGCGTTTGATTCGGTGACGCTCTACGGCGAAGATCCGGATTACCGCCCAGATATTTATGGCAAGGTAGGCGAAAGTGGCGTTAGTGTTTGTACGTTAGAGGATATGCAAAAGCTGTATGCTGGCTTTGATTTATGTGCACCGTCGACATCTGTTTCAATGACGATTAATGGTCCTGCGCCGATTATTTTAGCAATGTTTATGAACACGGCGATCCAGCAGCAGGTTGAGCGAAAAGAAGCTGAGCTAGGCCGGAAGTTAACGGATGCTGAGTATTTGGAAGTAAAAGCATATACACTGAGTACGGTAAGAGGTACGGTTCAGGCCGACATTTTAAAAGAAGATCAAGGGCAGAATACATGTATTTTCTCGACGGAGTTTGCGCTGCGGATGATGGGCGATATTCAGCAGTATTTTATTGATCATAAAGTGCGAAACTATTATTCGGTATCGATTTCTGGGTATCATATTGCCGAGGCCGGAGCAAATCCAATTTCGCAGTTGGCGTTTACGTTGGCAAACGGGTTTACGTATGTGGAGTACTATTTAAGCCGTGGAATGCATATTGATGATTTTGCACCAAACTTAAGTTTCTTCTTCTCCAATGGGTTGGACCCAGAGTATACGGTGATTGGCCGTGTTGCACGCCGAATTTGGGCAACGGTGATGAAGAACAAATACGGAGCAAATGAGCGGAGTCAAAAGTTAAAGTACCATGTGCAGACTTCTGGTCGTTCGTTGCATGCACAAGAAATTGACTTTAATGATATTCGCACAACGTTACAAGCGTTAATGGCGTTGCATGATAATTGCAACTCGTTGCATACAAACGCTTATGATGAAGCAATTACAACGCCTACGGAGGAATCGGTGCGCCGCGCGATGGCGATTCAAATGATTATTACGAAAGAGCATGGGTTGACGAAAAACGAAAATCCATTGCAAGGTTCGTTTATCATTGAAGAGTTGACCGATCTTGTTGAAGAAGCGGTGCTGCAAGAGTTTGAACGCATCGATGATCGTGGCGGTGTACTTGGTGCGATGGAAACGCAGTATCAGCGTGGCAAGATTCAAGATGAATCGATGTACTATGAAATGAAAAAACATACCGGTGAATTGCCAATTATCGGTGTGAACACGTACTTGAATCCAAATCCACCCTCAGAGGAAGCAGTCGACAATATGGAATTGGCTCGAGCAACGAAAGAAGAGAAAGAACTGCAAATAGCCAATTTGAATGCGTTTAAGTCGGAGCATGAGGACGTCTGTGAAGAAGCCTTAAACCGCTTAAAGCAAACGGCTGTCAGTGGTGGGAATATCTTTGCGGAACTGATGGAAACGGTAAAATACGCAAGTCTTGGTCAAATCACGCGGGCTCTTTATGATGTCGGCGGTCAATATCGCCGCAATATGTAAAACTGGGCGGGATTACCAATTTTCTGGATGGTGCCTGGCACCATCCAATTTTTTGCTTGTGGGGGCGACAAGCCATTTTTTTCTGTTTAGCGGGCAAGCTTTAAGTTATACAAGAAAACGGTCTTCCTAGTTGCGATAAGAAGCTATATAATCAAACATATACATAATATACTGAATTCAGTGGGATGTGACGTATGTTGAAAGTCCTATTAGCGATATTCGGGACAGCCGCAGCTGTAGGCGTGTTGCTGTTGTTCTATAAATTCCAGTTAGGAGCCATTTCTTTTGCTCTTTTATCGGTGTTTTGTTTTGTGCTTTCTGTTAGACTTTTTCGAAATTCAGCGAGTGAGAAACAGAAAAAAGAGGATTCAAAAGCAAAATCCTATAAAAAAGCGCAAGAACCATAGATTAGACTGGCATAAACCAGATGAATTTGTTTATAATGAAGAATATGCTTTTTGGGAGATTTTCCATATTCCGGATATCCTGCTCGAAAGAGAGCTTGAATAGAGAAAGGAAGTGCAAGTCTTGAGTTTAAACCAATACTCAAAAGAAGAGCTAAATGAAATGTCTTGGATTGAAATTGCTTATCAAATTTTATTAGAAAAAAAGCAAGCCGTTTCATTTGCCGAATTAGTAGCAGAAGTGAAAAAGGTTCTTGAACTTGGTGAAGACGATGCTACAGAAAAAGTGGTACAGTTCTATACCGACTTAAATATAGATGGCCGGTACTTAGGTCTAGGCGATAATCGCTGGGGCTTGCGTGCTTGGTACCCAGTAGATCAAGCGGAAGAAGATACAATTACACCTGTAAAACCGCGGAAGAAAAAGGCTAAGAAGAAAGCGGTTGATGAAGAAGTTGAAGGCTTCGACGAGCTGGATGAAGAAGAAGACTTTGATGACTTTGACGAAGAAGACGACCTTCTTGATGAAGATCTCGATGATTTTGATGAAGAAGATGAAGAAGAAGAAGAAGACTTTGATGATGACGATGACATCATTGAAGACGAAGATGAATTAGAACTTGACGAAGAAGAACTCGACGACGAAGAAGATGAAGACCTGGATGATGAGGAAGAAGACCGATAAGTTGAAACCTCATTCAATGGGTTTTATTCACTGAATGTTCGTCACGCAAAGCCTGATTGATTTTTCATCAATCGGGCTTTTATTCGCAGTTAATCCCCCAATTAACCTTTTTGAAGTGGGGGGTTATACTGCCAGTTAATGTGAAATAAACATTCTTGACTTTTTAAATAGACGCCTGTAGAATCATTTTTGGGCTCCTTAAAAAAGGAACGGTCTTATAATTAGCGCTGAAACGCTCCCCATACATTTGTATGCGGGGCGTTTTTTTGTTTTTTATGGAAGGATAAAACGATAAAAAGTGTTACCGTATTTGCATCCTATCGCCGTGAAGAACGGCTTCTATTTTTTATAGTAAGGAATCAATGAAATTCATCCATATAGAGCAAACTATATGGAAAAGAGGGGGAGCATCATGACAAAATACATTTTTGTAACAGGCGGGGTTGTCTCGTCACTTGGGAAAGGAATCACTGCAGCATCTCTTGGTCGATTGTTGAAAAATCGAGGATTAAAAGTAACGATTCAAAAATTCGACCCATATATTAACGTGGACCCAGGAACAATGAGTCCTTATCAGCATGGGGAAGTTTTCGTTACCGATGATGGTGCAGAAACAGACCTTGATCTTGGACACTATGAGCGCTTTATTGATATCAACTTGAATAAGTACTCAAACGTTACAACAGGGAAAGTATACTCTACAGTTCTGAAAAAGGAACGCCGTGGCGATTATCTTGGTGGAACGGTTCAGGTTATTCCACATATTACGAATGAAATCAAAGACAAAGTCTTCCGTGCAGGAAAAGAAACACATGCGGATGTTGTCATTACAGAGATTGGTGGAACAGTAGGGGACATTGAGTCACTTCCATTCCTTGAAGCCATTCGTCAGATTAAAAGTGATATTGGTACCCACAATGTGATGTACATCCATTGTACCCTTGTGCCGTACATTAAAGCAGCGGGTGAGTTAAAAACAAAGCCAACTCAACACAGTGTCAAAGAATTACGTAGCCTAGGTATTCAGCCAAATGCAATTGTTCTTCGTACTGAGATGCCAATTTCTCAAGATATGAAGGATAAAATTGCTCTATTCTGTGACATTGAAAAAGAGGCCGTTATCGAGTGTCAAGATGCTGAAACACTATACAGCATTCCACTTGATCTTCAGCGTCAAAATCTTGATCAAATCGTATGCAACCATTTGCAATTACAATGCACAGATGCAGATATGGATGAGTGGAAAGAACTTGTTGAAAAGGTAACAAACCTTAAGCATACAACGAAAATTGCACTTGTAGGGAAATACGTGGAACTTCAAGATGCCTATATTTCCGTTGTTGAATCCCTTCGTCATGCGGGTTATGCGTTTGATAGCGACATCGACATCAAATGGGTAAACTCAGAGGACGTAACAACTGAAAATGTGGCCGAGTTGTTAGGCGATGTTGATGGAATTTTAGTTCCTGGTGGATTCGGGGATCGTGGAATCGAAGGAAAGATTCTAGCGACTCAGTATGCACGTGAACAGAAGAAACCATTCTTCGGAATTTGCTTAGGCATGCAATTAGCTTCCGTTGAATTTGCTCGCAATGCAGTGAAGTTAACAGGAGCTCATTCTGCTGAAATCCAACCAGACACACCACATCCAATCATTGACTTGTTGCCTGAACAAAAGGATGTCGAGGATCTTGGTGGAACATTGCGCCTTGGTTTATACCCATGTAAATTAATCGAAGGTTCAAAAGCTGCTCAAGCGTATGGCGAAACAGTTGTCTACGAACGTCACCGCCATCGTTACGAATTCAACAATGAATACCGTGAGCAGTTAGAAAAAGAAGGCTTTATCTTCTCTGGGACAAGCCCTGATGGACGTTTAGTGGAGATTGTCGAAATCGCAAACCACCCATGGTTTGTAGCTTGCCAATTCCACCCAGAATTCAAATCAAGACCAACACGTCCACAACCACTATTCAGAGACTTTGTCGAAGCATCATTCAAACAAAGTAACTAGAAGAGCGTAGGGGACTGTCCAGCGACGTATGGGCTGGAGCGCTCTGACTGAGATAAAGGAAACACGAAGAGCGTAAGCGATTCGATGTTGACTTATCGTAGGGAGGAGAGCGAAGCCCACTAGTCGCTAGGAGCCGTAGCTGGACAAAGAAAAGCGTAGGCGACTGTCCAGCCCCGACAAGCGCTGGAGGACTGACGGATGAAGTCCGTTCTTTGACTTCGACTGGCAGACCGAAGCGACTCGAGGGGCTAGGAGCCGCAGCTGGACAAGCCGAAAAGCGGAAATGGCTCTTGCAACTCCGAGGTAAACAATGTTGGTATTTATTAATAACAAAAATAGGCGTGAAATCCGATGGATCTCACGCCTATTTTTTCTATAGAAAGTGCCTCAGTGCCCGTTGCCATCAAAAAAAGAAACGGATGGTAACCGAGAGGGAGTGTCAGTGCCCGTGCCATCAAAAAAAAGAAGCGAACGGTAACTGAGAGGGCGCCTCAGTGCCCGTTGCCATCAAAAAAAGAAGCGGAAGGTAACTGAGAGGGCGCCTCAGTGCCCGTTGCCACCAAAAAAAGAAGCGAACGGTAACTGAGAGGGCGCCTCAGTGCCCGTTGCCAACGAAAAAAGAAGCGAACGGTAACTGAGAGGGCGCCTCAGTGCCCGTTGCCATCAAAAAAAGAAGCGGACGGTAACTGAGAGGGCGCCTCAGTGCCCGTTCACATCAAAAAAAGAAGCGGATGGTCACCGAGAGGGCGCCTCAGTGCCCGTTGCCATCAAAAAAAGAAGCGGACGGTAACTGAGAGGGAGCCTCAGTGCCCGTTGCCATCAAAAAAAGAAGCGAACGGTAACTGAGAGGGCGCCTCAGTGCCCGTTGCCATCAAAAAAAGAAGCGAACGGTAACCGAGAGGGAGCCTCAGTGCCCGTTCACAGCAAAAAAAGAAACGGATGGTCACCGAGAGGGCGCCTCAGTGCCCGTTGCCATCAAAAAAAGAAGCGGATGGTCACCGAGAGGGCGCCTCAGTGCCCGTTGCCATCAAAAAAAGAAGCGGATGGTCACCGAGAGAGAGCCTCAGTGCCCGTTCACAGCAAAAAAAGAAACGGATGGTCACCGAGAGGGCGCCTCAGTGCCCTCTTCACAATAAAAAATGAAGTCATCAGTCATCGAGAGGGTACTTCAGTACCTAAGTTATGGTTTATTCGTATTCTGCCATAATTTCGTCAATGGTGAATTTAATGCCATAGTACACGTAAAGTGCCGCCATTGAGGAAGGTTGGCCAATGCGGTTGCCAAGTTCATCAGGCAGTAGTCCTTTTGTAAGGCGTAGATCTATATGAACATCGGCTAGGGTGTCTAGTCCTTGTGTTTCCGAGTTTTTATCAATCGTGGAAACGGCGACAAAGGGGAAACTTTTGTCTGCGAGCTTTTGGGAGATTTCCAATGCCTCAGGATCTGTTGACTTTCGTGAGAATAAAATCACGCGGTCAGCTAGGGTGACATTGGAAACTTGCTCTGCTGTTAAAATTTGAGCTTGTTTTAAGGGTTCAGCGCCGTACATAGCCTCTAAAGGGACGGCACCCATTTCTTTTGCACCGTATAGATAAATGGTTCCTTCGCCAGCAACTGCTTGAGCGAGCAGTCTGGCACTATCCTCAATCGAAAATTCTTCTTTTTCTTGTAATCTGTTAAACAGCCCGGTTAGCTGTGTTGTTAACATTTTTAACATCAAAAATCGCCTCCAATTAGTGATTATAAGGGTTATCGACATGAAGGTAAAATTTTCGACAATAAGTTTTGTGATTGGGAGAAGGATTTTTAAAAGAAAACGCGAAATAATTAACTTAACTATTAATGAAGCTCGGCTCTTTTCGTTCATACTACGGAAACAGCCTTATAAGTAAAACGAAATTGATATTGGGGGAAAGCGGCATGAAACAAAAAATCTTGATTGTTGACGATCAGTTTGGAATTCGCATCTTGCTTAACGAAGTGCTGCAAAAAGAAGGCTATGACACTTTTCAAGCGGCTAACGGAGTACAAGCTCTTGAAATTGTAAAGGAGCATTCACCAGACTTAGTTTTACTTGATATGAAAATTCCGGGCATGGATGGAATTGAAATTTTAAAACGAATGAAAGTAATCGAAGAAGATATCCGCGTCATCATTATGACCGCGTATGGAGAGCTAGATATGATTCAGCAAGCGATGGATTTGGGAGCTTTAACCCATTTTGCAAAGCCGTTTGATATTGATGATATTCGCGCGGCAGTAAAAAAGTACGCACAAGCGGTTTAAGCACTATTTATACATAATCAATGAACCCGCTCTGCAATATCGAGTGGGTTTTTGAACAATTCTGATAAGTAAAAATACTGGTAGCGTTTGCTTGTGAATTTTTTATAAAACCTGTAAAAATCGGGCTTCCGAGATGGTATTTCTGTCGATGTTTTGATATGATATCTAATGGATTCCATAAGATCACTCGTTTTTATTTTACGTACATAATCAACCAGATAGAGGGAAACCTTTTAATGGTAGTCTAATTGAGGCGAGACGATCTAATGAAGGAGGAAAAACAAATGCCTTTAGTTTCAATGACAGAAATGCTGAAAAAAGCAAATGAAGAAGGTTATGCAGTAGGACAATTTAACCTAAATAACCTTGAGTTCACGCAAGCGATTCTTCAAGCTGCACAAGAGGAAAACTCTCCAGTTATCCTTGGTGTATCTGAAGGCGCTGGCCGATATATGGGTGGATTTAAGACCGTTGTGAAAATGGTTGAAGGTTTGCTTGAAGATTACAACATCACTGTACCAGTGGCAATTCACCTTGACCACGGTTCAAGCTTTGAAAAATGTAAAGAAGCAATCGATGCAGGATTCACTTCTGTAATGATTGACGCTTCTCACCATCCTTTCGATGAAAACGTTGAAACAACTAAGAAAGTTGTTGAGTACGCACATTCTAAGGGAGTTTCTGTTGAAGCTGAACTTGGAACAGTTGGTGGACAAGAAGATGACGTAATCGCGGAAGGTGTTATTTACGCGGACGTTAACGAGTGTAAAGAACTTGTTGAGCGCACTGGCATCGACTGCCTAGCGCCTGCACTAGGTTCTGTACATGGTCCATACAAAGGTGAACCAAACCTTGGATTCAAAGAAATGGAAGAAATC
Organism: Mesobacillus maritimus; assembly: GCF_023715205.1. Taxonomy (GTDB): domain Bacteria; phylum Bacillota; class Bacilli; order Bacillales; family Cytobacillaceae; genus Mesobacillus_B; species Mesobacillus_B maritimus_C. Next base: position 63,635 of record NZ_JAMBNR010000009.1, read on the forward strand.
AACAAAGTTGCTGGTGTACCTCTAGTTCTTCATGGTGGAACTGGTATCCCAACAGCTGACATTAAAAAGTCGATTTCTTACGGTACTGCAAAGATCAACGTTAACACTGAAAACCAAATCGCTTCTGCGAAAGCTGTTCGTGAAACACTTGCAGCGAAGCCAGAAGAGTACGATCCACGTAAATACTTAGGACCTGCTCGCGATGCAATCAAAGCAACTGTTATTGGTAAAATGCGCGAATTCGGTTCTTCACAAAAAGCATAATTAGAAAAGTGGAAGCGGCTTGGTCAACTCCGACAGGCATAAGACGAACCGGAATAGAAGGCGCTTTTTGCCTTCAATTCCGGGGTGGCTTATGACCCGAGGGGTTAGCCGCTGGAGCTAGACAATAGAAAAGCGTAAGCGGCTCGTACAGCAATGGACACTAGTCGCTAGCCGCTGGAGCTAGACAGACATCCAAGTTAAAACATCAATGCTTTCTTAACTAAGTACCAAGGTAACCGCCTTTTTTGAGGCGGTTTTCCTTCATTAAAAGGAAACTGAAAATTTTGTCGAATGGAGGCGTTTTATTTATGAAGTTTTTCATTGATACAGCGAATATGGATGAGATTCGTGAAGCTCATGCACTTGGAATCGTTGCTGGTGTGACAACGAACCCGTCGTTAGTGGCAAAAGAAAAGAATGTAAGTTTTCATGATCGTCTAAAGGAAATTACGGAATTGGTTCCTGGATCAGTTAGTGCTGAGGTTATTGCGCTGGATGCAGAAGGAATGATTAAAGAAGGTCGTGAGCTTGCGGCGATTGCTCCGAACATTACGGTTAAAGTTCCAATGACTCCCGAAGGACTTAAAGCGGTTTCAACATTTGCGAAAGAAGGAATCAAAACAAATGTGACGTTGATTTTCAGTGCCAACCAAGCGTTATTAGCTGCGCGAGCAGGGGCAACCTATGTATCTCCTTTTCTAGGAAGATTGGATGATATCGGACATAACGGCATGGATTTGGTCTCTACGATTGCGGATATTTTTGCCATCCATGGAATTGAAACCGAAATCATTGCGGCTTCAATACGTCATCCACAGCATGTAACGGATGCAGCTCTTCAAGGAGCGCATATTGCAACCATTCCTTATAAAGTGATTATGCAATTATTTAAGCATCCTTTAACAGATAAAGGGATTGAAGCGTTTCTAGCAGACTGGGAAAAACGAGCTTAATAAAAGATTCTTTGCCCACTCACACTCAAATTCGTGTAAGATAAGAATTGTAGGAATCATACGGTCTATTATTATAATTTCATCATTCTTTGTAAATAATGCATAATGCAAGCTAGCAGGGCTTTTCTCTTTAGGGACAAGCCCTTATGCATGGAACTAAACAGAAGATTGCACATCACGGCTTAGAAGGGAGTCAAGTATGGAAAAACTTAAAATTGCAGGTGGGTACCCGTTAAAGGGAACAGTTCGGATTAGTGGAGCTAAGAATAGCGCAGTTGCGTTGATTCCCGCAACCATACTAGCCGAATCGCCTGTGACGATTGAAGGTTTGCCAGATATTTCCGACGTCCATATTTTAAAAGACTTATTACAGGAAATCGGTGGTTCTGCTACATTTTCAGAAAATGAAATGACGGTGGATCCTTCTACGATGATTTCCATGCCTTTGCCGAACGGAAAAGTGAAGAAACTTCGTGCTTCCTACTATTTAATGGGGGCGATGCTCGGCCGTTTTAAAAAGGCTGTCATTGGGTTGCCGGGAGGCTGTTTCTTAGGACCAAGACCGATTGATCAACATATCAAAGGGTTCGAGGCGCTAGGAGCAAAAGTAACCAATGAACAAGGTGCGATTTATTTACGGGCCGATGAGCTACGAGGGGCTCGAATTTACCTTGATGTCGTCAGTGTTGGGGCGACAATTAATATTATGCTTGCTGCCGTTCGTGCAAAAGGCAGAACAATCATAGAAAACGCCGCGAAGGAACCGGAGATTATTGATGTTGCCACACTACTTAGCAATATGGGGGCAAAAATCAAAGGTGCCGGTACCGATGTGATCCGCATTGACGGAGTCGACGAGCTTCATGGCTGTCGACACACCATTATTCCTGACCGAATTGAAGCAGGTACATATATGATTTTAGCTGCTGCGGTAGGTCAAGGAATCCTCATTGACAATGTCATTCCACTTCATCTTGAATCATTGATCGCAAAGCTGAAAGAGATGGGCGTACCAATTGAGTCAAAAGATGACCAAGTGTTTGTTGGCCAAGCTGAAGGCTTTAAAGCCGTCGATATCAAAACACTCGTTTATCCAGGTTTTCCAACAGATTTACAACAGCCGTTAACGTCGCTTTTAACTCAAGCAGAAGGGTCAAGTGTTGTGACGGACACCATTTATGGTGCTCGGTTTAAGCATATTGATGAACTGCGAAGAATGAATGCGACGATTAAGGTTGAAGGGCGTTCGGCGATTATCAACGGACCGACTAAGCTTCAAGGTGCGAAGGTGAAAGCAAGTGACTTACGAGCTGGAGCAGCACTTGTTATCGCTGGGTTACTAGCTGAAGGGGTTACTGAAATCACAGGTTTGGAGCATATTGACCGTGGTTATAGCCATCTTGTGGAAAAGCTGAATGGACTAGGTGCAACCGCTTGGCGAGAAAAGCTGACAAAAGAAGAACAAGAACAAATGAAAAATGCATAAAGCAGCAGACAGGTAGATGCAGTAAGATAGAGATAGAAACATCGTAAACAATCTGGGGTTTTGTTAAAACGAGGATCGAGGGTGAAACCGATGGAGAGAAGTTTATCAATGGAGCTCGTCCGTGTTACTGAAGCAGCTGCTTTATCATCTGGTCGCTGGATGGGCCGCGGGAAAAAAGACGAAGCAGATGGCGCTGCTACGGAAGCAATGAGGGATGTTTTTGATACGGTGCCGATGAAAGGTACAGTCGTCATCGGTGAAGGGGAAATGGATGAAGCGCCAATGCTTTATATTGGCGAAAAGCTTGGAACCGGTTATGGTCCACGTGTAGATGTCGCGGTTGACCCTGTTGAAGGAACCGAAATCGTTGCATCAGGTGGCTGGAACGCGCTAGCGGTTTTAGCTGTTGCGGACCATGGGAACCTATTGCATGCACCAGATATGTATATGGATAAAATTGCAGTAGGGCCGGAAGCGGTAGGCAAAATTGATATCAATGCCTCTGTGCTAGATAACCTCAAAGCGGTTGCGAAAGCGAAAAACAAAGATATGGAAGATGTGGTCGCAACGGTTTTAAATCGTGAGCGTCATGAACATATTATTCAACAAATCCGCGAAGCTGGTGCCCGTATCAAGTTAATTGATAACGGGGACGTTGCAGGAGCCATTAACACAGCCTTTGATTTCACCGGAGTGGATATCTTGTTTGGAATTGGCGGGGCACCTGAAGGAGTGATCGCCGCTGTTGCGCTGAAATGCCTTGGTGGAGAACTTCAAGGTCGCTTGGTGCCGCAAAATGATGCAGAAGTAGAACGTTGCATTAAAATGGGCATCGACGTAAACAAAGTTTTACGCATGGAAGACCTTGTGAGAGGCGATGACGCCATCTTTGCAGCGACAGGAATAACAGATGGCGAAATGCTGAAAGGTGTACAATACAAAGGTAGCATCGCCACAACTCATTCGCTTGTTATGCGTGCGAAATCAGGAACGGTTCGTTTTGTTGAAGGGCAGCATAGTTTGAATAAAAAGCCGAACCTCGTAATTAAATAATTTTTACCATTTAAGAGATTTCAATTAGAGAAGCTTTCTAGTTGAATATCAATCGTTTTAAAAAAGCAACTTGGTAGGAAAGGGACCTTCCAAGTTGCTTCATAATAAAAATTAGCATTGATTCGATTGAGAGAAATAGGGTACAATGAACAATATTTTAAAAAGATCTTCGATCGACTGCTTTTCAGAATACTCTTCTTACAATCTTCAGTAGAATTCATTTCTTCTTTTTCCATCCATAGTTTTACATTCACATATTGGAGGAAAACGAAATACTTATTAGGTGTGGTGACGACATGGAAGTCAATATTTCGAGTTTAGAAAATATGAAATTAAAAGAGCTCTACGAATTAGCTCGTGAATACAAAGTTTCTTACTACAGCAAGTTATCAAAAAAGGAACTGATTTTTGCAATTTTAAAAGCGAGAGCAGAACGCCAAGGCTACTTTTTTATGGAAGGCGTCTTGGAAATTATTCAGTCGGAGGGCTTCGGGTTCTTACGTCCGATTAACTACTCCCCAAGTTCTGAAGATATTTATATTTCTGCATCGCAAATCCGCCGTTTTGACCTTCGCAATGGGGACAAGGTTTCTGGTAAAGTTCGTCCGCCAAAGGAAAACGAACGCTATTTTGGATTGCTTCAAGTTGAATTAGTCAATGGAGATGACCCTGAGACTGCGAAGGAGCGCGTCCACTTCCCTGGACTTACTCCACTTTATCCTGACCGCCAAATGAAGCTTGAAACTACGCCAAGGCATATTTCAACACGCATTATGGACTTGTTGGCTCCGGTTGGTTTTGGACAGCGTGGTTTGATTGTGGCACCACCAAAGGCTGGGAAAACAATGCTGATCAAAGAAATTGCCAACAGCATTACGACGAATCACCCTGATGCAGAATTGATCGTGTTGTTAATCGATGAGCGACCAGAGGAAGTAACCGATATTGAACGTTCCGTGCAAGGCGATGTCGTTAGCTCGACGTTTGATGAGGTTCCTGAAAACCATATTAAAGTGGCGGAGCTAGTGCTTGAACGCGCAATGCGTTTAGTAGAACATAAGCGAGATGTAGTCATTCTGATGGATAGTATTACGCGTCTGGCTCGTGCGTATAACTTGGTGATTCCGCCAAGTGGCCGTACGCTATCCGGGGGGATTGACCCGGCTGCGTTCCACCGTCCAAAGCGTTTCTTTGGGGCAGCTCGTAATATTGAAGAGGGTGGTAGTTTAACCATTCTTGCAACAGCGCTAGTTGATACAGGTTCCCGGATGGATGACGTTATTTACGAAGAATTCAAGGGAACAGGAAACATGGAACTGCACTTGGATCGTGCGCTTGCAGAACGACGCATCTTCCCGGCGCTCGATATTCGTCGCTCTGGAACGCGAAAAGAAGAATTGCTTATTCCGAAAGAGCATCTTGATAAGCTTTGGGCGATTCGCAAAAGCTTATCAGATTCCCCAGACTTTGCAGAAAAGTTCTTGCGTCGTTTAAAACAAACCAAGTCAAACGAAGAGTTTTTCGCGATGTTGACGGAAGAAATGAAGGCTGGAAATAAACGCGTACTTTCTTAATTTCTGAATGTTCTATAGGATAGGGCGCACATTTTGAATGGGCTTGCTGGTGACTAGATTAGCGTCTAGGAACTCATGCTATTCTATTAGAAATATTGGAAATTATTGAGGGAAAAACACGCTTGATAAATATGAATAGCCTTGCTATAATAACAACAGTGTGTTTTTAGATTATCTAGGCACAGAGTTTTGTGCCCCAGAATATAACTCTGTTTCAGCAAATGATTCAGGGCAAAAGGAGATGACAAGGAATGAAGACAGGAATTCATCCTAACTACAAGACAATTACGGTGACTTGCGCATGCGGTAACACTTTCGAAACTGGTTCTGTAAAGAACGAGATTAAAGTTGAAACATGCTCTGAGTGCCATCCATTCTATACAGGACGTCAAAAGTTTGCTGAAGCTGGTGGACGTGTAGACCGCTTCAACAAGAAATACGGCCTTAAGAATAACCAATAATTCAAATAAGGCAGCGGCGCAAATTAGGGCCAGCTGATGATCTCATTCTTTGACGTCAACAGTTGGTTCCAGAGCGCTGCAGCTAGGAAACATTGATGTTTCCTATTTTAAATTTGAAAAGAGCAGGCAAGAAGCAACATCACTTGCCTGCTTTTTATTTCGGTCTGAAAAGCGGAGGCGCCCTGGTCAGCGGCGTATGGCCTGGAGCTCTCCAACTGAGATAAGACTTTTCTTTGGGCTTTAGCCCTTAGAAAAGTCAATCGGGTTCTTACTGGCAGTTATGAAATTACTGCCAGTTGAACGGGATAAAGGAAACACGAAGAGCCGGAGGCGATTCGATGTTGACTTATTGTAGGGCGGAGAGGGAAGGACACTAGCCGCTAGGGCGCTGGAGCTAGACAAATGAAAAGCGGAGGCGCCCTGGTCAGGAGGTATATAGCCTGGATCAGGTGGCGCTTTCTTAAAAATAGACACCCCTGAATTGGGGACTCTATAAGTAAACTGTGATTGTAAGGAAGGAGAGGCCGTGTCTATGTATGTGATGAAGCACAGCGGCTGGATTGAAATTATCTGCGGCAGCATGTTTTCAGGCAAATCGGAGGAACTGATCCGCCGTGTGAGAAGAACTCAATTTGCCAAGCAAAAACTTGCTGTTTTTAAACCGTTAATTGATAACCGCTATAGTGAAGAGGCCGTCGTGTCTCATAATGGGACAAGCGTAATCGCCAAACCTGTAGCGAAATCGACTGATATTTTTCAGCATATTGATTCGGACATCGAGGTCATTGCCATCGATGAAGTTCAGTTTTTTGATGAAGAAATCGTTCAAGTAGCTCAGCATCTTGCCAATAGTGGACACCGCGTCATTCTTGCTGGGTTGGACCAAGACTTCCGTGGTGAACCTTTTGGGCAAATGCCAGCGCTAATGGCAGTTGCCGAACAAGTGACAAAACTCCAGGCTGTGTGTGCTGTCTGCGGTTCGCCTGCAAGCCGAACTCAGCGTCTCATAAATGATAAACCGGCCTCTTATGATGATCCCGTCATCCTCGTCGGCGCATCGGAATCATATGAACCTCGTTGCCGACACCATCATGAAGTGCCAAGAGCACCCCGTGTTCATCTAGAAAACACTTCAAAAACAGATAGCTTAGCATAAAAATGAGAAACCAGCTTCTTTTTTTGAAGGAGCTGGTTTTTTGTATTGGTCGGTAAAATTTAATTTACCGGAAACAAGAGTTCTATTATCAAAAATACAGGGTTTATTAACGGAAATTGGGTTTCTATTTTCAAAAAGTGAAGACCTATTTACAAGGAGAACTTCTATTTACGAAAAGCCGAGGTCTATTATCAAAAATGTAAGATCTATTAACCGAAAATGGGGATCTATTTTCAAAAAGAGGATTTCTATTTACAAGGAGAACTTCTATTTGCGAAAAGCCAAGGTCTATTATCAAAACTGTAAGATCTATTAACCGAAAATGGGGATCTATTTTCAAAAAGAGGATTTCTATTTACAAGGAGAACTTCTATTTGCGAAAAGCCAAGGTCTATTATCAAAACTGTAAGGTTTATTAACGGAAAATGGGTAACTATTTTCAAAAAGAGGAGTTCTATTTACAAGTAGAACTTCTATTTACGAAAAGCCGAGGTCTATTATCAAAACTGTAAGGTTTATTAACGGAAAATGGGTATTTATTTTCAAAAAGTGAAGCCCTATTTGCAAGTAGAATTTCTATTTACGAAAAGCCAAGGTCTATTATCAAAACTGTAAGGATTATTAACTGAAAATGGGTATTTATTTTCAAAAAGAAGAGTTCTATTTATAAGTAGTAGTTCTATTTGCAAAATTAGAGGTTCTACTCTCGAAATGTAAGGGTCTATTAACAGAAATCAGCATTCATTTTGTAAATGAAATTTCATATGTAATGAAGTTTCATTCGAGAAATGCTATTTCCTTACTTGCAACTTTCATTTTGATTTTGACGAAGATTTCTCGCTATACTATAATTAAATAGTTGTGGACTTAAAAGCGGAAGCGCCTTGTTCAGCCCGCAAGCGCTGGAGAACCAGACGGTGGGGAAGTCGTTCTTTGACTTCGGTGGCTGGTTTGAAGCGGTCGAGGGGCTAGGCGCGGGCTAGATGGGTAAAAATGAGAATGTGGAAATGAATTTAAATGTCTTTTTAACATATAAAATTTGAGGTGAATGACTGTGTTTGATCGTCTTCAAGCCGTGGAGGACCGCTTTGAAAGGCTGAATGAGCTTTTAAGTGATCCTGAAATTATTAATGATTCGAAAAAACTACGTGAGTATTCTAAAGAACAATCGGATATTCAAGAAACGGTGCAAGCGTACCGGGAATATAAGTCAGCAAAAGAGCAGTTGGCCGAAGCAAAAGCCATGCTTGAGGAAAAGTTAGATGCTGAAATGAAGGAAATGGTGAAAGAAGAAATTTCCGAATTGAATGACCAGCTTGAGGAATTGGAAGCAAGATTAAAAATCTTGTTAATTCCAAAAGACCCGAACGATGATAAAAACGTCATCATTGAAATCCGCGGTGCTGCAGGTGGGGATGAGGCAGCGTTATTCGCGGGTGATCTGTATCGGATGTACAGCCGTTATGCGGATGCACAGGGCTGGAAAGTGGATGTCATTGAATCCCACTCAACTGGTGTGGGTGGCTATAAAGAAATAATTTTTATGGTCAACGGAAATGGCGCTTATTCCAAATTGAAGTATGAAAATGGGGCACACCGCGTTCAACGTGTTCCGGAAACAGAGTCTGGTGGCCGAATTCATACGTCAACGGCAACAGTCGCTTGCTTACCGGAAGCGGAAGAGGTCGACATTGAACTTCATGATAAAGATATTCGCTTTGATACGTACGCATCTAGTGGTGCGGGTGGACAGAGCGTTAACACGACGATGTCAGCGGTGCGTTTAACCCATATTCCAACTGGGATTGTCGTTACGAGTCAGGACGAACGTTCGCAGCATAAAAACAAAGACAAAGCGATGAAAGTATTACGTGCCCGTGTGTATGACAAATTCCAACAAGAAGCGCGTGCGGAGTATGATGAAGTGCGTAAATCGGCTGTTGGAACAGGAGACCGTTCAGAGCGAATTCGGACGTACAATTTTCCGCAAAACCGAGTAACGGATCACCGCATTGGGTTAACAATCCAAAAACTTGATCAGATCCTTCAAGGGAAATTGGATGAATTCATTGATGCGTTGATTATGGAAGACCAATCTAGCCGTCTAGAGAATGCGTCAAATGAGTAAGAAAATCTACGAAGCCCTCAACTGGGCTTCGTCTTTTTTAAAAGCAAAGCAGCGGGATGAAAACGCGGGAGAATTGCTTATGCGCCATGTCACGGGCATGAGCCGGGCAACTTTGTTTGCGGAGATGCGCGAAGAGTTAAGTCCTGAACTTTTGATAGCCTTTGAACAAGCGGTCCGCCAGCATGAACAAGGGATCCCGGTTCAATATATTATTGGGACTGAAGAATTTTATGGGCGCCATTTTAAGGTGAACTCAGCGGTGCTGATTCCACGTCCGGAAACAGAAGAGTTGGTTTATGGAGCCTTGGAACGTCTAGAAAAGATGTTTGGCAAGCAAGTGGAGTTGGAGCTTGCGGATATTGGGACCGGGAGCGGGGCGATTGCGATTACAATGGCGCTAGAAAATCCGAAGCTACAGGTCACTGCAACCGATGTTTCTGCGGATGCGTTAGCAGTGGCGAAGCAAAATGCTGCGGATTTAGGTGCGGATATTGAGTTCAAGCAAGGGGACTTGTTAGAACCGTTGATTGTTACAGGCAAGAAGTATGACGCAATTCTATCCAATCCACCCTACATCCCAGTGAGCGACCAGTCATGGATGTCTGAAGTGGTGACCGAGCATGAGCCGCATTTGGCGTTATTTGCGGGCGATGACGGACTTGATTTATATCGCCGTTTTATGGACGAATTGCCGCTTGTGTTAAAAGAAAAGGCCCTTGTTGGCTTTGAAATTGGAGCAGGACAAGGCGAGGCTGTTTCGACATTGTTGCAGCAAGCTTTTCCAGAAGCAAGAGTAGAAGTGGTGAACGATATTAATGGCAAAGATCGGATGGTATTTGCGGAAATTGGTTAACAGCTGATTGACATTTACTCCCATCTGAAGGTATGATTTAAATAACAAATAACGGAAGGGTGACCCAATAACGATGAAGTTTTAATCCTATTACTCGAAAGCAATTGAATCTAGGCATTTTAAAAGCAAGCAGAGAATAACTGCTTTGTTTGTGGTGCCTACATTCGTGTTTTCAGAATAGGATAGGACTTCACGTAGTTGGCCTTAAAGGGAGTAGTCTCTTTAGGTGTGCACCTATGCCTCCTATTCTGAACGTGAGATAGGAGGCTTTTTTGTGCTTCCGGAATTCAAAGAATTGGGGGCGTTTTTGTGGTTACTTTAGAAGCAAATCATTTAAAACTTTCGATAAAAGACCGGTTGTTATTAGATGTGGATAAATTGCAGGTTGGAAAAGATGACCGAATTGGGCTAGTTGGCCGGAATGGCAGTGGCAAAACAACACTTTTGGAAGTGTTAGCCGGAAAACGGGACTCGGAAGGAGGAACTGTTACGGCGCGGGGAACGCTTGAGTTGTTGCCACAGTTGAAAAGAACCGACACAGTGAAAAGTGGGGGTGAAGTCACGCAAGAGTATATCAACCAAACTCTTGCGAAGCGGCCAGAATTGCTTTTAGCGGATGAGCCGACGACCCATTTGGATAAAGAGCATATTGAATGGTTGGAAAAGAAGTTAGCAAGATGGCCAGGGGCGTTATTGCTTGTTTCGCATGACCGTGTGTTTTTAGATAAAATTTGCACAAAAATTTGGGAGCTTTCTGATGGAAAGATCACCGTATATAAAGGAAACTACAGTGCTTATGCTGAACAAAAAGAAATCGAACGGCAGCAGCATGAACTGGCGTATGAAAAGTATGAGAAAAAGAAGCAACAGTTAGAAGCGGCACTGCACACGAAAGAAACAAAGGCAGCGCGGGCAACAAAAGTTCCAAAAAATAAATCGATGGAGTCAGGTGCTTCGAAGCCATATTTTGCGAAAAAGCAAAAGAAGTTGGATAAAGCCGCAGGTGCGATTAAAACTCGATTAGAGAAGCTTGAGAAAGTCGAAAAAGTGAGAGAAGCAGCTCCGATTAAAATGAATCTGCACAATGAGGAAAGTTTTAAAGGCAGAGTGGTCATCCGGGTTGAGGATGTTGGCGGCAAGGTTGGTCAGCGTGTGTTGTGGAAACCGACTCGTTTTACGATTAAAGGTGGCGAGAAGCTGGCCGTCATTGGTCCAAATGGGAGCGGCAAAACGACATTAGTGAAAAAACTGCTTGAACAGGGGGCTGGAATCACGATTTCTCCGGCAGCGAAAATCGGTTATTTTAGCCAGAATATCGCAACACTTGATGTGAACCAAACGATTTTTGAAAATGTGCGTTCATCATCAGTTCAAGAGGAAAGTTTTATTCGAACGGTGTTAGCGCGCCTTCATTTTTACCGTGAGGATGTGCATAAACCTGTTTCTGTATTGAGTGGCGGCGAGCGGATGAAAGTGGCGTTAGCGAAACTGTTTGTGAGTGAGGTCAATATGCTGTTGCTCGATGAACCGACGAACTTCCTTGATTTAGAGTCAGTCGAAGCGCTAGAGTCACTTTTGCAAGAGTACGAAGGAAGTATTGTGTTTGTTTCGCATGATCGCCGGTTTATTGAAAAAGTGGCAACGCGGATTTTAGAAATAAACGCGCAGGAAATTCAGCTTTTTGATGGAAGTTTTCAAGAGTACTTAGAATTTGAGCCACAGAACGAGCGTGATGAACAGGCAGAGCAGTTATTGCTGATTGAGACGAGAATTTCGGAAGTGTTGAGCCGGTTGAGTATCACGCCATCTGAAGAACTAGAGAATGAATTTCAGGCTTTGTTGGCAGAGAAACGAAAGATCATGAGCGAGCGGATGTAAGTCTCGCTCGTTTGAAAAAATTTTAAAAATTAATAGTTTAAGAATCTAGCAATCTGTCCACACTGTGACTAGTGAAGGGATGGTGCTAGAAAATGAAACAGAAATTACTTGCTGAACTTTATATTCTATTATTATGTGCTGCGACTATTTTAAATTTATATATGCCAACAACAGTGGCAACTTCTCAAGAGCCTCAGGTGATTCCAAATGAAGCGATTCGATTGCGAATCCTTGCTGATAGCGATATGGACAAAGACCAAGAAATCAAGCGTGCGGTTCGGGATGCCGTTAATGCGGAAATCACAAAATGGGTAGAAGAGTTGGTTTCGCTTGAAGAAGCTCGTACCGTGATCAAAGAGGGAATTCCAGAATTGCAAAAGATTGCTGAGGAAGTAGTGGCTTCTTACGGAAGCGATCAAAGTGTAACAGCTGAATTTGGAAAGGTGAAGTTTCCAACTAAGTTATATGGACAGTTTCTTTATCCAGCAGGAGAGTACGAAGCGGTGCTGATTACGTTAGGCGAAGGCACAGGTTCAAATTGGTGGTGCGTGTTATTCCCACCATTATGTTTCTTAGATTTCTCGAATGGTGAGGCGACAAGCCCAGGGTTTGAGGAGGAAAAAGTAGAGGCGGAGGAAGTTGAGGATGAAAAGAAAGTAGCTCAAGAAAAAACGCCAGTATATGAAGACGGAGAAGAGGAAAAGGTTGAAACGAAGTTTTTTGTGGTCGAGCTTTGGAATAAGATTTTTGGATAAATGAGAGAGAGGCGCATCTATGAAGGTGCGCCTCTTCTGTGTTTGTTATGCAATTAAATGTCTTGAGCAAAGCGCTCGTCGGGAATTTTCGTTAGGACGACATAAAGGGTTACGGGTTCGGTGCCGGTGTTTTTAAACGCTAATTTTTCTTGGTCTTGGCAGTGGAGAACTTCGTTTTGTTTGAGTGATGCTTCTTTGCCGTCCACGGTAAAGGTTCCTTCTCCTTGCATCATTTGAATGAACACATCGCTGCCTGGGTGTGCATGTGGTGGGAGTTCTTGTCCAGGTAAGAAGTTTAATAAAAAGACGGTGTTGTCGCCTTTTTTAAACACGATTCGTTTCGTAAATCTTTCTTCATTGAATTCTTGGTATTGGTTCAATGTTTGTTTCTCCATGAAAGATCCCTCCGTTTACTAGATTCTAGTTAAAAGTATACGCCTTTTGTTAGAAAACAAAGTGAACCATATCACGAAATGCTAGAAAAGTGGTTCTACTTTTCTACTGTTCCCATACATATATACTAGAATTCAAAAAATGAGGTGGGAATATGGAAGAAACCATTCGAAAAGCAGAGCAAAAGGATATTAAAAAGCTGGAATCCTTTTTACTAGAAGCAAATGTGAACGCTGAGGGAATAGCGGATTCAATCAATTATTATTCACTTTTGGAAACAAAGACTGGTGGATTAAAGGCGTGCATTGGGATTGAGCCTGTTAATGGGGTAGGGCTGTTGCGCTCGTTTGTGATTTCTGAAGGCACGACCCAAGTGCAAATCATGCTCTTGTTTGATCGTGTGATTCGTATTGCTGAAAGCAATCATCTCGAGTCTTTGTATCTAGTGACGAATAAAGAGAGTGCAGTGGCATTTTTCAATAAAATTGGTTTTGAACGAGTCGAGGAGATTCCGCCAACTCTATACAATAATCAACATTTTGAAAACGTTACACATGTGGATAATGCAATTGTTATGAAAATGAAAGCGGGAAATGTGGATAACTCGTAATTTGTGGAGAAATTCATTGGATAATGTGGATATCTTTAGAAAGTTATCCACGGTTTTGTCCATTCTATCCACATTTTGTGGATAAAACTTGTCAACGCCTCATTCTTCTTTTATACTTTCATAGGGAATCTCTTAAAAAGAGTGGATATATCGGACTAACTTGGGAAAACTAGACCCAAATGTAAAAGGTGGACAAGTATGTTAACAAAATTGTGGAAAGTGGATAAAAATGTGGATAATTTGATAACATATCCACAAATTCGACAAGCTGCGACATTATTAATGGAGAATCATGTCGTTGCATTGCCGACAGAGACGGTCTATGGTCTTGGCGGAAATGCAGAAAGTGATGACGCGGTGGCAAAAATTTTCGCCGCGAAAGGAAGGCCTAGTGATAATCCACTAATCATTCATATCGCAAACCAAGCGCAATTAGCAAACATTGTCCGGGAAATACCGGAAATGGCGAATCAATTAATGGAAGCGTTCTGGCCTGGGCCACTAACGCTTATTTTTAACAAACAAGACGGAAAACTTTCAGAAAAGGCAACAGCTGGGTTATCCACAGTGGCGGTTCGGATGCCGGACCATCCGGTTGCACTTGCGCTGATTGAAGCGTCGGGACTTCCGATTGCGGCTCCGAGTGCAAATCTTTCTGGGCGTCCAAGCCCGACAACAGCAGGTCATGTGCATGACGATTTAGATGGACGGATTGCGGGGATTGTCGACGGAGGACCTACTGGAGTTGGCGTCGAATCGACGGTTGTGGATTGCACTGGTGACGTACCGGTGATTTTACGTCCAGGCGGAATAACGAAGGAACAGCTGGAAGCGGTTGTTGGCGAAGTATCGACCGACCCGGCATTGGCTGATCCTGAACAAGCACCGAAATCGCCGGGGATGAAATACCGGCATTATTCGCCAAATGCGCCATTGTATTTAGTGGATGGCGAGGTTGAAGACATTCAGCAGCTTGTTGATGAAAAGCGGGCAGAAGGCTTGAAGGTCGGCGTGATGACGACAGAAGAAAACCGTGAGCGTTATCAGGCAGATGTGATTTACCCTTGTGGCCGACGTACGCAGCTAGAGAGTGTGGCTGAGGCTTTGTATGATACGTTACGAGCGTTTAATGAGAGTAATGTGGACATCATTTATGGCGAGATTTTTCCGGAAACGGGTGTCGGAGTTGCGGTGATGAACCGATTAACAAAGGCGTCCGGCTATCCGATTATTCGGAAGTGAGTTGGATAGGTGGTAGTGGGACCAAATCTCTTGTGGGGTTTGGTCTTTTTTATATGGAGGAGCACGGGTTTTTCAATATAAAGGGATGGAACGGAGTAGGAGTTTGTTTGGTTTTTTCAAGAAGAGTGGGTTGATGGGACAAAAAGAGGAGGTTCGGAGATTAAACAGTCAAATAAGAGCGGGTTGAAAGACAGAAAGAGGAGGCCCAGAGAAGAAACTGTCCAAGCAGATCGTGTTGCCCTATCACGCATTCCCCCTCCACGCTTAAACATTTTTGCCTTCTAAACTCTAGTGGACGTGCATATGTTGGTAAAGCAAGTCCACGTATGTCCGGGGAGGCTAGATTATGGAAGCAATGCTTGGAGAACTCGTAACACTACTATTGATGGCCTTTGCGCTAGGGATGGATGCCTTTTCTGTTGGGCTCGGGATGGGGATGTTCCGGTTGACGATGAGGCAAATTATGAAAATTGGAATCATGATTGGGATTTTTCATGTCTGGATGCCTCTAGTGGGGATGATTGCCGGGCGTTATTTGTCAGAGCAGTTTGGCTCGCTTGCTAGTTATCTGGGCGGTGGTTTACTCATTTTATTAGGCGTTCAGATGATCTATTCAAGCTTGAAGACGGAGGAAGAGAGTTTGATTGCCCCGGTTGGGAAGGGCTTGATCTTTTTTGCGTTTGGGGTCAGTTTGGATAGTTTTTCAGCGGGCTTGTCGCTTGGCATATATGGAGCAAAGACATTGCTGGTGTTGATTAGTTTTGGAGTGGCTGCGACCGCTTTGACTTGGGCCGGTCTTATGCTGGGCCGTAGGGTTCAAGGATGGCTGGGCCATTATAGTGAAGCGCTCGGTGGAGGGATTTTGCTCGCTTTTGGATTGAAATTATTGCTCCCGTTTTAGTTGGAGTACATACGCATTCGGTGGCACCCAAAAATGCTGGGTGTCTTTTTTTACTGATTTTTGCCGAGAGTAAGTATAATAAAGAGTAAAAGGAGAAAGTAAGGAGGGTGAAAATTGAAGCGAGTTTTATTTGTGTGCACTGGAAATACGTGTCGGAGTCCGATGGCGGAGGCAATTTTACGAAGCAAGGAAATCCCGGAGGTAGAAGTGAAATCTGCTGGTGTCTTTGCGGCTAAGGGCAGTGCGGCGTCTGAAAATGCGGGGAAAGTGTTAAAAGAAAATGAACTTAGTCTCGATCACAAGTCCACACAGCTTTCACAAACTGAAATTGAATGGGCGACACTTATCTTGACTATGACGGCTAGCCATAAGGAGGCGGTTTTGAGTTACTTCCCTCAAGCGGTGGATAAGACGTTTACCTTGAGCGAATTTGCTGGGAATGCAGCCCGAGACATCGCCGACCCTTATGGGGGCAGTGTAGAAATTTACCGTGCCGCTTTTGCTGAAATTAAAGATGCGATTGAAAAAGTTGCAAACAAGTGGAAAGTGTAACTCTCTGTGACTGTCTTTTTATTTTAGAAGAGTTGTGAGAAAATAACGGTAGATTCTTAATCGTTGGATAAATAGGAGGAAATAGAGATGAAAGTGGCAATTGCTTCAGATCATGGTGGAATCAATATCCGAGAAGAAATCAAAAAGTTAATGGATGAAATGGAAATTGCGTATGAAGATTTTGGTTGTGAATGTGATACATCCGTTGATTACCCTGACTATGCTTTACCGGTTGCGGAAAAAGTAGCTGCTGGTGAATTTGATCGTGGAATTTTAATTTGTGGGACAGGAATTGGTATGAGCATTGCAGCGAACAAAGTAAAAGGGATTCGTTGTGCGCTTGTCCATGATGTGTTCAGTGCGAAAGTAACGCGTCAGCATAATGATAGTAATATGATTGCGATGGGTGAGCGAGTAATCGGACCAGGACTTGCGCGTGAAATTGCACAAGCATGGTTAACCTCTGAGTTTGAAGGCGGTCGTCATGCGAACCGTGTTGGTAAAATTACTGAATACGAGAATAAGTAAAAGAGTGTGAATAAGATGATTGAGCAGTGGGAAAAAGAGCTACAGCTGCTTCTTAGCGAGTTTGACGAACAGGTAGGGTTCAAGCCAAACCAAGTGCTCGTAATCGGCTGTAGTACAAGTGAAATCATAGGAGAAAAAATTGGCACAGCTGGGACGGAAGAGGCTGCAGCATTCGTTTTTCGTCAATTGAAAGAGTTACAAGCAAAAACGAAAGTTCAGCTTGCTTTCCAGTGCTGTGAGCATTTAAATCGTGCTTTAGTTGTTGAACGTGAAACAGCAGAAAAGCTTCAGCTTGAAGAAGTGACCGTCATCCCAGTTCGTAAAGCGGGTGGAGCGATGGCGACGTATGCTTATCATCAGTTTACCGATCCGGTTGTTGTCGAATTTATCAAGGCCGACGCTGGGATTGATATTGGCAGCACGCTTATTGGCATGCATATCAAACATGTGGCGGTTCCCGTTCGTGTTAGTCATAAAACGGTTGGTCAGGCTTATGTAACACTAGCGAAATCACGGCCAAAGCTTATTGGTGGTAGCCGTGCAGTTTATGAACAGAATCATGAGAATGAATCATGTTAAAGGAGAAGAGCTCACAGTGGGCTTTTTTCTTTTTAGTAGAAACATAAAATCCGAACGATTTTATTAAAATGAACTAATAATGTTCATGAATAATGAACCATTTTTCGACATTTGCCACAAAATTAGGTTTTTTATAAAAAAATCATGAAAAATAGAGTTTTCTTTCTTTCTTTTCGTGAACACATGGGCTACAATAAAAATGAATTTTCGAACGATTAATAGATTAGCTACATAGGTGAAGAGCATCAGTGATTTTAAAGGGGGATAAACATGAAGCATCTTAAGGAACAAGATAGCCAAGTATTTGAAGCCATTCAGAAAGAATTAGGACGCCAACGTACTAAAATTGAATTGATTGCCTCAGAAAACTTTGTTAGTGAAGCGGTGATGGAAGCACAAGGTTCTGTGCTAACAAATAAATATGCCGAAGGATATCCAGCAAAACGCTATTATGGCGGTTGTGAGTATGTGGATATTGTTGAGGATATCGCGCGCGACCGTGCCAAGGAAATCTTTGGCGCCGAGCATGTAAACGTTCAGCCCCATTCTGGTGCGCAAGCGAACATGGCGGTATACTTTACGATTCTTGAACAAGGTGATACCGTTCTTGGGATGAATCTTTCGCACGGTGGTCACTTAACACATGGTAGCCCAGTAAACTTCAGTGGCATTCAATACAATTTTGTCGAATATGGTGTGGACGAAGAAACACATCGAATCAATTATGAAGATGTTCGTCAAAAAGCCCTAGAGCATAAGCCGAAGTTGATTGTAGCTGGAGCGAGTGCGTATCCACGTGAAATTGATTTCAGTAAATTCCGTGAAATTGCCGATGAAGTGGGCGCTTACTTGATGGTTGATATGGCACATATCGCTGGTTTGGTAGCAGCTGGACTTCATCAAAACCCAGTTCCTTATTCTGACTTTGTGACAACGACAACACATAAAACCCTTCGTGGTCCGCGCGGTGGGATGATTTTATGCCGTGAAGAGTTTGCGAAGAAAATTGATAAATCGATTTTCCCTGGGATCCAAGGTGGTCCATTGATGCATGTAATTTCTGCGAAAGCCGTTGCGTTTGGTGAAGCCCTTCAGCCTAGTTTTAAAAATTATGCTGAAAACATCATTGCCAATGCAAAGCGTTTAGCAGAAGGCCTCCAAAAAGAAGGTGTCAGCATAGTTTCTGGTGGAACCGATAACCACCTTATTCTAATTGATACTCGCTCACTTGACCTTACAGGAAAAGTGGCTGAGAAAGTTCTAGATGATGTCGGCATTACGGTCAATAAAAACACAATTCCGTTTGATCCTGCGAGCCCATTTGTAACGAGTGGAATTCGTATTGGAACAGCGGCTGTGACAAGTCGCGGCTTTGGCTTAGAAGATATGGACGAAATTGCTTCTATTATCGCCTTTACCCTTAAAAATCACGAAGATGAAGCCAAATTGGCGGAAGCAAGTCAACGTGTTGAGGCGCTATCATCGAAGTATGTGCTTTACCCAGAATATTAATAGACAACTAGAAGCGGTTCTCATAAGAGAATCGCTTTTTTTAGCTGTGAAGGGGTAATTTTAGCTATAAATTAGAAAAGTTACTGAGGTGTAGAACTTTGTTTAAGATAAGTGTCTTTAACAAACACTAAAATGTATGAGAATGGTTGTTGCCCTGCAGGAGTTTTTTCTGTAAAATTAGACGAAGTGTGACTACATAGGACAAAATTCTACATTTTTTTTAAAAAGGAGCGAATTCCATGGCGAAGGTATATGTGTTTGACCACCCATTGATTCAACATAAGTTAACGTTTATTCGTGATAAAAATACAGGTACAAAAGAGTTCCGTGAATTGGTAGATGAAGTAGCGACTTTAATGGCATTTGAAATTACGCGTGATATGCCATTAGAGGATATGGAGGTTGAAACGCCTGTTCAAAAGACAACTTCTAAAGTACTTGCCGGTAAAAAAATGGGCTTGGTGCCGATTTTACGTGCAGGAATTGGTATGGTCGATGGAATTCTAAAACTAATTCCAGCTGCAAAAGTTGGACATGTTGGCTTGTATCGTGATCCTAAAACATTAATGCCGGTTGAATACTATGTAAAACTTCCAAGTGATGTGGAAGAGCGTGACTTTATTGTTGTGGATCCAATGCTTGCTACAGGTGGTTCGGCGATTGAAGCGATTCGCTCACTGAAAACGCGTGGAGCGAAACACATTAAGTTTATGTGTTTAATTGCGGCACCAGAAGGCGTTGAAGCATTAAAAGAAGCTCACCCAGATGTCGATATTTACATCGCTGCGCTTGATGAAAAATTAAATGACCATGGATATATTGTTCCAGGACTAGGTGACGCAGGTGACCGTCTCTTCGGAACGAAATAAACATAAAATCCTTTTCTCTCGTTTCAGTAATGAAACGGGAGTTTTTTTATGGAGATAACAAGCGTTTAGTTTTTTAGCTATATAATAGGAAGAAACATGTGATAATTCAGTTAATTACCGGATGGACGGATGAAATTTTCCGTTAAAGGATCTAGGTGTTGGTTCCTGCATATTCCAACCTTGCTTCGTTTAAGCTAAGAGATAAAAAAGTAGGTGGAAGCATGCGAAACATCCTCTATCTCACTGTGATGCTTTTAGTGCTCCAACTTGGAGTTTCACAAGCGGTGGCGACTTCGAAACTAACGCATCCGCCCATCCCCAAGCAAGATAAAAGTGTTGAGAAGGTAGCGATTGTTTTAACAGAGGATTTTGAATCACAACAAGAGATTGAAAAGCGCTTAGAAAAACATCCTGAAGTGAAATTGCGCCGGGTGTTTAAGCATGCCATCCCAGGTTATTCGGTAGAAGGCCCGTTGCAAGCACTCGAAAACATTCCTGAAGCGAAACAAGTGACCCCGGTTCAATCGTATCGAGCAGAAGCGACTGCAACGAATATTGAACTGATTGGCGGGGAAAGAGTTCGCGGTATTCTTGATAGCAAAGGGCATCGACTTTCTGGAAAAGGAGTCACCGTTGGGGTGATCGATACAGGCATTGATTATGAACATCCAGACTTGCACCGAAATTTTGGTGGCGGCCATGATTTGGTGGATGGCGATAAAGATCCGATGGAAACAAAAGGCGTCGGTGGCAGTACGCTGCACGGGACCCATGTTTCCGGAATCATTGCGGCCAATGGTCGGATAACAGGTGTCGCGCCAGATGCGAAAATTATTGGCTACCGCGCGCTTGGTCCGGGGGGGACAGGAACGACAGAGCAGGTGTTAGCAGCGATTGATCAAGCAATTGAAGACAAAGTGGATGTGCTCAACCTATCATTAGGCAATGAAATCAATGGACCGGATCTGCCGATAAGTTTAGCCATCAACAACGCAGTTGAAAAAGGGATTGTCGCGGTTACCTCTTCGGGAAATTCAGGACCAAACCGGTGGACCGTTGGGTCTCCAGGGACCGCTGCAAAAGCTATCTCGGTTGGGGCATCCACTCCGCCTTTAAAAGTTCCATATTTAAGCGTGAGCTCTCAAGCAGATAGAATCAAACTACAACCGCTGATGGGTTCGGAAAAGTGGGAGTTAGACCGGAGCATTGAAATCGTCGATGGTGGCATTGGTCGTGCGAATGAGATAAAAAATGCGGAAGGGAAAATGGTGCTTGTGAAGCGCGGAACACTCACGTTTACACAGAAAGCAAAGAATGCAGCAAAAGCCGGAGCGGTTGGCGTGATTATTTTTAACAATACAGCTGGTAGTTTTATTGGCAACTTAGAAGAAAAATTGGATCTTCCGGTCGCATCGATTACGCTAGCGGAAGGAGAACAACTTCGAAAAACATTGAAAAAAACGCAAGAGTTTGCGAGGTTGGACTTGGTTGAAGAACAAGACCAATTAGCTGATTTTAGTTCAAGAGGACCGGTAACCGTTACATGGGATATTAAACCAGATGTGGTTGCGCCAGGAGTTGCGATTGAAAGCACGGTCCCAGGTGGATATCTTGCTCTGCAAGGAACGAGTATGGCTGCACCCCATGTTGCTGGGGCTGCTGCATTAATTAAGCAAGCGCACCCTAAGTGGAATCCTGAACAAATCAAAGCGGCCCTGATGAATACAGCTTTGCCGATACAAGATGAAACAGGAAAAGGTTATCGTACCTATGAACAAGGAGCAGGAAGAATTCAAGTCGAAGAGGCAGTAAAAACGGAAACACTCGTGATGCCTGGTTCGTTACAGTTTGGTCGGTTTCGGCTTAGTGATCATCATCATCGTCATACGACTGTCGTCGATGTTCAAAATCACAGTACCGAATCGAAAAGATACTCCTTCGCTATACCAAAGCATGAAGATGGAATTGAGTGGGAGATGCCAATGAGCTTTGAGTTAGAAGCTGGGGAATCAAAAAAAGTGGAAATTAGCATGCTGATTGACCCTGATGTATTTAAAGGGAAAATTCATGATGGCTATCTTACTTTAAATGAAGGATCAAACCAAATAAATTTACCTTATCTATATGTGCTTGAGGAACCAGATTACCCTAGGATCATGGGATTTGCGTTTGCACCCGCAGATAAACCCGGACACTATCGGTATGAAGTTTACCTGCCTGGTGGGGCCGAGGAATTTGGGATCGCGTTGTTTGACCCCGAGAGTTATCGCTTTGTTGGGTTCCTTGATGCTAGACGAAATGTCAAAAAAGGTTTGCTTGAAGTGGAGCTATCACCGGAGGAAATGCCAGCAGAGGGTGGCTATTTGGCAAAGGTGTTTGCGAAAAAAGCGAACCAAGAAGACCGGATCGACACACATTTGTTTATTTTTCCAGAAGAACAATAATGGATGCGGAGGATAATTTGAAATCCTCCGTTTTTTTCTTTTTCTTATTAGCGAAGAGGGGGTATAATTGGATTATTAGAATAGTCTTATTCTAGCGTCTGGCAACTAATTGATTGAAACAAAAAGAAGGGCATTTTTTTATCATTTCACTTGCTAATGGAATAGTTATTTGCTAGAAAAAGAGGGAAAAATTGTTTTTCATTACTATGTGAATTTTTTCCCTATAATGGATTGACATTGACAAGTCGCTATTGTATGCTTACAAAGGGTAAATGATAAGGTTTTCAACCTTATCACAGTTCATATCGTCGCAATTATCTATCATTTTATTTTTCTATGTCCCCACCGCAATACTCTTAGACTTGGAGCGCGAGAAGATGCGTCAAAAAAACCGTCACCCCTTTCAAGCAATGGCCTTAATGTCTGCCATAACGGCACAATTAGTAGGCTGTGTTCTTATTGGAATTTTTGCTGGAAGATGGCTGGACCGTCAGTTTGGGGTTGAGCCTATTTTCTTAATTATAGGCTTGTTGGTTGGGTTGGCTGCGGGTGTATATGCGATGATCCAACTTGTCCAACATTTCTACTCAGGAGAATGACAGCTATGCCGGAAATACGGGGAATTTTTGAACGTCAACGCAAATACATATTTTTGTTGTTATCTGTTTATGTGCTAGGTTGGGGGTTCACAGACCACCAATCCATTTATGCGGGTTTGATTCTTGGGACAAGTATTAGTTTGTACAACCTATGGTTGTTAGCAAGAAAGACTTGGAATTTTGGGGATGATGTGCTTCAAGGGAAGAAAGTTCGTTCGCTTGGTTCGTTTTCACGCTATGCAGCGGCAGGATTCGCAGTTCTGATTGCGATGGAGTTTCCGGAACATTTCCACATAATTTTTACTGTTTTGGGATTAATGACATCCTATTTTGTCATTATGATAGATTTTTTAATCCAGTCTTTTCATATACGTCGATAGCGGGGAAGAGAGGTGAATACTGGTGAATCATGAAGCACCTATAGTTGAGTTTTTAGGACTCCATTTTAACTTAGCAAACGTTATGATGATTACGATTGCTAGTCTTATTGTTTTTCTTATTGCTGTCCTAGCCACTCGTAAGCTAGCAATGAAGCCTACAGGAATCCAGAACTTTATGGAATGGGTAATGGATTTCGTTAAGAACATCATTAATAGCGCGATGGACTGGAAGGATGGCGGGAGGTTCCATATCCTTGGAATTACATTGATTATGTATATCTTTGTTTCCAATATGCTTGGTCTTCCATTTTCAATTGTCATTGACCATACGCTATGGTGGAAATCACCTACTGCGGACCCAGTCGTAACATTGACGTTAGCGGTGATGGTTGTCGTGCTTTCTCATTACTATGGAGTTAAGCAAAAAGGTGTAGCTGCATACGGGAAAGAGTTCTTAAAACCATTCTCATTCATGCTACCGATTAAAATTATTGAAGAATTTGCAAACACACTTACGCTTGGTCTTCGTCTTTACGGAAACATCTATGCGGGTGAAATTCTGTTAACCCTAATTGCAGGAAGTCTTGCAACGGGTGTTGGCGGTCACTTAGCGGCAATTGTGCCAATGCTTGCATGGCAAGGTTTCTCCATCTTTGTTGGAGCCATTCAATCATTTATTTTCGTTATGTTAACAATGGTCTATCTATCTCACAAAGTTAGTTCTGACCATTAATATATTTTCCTGTTCATTTATGAACAAAAAAACACTAATTATTTTTTCATACATTTAAAGGAGGAACTTTATAATGGGTCTTTTAGCAGCAGCAATCGCAATCGGTTTAGCGGCACTAGGTGCTGGTATCGGTAACGGTCTTATCGTATCTCGTACAGTAGAAGGTATGGCTCGTCAGCCAGAAGCACGTGGTATGCTTCAAACTACAATGTTCATCGGGGTTGCACTAGTTGAGGCGATTCCTATCATCGCGGTTGTTATCGCGTTCATGGTAGTTGGTCAATAATTTAAGTGTCGTTAAAAATGGCGAAGATCATTCCGAAGCGAACCTTCGCCATTCATTTATCTCGCAGTTTTAAAACGACTATTGGTAAGTAGTTTTTTTACCAATAGCAGTTTCTTATGTGCAAATAAAAGCAAACTTTCTGGTTTTAATAAAAAACTGTTCCATCAATCTTTTTCGAAGAGAAGACTCTTGAAGGGAGTGAATCGAGGGTGTTAACAAATGGTTTTGTAGTGGCAGCATCAGCAGGTCACTTAAATACGGGTGATATTGTATTCCAGTTACTTATGTTCCTCATCTTGTTAGCATTACTGAAAAAGTATGCATGGGGTCCATTAATGGGCATCATGAAACAGCGTGAAGATCATATTGCTGGAGAAATCGGTGCGGCAGAACAAAGTCGTACGGAAGCAAATAAACTTCTAAACGAACAGCGTGAGCTATTGAAGCAAGCGCGTCAAGAAGCTCAATCTTTAATTGAAAACGCGAAGAAACAGGGCGATCTTCAACGTGATGAAATCATCGCACTTGCTCGTACTGAATCGGATCGGATTAAAGAATCAGCTAAAGCTGAAATCGAGCGTGAAAAAGAACAGGCTGTTGCCGCTATTCGTGAGCAATTGGCTTCTATGTCTGTCATGATTGCATCGAAGGTTATTGAAAAAGAACTTTCTGTAGCAGATCAAGAGAAATTGATCAATGAATATATCAAAGAGGCAGGAGAAGGTCGATGAGCAACCCGCAGGTAGCAAAACGTTATGCGCTGGCTCTTTTTCAAGTAGCATCAGAGCAAAACCTTCTCGATACTGTTGAAGGGGAACTCCGCGTTGTCAAAGAGGTATTCCAAAACAATACGGGTTTAACACCGGTTTTAGCTTCTCCAAACATTACGCTTGAAAAGAAAAAAGAACTTTTAAATCAAGCCTTTGCATCTGCGAGCCCATATGTACTGAACACATTGATGTTACTTGTTGACCGTCACCGTACGGCGTTAATTACCGAAGTGGCCGATCAGTTCATTGAGCTTGTGAATGAAGCAAAAGGATTAGCTGAAGCGAAAGTTTACAGTGTCCAGCCGCTAACGGATGAACAAAAAGAAGCCTTATCCTTGGCTTTCGCACCGAAAGTCGGTAAAAAGGCACTTATTTTAGAAAATATTACAGATTCCAATTTACTAGGTGGCATTAAGCTACGTGTAGGCAACCGCATTTTTGACGGTTCTTTACGTGGGAAGCTTGATCGTCTCGAACGTAAATTGCTAGGCTAAGATTCGTAGATAGGGGTGAAACTCATGAGCATCAAAGCTGAAGAAATTAGTGCGCTGATTAAGTCGCAAATTGAAAACTATCAGTCAGAGATTCAAGTAAGTGATGTTGGTACAGTCATCTCCGTTGGTGACGGTATCGCGCGTGTTCATGGTCTTGATAATGCCATGGCTGGTGAGCTTGTTGAATTCTCAAACGGCGTTATGGGTATGGCACAAAACCTTGAAGAAAATAACGTCGGTATCATTATCCTTGGACCTTTCACTGAAATCCGTGAAGGCGATGAGGTCCGCCGCACAGGCCGCATCATGGAGGTTCCGGTAGGTGAGGAACTGATCGGTCGTGTTGTAAATCCACTAGGTCAACCAGTTGATGGTTTAGGACCAATCAATACAACGAAAACTCGTCCAATCGAGTACAACGCTCCTGGGGTAATGGATCGTAAATCCGTTCATGAGCCATTACAAACAGGAATTAAAGCGATTGATGCACTTGTTCCAATCGGTCGTGGTCAGCGTGAGTTGATCATCGGAGACCGCCAAACAGGTAAAACATCGGTTGCAATCGATACAATCTTGAACCAAAAGACAGAAGATATGATCTGTATTTATGTAGCAATTGGTCAGAAGGAATCAACTGTACGTAATGCGGTTGAAACCCTTCGTAAGCACGGTGCATTAGATTACACAATCGTTGTGACAGCAGCTGCTTCACAGCCAGCACCACTTTTATACCTAGCTCCATATGCAGGGGTATCAATGGCAGAAGAGTTCATGTACGATGGCAAGCATGTTCTAGTTGTATACGATGATTTAACAAAACAAGCATCTGCATACCGTGAACTTTCCTTGCTACTTCGCCGTCCTCCAGGTCGTGAAGCATATCCAGGGGATGTCTTCTACCTACACAGCCGTCTATTAGAGCGTGCTGCAAAACTTAGTGATGCAAAAGGCGCTGGTTCAATCACAGCCCTACCATTCATCGAAACACAAGCAGGGGACGTATCAGCTTACATCCCAACAAACGTTATCTCCATCACAGACGGACAGATTTTCTTACAATCTGACTTGTTCTTCTCCGGTGTACGTCCGGCGATCAACGCTGGTTTATCCGTATCTCGTGTTGGTGGATCTGCTCAAATTAAAGCGATGAAAAAGGTTGCCGGTACATTGCGTCTAGACCTAGCTTCATACCGTGAGCTTGAGTCTTTCGCACAGTTCGGATCTGACCTTGATAAAGCAACTCAAGCAAAACTAAACCGTGGTGCGCGTACGGTTGAAGTTCTAAAGCAGGACTTAAACAAGCCAATCCCGGTTGAAAAGCAAGTTGCGATCCTTTACGCACTTACACGTGGATTCCTTGATGATATCCCAGTTCAAGATATCCTACGTTTTGAAAATGAATTCTATGCATGGTTAGACGCCAACCGTAAAGAAGTGTTAGACCATATCAAGACGACGAAGGAACTTCCTAAGGACGAAGATATGGCCGCTGCAATCAACGACTTCAAAAAGACGTTTGCAGTTTCTGAATAAATAGAAAAGCGGAGCCGACTCGATCAGCCCCGACAAGCGCTGGAGGGCCAGCCGATGAAGTCGTTTTTTGACTTCAACGGATGGACCGAAGCGACTCGAGGGGCTAGTCGGCGCAGCTGGACAATGAAAAGTGGAGAAGACTGCACATGGGGATAGCCTGATACTTGTATAGCGTAGTCATCTGGTCAAACCTCGAGGGACCAAATGCTAAAGCTAGACAATTTATTAGAGCTTTCCGCCGCCGTGCGGTCGACCTCATCAGAATAACAATCTTTATAAAAGGGTGGTGAGAACCAATGGCATCTTTACGTGATATAAAAAACCGGATTACGTCGACAAAAAAGACAAGCCAAATCACCAAAGCGATGGAAATGGTGTCTTCTTCTAAATGGAACCGTGGAGTACAAAATGCGAAAGCGTTTGTTCCTTACATGGAGAAAATCCAAGAAGTAACATTTTCGATCGCAATGGGAGCGAAGGATGCAAACCATCCAATGCTAAATAGCCGTCCGGTCAAAAAGACGGGTTATCTGGTCATCACATCGGACCGTGGTCTTGCTGGTGCCTTTAACAGCAACGTCATCCGCCAAGTGTATCAGACAATCCAAAAGCGTCATAAATCGAATGATGAATTTGCCATCATCGCCATCGGTCGAGTAGGCCGTGACTTCTTTACGAAACAAGGCATGAATGTCATGCTTGAAATCACTGGAGTAGCGGACCAACCTTCTTTTACCGAAATTAAGGACATTGCCAGCAGTACAGTTGGAATGTTTGCGGATGGAACATTCGATGAGCTGTATGTTTACTACAGCCATTATGTTAGCGCCATTTCACAGGAAGTAACGGAGAAAAAGCTTCTTCCTTTAACGGATATGGAAGCTCCAACAAAACTTACATCCTATGAATTTGAACCAAATGCGGAAGAAATTTTAGAGGTTCTCTTACCTCAATATGCTGAGAGCTTAATTTATGGCTCATTACTTGACAGTAAAGCGAGTGAGCATGCTGCGCGTATGAACGCCATGAAAAATGCAACTGATAATGCCAATGAGCTTATCAACTCACTTAGCCTTAGTTATAACCGTGCTCGTCAGGCTGCCATTACCCAGGAAATTACCGAGATTGTTGGCGGTGCAGCGGCACTAGAGTAGAAACGTTCGGGATGTGGTTGGTCGAAAGCCCACATCCCATCATGATGTATACATTGGAAGAAGGAAGTTAGTTAGGAGGGAACAAGATGAACAAAGGACGCGTTCTCCAAGTTATGGGTCCAGTTGTTGACGTTAAGTTCGAAAGCGGCAACCTTCCTGAGATCTATAACGCATTAAGGATTGAAACGAAACCACAAAATGAATCAGAAGTCGAAATCAAATTAACTCTTGAAGTAGCCCTTCACTTAGGCGATGACACTGTTCGTACGATTGCGATGTCTTCTACAGACGGCCTTCAACGTGGAGCAGAAGTTGTCGATACAGGAGCACCAATCTCCGTACCAGTTGGAGATGCGACGCTAGGTCGTGTATTCAACGTACTAGGAGAAAATATTGACCTTGATGCTGAAATCCCAGCAGACGTTCGTCGTGATGCGATCCACCGTGATGCACCGACTTTTGAACAATTATCAACTGAGGTTGAAATTCTTGAAACAGGGATTAAAGTCGTTGACCTTCTTGCCCCTTATATCAAGGGTGGAAAAATCGGTCTATTTGGTGGAGCCGGTGTTGGTAAAACCGTATTAATCCAGGAATTAATCAACAACATCGCCCAAGAGCATAGCGGTATTTCCGTATTTGCTGGAGTTGGTGAGCGTACACGTGAAGGAAATGACCTTTACCACGAAATGACTGACTCAGGCGTTATCAAGCAAACAGCGATGGTATTCGGACAGATGAACGAACCACCAGGTGCACGTATGCGTGTTGCTCTAACTGGTTTGACAATGGCTGAATACTTCCGTGATGAACAAGGACAGGACGTTCTTTTCTTCATGGATAACATCTTCCGTTTCACACAAGCAGGTTCTGAGGTATCTGCCCTACTAGGCCGTATGCCATCTGCCGTTGGTTACCAGCCAACACTTGCAACTGAAATGGGTAAATTACAGGAACGTATCACATCTACTAACGTAGGTTCTGTTACTTCCATCCAAGCCATCTACGTACCAGCCGATGACTATACGGATCCGGCTCCAGCGACAACGTTCGCTCACCTAGATGCGACTACAAACCTTGAGCGTAAGCTTTCTGAGATGGGTATCTACCCTGCGGTGGATCCACTTGCATCCACTTCTCGTGCGCTTTCAGGTGAAATCGTTGGCGAAGAGCATTACGAAGTAGCTCGTCAAGTTCAGTCTACGCTTCAACGTTACCGTGAATTGCAGGATATCATTGCGATCCTAGGTATGGATGAGCTTGGAGATGAGGACAAGCTAGTTGTACACCGCGCTCGTCGTATCCAGTTCTTCTTATCTCAAAACTTCCACGTTGCCGAGCAGTTCACAGGACAGCCTGGTTCATACGTGCCAGTTAAAGAAACGGTAAAAGGCTTCAAGGAAATCCTTGAAGGAAAATATGACCACCTTCCAGAAGACGCATTCCGTCTTGTAGGTCGTATTGAAGAAGTAATTGAAAAAGCAAAGAGCATGGGTGTAGAGGTTTAATAACGGACCAGGAGGGTAAAAAATGAAGACGATGAAAGTCAATGTTGTTACTCCTGATGGACCGGTTTATGAATCTGACGTGGAAATGGTCAGCACTAAAGCTCAAACGGGCGAGCTTGGAATCATGCCTGGCCATATCCCAATGGTGGCTCCTCTCGAAATCGGTGCAGTCCGTCTAATCAAGGACGGAAAAACTGATTTGGTTGCGGTTAGTGGCGGTTTCCTTGAAGTACGTCCTGACACGGTTACGGTTCTTGCTCAAACTGCTGAAAAATCAAATGATATCGATGTAGAACGTGCGATGCGTGCCAAAGAGCGTGCTGAGCAAAGACTACGTGAGAAGCAGCAGGAAAACGTTGATTTCAAACGTGCCGAGCTAGCGCTTCGACGCGCGATCAACCGGATTTCCATTGCCCAGGGAAAATAATAATAATAATCGAATTGACGAAAGAGTGTCTCCTTTTAGGGGGCGCTCTTTTTTTGCTTGGTTTTGTTGGTTTTGGGTGGGGTGATTTTATTGTGCCCGGAATGAGGGTGTGGGAGTGGATTCGGTAACGATAGGGTTTCTATCGTGCCCGGAATGAGGGTGTGCAGGTGGAAAAGGTAACGTTAGAGATTCCTAGTGTTCCTGACAAGAACGTAGCCAAGGAAAAGTAACGCAAGAGGGTTCTAGCGTTCCCCAAAAAAAGCAAAAGCCATGTAAAAGGGAACACAAGCAACTCACAACATCCCCAAAACCAACCAAGACACCAATACTAGAAGGAAACAAACATGAATTGGTGAACAACCTACCTCCAACACTCTCTTATGTCCCCAACTCTAAGACAAACTCTCATAAAAATTCATTTTTTATACCGAGCTGCATAGGTATAGAAGGACAGGACATCTTTATAAAATGAAAAATATTTTATGCAATTTCAATAACATTTTTCACAACTGGAAAATCTTCAAAAATATGTAACAAAATTTGATAGTTTGCTAAGGCTTTATCGACACATTTTGGTAACAATGATATAATTGGTATCGATTACATGTGTAAATACTCTGAATATATTCTACAACAATAGGGGGTTAGGCATGGAACTTTTGAATGTATACCAAAATAATTATTTGATGGTTTTTGCGTTCCTATGTCTCGGTGTCTTGTTACCTGTAGTGGCTTTGTTTATGGCCAAGCTTCTTCGTCCGAAGTTCAAGTCGGACGCTGCGAAGTACACTACATACGAAAGCGGAATTGAACCGTTCCACGATGCTAGGGTGCAGTTCAATGTCCGCTATTATGTTTTTGCCCTGATGTTTGTGATTTTTGATGTGGAAACCGTTTTCTTGTATCCGTGGGCAATTGCGTATGAGAAACTGGGAATCTTTGCGCTGATTGAAATGCTAATCTTTGTTGTGATGCTTCTGATTGGACTCATCTACGCATGGAAAAAGAAGGTGCTAAAATGGATTTAAACTTGGAGTTTCTGTCACAAGAAGAAATGGAAGAAGTAAGAAGAAATATTTTCTTCGCGAAGCTTGATGAAGTGAAAGGTTGGGCTCGAAGCGCATCGTTATGGCCAATGACATTTGGTCTAGCTTGCTGTGCCATCGAAATGATGGGAACGAGTTCTGCGCACTATGATATCGAGCGTTTTGGTACTTTCTATCGTAACTCACCAAGACAATCCGATGTCATGATTGTATCAGGGACGGTAACGAAAAAAATGGCACCGACAGTTCGCAGGCTTTATGACCAAATGGCTGAACCGAAATGGGTAGTGGCTATGGGGTCCTGTGCGACGGCAGGTGGACCATACATCAAGTCATACTCCGTAGTAAAAGGTGTCGATCAAATTGTTCCAGTGGATGTCTATATACCAGGCTGTCCTCCTAATCCCGCAGCCCTAATTTACGGGATTAATAAATTAAAAGAGAAAATCCGTTACGAGGCGAAGACCGGGAAGAAGGTGATCTAGTCGATGAGCGGGGATAAAGATCTTGAACGTCTAAAAAAAGAAGCCGTTGCGAAAGCGAAAGCCGAAGCAGCCGCAAAACGAAAAGCGAAAGAACTTGCAGCACAAGGAGCAAGTGAAGAAGCTCCAGCGGACAAATCGTCAGGCGATACAGCAGACGATTTAGCGAAGAAGAAAGCTGAGGCTGTTGCGAAAGCAAAAGCCGCTGCAGCCGCAAAACGAAAAGCGAAAGAACTTGCAGCACAAGGAGCAAATGAAGAAGCTCCAGCGGACGAATCGTCAGGCGATACAGCGGACGACTTAGCGAAGAAGAAAGCTGAGGCTGTTGCCAAAGCGAAAGCCGCCGCAGCTGCAAAGCGCAAAGCAAAAGAACTCGCAGAGCAGGGAGCAAGTGAAGAAGCACCAGCAGACGAATCGTCAGGCGATACAGTGGACGATTTAGCGAAGAAAAAAGCCGCTGCTGTAGCTAAGGCGAAAGCCGCCGCAGCCGCAAAGCGCAAAGCAAAAGAACTCGCAGAGCAGGGAGCGAGTGAAGAAGCACCAGCAGACGAATCGTCAGGCGATACAGTGGACGAACTAGCGAAGAAAAAGGCTGCTGCTGTAGCCAAAGCAAAGGCTGCCGCCGCTGCAAAGCGAAAAGCGATGGGGCAAGCAGAAGGTGGCGACGAAGGTGATGACTTAGCCAAGAAGAAAGCCGCCGCTGTTGCGAAAGCGAAAGCTGCTGCCGCTGCGAAGAAAAAGGCTGCTGAAGGTGGAAGCGGTTCGGGAGACGATGCCAAAGCGAAAGCAATTGCAGCTGCGAAAGCAAAAGCCGCTGCCGCCGCAAGAGCGAAAGCTGGAAAAGGTGCTGCTACAGAAGAACCAACAGAACCGAAGCAACCATCACCAAATCAGAAATATCTAGACAAATATGTCGAAATAATTAAAAAGCATTTAGGTGAGGAAGTTTTAGAAGACTCCTATATTAATAATCTCTCAAAAGATGTTCCGACATTGGTGGCAAAACGAGAGGCGTATTATAAAATTGCGGAGTTTCTAAAGTTCAATGAAAGCCTTGGCTTCGATTATTTATCCGAAATCCATGGAAGTGATTTTGAAACACACATGGAAGTCTATGCTCACCTTTATTCTTATAAAAACAAGCAATCAGTCGCTTTAAAAGTGAAGCTTGACCGAGAACAGCCTGAAATCGAGTCAGTTGCAAGGCTTTGGGCTGGAGCTGATTGGCCAGAGTGCGAAGCGTATGACCTGCTCGGCATCCGCTTTACGGGACATCCGAATCTACGACGTATCATGCTTGGTGAAGAGTGGATCGGTTATCCATTAAGAAAAGACTATGAACCGTATGATGTGGAGGTGTAGCCGGTGATACGCACGGAAGAAGTCCTTTTGAACGTTGGCCCGCAGCACCCGAGTACACACGGCGTGTTTCGCTTAGTGCTCACCCTTGATGGGGAAGTCATTACAAACGCGGAACCGGTAATCGGGTATTTGCACCGCGGGACCGAAAAGATTGCGGAAAATCTCCAGTTTACTCAAATTATCCCTTATACCGACCGGATGGACTATGTGTCAGCGATGACCAATAACTATGTGTTGGTTCATGCAGTTGAAACCATGATGGGGATAGAAATCCCAGAGCGGGCGGAATATTTACGTGTACTTGCAATGGAATTGAACAGGGTGGCGAGCCACCTGCTTTGGTGGGGTACATATATTCTCGATTTTGGAGCGACGAGCCCATTGCTCTATGCCTTCCGTGAGCGGGAAATGATTTTAAATCTATTAAATGAGCTATCAGGAGCCCGCTTAACCTTCAACTATATGCGTGTTGGCGGTGTGAAATGGGATGCACCAGAAGGTTGGCTTGAGAAAGTCAGAGACTTTGTGCCTTATATGAGAAAAATGCTCGATGGCTATCATCAGTTGGTTTCTGGGAATGAAATCTTCTTAAGCCGTACGAAGAATGTTGGAACGTATACGAAAGAGGATGCGTTGAACTATAGCTTAAGTGGTGTGAATTTAAGGAGTACCGGCGTGAAATGGGATTTGCGCAAAGATGAACCATATTCGATTTACGACCGTTTTGACTTTGATGTCGTGACTCGCGATGGCGGTGATGCGTTTGCGCGTTATGAGTGCCGCCTAGCTGAAATTGAAGAATCGTTAAAAATCATTGAGCAAGCCGTTGAACAGTTCCCTGAAGAAGGGCCGATTATGGCGAAGGTACCGAAAATCATTAAACCTCCGAAAGGCGAAGCGTTTGTACGAATCGAAGGCTCGCGGGGTGAAATTGGGTGCTATATTGCGAGTGACGGGAAGAAAGAACCTTATCGCTTGAAGTTTAGAAGACCATCATTCTATAACCTTCAAATCCTTCCGAAGCTCTTAAAGGGTCAAAACATTTCGAATCTCATTTCGATTTTAGGGGCAATTGACATCGTTCTCGGGGAGGTTGACGGATAATGGTTCAAGACCTGCTTCATTCGAGCCCTGGCTTACTCAACTTTGGAATCTTCTTCTTAATGGCTCTTACCTTTTTATTTGTCATTTTAGGATTTGTTACGTACGCCATCTTGGCGGAGCGGAAAGTTTTAGGGTTTATGCAGGGGCGGATTGGTCCGAACCACCTCGGAGGCCGTTGGGGGCTGTTGCAAACCGTTGCGGACGTTTTAAAGCTTCTTGTAAAAGAAGACTTGATTCCAAAAGCTGCAGATCGACCGATGTTTATCATTGCGCCTGTTATTGCGTTTGCACCATCTTTTATGGTTGTAGCGACTATTCCGTTTACAGATAAGCTGCAGTTTGCCGATTTGAATGTGGGCTTATTGTATTATCTAGCCATCTCAGGCATTACCGTCATTGGGACGTTGATGGCGGCATGGGCCTCTAATAACAAGTATTCCTTGCTTGGTGGGATGCGGGCAACCGCACAGATGGTCTCCTATGAGATTCCGCTGGTAATGTCTGGTTTAGGGATTGTGTTGTTAACAGGAAGCATGAACTTAAACGACATCGTTGCGGCCCAGGAAGCAAGTGGTTGGTATATTCTTTGGCAGCCGATTGCATTCGTGGTGTTCTTCATTGCCGCTATGGCTGAATTGTACCGTGTTCCGTTTGACCTAGCAGAAGCAGAGAACGAGCTTGTAGCCGGGTTCCATACCGAGTACTCTGGTTTCCGTTGGGCAATGTTCATGCTGGCCGAGTATGTTTATATGTTCGCAATGGCTTCACTGATGACCGTGTTGTTCTTTGGCGGCTGGTTGCCTCCATTTGAGTTCCTAAGCTTCATTCCAGGAGCAGTATGGTTTGGTCTTAAATTTGCGGTTGTCACTTATATTCTGTACTGGTTCCGAGCAACATTCCCAAGGATGCGTCCAGACCAATTGATGGAATTTGCATGGAAAGTCTTATTGCCAGTTGCATTAGCGAATATCTTCTTAACCGCTCTATTAAAAGAATTATTGAATATTTTTTAACAACAATCTTTACGAACACAGCCTTTAAAAAATACGTTTAGCTGCAGCGCCTAGCCCTCGGGTTTGTAGTCAGAAAGCACTTCTTACCGGGCAGGATCAGGCGCTTTATAGCTTCCAAACCAAGGGGTGAAAATACGTGCTAGGATGGACGAAAGGATTAGCTTATACCCTTAAAAACTTGAGTAAAGAAAAAGTCACTTACGACTACCCAAACGAGCCGGTACCATTACCAGACCGGTTCAGGGGGATTCAAAAGTTTTATCCGGAGAAATGCATTGTTTGTAATCAGTGCGCGAATATTTGTCCGACCGATTGCATTCAATTGACGGGGAAAAAGCATCCGGACCCGACGAAAAAAGGGAAGATCATCGATACGTACGACATCAACTTTGAAATCTGCATTCTCTGTGATTTGTGTACGGAGGTGTGCCCGACTGAAGCGATTGTAATGACAAACGAATTTGAATTGGCGGAATACAGTCGAGATGATTTGTTTAAAAATCTGGAGTGGCTGGATGAAAATGACGAGAATGTACGGAAGGTGAATAAGGCATGACGGTATCTGGTGAATTTATCGCGTTCCTCGCACTTGCGCTTGTCGCCATTATTGGTGGGGTACTTTTACTGAACCTAACAAAAGTGGTTCATATGGTTGTAGCCCTTGTGTTTACCTTCCTTAGCATTGCAGGTCTTTACGTGCTGTTATCGGCGGAATTTCTCGCCGTTGTTCAAGTATTGGTCTACTCTGGGGCGATTAGTATCATCATGCTCTTTGGAATCATGTTAACGAAGCATAATGATGAAGACGATGAAAGTCCTAGTGTCGGCAGATGGAAACGGCTATTCCTTTTGTTGGGAATCCTTGCGTTTGGTGCAGTCTTTTACATTGGAATCTATGACTTAGATTTCGGTACGACACCAGTGGCGCTTCATGAGAACAACGCAGAACAAATCGGAATGGAGTTGTTTAGCAAGTATGTGATTCCATTTGAATTGATGTCCGTCCTTCTATTGGTGGCCTTTGTTGGGGCAATTGTTCTGTCGCGGAAGGATGACGACGAGAAGGAGGCGGAGAAGGAATGAATGGAGTTCCCATTTCAGCCTTTCTGGCGCTAGCGCTTATTTTATTTTGTATCGGCCTATATGGTGCACTGACAAAACGAAACACGATCATTGTGCTCATTTCAATTGAATTGATGCTGAATGCAGTGAATATTAATTTGGTTACCTTCAGTAAGTTTGGCATGGTGCCTTCGATTACTGGTCAAATCTTTACGGTGTTTGTGATTGCGGTTGCCGCTGCGGAAGTGGCAGTTGGGATTGCGATCCTATTATCGTTATATCGGAACCGCAGAACAGTTAATACAGATGAAATGAATACGTTGAAAAACTAACACGGCCCCATAACGGGCACACTCTGACGCGCGAAAGATGTAGGGAGGCGCGTTCAAAAAAGGGGATTGTGATATAGATGGAGAATGCTTGGCTCATTCCGCTTTTCCCGCTTTTATCGTTTCTATTCCTCCTTCTATTCGGCAAAAAGCTGAAAGAAGCGAGTGCGTATGTAGGGATTTTGCTAACCCTTGCCTCTTTGGTCTATTCAGTGATCGTGTTGGTAGGTCGTCTGACGAATGACACCTACAAAGCAGAAGCTGATTGGCTCCAAATAGGAAATCTGCAATTAACAGTGGGATTTGAGGTAAATCAATTAAACGCATTGATGCTGGTGATTGTGTCACTAGTCAGCTTTCTAGTACATACCTATTCCAAAGGCTATATGCACGGTGACGAGCGCTTTCCAGTGTTCTATGCTTATCTAGGATTGTTCACATTTGCAATGCTCGGACTTGTTCTTTCACCGAACCTTCTACAAACGTATATTTTCTGGGAGCTTGTCGGTGTCGGTTCCTTCTTGTTGATTGGCTTTTATTTCCATAAAGACAGTGCCAAGGCAGCGGCAAAGAAAGCATTTATTATGACAAGAATCGGGGATGTTGGTCTGTTAATTGGGATGATTCTCTTATTCTGGCAGACTGGTAGCTTCGAATATGACGAGATTTTCGCAAGCGTCCAAGCTGGGGAAGTTTCTGGAACGATGATCACTCTTACATCGATTTTAATTTTTGTAGGGGCGGTTGGAAAATCAGGTCAATTCCCGCTTCACACATGGTTACCAGATGCGATGGAAGGTCCAACACCGGTTTCCGCTTTGATCCACGCCGCGACAATGGTTGCTGCTGGGGTTTATTTAGTGGCTACGATGTTCCCGGTGTTCGCTGCAAGTGAGACCGCAATGGCGACCGTAGCGATTGTCGGGGCGGTTACAGCCATCTTT
This sequence comes from Mesobacillus maritimus, assembly GCF_023715205.1. Lineage (GTDB taxonomy): Bacteria > Bacillota > Bacilli > Bacillales > Cytobacillaceae > Mesobacillus_B > Mesobacillus_B maritimus_C. Next base: position 101,052 of record NZ_JAMBNR010000009.1, read on the forward strand.
GCGGCAACGATCGGATTGACGCAAACCGATATCAAACGTGTGCTGGCGTATTCAACCGTCAGTCAGCTTGGCTACATGATGTTGGCATTAGGTGCAGCAGGCTATGTGGCTGGCGTGTTCCACTTGATGACGCATGCCTTTTTCAAAGCGTTGTTGTTCTTGGCAGCGGGTAGCGTGATTCATGCAGTGCATACACAAGATATTGAGAAAATGGGCGGTCTCTGGAAAAGGCTGAAGTTTACAGCGCCGTTGTTTTTAATCGGGACATTGGCGATTAGTGGAGTGCCATTATTATCTGGATTCTTTAGTAAAGATGAAATTTTAATTGCCGCATGGGCAAATGGCAATTATGTGTTGTTTTGGTTGGCGGTCATTGCAGCATTTTTCACCGCATTTTATATGTTCCGCTTGTTCTTCATGGTGTTTACCGGAAAACCGCGGAGCGAGTACAAGAATGTTCATGAATCTCCGGCTTCGATGACAGGCCCAATGGTGGTGCTGGGCATTTTAGCGGTGATAAGTGGGTATGTGAACACGCCTTGGTTTGGAACATTCCTTGGTGACTGGTTAGTGGAAGGCAATGAAGCGCTAGGACATGGTCATATTGAAGGTCCAGCTTGGATCATGATTGTGGCCACGCTTGTGTCATTGGCAGGGATTTACCTGGCGTACTTGATGTACATGAAGCGTAGCCTAGCGCAAGATTGGTTCACAAGCCGTGCACCAACGGTTTACAGCATCGTCAATAATAAATATTTCATTGATGAAATTTATCAAAGTACGATTGTTTATGCAACAAAAGCAGTTAGTCTTTTCCTACGCTTTATTGAACTCTTCCTTGTGGAAGGTCTAGTGAAGTCGGTGACAGGCATTGTTCAAGGCTTAGGAAAACTGGGAGCAAAACTGCAAAATGGTCAAGTTCAAGCATACGGAACAGTTGCCTTTGTTGGCCTGGCCGTGTTGATGCTCATCTTTGCGCTAACAGGGGGGTACTTATAATGAATAGTTATTATTTAAGTCTACTCGTTTTCTCCCCGTTATTAGGTATTGTGCTTTTGGCGTTAATGCCAAAGAGCAATGAAAAAGGATTGAAAATGCTCGGCGTTCTGGCTACTTTGCCGGCTACGATTCTAGCATTACTTGCTTATTTCTCGTATTTGGGTGGCAAAGATCTTGCAAGTTTTTCGGAACAAGTGAATTGGATGCGATTTAGCGATTTCTCAGCAATTCATGCCAATCTCTTTACGGTAAAATACGAGCTAGGGATCGACGGGTTTTCCTTGTTGATGATCGTGCTAACTTCTGTGTTAGCGACATTAGCAGCGATTGCCTCTCTTCATATTAAAAATGAATGGAAAGGCTATTATATGCTTTTCTTGCTGCTGGAGATAGGGATGCTTGGAGTGTTCACCGCTCAAAACCTGATTTTATTCTTTATCTTCTTTGAAATTACGTTGATTCCAATGTTCTTCTTAATTGGAAAATGGGGCTATTTCAATAAAGAAAAAGCAGCTTATAGTTTCTTAATCTACAATGGATTAGGTTCAGCGATTCTTTTAATCGTCATCATGGTGCTGTTTGCGAAAACTGGTACAACCAATATTGAAACATTAAAAGTATTGGTCAATGGTGGGGAAGGGCAAACGCTAGCCGCGATGTCTGAATCGTTAAAAATGGGACTTTTCATTGCGTTATTGATTGCGTTTGGTGTCAAACTCCCAATCTTTCCATTGCATAGCTGGATGTTGCGTGTTCACGTGGAAGCACCACCATCGATTGTTATGTTGCACTCTGGAATTCTATTAAAAATTGGGGCTTTCGGTTTGATCCGCTTTGGAATGGGGATTTTCCCAGAACAATTTGAAACGCTAGCGGTTCTCATCGCGATTCTTGGAGTTATTAACTTGCTTTACGGAGCGTTTCTGGCGTTTATCCAAACCGATTTTAAAATGGTGCTTGCGTATTCTTCGATTTCCCATATGGGAATTGTCTTGATTGGGCTTGGCGCATCCAATGAAGCGGGTGTTCAGGGAGCCATTTTCCAAGTGGTTTCACACGGTCTAATTTCAGCTTTGTTGTTCTTCTTAGTTAGCGTCTTGTATGAACGTGTTCAGACAACGCAAATGAACGAACTTGGTGGATTCGCGAAAAGCATGCCAATCGCTTCAGGGTTCTTGCTTGCTGGTGCGATGGCATCGCTAGGTTTACCAGGGATGTCAGGGTTTGTGAGTGAATTTATGGCGTTTCTTGGATTGTTTAAGGAGATGCCAATACTAGCGGCCATTGGAGCCCTTGGTATTATCATGACGGCTGTCTATTTGCTTCGCGCTGTTCTATCGATCACTTACGGGCAGGCGAACCGGGAATACGCCGGCATCCGTGACCTCCGTTCATTTGAATGGGCACCGGTCCTAGTCCTAATTGGACTGATTATCCTAATTGGCGTATATCCAGCTGTGTTAAGTCAGCCATTAGAGAACATCGTGCTAGGGATAGGAGGGTGATGAAGGATGGATTTAGAGACATTATTATCATTTGACTGGGGTTTGATGGCACCGGAATTCATCATTCTCATCGCTACCGTCATTTTAACGTTATTGGATTTGTTTTTACCAAAGAAAGTGGACCGAAAACTTCTAGGTTGGCTCGGGTTTGCGTCGGTGTTGCTCGCGATTGCGGCACTCACTGGATTGCTCGATAATCCGCTCGGTTCGATTTTACATGATACATTTAGACTTGATGCGTTTGCGAAAGCATTCAAGCTGTTATTGCTAGTTGGCTCTGCGCTTGTGTTGCTGCTTGCAATTGATTACGAGTCAAAAGAAGGTCTTACCGAGTACCGAGGGGAATTTTACTATTTATTCCTAACAGGGTTGCTTGGCGCGATGATCATGAGTTCCAGTGGCGATTTGATCACATTGTTTGTTGGCCTTGAAACGTTATCGATTTCTTCCTATATTTTAGCTGGTTTGCGGAAGAAGAACCTGAAGTCGAATGAGTCAGCGATGAAGTATGTAATCAACGGAAGTATTTCCACGGCAATTACGTTGTTCGGGATGAGTTATTTGTACGGAATAACCGGTTCTACGAATTTGAAGGAAATGTCCGACATGTTGATGTCAATCTCTGATTCACAACATATTTATCTGCTCGGATTAGCGTTTTTCATGGTGTTTGTTGGCTTGTCTTTCAAACTAGCGTCCGTGCCATTCCATATGTGGGCACCAGATGTGTATGAAGGCGCCGCTACACCAGTGACAGCTTTCTTGAGTGTGGTTTCGAAAATTGCCGGCTTTGTCATTTTAATCCGCGTGATGGTTTCGATCTTTGCATCGGTACCGATGGAAGATGGGACAACTCCGATGTTGTTCGCTTTACAAGATTTCATTGGATTCCTCGCTGCGGTGACAATGATTTTAGGAAACGTGGTCGCGTTGAGGCAACGCAATATTAAGCGGATGTTCGCTTATTCCAGTATTGCCCATGCCGGTTATCTTTTAGTCGCCTTTACCGCTATGTCATATGTGATGTTTGATAGCATTTGGTTCTACATGCTCGCTTATGTGTTTATGAACCTTGGGGCATTTGCAATCATTCAATTGGTGACGATGAAAACCGGTTCGGAAGATATTAGTGAGTTTGCTGGCTTGTATCGCCGCTCGCCAATTTTGGCTGTGACAATGGGTGTGTTCATTCTATCGCTCGCAGGAATCCCGGGTACGGCAGGTTTTATTGGGAAGCTTAATATTTTCCTTGGCGCGTTGATGGTGAATCCATCGCATTATGTGCTCGCATCGATCATGATTGGGGCGACCGTCATTTCTTACTTCTACTATTTTGGCATTCTATCACAAGTCTTCTTCCGTCCAACAGCTACTGGGGAGGAGACAAAAGTGAAGGTACCAGTTGGCACAACGGTTGTCATTATTCTGTGTGCTGCTGCCACGATTTTATTCGGAGTCATGCCACAATTGGCGTTTGATTTCTTGCAAACAAACTTCGAACAGTTTATTGATTTTATGGGATAACCACTCAGGTTGGGGGATTTGGGTGGAACGGTTAAATAAGGGGTTTTTAACGAAAGCTGGCCTTGGGGGAGGTCAGCTTTCTATATTTTTAATTGAAAAGGTGCTATTCTCTAAAAGGACGGGTTTTCTTTTGCAACTTGTCTCTGTATAGTAATATTTGACATGAGAAAAACATATTTTACGAGTGAAGGTTCTTTTAAGCAAAAAAAGTGAAACCTTCTGGTTCGAAATCCGTCTATATTAAAAGAGAACAAATATAGAAACAAAGGGGGTTGGATGAGTGATAACGGACTTTGGCACACAATCGCTACTCAGCATCGTTTCCCATCTGGCATTTATTGCCCTGGCCTGGTGGGCCTTGCAATCACTACATTTTGACAAACTACTACGTGCCAATCGTGTTTTCCAAGCTAGAGTCCTTTACATAATGCTCTCCATTGTAATCGGTTCATCGGTTAGTAATTTCTTCCTTGATTATTTACTATGGTCGCAACAGTTACCAACTTTATTTCAATAGTTACAAACAGGTAAAATGGTAAAAATTTAGGTATTAATACATGTTTTCAAATTAAGTATTATTGAGTAAGATTATCTGTGGACTGATTTTTTATTGTGAAGACTTTCATAAAGTATTTTAGCAACGTATGATCACGTTTTACCATATAATGAACAATAAAAAAGCAGTGGTTCGTTCTTCTTGATTCTTTAGTGAACACCTGGACATGTTGTTTATACAATAATTGTCAAAAAGTGACGAGAATTTTTTAGTATGCTCCTCCTTAAGCTGGTAAGAATGGTAGTAAGGGGAGGGGACGTAAAAATGAAAAAATGGTCCTTTTATTTATCAATTATTGGCATAATCGGTTTTATAATGTTTCAGGTAGGGAATAAGACAATCGTCGCGAACGAAAGCAATCAAGATTTAACGAAACTGGTTTCGGTCTTAGAGGACGAACATATTTTAATCAATGAGTGGTCTTTGTATTCACGAGAAATGATGGAAAGTCAAAAAGTGGACCATTATGTGACACAGTTGAAAGACAAGTTTTCCGACTGGTCATGGAGTCATTCGGTTGAAGAGAATCAAGAAACCATCACTGGAACCTCGATTTCGTCTGATTATATAGAAGAAATTAAAATCGTGGCTCACGGACCCATGCAAACGTATGTGATGTATGAGGTAAAAGGAAAGAATTGGAGTACTCATGCAGAGGATTTCATTGCGAAATCCTGGCCGGAACAGGTACGTACAATTTTTCATGCAGAGCCGCAAACTTTTTCTTGTATAAAGGGCGAGTTCGGTGATAAGATTGATGAGGCTTTGCCGGTTTATATGAGTGGGCTTTTAGAGGCTTTTGATGCGGAGGAAATCGAAGCATTAGAAGAGGAGAATTTTGTTTCAACATCAGCCTATTCACCATTATTTACAGAAACCATTAGCGAAGATCATGAAATGAATTTACAGCTTGGACTTAGAAAACCAGATGGAATGGGCGGAAATACTACCCTCGTAGTTGGCACACCCATCATAACGATTGAATATTAATATAGAGAAATTGGACGCGGAGGGGAATACATTTGGAAAAAATCATCGTCCGCGGCGGAAAAAGGCTAAGCGGCACAGTTAAAGTAGAGGGAGCTAAAAATGCCGTACTGCCCGTTATCGCTGCAACCTTATTAGCAAGTGATGGAAAAAGTATTATTCGTGATGTGCCAACTCTCTCCGATGTATACACAATCAACCAGGTACTACGCTCTTTAAACGCCGAAGTGGAGTTTAAAAATAATACAATTGTTGTCGATGCATCTCGAGAGTTGAAAATTGAGGCACCGTTTGAATATGTACGTAAAATGCGTGCTTCTGTTTTAGTTATGGGATCCTTGCTAGCTCGTAATGGTCGTGCTCGTGTAGCACTGCCTGGTGGCTGCGCAATTGGTTCTCGTCCAATCGATCAGCACTTAAAAGGCTTTGAAGCGATGGGTGCAAAAGTGAAGGTTGGAAATGGATTTATTGAAGCTGAAGCACCAGAAGGTCTTCATGGCGCAAAAATCTATTTAGACTTCCCAAGTGTGGGCGCAACTGAAAACATCATGATGGCTGCTGTGCTTGCAGATGGCCTAACTATCATTGAAAATGTCGCAAAAGAACCAGAAATTGTTGACCTTGCAAACTTCCTAAACAAAATGGGAGCAAAAGTAAAAGGTGCTGGAACAGGTACGATTCGAATTGAAGGTGTGAAGCAACTATTTGGTGCAGATCACAACATCATTCCAGACCGTATCGAAGCTGGTACATTCATGGTAGCAGCGGCGATCACAGGCGGAAACGTGCTTGTGAAGGGCGCCGTTCCTGAACATCTTTCTTCCTTAGTTGCAAAAATGGAAGAAATGGGCATTATAATTGAAGAAGAAGATGAAGGTATTCGTGTCATTGGGCCAGAGAAGTTGAAGGCGGTTGATATTAAAACTATGCCTCACCCTGGATTCCCAACGGATATGCAATCTCAAATGATGGCGCTATTGCTTCGTGCACAAGGCACAAGTATGATTACGGAGACTGTGTTCGAAAACCGTTTCATGCATGTGGAAGAATTCCGTCGCATGAATGCACATATCAAGATTGATGGTCGTTCGGTCATCATGAATGGTCCATCCGATCTTCAAGGTGCGGAAGTTTCTGCAACCGATTTGCGTGCAGCTGCCGCTCTAATTTTAACAGGATTAGTTGCTGATGGCGTCACACGTGTAACGGAACTAAAGCATTTAGACCGTGGTTATGTGGACTTCCACAAGAAATTAGCTGGCCTTGGTGCTGACATTGAACGTGTAAATGAACTTGAGGAAACAGAAGAAGAAGTTCAAACTTATGTTTCCGACATGAATGCATAATAGAACGATCCCCAAAAAACCGGAGGATGATGCTGCTTTGTCAGCGTGATTCTGCGGTTTTTTGCTGTTTATGCTGGTAAAATTAGGTTTAGCACTCTTAAGTTGAATTTTTACATACATATGGGAAGTTTTAATAAAACATGCACAAAAAATAGGAATAGAACCAAATTGTAAAAAAATTAGGGCGTTTCTACTAGTTTCTTATGAGAATAAATGGAGCGGTTTTAGGATTTTAACAACAACTTTTTAAAATAAATGACTTGTCATAAATGCTTGTCCTCCACCATAAGATTGAATGAAGACGGTGCAACTCCGTTCTAAATTTAATAAGCTGGAGGCCATACAATGAAAAAAATCAACCCAATCTTCGTTCTAGCAGCTCTTCTATTTACTGTGATCCTCCTAATTCCTACGATGCTCGTTCTGCCTTTTAGTGGAGAAAAGGCGACCGGAGAATTGAGTGAAGAGGTGAAACAACAAACAGAAAAAGAGGCGAAAAGTGAACCGTCTGCCGACTCTGCTGTTGAAGTAGCTGTGTTGCGGACAGCTCAGTCTCAAGTTGAAAATGTGCCACTCAATGAATACTTAATCGGAGTCGTTGCCGCGGAAATGCCGGCAGAGTTTGAATTGGAGGCCTTGAAAGCTCAGGCATTAACAGCAAGGACTTATTATGTAAAACAAATGATGGGAACCGAAAACAGTGGTCTACCGGATGGCGCCCATGTTACTGACACCGTTGCCCATCAAGTGTATAAAAATAAGCAAGAATTGAAGCGACAATGGGGCTCGGAATTTAACCAGAAATATGCCAAAGTCAAAGAAGCAGTCGAGTCCACAGACGGTCAAATTTTAACTTATGAAGGGGAGCCTATCACAGCAACGTTCTTCTCTACGAGCAATGGGTTCACAGAAAACTCCGAGGACTACTGGGCCAACACGTTCCCTTATTTAAGAAGCGTGGAAAGTCCATGGGATAAAGCCTCACCGAAGTATATCGAACAAAAAGTCATTCCAATTCGTGAATTTGAAAACAAGTTAGGCATTCAGTTAACCGATCGTACGAACATCGGCAAAGTGACCGATCGGACGGCTGGTAATCGTGTCGCCAAGGTCGAAGTCGGCGGCAAAGTGCTGAGCGGGAAAGAAGTCCGCGAGCAACTGGGCTTAAATTCGAGTGATTTTAAATGGTATGCCAAAGGTGACAATATCATCGTTGAAACCGTCGGCTATGGCCATGGAGTCGGCATGAGCCAATACGGGGCAAACGGCATGGCCGCGGAAGGCAAGAACTATAAAGATATCGTCCAGCACTATTATCAAGGCGTGGAAATCGCTTCAGGTGAGAGTGAATTGACGAAAGTGATGGCAAAGAAATAGGGAGAGTAGGAACCAGGGCGTGCGGTGTTTAGGGGCTCTGGTTTTTTCTTGTTGTGGTGATTTGATTAGTTCATAAATGCGGTAAAGTGGTCTAACCTTGTTTCAACCACTGGAGCACTATTGCCACGTTACTTTTTATGCAAACGGTGATAGCGTGTTTCGAGCTGGTCCAGGAAATCAGTTGGGCGATGGTAGATTCGGCCTTTATTCGAGCCCGTGCTTGGGAGATTCAAGAGTCTTAGAAGCTTATTTGCCGTATTAACGGAGTCAATCCCTAAATATTGTCGAAACTCTCTGTTGGTCATCGTCGTTTTATGAAAAAGAAAATAATCAAGGATGGCATCATGATATGTCTCGTTAGAATGGTATAAACAGTGTGGGCAAACCCAAACTCGATCGATTCTCATCATCCGGTACGAGAAACACTTGGGGCATCGAATACCAGGGATAATCTCTTGTGGGGAAAGGCCGTATGATTTGTGAACTTCAGGAAAGAGAGGCGTATCGTCTTCTAGTAATAACCTAGAGGCTTTTTTAAGGGACCTTTCTGTCAGATGGTCTTTCGTATAACTGCTAGTAAGATCTAAAAGCTTATTTTTAAGATTCTCTACTTTGCAGACTTTCTTAAGAATGCTAGGGTCATCGGTTCGAATAATGGCGGATGGGTTGCTAAGTACGACAAGCGGAATTAAGGGGATCGTTGGGAGGCGGTGACTCTCAAGCCAATCTTGTAGCTGCTCCTTATGACGGTTCACCTGCACAATCGGGTTTTTATAGCCTTTTCGACCGTAAAAAGACTCCTGGCTGAATTGCTCCTCTGTAAAATACAGTTCGCCGCCTATATTTTTCGTTTCAAGAATGAGAATATATTTACGTGAAAGTATGGGAGTGTCCATTTGGAAGTGGTGTTGTTCATGGGGAAGGCGTAAACCACCAAATATATGATGTTTTTTGTCATCCAGGAAGTTTAAATGGTATTCAGTCGCCTTTTCACCACGATAACCCGACATAAAACTGCGGAGATCTCGTTCAATAAGCGGGATTTTTGGATGGTTGGAGGGCAATCTGGGGATGAGCGCTTGACTAAAATGAACATTTAGAGGAATTGGACGAGGTTTTATATACAAAATGAGTCCTCCTTATTAAGTTTGATTTAATCATAAGGCATTCAGGAGGGCTTTCCTAGTGAAGAATGTGTGACAGTGTGATTATATTCGCCGTTAGCGACGATTTATTCGCCGTTAAGGGACGGATATTCTCCGTAGAGAGAATACCCAACCAATTTTATTCGCTCTAGGAAGAGTATTTACAAGGTTTATTCGCTCTAGAGCGAGTACTATTCACCCTAGGGCGAATACCTAACTACAAGGTTTATTCACCGTACAATGAAGATCTACAAGTTTATTCACCGCACAACGAATAAACCCTCAAACTTCCGCAACCAATCCCCAAGCCGCTTAAACTTTCCACTAAAATAAGCGTGGTGCATGAAATGGGAGACGACTAATACACCAATCGTATCTTTGACGAAGTCGATCACTGTGGCTGATCGCGCGGGTACAAACGATTGGTGAATCTCATCGACAAGCCCCCATAAAATCGCCACGCCCATAAACACAAAGCTCATCACTGGGCGGAATCCTCCAAACGTCAAACCTGCTAGAAACAATAATAGATACAATAGACCAAACTCGACGAGGTGCAGCGATTCTTTTATAAACGCATCGATTCCCTCAGCTGGCAATGCGACAACCGCATCGGATGGCATGCTGGATAATAGCCAAATTAACCCCATATAGAGGGCGGGCAAAACTCTTATAACGTACTTCATGTTGGACCTCCAAAAAATATTTTTAACAAAGATGCATAATCTTGAGAGCTTTGTCGAAAAATAAGCAGTAAAAAAATTTTCAACTCTATGTATATATTTTTTCGCATCTGTTCAGAATGATTGCTGAGGTGATGAAAATGAGAGAGGAAAAATCTTCTCAAGAAAAGAGCTTTAAACGCTTTTTCAAGAAGCGGTGGATGTACCCAGCAGTTTATTTAGCAAGTGCCGCAATCATACTAACAGGTGTACTTTACTTCCAAAATAGCGGTGAGCAAGGTGTTGACGAAATCGATCAAGCAACTGATAGTCAAAAGCAGTTCAGCGATGAACCTGCGATCGAAGTCAATAGTGCCTTAGAAAACTTTACAATGCCAGTGAAAGATGTCGACAATGCCGTTGTAAAAATGCAATTCTATGACAACGAAAGCGACAAAGCGGATCAAGAAGCTGCACTTGTGGTCTACAATAACCAGTACCATCCGAACACAGGAATCGACATTGCTTCCAAAGATGGCAAGGAATTCGATGTCCTAGCATCATTGAGCGGGGAAGTCACAATGGTTAAAGAAGATGCACTGCTAGGTAATGTGATTGAAATCGAACACGACAATGGAATTGTAACACAGTATCAATCAATTAAAAATATGCAAGTCAAAGCGGGCGACATGGTGAAACAAGGAGATGCAATTGCTACAGCTGGTACAAGCCAGTTCAATGAAAAAGCAGGCATTCACGTACACTTTGAAATCCGTAAAGACGGAACGCCGGTAAACCCACTTGATTATTTGGATAAGCCACTAAGTGAATTAAAAGAAGCAGAAATGGATTCTGAAGGCGATGCTGGCAAGAGTGAAGCTGGCGAAGGTGCCAACATGGAAGAAGATACATCAACTGAATCTAGTACTACTGAGGAAGGTACTACTACGGAAGAAGGATCTCCTACAAATGAAGATGCTTCAACCGAAGAAGGAACTGACACTGAAGAGGACGCTCCAGCTGAAGAAGGAACTGACGCTGAAGAAGAAACTCCAGCTGAAGGTGGAACTGACTCAGAAGAAGATGCGAACGCTGAACAATCTAGTAACTCTTAATCCACAAAACGAAGAAGCTCACCATTTTAAATGGTGGGCTTTTTTCTATGAAAAGGACGGTTGCGTTCTTCTGTGTTGCCTATGGTAGAATAAAACATGGAGGGAGGAATCGCATTGAAAAAAGCAATCATCCTTATGACATTGATTTTAACCATGATTTTGGCTGGGTGCATGAGCAAGGATCCGACGCCAGATGAGCGGTTTTCAGAGTACGTAAAGCTTTGGAATGATCAAAAGTTTGACGAAATGTATGACTATTTATCAACTACAGCGAAGGAAGCCATCACAAAAGAGGAATTTGTTAATCGTTATAATAAAATTTATCAGGATCTTGAAATTGATAAGCTTGACGTTCACTTTACCTTGCCTGAGGAAGAAGCGGAATATGAGGAGCAGGCCGAGTTTCCATATGCAGTGAGCATGGAAAGTATTGCTGGTCCGATTGAATTTGACCATCAAGCAGCGCTTGTAAAAGAAAAGCGAGACGACAATACCAACTGGTATCTCAATTGGGACACAACGTACATATTTCCTGAATTAGAAGCGGAAGATAAAATCAATTTTGATCGTGTTCCCGCAGTGCGCGGCAGTATTTTGGATCGTCGTGGCAATGGGCTGGCGATTAACGGAACAGCGATGCAAGTTGGCGTTGTCCCAGAGAAGATGGACGACAACACCGTTTCCAAGTTAAGTAAGCTTTTAAACATGAGTGAAGACCAAATCAACAAGCAGCTTAACGCGTCGTGGGTGAAACCAAACTTATTTGTTCCATTAAAAAACATCAATAAAAACGATGAAGCATTGAAAGATGAATTATTTAAAGTAAGCGGCGTAACGAGCATGGAAGTGGGGGCGCGTGAGTATCCTTATGGCGAGGATGTTTCGCATCTTGTTGGGTATGTCGCGAAGGTGACGGCCGATGACCTCGAAAAGAATGAAGGCAAAGGTTATACCGCAAACGATTATATCGGCAAGCGTGGGCTTGAGCAGGTGTATGAAGAACGTTTGCGTGGCACGAGTGGCGTGAAAATTTCAATTGCCAAAGCCAATGGATCGGAAGTTGTGTTGGCAGAAAAGCCAGTAGAAGATGGCGAGGACGTGCAGTTAACGATTGATGTTGTGCTACAACAACAGATATACGACCAACTGAAAGGCAAGGCAGGCACAGCGGCTGCGATTGACCCGGTCACAGGGGAGACGCTAGCGTTGGTGAGTGCGCCTGGATTTGATCCGAATGCGGAAACACTAGGGATGACCGCGGCGGAGCGTGAACAGATTCAAGAAGAGAATCCCATGCAGCCATACTTGAACCGTTTCCGAGCAACTTATGTACCAGGTTCGGTTATGAAGCCGATTACTGCTGCAGTTGGCTTGAATGCGGGTAAAATCAAGCTGGATACGGTGTATGAAATCACCGAGAAGCAATGGCAGCCGGACAAGTCATGGGGTGACTACAAAGTTACTCGTTATACAAACTTAGTCGGCGACGTTGACCTTGAAAAAGCAATGATCTATTCGGATAATATTTATTTTGCGCGTACGGCGCTTGAAATGGGCAAAGACGAGTTTACGGCAGGGTTAAAGCAGTTTGGATTTGAGGAGATGGAATATGCTTATCCAATCGAAGCTTCTCAAATTGGGAAAATGGAAAACGACATGTTGCTCGCAGACTCTGGTTATGGTCAAGGACATATTGAGATGAACATTCTTCATTTGGCCGCGACTTATACCCCATTTGTTAATGACGGTAACTTGATCAAACCAATTTTATTAAGTGAAGAAGAACCAAATCAAGTTTGGGTTGAAAACATTGTGAGCCCTGAAGTGGCAAAAGGAATCAACTCGATGCTAACGAAAGTGGTCAGTGATCCGCATGGGACAGCGCATGTGGCTTATCGCAAAGACTTGCCACTCGCGGGGAAAACAGGGACAGCCGAAATCAAAGACAAACAAGGGGCAAAAGGCCGCGAGCTTGGTTGGTTTGTCGGCTATAACCCAGAAAAGCCAGATTTATTGATTAGCATGATGATTGAAGATGTTCAAGATGGTGCGGGTTCAAGGTCGGCGATTACGAGTGTTCAAAATGTGTTTATAGCAGAAAAAGAATAAGTCACGTTTAAAAACCAGAGGAGAAAATCCTCTGGTTTTTTTTCGACATCCATAAACCTTTCCCTCACAAGGATGAAGCGAAACAGTAGTCAGTTGTCGACAAACATTGCGGAAACTTTCTCTTGACCCTAATGGGTGAAATATGGATAATAAAAATTATCCAATTTTCTAAAAATTAAATAAAATGTAACAAAAGGTGGAACTTTGGGTTCGACTGTTTTCAAGACCTGTAGGATTGTTAGCGCTTACAATTTAGGGGGTGGAGTGTATGCTAGCATTATTAGTTTTTATGGCCATTACAGGAGTTTCCCTAATTTTGGCCTTGCGAAAGAAGAAAACCATTTTTCTAATGGTCCCATTTTTAAGCATCTTTGTTTATTTTCTAATTCAAGTCATCATGGTTCCTGCACCATTTTTTGAAACCGTCCGATTTATCTTTAGCTTAAGTTAATCGGCGCCAGCATGATAATTTTGAGAAAGGAGGTCCATGTTTCCCGCTGTTTCAAATATTGTGGATAAAAGGGGTGGAAGGATGAAGAAAATCGATAAAGCAGTAGCGGATCAATATTTCCGGGAAAAGAATCGGTATATGATCCTCTATTTTGTCATTTGGTTTGTTGTGTCATATGGAGTGGTGCTGTTCGCTGAGCCACTAAGTGAAATCACGATTATGGGGGGGTTCCCGTTCCACTATTTCATGGGAGCACAAGGAGCCGTCGTGACGTTTATTATTCTTTTATTTGTGAATGCAAAGGTTGGCGACATGATTGATAAAAAGTACGGCATTGATGAAGAGCAAAATGTAAGACTTAGTGCTGGGAAAAGTGTCGATCATTAAGAGCGTGTTAGTGGGAGAGAGGTAGGATGTCTGACAGTCCATCCTGAGGAGGTAGGAAGCCAGGCTAGAGAGATGAACAGGTAATAGACTGGAAAAGTAGTTAAGGTGGGAGGTCTGATTGAAACAAGGTAGGATGTCGGACTTGAACAGTGAAACATGATGAGGTAGTAGGATTAGAGCTCAGACTTGAACAGGTCAACTTTAAAGGGGTAGAAGTTAGGGTTTTTGACCTGAACAGGAAATTGCACTAGCAAAGGGGGAAAACGTTTGGATACTCAATTTTTGGTCTCATTTGCGATTATTATTGCGACATTTGCACTTTATATCGGGATCGCGATTTTTAACAAAGCGAAAGCAACATCTGACTTTTATGTAGCTAGTCGTGGCGTACCGCCGATTTTTAATGGAATGGCTATCGGCGCGGACTGGATGAGTGCCGCGTCCTTTATTGGGATGGCTGGTACGATTATGTTGCTTGGTTACGATGGACTGGCTTACATCATGGGATGGACAGGTGGTTACTTATTATTAACGTTCTTGTTGGCGCCACAGCTGCGAAAGTATGGGCGCTATACGGTGCCAGAATTTATTGGTGACCGTTATGATAGCCATACAGCGCGCGTGATTGCGGCAATCTGTACGATTGCGATTTCCTTTACTTACTCGGTTGGTCAGTTATCGGGTTCTGGTGTGGTTATCGGTCGCTTGTTTGAAATTGATGCCAAACTTGGGACCATGATTGGGGTTGTGTTGATTGCCTTTTATGCGGCCTTCGGGGGGATGAAAGGGATCACATGGACACAGGTAGCGCAGTATCTAGTCTTAATTATTGCTTATTTGATTCCTGTTATTTTTATGAGCTTGCAGCTTACGAGTAGTGCTTTGCCATGGCTTTCCTATGGTGAGCTGGTTGGGAAAATGGGGGAGCTAGATCGTGAGCTTGGGATTTCAGAGTACTTTGCTCCGTTTACAAACGGTACAAAATGGCAGTTCTTGGCCTTAATGTTTACGTTGATGTGTGGAACGGCGGGCTTGCCGCACGTTATTGTTCGTTTTTACACGGTGTCAACAATGAAAGCTGCACGTTGGTCTGGGGCTTGGGCACTTTTGTTTATCGGACTTTTATATTTATCTGCTCCGGCTTATGCCGCGTTCTCTCGCTTTATTTTAATGACAAAGATTGCTGGCAGTAAAATTACCGAACTTCCTGCGTGGACGAAATCATGGATTGATACAGGGAAACTGCAGTTGGCGGACGGCAATAGCGATGGCGTTCTTCAATGGAACGAATTAATCATCTCAAATGACATCGTCGTTATGGCGACACCGGAAATTGCCAATCTTGGTGTGTTTGTTATCGGGCTTGTCGCAGCTGGTGCGATGGCCGCGGCATTATCGACAGCTGGTGGCTTGATGATTTCAATTTCCTCCGCCTTTGCGCATGATATTTTCTACCGTGTGTGGAAGCCGAATGCGACGGAAAAGACGCGTCTATCTGTTGGACGTTGGTCGATTGTTGTTGCAACGTTGCTTGCTGGTTTAATCGCGTTGAATCCGCCGGGAGCGATTACGCAGATTGTGGCTTGGGCGTTTGCGCTCGCAACCGGAACGTTCTTCCCAGCGCTCGTGCTCGGGGTTTGGTGGAAGCGTTCAAATGCACAAGGGGTCATTGCTGGATTGCTTATTGGTTTGGCGGTCACACTTGGGTACATTTTCGCCGCGAAATACGGCGGGTTTACGATTTTAGGAATCATTGACACTGGCGCGGGTGTCTTTGGGGCAATCGCAGCCTTCTTAGCGAACATCATTGTGTCGCTCGCTACTGCAGCACCGTCACAAAAGATTCAAGAAGAAGTGCTCGACTTGCGCTATCCAGAGCAAATGGTCTACAAAGATGGCGAAGTGTGGATGAATGAAGAAAAAGCATAATCACGAGATTTGGGAGGCTGTGCAGCTTCACCCTTTGTTTCAAGGGGTGGAGCAAAGCACGGCCCTTTCCCTTGTTGGCGAGTGTGAATGGCGGCATTATTCGAAACATGAAATCATTCTGGAGGCCGAAGAACCGCGCAACGGCCTTTTGTTGATTTTAGCCGGCATGGCAGAAGTGTTTATTGAAGACGAGGTTTTGGAGGTTCTTCATAAAAATGAACTGATTGGCTTTTCGAGCTTAGCAGGGGCGTTGGGTTTGTCAGCAGTTGACGTCCCAGCTACGGTGCAGGTGAGAGCGGTGGAGGACCTCGAGACACTGTGGATTCCTTATCCTGTTTTGCGACAGCGGTGGCAAGACCCTGAGGTGATGACGTATTTGCTCACGCAGGCCACAGTGAGGCTGAGAGATGTGTATGCTTCCTTGGCTGAACAAGTGAGGTTAGCGCGTGAGTTTGGTGAAACAGACGCGTTTATGGTGCGCGTGCAAGATGTGATGGTGGAAAACTTGGTAACCGTTGCTCCAGAGGTTGCGGCTCAGGAAGTGGCCGTGAAGATGTCTGAAGGGCGGTCTAGCTCGGTGTTGGTGATGGACGGTGGAAAGCTGGTGGGAATAATCACGGAGCGGGATATCGTCCAGCGTGTGGTCGCTAAAGGGAAGTCATTTGGGGTGGCTGCACGTGAAGTGATGACAGAGCGGCCAAGGACGATATCGCGGTTCGCCTATTATTACGAAGCCATTTCTGAAATGCTGTTAACCGGGATCAAACATTTGCCGGTTGTTGACGGTGGAAAGACAGTTGGGATTGTGACTCTGTCGGACTTGTTTCGGAAAAAGAACGCTAGTGTCATGAAGACGATTAAATCGATTGAAGAGGCGGATGAGGAGTCACTGCCTTTGATTAAGAATGCCATCTATGAACTGACGGAGACGTTGATCAAGGAAAAAGTGCCTGCGTTGTCGTTGTTGGAGGTTGTGACGGCGTTATATGATCGCGTGGTCGGGCGTGTGGTCGCGTTGGCAGTGGAGAGAGTTGAGCGGGATGGTGGTGCAGGTTCAGGTTCGGCGGTGGATGATGATGGGGCTGAGTGTCAGGCTAAGTTTGCGTTCTTTCTAATGGGCTCCGGCGGCCGTGGTGAGCAATTTAAATTGACCGACCAAGATCATTTTCTTGTTTATGAGGATGGTGGCGATCCGGTTTATTTTAAACAATTAGGTTGTGAGATTACCAGGCTATTAGAGGTCGTCGGCTATGCGCGTTGCCAAGGTGGGATGATGGCGAGTGAGGAGCTGTGGCGCGGTTCGGTGAGTCAGTGGCAAGAGCGAGTTCGACAGTGGATGATGCGGTCAACGAATGAAAACCTGCTGTTGGCGCAAAATTTCTTTTCGTATCGGGTTGTATCGGGTGGCGATACGGGGGTGGCGACCCAACTTGAGCGTGTTATCACCGAGTTGTTAGGGCGTTCGAAAATCTTTTTGTATCGGTTAGCTCAAGCGGAACGTGCTCATGGGCATATTCCTGAGCTCGACCAACCGATTCTTTCTCTCTTTAAAATGGGTCGGAAAACAATTGAGTTGAAGAAAGAAGTGCTGTTTCCGTATCACCATAGTTTGCAAATTTTAGCGTTGGTGCATGGTGTGGTGAGTGGGACGCCAGTTAAGAAAGTGGACGCTTTGCAAGTGAAGGGCGTGTTCACCGCGGATTTTGCCGGCGATCTTAAAGCGGCTGCGGAACAGGTTCTTTCTTTATATATCAAACTAAAATGGAAGGACGGCGGAACAGTACTGAATCTACACAGCTTATCCACACGTGAGAAGGAAGAATTGATTTTGAGTTTAAATACATTGCGAGAGTTGCAGGGGATGGTGTTTGCGCGGTTTTCGGTGTGATCTTGACTGAAAATTAACACTCTAGGTCTTGCTTGTTGGGGTTTTATGAAAAGATATTCTGCATGAACCCCAGTTTATCCGCTGTAGGGAGAATAAGGTGAGCAGGATATCCGCTGTAGAGCGAATAAATGACAGTTCAGGCGCTGGATATTCGCCGTTAGAGCAGTTTTATTCGCCGTTAACCCCAGTTTATTCGCTGTAGGGAGAATAAGGCGAGAAGGATATCCGCTGTAGAGCGAATAAATGACAGTTCGAGCACTGGATATCCACCGTGAACCCTAGTTTATCCGCCGTAGAGCGAATAACCACAGGGTTGAAAGGAGGTCTCAATGCGTTTTTGGCGGAAAAACAAATCAGTCAATTGTCCGCTTTGTTATGACAGCATACCGCTGTCTACACCGGTCGAGGATTTAACTTTTATTGTGTTTGATACGGAGACAACTGGGTTTAAGGTAGGAGCTGATGATCGGATAATTGAGATTGGAGCTGTACCGATTCGTGGGATGCAGGTTCGGGACGAGGAGTTCTTTCAAACGTATGTGAATCCGAAACGACAAATTTCTCAGGAAATAAGTGAATTAACGTCGATTACAGCGGATAAAGTCGAACAAGCTCCTGAAGCGATACAAGCGATACAAAGCTTTTTTGATTATGTTCAATCTTTTGAGGCGGTGGCATTGGTCGGGCATTATGTGAGCTTCGACCAGCTGGCACTCAAACATGAATTAAAACGTGCAGGGCGCGTGTTAAAAGGAATGCAGACGATTGATACGCTCGATGTGATTGGTGCGCTTGCACCGTCATACGATATGCGCGATCTGGAGCGATACGCGATGATCTTTGGCACGCGGATTTATGAGCGCCACAGTGCGTTGGGCGATGCGCTGACAACGGCCTATCTTTTTACCGAACTTCTTCGGCTTTTGAAAGCGAAGACTTGGGGAGATGTTATCTCTGCGTCGCTAAAATCAGGTTCTTAACGTAGTTATTTAACGTAAATAATTAAAATTTTCTGAAAAAACATACGTATTCCTTGTCCTTATTGTCTTTTTCGTGCATATATTCGTATCCAAGCTAATAGAATGGTTACAAACCTGTCAAAGAGAGTGTTTGAGGTGAGGAGTCGTTATTGTGTATAGGAATTCAGCCGGAGTCATGATTAATTCTAGTAATGTTTAGAGGGCCAGGCCTTCTCCGCACAAGGTAGGATCGTGCGGTACCAGTATTTTACGAGATAAAGCGAGTCTCATTTCACACTTCTCACATCCAATTTAGGGAGGGCGAGTGGTGTGCACGATTACATCAAAGAGAGAACCATCAAGATTGGAAAGTATATCGTGGAGACGAAGAAAACAGTTCGCGTGATTGCGAAAGAGTTTGGCGTATCCAAAAGTACAGTCCATAAAGACTTGACGGAAAGACTGCCTGAAATCAATCCGGAACTAGCAAATGAAGTAAAGGAAATTCTCGATTATCATAAATCGATTCGCCATTTAAGAGGCGGCGAAGCAACCAAACTAAAGTATCGAAAAGAAGAAAGAGAAGGGGAGCCAGTAAAATAAGCCTTCCTTCCGTCTCCAAACGATTACACTTTTCATCAACCTAAAGTTTTAAAAGAGTAAAGGGGTAAAGAGCCATGTCCATTGGACAGGGATAAAAGGCGAGTGCCGTCATTGGGCAGTCGTCTTTTTAATTTCTTTGAGAAATTGTCTAGCTTAAACGGCTAGGGCTCGGGTCATAAGTCAATTCGTCAAGAAGGTTAAAGACAACCTTCAGGGCGGATTGACTTATACATGTCGCGCCTGGGCAAGCCGCCTCCACTTTTCTTAGTGTCTAGCTTTCAGCAGTTAGGGGTTGCGGTCATATGTCTAGCTGTTGCATCTGGCTGTCGGATCGCCTTGATTTGAGATTGGACGTCATGAGGATGGCTGCATCTTTTTCGTTCAACCCGACATCTGAGGTATGCCTATCGCCTCTAAAGCAATACTTTTATGCAAAATGGATAAACCACCTGCAAATGGAAAGGCTGTAAAATAAGGTCTTAAGTCATAAAAATCGACAGCTTATGCAAAAACTGTCGATTTTTTTCGCATATTGTTACAACATTTTACCCATGTGTGTTAAAATAGAAAATTAGGTGAATATGGTTCGCAGGTAGTGGCCGCGTCTGATATTTTTAAGACAATCCTTGTCTAAGTTGGGATAAACAGCCGCAGCCAGCTATTGTCAAGGAGGTTAAGGAAATGTTAGCAAGGGATATTGGAATTGACCTTGGTACAGCAAATGTTTTGATACACGTAAAGGGCCGTGGGATTGTTTTAAATGAGCCGTCTGTCGTGGCAATTGATAAAAATACAAACAAGGTTTTGGCAGTCGGAGAAGAAGCACGTCAAATGGTGGGACGTACACCAGGAAACATCGTGGCGATTCGCCCGTTGAAAGATGGCGTTATTGCTGATTTTGATGTGACAGAAGCGATGCTAAAGCATTTTATTAACAAATTAAATGTAAAAGGCTTGCTTTCGAAGCCACGCATTTTGATCTGTTGCCCAACGAACATTACAAGCGTTGAGCAAAAAGCGATCAGAGAAGCGGCGGAAAAAAGCGGCGGTAAGAAGATTTACCTTGAAGAAGAGCCAAAGGTAGCGGCAATCGGTGCGGGCATGGATATTTTCCAACCAAGCGGAAACATGGTCGTTGATATTGGTGGCGGTACAACCGATGTAGCGGTTCTTTCAATGGGCGATATTGTGACGTCTTCTTCGATTAAAATGGCAGGGGACAAGTTTGATGCGGAAATTTTAAATTACATCAAGCGTGAGTACAAGCTGTTGATTGGGGAGCGCACATCCGAGAATATTAAAGTGAACATTGGAACCGTCTTCCCAGGATCACGTAGTGAGGAAATGGAAATTCGTGGCCGTGATATGGTTTCTGGTTTGCCAAGAACGATTTCGGTTCGCTCTGAGGAAATTGAATCAGCGCTTCGCGAATCGGTTTCGGTGATTGTGCAAGCAGCGAAAACGGTTTTAGAAAGAACTCCACCAGAGCTTTCAGCAGACATTATCGATCGTGGCGTGATTTTAACGGGCGGTGGCGCGTTGCTTCACGGGATTGATACATTGTTAGCGGAAGAATTAAAGGTTCCGGTACTAATTGCTGAGAATCCAATGGAGTGTGTGGCTGTTGGAACAGGCATTATGCTGGACAACTTAGATAAAATTTCACGCCGTAAAATCGGGTAAAATGAAAAATCTATGGTCACGGCCATAGATTTTTTTCGCATTTTCCTATAAATTGTTAATGTATCTTGTTGCATTTTTTTTTATAATAGAAGATAGTGAAAAAGAACGGTGTCCTAGGGATGAACTTTTTTAAAGGGGAAGAACAAAATGACAGCGGATAGTAAACAACAAGCTTTAACTCGAGAACAAGTAAAAAATGTGAAAAAGGAGCAACAACAAGAACGAGTGAAAGTTCGTGTGCGCCTCATTCCAATTTGGCTTCGACTTGTCCTGGTCATTGTGTTGTTGGCTCTTAGCATCGTTGTGGGTGCAATCGTCGGTTATGGCGTTCTTGGAGATGGAGACCCGGTAGATGTGTTTGAAAAGTCTACGTGGACACATGTGTTGGATTTAGTTGAAAAAGAATCATAAATTTTCTAGGAAGGGTGATTTGCCCTTCCTTTTTATATGCCTCTTTTAGTACAATGAGTTAAGAACCTAATATTAGTAGGAGGTACTAATCTCAATGTTAGATATTAATGAAATCAAAGAAATCATTCCGCACCGCTATCCATTTTTATTAGTCGATAAAATTATTGAAGTGGAAGATGGAAAGCGTGCGGTTGGACTAAAAAATGTATCGGCAAATGAAGAGTTCTTCAATGGGCATTTTCCAGATTATCCGGTTATGCCAGGTGTGTTGATTGTCGAAGCACTCGCTCAAGTCGGAGCTGTTGCGATGTTAAAGCCAGAAGCTAACCGCGGCAAGCTCGCGTTCTTTGCGGGCATTGACAATTGCCGGTTCAAACGCCAAGTAAAACCAGGCGATCAATTGCGTTTGGAAGTCGAAATGATCAAAGTACGCGGACCGATGGGCAAAGGCAAAGCGGTGGCGACTGTTGATGGCGAAATTGCCTGCGAAACAGAAATTATGTTTGCGTTGAAATAAAGTTGAAAGCACAAGGGAGATGTTTCCTTTGTGCTTTTTTTATGTTGGCGGTTGAAAATTTGCGAATTGTAGTAAGTACAAATCGAAAAGGTACCTGCCTAGTTTTTACGATTCTAGACATTAGAAATACCGTAAAGGTGTTTTTAAATTTTTCCTGTAAGTTCTTTTTCGTTATCGGGCAATATAACAGCAGGCCCTTGCTGGTCACCTTTTGTTACAAACTTCAATTGAAAGGGGTTCTTACGCATGAATAACAAACTTTATAAAATTATCGGGGGTTCAGCCCTTGCAGCAATGTTACTAACAGGTTGTGGAACAAACGACAATGATCCAGCTCCTCCGGCAGATGGAAATGGTACAAATGACGGTGGAACGACAGAAATCAATGATTTAAATCGTAACGACCGTGATAACCGTATTTTCAACAACAACCGTAATCGAGATAATGATTTGTTTGATAATAACAACAACCGTGACAATGAGTTATTTAATGACAACAATGACATGAACCGTGATAATGACTTAGATACGATGAGAGATCGTAACACACCTGGAGAAGATGTTATTGAAGACCGAATGGATGCAAATGATCGCGATCGTCGCGACCGTTAATAAGGGATTAGTGAAAAGAGGCATGAAGGGCAGGGAATTTTCCTTGCCCTTTTTTATACTTTTTTTGGAAGCAAGATGCGTGGTCTTGCGGTGATTTTTTCTTTAAATTCTTTTAGTAATTCGTCGCCGGCAAGTCCTTGTTCGAGAAGGTGCTCTAGCAACAACGCGGGATAATCGTTTTGGATTTTGGTGAGATGTCCTTTTAAAAGAATGCTTGCGTAACCATTGATGCGTTTCACTTTGCAAACCTGGGACCTAAATGCAGCTGGGTCATTTTCTTTTTTGGTGATAACGACTTGGACAATGACGTCGGTATGATCGCTGCAGGCTTGTTCGAAATGTTTCACATATTTTTCCTCAACAAACACTTCCATCAGCCAAGTTCCGCTTTCGTCTTCTTTGTTGATGATTAAGCCTTCTTGAAAGTCAATATCGGTTAAATTGTTTTCGTCGGCAATTTGCATGGAGATCAGCCTGAATGATTTCATTTGCGCCCTCCTTCTTATCAACACTCGTTTCTATTGGAAATTATAACATATGGAGAAATTGGAAAGCGAATTCACATATGTCGAAAAAAAGTTCATTTTTTGATGAAAAATGTGGAGTGGAAATTTTATGAAGTTTAAAATCAAATTTTGCGAAGAAATTGGAAATGGGTGTGGGGAAATTTGTCGTAATTTCGCGTGATTTGACCATTTTACGCGAAAAGGAAAGGGTCGTAAAATAAAGCCATCCACAGGAAAGGAGATGAAAAATGATCAACCAAGTGATTCTTGTCGGGCGGCTTACACGTGACCCAGAACTGCGACATACCAGTGATGGCCGAGCGTATACGCCGATTACTTTAGCTGTAACACGACAATATCGCAATGCAAACGGTGAGATTGAAGCTGACTTTGTGCAATGTATCCTCTGGAGAAAAACCGCAGAAAACACAGTCCTCTATTGCCAAAAAGGCTCCGTCCTTGGGGTGACGGGTCGGATCCAAACTCGCCATTATGAAAATCAAGAAGGAAAGCGGGTGTATGTGACCGAAGTCGTCGCCGAGCATGTTCAATTCCTAAGTAAAAAACCAAGAGAACAACAAGTTCCGCAAAGTTCCTCTGTTCCTGACCGGAAAAGTTTGGAGCAGGAACCGGTTGAACCGAAAGTGGTTCGCAGTTCAGAGGAGGAGTTTCCAGTTGAACCGGTCCCCCGATGAAATGGAAGGGTTGGAAAAGCTTCTTGAAAGTTTGATTCTAATGGTGGGGCGGACCAATGAGAAAATCGACGGTCTGCAGAAAAGAGTCCACCAGCTGGAAAGAGCGGCAAAAGAGCAACAAGAGCAAAGAGTTTATCGCTTTGTTGCCGAGCCGAATAGGAAAAAGGTAAAAAGAGTGTAAGACTACTCCCCCAAATGGCTTTTCAAGATAGAGTAAAAGATCCCAAAGAGAGAAAATCAAAAACCTATCTCCAATATCCCCCCCATTTTGTGCCGGCTAAGGCTTTAGCCGGTGTTTTTGTTTGGTTTTGTTTGGTTTTGTGGTAGGGCTGGGGCAGGAGCTGGAAGAAAAATGGATGGTGCCTGGCACCATCCATTTTTCTTCCATGAGGAGAGGAATAGACGCTGCATTGAGAGAATAGAAGGAGAGAGGATAGGAGGAGGTTTTGGGAGTGAGTGAAAAATTGATAAGAGTAGGAACGACGTACTTGCCGGTCCAAGATTTGGAGCTTTCAGCTGAGTGGTATGTGTCAAAGCTAGGGGCAAAAGTGAATTACAAAGACCAAGAGAAAGCCATATTGGATCTGGCAAATCAAAGTTTTTTTCTAGTAAAAGCGAGATCCGGGGAACAGGCTCAATTTATGGATGCCCAAGGGGACAAGCGTTTTATGCTTACTTTTGAAGTGGATGGAGAAAGTGCCTTAACCGCCTTGCATGAGGAGTTAACAGGCCTAGGGGTCCAAGTGGGGAAGATTGAAGACAGAGGTCACCCTGGGCGAAACTTTGTATTCTCCGATCCTGATGGAAATCTGTTTGATGTCTGGAGTGAATTGAGCCCTAAGTATAAAGAATGGCTCAGATGATGAGATGGAAAAGATTTGGATGGTGCCAGGCACCTCCCAGAAAATTGGGAGGTGCCTGGCACCATCCTTTTTATTGGTAATGATTGTGTGAGCTAATGAGTGGGGGTTTGTTGGGGAATCTAATACCAAGATAAATTTGATAGGCTTTTGAAATTTACTGTAGGGAGTTGTCATATATGAGCAAGGTAACCAATGTGTTTTGGATTTCACTTGTGATTGCAAGTGCGTTTGTGATTTGGGGTGTCGTTGCCCCGGTGCAATTAGGGGAAATGATGGGGGTTGCGAAGGCGTTCTTTTTAGAAACGTTTGGCTGGTTTTATCAATTGTCCGCAACGTTTTTCTTGGTCTTTTCGTTATTCTTAATTTTTAGCAAATACGGCAAAATTAAATTAGGAAAGGACGAAGATAAACCACAGTTTAAACGCCCCACTTGGTTTGCGATGTTATTTAGTGCCGGGATGGGGATTGGGCTTCTCTTTTACGGAGTTTCCGAACCGATTTCTCACTTTGCTCTCCCGCCGGTTGGAGAAGGTGGGACATCGGAAGCAGCGATTGTTGCCTTGAGATACACTTATTTACACTGGGGCTTCCATGCTTGGGCCATCTACTCGGTCATTGCGCTTGTCCTGGCCTATTACAAGTTTCGTAAAGACAAGCCAGGGTTAATGAGTGCGACCTTGACACCGTTGTTAGGCAAGCGAGCAAATGGGCCGCTTGGAACGACCATTGATGTGGTTGCTGTATTCGCGACAATATTTGGGGTGGCAGCGTCTCTAGGTTTAGGTGCTGCGCAAATCAACGGCGGCTTAAATTATGTCGCGGGAGTGCCAAACAGTTTTCCCGTTCAGCTTATTATTATTGCGATTGTTACCGTTCTATTTATGTTATCGGCGACAACTGGCTTGAATAAAGGTATTAAGTATTTGAGCAATGCAAATCTAATTTTAGCGGTAATTTTACTTTTTACGTTCCTCATTTTGTCGCCGACTGGATTTGTGCTTGATTTGTTTGTGACAACCCTGGGTAGTTATGTACAAAATCTGCCGAGCATGGGATTGCGTTTGTCGCCGTTTAATCAGGAACGAGCGACGTGGATTCAAGATTGGACGATTTTCTACTGGGCATGGTGGATTGCCTGGGCGCCGTTCGTTGGAACGTTTATTGCTCGGGTGTCTAAAGGACGAACAGTAAGAGAATTTATGATTGCCGTTCTGGTGATTCCAACCTTGGTTTGTGCGTTCTGGTTTAGCGTGTTTGGTGGAACCGCCATATATTTTGACTTTTTTGAAGGAGCGAATATCGCCGGGGAAAATCTTGAGACCGCGTTGTTTGCCGTCTTTAATCTGCTGCCGTTATCAGGGGTATTGATTGTCGTCACGTTGGTGTTGATTTCCACCTTTTTCATTACCTCTGCAGACTCAGCTACATTCGTGCTCGGAATTCAGACGACGCGCGGAGATGCTGACCCGCCGAACTTTGTGAAAGTCATCTGGGGACTATTTTTATCAGCTTCAGCCATTGTCTTGATGCTCTCAGGTGGACTTGATGCGATGCAAACTGCGATTATCGTCAGCGCGTTTCCGTTGACATTCGTCTTGTTCGGGATGGCGTTCTCGGTGTTAAAAGACTTTCAGAAAGAAATACCTGCAAAAGTTCGAGCGAAAGAGTCAGCGAAAAAGCGGTCTAGAGTCATCAAGCGGGATGATGAACCTGATCCGGATCCCGTGTAGGGACTGAAATGGAAATTGTCTGGATGGTGCCTGGCACCTTCCAATATTTGGGTTTAATATTAGGAGTTATACGAAAGAACGAGAAACTGCAGGAGAGAGACGCTAGAAAAGGTTTTTTTCGAGGCTAATTTGATTGCAACATTAGGCCTATTTTTTGCCTTTTTTTATTAAAAAGTCGAGTTTGGTCTAAAATGGGAATAGTCAACTCTTGAAAATTTCCAGGTGTTAGGAGTAGCAGAATGAAATTAAAGCGTCCGATGAAGTATTATCTCCTGCGGTTGTTTCGTTTGAATGCAAGTCCTCATCAAGTTGCGATGGGATTAACTTTAGGATTTGTGCCAAATTGGTTTCCAACGTTCGGGTTAGGACTGGCGGTATCGGCAGGGTTAGCCAAGCTAACGAATGCAAATATCATTGCTGCTGTGATCGGTGGGTTAATTGGGACTCCTTTGTGGCCGTTACTTTTTCTGCAGAATTTCAAAGTGGGAAGTTTTTTTAATGGTCAAACCAGTATTGTTGATGAATTGGAGAGTATGGAATACACAGAAGTAGTAAGCGACACCTTAAGTAGCCTCCAATCGGGGAGTTTACAATTTCTAGTGGGGGCCTTGACCAATGTCCTCATTACCTCGCTTTTTCTCTATTTCATTGTGTATATCTTATTTAAGAAATACCGACGTAGCATTTTAGCAAAACTAAAATAAATGGTTAGCCAGGCGCCATCCAGTTTCTGGATGGTGCCTGGCACCTTCCTTTTATTTTCCAGTTTTATTCTTATGGTTGGACAGTGACCAGGAAAGCGTGGAGAATGGTAGGGGGTATGTTTTTTTTATTAAACGATATTTCACTGAACGCTGGAAGGTTTGTATTATCACGATTACATAAGGTATTTAAAGTTCGAATAGGAGAATCTCAGAATCAACCATTAGGAAAAGGAAGCGATAACTTCTAAGTATGTGGCCTGGTGGAATTTATTTTGATGTCTTACGTGAGAGGGGTGAGGATCCCGTTCACTTCAAATATGGAAGGGGAAGAATAAGATGCAACAAATCAAGAGAATCGGAGAGCGATTTTGGTACCAAACGCAAGTAGCTGAGACTGACCGGCCTGTACTGGGAATGGTGGTGGGGAATGAGCGCACACTCATGATCGATGCAGGAAATTCAGAGAAACATGCGCAATTATTTTTAGATGAGATGAAAAGCCAGGGGGTGCCGAGGCCAGATGTTGTGGCGTTAACACATGCGCATTGGGACCATATATTTGGGCTGCCAGTTGTAAACAACATCCCATCAATCGCTCACACGAAAACAAAACAAGAAATGGCAAAACTCATTCCGCTTTCATGGTCAAATGAGGCCATTGATGAACGAGTCGAGGCGGGGACGGAGATTGAGTTTTGCGCTACAGCGATTAAAAAAGAATTTCCGGATGAAAGAGACATCAAGATTGTGTTGCCGATGATAACTTTTGATACGAAGATGGAGATTGACCTTGGCGGCGTGACCTGTATTTTGCAACATGTCGGTGGAGATCACGCAGGAGATTCAGTCGTTGTTTTTATCAAAGAAGAAAAAATTCTGTTCCTCGGAGACAGCATTTATTGCAATATGTATGCGCCGAAATGGAATTATACTGTGGAGAAGACGCGGGCGCTGGTGGAACAGTTGATGAAGTTTGATGCGGACACTTATATTCTTTCACACTCAGGAGTGATCTCTAGAGATGAATTTGAACAGGAGATGGCCGTCTTTAGGGAAATAGGGGACCTTACGGAGCAGTTTGAGGGCGATGAGGGAAAAGTAAAGCAGGAATACGAGAGTCGCCTGGGCAGGGAGTTAAACGAAGGAGAACTAGAAACCATTCAGTATTTTGTTAATGGCTGGAGTCTTTATAACGTATGATGTTTGAAAAGCTGGGCCAACGGGGAGTATAGTTCAGCGTTTTAACTTCGAATTGGGAATTTACTGGATGGTGCCTGGCACCTAACAATATTATCCATTTGTCCAAGTCAAAGTAAGAGCTCGTTCCATATAATAAAGGAGAAGGCTAAACAGTAAAGGTTGGGTGTTAAGTGGGTTATATCGAAGATTTACGGAAAATTGTTGGGCACCGCCCGTTAATTCTGGTCGGTGCAGTGGCGGTGATTGTGGACGAGTTCGGACGGATTTTGCTAGAAGAGAGAAAGTTTCCAAAAAACACGTGGGGATTGCCTGGTGGTTTGATGGAACTTGGGGAATCGACGGAAGATGTTGCTCGGCGTGAAGTGTTTGAAGAAACAGGGCTTACAGTTAAGGACCTTAAGCTGATCAATGTATATTCAGGGAAGAACCATTTTTCGGTTGCTGAAAACGGGGATGAGTTTTATATCGTGACCATCGCTTATTCGACAGATCAATTTGAAGGTGAAATCACAGTGGATAAAAATGAATCTGTCTCGATTGCGTTTGTCGACCCAGAGAACCTCCCTACAAAAATGATAAAAAGTCATAAAGCGATTATTGAAGAGTATCTACGGAAGCAGAACGAGGCGGAGAGTTAAAATTGGAAAAGAACTGGATGGTGCCTGGCACCTTCCAGAGAATTGGGATTTAGCTAGTTGTTTTTGATACTAGTGGGTATATGATTTTGGACTATTATGATTGGTTATAAGGTTCTGTTGAAAGAGAAATAGCAATAACGACAAAGGGGATGTAGTATGAATTTAGCGCAGTTTCCACGGCGGCGTTACACACCAGAGTTTACGCCGCTTGAACATTTGCCTCATTTCTCCAAGGCTCTCGGTGGGCCATCGATTTATTTTAAGCGTGATGACCTATTGGGACTGACCGCTGGGGGGAATAAGACGAGAAAGTTGGAGTTTCTAATCGCGGATGCGCTTCAAAAAGGGGCGGATACGATTATTACAAGTGGTGCCATTCAATCAAATCATTGCCGCTTAACGCTTTCTGCGGCTGTGAAGGAAGATATGAAATGCATTCTTGTCCTTGAAGAGGGCGTCACACCAAATATGGATCCGGAGTTTAACGGCAATTATTTTCTTTATCATCTACTTGGAGCGGAGAACATCAAAATCGTACCTCATGGGACGGATTTAAACAAAGAAATGCAAAAGCTCGGAGAGAAAGTGAAAGACGAAGGGCGCAACCCATACATCATCCCTGTTGGTGGGAGTAATTTTATTGGGGCGAAAGGATATGCTGCCTGTGCTCAAGAAATTCTTGCTCAGACGTTTGACCAAAACATCAATTTGAGTACGGTTGTTTGTGTGAGTGGAAGCGGGGGCATGCATGCCGGCTTGGTGACTGGGTTTCAGGGACTGCAAAGCAATATTCCGGTTATTGGCATCAACGTGAGTCGAGGCAAGCCTGAACAGGAAGAAAAAGTGTACAAGCTCGTCAAAGAAACGGCTGCCCATGTTGGCATGCCGTATGAAATTCCACGTGAGGCGATTACTTGTTTCGAGGAGTATGTGGGACCAGGTTACGCGCTGCCAACACCTGAAATGGTTGAAGCGGTCCAGCTTGTCGCGAAAACAGAAGGAATTCTGTTGGATCCAGTTTACACGGGGAAGGCCGTTGCCGGTTTGATCGATCTCATCCGCAAAGGCATCTTCAAAAAAGACGACCATATCCTCTTCGTCCACTCTGGTGGATCACCAGCGCTTTACGCGAATACCGATTTGTTTAAAAGTTAGGAATGTAATATGGAAATTAGTTGGATGGTGCCTGGCACCATCCAATTCTTTTCCAGCTAAAAGGGAGTGGTTGCTGTGAAGAATAATTCGACGAAAACAGTGGTGGAGAAATTAAGCTTTAAGAAGTTTCCGACCAAGGTGATTTTGAACATCCCAGAGGATGTAAAGGACTTTGAAGAAGTGGAATTTGACACTTCGATCAAAAAGGAAAAATATGATTTAATGTTTGTGTTTATTTATACCCTCGGTGACTTTAAACAATATTTGCAAGATGTCGTGAACAAGGACTTGCTCAACGATAATGGGTATTTATATTTTGCATATCCGAAAAAGAACAATAAAAAGTACAATCAATACATAGAGCGAGATGCGATTTACAGTGCAGATCATTATAACGAGGAAGGCTTTGTTCATAACAGTTTGTTGAAGTTTTCGAAAATGGCCAGCTTCAATGAAGTGTTTACCGTTGTGGGGATGAAACAAACTCCGGCTAAAAAAGCGAAAAAGCCATCAACGAAGGCAAGTCAATGTGTCGATGATTATATTGAAAAAGTGGATGACCTGAAAGAGCATTGGAAGGAAAACGAAGAGGTTTTAAACCTTTATAGTGAATTAACGCCAGGCTATCAAAAGGACTGGGCGCGTTATGTTTATAGCGCCAAGCGAAAAGAAACCCAGGAAAAACGCCTCAAAGACATGGAAATGGTTCTAAAAGAAGGCTATAAAACAATGGACCTTTACCGACTAAGAGGAAGATAATGGGAGGTGCCAGGCACCATCCAGTTTTCTGGAAATGAGGGGATTATGGGTACATTTCTTTTGTTTGCTATGATTCTACTAATGGCTTCGGTTCTGCAGACGAGTACGGGATTTGGTTTTTCCATCCTGGCTACGCCGTTTTTGTTATTGATTTTCGAGCCCATTGAAGCGATTCAAATCAACTTAATCCTATCCCTAGTAATTTCAAGTGTTTTAATGTCAAAAATAAAAAAAGACATTGATGTGGGGATGCTGAAAAAATTTGTGATTGGGAGCATAGTGGGGCTTCCAATTGGTCTCGCCTTTTTGTTGTTCATTGAGATCCCAAAGTTAAAAATGGGCATTAGCGTCGTCATCTTATTATTAACGCTGCTTTTAATCTTTCAGTTCAAAATGAACCAAACGAAAACTCGGGACTTAGTGGTTGGAGGGCTTTCGGGTATACTGACCACAAGCATTGGGATGCCGGGACCACCGCTCTTGCTCTATTTTTCCGGAACAGTCACTGAAAAAGAGAAAGTAAGAGGCACAACACTAGCTTTCTATCTGTTTATCTATTTGATTAGCTTAGTGTTGCAAATCATGTTTGCCGGGACAAGCCAAAAGATTTGGATTTCCAGCGCTGTGGGGCTGCCCTTAGTTCTGATTGGTTTAGTTTGCGGTCAATGGTTATTCAAAAGAATCAATCAAAACGGTTTTCAAAAACTAACTTACCTTTTGTTGCTGTTCACCGGTCTTTATTTGTTGATTGAAACAATATGGGCAGGATAAAAAGGGTTCATAAATGACAAAAAATGGATGGTGCCAGGCACCATCCATTTTATTTCCAACCACCATCTATTTACCCCAACTTCACCAGTTCCTGAAGTTCGTCAGTGGTGAGTTCGGTCATCCAGGTGTCGCTTTGGATGATTTGGTCGTTGAGGCTTTGTTTTTTCTCAAGCATCGCGTCAATTTTCTCTTCAAGTGTGCCGGTGGCAATGAGTTTGTGCACATGAACGAAGCGGCTTTGCCCGATGCGGTAGGCGCGGTCGGTCGCTTGGTTCTCAACCGCCGGGTTCCACCAGCGATCATAGTGAATCACGTGGTTCGCAGCCGTCAAGTTCAACCCAGTTCCGCCTGCTTTCAATGACAGCAAGAAGAACGGAAATTCGCGATTCTGGAATTGTTCAATCATCTGATCGCGTTTTGTCTTCGGCAAACTACCGTGTAAAAACGGCACGTCAACGCCAAACTCTTTCTGCAGCACTTTCCGAATCATTTCGCCCATGCCAATGTATTGCGTGAAAATCAAACAGCTTTCTTCCTGCTCGCGCACAGAACCAACCAATTCCATCAGCTTCTCCATTTTCGCTGACCGCGTCACAAGCTGCGTAGGTTGCTCTTCTTTTAAATACAGCGCCGGATGGTTGCACAGCTGCTTCAACCGACCAAGCATTTGTAAAATTAAACCTTTGCGCTCAAAGCCAGACAGCTTTTCAATCTCGCCAAACGTATCCTTCACCAACTGCTCATAAAGCGAAGCTTGCTCGGCAGTGAGTGGGCAATATTCTTTCTGCTCAATTTTATCAGGAAGATTCAACGCAACATCTTCGTCTTTCTTCGTACGGCGCAGCAAGAACGGACGAATCAATGCTTGCAGCTGACGGATCGGCTCCTTCTCGCCATCCTTTTCAATCGGAAGAATGAATCGCTTTTGGAATTGACCAGCGCTGCCAAGATAGCCGCGATTGGTGAAATCAAAAATCGACCATAATTCCGATAAGCGGTTTTCCATCGGCGTCCCCGTAAGGGCGATATGGTGCAAGCCTTTAAGCTTACGTACAGCACGCGACTGTTTTGTATCGGCATTTTTAATATTCTGCGCTTCATCAATCGCGACCGCACTCCACTCAATTGGCTCAAGCTCCTCAAAGTCCAAATGCGTTAGCCCGTAAGATGTCAGCACAATATCAGCTTCCTTCGTGCGCTCCAGCAGTTCGTCGCCTTTCAAACGGTTCGCACCATAATGTAGGAGCACATCGGTCCCCGGAGCAAAGCGCTCGATTTCTTTCTGCCAGTTGCCAAGAACAGACGTCGGACAAATGATCAACGCTGCACCACTATCCGGTTCTTGGTCTTTCACCGCCAGTAAATACGAAATCAGCTGAATCGTTTTTCCAAGCCCCATATCATCGGCCAGAACGGCACCAAATCCGTATTTTCGTAAAAATAACAACCAGTTCATCCCGAGTTTCTGGTAAGGCCGAAGCTCGCCCGCTAAACCAGCTGGTACCGGTTGGTCCGGAATCGACTTTGTTTCCGAGAGCTGCTTCATCATTTGTTTCCAATGACGGTTCAATTCAATTTTAATTTTGGCAAACGCACGTGGGTCTTCAAGCTCTTCCGACGGTTCCTCATTTTCATCCACCAACTCTTGCTGTAAAAGGTCGCGAATATGGAGACCTTCTTTGTCGGCTTTTTTCATCAAATCTTGAATCTGGCGGATAAAGCCATGATCCAGTTTCACCCAGCGTCCGCGGATATACACGAGTCTACGCTTTTCATTGACCAAGCGTTGAAACTCATCTTCCGTAAGGTCAACGCCATTCATCGAGAAGCGCCAATCATAGTCAAGCAATGCATTGAGCCCAACAAAAGAGCGGCGATAACCGCCTTGGCTTTTCAGCTTTGCTTTTACACGCAGCTGAGAGGTTCGAATTGCTTCCCACCAAGAAGGAAGGAGGATTTCGATGCCAAGCGCAACCAATGTTTCGCTCGTTTCGGTTAAAAATTGCCATGCTTCTTCTTCGGAGAGGTCTGTTTTCAAGCGGCCCTCGTCGTCCGATAGCCATGGAAATACCTTGGCAAGTCGTGCTTCCTCCGCATCGACTTTATCATGGAATCCTTCCCAATCAGCAGGATGCTCGGCGTAGTTGTGAGCATCGATCACCATGCCGTTATGTCCACGTAAAAACAACCGCAGTTCCCAATCGCCTTCGCCGTCTTCTGGTTCTTCCAAACGAATCCCGATTGTAAACGGTGCAGGGTCTTCCTTGATTCCAAGCCACTCCAACCAGCGTTGTTCATCAAAATAAGCAGCCAGTTCGCGACCGGACAACTGATTATTACGCAACAACTCAAGTTTTTCACCAAGCAAGTATTTAATTGTTTCATTTTCATCAAAATAAGCGTCCAACGCGTGGTGGAACAAATCACTGATAAACGGGAGCACCGGGTATTCTTCACCGTCTTGGTGAATCGTTTCAGTCCAAAAGTCCGGGCCAAATTCGTCTTTCACTTGCTCAGGAAGAGCCCAGCGGAAGTTTTGGGATTCAGTAAGGGGAGCGGTCGTGGAACTGCTCTCGTTCCCAGTGAGTTCACCTTCCTGCTCAAGCAAGCGGAAATCCGGATGCCAGTCTTTCTCAAGAATTGCATCGTGGATCGCAAGCGAAGAGCTCAAGCAAAGGTCCGCAAGCTCATCCCATTCCCAGTCGACAATCATGTTAAACGTTTCTTCCGCGAACAGTGTGACAAGCTGCCAGCTGCTGATGACGACGCCAAAAGAGCCGTCCTGCTGGTCTTCCTCGAGCATGGTGCCGTAATAACTTTCTTTATGGCGGTTAAAAAGCAGATGCTTCCAAGACGAAAGCCCAAGCCCGTTTCCGTCCCGATCCTGCGCATAGAGAAAAAACCTCCCATCCGCCAAAGGCTTGATATGAATCGAAATCAACTTCATCTGCAGCATCTAAAACCGCTCCTTTCTATCTATAAAATGGGGGTGAAATTGGTCATTCGTTGTTGTTTGTAAATTCTTTGATCCTGCGTTTTTAATTGGCTGTTATTCGGTAGTTAGTTAGTAGTTAATTTAATAGTTTATTGGTAGTGATTTGGTAGGTGCCAGGCACCATCCAGCAAATTTCCAGTCCGAAACCACCTAAATTTTGGATGGTGCCTGGCACCACCCTTAATTTTCCACTACTTTGGGTTCGATGAGTTTGCCGCGTTCGCATTCGGCGTGGAAGGCGCGCAGGCGTTTGTTGCGGTCAAGAAGAGTGGCGAAAAACGTTTCCCACTCCGGCACGCGCTTCAATTTTTTATAAATCGTCCGCAGTTTCTTCAACAAGCGGACCGCTTGTTTGTAACTCGCTCGATTCTTTTGAGCAATCAGTCTGTCTACCGTTTGATGAAGAATCGGCAGCAGTACTTCCGGGTCTGCTTTTTGGACAATCTTGATCTTGTCGTTAGGCACCGACAGAGAATCTTCATTCGCGTAAGTATACAATTCGCCCCACTTGGCGTATTGTTCTTTTGCAAACAAAAAGTCTTCATATTCAATAAAACTATAAGGAAGCGTCTGCGCTAACATTTTTTCATACAAATCCTCGCGACCGCCTGTACGGAAATACGGTGCCGCTGTTCTGAGCGCATAGCGAGTAAAATCACGCGCTTGATGATAACGGTCCATTTTCGCGAGCGCTGCGCGAATATGCTGCGTCATGTACTCAATATAATCGCCAGCCCGATTATTATCACCTTGTGAGATTAATTCTTGGATCCAATAAAACGTAAACGGCAACGTATGAAGACCCAACTTTCGCAAATGATCCAAGGTATCTTTATCACGCCGCGATAAGAAATACTGATGCGCCAGCGCCACTTCTTCAGCCTGTGTGCGCCGACCCTCACCAAATGCCTCAAGCCGGTGCCGCTCCTCATCGCGCCAACTCGGACTTTTCAGCAAATGGCTCCACATCAAGCGATACAAATTCATCCGCTCATAATGAAAACCGTCCTCATGCTCCACCAACTCCGCCGTTTCCCGTCGCAATTCTTCAATAAACGGATCGAAATCAAACGGCAGCGAATGCACCGACAAGGTCGCAATGAGATCGTCGATGTCCTCTTCAATTGTCTCAAACAAATAACGATAATAACGGTCCACCGTTTGATCGGAATGTTCCAGCTTCACACTTAACGCCGTCAGCTGCTTAAAAGCATACAAATACCCGACCAACTCATATAACGACCGCCACTCTTGTTTTAACGGAGCCGAGGCTCGGATTTGCCGCAAGTAGGCTTGAAACAAGTTGGCAATCACATACGGCGTCGGGTTGCCTTGCCCAAGTACAATTTCTTCAAAATTGTTCTCGAATTCTTCGACCCACCCACGATAATCCTGCGTGTCACTTTGCCGATTTTTCAGCAAGTCTTTGGCCTTTTTCAATCCCCATTTTTCCGCTTCAAGGCTTTCCTTTGCCGGCTTGCGCCATTCATCGACCCAGTCCGAAACACTATCTACTTGCCCGTACGCTTGAAAGAATGTGGCCATTCGATGCCGACAGAAGCCATAGGCCGGGCATGTACAAGTGCTCTCCTCCGGGTCGGACAAGTTCACATACACCCGAACTGGCGTGACATCTTGAACCGTCGCCCAAACCGTTCCGCCGATGAACTTGACATGATGAACAAGACCCTGACGGTAGAGCATTAGCCCTTTTTGGACGATCCGCGCATCTTCTTCCGACTCCGGCCGGAGCATTTTTTTCAGTTCGACAGCCGCCTGCTTCAGCTTCGGCACCTGCGCATCTGGGATCATTGCCACCTTCATTCCTCCTTCATCCGAAAAATCCATATTTCTTTATTATACCCCATAAATGCAAGCAACGCGATTTTTCCAAGGATGAAGGATTTTTCACGAGCGAAACCGAATATCTTATTGTATAAAAGTTCACATAAAAAGGACTTACAAAGCGGAGCGACCCTTTTTTTATAAGGCTGTTTCATAAAAATTGTTGTTAATCCTAAAGCTGATTTTAGCCTTTCTCTGCGTTAGTACTTGGTTTGTATGCTCTTTTCTATACGAACTTTAGAATAGGTTCATAGCTAAATCCTGTAAAAAGTATAAAGTGGATAAAATCCTTAGCACCAAAAGAGTGAACTTCATTTACACTAAAAAAAAGGCCTATCTACGATTTTAAAAAAAGGACACACTCAATTAAAATTGTGCCTCCAATTTTTATAAAAATAAAAGATAATCATAATAGCATCATCCATATTCACCTCAGACTGGAGGGAAGACAACCATGTTTCAAATTCGCCTGATGCGCGGATTGCGCCAACCGAATGATTTTATGTATGAATTGCGCACAACTGAGAGTGTGGGGAAGGTGTGGAAGCACTCCCTATTTTTCCTCCTCATCAGTGGGTTGGTGTTCGGCGTGAGCGGGTATTTCGGCATCGGTTCGGAGTATTTAGCGAAAAAGTTTTTATCTTTGAGCCCGACAGAGTTTCAGCTGCAAAAAGCGATCTTTGTGACGGGACAAGCTGTTTACGGCTTATTTTACGCAACCATCATTTTATATTTCTCCGCGTTTTGGTTTTGGAGCATGACCGATACCGAATATAAAAAATTTCTCGTGATGCAGATGCTCGTATTAACGGTTTTGTTAGTTGAAAAAGTGTTGCTCATCCCGATTAGCTTGTTGCTCGGAGTGCCAGAGATCTCGTCGCCGGTATCGCTCGGACCGATCTCGCAATCTTTAACGGAAAACTCTTTCCTCATCCAATTTTTTGCAGGCATCACACTTTTTAAAATTTGGGCGATGGTCGTGCAATTTTTATATGTGCGTTCGCTCACAGGGAAATCACGCATCGTTGTGCTTAGCTTGGTGCTCGGCTTGAATCTATTATTCTGGCTAATTTCCGCGTTTTTCTCGATCATTCAATTTGAAAAAGTTATATAAAAATCGGCAGGTGAAGGTTGATGAAAAAAAGAACGGCCTTGCTCACTCTAGCAGGAGCTTTGTTGGTAGCTGGAAATGTCTACCTTACTTTACATACAGAGAGCAAAGTCGAGCGCACTTCGTTTGTGACGAACTGGTTTACCGCTAGCACGGAAACGTTAACGAAAACGCTCCAAACGGAGGGAGTCGTTATCCCGGCCGAGGAACATCCGATTTATTTTCACCAAGAAGAAGGGGGCTTTGAGCAATTCCTCGTTCAACAAGGGGAAGAAGTCACCGCGGGAACGACGCTTTTTGAGTACAAGTCGTTGCAAGTGGATGCGGACCGGCAACGGCTCACAACCGAAATTGAACAATTAAACCGCGAAGTTGCCTTGATTGAAGATCAAATCCAACAGCTTGAGTATTTGCAAACAGTGTCCGCCTCAAGTGCGGACAGAGACAGTGTGCCAGTGAGTGGCGACGGCCTATCGTCATTTCCAACGGGAGTGAACTCGGGGACAATCGTTGAAGTCACGATCGAAAAAGAAATCTACGATAAAGAACGAGAGATTCGTAGGTTAGAAGATGAAATCGATGTGCACGAGTCGAGCCTTGCTTCGCTGGATGTGGACAGTCAGGTGGCTGTCCCAAGCAATGTCGATGGAACAGTGAAACAGATTCAATATGATTTGAAAAACCCGATTATGACGATCATTTCCGACCACCCGAAAGTGCGCGGCGCATTCGCGGAGGAAGACTTGTTGAACGTGAAAGAGGGGATGGAGGTTTACGTTTCGTCTGATTTGGTGCCCGATGTTGTTGGTGGTAAACTAACGAAAATCGCCGGTCATTCAGAGAACGAGCCTGATGTAAAAAAAGAAAGCGAGTTTCCGTTTGAAGTTGAACTTGAACTCACCGAGGAAGAAGAAGAGGAAGAGTCGCAGGAAGGACTTGCTGATGATGTGCTGGAGGCAGACGAGAGTGCAGCAGGGTCAGCGGATGGAGTCGAAGGTGAAGGAACGGGAGCCGGGAGTAACTTGAAACCAGCAGGTGGAAGTGTGGACGGTAAAAATGGGGTGGAATCCGCGGGTGGTAATACGGACCTTGAGAATCGTTTGAAACCAGCGGGTGGAACTGCGGACAATGAAGATGAAGCGGGATTAGCAAGAGGAACCGCAAACCAAGAGAATGAAGCAGAATCAGCAAGTGGAACCGCAAACCAAGAGAATGAAGCGGAAAGTGCGGATGGAATCGACACTAATCCAGAACCAGATGAACTGTTGGAAGATCCAGAAGTGCCGGTGAACGCAGAAGTGGCTGCAGCTGACACAGAAAATGATTCTTCCCCAGGCTTGGTGCACGGTTCGCATGTGGACATCACGATTGTGTTGGATGAAGCTATTGGCGCCGTAACAGTCGCTGATAAGCAGATTGAAAAGGGAAGCTATTTGTACGTGCTAACACGAACTGGGAAAATTGAACGCCGCCAAGTCAAAATGGGACTTGCCGTCGGTGGTCGCGTTGAAGTCAAGGAAGGCCTTGAACCAGGTGAAACGGTTCTAGAAAACCCGAACCAAGTCGCTCGAGTTGATGAGCCGTTCATCACGCGCTTAGATTTTTTGCGACTTGATCTAAAACTTTTAAAAGAAGAACCTGTGATGGATTGGGTCAAACTATTGTGGGTAGGATTTTCGAAGCGGTAATGAAAAGTCAGGTCCGAAGGTGGGCCTGATTTTTTTATTTGGCGGACTTGGAGCGGGGTGAGGCAGTTAAATGCGAGAATACAAGTAAAATAGACACCATATAGACCCCAGCAAAAAAACGTGCAGAAGCCCTCCTGCACGTCATGTCATAAACTCTATTTTTCAACCTTCTCAGCCACCAACTCTAGCATCCCTTGTTTAAACAACTCAATCTCTTCCAGCGTGTTATACGGAGCGAGCCCAATCCGGATCCAGCCGTCAGGGCTAAGGCCAAGTTTTTTCGCCATGGTGGAGGCGTAGAAGTCTCCGTCGGCGATGGCCATTGAATAACGCTCGGCAAACCAGCGGCAAACGTCGCGTGAATTCAGATTAGCAATTGTAAAAGCAAAGGTTGGGGTGCGCGGGCCGCTGTCTGCACGATACAGCTGGACTCCAGGCAATCCACGTAAAAATCCTTCCAGTTCGTTGCCTAATCTCTTTTCATATTCATCGATCATGGTCATCCCGGAAACAATTCGCTCACGCCGCGTCTCGCCTGCTCCTAAACTCTCAATAAACTGAATCGCGCCGCATACTCCAGCAATGCCTTCATGATTCTGAGTACCGGTCTCCAATTTAAACGGAATCTCAGCAGGAGCTGGGTCTAGCTTATACACTGGCAATTTTTCAAACAAATCTGCTTGAATGACAGCAATTCCAACATGTGGTCCGAAGAATTTGTACGCGGAACACAGCAAAATGTCACAACCGATTTTTTTAAAATCAATCGGTAAATGCGGGACCGCGTGGACGGCGTCGACGACCATAACCGCACCAACTTCATGAGCACGGGCTGCAATACGCGCAACATCGGTCACGGTTCCGGTGACATTCGAACTCATCCCAGCTGCGACAATTTTGGTTTTCTCGGTAATCACTGTATCAAGCTGCTCAAGGTCTAACCGGTATGTGTCAGGGTTCAGTTCAATAAACTTCACCACCGCACCGCGATCGCGCGCGAGTGTCAGCCACGGGTCAACGTTCGCACGGTGATCCAATTGTGTCACGACGATTTCATCGCCCTCATCAATCCAACCAGCAAGCGACCGCGCGATGGCAAACGCGTGTGAGGTCATATTGGCACCAAACGCCACTTCACGGGCCTCGCAGCCTAGTAAATCCGCTACGGCTTCCCGTGCTTGATCAAGCAACAAGTCCGTTTCAATGCTGGTCGCAAACGGCCCATGGAGGTTGGCCATCCCGCCAGAAATATATTTCACCATTCCGTTGGCCGCGTTATCGACCATTTGCGTGCCGCCTGGGCCATCAAAATACACATAGCGAGTGTCATTTAATGTCCGTGTGAGCGCAGGAAACTTCGAACGGACCCACTCAATTGGAAAAGGCTTGCTCATGAAAACATCTCCCTTTAATGACAGAAATTACCTTAATTTTAACTCTATTCAGACAACGGATACAACCATTAAAACATTTGGTTACAAATACCATTTTTAGGAAAATATAAAATGGAAAAATAAAAGAGAGTAGGAAAGCACGATGAACTTAATGGAAATCATGAG
The DNA here is from genome assembly GCF_023715205.1 of Mesobacillus maritimus. Classification (GTDB taxonomy): domain Bacteria; phylum Bacillota; class Bacilli; order Bacillales; family Cytobacillaceae; genus Mesobacillus_B; species Mesobacillus_B maritimus_C. Next base: position 142,036 of record NZ_JAMBNR010000009.1, read on the forward strand.
AAATACGTTCAAACCGTTTTTAGACGGAGAGAAAAAGCCGGTCAATGTTGGGGAAGGCGGCAACTTATGGCTGTTTTTAGGTGGAGCGGAACAGTTTTTACGCGAAGAGCAAGCGGCGTTAAATGTGGTTCAGGATGAAGAGTTGAAAGAAAAATTAGTGGATGTAATTGAGAATGTCCAAAAGCCGATGATTGTGGAATTGCGGGAGTTCTTAGCAGATGTAGGTGTTGCTTCTCCGGTCACGTTGCCAGAAAAGCCAAGAGTGGAGTTCACGGAAATTCCTGAAGCCGCAAAACTCTCAGACAACGAAATCGCCAATCTCATTGCGAATAATCTTACGTTAGGAATTACCTACGCCGCCCGCGGTTTATCCGAGTCGGTAAGGGCCGATGTGAGCTGGATGTTCGCTAAATTTCAAATGAGAAAAATCATGTTCGCGTTAACATTCAAGCCGTTGATGGAGGAAAAAGGTTGGCTTCGGGTTCCACCGGCGTTTCGGTGAGTATGGAACAGGGAAGACCCTAATCTATGAAGGTTAAGGTGAAGCGCACAACCAGGTCTCCACATCCCGCTTTAAAACCAAAACAGCCAGGTCCTCGCAACCTGGCTGTTTCTTATTTCTTCTTTTTACGCGCCAATTCATCTCGGTCGGGCGCCATCGGCGGTTGTTCGAGCCAGCCGTTTTTGATCATCAAATTGGCTCCATCTTCCGAGTAAAGCTGAACTTCAGCAGACAAGCGATTATACATGATCCCAATGTCAACCCGTGGGCTTTGCGCAACCGCTGTCCCGTAGTAGCCGACGCTGAGCGAAATCATACCTGAAGTGAAAAACAGCATCAGTTTATCCGAGAATGTTTTCGCGGTGCTGTCGGTCACTTCAGAGCTCCAGGTGGTCGGAGAAGGGAGATTGCTTTCCTCCAATTTTGTACTAAAAATACGCACGTGTTTCTTGGCAATTTCAATGCCTTTAATAAAAAAATCCGTCACTTCCTTGCTCTGTGCAACTTGAGCGAAGCCGGTCAGAGTAGCTGCGCCTAAAGCGTTTCGTTGAAGGTTTGAAAACAAGTTGCTGATTTCAGCGGCAATCAACGGGCGCTTGTTGCCAAAAATGTCCCAGACAAAGCTTTGCTTTTTTACAAATTCGATTTCGGCCAAATTTGGGATATAAGGGGCGCGAATCATTAATCCCTTTTGTAGTAAAACTTGCTTTGCTTTTTTAAATAATTCCATCGTCTCGCTCAGGCATTCCATATAATAATCGGAAATATCCTCGCGAACCGAAGCAGAAACTGCCGCCGCGTAATTGGTCAGTCCAATCATCGCCATTTGATGAACAAAGGTGAGCGCATAGCTATCGGAATACAATCGTGGGGCTTGGAGATTGACATCTTCTTCAACCTTGAATCCATATGGAATCGCAAACTTTTCTTCTTTAAAAATGCTGGTTAACTTTTCAATATGGTTTTGAGATATTTTCAGTGCATATTCAATTAATGGCTTAATGTCTTCATCTTCGGCCTTTTCAGCAAAATAAGTAAGCATACAGACACTGCCACTATCATTCATATATTGAGCCCAGAGCTGTGTTACTTCTCCGGCGGTGAGTCTAATCTGATGTCCCTGATCCATACTAAACCTCCATCATCCTTATCCTGACTCTTATTTTTCCAATAAGTCACCAAAATATGTAGATAAAGACTGATTAAAACAGAAATCCAATACAACCAGCAATACAAGACACAATCACAGAGGTGAGCACATAAATCACCGCAAGTTTCATTTTATTCGCAACCAACAGCTGCACTGCCTCATTTCCAAACGTTGAAAACGTCGTATAAGCCCCGCAAAACCCAATGCCCACAAGCCAGAACAGTGAATCTGCTATCATTTCTTTGTTATGTAAGTTAAAAACAATGCCAAGCAACAAAGAGCCAGTTACATTGATCACCCAGGTGCCGAGCGGGAAAGGCGTGCTGGCTTTGCGGGTCACCAGCAAACCGAGATAGTAGCGGCAAAGCGCGCCGATTGCTCCACCGAGTCCAATGAGAAGAGACGTCATTTGATTTGGCCTCCTCTCGTCGCGAATTTAAATCCGGCAAAAGCCAGTAACAAACCAGCGATAATGCTGATTAGCACATATGTGACGGCCAGGAAGATTTCTCCGGTTGTTATCAGGTTAATGGTTTCAACCGAAAAGGTAGAAAACGTTGTAAAAGAGCCTAAAAATCCGGTTCCGATAAGCAAGCTATATTCAGCGCGCAGTCCTTTTCGTTTAGCAAACGCCGTAAACCAACCTAGAACGAGGCAGCCAAGCAAATTGACAGCCAAGGTTCCGAGGGGAAATCCTTGGTCAGTATGAATCCATTCGCCTAGTTGAAAGCGAGAAAGCGCGCCGAAAAAACCACCTAACATGATAAAAAGGATGTTCATGGTTTTCCTCCTTTTATACAGCAAGTAGGTAAAACCTGCCTCATTTTTAGCCAATAATCACTTTTTCTTTAGGATAATGATACAAATCATCTCCTCCTGGTTTCGCGATGATGGTGATAAACGATAGAATGCCAATTCGTCCAATGAACATTAATAAAATAAGAACAAACTTGCCGAAGGTGCTTAAGTCAGCCGTGATTCCCATTGATAAACCGGTTGTTCCGAACGCCGAGGTGACTTCGAAGATCAATTGAATCGTCGAGAACGGCTCGGTAATAGAAAGAACGATCACAGCGAAAAAGCAAAGGAGGAGCGCCGTAGCCATGACAGCCATGGATTTTAGAATATCTTCAGGATCGAATTCACGGTTAAACACTTTCACCGATTTTCGACCTCGTGCAAAACTGTATATAAATAAGAGAATAATCGCAAACGTCGTGGTCCGGACGCCACCACCGACTGAACTTGGGGAAGCTCCAATAAACATTAAGGCGCTAAGGACAAGTAGAGTTGGGTTTGTAAACTGGCTCACGTCAACAGTCGCCAAACCGCCATTTCGGGTTGTCGATGATTGAAAGAAGGCGTAGAAAAACGACTCATGCCACGTTTTATCCGCAAAGAAATGGTTGAACTCTAATAGTAAAATGGCGACCGTCCCAAAGAGCATCAAACCGAAAAACGTCGTGGTGGTTAATTTGGTATATAAAGAGAAATGACCGTGCTTACCAGCTTTTCTGGAGACAAAATAATCCTTTAACTCAATCAAAACAGGGAATCCAATCGCCCCTAAAGTAAGCAAAATGATGTTGACGGTCTGCACAAAATAATCGTGGGCAAACGGAATGAGCGACTCCCCGGTAATATCGAAGCCCGCATTCGTGGTGGCACTAACTGATGCGAACAGCCCTTGTAAAAAGGCTTCCTGCCAGGTTGGAAAGTAAGATAAAAAATACGTCCCTAACACCAAGGCACCCACAACTTCAATCAGAACAATGATCATGAGAATGTTAATCATGAGTTTCACAAGCCCAGACAAATGACTTTGGTTTTGGTCAGCCTTGATGAGAACCCTCTCTTTTAAGCCAATTTTTTTTCCTAAAATCAACCAAAAAAACGTTCCTAACGTCATGATTCCGATGCCACCAAACTGTAAAATGAACATCAGAATAAAAACACCTGGTGTACTAAAGGTGTCGGCGGTGGATACCACTCCAAGTCCTGTGACACTAATCGCACTAACAGCAGTAAACAGCACATCAACAAACGACCATTCCACCCCAGGCTTTGTCGTAATCGGAAGACTAAGCAAAGTGACGGAAATAATGACAGCAACAAGATAAAAAGATACAAGTAGTTGAGACGGTGACAAATCTCCAAACCTTAATGACAAACTACGCATCGAAAGGACCCCTTTAACGGATGACATAATAAATTCCTTTTTAGGGTAATCACTTGCGAAAGGATAGTCAAATTTTTTTGGAGTAAGTCCTTAGATGGGGGAGAGGGGAGGAATAGGATTTTTTTGATTATAGGTGATTTGCATTATGAAAGAGCTGTTTTTTCTCTATAAATCTAGCGTGAATCGCAACGAAAAGGGGGGGCACTTTCCTTGTTTTATAAAAAGACTAGAATGAGCCATGAACAAGGTAGAGGTGGTCAACCTAAATTAAAAGGTGATTTGCTCTACGAGAAATTAATTTATTCTACAAAAAGTTCAGGTTGCTCTACGAAAATTAACTTTACTCTACAAAATAGTGTTATGCTCTACGAAAAATTCATTTTACTCTACAAACGGGAAATTTTCACAAACCCACTACGCAGCAATTTACTTCCGCCTAAACACCGTTAAACCTTAATCCACCAAGTGAAAATCAATCAAACGTTTGATGGGGGCAGCTTGGAGGGTGTTCTCCGGCATTTGAAAGAGAAACTGTCCATGCTAAGATACTGAACAAAAGTAACAAGATACTAAACAAAATTTTAAGCAGACCCCAGCTCAAACCCTCTTTCAACAACAAAAAAGCAGGTAAGCCACCGCCTACCTGCGTGTAAACACATGTTTTGCAAGTTTTTTATGTTAAATATATTAAAAATTCAGAAAACCATCTATTAGAAACGCGAAATAGATGGTAAAATTTAGAAGAGTAGGTATGTCCCTGCCCCTCATTCTTCTTTGAAGGGAGGATGGGTTTCGTGGCGAAGAAAAAGTTACCTATGTCTTTGAGAGAGGCGAAAGCTTATAAAATGTTAGCAGAAGGAAGGGCTGCCATAGTGACAGCCTGGATGCCGTTGGTCCTGTTGGTCGCAGGAACTGGCCTCCTATTCCTTGCGCGCTGGTTAGGCTTAGACTTATCAATGCTACAGGCTGTGGTGGAAATGGTCTCAACTGTCTTACAGTAACGGAAGACACAAACACATTATATGAAACCGGGACGATAAATATACGAACCGTTAATTCTCGTGTTAGGTTGGTCCCCTAAGCGAGGTGTGCACCTACTCGAAACACCACTATAGGGGCGGGGAGATAGCATGAGGCGTTCCGTGATCCGATGTGTTTGCAAGAAAAAAGCCCTCTGGTCGGGAGGGCTTTTCTTGCTACAGTGCTGTGGTCAATAGCACTAAGTATGGACTCTGTGCGGTCCTGCCACACAAAGCGTACCACTTTTGGTTTCGTTTGGCTTAAAGCTCCTATGTCAACTTAAGTATAACACGCTAGGGGGGATTGTAAACAAATAGGATGTGTCAAATTGTTGAAAAATTCACACGATCCTTTTACGGTATTCGCCAATTCTTTCTCCCGCTCTTTCGCGGCTTCATATACCGATAAAAATCGATCCTCCACCTTTGCGAAGATCGAGCCCTCCGGAGAGCGTCCATTCTCATCGGGAACATTCCCAGCCTGAACTCCAGTGAAAATGTCCATTCCTTCAGCAATATGCCCTACCTGCCAAATGTGAAAATCCCCACGTTCAACGGCGGCGACAAACGTCATAAGTGAAAGCTAATTATTCCTATTTGACAGGTAGGAATAATCGTTGTATGATAGCTCAGGATTATTTCGAATTCAAATGAATATCCTATAGAAAAGAACAACTAGGAGGGACATCAAATGGAGAACCTTTTTATTATTATAAATATTGCTGTGTTCCTTGCTTTGCTTGGCGTCTTGTTTGTGATGCAACGAAAGCATGTTTCGTTTTCAAAGCGAGTGTTCACAGGTTTAGGGTTAGGAATTGTATTTGGCTTTTTACTTCATTTAGTTTATGGATCGGCGTCTGACGTTACCGGCGGAACAATTGAGTGGATGAACATCGTTGGCACCGGTTATGTTCGGTTGCTGCAAATGGTGGTTATGCCACTTGTGTTCATTTCAATCTTAGGTGCGTTTACACGCATGAAACTAGTTAACAATGTTGGGAAAATTAGTTTCCTTGTGATTGGGATTTTAATCGGAACAACGGCGATTTCAGCTGCGATTGGAATTGGCACAACCATCGGCTTCGGACTTGATGGCGTTCAGTTGACAGAAGGGGAAGCGGAAGCGACTCGCAATGCGGAACTGGCTAATCGCGTAACAGAGGTAGAGAATTTAACTGTGCCGCAACAGTTGGTTCAAATGATTCCAAGCAATCCGTTTGCTGACTTAACGGGTGCACGGGCAACATCGACAATTGCGGTCGTCATTTTTGCTGCGTTTGTTGGGGTGGCATTCCTTGGTGTGAGACGCAAGCAGCCTGAACAAGCCGAGTTGTTCGCGAAAATCGTGGATGCATTCTACAGCATCATTATGCGAATCGTGACCTTGGTGCTTCGCTTGACGCCATACGGCATCCTTGCGTTGATCACCAAAGTCGCAGCAACTAGTAATTATGAAGCGATTGTCAGCTTAGGAAAGTTTGTCATCGCATCCTATGTTGCACTGATTTTAATGTTTAGCGTGCATTTAATTTTACTAAGCTTTGCAAAGTTAAACCCAGTTCAATACGTGAAAAAAGGCTGGCCTACATTGATGTTTGCCTTCACTTCTCGCTCGAGTGCGGGAACATTGCCGATGAACATTAAGTCGCAAACAAAAGACTTCGGCGTGTCTGAGGGAATCGCGAACTTTGCTGGGCCGTTTAGCTTATCCATCGGCCAAAACGGCTGCGCGGGGATTTACCCAGCGATGCTTGCGGTCATGGTCGCGCCGACTGTTGGCATTAATCCGTTAGATCCTGGCTTCATTTTGATGCTGATTTTCGTTGTGATGATCAGTTCATTCGGAGTGGCTGGTGTCGGAGGTGGAGCGACGTTTGCTTCGTTGATCGTGTTGTCTGTTATGGACCTTCCGCTCGCGATTGTTGGATTGTTGATTTCCGTTGAGCCACTGATTGACATGGGCCGTACCGCGCTGAACGTAAGCGGCGGGATGACAACCGGAATTCTTACAAGCCGAATGACTGGCGAGTTTGATCAGGAAGTGTATGAACGGAAAGAAGTTGTCGAGGCTTAGATTGCCTTTAGTTAGGTTAAAATAAAGACCGGTTCCTGCTGATTTGGCGGGGAACCGGTTTTTTTGTTGAGATTAGGTGTTCAGCATGGTCAGGGGGAACGCAGGGGAGTGCGTTCCCAAGCTTGGGGAGTACTGGTCAAGCTTGAGAATTATTGAAACAGCTCCATCAAGTATTCTTTTAACTCCAAGGTTGAGATGACAGATTTAGTTGGCCGATAAGGAGAGTCAATCGGTTTTTGGTTATTCTGATTTAACCAAATGGTCTTCCATCCGGAGCTTGCGGCCCCGACAATATCATGATGATAACTGTCCCCGATGTACCAGGTCTGTTCTTTCATTAGCTGAAATCTTTGCTCAGCGATATTAAAAATTTGCCGATCTGGTTTTGCCACGCCTTCTTCGGAGGAAACAATAATCTCTTCTGGGTTGAAGTAAGAACTTAAGCCAAGATTTTTGACTTTATTTCGTTGATTCGGTGTGGGACCGTTTGTCATGATGCAAGTTTGAACCCCTTGGTCCTGTAGAAAATCCAGAATCTCTTGGATAAAAGGGAAGGGCTCAATCTGTTGTTGATAGTGTGCATAGGATGTCTGAAAGCTTAGCGCGTCCTCTTTGCTAATCTTCATTCCGAGCTCAAGGAGAGTTTCGCTGATTCTAAAAATATGAGATTCCTCTAGTGTCATTTGCTGATCTTTTACTTGCTCAAAAGCAATGTCACTGTAGGTTTGATAAATACGGTAAAAGTGTTCAAAAGAAACGTTGGGATGATCCACCTGTTCTAAGAAGGCTTTTCTTAATGGTTGTGTGCGGTCGTACAAAGTATCATCCAGGTCAAAAATGACTGATTGCATGGATCTGTAGCTCCTTTATTTATACAGTATGACGATCGGTAGTGGGTTTTAAATAATGATAGCATCCGTTTTCGTGGAGGTGAACCTTTTCGTTCTACGTCTTTCCGTTAGAACAATCCGTGCCCAAAAGAGAGGAGAGGGGGTGTATTAGGAACGCAAGGGGTTTCTCACGTTCCCGGAAGAGAGAGGAGTCGTGAAAAAGGGAACGCAAGAGGGTTCTCACGTTCCCAGAAGAGAGAGGAGTCGTGGAAAAGGGAACGCAAGAGGGTTCTCAGGTTCCCAAAGGAGAGAGGAGTCGTGAAAAAGGGAACGCAAGGAAGTTCTCGCGTTCCCGGAAGAGAGAGGAGTCGTGAAAAAGGGAACGCAAGGGAGTACTCGCGTTCCCGGAAGAGAGAGGAATCGTGAAAAAGGGAGCGCAAGGAAGTTCTCACGTTCCCGGAAAGAGAGGAGTCGTGAAAAAGGGAACGCAAGGGATTTCTCACGTTCCCGGAAGAGAGAGGAGTTCGTGAAAAAGGGAACGCAAGAGGGTTCTCGCGTTCCCAAAAAGAGGGGAGGCTTAAAAAACGAAACGAAAAAGTGAACAAGAGGTCATAATACTACAAAAGGCCACGACCAAAACGAGATCGTGACCTGAAAAAGGGATTATCCTTTTAACGCTTCATAGTGGCTGATAATTTCTTTCGTCAATTCGTTGGATTCTTCTAAACCGCATACTTCTTTAAGTGTCTGAGCTACTCCTTGTTCTTGAATCATTGACTGTAGCTTGACTGCTTCTTCATCTTCTTTGTAATCAAACAACAAGGCTGCTGCAATTGCTTTGGCTAGGTTGGTATATGAGAGACCTGCTTTTTGCGCTTGTAATGCTGGGCGCAAGAGGCGGTCTTCTGGGCCAAGCTTTCGGATTGGGGAACGACCAACCCTTGTGACGCCGTCATTTAGATGAGCGTTTTGGAAACGGCCGATAATTTTATCAATATACTGTTGATGCTCGGTTGGATCCAGGTTGTATTGATGGATTAAGTAAGCACCGGTTTCACCTAATGTTGCTTTTACTTGATTCGTGATTTCTTGATCGGCAAGTGTTTGGTCAATGGTTTCTTTGTTGGCAAGGTAACCAAAATACGCGATTACCGCATGCCCAGTGTTGACGGTAAACAGTTTACGTTCAATAAATGGAGCTAGTTCAGGGACAATTTTCATTCCTTCGATTGGAGGAATTTCTTCTGTCGTTTCAACCACCCACTCATGGTAAGGCTCAACTAAAACATCAAGCGATCCTTGGTTGTTTTGGATTGGCACAATCCGGTCAACCGCTGAATTTAAAAACGCAACGTTGGCCAATACCTTTTCTTTTGTTGCTTCGTCCAAATGCTCCATAATATACCCTTTTAATAGGTCTGTTGCGGAAATTTGATTTTCACAAGCAATCACATAAAGTTTTTCAGTGTTTGCCTCGACTCTTGCTGCTAGTCCTTTGGCAATTAACGGTGCAATCCGTGGAAGAATATTTGGTCCAATCGCCGTCGTTAAGAAAGCGGCATCCTTAATGGTTTCAATGACTTCGTTTTCTTGTTTCAGGTTATTTAGGCCTGACACATTTTCGACCGTTACCGTTTCTTGAGCATCTGTTGCCAGCTTAACCTTGTACTGTTTTTCCTCATTTAATTGGTCAATAATTTGATCGGCGATGTCGACAAACACGACGTGGTATCCAGACTGTGAAAAGAGGGCTCCAATAAAGCCTCTGCCAATGTTACCTGCGCCAAAATGTACTGCTTTTTTCATGTGATCATTCCTTTATGGTTTATTTTTAAAATGCGATTGAAGATAGTCTACTAAAATGGATTCTAGCCGCTTGTAAATCAGTTCCTCATTAGCTGAAGAAAAGATCAGCAGGGCCTCATCAGATTCAATAATATTGGTACTAATCAAACTTAATATCTCCTGCTCTCGTAGACTTAATTCTGCAGGAGCGAGCATGAGAAATAGGTTCTTCATCACCACTTCATGGCCATCCATCCCTTTGACATGACAAGGATAGGGCAAGTGGGCAATCTGGAAAATCAGTTCATGCACATGTGGGTCCCTTGCATGGAAAAGGGCAATATTGGTTTCTGGAATCCCCAGACCACCCTTCTGTTCCCGCTCTCTGAGTGAATTCAGGACAGCGTCAGGGTTTGTTAGGAGTTGATCCTGTTCGGCACTTTTGAGCATGGTTTCTAAAATCTGTTCTTGGCTTGCCCGGCGATCGATTCGGTAAAAGCGGAAGTTCTGGATAATGGACTCCACGCTCTGCTGCATTGCTTTTAAATCCTGAAGCAGATCCCTCAGCACAATCGTTTGATCTGTGGGTGGTGGCAAAGGATCTTTTTGCGTGATTTTCTGATATCGGTTGCTTTTGGTGAGCGAATCAAGATGATTTTGCAAATACTCTTTAATGGTATCGATGTTTTCCTCACTCAATAGCGGGTTGACCAGGACATATTCCGTGCTGATAAACGGCAGGCGTACAGTGGAAAGAATGACATCGTAGTCTTCTAAATCCAGCTTTTCGCCTATCTCTTTGATCGACGATATATCAATGGTGTCAATCTCGGGGATTTCTTTTTTAACCCGGCTTGCAAGCATCTTTGACGTTCCGATGCCTGTCGGACAGATCACCAAGGCTTTCATCGATAAATTCTCCTCCTGCAAGACTAATGCGGAGCCGAAATGAAGAGCGATAAACGCAATCTCATCTTCAGGAAAGTGGGGTATTTCGCTAAACTCGGCTTCCACACTATTTTGCACGGCCATAAACAACACTGGGTATTTCCGTTTAATTTCTTCTTTTAAAGGATTGAACGATTCCATTCCTTGTTTCATTCGAAAAAGCGAAGGTTCCATATGGGCGAGCAGCCCCTGGAATAATGAAAAGTCATCCGTCAAATCGACATGGATTTGCTCGGAAACAGCGTGGATGACATTTTTGATTCTCTGCGCAAGAACAATCCGCTCGTATGGAGCATCTTGAACTCCCCAAAGCTTCGTGCCTTTCAGAATTTGTGCCAAGTAGAGGATGTCTTGTTCTGAAAAAGCAAGATCGAACTTTTCTTCCAGCACTTTGGCAATCTTGAGCATCACTTCATACTCTGGAGCTATTTCGTTGTCCGATAGACCAGAGTTTGGCTCGATCGAAAAGTTGGATTCAATCCTTTGTAAGGTGATTACAGTATGTACGACAATTTCTAGGTATCCGGTATCGGTAGGCCGGGCATGTGCATGATGAAAAGCTGAATGAACGAGCGAATTGACCTCGCGGAAATAGTCTAGGGAAAAATAATGTAAAATTTTATCCTCATTAAGAGTTCCTTTTTCCAGCAAATACAGTTTTTCAATAAATTCTTCTTGAAAATATTGAAGATAAAAGTGGGCAAGCGCTCTTCGTCTGTTTGCCTCCAAGCCATGAAGCTCGACTCCGACTCCTCTTTTCCTAGTAAGTTGCAATTGAAAAGGAGTAAGCCAATCAGCAAGTTCATCCAAATACGCTGTCAAGGTAACCGGACTTGTGCCAATGGTGCTGGCCAGAACAGAAGTTTTATAAAATTCTTCCTCGAGAATGGCAAGCAGAAGACGGAGTTTCCGTTCCTGCGGGGTTTGGTCGATTGGTTCCCGACCAGCCAAAAACTGCATCAACCGAAAGACTTGTTCATTCTTCCCCTCAATGGACAATCCTTGATGATGGTTGCGTGATAATCGTAGTCCAAACTGTTGGAGAAGTGTTTCCGCTGTCTTCAAATCGCGTTGTACCGTTCTGGTGCTGACATTTAGGAAAGAGGCAATTGATGTGACCGTATGCTTTCCAGAGGTTTTCATAATCAGTTCAATAATGTCTTTTTCTCTCGAGGTAAAATGCATAGGATCAACTCATTCCTCGTGAAATAGGTAGAAAATAGGAATAGAAAAGCATAAAAATATGCTTTTCTATTCGTGACATGATTGTGTTTATTTTTTGCCAAGGATATCGATGATTTCTTGAGCAGTCTTAGCAGAAACCAGTTTCTCGATATTCTCCATTTCTGAACATGTAACGGCAATTCCAGATAGGATTTCAAGATGGGTGCCATCTTTTCCAGCAATACCGAAAATCAGACGTACTTTTTGACCATCAAAATCAACGCCATTTGGTACTTGAAGAACGGTAAATCCTGATTTAAGCACGGCTTTCTTCGCTTCTTCGGTACCATGTGGGATGGCTACATCATTGCCCATAAAAGTAGAAGTGATATTGTCTCGCTCGATCATCGCTTCAATATAGCTTTCTTCAACGTAACCCGCATCGACAAGGACTCTTCCGGCAAAGCGAATTGCTTCTTCTTTATTGGCAAACTCTTGATTCAAGAAGACATTTTCCGGACGAAGTAAATCATCATCTTTGACGGTTTCTTGCTCATCTGAGTTGTCTGTTCCGTTTTCCTCTGCATCATCCACAAGTTCATGAAGCTCTGAGTTGGCTGGGAACTTCAATTCACTGATGAGCTTGTCATATTCAGGACTAGACAAGAAGTTATCGACGGAAATGTGATATGCATTTGGAACTTTGCTCTTCGCTCGTGGTGTTAGCTCTTCCTGGGTGATGACAATTTGTGCATCGGAAGGTAGGTTGCTAATCGCCATATTGGTAACAGCAATATCCATCTCGGCTTCTTTTACTTTTTTACGAAGAAGGGAAGCACCCATGGCACTTGAGCCCATTCCGGCATCACAAGCAAAGATAATTTTAGAAACATTATCAGGAAGTGCTCCTTGATCTTCTGTTAAAACATTGGATACAGAGCTTTTCTTGCCTTTCATATCTTGCATCTTTTTGGCTGCGGCTTCGATATCATCATCTGTTTCTTTTCCTGTTTTTAAAATAAAGGAAGAAGCAATAAATGAAATAGCTGCTGCGACTAGTACGGCTGCAATGTTGGCGATGTAAAAGCTAGCGCTTTGCGGGGTAACCGCTATAATCGCTATGATACTTCCTGGTGAAGACGGAGCAGTTAATCCGCCACCTAAAAGAACCAATGTGAACACGCCACCCATTCCACCAAGGATGACCGCGATGAAAAGCAATGGACGCATTAAGATGTACGGGAAGTAAATTTCGTGAATTCCACCAAAGAAGTGAATGATTCCAGCACCAGGAGCGGAACGTTTCGCCGTTCCTTTTCCAAAGAACATATACGCAAGTAGAACACCGATCCCAGGTCCAGGGTTCGCTTCAAGAAGGAACAACATGGAATTTCCTGCTTCTCGTACCTGTTCGATTCCAATCGGAGATAGTACTCCGTGGTTAATCGCATTATTCAAGAATAAAACTTTCGCCGGTTCAATTAGAATACTTGTGAGTGGCAGCAAGCCAGCGCCAACAAGCCAATCCACACCTGTAACAAGCAAGCCTGTTAACGTACTAACGGCAGGGCCAACGGCTAAAAACGCAAGGATGGCAAGAAGCCCGCCAAGAATCCCTGCGGAAAAGTTGTTTACGAGCATTTCAAATCCTGCACGTACTTTTCCTTCAATCATTTGGTCAAATTTCTTGATGACCCATCCGCCAAGCGGACCTATGATCATCGCACCAAGGAACATCGGGATATCCGCACCCACGATCACCCCGGCAGTTGCAATCGCACCAACAACGGCACCGCGCTGTTCGTGGACAAGCTTACCACCTGTATATCCAATCAGGATCGGCAGCAAGTAGGTCACCATTGGGTCGACCATTTTGGCAAGGCTTTCATTTGGAATGAAGCCCGTAGGAATAAATAGAGCTGTGATTAAGCCCCATGCGATAAACGCAGAAATATTTGGCATGACCATCGAGCTAAGGAAGTTCCCAAACTTTTGGACAGCCACTTTTATATTTGATTGAGCCATAGTCTCTCTCCTTAAAAATGAATTCATTTTTATACTATCTCACAGAGCGAACACGTTCAATGAAGGGCAAAACTAACTTTGTCGCCCATTCTCCGACAAAGTTAGTTTTACATAAACACGCGTTTCTATTCTTTTGAAGAAATGGTTTTTAAAAGGAAAAAGTGGGTCGATTGGAGAGGGAAAGACCTTTTAAACAAAAAGAATCGAATGTTTCCATGTGAGAAACATCCGATTCTATGAGTTCAAGTTATTCAACAGTTACGGATTTAGCGAGATTCCGTGGTTTATCAACATCACAGCCGCGCTGGATAGCTGCGTAATAGGCTAACAGTTGTAAAGGGACAACGGAGACAAGTGGAGTCAACAATTCATGAACCTCAGGGATTACGAAACTGTCTTCATCCATGTCTAGACCCTTCATTGAGATAATGCATGGGTTCGCTCCGCGAGAAACCACTTCTTTGACATTGCCACGAATGCTAAGGTTGACGCTTGCTTGAGTAGCGACGGCAATAATCGGGGTGCCATCTTCAATTAACGCAATCGTCCCGTGCTTTAATTCGCCACCGGCAAAGCCTTCTGCTTGAATATACGAAATCTCTTTTAACTTTAAGGACCCTTCTAAGCAGACATAATAATCAATTCCGCGTCCGATAAAGAACGCATTCGGAGTATCCGTGAAATACTCTTTTGACATGATCTCAAGGATTTCTTTTGAATCACAGAGAACTTCCATCGCATTGGCCACTAAACCAAGTTCTTGAACAAGGTCAAACGGAACTTCTTTTTGTTTGTGGTCGGCTACGACTTTTGCGAGAATCGACATGACGGCGATTTGTGCTGTATAAGCTTTGGTGGAGGCAACGGCAATTTCCGGACCTGCATGCAGCAATAAGGTGTAGTCCGCTTCACGGGAAAGAGTCGATCCAGGAACATTCGTTAAGGTCAAGGTCGGATAGCCTAGTTCCTTCACATGAACCAACACGGCACGGCTATCAGCGGTTTCGCCGCTTTGCGAAATGAAGACGAATAACGGTTTCTTCGATAACAGCGGCATATTATAGCCGAATTCACTAGCAATGTGGACCTCAACTGGGATTTCCGCAATGGTTTCGATTAATTGTTTACCGACTAGCCCCGCATGATAAGACGTTCCCGCCGCGATGATGTAAATGCGATCCGCGTCGTTTACAGTTGTGATGATATCAGGATTGATGGTTAATTGACCTTGATCATCTTGATACGTTTGTATGATTTTTCGAATGACGAGTGGCTGCTCATCGATTTCTTTTAGCATATAAAATGGATAGGTTCCTTTTTCAATATCACTCGCATCCAGCTCCGCTTTATACGATGGTCGCTTAACAGGTTCACCTTGTAGGTTTTCAATTGTGACTTGGTCCTTTGTCACGAGAACAATTTCTTTGTCCATGATTTCTACATATTCATCTGTGACTTGGAGCATCGCCATTGCATCACTCGCGATGACGTTAAAATCATCCCCAAGGCCGACGAGCAATGGACTTTTATTCTTCGCAACATAGAGAGTATCGCTGCCGCTTTCGTCTAAAAAGGCAATCGCATAGGAGCCTTGTAATAACGTAAGGGTTTTACGAAAAGCTTCTAAAACTTCTAGGTTTTCTTCGGTAACGAATTTTTCAATCAGCTGAACAACGACTTCGGTGTCGGTATCACTAGCAAACTCAACGTCTGATAGATACTCGCGCTTTAACTGTTCGTAGTTTTCAATGACGCCATTGTGAACCAATGTAAACCGGCCGGACGTGCTTTGATGGGGATGAGAATTTTCTTTGCTTGGAATCCCGTGAGTCGCCCAACGAGTATGGCCGATTCCCATGGTTGCTGCGACTGTTTCATCGACAATGTTTCGTAAGTTCGCAATGCGGCCTTTTTCTTTAAAAACGTGTACAGCCTCTTCGTTTTTCACGGCAATTCCTGCAGAGTCGTATCCTCTATATTCAAGCTTTTCAAGACCTTTTAACAAGATTTCCTTCGCATCTTGATTTCCGATATAACCGACAATTCCACACATAGTTTCTGTCTTCCTCCTTGAGTAGGGGCAACTTAATGTAGTGTTACTCCCTTTATCACTGATTAGTCCGAACTTCCTTTATACCTTGTCCATCCTGTGCGCATTTTCTCCTCTTTGTCCATAAAGTCACCTTTATGATTTATAGGAAAAATTTCGGTTTTGCGCGCAACCGGGAGGCATCCGCCGAACATTCGATCAACCTCCTCCTCGTCAACTAGCTTGCTCCACTTTTGGCTAGTTCAGGCGCTTTTTTCCTTCGCTTTGTGACAATCCTCCTTTATGTAAAAGTTCACTTTGAACGGGCAAAGTATATCCATACTATGATGGGATTTAGAAATCTCGTCAACGGATTCTGAAGGATGTTCATTTTATGTTCAAAAACAATCGGGGGAAATTGTGACGGGGTGTGAGTGTTTGGAAGGAGTTGTGGGGTGAGGGATGGAGAGATGGGGCTCGCGTGCCTGAAGAGGGTGAAGATGTCGGTCAAAAGGAATAGAAGGTCTATCGTTCCCAAAAGGGTGGAGAGGTCGGTCAAAAGGGCACGATAGAAATCCTATCGTGCCCGAAAAGGAAGAGAGTGCAGTCAAAAGGTAACGATAGAAGGTCTATCGTGCCCAAGTGAGAGGAGGACCGCCCGATTGATAACAATAGAATCAATCCGCTAGAACAGGCTCTCAGTATTAAACACATTCTTCTAGAGGGTAGGATGTCAGACCACAATATCCTGCGATCCTAAATCTAAATTAATCCCACCCATTCACAAAACCACAAAAAAACAACGTCCCAACCAATGTTGGAACGTTGCTGAATGTTTATTATCCCGCTTCTTTGACACCCTTTTTGTTTTGGGCGGCTACCGCTCGTTTTTGCGCCAATGCGAACTGGCCAAGGCCGAGCTCTTTTGCTTCTTTTTGTAATGCTTTTAGGAAGCTAATTACCATTAACACCATTACGACCGAAAATGGCAGAGCGGCGATAATCATCGTGTTTTGAAGAGCTAGCAGACCTCCAGAGTAGAGGAGGGCGAGCGCTGTGATTGAAAGATACACTCCCCAGATGACTTTAATCGCTGCGCTTGGATTTTGTGAGCCGTTCGTGGTCATCATTCCTAGAACGAACGTACCAGAGTCAGCGGAGGTCACAAAGAACGTAACAATGATTAAAATTGCTAATAAGGAGAGCGCCATGCTAATTGGGAATCCCTCTAGCATGCCGAAAAGAGATTGCTCGGTAGCTAATGAGGAAATCGAAATCTGACCAACTGTTTCTTCGACGATCGCTGCACTTCCAAAGGTTGAGAACCAAAGGAAACTAATGAGGGACGGAACGAGTAAGACACATACGACAAACTCACGAATGGTACGTCCCTTTGAAATTCGAGCAATAAACACACCGACGAACGGAGCCCAGGCAATCCACCATGCCCAATAGAAAATCGTCCAGCCGTTGATCCATTCGCGACCGCCTTCATTTAGTGGTGCAATTCGGAAACTCATGTTCACGAAGTTTTGCAAATAACTTCCTATTGTATCCGTAAATAAATTCAAGATAAAAATGGTCGGTCCCAAAATAAAGACAATCAAGAAGAGGACAGCCGTAAGCCCCATATTCACATTACTTAAGATTTTAATTCCTTTACTTAACCCTGTTAAGGCAGAAATCATAAATAAGACTGTCAAAATCAGAATGATGATGGTTTGACTAGTCATCGTGCTGTCAATACCAAATAAGTAGGACAATCCACCGTTAATTTGCGAAGCACCAAATCCCAATGTAGTGGCGACCCCAATGACAGTTGAAATGACCGCAATGACATCGATGGCCTTACCAATTGGTCCATCAGCATGTTTCCCAATTAAAGGTCGTAATGTACGACTGATTAAGCTGAGCTCCCCTTTTCGGAAGGTAAAGTAAGCCAAGACCAAGGCAATTGAGCCATAGACAGCCCATGCATGGACTCCCCAATGGAAGAAGGTAAACCTCATGGCGTCCTTAATCCCTTGATCCGTCCCTTCTTGGCCTGTAGGAGAACTAACCATGTAATGGCTAATCGGTTCAGCCGTTCCGTAAAAGATCAACCCAACCCCAATACCTGCACTAAAAAGCATCGCAAGCCAAGTTGGACGGGAAAACTCAGGCTGATCCTCCTGTTTCCCGAGCTTAATCCGGCCAACTGGACTGACTAATAAATAAAGACACACAGCCACAAATAATGAAACAACGACAAGGTAATACCACCCAAATGTATCGGTAATGAACCCTTGTGTCTGACTAGTAATTTGTTCTAATGTTGATGGCATCATGATACCCATTAAAACGAGGGCCGTCACGATGGCAATTGATACATAAAAAACTTTTGAAGCATTCTTCATATAAAATTTTAACTCCCATCTTTGATTAATTTCGCAGAGGGCTTTGCTTCAATTGTGATAATAAAAAAACAAAACCATTTGATGAAAGGAAACCCATTGAAAGGCCCCTTATCAATTGCGTTACTCTATATGACAATATAAAACATAAAACATAGCGTAAAATTCCCAGTGTCCATCTGAATGGGGAGGAAAGGAATGTAGGAGGTATTTAGGATGAATCAGTTTACATAACGGGATTTTTTGCGGATGTTTAAACTATAACAAAAATCAGAAAAGCAATCATATGTGATAAACAGGCTTAATTGTGGCTCAGCTCTTTCTAATCTTTCTAAGAAGAGTGAATCAGGACTCATTCTTAAAATAACTCCCATATCCTAGCGATACTTCCAGAATGCTAGCAGATGGTGGTGTTTGTTTGGTAAATTATACCTTTTGGTGGGCGGAAGTGTGTTAGAAAACGATGTTAGGGTCTGTATCGTGCCTGAACCGGTGGAGGGTGTGGGCCAAAAGGTAACGATAGAAAGTACATCGCCACCATACTCACCCAATCTCTATTATTCTAGTTATAATCAAACTCCCTTCCCCCCAACGCTACAAGAGCCCACCCACCAAACCCTCCCAAACCAACAAATCAATCCCTTCCTCATTGTTCTCTCTTTCTTGCTTTCTTTCTTTCTTTCTTTTGGAAAATTACTGGATGGTGCCAGGCACCATCCAATTAATCCCACCCAGTTATTTTCCGCCTCGTGCGTTCGGTCCACAACAGAAAGTGCCTATGGTAAACTAGAGAATAGTGGGTTTGCATAAAACTAGACTGAGAGATAGTCACTTTTACTAGATAAAACAGAAAGCGAGTTGAACCAGGAATGGGTCTTTCTTTTGATCTTTTGTTACTGGTCCTGATCATTTATTTATTGACGAAAATTAGCAAGATGGAGCATCGCATCAAGGCGATGAGTGAGACGATCAACCGACTTACCGACAAAGTGAAGCTGCCGGAACCGCCGGTAAACAAAGAGTTGCGTCAACTAATCAAGGAAGGCAAAGAAATCGAGGCGATTCGCCGTGCTCGCCAGGAGTTTGGGTTGAGTTTAGTCGAAGGGAAGCAATACATCGACCAACTAAAAGCAAAGTAAGGAGCAACCACCGTGAAAAAAATCGCAGAGAATGCGTTACTCATTTATGTCATTGTCATCGGAATCATGATTCTCAAAAACTTCTTTTCCATTCCGGATGCGATCAACAGTATCATCAGTTTTCTATCGTTGGTTACGGTTGTCACCGTGTATTGGATTCAACGGAAAACACTGAGAAGATAGTCCAACATAATTTTAGAATAGTACAAGGCAAGGCGAGCATAGGGTAGTATCAAGGAAAGGATGGCCAAAGCTGCTATCCTTCGATAGCAATTGCATATTTCATCTGCATCAGAGCTTCTAAAGAAGGGGCTGGTTGATTGAGGCGACGACGAAATAAGTATTTGCCGGTAATTGGAGTGCTTGCTGCGTTTTTGATCTTGTATATCATCATCACCCTCGTGAAAAATCTACGTGTTTTTATTGTATTTAGTTCGGGTGTCGGACCGTTCCTTTTCGTTGGGGCTATTATATTGGTGATGGTCGTTCTATATGTAAGAGGTTCAAGGACATACTAACGAAAGCCTGCTCATCTTCGAGCAGGCTTTCGGTTCGTTTTCCTGACTAAAGCGACTGCATGTGAACCTTCCGTGCCGCTGAATCTTCACTCAACGAAAAGCTGCGATCACAAATCGCGTCCACATCTTTGCGGTCATGTGTGACCATCATGCACGTCATTCCTGCTGCTTTTAAAATCGACCGCAGTTCAGACCGAATCGACGCCTTTAAATCAGCATCCAAATTACTAAAAGGTTCATCCATTAACAATACTTCTGGCTTCGGAGCCAACGCCCGAGCAAGGGCAATCCGTTGCTGTTGACCACCACTCAATTCGTGCGGGAAGCGCTTCGCAAAGTCCGTCATCTGTACAAGCTCAAGCATTTCATTCAACCGGTTTTTCCGTTCGGCCCGGCTCATCTTGTTCAATCCAAATAAAATATTGTCACGCACATTCATATGCGGAAACAATGCATAATCCTGGAACACCATGCCAATGCCACGCTTCTCGGGTTGCACAAACAAACGTTGATTGACCACAGGTTTGCCCGCAACCGAAATCGAGCCGCCCCAAGGAATCTCTAACCCAGAAATCAAGCGTAGCAACGTACTTTTGCCACTCCCGCTCTGCCCAAGGACGCCGACGATTTCGCCTTTTTTTATCGAAAAGGAGACGTCCGATAAAATCGGCTCCTCGCCACGCTGAAAGGAAAAGGTCAGTCCTTCTACCTCTAAAACCTTCATTGTTTCACCCTCTTTTCAATGAAATAAAATAGCACAACCGACAACGAACTAATCGCAATAATCATCAACGATGGGATTGCTGCTTCATGAATCATTTCGTCTTTTGCATATTGAAACGCCTTTGTGGCAAGCGTCTCAAAGTTAAACGGGCGCAGCAGCAAGACGAGCGGCAACTCCTTGGTAATTTCCACAAACGTTAAAATAAACCCGCTCAGCAAAGCCCCTTTGATTAAGGGGAGGTCGACCTTGAAAAAGGCCATTGTTCGGCCGTTTCCTAGCATCCGCGCCGCTTCCAAGTATTTCGTACCGACCTTTTCAAACCCCACTTCAATCGCATTAAAGCCTGTCGCCATAAAACGGATGGTATAGCCGACAATCAGCATGAACAAGGACATACTTAAAATCAACGGTGCTTCCCCCCAGCCAAGTGAAGCATAAACCGGTGCTAGCTTTCCATCTAACTCGATGAACACCGCCAATACCCCAATCGCAATGATCGCACCGGGAATCGAGTAGCCAGCAGTAATGATTTTAGATAAAAAGTAAGAAAAAACATTCTTCGACCGACTAATATTCGCAACCACGACCGCAAGAATGATGATGAGCGCGGATGAAACAGCTGCAACCGAAATGGTTTGTTTTAGCAAGATAAAAAACGAGAGATCCCAAACTTTTTCAAACGTTAATCCGGCCCAGGAAAGAAGCTGGAGCAATGGAATGGCAAATCCTAAGCCAAACACAAGCGCACAATAGCTCAATGCGGCTACTGCCTTAACACCCCGTAGTTTCATCGGAGTAAGCGGTTTGGATTTCGAACTTAAATGATAGCGTTGCCGCTGTCTTAGTAACCTTTCCACCACTACCATTCCAACTAAAATCACCATTAACCACGCCGCAAGACGCATCGCCGTATCAACATCGTACATCCCAAACCAAGTCTGAAAAATCGCCGTTGTAATCGTGTGAATGCCAAAGTAACTCGTCACCCCGTAATCACTTAACACTTCAAAAACGACCAGTGCAACGCCACCAACCACTGCAGGGCGGGAGAGGGGCAGGACGATTTTTAAAAACACATCAAAAGGCTTTCGCCCAAGGAGCCTAGCGGTTTCAATATAAGAAGAGCTCTGATTTTCGAGAAATGCTTTCGTAATCAAATACACATATGGGAATAAGAACAACGTAAAAATAAACACTGCACCCCGTAACGAGGAAACCGAGATTACTTCAGGGTCTACTTGAACCCCAAACTCATATCGCAGCGTCGTTTGCACGACACCGGTATAGCTGAACATCGTTCGGTACGTATAGGCTGCAATATAAGGAGGAATGGCGAGTGGAAGCATCAATCCCCAACGGAAAAAGTTTCTGAGTGGAAACTGATAAGCCGTCGTTAACCATGCAAGCGTAACCCCTAAAATCGCGGTGAATAATCCTGTTAACAGCAAAAGCGTCACCGTATTAAACAAATACGTTTGCAGCAAATAGTCACGAACTTGGAACCAATTTTCATTTGGCGCTTGGAAAAGCTCGAAAAACACAAACAAGATCGGGAGCAGGATAATTCCTGCCCCGACCATGCTGATGATCCACCAACCGTTAAGCTCTTTTTGCAGATAGCGCCTAACAAGGTTTGCTTTCATGATTACTTCCAGCCTGTCTTATTGAAGATTTCAATCGCCTTTGCGTTGTGCTCGCCAAGGGTATCAAAGTCAAGCTCTTGCATCTTAAACTCGCCCCATGATTTCAGCAATTCCGGCATTTGTGCTTCAGGATTCACTGGGAACTCATAGTTGTTCGCAGACAAGTATTCTTGTGCTTCGACATCGGTCATGTATTCAACAAGCTTCAAGGCATTTTCTTTATTTTTACTATGCTTTGTTAACCCAATTCCACTGACATTCACATGGGTTCCGTTTGTTTCTTGGTTCGGATAAAAGACCCCAATGTTTTCCGCGACTTTCTTTTCTTCTGGGTCTTCAGAGTTTGCCATCAGGCCAACATAATAAGTATTCATGATGCCGACATCGCCAGTACCTGCGGCAATTGCCTTAGCCTGGTCACGGTCGCCGCCATCCGGCTGACGAGCGAAGTTGTTGACGATTCCTTCTGCCCATTCTTCGGCTTTCTCTTCACCGTTCAATTCAATGAAGGAAGCAAGCAAAGACTGGTTGTAAAGGCTTGTCGATGAACGAGCAAGAACTTTGCCTTTCCATTTATCACTTGTTAAATCTTCATAGGTAGAAAGGTCCTCAGGGTTTACGCGGTCTTTCGCATAGACGATCACACGCGCTCTTGTGGACATGCCAACCCAATAATTCTCTTTATCTCGTAAATTATCAGGAACATTTTCATTGATCGCATCGGATTCGATTGGCTGAAGAACGTCATTGTTCTTCGCGTTCGCCAAGACACCACCATCGACGGTAATAAACAAGTCCGCATTCGTGCTCTCACCTTCACGCTTTAAGCGCTCAATCAACTCTTCTGCTTCAGCTTTCACCACATTGACTTCAATGCCAGTTTCTTCGGTAAAATTCTTGTACACTTGGTCATCTGCTTCATAGTGTCGAGCAGTATAGACGTTGACAACCTTGCTTTCCTCTTTCGCCGGTTTCGCTTCTTTCGACTCTGAACTGTTATCAGTTGTATTGCACCCAGCAAGCCCGATGGTAAGCAAAGCACTTGCTAGTACAGGTTTGATCCATTTTGATGCCATCATGATTGAAACTCTCCTTTTTATAAAATAAATTAATAGTATAACTAACTAGGAATGAAATTCATTCTCAATTAACTCGTTTTTATTGTACAAAGAGGGAGGGGGTTCGTCAATACAAAATTCACAACTTTTTACTATTTTCTAAAAAATAATTTTAGACGTTTATTGGAAGAAGTTACAGATATTAAACGCGCTTTCTTTGTGCAGGAGGCTGAAAAAGAAATTATATTTTAGATAATAAATTTAAGGGTATGGACGTGGCGTCTGTCAGAGGAAAAAGGTGGGCGAGAGATATCCGCGAGCATGACGTGGGAACCACGAAGAACAACTATGTGGCGCAGTCGTTCTACAAAAAATGGGGGAAGATTGCGGATTGGTTGTTTTATGAGATGAAGTAAATGAAGCTAATGAAAAAACGAGTATAAAATCCTTGTGATTTTATACTCGTTTCATCTATTTAATCTCTCACCGATAACGTAATCAAGAAAAACAGCAAAAAGCTCACAAGCAAAGCCACTCCGCCACCGATATAAAGGATCAAAGTGAAAGCCTCAGGGAGCGGGAAGGGTTTCACCATATATAGCCACATGCCCGCCGTTAACCCAACCGAACCAACAATCGCAGTCCGCACTTGCAACCGGGTCATAAAGTTCTCACTGATGCGAAACACTTTATAAAAAACGGCCCACCCGAACAAGGTCAACCAGCCAACGACGAGGATATGGGCATGAATCGGGCGAAAGGCATAGGAACCTGCACCAGCCATATGCCCGCCCATCATGGCACCAATCAAGCCAAACAGCGCGGCGAAGCGCAACAGCGTTTTACTATGTGTGTTCATTTGAAAATCTCCTCCATTTGTTCAACATCTTGTCCTCTTTAATATAGATGCGGAACATGAACGGAAAATGAACAAATGGATAGAAAAAGTTCAGGCCAGGGACGGGTCCTACGATTGAACAGGCAACTCCACAACAAACGTCGTGCCTTCATTTTCCGTACTCTTCACTTGAACCTCGCCACCATGCAGATGGACAATCGTCCTCACAATCGATAACCCCAAACCCGTGCCTTCAACGGTTCGCGAGCGAGCCGAGTCGACGCGGTAAAAACGGTCAAAAATTCGTTCCTGTTCTTGCGCACTTAAGCCAATTCCACTATCTGCAAAAGTGACGACAACCGATTGTTCTCGCTCTTCAAGTGTGATGTCAATACGGCCATGCTCTCGATTATATTTAATCGCATTGGAAAGCAAGTTATCCCAAACGGTATTGAGTAATGACGGATCGCCCGTGATGACCACATCTGGCAGCGAAAAACTGAGCATGATCCCTTTTTCACCTATCTGCCATTGATAGGTGCGAACCAGTTCCTTGATTTGCACGCCAACATTAAAAGGTTTCTTTTTCACAATCTCTTCATTCTGATCCAACGAAGCGAGCAGCAATAATTGTTTCGTTAACGTCGAGAGCCGTGCAATTTCATCATTGATGATCGATACATAACGCTTTCGTTCCGCCGGAAGAACCTCTTCATTTTCTAAAAGATTCGTATAGCCTTTAATATTGGAAAGTGGGGACTGGATATCATGCGAAATGTTCGAAATGAACTCTTTTCTTGTGTCTTCAGTTTGTTCCAGTTTACGAGCCATGGTTAAAAAGCTATGAGAAAGTTTGCCTAACTCATCTTGACGAGTGACATCCAGGTCGACATTGAACTGACCATTGGCAAGTTGTTTGGTCGCAGATGTCAGTTTTGTAATCGGCTGGACCAAATACTTGGTGCTAAACATCACCAATACAATACTAAAAGCAATTGTTAAAGCTAAAAGCCAGGCAAACAAATGATGCATTTCATTAAAAAGCAGGTCAATATTCGGCCTCAAGAAAAGCGCATACTGTTTGTCATCATGAGTGAGCGGGACGCCAATCGTATTTTTCAGTTCATTTGCGAAAAAGCCAGTCACAAAGGTCTCCTGCGGAAAATGGAGAATCCCATGATAAACCTCGCCGTCCAAAACTTGTTTGACAACCGGGTCGGCAACATTCTGCTCCCGAAACGGGGCGCCAAAATACGTTTCGCTTCCGGCAGAGTTCACCAAGTACAGCTGGTACCCAACAGTCGAAAGATTCTCCAAATACTCTTCTAGATTGATGGAAGGATGACTTTCCGCAAACGCCGCAACTTCTAAGGCGATGGTAGTGTTTTTTTCATCATTATAAGGCTTTAATTTCTGTTGGTAATACGTGTTGGAAAGGATAAACGCCAACACGCTGCTTAACAACATGATCGACACCGTCACAACAATGAATTTGACATAAAGAGTTTTCATCAGCGTTGAGCCTCCAGAAGATAACCAACGCCCCGTACGGTTTTGATGTGAAAATCATCGGTTAATCCTGAAAACCGTTCGCGCAATCGTTTGATATGGACATCAACCGTGCGTTCGTCGCCTTCGTAATCAATGCCCCAGATGTGTTCAATCAATTGATCCCGCGAAAACACTTGCATCGGATGAGAAGCTAAAAAATACAAAAGCTCAAATTCTTTTAACGGCAAAAGCAACGTCCGGTCTCCAAGCTGAACTTCATAGGTTTTTTTATTAATGGAGGTACTGCCTAGGCGGATCATCGAATCATCAGTTGAAACCTCATAGCGGCGCAACAACGCCTGGATGCGAAACAGCAATTCTTTTGGTTCAAACGGCTTGACCAGATAATCGTCCGTCCCAGCTTGAAAGCCTTCTTCTTTATCTTCAATTTGATTTTTGGCGGTCAGCAATATGACTGGTAGATCATAGTGGGTGCGAATCTCACGAGTTAACTGAAAGCCGTCGATAAACGGCATCATCACATCCACCACTGCCAAATCACAAGTTTCTTTTTTCAAAATCTCTAACGCTTCGCTGCCATCTTTTGCTTGAACAACGTTGTACCCGGCTGCATGTAAGTGAATGGTGACAAGCTCTAAAATATGTTGATCGTCATCAACTAGTAAAATCGTGGTCATCTTGATTTCTCCTATTTTTTAATAGTTTTCTTTCAATCGTAAAAATTTATCCTCGAATCAAAAAGCCCACAACAAAAGCTGGGGCTGTTTCTTCTATTTAAACAACAAGCGTTCCATCGCTCATTTTAACGATTTGGTCAACATAGGCAAGCATTTCTTCGTCGTGGGTCACCATTAACGTTGTCAGATTCAAATCTTTCGTCAAATCGCGAATCAATTTCATCACATCTTTGCTTTTTTTTGAATCCAAACTGGCCGTCGGTTCATCGGCGAACAGCATTTTAGGTTGGTGAATTAACGCCCGTGCAATCGCCACTCGTTGTTTTTCGCCGCCTGATAACGAAGCTGGATAAGCCTTTTTCCGATGATTCATTTCAACGAATTCTAGCATTTCCGTCACTTTACGTTTTTGATCTTGTTTCGTTAAAGTCGATTCGGATACATCAAGCATAAGCATCAATTGTTCTTCGACAGTGAGAAACGGAACGAGATGAGCAAATTGAAACACAAAGCCAAACTCTTTTGCGCGGATTTTCCGAACTTGTTCAGCGTTCATCCCTGATAGATTTTTCCCATCGAATTGAATTTGTCCATTAGAGGCAGGTTGGAGCCCTGCCGCAATCGTCAAAAGCGTGCTTTTCCCAGAGCCAGACGCCCCGACCAATGCGGTGACCTTTCCTTCTTTAAGCGAAAGGCTGATTCCTTTTAAAATTTCTTCGCTCACTTCGCCGTGCGTAAACGTTTTTCTCACTTGATTTAGTGTAAAAATGCTCATCTTACATCTCTCCTTGTTGGATTGCTTGTAAAGGTTGTACTTTTTTAATCTGAATCCCTGAGACAGTAGCACCGATAAAACCAATCAGCAGAAAGATAACGGATAGGAAAATTGTTGTGTTCAACGGTAAATGGAATGGCATGCCACTAGGGGCCAATCTATTAAAAATTTGACTGAGGGCAGTCGCCAGCGTCAATGCAATCGCCGTAATCACAACCATTTGCGTCCACATCATATTGAAGAGGGAGCTTGTTTTCATCCCAATCGCTTTTAAAATCCCGTATAACCCGAGTTTTTGCACGTTCATCATATAGAAAAAGATCGCAAACAACAGGCCACTGATGACCACTAAAAACCAAACAATCATATTCAAAGACATTTGTTCGGCTTTATAACTGGCAATCGTGTTGAGAAACTCACTGTTTGAGAAAGACTCTAAGCCTGTATATTCTTGAGAAGAATCAGCCTCTGGTAGGAAAACCAGTTGCATTTCGTCCACACGATACATTTCCTGAAAATCTTCTTTATGAATAAAAGCAACAGGGGCATGGCTAAACTTCTTTTGGTCGACAAAGCCCTTGACCGTTAAATGGCCACTAAATTGTGGGTTGGTTAAATGATCGCCAATCTTCATTCCTTCATCTTCCAACGAGCGATCTAAAATAACTTCGCCTTTATTCACTTTTGGAAACCATTTAGAATCCGTAGCGGTGACAAACGCAACACTCTGCTGCTTCTCCGCTTCGTCATGTAAAAATCCCATTTGCATGGAAAACGCAACCGCGTCAGGATGCTCATTAAGCAATTCTGTTTGTATCACGTGATCAATTCTTGAAAAGGTATAATTCTGGTCAGCATCTTTATTGAGATAAAATTGACCATCCGGCAAATCCTTGATTAATGCGGCATTGTCCTGCGACAAGCCATTGGCCAAACCCGATATGATAAAAGTAAGGAAACTGATTAGAAACACAATCGATCCTAATATCAAAAAGCGTGCTTTATTTTTCTTCATTTCTTTCCAAGCCATTTTCATCGGTCATTCCTCCCTTTGACATTCTTAATTTACCGCGTGAATATGAACGGAGGATGAACAGGGGAACACAAAAAAAGAAGCCGCTACGAAATTGTAGAGGTTCCTTTTTGATAGGGCTATTCTGTTTTCGTCACTTCCCGTTCGTTGATCGGCTGAACGGGCCTGCTGTTATGCGGGAAGATACTACCGAACGCATCAATTTGTTCCCGAGACATTTCGATTGGTTTTTCTAAAAGAATCCAACTGACTCCCTCTGAACATGCCGGTGTGGTTAACGAACCATTATAACGGAGGAAGGATTTGTCTTCAGGCAAGAAGTTCTCAAGGTCGACAGCCTTGTCTAACGGCACATCTTCATCCGTTTCTTCCTCTGGCAGCTTGGACCACATTTCAGCTAACACTTGATTTTCCTTTCCTTCACTCATAAGAAAGCCTAGAACGGCGAGCTCACCTTCGTCATTTTGATGAACGAGATGGCCCTCCATTTCAAAAGCTTGGCCATCTAGCTGATGTTCACTTGGTTTATGAAAGTGCATTTGCACTAGGGTATATTCTTCACCATCGACGGTGATGGTATTTTTCTCTGAACCATCATTTGCTTGAATTGTGTGTGTGTTATTCATAAGTGTAAAAGCAGTAGGGGAATAATTGATGTCCACTTCTGCAGCGCTTTTGTCCACCTTCACATTGGCTAGTTCAATATCAATCGGGGATTGCTCTGTCCCATCCGCGCAGTCGGCAAAGGACGAATCTACATTTGCCCATTGATCAGGACCGTTCTCCCCCTTATAAGACCAGACGGGGGTACTGTTATCTGTTTCCGCTTCAACTTCCGTCTCGATCACTTCAATCTCTTTAGAAGAAGTGGTAGCCTTTGGGGTGCAAGCAGTCATCAATAATAGAGTTGCTAGAATAATAAAATGGATAAAGTTTTTCTTTTTCATCGTATTTCTCTCCTTTGCTGTTAAGGTGAATATGTAAGTGGTGGTAAGTTCTAAGAACAGTCTCTATTATTATAAAATTCTGTGAAAAATGAAATGCAACTTTATATGCAATTCTGGTTCTCTTAAATGGGGGTAGAGGACAAGAAAATAGATAGGTCTTTTTACCTAATAATAAAACTGAAAAAGTGACAAGGTTTGATGATTTGCACGTAATAAACTACGCATAAAAACAAATCATTCGTCGAAATTTGTATTTCCGGGGAAATAGGTGGTTGATTATGTCTTTTGGTTCGCCTAGTAAGAGTAGCTCGTTTTGTGTTTCTATTTTATTAGTACTTCCATTAAGAATAGGTGTTATGTAGCTATTTATATGCGGATTAGTAGGAAATAGGAGAGAGATTTACTAGAATTCGATACAAAGTGAAATAGAAAAATAATGTTAGAAATGATGGATTGTTTGGTTGTTCTAGCTATATGTTGTTAACCGATACGGTTAGATAAACTCTTCGAAAGGGATTGTGAGCTACCGGAAAGGCGTATTGCTAGGCGATATGTAATAGGAGTTGGATAAGGGGGGCTGGGGTTGGGAGAGTAGTAGTAGTATTTACTAAGAGATCTTTCGCATATAAAATATTTTGGAACATATGTTTGTATTTAAGAGATAGCAGAACCCATCGGTGGTAGGCTGATGTTACCCGATAACTTTTTGATGCTAGGAGTTTATATCGCTGTACGATATGTCAAAATTGTACGAAAAAAAGGAACAGCTTGTGAAAACTAGTTGACTCGTTAAGTGAATTAGAAGAGAAAGTACAAGAGACTACCTTTGCAGCTATGCATTAGATAGTCTGTATCGGTGGGCGATATGGTTAGCTAGACAGACATAATATAGTATTGAGAGAGCAACTATGAAGTTGTCCCTTACGAGGGAAAGGTATGTTGGTAGAGTGAACGGATATGAAAGAATTGTAGCGTGTATCGCTATGCGATATGTAAGCCTCGCCTGAAGACTTAACAATGTCGTATCCGTGACGTTGAATAATGCCATACACAGTGAAATTGAAGTAACCGATCATTAGACGCGAACTCCCCAAAACTAGCTGTTTGATAGAATCGAACAAAGGCACCCAGCGAAAGCGATATATAATCCTCTTATTTCGATGATATTCGACTGAATATTTTGTATCGGTAGGCGATATACCCCTTGCGCATTCGTGTGAAAACCGGCATATTTAATATAGATACATTTTTTGACTTCGTAGATTTAAGACCGATTGAATCGGCTTTAAGTTTTTAATAATAGATTTTGAAGGAGGCGCGATATGCGAAGCGATATTCAACCGTATGAACTATCTTTCTCTTCAAAGGAAGCGGCGGAAAAAGCGGGGATTGCGACACCGACTGTTCGGAAGTATGCGCAAATCTTAGAGAAGAATGGCTATGAGTTTTTAAAAGAGGGCGATCGCCGGATTTTTGTTCAATCCGATATTGATGTGCTTGTATCGTTACGCGATACGGACATGCCCTTAGAGGATGCGGCAAAAGAATGTGCTACTCAACAGAAAGAGCGATTAATAGGCTCCACTGAAATCGAAGTAGCGGTACCCGATACATATAGCAATAACAATAGCAATTTGCCCCAAGATCCCAATCAACTAAAAGAGATGTTCTCGTTTCTAGCCAACGAGCTCGCAGCCACAAGGGAAATAAATGTTCAACTCACCAATGATATGGCTCACTTGAAAACAACGGTTTCGCGGCTCCAGCAGGACCATCATGATTTAGGAGCGCATATTCGAAACTCCGCCCAAAAAACACAATTGAAAATTGAAAAACTAGCGGAACAAGAACGAACACATTACGAAACGATGTTAGAAGAAGAAAAACAAAAGAACGAAAACTTACAAAAGGAAATCCAAGCTTTAAGGGAAGAACAGAGTCAGGTGTGGCGTTCGCAAAGTGAATTTAATCGACGGATTGAAGCCACGGTGGACAAACAGCCTAAAGCCCCTTGGGGGAAGTTTCTTTCTATTTTCCGTAAATAAGGTGCCTTATAAAAGGCTCTTTTTTTTGCTTTTATTAGAAGAACAGCGTAATGAATAAAGTTTACTTTTCTCGAGAAAAAGACCCCATTTTAGGGCCGAGTTTGAGGTAGAGTAACAATCGCCATGAATAGCTAGTGCTTATGTTAGGAGATCTTTCGTATTTCTTCTTCCAAGTGATCATACAGGTTGGCCAATAGTTGGCTATAACTGCCCTTAATTTTTTCGTAAATCAGTTTAGCTTCACTTTCGTCGTAAAGGTGGGAAGTTTTATTACGGTCTACCATCATATCGATCCATTGGTCTCCGTCCTCAATCAAACCATAGGCAAATGCCTCTCGGATTGTTGCTCTGGGACTTTTTATTTCAGTTATCCCTGTATATTCTAAGAACATTTCCATAAGTTTCCAGCTCAATTCAAAAGTGAACTCAAACCGCTGAATGACACCGTCGTAGACAATATCTGAATCTAGTTGGATTTTGGTAGCTTCACTAAGCCTTGAGGTTGCACGTTTGTAATCATTAAGCTTCTCGTAGAGCCTGTCCTTGTTCATAGATAACCACACCTTCACTTTTTATATTAGAAATTAGTTTTTCTTTTGTTAAACGGTCCATAAAGACAACGTCGATTTTTAAGGGAGTGGGCAATTCCTGTATTGTTTGTACGATTAGATTTTGCTCGGTGGGTGAACTATTGCTTGTAAAAACAGCTAAATCAATATCGGAAGCTCGGTGGTAATCCCCTCTTGCTCTTGAACCAAATAATAGAACTTTTTCAATTTGATCACTCATTAAGCAATATCTTTGTAATTCACGAATAAAGCGGCTTGAAATTCCTGTTGTATTCCAATAAGAATTTTTCACAATACCACCTCGATTCTTTTTATTTTATTTATGTTCCTTTATTTCCACTATATGGTTCATTTAATAAAGAATCAATCATTGAAGCGAAGTTTTTTCATTGTCAATCAGTGCTGGGGTGCATGTATTGATGTAATGCCTTATCCGACCAGGGAGCATACTCTATTTATTTCCAAAATTTCAAAAAACAAAAGCCAAATACAGAACCAGTTCGTCTAATAAGCAGATTGACCAACAAACAAGGGGGTGGCGGCATGCTTGAGTTGATTAGCAGAGCACAAGAAGGGGATGATGAAGCCTTTTTGGAGCTGTTTCAAACATATGAAAATGATTTGTACCGAATGGCGTATGTGTATGTGAAAAATCAGGACGATGCACTTGATGTGGTGCAGGAGACGGCGTATAAGGCGTTTAAAAACTTCGGTTCATTAAGAGAACCGCGGTATTTGAAAACATGGTTATTAAAAATTGCAATCAGCTGTGCGACCGATTTGCTGCGAAAAAATAAAAAGGTCGTCCATTTAAGTCCGGATTATGCTGAGTGGATTGGAAAAGAGTCAGGAGATGTACCGTTGACGATTACGATGCAACAGATTCTTGAAACATTGGACGAGCATGAAAAATCAATTGTGTTTATGAAGTATTATCAGGACTACACTTTTAAGGAAATTGCCGATGTGAAGGAGATGCCATTGGGAAGTGTCAAGACGATGCTATACCGGGCGTTGGAGAAGCTGCGTGTTCAAGTGAAAGGGGCGGATTTGATATGAGCAATGAGATTAAGCGTGAGTTAGAGAAAATTGAAATTCCTGCGGAACTACATAATCGAGTGAAACTGGGGGTGGACAAGGCCAAGCAAGAACAGCTGGACGAGCAGGGAATTCCTCCAAGAAAAGAGACACATAAGAAAAGAAACAAAGGGAAACTTGCCGGCCTTGTTGCGGCTGCACTCGTGGGCGTTACGCTTTCCTCTGGCTTTATCTTTCCGAGCATGAACAAGGTACTGGCAAGCACGCCGTTACTAGGCGGTGTTTATGAGAAGTTTGGCGACAAAATCGGAATGCATTTGGCGGAACAAAACTTGGTCACTGAGCTTGATCAGGAAATGACCAAGAACGGTGTGACGGTCAAGTTAACGCATGCCTACTTTGACGGCGATGTGGTGAGTGTGACTGGGCAAGTGAGTGGTGACCTCGAAAAAGGCAAGAACGAACCGGGAGAAGTCAGCTTGGATGTGAATTTTGATTCTAACAAAGGTGACAGCGATCCATGGTTAAATGGGATGTCAACGGGAATGCAGGAAGCAGAGGATGGTTATGAGTTCCAATGGAAGATGAATTACCCTCATAAAAATATTGAGGAAGAGTTCACGCTGCCAATCACGATTCATTCAATCAAGGGAATTGCTGGCGAGTGGAACTTTGAAGTACCGCTTACGCAGGAAGCAAGCACCGTATTTGATCTTGAGCATGTACAAAAATATGAGGATGTTACTATCAAGTTAAAAGAGTGGAAACAATCGAATGCTTCATCAACCGTTACCTTTGAAACGGTTGCCGCCCATGAAGGGGATTACATCGACTTGTATAAAGCGGAGGACGTTGATGGGAACGTGTTGTTCCATTATGCAAATAATACCGAGCTTTCACGCAGCCAAGAAGATGATGGGTATCACCAAACTCTACGGAAAACTGTGGATCAGATAAAAGAGGGGACTAAAGCGATTACGTTCTATCCTTCTGTTGACATTGAAGACCCAGTCGTGGAGCATCGACTAAATAAAAAGAGCTTCACATTGGAAAGTGAGCGGTCTGATTTAGCGATTAAGGTGAACAGCGTGAAGCAGAAAGACGGTCAGCTAATCCTTGATTATGAGTTCCAAGGGTTGTCTGACAATCTGAGCAAGCATGAGTTTGAGATGATTCATCATAACTTGTCTTATGCATTTACACTGGTAGACAAAGAGTTTATCGATAAAATTGATCCTGAAAATCCAGTTCCGCCTGAGGGACATAGTATTTCAAGGAATGAAGTGATTATAAAGGATAAGGACGAGTACCAGTTCCAGTCCGTGTTTAAGTTGGATGGGGAAGAAACGATTAAGGACTTCACTTTGAAAGAAACCGTTTTGCAGATGGATTTTGATAGTTTTATTCCGGTGAAGGAGTTAAAGCCGTTTACGGTGGAGTTGTCTAGAGATTAATGTAGGTGGGTCAGGCGTGCTAGGGTAGCCTGGCCTTCGATAATTTCTTAGCTTTTTGTGTACAAAAATAACAAGGCCAAATAAATAGCTACCTCATTTTGGTTATAGGTAGCTATTCAATCCTCATACTCATATTTATAAATGTATCTTTTAATCCAGTTAACTACTGCTTCAAACTCAGGGCGATTGTCATCTGCTAATCGCAAGGTCCATTGGAAAACTTCTTCATCGTCTACTAATAAACTATAACCCTTTAAATCACCAAGAAGGTAAATGTTGCTAAATAGGAAGTACGTTTATTTCCATCTGTAAAACAATGTCCGCTGGCTAAATGATAATAATAGACAGCTGCTTTTTCCTCAATGGTAGGGTATCTTTCATAGTCACCATTTCCTTACATAGGTAGAGCTAACTTTGCCTCAAGTTTCCCTTTTTCTCTACCTGGAACACCCCCGAAATCCCGAAGGGCCATATCGTGTAATGCCTCTACATCTTCTACTTGAAGATAATCAAATTCCATTAATTTTTGCTAAGCTTCTCCAGGGCCTTGCCATTCGCTTTTACTGCTCGATTATAACTAGCCTGGATGCTTTTTTTGCGATCAGTGGTTTGTGTGTTTCTGATAGCAGTAGCATTCATATTCTCATCATCCCTTTTCTTCTTCATAAGGTACCACCTCTTATAAGTATATATATATGAGAGGATACCCAATTTAGAAATAATTATTCAGACTATTAAAATTATTTATCCTGCTATTTCTACTTTACACTTTTTTCTTACCAAAAATCTACTAGTCTATGTTCTTTAAAACAAATTTCTAAGAAGATTTTGTTTCGATAAAATCCTGTCTCAAAAGAGGGTAATAGTAGGTTATTGCACATAACCAACTACCAGTTTTAGTGGTGGGGAAGAAACGATTAAGAAATTCACTTTAAAAGATACCGTCTTGCAGATGGATTTTGATAGTTTTATTCCGGTGGAGTTGCCTAGATAAAAGAATGTTGAGGGTGAACGCTTTATTGAGGTTCATCCTCTTTTTTGTGCATACCACTAGGGGTGTTTGTTTGCAGTAGGGTGAATATTTATTCTCCCTACTGCAAATAAACCACTGCTGACGGCGAATAAATCCACGTTAACGGCGAATAAATCCACGTTAACGGCGAATAAATCCACGTTAACGGCGAATATATTGATGCTTGCTGGGAATCAAATAGTCAGATCCAGGTCTGAAGGGGGTAAATACCCTGGTTATTTAGTCTTCAACCTTTAAAAGAATGAAAACTTGATTACATAAACGACGCTTTGTATCTTTTTTTCGATTATAGGACTCTAGAAAGTAAAAAGGGGGTCATAAAACCTAGTATTTTGAATGCAGATGTAGGGTTTTGTGTAAAAAGTCCTGAAATTTAACATATTCCCTATTGAAATGGTAAAAAATACCCTTTATTCTAATAGAGTCGTATAGAAATAAAGACCTATAAAAGGAGAGAGAAGAGATGGGGAAGACGTTTATTAAGATTGCTGTGGTTTATTTTGCAATTGGTGTGTTGTTGGGCATGACGATGGGGATGATTCATGATTTCCGCTTCACGTCGCTACATGCGCATGTGAACCTATTAGGATGGGTATCAACGGCAGTGTTTGGGTTGATTTATTCGGTTTATCCTTTTGCGGCGGAGACCAAACTAGCGAAGTCGCACTTCTGGTTACATAATATCGGGTTACCTGTAATGATGATTGGGTTGCTTTGTGAGTCACTGGGCGTGGCTACAGGACTTCCTGTGATGATTGTCGGGTCACTTGCGGTTGTGATTGGCACATTGATTTTCATGGTGAATGTGTTGAAGAACTTAAACACAGGTTCCGTTCAACGGGCGAACCAGGATTTTAAGGCGTAATAGAGTTCGGTGCTAAAATTGGGCCCAGCTCATTCAGTGGGAAAAGAAGAATTGGCTGAATGGAGTTAAATTCAACCTTAAATAGTGACCAATATAGGAAATTTCGGGAGAAGGCCTGGTTGAGGGCCTTTTTTCTATGTTTTTGGGTAAAAGTCGAACCTTGATTTGAGGTGATTATTTTTTACTCTACGAAAATAGGGTTTGCTCTACGAAAAGTGC
Organism: Mesobacillus maritimus; assembly: GCF_023715205.1. Classification (GTDB taxonomy): domain Bacteria; phylum Bacillota; class Bacilli; order Bacillales; family Cytobacillaceae; genus Mesobacillus_B; species Mesobacillus_B maritimus_C. The sequence continues at coordinate 178,221 of NZ_JAMBNR010000009.1, forward strand.
CAAATACTCTACAAGATTTGAATTTGTTCTACGAAACTGGACGTTTTCTCTACAAAAACAGCAATTTACTCTACAAACGGGAGTTATTACCAATTCCGGAGGTGGAGGGACGACCTTGCGGTCATGCTCCACGCAAAAGAGGAACAGCATGACTGGCTGTTCCTCCCTAAACAAACTTATTTATCCCACTTATCGACAACAGTTACACCAAGGTTCTGGTAGTTCTGCATTTCGTTGAAGATGCGTGGGGCATCTTCTAATGAAATCGTCTGGGTGACGAGCTGGCCTGGGTTGAGTTTGCCTTTTTCGACCATTTCGAGCATGTTTGGATAGCGTGATGGCTGCATGCCGAGAGATCCGACGAACTGGATTTCGTATTGGACGATTAAGTCCACCGGTAAGGCAATCATGCCTTCCTCGTCGCGTGTGGTTAAGCCGATTTGCAGGTGACGGCCACGTTTGCGTAGGCTCGACACCGAAGACTGACATGTTTGCGCGATTCCAAGTGCATCAATTGATACATGTGCGCCGCCTTTGGTGATCTCACGGATTGCTTCTGGTGCAATCTCATCGCGAGCGTTAACTGTAGCTACAGCACCAAGCTGCTTTGCGAACTCCAATTTATCCTCGCCAATATCTACCGCAATGACGTTTGCTCCTAGTGCAGTCGCAATTTGAATAGCAGACAAACCTACACCACCACAACCATGAACGGCAACCCACTCACCAGCTTTAACTTGCGCTTGGTCGGTGACACCGTGGAATGCAGTCATGAAGCGACAACCCATTCCGGCAGCTTCGACGAACGAAATGTTTTCAGGCAAACGCGTTAAGTTAGTATCGGCATTTGGCACGTGGGCATAACGACCAAAGCCGCCCCAGGAAGAGAACCCTGGCATTAAAATGTTTTCACAGATGTTGTGATGGCCACTTACGCAGTACGGGCAGGTGCCATCGCCGATCGTAAATGGCACAATGACGCGGTCGCCTTTTTGGAAGTTCTTCACGTTTTTGCCGACTTCTTCGACAACACCACTGAACTCATGGCCTAATACATGTGGAAGCGGCAGCTCGATGCCGATCCAATCCCAATCGCCTTGCCATGCGTGCCAGTCACTGCGGCAGACCCCATTCGCTTCTACCCGTAACACAACACCATCTGGTGAGCACTCTGGATCAGGCATCTCTCTTACCACTAAAGGTTTTTTGAACTCTTCTAAGACTAATGCTTTCATCTCATAATTCCCCCTAACAAATATAAATAAGCCATTCGAAAAGAATGGTGGAACACAAAGAAAGCTATGTGTATTCTAAGGTGGGGAAGATAAAGACAATACTAGAAGTTAATATTCAGATTATTCAGTTTACTATATTCTAGTATATCCTTTTTAATTACCAAAATCTAGTATTATACACGACAATTACCAAATTTTTCATTCACTCTAAAATGGAATGGTAGGTAACATGTTTACAGAGGTTGGGAAGTTAAATATTATATAATAGAAGAAACTAGGTAAACGCTTACAAATAAGGCGTGCTATGAGTATGTAAGTACACGCAAAACGAAGGGCCATTTCATTTTCCCTTTACATGGTATGAGGCATTTCCTCTCAATAGAACCGTTGATGGTAAAAATTACACGTGCGAGCCAAGCTAGTTTCCGGGTAACTAAAAAGCACCTGAACCAAATTCAGGTGCTTGTGCTGTATTAATAGAAGCGCTTAAAGCTATCGAAATGCTTTTTATAATAGCTGTTATTCAAACTAGAAATCTCAACTTTGTCGTTGCCGGCATGGATGAACTGATTGTTTCCAAGATAAATGCCGACGTGGGAGATGCCTCTTTTATACGTATTTTCAAAGAATACAAGATCGCCAACGGCTGGCTTGTCTACGTAATAAGAGCGGCTAAAGTAACCTTCTGCCGACGTACGTGACACATCATAACCTGCTTGCTTATACGCGTAATAAATAAACCCGCTGCAGTCGAAACCACTTGGGCTGCTGCCGCCCCATGCATATGGCGTGCCAAGCAGGGATTTCGCAATGGAAATCAGTTGATCTGCATCATTGGAAACTGACGCCACTTCCTCTTTTACAGTCTGAGTAGTGCTTGCTTGAACAACGGTATTGCTGCTAGCTTGCCCAGAAACCTTTAGTGTTTGTCCTGCATAAATTAAATCTGAGGAAAGATTATTTAATGCTTTTAGATTGTTTACTGTTGTCCTGAACTGGGAAGCGATTTTGCCTAATGTGTCACCAGACTTAATTTTATAGGTCGAAGTGGAGGCAGATTTTGATACTGTCGTGCTGCTGCCAGTTGACGGTGTAGCTGCGGCTGTTGTCGTAGATGAACTTGTCCCTGAAGCGGAAACTTTCAGCTTCTGACCAGGGAAGATCAAATCACTCTTTAAATCATTCCAGCTTTTTAACTTTGCCACGGTTGTTTTATGTTTACTTGCAATGCCACTTAATGTGTCACCAGAAACGATTGTATATGTACTTTTAGCAGTAGTGTTTGTGTTCGTGGTTGTTGCTGGACGTTTGTCGCTGCTGCTTGTTGTTGTACTAGTCTTTGAGACTTTGAGCTTTTGATTCGGGAAAATGAGATCCGAACTTAACCCGTTCAAGTTTTTTAGTTGAGGCACTGAAATCGAATGGTTTCGCGCAATATGCGACAAAGTGTCTCCTTTTTTCACGGTATAGGTGTCAGCAAATGCCGTCGAGGCGAATGCTGATGACAGAATCGCGGCCGTCGCGAGGGTTGTGACTTTTTTCTTCATCGTTTTCCAATCACTCCTTTTTCTCGTAGTTTTCTATCAATATTCTATCACAGGTGCCATAGGGAAGGTATAAGTTTCTGTCAAGTGTTCCCGTGATTGCCAGGCTGTTCACAAGAAAAAATGGAAATCTATTTACAAATGAGTTCGAATCTAATAGAATAATGTCATATTGTGTTGGAGGATTAGAGAATTGACTAACCAAATGTCAGAATTGCAAGTTAAGCAAGACGAGTTCTTTGACTTGCTGAAACGAACCTATGAAAAAGGAACTTCAGAGAAAGATATAACCGTTGAACGGTTATTAGAAGATTTGAAGATGGATATTCGTCGAGTGATTGCGAAGTAGGAGCGCTTAATAGCGCTTCTTTTTTTTGATTTTTTAGGTAGAAATGTCTAATTTATGACTTTTGAAAAATCCCTAAACATTTCCTAAACCTAAGCCGATATAATAAATATGTTTTGAAAGGCAAAATCACTGAAAGGTGATGACGCAAAACTATAGGGGCCTCCGCAGGATCTGCAAGGCTAGCCAGTTGCCATCATAATCGAAAGGAGAAGAAATGATGTCAAAAACGTATTTTCTCACACCGGAGGAAAGAGCGCGAAAGAAACAGCGAAACAAGGTTGTTCTATATGCGACTTTAATCCTGTTAACGGCTGTTCTTAGTACAGCGGTGACCATTCTTGCCAATCAGATGTAATCAATAAAAAAGGAGCGGTTCCTTAGTGGACGGCTCCTTTCTGTTTCTATAAAAATAAGTTTTTGCCCTATAAAAAGCTAAAAATCATGAACGAATCCAAATTACCTAAACAAAGGGGAAAATATCGTATTACATTTCCTGAGTTCTTTATCTATAATAACTTTGTTATTCGTTGATTTACCAAGAGGAAGGAACCTTTTCGTTGCTATCAAAAGATCTACTAGCTTTAGAAGGAGAAGGCTCATGTCGAGTTCGTATTATATGACGCCCGAAGAGAGGGCGAGAAAGAAAAAGCGAGACAAAGTGTGCTCAATGTTTCGTTGATCGTCTTAACAGGCGTCTTAACAATGGGTTTTACTTTTTTGTTAGGCAATCTATATTGAGCACAAATGCAAAAGGAGCGACCAATAAAAGTCGCTCCTTTTGCATTTAATCAGCAATAAAGTAATCAAGCAAATACTCATACCAGACTTGGTGGCCTTTTTCATTTGGCAGTGTTGTGCCATCTTGTTCGACAAGATAGTCTTCGATTTCTTTACTTTCAGGATCTGGCCATGCAGTCCAATGATTCAAATAAGGAATCTCTTCTTCTTCGGCAAACTGTTTCAAAGCATCGACTTGAACAGGATAATAGTTGGCGTTATAAAGAGGGTTCGGCGGTTGAAGCAGCATAACATGCTCAGGATTAGCTTCACTTAACCCAGAACGGATAGCCTCAATGTTCTGATGCGAGTTGCTGATCATTACAAGGCCGTTATCCATTAAGGTAAATGGTTCAAGTAAAGTCAGATCTGGTTGAAGTGAGACCAACTCATCCAATTTCTCTTCAGACATAAATTCAGATGAAGTCAGTTCATAACTTTTAACTTCAACTTCAATGGTATCGCCGTAGGCTTCTTCAAGTGAGTGTTTCAACTGTATGCTCCAACCTTCGTCATCTGTACCGAGAGCATTTGATCCGGCTAGTAAAATCGTAAAGGGACGTCCTTCTTCTAAAGCCATTTTGTAATGTTCTCTCGCGGCTTTTGGCCAGTTTTCTGTTAGCTTAAGGAGCTTTTCTGTATCAACCTTCGCTGGTGTTTCCTGTTGTTCCGGTTCTTCCTTTGTTTGTTCTTGGGTATCCGCCTTTTCTGCTGAGACCGATGTTTTCTCTTTCCAATGCAGGCTTCCGTAGATTAGAGTACCTACACAAATCAGAGCGAGCAGCAGAACAAGAAATCGTTTCATCTTGCTATCCCTCATTTCCAGTTAAATGTAAAATCTGCCATTTGCATAAATCTATTTTAAAATCTTGAGAAACTTGTTTTAATAGAATAGTACTTAAGGCACAGAGAAAATGATATAGATATTGAAATTATGACAAATACTGCTATTATTATCAAGTTTTCATGATATAATACTCAAAGATTTGTAGAAAAAGAGCGGAGGAGAAACATGGAAGAAACAATTAGTTTAAAAGAGTTGCTTTTGACCCTAAAAAAACGCATGGCTTTGATCATTGCGATTACTTTAACAGCAGTGATTATTTCAGGAGTAGTCAGCTTTTTTCTTTTAACCCCGATTTATCAGGCATCTACACAATTATTGGTCAATCAAAAGAATGAAGATCAGACGCAATTCAACTCAAATCAAGTTCAAACAAACTTACAGTTGATCAATACGTACAATGTCATCATTAAAAGTCCAGCGATTCTTGACCTTGTGGCAAAAGAATTAGGTACTGGACTCACTTCACAACAATTAAATGGAAAAATCACAGTTGGAAGCGAAGCAGATTCCCAAGTGGTGAATATTTCCGTTCAAGATGAAAATCCTCAAACAGCGGCGGAGATTGCCAACACCATTGCGACCGTTTTTTCAAAAGAGATTGTAAACTTAATGAATATTGATAACGTGAGTATCCTTTCACAAGCCACGGTAACGGATGGGCAAGCTCCAATTAAACCACAGCCAGTATTGAATATTGCGATTGCATTGGTTGTTGGCTTAATGGCCGGCGTAGGTCTAGCGTTCTTGTTAGAGTACTTTGATAACACCGTTAAGAATGAACAAGATATCGAGAAAACATTAGGCATGCCGATCCTTGGCGTCATTTCCGTGATTGACGATAGCAAAATAGAAGGCCGCGCTGCCCGTAAATCAAATGTAAGAGGTGAGTCAATTGGGTCTTAAGAAACAAGGGAAACAAATGCTATTGAATCAAAAACGAAAATTGGTCACACAAATTGACCCTAAATCACCGATTTCAGAACAATACCGAACAATTCGGACGAACATCCAATTCTCTTCTGTAGATGAAGAAATGCAAGTCATTATGGTTACTTCTTCAGGTCCAATGGAAGGGAAGTCTACCACAGCAGCCAATCTTGCCGTTGTGTTTGCCCAACAAGACAAGAAGGTTTTATTAGTGGATGCAGACTTACGGAAACCAACGATGCATTATACGTTTAACCAAACCAATACATTTGGGTTAACGACTGTTTTAGCGGGACAAATGCCGTTAAACGAAGCGGTGAACTCAACAGATGTGCCGAGCTTATCAATTTTAACCAGTGGACCAATCCCTCCTAACCCTGCAGAATTGATGGGATCAAAGAGCATGGAACGGTTCTTAAATGAAGCCAAACAAAAGTATGATGTGATCTTATTTGATACCCCGCCGATTGTAGCGGTGACTGATGCGCAAGTGTTGGGAAATTTATGTGACGGTAGTGTATTGGTTGCCTATAGTGGCAAAACCGACATGGAAGATGCGGCTAAGGCAAAAGACCTACTTTCGACAACGAAATCCAAATTACTAGGAGCTGTTTTGAATGGTAAAAAGCTCCAAAGCTCGGATTATTACTATTATTACGGTACTAAATAATAAAATTACAGAGAGAAAACGCTATTCGACTTTGTTCGACAAAATACACCCTTTGACCTATTGTTGGGTCGGTGGTAGCATAATGTCAGACAGAATTTTCGACAAAAATCATGTGGAGGGATTGTAATGATTGACATACATTGTCATATCTTACCTGGAATGGATGATGGTGCCCAAACTGTTCATGACAGCTTAGAAATGGCGAATCTGGCTGTTCAGGAAGGGATCACAACAATCATTGCAACTCCACACCATAAAAATGGTCGGTATGAGAACCCAAAAGAGTTGATTTTAAATAGAGTAGAAGAATTGAACAGGCATTTCCAACAGGAGAACATCTCCTTAAAAGTTCTTCCTGGACAAGAAACGGCCATTAACGGGGACATGATGGAGGATTATGAACAAAGTCAAATCATGACGTTGAATGGAACGCAGTATGTGTTTGTCGAATTCCCATCCAGTCATGTGCCACGTTATGCGGAAAAGATGTTGTTTGATTTGCAGCTTAAAGGATTAATTCCAATTATTGTTCATCCAGAGCGAAATGCCGAAATCATCGAACGCCCGGAGAAATTGTACAACTTTGTAAACAAAGGGTCTTTAGCCCAGGTTACAGCAGGAAGTGTTTGTGGCAAGTTCGGAAAGAAGATTAAGAGTTTCTCAGAACAATTGATTGAAGCAAACCTCGTTCATTTTGTTGCATCGGATGCTCATAACGTCACAAGCCGAGCGTTTCATTTGGGACAAGCTTATGACTTGATTGAAAAACAGTATGGTGTCGATCAAGTATATTTGTTTACTGAAAATGCACAGCTACTTGCGGAAGATATGAATGTATATAAAGAAATCCCGCAACGGGTAAAGAAGAAAAAGTTCTTAGGTATATTTTGAAATTGAGATTTTGGTTCCTAGAAAGAGATTAGCTTCTATTCAAAGAAACTAGAATAGAAGGTTACGATAAATGATGACAAGAGATAAACGAATGTTTTGCGCATAAGGTTGAAGATGTTCATTTGCAGGGCTTTAGCTCGGTAGCACAATAAAAACTTCAAAAGCGAAACGTAGCGATGTAACAACAGCTTCAGGGTTCTTCCCTGACCGGCGATGTCTCCTGTCCGTTATACATGGAGGCACTCGATTATGCTGTGGGATGCATTTGGGCAATCCTTAGACGCGTTATGTCGTCAGGAGCATGATGTGAGGGTGGGTTTGATGCCCAATAATACATTCAATCATTGTAAATAGTTAACGAAAGAATAGGTTAAAAGAACATGCTCTTTCGTTAACTATTTACATAAAAATAGGGATTGTTTAATTAATTAAATTTGAGGATTGTCCAGCTCCAGTGCCCTAACGGCTAGTGTCCTTCCCTCTCCGCCCTACGATAAGTCAACATCGAATCGCCTCCGGCTCTTCGTGTTTCCTTTATCGCGTTCAACGGGCAGTAATTACACAACTGCCCGTAAGAGCCCGATTGATTTTTCTAAGGGCTAAAGCCCAAAGAAAAATCTTATCTCAGTTGGAGAGCTCCAGGCCATACGCCGCTGAGCAGGGCACTTCCGCTTTTCGATGTTCAGCTTTCACAGGTTGTTCCACTGTATGAAGTTGGACTTTCTTTTTGTCTTTTTTCAATTGTTACCTATTAATAAGGAGGATTTTGATGAGTTATCGCAATCGAGTGTTAATGTTAGCTGGTTTGGATTCATTGATTGTGCTTTTTGCTATTTATTTAAGTTATGTACCCCTTCATCCATCAATTGAAACCTTCAGCTATCAACAAATTGTTTGGAGTACCGCAGTCTTATTGGTGCTTCACCATGTATTTGCTTCGATTTTTCAGCTATACAACAAAGCGTGGGAATACGCGAGTGTTGGTGAAATTGTTAGTATCGTTCAAGCGGTGAGTTTCTCCATTATCGGGCTTGCGGTATTTCAACTATTCTTAGACTTCCCAGTGTATTGGCGGGCCTTGTTTACCGCGTGGACGATCCACGTAATTCTAATCGGTGGATCGCGATTTATTTGGCGGATGTTCCGTGATCGCTATATAAGTAAAAAAGAAGATATGGAAAAAGTATTAATCATTGGCGCTGGCCAAGGAGGAACACTTGTCGCGAGGCAGTTATTAGGTAATCCTGAGCTTGGGCTAAAACCTGTCGCGTTTATTGATGATGATTTTCGTAAATATAAGCTGCAAATTCTTGGGATACCAGTTGTCGGTACATCCAAAGGAATCGTCGACGCGGTAGAAAAATACGGAATTGATAAAATTGTGATTGCAATTCCGTCCTTAAGCCGGAAAGAAATCAATCGGATTTTCGACGAGTGTGCGAAAACAAAATTAAAAACACAGATTATGCCAAAGATTGAAGATATCATGATTGGGAAAGTACCTGTCAGTCAGTTCCGTGATGTGGAAGTAGAAGACTTATTAGGACGTGAGCCAATTAAGTTAGATATTGAGGGTATTTCAGAGTATGTGTCAGGTAAAACAGTATTAGTAACAGGTGCAGGTGGATCAATTGGATCTGAAATTTGCCGTCAGATCTGCCATTTCACTCCAGGAAAAATTGTTCTTGTCGGACATGGGGAGAACAGTATTTATTCCATTGATATGGAGTTGAAAAATCTCTATCGGGATTCCATTAAGATTGTTCCTGTTATTGCAGACATTCAAGACCGTGATCGCATACTTGAGGTAATGCAAGAACATAAGCCAGATGTGGTATATCATGCGGCTGCGCATAAGCATGTGCCGATGATGGAATATAATCCAAGAGAAGCTGTAAAGAACAATGTGTTTGGAACGAAGAATGTGGCAGAAGCAGCGGATGCATCTGGGGTTAAGGCCTTCGTAATGGTTTCTACTGATAAGGCGGTTAATCCAACGAATGTAATGGGTTCGACAAAGCGGATTGCGGAAATGGTGGTTCAAGATCTAGCAGACCGGAGTACGACGAAGTTTGTTGCGGTTCGGTTTGGGAATGTGCTTGGTAGCCGTGGAAGTGTTATTCCGTTGTTTAAGAAACAGATTCAAGCTGGCGGACCCGTTACCGTTACACACCCTGATATGACAAGGTACTTCATGACAATTCCTGAGGCTTCACGATTAGTGATTCAAGCAGGGGCACTTGCTCGTGGAGGAGAAATATTTGTCCTAGATATGGGTGAGCCTGTTAAGATTGTGGACTTAGCAAAGAATTTAATTACTCTTTCAGGTTATTCAGTAGAGGAAATTGGGATTAAGTTCTCCGGTTTACGCCCCGGTGAAAAGATGTTTGAAGAGTTATTAAATGAAAAGGAAATCCACCCTGAACCGATTTTCCCTAAGATATTTATTGGGAGAGCATTACATGAGCAGGATGAGGAAGTACGATACCTTCTCGAAAACTTCGAGGATTTCACGACAAATGATTTAAAAGAGTACGTGATCAACTTGGCTAATCGTAGAGAAACTAGGAAACTCTTGGTTGCTAAGTAATATATACATGTTATAAATCTAGAAAAGGGATTGGAGAATTTAAAATGAAAAAAGTACGCAAAGCCATTATTCCGGCTGCAGGATTAGGGACGCGTTTCCTACCTGCAACAAAGGCGATGCCAAAAGAGATGTTACCAATTGTGGACAAGCCTACAATTCAATACATCATTGAAGAAGCAGTCGCTTCAGGTATAGAGGATATCATTATTGTTACTGGTAAAGGTAAACGTGCGATTGAGGATCATTTTGATTATGCCCCAGAACTTGAGATGAATCTAGAATCTAAAGGGAAATTTGATATTCTTGATCGAGTGCGTTACTCTACGAATCTTGCCGATATTCATTATATTCGGCAGAAAGAGCCAAAGGGTTTAGGGCATGCGGTTTGGTGTGCACGGAAGTTTATTGGAGATGAACCATTTGCGGTCTTATTAGGGGATGATATTGTTCAAAGTGATACCCCTTGTTTAAAGCAGTTAATCAATCAATATGAAGAAACTCATTCTTCAGTAATTGGTGTTCAAACTGTAGCTGATAATGAGACACACCGTTATGGGATTGTTGACCCTTCCGTTCAAGAGGGTCGCAGATATCAAGTCGAGAACTTTGTGGAAAAACCGGCCCAGGGGACAGCCCCTTCAAATCTAGCGATTATGGGTAGATATGTATTAACACCTGAAATCTTTATGTACTTAGACCAACAAGAAACTGGTGCTGGTGGGGAGATTCAGTTGACCGATGCCATTCAAAAGCTGAATCAAATCCAGCGTGTGTTTGCTTATGATTTTGAGGGCAAACGATTTGATGTTGGCGAGAAGAGTGGGTTTGTAAAAACAACGATTGAATTTGCTTTGCAGAATGAAGAAATCCGGGAAGAGTTAATGGAATATCTTGAAGAAGTGTTGAAAAAAAGTCGTTTAGAAATATAACTCTGAAGCTGTTAGGTGATGGTTTGCTGCTAGTAAATTCCTCTTAGAATGGTATCATCTATCCGTAAACAACTATGGATGGTGATTTTAGGTGTATCCTGATGTAAAAGCATTCAGTGAGGAGAATTCAAAGAATGCAGGTTTTACTTTAGTGGAAATCCTTGCAGTTCTCGTCGTTTTAGGGATATTAACAACAATCACAGTGCCTACTGTTCTGTGGATAATTGAAAATTCTCGGGAAGATGTATTTATGTTGTGACGGGGAAGTGAAATGTAGCATTCATTCTGAGTCTAACGATGACCCGGTGAAGAGAATGGTGATGGGAATGCTGTTCCTTTTCTATGATGTTGGATGAGTATGTTTGTTTAAGAGATTTGTGTATGGATTGTGGGGCAGTATAAGAGCGTTTAAGAATTTGATCTATGGAAAATTAGTTTATATTGCCCTTACGCTTGTGTTCAGGAATATTGATGATTGAATGATATATGTGAACACTATCGTAGTTAGATTGAACGCTAGAAACATTGCGGGATAAGGGTTTGAGTCGATTTTAGTGAGATTTATAGATTGATTGAATGGTTTATATAATAGGAAGAAACTCGTTTTGGATGACAAATGCAAAAATATCTATTTCTTATTTGCATGGTAGATTGAATAGATATTACGAGGTGGCTATCGGAAGTAGATAACGATTTTAGTGGTTTAGAAGTTGATTGGAGTTATAGTTTTGAGGATTCCAAGTGAGTCCTAATCTACTAAAATATTAACTTAACAAGGGAAGGAAGTCTAGATGATGGAGTCGACAAAAGTGAAAGAAAGAATATTCCTATCTTCGCCACATATGAGTGATGAAGGTTTTGAAATGCAATACGTACAGGAAGCTTTTGATACAAATTGGATTGCGCCCCTTGGTGAAAACGTAAATGGATTCGAAAGAGAGCTTGCTGAAAAAGTAGGATCTAAATCTGCTGCTGCACTTTCCTCAGGGACTGCTGCTATTCATTTGGCTCTTAAAGCAGCGGGAGTTGGAGAAGGGGATATTGTATTCTGTCCAACACTTACTTTCTCTGCTACTGCAAATCCGATCATATATCAAAATGCTATTCCTGTATTTATCGATAGTGATTACGAAACTTGGAATATGAGCCCAAAAGCATTAGAAGAAGCTTTTGAAAAGTATCCAGAAGTAAAGGCAGTGCTGGTCGTTCATCTATATGGTTTGTCTGCAGATATGGACAAAATTATGGAGATTTGTAAGAAACATAACGTAGCGGTTATAGAAGATGCTGCTGAGTCTCTAGGTACCTACTATAAAGGTAAGCATACTGGAACTTTCGGTGACTATGGCATTTTCTCTTTTAATGGAAACAAGATTATCACAACTTCCGGGGGTGGAATGCTTGTTTCTAATAATGAAGAAAGAATTGCAAAGGCAAGATTTTGGGCCACTCAATCCCGAGATCAAGCAAGACATTATCAACATAGTGAATTAGGATTTAATTATCGGATGAGTAATGTAGTTGCTGGGATTGGTAGAGGTCAGCTTAAGGTGTTAGATCAGAGAGTTGCCAAAAAGAACTATATTTTTGAGTTCTATAAAAGAGAGCTAGCTGGACTTGAGGGTGTTGAGTTCATGCCAAGTAATAAGTGGAATGAACCAAACTACTGGTTAAGCTCAATGACTTTGACAGGTAAGGTAAGGCCAATCGGCATTATGGATGCTCTTGAAAAAGAAAATATTGAATCAAGACCTGTTTGGAAACCAATGCATATGCAGCCATTCTTTAAGAAATATGATTTTGTTGGAACGGGTGTTTCAGAGAAGCTGTTTGAGAATGGTGTATGTTTGCCGTCTGACACAAAGATGACGGATGAGGACTTAGAAAGAGTTGTTAAGACTATTAAAGGGTTGTGGTTAGAATAATGAAGAATTCCAAAGGTGGTATTTATAAAAGGTTTGTAAAAAGACCGATGGATTTTATACTTTCTTTAATCGCTATTATTGTTCTTAGTCCAGTATTTTTAATAGTTGCTTTACTTGTTAAAACGAAGTTAGGTAGCCCTGTGCTATTTAAGCAGAAACGACCTGGGCTTAAAGAAGAGATTTTTCTAATGTATAAGTTTAGGACCATGACGGATGAAAGAGATGATAAAGGGGAGCTACTACCTGACAGTGTTAGATTGACGAAGTTTGGTAAGTTACTACGTTCTACATCTCTTGATGAACTACCGGAACTTTTTAATATTTTGAAGGGTGATATGTCAATTATAGGTCCAAGGCCATTATTGGTTAAGTACCTTCCTCTTTATAATGAGCATCAAAAACGACGACATGAGGTTAGACCTGGGTTATCTGGCTTAGCTCAGGTAAGTGGTAGAAATGCTATTAGTTGGGAAGACAAGTTCAATCTAGATGTAAGGTATGTAGAAAATGTGAGTTTTGTTAATGATTGGAAGATTATTTTTTATACTATTAAGAAGGTCTTTGTTAGGGAAGGTATTAACTCAGAGACTGCAGCAACAATGGAGTACTTTGAAGGTAGTAAGGTAGGGGACAATAAATGAATGAGATTAACATATTAATTTTAAGTGCTGGAAGACGTGTAGAACTGGTACAGTGTTTTCAAAAAGCAGCGAAAAAACTAAATGTAAAAAGTAATATTGTAGCTGGAGATTGTTCTAATACAGCCCCGGCTTTATACTTTGCAGACAGAACTTATAATTTACCGCGTATTTTTGAACCTAATTATATTGGTGCAATTATTGATGCTTGTAATCAAGAAAATATTTCGTTAGTAGTGCCGACGATTGATACAGATTTGTTATTACTTGCAGAGAATAAAAGTTTTATCGAGGAAAAAACAAATGCAAAGGTATTGATATCTGATTATAAAGTGATTGAGATATGTAGAGATAAAATCAATACGCAGAAATATCTAGAAGATAATGGTTTTGGAATTCCTAAGATGTATACAGATGAAGAAATTAGGACTGGTAATTTAAAGTTTCCGCTTTTTATAAAGCCAAAATCCGGAAGCTCCAGTATAAACATATTTAAAGTGAAAAATAATAATGAATTAAACATCTATAAGGATATTGTTAACGATCCTATAATTCAAGATTTTATGGAGGGTGAAGAGTTTACGGTTGATGTATTCCTGGACTTTGACAGTAATATTATTTCAATTGTTCCTCGGTTAAGGATAGCTACTCGTAGCGGTGAGATTTCTAAGGGGAAGATTATAAGAGATAGGGAGATCATTGATGATGTTACTAAGTTAATGAACGTACTTAAGCCTATTGGTCATATAACAGTTCAACTTATGAAAACAGATAAAGGAATTGAGTATATTGAGATTAACCCAAGATTCGGTGGAGGGGCACCAATGAGTATTATGAGTGGTGCTGATTCTTCTGAAAATCTTTTTAGATTGCTGATGGGTGAAAAGCTAGAGTATAACGAGAATTATAAAGATAACCTTACTTTTTTAAGATTTGACAGTAGTATTTGTTTAGATGAAAACATGGAGTTATTGTGATGGTACGAGCAATAATATTCGATTTAGATGATACTTTAATTTCTGAGAGGAAGTATATTGAAAGTGGTTATCGACATATTGCAAACTTATTAAGTAATAGGTATGACAAGGCTGCTACAGAACTGTATGAATTGTTAATCGATTTATTTAAAAACAATCCTAGGAATGTTTTTAATAGAATTCTTGATACATTAGGTGTTACTTATACCAAAACCGAAATAATCGATCTCGTAGAAGAGTATCGAAACCATTTACCTAGTATTGATTTTTTTAATGATGTATTACCTTGCTTAGACTTATTAAAGCAAAAAAATGTAAAAACGGGTGTTATTACAGATGGGTATGCTAATGCTCAGCGTAATAAATTGACGGCTATAAAAGCAAATAATCATTTTGATGAAATTATTGTAACAGATGAATTGGGAAGAGAGTTTTGGAAGCCACATCCTAAAGCCTTTGAAATTATGAAAGAAAAGCTGGATGTAGAATTTCATGAAATGATTTATGTCGGTGATAATCCTGAGAAGGATTTTTATATAAGTAGCATCTATCCTATAAAAACAATTAGGATTTATCGGAATGGAAATTGCATCTATAGAGATAATCCATATCTAAATGATATTAAGGAAAATTACTCAATTCATAGTTTAAGTGAATTGAATTCAATAATAAAAGAAAAAACTATAAACTACATCAAAAAATAGTTCCGAATGGAGAGTCAGTAACTTGAAATGAAAATACTATATGTTACAACTATATCTAATACTGTAAATGCCTTTTTGATTCCACATATTAAGCTTTTAGTTGAACAGGGACATCAAGTTGAAGTTGCTTTTAATGTGGTTCAGGACGTAAGCCCTGATTTAATTGAATTAGGAATTAAAATTCATAATGTAGACTTTCAAAGATCCCCGTTACAAAAGGGTAATTTACTTGCATACAAAAAAATACAACATTTAGTCATGGAAGAGGGATTTGAATTAGTTCATACTCACACTCCAATTGCATCCTTCATAACTCGAATGGCTTGTAGAAATACTCCGAATACAAAAATATTATATACTGCTCATGGATTTCACTTTTATAAGGGGGCTCCATTCAAAAACTGGCTAATTTATTATTCTATGGAGAGAGTTGCTGCAAAATACACAGATGCAATTATTACAATCAATCAAGAAGACTATATAGAGGCACAAAAATTAAAATTAAGAATAGCTAAAAACATTTTTAAAATACATGGTGTTGGGATTGATATAGGTAAATTTATAGATGTGGATTTTAATAAAAAGGTAAGGCTGAGAAAGGAATATGAATATAGTACTGATGATTTTATATTATTTTATGCAGCCGAGTTAAACTATAATAAACATCAGGATTTACTTATAGATGTAGTTAGTATTCTAAAAGATAAAATTCCAAACATTAAGCTTTTACTAGCTGGAGAAGGACCATTAACTAAGAAATACATTGAACAAGTTGACAGATTGGGATTAAGAAATAATATTGAGTTTTTAGGATTTAGAAAAGATATACCTAACTTATTAAAGCTTTCAGATATAGCTGTTTCTGCTTCAAGAAGAGAAGGGCTACCCGTTAATATAATGGAAGCAATGGCAACCGGACTACCAATTGTACTAACAGATTGTAGAGGGAATAGAGACTTGGTCATTAATAATGAAAATGGAATACTAGTTGATTTAGAAGATAAAGAAAGCTTTGCTAATGCTATAAAAAAAGTTTTTGATTCTGCAAGTTTAAGAAAAAATTTCAGTAAAAGAAATTTAGAACTTATAAATAGTTACTCTATAGATAATGTCATTAAGGAGATGAGGTTAATATATAATAATTTTTTATAAAATTTTATTTAAACTCTTTATGTGCGGATATTACTTAACAAAAGAGGAGAGCCATGAAATTAACTTATTGGAGTTTTTTAATTTTTATTATACTAAAGCAATTTTATATTTTTGAATCAGGGGGGGTGCAGCCGGGAGATTTATTCTTTTTACTTTCTTTATTTTTATTTCTTTTTACTAAAAGAAATAAAGAGATAAAAATAGATAATGTAGATCGTCTTTTGTTCTACTTCATAATTAGTATTATATTAATAAATGGCTTTTATGCTGCTTATCATCAAAGAATAGACTTTGTCTTATCTACATTGCACTATATATTTAATTTCCTAGTTGTAATTCTTTTTCGGCAATACGCTAAAGATATGTCATTTTTAGTAATGCTATTTAAAGCATGTAAACTTAATTTATGGATTCAATTATTTGTATTTTCTTTGGGTTGGGGAGAGTACTATGCTGGAGTTAGGTACATGGGGACTTTTAATGATCCGAATCAAATGTCCTTTTTTTTATATATTACATTAATGATTATGTACCTTATTTCTGAGATTATTAATAAAAAGATAAGTCTAATTTATTATTCGATAGTTACATTTTTAATTTTCCAAACTGCTTCTACGGGGATGTTTATTGCATTATTTATATTTATATTTTTGCTTATAATTTTTAAATTGCGCTTTAGTATATTAAAGAAGATCAATGCAAAAAAAATACTAATATTTAATATTGCACTTATAGTATTGATTTTGTTTGTGTCAACAACTCCAATTAATATTAAAAAGTTTTCAGAAGATAATTTTTTGTTCCAAAGAGTAGAGGAGAAAATGTCAAAAATAGGTAATGGCAACTATGCGACAAATTATAACCAGACGAATCTTATAGAAGAGAGAGGGATAGATAAATTATTTGTTTATCCTGAACGTCTAATTTTAGGTGCCGGTCAAGGCTACTATACGAGATTTAATCTCGCAGCACACACTGGTGAAATTCATTCAACAATCCCTAGTGTGTTGTTCAGCTACGGAATTCTCCCAACAGTTTTGTTGCTATTGTGGTTTATAAAGAATGTTAGAAAGGTTTCATTTGTTACAGTTTTAGTGTTTACTCCATTATTAGTGGAAAGTTTTACATTGTTAAATCAAAGACAGCCTTTTTTTTGGATGCTATTTATTCTAGCATTTATATATTCAAAATGTAATGATACCCAACAAAGTGTTTATTTAAGTGACACTATTCATAAATAAAGATTGTGTAGTTGGAGCTTTTAAGAAATGATAGTCTAATTGTTTGTCACAAATGAACAATATTTTTTGAATTTTCATAGGGAAATTAAAAGTAATTTTATAAGTGAATTGCAAATAAACAATTTTTTAAGGGAAGAAAGGAGATGTATGATGAGGTATTTGTATAGTGCCTTCATACAATATTAACATGAAATTATTATTTGTACATGATGGTGAAAAACTAAAAGAAGATAATCAAGGAACATATTACACAGATGGTAGTTATAATCAAAAAGTTTGGGATAGATATCTTGATATTTTTGAGGATGTAAGTGTGATTTTCAGAAAAGATCCTAAAATATATGATCCGGAATATGCGAAAAGTAAGTTTGAGTTTTTTGATAAAGAAAGAATTAATTTTATTGAAATTCCTACTCTTTCAACATCAATCTCATCATTCTTAAGTATTAATCAGAGGGTAAAGATGGAGAGGGTTATTAAGGATTCAGTTATCCAATGCAATTACTTAATTGTTAGATTACCAAGTCATGCAGGAAACATTGCTGTCAAGTATGCAAAAAAATATAAAAAGCCATACCTTATTGAAGTAGTTGGTTGCCCGTGGGACAGTCTGTGGAATCACAGTCTTAAAGGGAAAGCCTTAGCACCGGGTGCATTATTTTCTTTGCGAAAAACTGTAAAGGATGCTCCTTTTGTCATTTATGTAACCAACGAATTCCTACAAAATAGATACCCAAACAGTGGAAAAAATATAGGTTGTTCTGATGTAACTTTAACCGAATTTGATGATGGTATTATTAAAAAGAGGTTGGATAAAATTAACCAATTTTCTAATCAACAAAATTTAGTTATTGGAACAACCGCTGCAGTTGATGTTAAATATAAAGGGCAGCAGTATATAATTGAAGCACTGAGCTTTTTGAGGAAACAGGGTATTACCAATATTGAATATCAACTTGTAGGTGGGGGTAATAAGAAATATCTGGAAACAATATCTAAGCAATTAGGTGTTGAAGAACAGGTGAAATTCTTAGGTACCTTGCAACATAGACAAGTTTTTGAGTGGCTGGATCAGCTAGATGTATATGTTCAACCTAGTCGTCAAGAAGGGCTACCAAGAGCACTAGTAGAAGCTATGAGTAGAGGATTACCAGCTTTTGGGGCTAAAACTGGAGGTATTCCAGAACTAGTGGAAGATGAATATATATTTAGTAATACCAAAGATTATATCAATGAAATATGTAGAATTATTACGTCTTTAAATAAAGATGTCATGATTACCCAGGCATTGCGGAATTTTGAAGAATCTAAGAAATATGATAAACAAATTATTGAAAAACACCGTAGTAATTTTCTGTATGATTTCTTTGAAAGTGGTAAAAAGGAAACTAGTTAAATAGGTTATATTTAATAAGTCTAGTGAAAATGCACCAAAAACTCTTATAATTAATATTAATTTTAGTACAGCAGTAAAATGAAAACTGTTAGGATACATTGTAGAGGAGAATTATAATGAGAAAAATTACGATTTTCAATACATGGGTAACAAGCGAAAATACAGGAGATAGAATAATTATGGACGCTTGTCAGGAAATTATTCACGAAGTCTTCAATGACTCAATATATGTCGAAGTCCCCACTCATACAAAAATGTCAATGCATTCACACAACTTAATGCAAGAGTCTAGTTTAGGAATAGTTTGTGGTACCAACCTTTTAAAACCCAATATGCTAATTAGGAGATTGTGGAAAATAGGGCTACTAGATACTCTCTTTATTAAGGATGCTGTTTTATTAGGTGTTGGATGGCAAAGCTATTCAAAGGTTACTTCTCTATTTAGTAGAGTATTGTGGAGGCGTGTGTTAAGCGAGAAATATATACATGCTGTCAGAGATGAATATACTAAGGAGAAACTTCTAGAGATAGGAATAAAAAATGTTGTTAACACAGCTTGTCCAACGATGTGGAAATTAACAAAAGACCATTGTAAAAATATACCGCAAAATAAAGCGGAAGATGTAGTTGTAACTTTAACAGATTATAATAAGAATCTTTCTGCAGATAATTTAATGTTAGATATCTTATCCAAAAATTACAAAAGAGTGTATTTATGGCCGCAGAGTTATGGTGATATCTTGTACTTGGATGAATTAAACTTACCAGAGAATTTACAAGTAATTTCCCCGAATCTAGAGTCCTTCAATAAAATCCTAGAAAAAGATGTTGACTTTGTCGGAACTAGGTTACACGCAGGTATTAGAGCAATGCAAAAAATGAAAAGAACAATAATAATAGGTATAGATAATAGAGCAATTGAAAAAGAAAAATTCGGGCTAAAGGTTTTAAAAAGAGAAGATATCAATCGATTGCATGAAGTTATTAATCAATCATTTGAAACAGAAATATTTTTGCCTTTTGATGAGATCGATAAATGGAAGAGCCAATTTAAGACAACTTTAAAAAACAATGAAAAACATTTGCTATTTAGAGTAAAGGATAGTATCAAGGGATTCTTGAAAGGGATTATAGGATCTGCTAAGGCCGAGAAGGTAGGGAAATAATGATATCTTACCTATACTTCAAATATATAAGTGGAAAAAAGATTATAAAAAAATTGAATGATTCTAAAAAGATTGACTTTAATAACAATATTGCTGTAGCAATTTCTACGGACAGTACTTTTTTAAAGCAAACTAAAATTTTTATAAGATCACTAGAAAATGCATTAATGAAGGTTAATTTGTATATTTTAAATGTAAGTTTAAAAGAATTGGAATTAGAAGAAATTATACAAAGTTCCCCTGCTAATGTTGATGTAATGGTTATAAACATTAATGATGAAAGACTTGATAACTTAAAAGTTTCTAAAAAATGGCCTGTAGAGGCTTGGGCAAGAATTCTTATTCCAGAGTTAATTGATGAAGATGTGGTATTATATCTTGATGTAGATTGTGTAGTTACAAATGAGTTAACTTCAATAATTCAGATAGTAGATAGTGAGTTTTATATAGGTGGTGTAAAGTCTCCTTATTATATTAAAAACAAAGTAAATGGTATTTATTTAAATAAGGCGATTAATAGTGGTGTAATGATTATGAATTTAAGTAAGTTAAGAGAGTTTGAGTTTACTGAAAAAATTCTAGAATTCGCCGATAATTATAATGATAAATTAGTTATGCCAGACCAAGACGCGATTAATTATGTGTGTAGGGATATAATGGAAAATATTGATCCTAAATTTAATGTTATGAATTTCTTCTTTTCAAGTTCATTTAGCGAATTGAAAAGTAAATATGGTGAGGTTATATACAATAAAGAGTTGTATGAGTATTCAAAGAATAACCCTTCTATAATACATTTTAACGGTGGGCCTTTTAAGAGACCTTGGCAAAAAGGGATTCTAAAACATCCTTATAGTAAATTATATGAACACTATAACAAATAATGTTTTTTTAATTACATTGTTGGGTGAAATCTATATTTATTAGTAGATTAAAAATCACAATAGAATTATTATGTACACATCTTTAAATAAGTATTATAGGAGTAACAGTTAATGAGACGTAACTTTGTTTTAGAATTAAGTAAAGCACCATTCGTACGAAATGTAGTATTAATGGCTACTGGTACTGCTGCAGCTCAAGTTGTTACAATGGTGTTTTCACCTTTTATTACCCGTCTTTACGGACCAGAGGTATTTGGGGTTTTAGGTGTGTTTATGGCAATAGTTGGAGTTGTTGCTCCAATAGCTGCTTTAAATTACCCAATCGCTATTGTGCTTCCAAAAAGTGATAGAGATGCCAAGGGATTAATTTATATTTCTATATTAGTTTCATTAATAATAGTAGTTTTAACATCAATTATTATAATAGTATTTGACTCGTTAATTGTTAAAATATTTAGAATTCAAGCAATAGAACCGTTTTTATATTTAATACCTGTTGTAATATTGTCTTCTGCCCTATTTCAAGTAGTTCAACAATGGTTAATTCGAACTAAGCAATATAGAGTTATTGCTAAGTTTGCATTTCTACATGCTATTATATTGAATGCTAGTAAAGTGGGGATAGGTTTGTTAAACCCTGTAGCAACAGTTCTAATTATAATTTCAGCCTTAGCTAACGCATTACATGCATTGATGCTTTATGCAGGTTCACCCCGAACCAATGGTGGTAATTTACTAGAAAAATATAAAGTCACAACATTAAAATTACTAGGTAAGAAATACATTGATTTTCCGCTATATAGAGCACCACAAGTTTTTATAAATTCAATATCTCAAAGCATTCCTATATTACTATTATCTAGTTTCTTTGGACCTGCTTCTGTTGGATTTTATTCTATAGCTAGGACAGTATTGCAAATACCTACTGGACTTATTGGGAAATCATTAAGTGATGTGTTATATCCACGTATTGCTGAGAAAGCCAATAAAGGAGAGAGTTTTACAAATTTATTAGTAAAAGGAACATTAGCACTTGTTGCTTTGGGTATTTTTCCGTTTGGAATTGTTGTCGTTTTTGGCCCCTGGTTATTTGGTTTTGTATTTGGCGATGAGTGGGTTCTTGCTGGAGAATATGCGAGATGGATGGCGTTATGGATGTTTTTTTTGTTTATAAATAGACCAAGTGTTAGTGCAATTCCAGTATTAAATATGCAGAGTAGCTATTTAATATATGAAGTTATTAGTATTTTATTTAACATCCTAGCCCTAATAATAGGGGTATATTTTTTTGAAAACGACATTATCGCAATTTTATTATACTCCGTAAGTGGTTCTATTACTTATATATATTTAATAATATGGGTGATCCAATCTAGTAAACAATTTAGAAGTACTAGGGTATAGGTATGTTTAAAACTATAGAATGAGCATCCTATGTTTTAAAAATCAGTTAATGTTTTACCTACAAGACTTTAGAAATATTTAACTCTATCGAAAAGGTAATATTTGCGGTTTAATAAGTCCTATTCGAAATAAACTAAAATTAAAGTGGGTGTTAAAATACTATGAACATCCTAGTAACCGGCGGTGCCGGATATATAGGTTCACACACTTGTGTTGCACTACTAGAAGCTGGCCATTCAGTCATTATTGCTGATAATCTATCTAACAGTAAGCGTGAGACTGTTATGAAAATCATGGATATAGCTGATAAAGAAGTAACCTTTTACGAGATTGATGTAACAGATGCAGAAGCTGTTGATATTATATTCAGAAATTACAAGATTGATGGAGTTATTCATTTTGCTGGTCTTAAAGCGGTTGGTGAATCAGTAGAAAAGCCACTTGAGTATTATTACAATAATATCGTGAGCACGATGGTTCTAACAAAAGCTTGTAAGATATATGGTGTCCATCGATTTGTATTCAGCTCATCTGCAACAGTGTATGGAGATAACAAAGTACCTTTTATAGAAACAATGGATCTCCTACCAACAACTAATCCTTACGGCGAAACGAAAGCCATGAGTGAGCGTATTCTTACCGATATAGCAAATGCAAACCCTGCTTTTTCATTATCAATTCTTCGATATTTCAATCCTGTAGGTGCCCATGAGAGCGGACAGTTAGGTGAGGCACCTAATGGTATTCCAAACAACCTTATGCCATATGTAACCCAAGTTGCAAAAGGTAAACTTGAGAAATTACGTGTGTTTGGAAATGACTACCCAACGGTAGATGGCACAGGGGTTCGAGATTATATTCATGTGGTAGATCTTGCTGAAGGCCATGTTGCTGCATTGGAAAGCCTTACTGAAGGTGTTCATGTTTATAATTTAGGGACTGGAAAAGGTACTAGTGTACTAGAATTGGTAAAAGCTTTTGAAGAAGCGAATGGTATAGAAGTTCCTTATGAAATCATCGATCGGAGACCTGGGGATATCGCTTCATGCTATGCGGATGCTTCAAAAGCAAAGAGGGAACTAGGCTGGACGGCAAAGCGAGATATTTTAGCGATGTGCCGGGATGCTTGGCGGTTTGAGAAGAATTATAAGGAATAGTGCGACTTAGTAATTTGCCCGCTGAGCTTAAATTGCTGGCGACTATATATGTCAAACTTAATTTTTATGAATTTAATATTTGAGCCATCGCTAAAATTCTAGAAATACCATATGAGGAACAAATTGATAAAGTAGGTCCAAACTTTGTTTCTTGATACTCTAATTCTTGGAGATAGCTACTATCATAAATCCTATTTTCGTAAGTTGATTAACCCCTTCATTATACGAAGCATTTTTCATACCTTCCACTCCTCCAGTTAACTTCCATTTTGAAGAGGTCATCATAGTGTAACTGAGGTTATTCTGGAAAAAAGTGTTCATCTTTATCTAGCAAAAACTGCTGTCTTGCAGTTACAATATATTACAGGCCATCATGGATCATTGCTTTATTACGGTATTTTAATCCTATAGGGGCACATGAGAGTGGGGTAATTGGAGAGGATCCCAATGGGTATGCCTAACAACCTTATTGCCATATATCACTCAAGTGGCAGTAGGGAAACTGAAAGAATTACAAGTGTTTGGGAATGACTATCTAACAGTAGATGGGACAGGCGTAAGGGACTATATTCATGTAGTGGATTTGGCTATGGGACATTTAAAAGCATTAGAGAAGGTCATGTCCAGTAGTGGAGTAGAAGCTTATAATCTAGGAACAGGTAAGGGGTACAGTGTACTTGAAATGGTTAAAGCTTTTGAGAAAGCATCAGGTAGACAAGTCCCTTATCGTATCGTTGATAGAAGACCGGGCGATGTAGGAATCTGTTACGCAGATCCATCTAAGGCTAAGAAAGAACTAGGATGGGTAGCAGAAAGAGGAATTGAAGAGATGTGTCGGGATTCTTGGAGATGGCAGGAGAAGAATCCGAATGGATTTGAGAGTAAGGTTTTAGTTTAATAGCAATATGATACTTTGAAACAATACTTTATAATAGACTTCTATAGCCCCTTTTAACCAAGGGGCTATAATTTTTGGAACTACACCTAAGTTGTGAAAGAGGGATTAAATAGGGTTTCAATTATCAAGGAAACAGATTGAAGCTGGAAAATTGCTGCGGTATAAGGTTTAATAAAATGTAATGTACTAAATGGGGCGATATTATGTGGGAGAAAATTGAAATCTACTTCTTTGATATTATGGGCTTGCTGATACCGGGGTTGATTTTTTTAACGGGTATAATCTTTACAACCCTATTTTTAATATCTGAAGAGGTAATTTCAGAAATTCAAAGTGCTTTAAAAGATATAGTATTATTTAAGGCCTTATTTGAATTTCACAAAGAAATACTAAGTCATTTTTGGCTAATAGTAGTATTTTATTTAGTAAATGCATATTTATTGGGGCATGTAATTAAAGTTATTTCAAAGGTTTACTATTGGATGTTTAGATTAATATTTGATGAATTTATTAACAAAATGGTTTTCTTTATATATAACTGGGGCGTCATCTTAGTTAAAAAAATTACAAATTATCTATTATCTAAAAAACCTAATTTTACTGAATATAAATCATTGGATGTATTCCGATTTATAAATGAGTATTTCAGAATGGTAAAGAAGTTTATAATCTATAATCTTAAAGTTGTATTTGTATTTAAGACTGAAGATTATGAAAAAGAAAACAAGGTCTTACTTGTTGAATCGATGAAAATGATAAATAAAAGATTCAATACAAAGTTTCCAGAAGAGTGGTATTCAGTATATAAATTAGCAAAAATAATAATCTATCATGAGAGTATAAAGAATATGAATGATACTTTTCTAGCTAAATATAATTTTTATCGGTCTATGTCATTTATATCATTTATACAAGTCCTAGTCTTATTTATATGTTATCTAAATCCTCAGTACTTCAACCCGTACTCTAACTTTATTATTGTTGGTCTATTAATAATAAACTTTGTCTTTTGGTACACATTTCATGAAAAATTTAAAAGGTATTTTAAACTTTGTGGTAATGAGACCTTGGTTTCTATTTATTATTATTTAAAGAGTACGGAAAAAGCTTAGGTAAACTAATTAATGGGACGTATATTCCTTTCAGGAGGACCCTTAATTGAAAGTCTTAAATGTAGTAATTCCTATATTTTTAACATTAGCTAGTGTATTTATTCCCATTAATGCACTAAATACAAAAAGTAATTTAGGTAGAACCTTTTTTACGGATGAACAAAAGATAAAGATTAAATACTTTAATACGTTTCTCTTTTCATTTTTGATTTCTGTTTCAATTACTTATTTTTATCGATTCTTCATATTGAATGGGGGAACGGTGCCTGTCACTCCTCGACTTTTCTTGTTTCACGGAAATGTTCCACGGGTTAAAGGCCTTCTTTTATGATATAGGGGGCTTTTTCCTTGGCTATAAATATTTTAGTTTCTGAAGGAATTTGGTGGTTCATACTGAACCATATTGTTAGATTCATTACTCATTATTTGTCTTCTAGGTGTAGCAGCCGTTCTTACTTCTAACGTAATCCAATTACACTTGACATATTAAAACAGTAACTTGGTTGACTGCATATAATCTATAGGGTTATAAAAAAAACTCAAAACTTAAAAGCCCCACTTACATATGTGAGTGGGGGGCGCTTGTTCAATCATATTAATAATCCTCATAATCCCTTATATTGTAACTAGATTTATATTTAAAGCCCCCTGATGAATTATGGCTGGAAGAAGTTCTTGTTGAATTCCTTCCTTTTGGTGCAAAATTCTCCTTTTTGTATTTGTTCTTAGTAGCATAATGGTTATACTTTTTCTCATTTTTTTTTACTGCTTTTGGTTTGTTTTTAGTTGGTAACTTCTTTTTAGGTTCAAGATTATCCATTTTATAGAGGTCAATCATTAAGTCTTTTATCTTTGAACGAATTATCTCAATACGTTCCTTGACCAAATAATTCTGTAGCTTTTTTTGTTGGTCATTCAACCTATCATAAATAGCGGTTAGCTCGAAAATAAGGTCAATCTTCTCTTTATTCAATTGTCTCTCCCCCTGAAAAGTATATGATTGTATCAAATAATTAATTCTATATAACGAACGATATATCCTGCGTAAAACAGTGGAACAGTGACTGTAACCACTCGACTTTTCTAGTCTCACAGGAATGTTCCACGGAAGTGTATATTTGGCCACTTATAAATGTATAAATGACCAGACTTTTTATGAATGGAAAAGGATCCAAAATACGCACGTGGTATATATAAAACGTGCCTATTTTAAGATCCTTCCTTTTATTTCTATATGTGTTATAGCCCCTGTTATTGCCATAAACGGATTTAGATGCTATTAAATGAGTGCCCTTCACTTTCTAATATGATTTTTGTCTTTTCGATGGAATGAGTTTTAACCAGTAGGTAATCTGTATATAGGTTGAAATGGCAAAGATACTGATATTATTTTCAGCCAAAGGATTGGCTAAAGACG
Source organism: Mesobacillus maritimus (assembly GCF_023715205.1). Lineage (GTDB taxonomy): Bacteria > Bacillota > Bacilli > Bacillales > Cytobacillaceae > Mesobacillus_B > Mesobacillus_B maritimus_C. Next base: position 205,051 of record NZ_JAMBNR010000009.1, read on the forward strand.
ATAATATTCCAGTTAAGCTAAAGTCTAAAACCCCCTCTACTTTTATACATACCAATCCTTTTCTACATCCTTTAATCCCTCATTGGTTGGTAAAGGGTTTGAGTGCCTGTCACCACCCGAGTTTTGTCAAAATTTGTAGAATGATAAATTAATAAATCCTGAGGTATGTAAATAGATCTCGGGCTTTTTAAATGTTTACTTTAAGTATTACTAGGTTTCTTATATTGGTACCGTGCACTGTCATACCCTGAACAATGTATCTTTATTCCACAAAAAAGAGAGGACCAAGTACTTACTACTCGGTCCTGTTCGTGTTATTGTTCTATTTTTTCAATGGATACACCTGGGATGGATATTTCTCCACCCATTGTAGATTGGTAAGTAATTAGACCAGCAGATAATCCCATAATTGTGATTACATCATCTTCTAATACTCTTGAATCAATAATGGAAGAATCAAATTCTCCAAAAAGAATAGTATCATAATCATCATTAACCGCTAATCTTATTTGAGTGGTAACGTCACCCTCCATTACTTGAACAACTTTCCCCTTGAATTTTACTTTTTCCGAAATATAATCATCCGGTGTTCTTGCTAGTTGATCATATGTAATACCTGTTTCATACCCTTTCTTTTCTTTCTCCTCTGCCAAGCGTTTTTCTTCGGCTGCCTTTGCTTCAGCTTCTTTACGTGCAGCTTCTTCCTTTGCCTTTTCTTCTGCTAAACGTTTTTCTTCAGCCGCCTTAGCTTCGGCCTCTTTTTGTTTCCGTTCTTCTTCCTTCAAATTGAAGAATGGTTCAGCTTCTTTTACTTTCGCTTCTAATTCTTCAATCTTAGTTTCATATTCCTTTTTTGTCGTTTCCAGGCTGTCAACCTGTTCATTTAGTTCGACATTTGCATTAACGACGGTACTTAATTCATCTTGGGAAGGGCCTCCAGCCGATCCAATCCATAGTGCGAGAAGGGCTATAAGAATATAGCGCCAATACTTTTTAGAAAATGACAAAATACGACTCATCTGTTTAGACTCCTTTTCAGTAAAATAGGACTATATTATAGTACTATACTACTATATATGAAATTAATAGTATACAATAAAAAGGGAATTTATTGTAAGTATGGATTGAGTGTCACTGTCACGCCCTGATTTTTATTGTTCCATATGGTGTTGCACGGAGTCCGGTGCCTGTGGTCACACCCGAGTTTTGTCGAGATTTGTAGAGTGATAGGGTGGGTGGTTTTACACTGTCTGGGAATGGTATCTCCTCGATTTTCTGCGTTTTCCTTACGCTTATTCGTTGTCCGCTAAGCCGGAGCAAACCCAATCTTTAACGCTGCAGTTATGATAAAATAGGACTAAAAAAATTGTAGGTGAGGATATGCACTTGTGCGAGCGCTGTGAATCGAATAAGGCAAAAGTTAGTTTGCAGATGGAAGAGACAAGCATGTACTTATGTACTCATTGTTATAATGACCTCATGGCGGAAGAACTCGAGATTGATTTAGAGCCGCTTCCAGAAACTTTTTCAATGAAGGATTATAAAGGGGTAAATCGCACCTTTTGCGTAGATAGACGAATTCATCCGAATGGCATTTTCTTGGAAGCAGAGGAAAATATAGAATTTGGCTACAAATTTGCTGTCCATGGTGAATTGGACAGCAATCAACAAGAACTACTTAACAAATTAATTGAAAAGGCACGAAAGGGTACTGGGGAGCAACAAGTTGAAACACGAGTCTTTCCGAGCGGACAGGCATACCATGCCATGATTAGTGATCAACTCACCGGGCTTATTGAGTATGATGAAACCTCTGACGGCACTCCACTTGTTATTCTTGATGGACAGCCATTTACATGGGAGGAAGTGGGGAAGATGCTTATGACGTACGAGGGTTTCCAGATAAAATTGAATCTATATGATCCTACAGATGATATAGAGTGAGTGTTTAAGACAGACCCTATCGTGCTCCGATTTTTTTATTATATAAAACATTCTACTGGGACAAAGCCTTCTTTTTTTGATAAAGGGGGCTTTTTCTTATGCTGAATATTTTTTTGCAGGAATTTGGTTCCTGCTGTCGAATCATTGGGTAGAGTCCTCATTATTAATGTCTTCTAGTATATCTGCTTTTTTCTTCATTCAGGGTTTTATTCCATCCTTTTTCTTTCTTTAAACTTAAAATTAAATAGTTGGAGGTCTTTTTGTGACGGTTAAAGTATCAAGTATTGGTCTTAAGGGTCTAGAGGGCTATCTTGTGCAAGTGGAGGTTCGGATTACACCTGGGACGGAGTCGGTGGTTATTGTGGGTTTGCCGGATGCGTCTGTGAAAGAGTCGCGGGAGCGGGTGATTGCAGCTCTGAGTCATTTTGGTGTGGATGTGACGGATCAGAAGGTGGTGGTTAATTTATCTCCTTCTGAACAAAAGAAAAACGGTCCGTTGTTTGATTTGGCCATTGGGATTGCTGCCTTAAAGGAGCTAGGTGTGATAGAAAAAGAGATTCCTAGAGATACAGCGTTTATTGGGGCATTGTCTCTTGATGGAACCATCGAAAGAGCTGAGGGGATGCTGCCGGCTCTCGTTTCTGCAAAAGAACTTGGTGTGAAACAAATCTATTTTCCTCATGATCCATTGATTCCAATTCATATGTTCGAAGGAATGGAGTGTGTGGTTGTTCATCATATTGAAGAGGTCGTCAACCACTTGGCTGGACAATGTCGTCTATCTTTCCTTCCACCGCATGAACATACAGAGCCCATTCTATTCAAGGAAGAACCCTATCCAAAAGATTTTGTACATGTGATTGGACATGAATATCCTAAACGAATCTTGGAAATCGCGGCTGCAGGAGAGCATAATGTATTAATGAGTGGTCCACCTGGCTGCGGGAAAAGCCTGCTAGCGGAAACCTTTCCGTCGATTTTTCCTTTGCTAACGACTAAGGCACAGTTAGAAGTGATGAGTCTTTATCAGGTGGCGGGAGAAAAACGAGAATCTTATCATCATGTTCCATTTCGACACCCTCACCATTCCGCATCTGCGGTTGCAATTATTGGGGGCGGTTCCTCACCGCGACCAGGGGAAATCTCGCTTGCTCATCATGGGGTATTGTTCCTTGATGAGATGGCCGAGTTTACAAAAAAGACGTTAGATATGCTGCGCCAGCCCCTCGAAACAGGAACTGTCACGATCAGTAGAGTCCATTCCACTGTTACCTATCCCTCTTCATTTCTGTTAATTGGAGCCATGAACCTGTGTCCATGTGGATATTTAGGGTCCAATCACCACTATTGTACTTGTTCAGAGAAACAAATCCTTTCTTACCGCCATCGCATTTCTGGGCCTGTTTATGACCGTATGGATATATTGTTATCCTTACAGTCCGTCAATTTAGATCAGACAGGAAAACAGCGAGAAACCTCGGCTGATCTTCGGGCTAGAGTGGAAAAGGCACGCGAACTCCAGTACCAGCGTTACCAGGTGGAAAAAACGAACGGAAAAGTACCGTTTGAAAGGTTAACAGAAACGAGTCCACTAACTCCTGAACAACAACGGATGCTGATGAAGGTAGCGGCAAAGCAAAACTGGAGCAATCGTGTTCAAGTCAAAATTATTCGCCTCGCCCGAACGATTTCCGATTTAGATGGGGAAGTGAAAATAACGGATGGTTCACTTTGGGAGGCTTGTGGTTTGAGGCGGTTGGGCGTGCAAAAACAGCAAAGCATCGCGAGGGAAACCTAATGGGCCGTCCGAAACGCATTTTTTTACCTAATCGTTATTATCACGTTGTGTGCCGCGGGAACCGACGAGATCCGCTTTTTCGAAATGCAACCGACTTCGAAGCCTTCTTCCATATCCTCCAACAGCTTCATGAAAAGTACCCTTTTGAAATGGCGTCTTATTGTTTTATGACAAACCACTTTCATTTTCAAATTTGTAGCCGAGAGACATCACTATCAAAGCTAATGGCGCTAGTGAATAAGCGATATGCCAACTATTACAATACAAAATATCGCATCTCCGGACATGTTTTTGAGAAAAGATTCTACGACAAGCTGATTGACGATAAAGAAGGGATGCTAGAAGTGAGTCGGTATATTCATTTAAATCCCGTTGAAGCAAGAATGGTCAAAAAGCCAGAGCATTATCCTTGGAGTAGTTATGGTTATTATTTTTATCCTTATCCTCAATACATTCCGCCACGGTTTATGAAATTGAACAAAATCACTGATTTTTATGAAGGAACGGAAGGAGAGAAGAGGGAGAAGTATTGTGGGAGTGTAGTTAGAAGTGCTTATCATACACCTGAGGATTCATAGTATATGAAAGAATCATATAAGCTGTTCTTGTAGAAATTTTGGTTGTGATTGCTGATGAATGAAGGATTTTATTTATGTTAGAATGAAAGATGAAAAGTGATCCCTTTACATATTAAGAGGCTAATCATCTTCTAGAAGGGAATTATTTTATAAGGCTCTTTTCTCAAACTTTGTTGCTTCTGATAGATATAAATAGAAAAGAATAAGCTGTGTTTTCACTGAATAGTAACTTTACATCAGGGGAAAAGAGTCAGTAACCTTAGTACGAACGCACAAAATGGCTTATCCGGCGTTAAAATCGGCTTTAGAATTTTAACAACAATCTTTACGAAAACAGCCTTTTATAAAGCAGAACGATTATTAGAATAAAAGTGTAGATCGTCTTTCCTTAGATGAAGCAATGCTTGTCTACAGCGCATAGATATAAAAAATGGAGAGGGTTGTATATGAGGTTTATTCATTCAAATGATCATCACCATCATTGTTGTGGGGTTAATGGCAATGGGCATGATTCATGCGTGGAACGGAGAAGGGCAGGTTGAGGCCAATTATTTGCTGATCGTGCTTGCCACTGTGGGAGCTTTAGGTGGGGTCGCATTTGCTTTATATGGATGGTATAGCACAAGGAACTTCCTAGGATCATTAACAAGGAAGTGGCTAAAGAGGTTAAGAAACTCGATCAAACGTATCAAGAAAAGCTCTATAGCCAGCAACAGGCATTACAAAAAATGAATGCAGTATATGCATGCGATACAAGATACAGAACAAAAGATCAGGCTACTAAAAGAAATTATTAAGTTGGATGCATCCATGTATAATGTTTATAATACGTTGGCTTATGAATATTGGTATATCAAGAGGGACCTAGATCAGGCTGAACAGTATTTTAAAGAATACCTTCAACACCACCCAAATAATTATCAAACCTTGTCTGACTTAGTATTTTTATATATTGATTATAAAGAATGGCGATTAGCGTTAAAGATATTAAAAGAGACGTTAAGTGTGAGGCCAGAAACCTGGAAGGATTTTGACCGTGATCCTAGGATTGAGCCTCTAAGAGAAGAGAAACCTAATGAGTATGAGGACGCCTTGAATATTGGGAGAATGCACCCTTCTGAATAAGGATGAATACATTCATGTGTCCGTATGAACAGGACTATCATTATTTCAAGGGGGAAATAGTGAGACCTGAGTTCTTGTCCGCAGAACTCAGGTCTTTTTGTAAATTTTATGTCGAGGTTGTTATTGCTGCTACCAGTTGCTGTTTAGTACGAAAGTTCAATTGGTAGTTAAGAAAATGGGTTTCCATTCCATCAACGACCAATCCCATAATCAGCAAATAGTACTGAAATTGGTAGGAGGTTTGTTGTTGAATTCATTCGATTGGACTATTCATCTTGATCGTCTGTATCCACAATTCTAATAATCTCATTGGAGTCTGAAACTTTGAGTGACTCTGCAATCTTCCGAATATGGTCAATATGAATAAATTCTCTCTTTTGATTCGCCAGTTGACTTAGAGCTGCATGGCGAATGTCTGTTAACCTACTCAATTCTCTAATAGAAGAAATCTTACGTGATTTCATTAATTCATATAGAGTTATCCGAACTTCTTTTCCCATAGCTCTCTACATCCAATCTAATAGGCTTATATAGAAAAACTATCATATAGGAAATCTAAAGGTGGTACGCCTACGCGTACCATTTTTAGATTAGGATGGCGAAAAGATGAACTCTTCAGTATAAATGGTTCAAATGTCTGAAAAAACACCTACTTTCTTAGAAAACGTTCCAAAAAGGGGGACTTTTCAAACTCATTTTTTGCATTTCATAATGTGGATTAACGAAAACATTATCGGTCATTAAGTTAAACTATAAAGGGAGGGGAAGAGTAAAACATCTCCTCCCTTTATTTGTTCAGCTGATTATACTTGCTCCTCTTCCGCAGCTGTTCCACTCACCCAATCATAAAAAGGCACAGGACGTTCTGGAATCATCATGTGAATGGTTTTTCTGCGATTTTTCCGATCGAATGCATGCACCATGTTGAGAATTGCTGCTCTAGCATACGGTGAAATCTGTTCACTAGGTATATCCCTGTTTCTACCTGTCTTCACTGTTTCCTCGACAAAGGTGGCAATCAATGTTTCCCACGCTTGTTTGCTCCATCTTTCAGGTGCGTAGAGAGGATAAAACTCATGAGAGGCGAGTGTTAGAGCTTGTTTGAAATTTTCCTCTTCAAGGAAAGGATTGTTTGGTTCTTGTAAATTAACAATGTTTCTTTTACTCTTCTGTATTTGTTGCCTCTTTATTTCTTTTTCTTTATTTAATAGTTGTTGATTTTGGACTGTCGGAGTCTGACTGTCCGTTTTGGAATGTCCAAAATCTACATTCGGAATAGACACAACAAAATTCGTCTCCGGTAGTAAATGTTGGAACGGAGCACTAATATCTCGAATACATAAGCCATTATCTGTAATTTCGGTTATTCTTGCACTTACTTCTTCATCCATGAAAGGGACATCTGATACATGATAGGAGTGAATGGTCTTGCTTCCGTCTCGGTATGTAATATGGACCCAATACTTCTTTTCCTCAAGTTCGGCAATTGCATTGGTAATTGGCCCGCGTCCAAATTTTCGGTAGAGATGGGTCTTTTGGATTTGCCAGTTGGCTGGCATGGACATTAAGTGAGCAATTAAGCCAATGGAGCGGATATCCGATAATGAATTTTGTAACACGTGGTTCTCGATCTGCGCAAACTGTGATGTTTTTTGACGTTTGATAATTCCGTTCATTTGAGTCTCCTTCTAGATGGGCCATCTATTGTATGATTTTTGGTTTGTGTCCGTGGAGAGGGGAGTCCCTCCTAAGAAAGGCTCCCCCTCTTTTTATAAAAGCTATTTTTTATCTTTTGTTCTTCTTTTCGCTGGATCTAGTATAAAATGAATGGTTTTAGTATCCGAGCCTCTCGTCATTTTTTCGAGTTGTTCAGCTGTTTGAAGCTTGGTGTTGAAGGAGTATAGTCGATTTGGAATAACAACATGGCTCCCATTGATAAAGTAAACCATCGTTTGGTTGTTGAAAGAGATGGTTCTTTTAATCTGCAGGGGGTTCAACCAGATGGCGTCTTCATGTTTATGTGAACGCGTTGGGAACACGACAATTCGGTGAATAGGATTGACCATAATCGGACACATGTGGATATCGCCCAGTAGCTTCCTAGATGTTTCAAGTGCTCCACGATAATTAAAGCCGATTGACTGGATACTGGCATTCAGAATCTCGATGGGGGATTGGTCCACCATGAACGTCCCGTTTGTATCGGTAACTTGCGCGCAAAACTTTCCGCAGCGGTCATATTGGCCCGTCATGTACATAAATTGTGTATCGATGAAATAGTGGTTTTTCATAATCACGAGGTTGGCTCCTTCAAAAGTTGATTTTGTTGTAATCGATTTCAAATTGGTTTGAGTGCAGGTTAAAATGTCTGGCTGTTTTGAGGCAGTGGTAAAAATTAAATTTCTCTCAACGTAAGGCTATGTTCTGCGTGGGATTCTAGTTGAAACTTTTATTCTTGAGGGTGTTAACTTTAGATGGAGGAGGATGACCCATCACTGCATGATTAGAAGGGTTTATTCTCATCATCTGTGTTTTCAATCATTCCGAGAAGGTAAGGACTTCACGGAATGATGAATAAGTCCTATGAAAAATTTACCATAAGAAAAATGGCTAGATGGAACGTCTATGCGTACCATTTCTTGTAAAATTATGTCGATATGTTGAAACTAGGGAAAGGATGGAATAGAAGAGGGAATGGAGGGGAAATGGCTTTCCTTCACAGAGGAATCATTCAGGTTCTGGATAGAGATATTTGAGAAACGGTAGTTATAGATGATAGGTAATGGTTGGTACCTGACTCCCTTTCACACCAATATAAGGTATTAAATAGTTGCAATAAAAATAATATGAGACCGATTGTAGTGATCAGTTTTACTATCTTAGTAAGAAAGGAATGGATGGGTACCCTTGAATCACCTGTCACGAATCTTTCAACTACCCTATAGTCATTAAGAACCATTTAGAGAGAATCATTTGTTTTAGAAGGAGACTCTCGTTTATACTATTAATGTCAGAAAATTCAATAAGTAAAAAGGGGTTGATGTGGAATGTTGAAAAGAAGGCTATCTGTTTTCCTCATCTTTGTGTTGTTCCTGTCTATTTGCTCTGGTGTTGCAGCTGAAGAACCTACATATGAAGTGAAAAGTGGCAAGATGATGTTTGAAGGGTATGAACGTACCTATAAGTACTATGTTCCTTCGACGTATACAGGAAAGAAGGCCCTTCCTTTGATGCTATCCTTCCACGGATCGGGGAGTAGTTCGGACGGACAAATTTTACTAACCGACTATCATAAGCTTGCTGAGAAAGAGGGGTTCATCGTTGTTTTTCCGGATAGAACAGTAATCAATGAGAACGATGAAGTGATTATCCCTGAAAACAATGAATTTAATCCTAGTTCTCCTATCACCAGAAGATGGAATACGGGGACAGCAACAGGGACACTGGCAGGGATTGATGATGTGGGGTTTACCTCCGCTTTGATTGATCATTTTGATGCAGCCTTTAATATCGATACAAGCAGAGTCTATGCTACAGGCATGTCCAATGGAGCGATGTTTTCAAACCGTTTAGCTGTGGAGCTTTCCGACAAGGTTGCGGGGATCGGCGCTGTCACTGGCCAATTAGGTTCTATGTACGCAGACAAAACTCCTAAAGCGCCAATTACCGTTGTTCATGTCATGGGGGATACCGATCCTGTTGTTCCGTATGAAGGAAGACCTGGATCCCTTCTATCCGTCGATGAAACAATCGATTACTGGAAACAGGCAAACGGTACTGTATCAAAAGCTAGAGTAACAGAACTGCCGCAAACCGTAGAGGGAGACCCGACAAAAATCTTCCGTGAAGTGTATGGCGGTGGAAAATATGGTACGGAAGTCATTTTGTATAAGGTTGAAGGTGGCGGACATACCTGGCCAGGAGGTCCACAGTATCTCAAACCGAACCAAATTGGATTAACAAGTTACCACATCCATGCAAGTGAGGCCATTTGGAATGAACTTAAGACTCATAAACTAGCTAAATTGAAGAATCATAAATAATGCTCGAGAATGGATCCCTCTTTCTGGTGATAGGGGGATTTTTTATGGTGAAAACTTGAGAAACAATTTACAAAGGGGTTTTTAAGAGGAGTTGGCATTGGTTTGTCAATTTATTTTTCATAGGACTTCAACGACTTTTATCAAATGTGGCAGAATTATGTCGAAAGAACACGAACGCTTTTTCACTCCAGATTGGAAATTTTATGGTAAAATGTACCTATACATGGATTAGAAAAAGGCAAACTTCTCGAAAGATTAGGACGCAAAACTACAGGTCTAAGGTGAATCCACTAGGACGGCTGGGTTGCCTAAAATAGTACATATTTTAGGAGGTTATGATGGTTACAGCAGTGTTAGCACAAGAACTAAACCTAGACCTCGAATGGGTGGAACTCATCAACGAGGCCCTGGACCTGGGAATCCCTATTGAGGAAATTAGAGTGTTTCTTAATCAATAATTATTGGACCTTATTGGGTCCTTTTTTCGTTTTGTAAGACATTTGGTTGTGGTCTCTAGTAATGGGGCGTCAGAGTGAGTCACAAGGACACCCCGAGTTTACTTGTTTCACAGAATGTTTCCCGGTAGTATACCATAATTAGTTTAGGTCTTTTTATGTGTAAAGAGGCTCTTTTTAGACCAAGAAGTAAAAATTCCGCCTCTACTTTGAAGGATATTGTGTGAATATGTCGAAATGATTTGGTTGATTCTATATTCTCCCTTTTCTTTAGGGACCCTGTGTCTGCCACGCACCGATTACTGGGTTTTGTCTAAAGAGATTGATGGCGTTTGTTCGCCTAGAGAATAGCATCTTTAACTGAAAAGCTTGTTAAGAGAAGGGATTAAAATGGTCATGGTTATTAAAATTTTAGTAGATATCATTAAGGAATATTCTAAGCAGATTAATTTCCCTATCCTTTTCATTTTATCGGGTTTTATTTGGGGCATTTATTTAATTTGGATAGGGAGGGAAATACCAGCTAACCTTCTTCTAGGGTTAACGGTCTTTAGTATTTTTTTAGCCATTTATGAATATTTCAAGTTACATAAATTGAAAAATGAAACTCATGGAAAATTTGAGAAGGCAAATAAGTTTGAAACTCCGCAAAGAGTATTGCTAACGATTGGTATCCTTGTTTCTCTATCCCTTATCGTATTCTATGATTTTTTCCTAGTGGCATTAGAACAAGCTTTGAATGACTATGATCTCTCTAAAGAAGAGATTGTCAAAAGAATTGGTGATACAGGAACGCTGCTTGGTCCTGCATTGGTCATTTATACCGTAGGAAAGAACTCTGAAATACGTAAAATAAAAGAAAAAGCGTCCAATAACGAAGTGAAAGTGCAAAGTAAGCCCAGACCATCAAAAAGAAAAAAGAAGAAACGGTAAAAAGGGATCGTGTATGATCACCTTGGGAAACGGTGCCTGTTACGACAAATGGTTGGACTATTGTGGGTCGGGTTTACATCGATTTTAATATTCTGCAAGATGTGTTACCTTGGCATCTTATTTTAGGGAAAGGTCCTCTTTTTTATAGGAGGGCCTTTTCTCGTTTTAAAAGCTTTAGTGAGTGAAAGAAGACTGAGTGTAGTGGATGAATACGACAGTTTCTTATTGATGAAAGCCACAGCCACGTTTGGCAAGGCCAGCTACGGGGCTCTTAACTGGTCAAATCTATAAGCGGAACCGTGTTTGTCCAGCGTTGAATAGAGCGTTAGCATTCTACTACGCCAACCGGGATAAAGAACCTATCCTCATGTTTTAGGATAGTAAAAAAGAATGATAGTTTATTGATGAATATTAGAAGGCGGGTCGTTTATCTCATTACATTTGGTTTAATTTTACTAATATGGTAAATATTTCTTGATTGCCGTTGTCTCTTTAAATATACTAAAAACTGACAAAAATCACCAATAGGAGGTAATCATGAAAAAAATTGTAGTGCCCTTTTTAGTGGCTGCAGGATTGTTATTCGTCGGCCAACAGGATGTAGGGGCAAAAGACTTAACAGAGATCAAATCAAAAAGAGGGTTTAATTCCATCCAATTGGAGACGGAAAATCTCAAAGGAAACTATATCAAAGTTTATAGGGATGGGGAGAAAGTCTGGGAAGGGAATAAGAAAGAATATGTGGATGCAAATCTAGAACCAGATTACTCGTATACATATAAAATCGGTGTCTATGATAATGAAAAACTAGTAGATATTGTATCACACCGAGCTAAAACGAAAAAAGAAAAGCCAACAAAGGAAGATAAGGCTACAGATACTACATATTCTGAAGAAACGGATCTAGTCTCTACAGTTGGAAAGGATTTTGTCACATTAGAATGGGAGACAATTCCTGATGATGACGGGATCTATGAAATTTACCGAGATGGAAAGTTATTGGATCAAGTTTCAACTACAAAATACACTGATTCTACAGTGAATAATGGTCAAGATTATTTATATGAGATTGTTTCCTCTAAAGAGGTATCAAACAAGCAGAAAAAAGAAATCAAAAAGCAATTAAAAGAGAATGATATCGACTATTCGAAAATCGATAAAGAGTATTTATTTAATGAAGTGAAGACAGTAGGAAAAGTAGTTGAAACGGTTGAAGAGATTTCAGAAGCAGAATTAGAAACAATTGATGTTCCAGAGGAATTTGTGGAAGCTCCGATTCAAACTTTAGGAATTCCAGACGTGGGAGCAGAAGTTCCGGCGTATATATTCCGATACCAAACCTTTATTCCTTTTGCGTCAGTGGATAATCCAAATCAACTCCATGAAACACTAATTGGGAAATATGGAACAAGACTAAAAGGGGACAATAGAGGATACGATCCTTTTTCAAATAAATATCGAACGAGAGTAGATGTTTTTGCTGATTGGTGGTACCCCGATTTATATGCAGACCGTTTAGTAGGAGAAAGTGTACTCTATGACTCTTCTGGTAATGTTTTAATGCGAGATACTGAAAGTAATAGTGGAATTAAAGTAACTAAAGATTTAGTGTCTAGTACAAAAATGATGTGGAGAGTCAATCATGATGTAGGTATTCCTTTTCACTCCTCTTATCCAAACATCACCTATTATTATGAGGGAACCGTCTATAAAAACGGTACTTTTAGCTTAAGAGGATCACATGATAAAGCTCCGAATCATGAACTTTACGCTGGAAATGCCTATACGGATATAAGACCTTTAACGGCATATACCTATGCTGTTGGAAGTACTTTGGACTTTGGATATTTAGCTCCTGGTACTCCTCAAAAATATTTTGAAGTTAGTATGTAATGAATATTTGTAGGAGAGCCAGATCCTGGTTCTCCTTTGTTATTTAGATTCATTTAGAAAAGGAGTTTATATGATTAAAGAAATAAAGCATAAACTTATTGCTGGGTTTTTCACGGCCCTGAATTCAGGATTCATCTATTATTTGGTTGAATCTAAAGGCGCTGAGGTAGTGACTAACCAAAGTACTTTAACCAATCTAATTGGTGCTACGGTAAAGATTTTAGCGTACTCATTTATTTATGTACTACCCATAATTTTTATTATTGGAATCCCAATCTCGATTCTCATTGATTTTCTTTTAAAAAAGGTTCGTTTGGATCAAAGCATTTTCTCTTTTATACTTCATATTTCTGTCTTTGGTTTAGGAATCCTTTTATATTGGGGAATCACCCTTGGTCTAAATAATATTAGTTTTATTTCTGAGCCAGAACTGGTTTATAACTTATTTATGTTTGTATATACTCCAGGTGTCTTTTGGCTGATAAACAATCTGTTAAAGAAAACAAAGGCTTAAAACCTTTTGAGGAGTGTGCTCTACTGTCACCTCCCCGTTATTAAATTTCACTGTTCGTTAAGGCCTTCTTTATAGGAAAGGGGGCCATTTTCTATTTGCCCAGCATAAAACCTTAGGTGCATTACTGGTCATGTAGATAAGTTGAATTGCATTTGTCCAGCATGGTTTAGATTGTTAGCATTCTTTTACCGCAAAAGTGGAAGGCAGGTGGGACAAGGGACCTGTCCCCCTTGTCCCACTCTCTTTGTTGATTAGCTTCGGTATGTTGGTGATCGCTTTTCTGGACTTTACAAATAAAGATAAGGACCAAGACTCCTGAACACGCTGAGAGGCGTGTTATTTTTTTTGTATGTGGAAACGGTTCTGGAAATTATCATTCCTGTGATTAGGATATGAAACTGTCCCTTGTCTTAACAAAATAGTGTGTAGCATGTGCGTACAAATTTTTCTATTGGATGGATTGTTTTTGGAGAGTAAAGTGATTGAAGAAAATGAAAGGGTTGTCCGAGTGAAAAGGTACGAATAAAAATGATTTATTGGTAAATCCCCTTCATTTATAGGTTTTACGTCCTCTTTATACAACTACTTTTAAGGATATCCAAAAACATAGCGTGATCGCCTTAGATAGCTAAACTAGAATAGCTTTGCATATTGTACGTACATAGAAGGGCGTTATTTTGTGAAAAAAGGATGACCTTACGCTGGAATCAAACTGTTTGTCATTGACATGTACGTATAGGTTAAGTAAGATATTGGTAATAGATGAATGCGTTTTCAGTTAACTGAAGATTGCGTTTATATAAAATACTAAGGGGTGATTCTTACATAAATTACACAGGGATACTTAGTTTGTTTAATGGACAAATAATCTAAAGGTGGGGGTTGCAAGTGAATAGAAAAAGTCTTTCGATTTTTAGTGTTCTGCTATTATCTTTGGTTTTTGTACTAACAGCATGTGGCGGTGGCGGAGGAAACAGTGCGGAACCTGCGAGCTCTGATGATACAAAAGTGGCTGGTTCAGATCTTGAAAATGCAACAGAATTAACTTTTTGGACTTTTGCGGGAACACACGCTGATTTTTATGTAAATGCTGCTGAAAGATGGAATGAACAAAATCAGGATAAACCAATCAAATTAAAGGTTGAAAATTATCCATTTGACCAAATGCACAATAATTTATTGATGGCCTTGCAATCTGGATCTGGGGCACCTGACTTGGTGGATATTGAGTTAGCGAAGTTTCCGAACTTTTTAAAAGGGGACATTCAGCTAGAATCTCTGAATGATTTGATTGAGCCTGAATTAGATAGTTTCATAGCAGAGAGATTGGATATTTACTCAAAGGATGGAAACTACTATGGAGCTCCAACGCACTTAGGTGCTTCCGTTGTCTACTATAATACCGATATCATGGAACAGGCTGGCGTCGATATCGATTCAATCGTTACTTGGGATGATTATGTAGAAGCTGGGAAAAAAGTAGTGGAAGCGACAGGAAAGCCAATGACAACCATCGCGACAAACTGGTATGGAATTTGGCCGTTTGTTGCCCAAAGAGGTTCGGACTTCTTTGACGAAAATGGAGAAGTGACTTTAGACAACGAAAAAAATATTGAAACCCTTCAATTCATTGATGATTTAGTGAACAAGCATAAAATTGCTGAAATTGCTCCAGGAGGACAATACCATTCAGAGGAATTCTATGGAGCGATGAATCAAGGTAGTCAAGCGTCATTAGTGATTCCGATGTATTACATGAAGGATTTCACCACTTATATGCCTGACCTCAAAGGGAAAATCCAAATCCGTCCGATGCCGAAATGGTCTGATTCTGATTATCAATCGGTCACAATGGGTGGAACAGGAACGGCTGTTACGAACCAATCTGAACATGTTGATTTAGCGAAAGAGTTCTTATACTTTGCGAAGTTGTCTAAAGAAGGAAACATCCAGTTATGGAAGGAATTAGGTTTTGACCCTCCACGTTGGGATGTTTGGGAAGACCCACAAATGAGGGAGGATAATGAATATTATCAGTACTTCCACGATGATATTTTTGATATTTTACTAGCTATTCGTGAAAATGTTGCCGGTATTCGTTTATCTGAGTATACCCCTGACGTGTTAACCGAAATTGATACAAATATTATGCACAGTGTTCTTAGAGAACAAAATCTTACTCCAGAAGAAGCATTAAAACAATCAGCTGATACGGTAAGGCAGAAAGCTGGTAGCAAAGAATAAAGATGGAATGGGCAGGGTAAAACCTGTCCATCTATCTCATTTTATAATGTTAGAAGGGATAAAATGGCCGAGTTAAATGCGAATAACAGGAAAAACACGCTGCCTTTGGTGAAAGAAAAAAAGGGAAATAAAGTGCTGAAATTCTTTAACTCCCAAAAGGTAGTGCCGTATATTTTTGTGTTTCCGTTTATTGTTTCCTTTGCAATCCTGACCTTATATCCTACGATTCAAGCAATAATCATGAGCTTTCAGAGGATTTTACCAGGTCAAGTAGAATTTATCGGGTTCCAAAACTACGAAAGAATCTTTAATCAGGCTTTTTATAAGGCATTAACGAATTCTACCGTCTATATGCTTCTTACGGTGTTGATCTTAGTCACGATTCCAATCATTTTAGCCATGCTGCTAGATTCTAAGTTAGTACGGTTCAAAACGTTCTTTCGTTCTGCCTTATTTATACCAGCATTAACCTCGATCGTTGTTGCCGGTGTTATTTTTCGATTGGTTTTTGCAGAATCAGAGAATGCGATTGCGAACCAAATCATCGGGTTTTTTGGCTTTGAACCTGTTAGTTGGCAATTTAATGCATGGTCAGGGATGTTGATCATGGTCATTATGGCTTCCTGGAGATGGATGGGAGTCAATGTTCTATACTTTTTAGCTGGGTTACAGAATATTCCTAAGGAGTTGTATGAATCCGCTGAAATGGATGGGGCGAATCTCTTTCAAAAGTTTCGGCACGTTACGCTTCCATTTTTAAAACCAATCATTATTTTTGTTACAACCATCAGTATTATTGGTGGTTTTCGAGTATTCGAAGAAAGTTATGTGATTTGGGAAGGAAACTCACCAGGAAATATTGGGTTAACACTTGTTGGGTTATTGTATCAGCAGGGGATTCAACAAAATGATATGGGCTTTGGTGCCGCGATTGGTGTCGTGCTCCTCCTGCTAATCTTTGTAGTTAGTATTATTTACTTGTTGATGACAGGTGCATTTAAAAGAGGTGACGAGTAGGATGAAGAAAAACAATACCTTAACAAAATGGATCTTTAATATCCTCTTTATCGTGGTAGCGTTCATTGCCTTATTTCCTTTATTAAGCTTAATCATCTCCTCGTTTCGCCCATCATCCGAATTAATGAGAAACGGGATCACATTCTCCATCAATTGGAATGAGCTCTCGCTAAGCAATTACACGCATATTTTCACCCAATCTCCTGACTATTGGGCCTGGTATGGGAACAGTTTGATTATTAGCTCCTTAACGATTGTATTATCGTTATTTTTCTCTTCGATGGTTGGCTATGCGATGGCGGTCTATGATTTCAAGGGAAAAAATTTGCTGTTTCTATGTGTACTCGTCATCATCATGATTCCGTTTGAAGTCTTGATGCTGCCCCTTTATCAATTGATGATTGATGTTAATTTAATCAATACGTATATCGGAGTCATGTTGCCGTTAATTGTTGCACCGACGGCTGTGTTTTTCTTTCGACAATACGCCCTCGGGCTTCCAACTGAATTGATGGATGCTGCTAGAATTGACGGATGTACAGAGTATGGCATTTATTTTAAAATAATGGCGCCATTGATGCTGCCTTCTTTCTCCGCAATGGCCATTCTCCAGGGATTAAACAGTTGGAATAATTTCTTATGGCCACTACTGGTGATCCGTTCTAATGATTTATTTACATTGCCAATAGGGTTGGCCACTTTGTTGACGCCTTACGGAAATAATTATGACACCTTAATTGCTGGAGCGGTCATGACGATTCTCCCAATTATTGTTCTCTTTATTTTCTTCCAACGATATTTTGTTGCAGGTTTAGCTTCAGGTAGTGTAAAAGGATAATTTCGTGATAGAAAGGTGAAAAAGGATGAGGAGCCAGAAAGTTGTACAATCTCTAGACAGATTCTTTACCTGGATTACTCGTTTGGTCGTCATCAATGTCTTATGGGTTCTTTATACCTTGATGGGGCTCGTTGTTGGGGGGATATTTCCGGCGACCATGGCTGTTCTAAAGATTTTCAGAAAGTGGATCATGGGGGATCAGGAAGTTCCCATTTGGAGGACTTTTAAACAAGAGTACCGCCAAGCATTTATTCAATCGAATGCAGTGGGGTGGATTCTTACATTTGCAGGGATGATTCTTTATCTAAATTATTTAGTGATGAAAAGCATGGGCGAGATGAACATTGTTTTTTATGTTGCGTTTTACCTATTGGTTTTGTTTTACCTGAACTTGGTTATCTGGTCGTTCCCGCAGTTGGCTCATTATAATGGAAAGATTCGCGACTTTTTTCGAAATTCCATCATCTTGGGCTTTGGACGGTTCCACTATACGATGCTGATCGTGGGTTATATTTTTATCGTCTTGTATCTTTCGTTAAGGTTTCCTGGTCTTCTCCCTTTTTTCACGATTAGTATCGTTACATATGGATGGATATGGCTTTCCATGACTGTTTTTCAAAAGAGTCCGCTAAAATTGATGTTAGAAAGGTGAAGAGAATGACTTACAAGGCAAAGATGATCATCGATAAATCTTATAAAATATCGGAAGTAAATCCGCGAATTTATGGATCTTTTATTGAACAATTAGGGCGTGCGGTTTATGGCGGAATCTATGAACCTACTCATACGAGTGCGGATGAGGATGGTTTCCGTCAAGATGTGATGGAGCTCGTAAAAGAATTAAACGTGCCCATTATTCGTTATCCTGGTGGGAATATGGTTTCTGCCTACAATTGGGAAGATGGAGTTGGACCGAAAGAATCAAGACCGAAACGTTTAGATTTGGCCTGGGGATCGTTAGAAACAAATCAAGTTGGCACAAATGAGTTTGCTACATGGGCTAAGAAAGTGGAAGCTGAAGTCATGATGGCTGTTAACCTAGGGACGCGTGGCATCGATGCTGCCCGAAATTTAGTTGAATATTGCAATCATCCAGGAGGAACGTATTGGAGTGATTTAAGAAAAGAGCATGGCTTTCATGAACCTCACCAGATAAAAGTCTGGTGTTTAGGAAATGAAATGGACGGTCCTTGGCAAATTGGTATGAAAACGGCCTATGAGTATGGCCGGCTTGCAGCGGAAACAGCCAAAGCTATGAAACTAGTAGACCCTACTATTGAATTAGTGAGTTGTGGAAGTTCAGGTTCCGGCATGGCCACTTTCCCTGAGTGGGAAGCACAGACGCTGGAGCATACGTATGAATATGCGGATTATATCTCTCTTCATCAATATTATGGGAACCGAGATGGTGATACAGCGAACTATTTAGCGAACACCTTAGACATGGATAATTTTATTAAAACGGTCATTGCGACTTGTGATTATATGAAAGCAAAGAAACGCAGCAAAAAAACGATGCAGTTAAGCTTTGATGAATGGAATGTATGGTTCCACTCAAATGAGCAAGACAAGGAAGTGGAGCCTTGGTCTGTCGCTCCACCTTTATTGGAGGATATTTATACCTTTGAAGACGCGATTCTCGTAGGGAGCATGCTCAATACCTTGCTAAAACATTCAGATCGAGTAAAAATGGCTTGCATGGCACAGTTAGTGAATGTGATTGCTCCGATTATGACCGAAACAGGTGGGGGCATCTGGAAGCAAACGATCTTCTATCCATACTATTATACTTCTGTCTATGGACGCGGAACGGCGCTGCATTCCATCGTGGATTCTCCTAAGTATGATAGTAAAGACTTTACGGATGTCCCATATTTGGATCAATCGGTTGTTTTTAATGAAGAAAAAGAAGAATTGGTCATTTTTGCGGTCAACCGAAATTTAGATGATACCTTGTTGGTGGATGTCGATATTCGTTCATTCGAAGGATATGACTTAGTTGAACATGTCGTGCTTGAAAATGACGATCCAAAAGCGATCAATACCATTCACTCTGAACAAGTGAAACCACACAATCGTCGTGATTCTTCTGTTGAAAACGGGACATTGACGGCTGTGTTGCCTAAGTTGTCATGGAATATGTTGCGATTGAAGAAAGGTGAAAAGTGATTATATGGTGAAAACACCCCGCTCTGGTTGGGAGAGTGGGGTGTTTCTATGAGGTGTTTGACTAAGAAATAGCCGTAGCTCCTTTTCGTAGAGACTAGCAGTTTTTATGTCAACAAGCTTTCAGATTCGCTCTTTTTTCTAGCTGCGGTCGAGCTTCGAATCACCAGTTCTGGTTCGTATATGATTGAGGATGGAACATCATTAGATGGTCCATTTTCGATTGCGTTCACAATCCATTTTGCTGCATCTTGACCCATCTCTTCTTTAGGGTGTTTCACACTCGTCAGCTTAATTTCTGATGCTTCTGCTAATAAGGAATCATCAAATCCAACGTTGGAAATTTCCTCAGGGATTTTGATGTTTAGTTCTCTTAATAAAGAATAATGTATAAAGCAATCTCGTCAACCTCAATGAGATGAGGTATACAATATTTGGCGTACTTACTATCTCCCGCGTATCCAAAATTTTCATAATGGTCGCTTCGTGATATGATTAAATTTAAGGGAAAATAATGATCATGATGTATTATATTGAAAGGTATGAATGGCTGTGGATAATCTAGAGTTAGGAAAAGCAATTGCTAAATATCGGATAAAGAAGAATTTTAATATTAAACAATTAGCAGAAAAAACGAATGTCTCATCATCCATGTTGAGTCAAATTGAAAGAGGACATTCCAATCCATCATTAAACACGCTGAGATTGATTGCAGATGCATTAGAAGTGCCATTGCTTAGTTTTTTTACCCAATCTGGTAATAGTAAGGATTTAATCACAAGAGCAAATTCTAGAAAAAAAATCGTATTTCCGCCACCTCAAAATATGGAGTATATGTTGTTATCCCCAGATTTGAGCGGTGCCATTGAAATGGTTCTAATGAAAATACCGCCGCATTCGAATTCAGCTGAAAATCCGATTGTTCACATTGGAGAAGAAGTTGCATACGTACTAGAAGGCAGCATCCTGTTACAAATCGGTGATGATCTGGAGACTTTACATACTGGGGATAGTGTAAAAATCCCACCGGGTGTACAACATAAATGGGAAAATACGACAGATAAAGAAGTAACGATTATTTTTGCTGTTACCCCTCCTACATTTTAATAAAGATCCTTTTTTTGACCGTTCGATTCCTCCTGTTATCCAGTGTTTTTTATGCACAAACAGGAGGAAACGAGCGGTTTTTTTATGGATTGAATTAAACTATAGTAAATTAATTAAATTATAGTTAATTTTTTTCTTGATTCCTCCTAATTAAAGCGCTATCATTAAATTGCACTAAATAAATTAAATAATATTAAATTTTAGGTTGGGGTACTTTAAATCCTATCTTGCAAGAATGGTAGATGGTATTTTGGAGGCATTTCTATATCTGAATCTAGATAAGGATTGGAACAGGATGATCCGCTGCGGGAAAGGATATTTCAACCTCTATTTTGAAATGTCGTTGTTGTTTGTGAGGCGGAATCATCTATTACTCCACAGGATTGAAAATGGCATGGCTGCCGGAAAGACAAGAATCATGCGATGGAGAGGGGGAAATCAGCACTAAAGAGGTTTATGTAACTGATCTAAGGTTCAAAATAGCCTAGTTCGGTTCGTGAACAAACATAATGGCACCCTAAATAACAACATGTAGGTTGCTGTCAGTTTTTGTAACGACTTTGAAAGACTATTTACACATATGAAAATCAAAAAATTTACAATTGGTAGCCAACTCACTTCCGTGAGATTGGCAGATCATTGTTATCTCTTTGGCTCAAGGTTAGCCAAACAATCGCTTTAGACACACAAATAGAATGATATCTTCTGCTTCGTGCGGAGTGAAAGGGATGAATAAAATGCCAACAAGTGCAATGATGATGCTCGTTTTGTTTTTATCTATTGTCTTACTAATCTTTCTAATTCTTAAACTTAAAGTACATCCGTTTATTTCACTCATTTTAGCTGGTATTTTTATCGGGATCGCTACAGGGATGTCTCTAACAGATATTATTGCTTCCATAGAAAAGGGAGTCGGGGGGACGCTTGGCTCGCTCGCTGTTGTCATTGGTTTTGGAACCATTTTAGGGAAGATGTTAGAGATCTCTGGTGGTGCTGAGCGCTTAGCGCGAACGATGCTCAATGCTTTGGGAGAAAAACGTGCGCCTTGGGTCATGTCACTGATCGGGTTAATTGCTGGTATCCCAGTTTTCTTTGAAGTAGGTTTCGTATTACTATTTCCAATCATTTTCATTGTTGCTAGACAAGCAAAGATGTCTCTCTTAAGGGTTGGAATTCCATTGGCGATCTCATTGATGGTTGTTCATGCCATGGTTCCTCCACATCCTGCGGCATTTGCGATTACTGAAATGTTGGGTGCAGATGTTGGGAAGGTTATCTTTTATGCGCTTCTTATCGGAACACCTACTGCGATTATTGCAGGTCCAATCTTTTCGAAGTTCATTTCTCGTAAGTCTAAGATAGAAGATAGCAATGAAGTAGAAGTACAAGCCCCGACACCAGATGAGAAACTTCCTGGGTTTGGCATTACTTTATTTACAATTCTACTCCCTTTATTCATTATGGTAGGGAAAACAGTAAGTGATTTATATCTTACAGAAGGTTCGTTTTCTTTCAATCTAGTTACCTTCCTAGGGAACCCTATTATCGCTTTGCTTATTTCCGTATTTGTCGCTTATTACACTCTTGGACTTTCTCGTGGTCTAAAGATGAAGGAACTATTGTCTCATACAGAGGAAGGATTTAAATCGATTGCATCGATTTTGTTAATCATTGGTGCCGGTGGTGCTTATAATGCATTTTTAGTTGATAGTGGGTTGGGTACAGAGTTATCGAATGTTATGCAATCGTTAAATATGAACCCCATTATTCTGGCTTGGCTCGTAGCCTCCATTTTGCATCTTGCCATCGGATCTGTGACGGTCGCCATGCTTAGTGCTGCGGGGATTGTCGGTCCATTGTTGGCTGTTTATCCAGATTTGAGTCCGGAAATTGCTGTTCTCGCTATTGGTGCTGGAGCAATTGGATGGTGTCATGTCAACGACTCTGCTTTCTGGCTTGTAAAAGAATATCTGGGGTTATCGTTACCAGATGCATTTAAAAGCTTCACGGCTGCGACTGTTCTTGCGTCAGTTATTGCCCTTGGAGGGGTATTTGTTTTATCACAATTTATCTAAGCTTTTTTCATGGAAAGAATTAAAAGTGAAAGGAAGATGATCAACATGGAAAATCGGATGATCGAAGGAAAAACGATCAAGCAATGGGAAGAGGATTATCCTTTAATGAGCAGGATCATTTCGACTGAAGAAGTGTTCTGGACAAATTCGAAGTATGAAAGTTTTGAAGATGCGATTAAAAAGATTTCTTTATCAGAGAAGGACGTAGAAGATGCAGAAGAAAGATTAAATCGCTTTGCTTCCTATCTAATGAAGGTTTTTCCAGAAACGAAAAAAATGAATGGGATTATTGAGTCACCGATTGTTTCCATTCCTACCATGCAAAGCAAAATGGAAGAGACCTTTCAGCAAGAAATTTTAGGCCAATTATTGCTCAAATGTGATAGTCATCTCGCTATTTCAGGATCCATTAAAGCAAGAGGCGGCATTTATGAGGTTTTAAAACATGCCGAAGATTTAGCGATCGCGAATCACATGTTAACAGTGCAAGATGATTATTCGATCCTTGATAGTGACAAATTTAGAGAGTTCTTCTCTAAATACTCGATTGCCGTAGGATCAACTGGAAACCTTGGACTTAGTATTGGAATCATGAGTGCGCAATTAGGGTTTAAGGTTTATGTTCATATGTCAGCTGATGCAAAGCAATGGAAGAAAGACCTTCTCAGAAGCAAGGGTGTTACGGTCGTTGAGTATAAATCTGATTATAGTAAGGCAGTAGAAGAAGGTCGAAAACAAGCAGAAGCCGATCCAAACATGTACTTTATTGATGATGAAAATTCGGTTAACTTATTCTTAGGATATGCTGTTGCTGCTTCTCGATTGAAAAATCAATTAGAAGAAATGAACGTTGTTGTCGATGAGGATCATCCATTATTTGTTTATTTGCCATGTGGAGTTGGCGGCGGACCTGGTGGAGTAGCATTTGGGTTAAAGCTCGTTTTCAAAGATCATGTTCATTGCTTCTTTGCCGAACCAACCCATTCGCCATGTATGGTGATCGGATTAATGACAGGTATGCATGACAAGTTATCTGTACAAGATTTTGGGATTGATAACATTACGGATGCGGATGGGCTTGCTGTTGGCAGAGCTTCAGGCTTCGTTGGGAAAACGTTAGAAAACCTAATAAGTGGATCCTATACTGTACAAGATGAACAGTTATACGCACTCTTAAGTATGCTATCCGACACAGAAAATATCCAAATGGAGCCTTCTGCTTTAGCTGGGGTTCATGGTCCCATTCAATTATTCAGAGAGGAAGCTGGGCAAAAGTATATTGAGAGTCGCCATTTAGAAGATAAAATGAAAAATGGAACACATATCGCTTGGGGAACAGGTGGCAGTATGGTTCCAAAGGATGTCATGGAAGCCTATTACCAAAAGGGAAAAAGGACGGAGTAGGACGGTGCCCGTTGTTGCTAAAATGATGAGAAAAGGGAGAAACACTCCGTGTTATACGGAGTGTTTCTTTTTTTACCTCTACGATTTAGATCGTCTTTTACCAAGGTCGTGTTTTTATTTATCTCGGTTTTTGACCAATTCAGTCGTGACTTCTAAACCCCGACCAGTATCAATACTGCTGTCGCCAAAGGTATAGACTGTGGTGTATTCTGACGGGATTTTCTTAGAAATAATGGCTTTCGCAAAAGGACTGATTTTTCCTTTATAGACCTTTTCGAACTCACCATCATCTGTTGCAATGTCCGAATTTAATAGGTATGTAGCCATATGTTTGTGGCTTCTGCTCGATAAATGGTATTCGTCATACGTGTAGAAATCGTCAGGTTCCCAACCAGCGGTTTCAGGTGCATAGTATTTGCTGTCGAGTGAGTAAAGGCCATAACCACCGTAGATTTCTTCCGCTTCGGTGGTAGGGAAGATATCGCTGTTGTCTTCAGAGACGAATCCGTACCCATAAGCTGGTACAAAGTCGGAAATTAAATAAAAGCCCATGCTTTTGTATCCGAATTTTTCAAAACCATGTTTTTCAATATTTTCACGTAAAAGTTGATTGTGGCCGTAGATGACCTCGACATCGTCGGGTGTGGTGTCCAAAGCAAGGTATTCTTCGATCTTCTGGACCACCTGTTGGTTTCTCATTTCATCAAAGCTTGTTAAATCTTTACTTTTGTTCACAAAGCGGTTCGGCATCAAAATATATTTGGCGCCACCTTCTACAAGGTTCTGGACCATTTCAAGCGCATAGTCACTTGAAAGTTCTGCTGCACGTTCTGCTCCTAAATCTTTGATGGCATAAGCATCATTTCCGCCGACACTGATGATATAAAGGGCATTCGGATCGGCTTGTCCATTCACATCTGCAAGAAATCTTTCGGTTTGTTGGACGCCGCCCCAGCCTTTTAACCAAGTGGACCAGTTGGAGCGCTCATCATCTGCGCCTTCCGTACCAGTCAGGACTCCAGTAAAAGCCCCGCCAACCGCATAATTGGTTAGATTCCCATAATCCCCAGCCAATTCATTCGCAAGATACTCCGCGAATACTCGGCCGTCCGAATAGCGGCCATTCCAGTAGTACTTGGACTCTGCTTTCACATACATTCCGTCCTCTGGATCAAAGCCTTCTGCTGGTTGTGCGGCCATGACTGCGGGGGACACGACCATAGTGGAAAGAAGTGCAAATAGGATCGTCATTAAAGCTTTTTTCTTCATATTCTTTCCTCCTAATCTATTATTTTATGGCTCTATATGCTGAACACATAAAGTTCAATGTAACATACAGGATTCATAACCCCTAAAGGAGGATTTATAAGAATTTTCGATAAATATGGAGAGATTTTGAGAAAATACGAGCTAAATGGCAGGTAACCATATTTTTTAAAATTGTTAGAAAATTTTATTTTGGTTAAACTTTTAACTATGTGTGTTCTTTTTTGTTGTTTTATGAATCTGACGGTTTACACCCCGAGTTTTTTCTATGCGAGCTAGAGGTGTCCCGCCTCAGTAGATAGGGAATTCCTATTGATTCTACTAGCTCTTTCCCCACAACACATTTTCATTCTTGACGCAATAGAGTTATCCAAGCTAATATAACCTCGGTTACATTGTTTAGTGAATTATGGTAACAATTAAAGAGGTAGGAGTTTCAGTTATATTAGAAAGGTTGATCAATATATATATGAAAAAAGTCATTCTGGATGTTGACACTGGAATCGATGACGCTCTCGCGATTATTTATGGGATTGAAAGCAAGCGGCTCAACCTTTTAGGAATTACCACTGTTAGTGGAAATGTTCCACTCCATATGGTGACCAAAAATACAAAAAAAGTTCTGAGTCTGATTGGACGTGAAGATATCAAGGTCTATGCAGGTGCCAATCGCCCGCTGATTCGAGAACCTGAATATGAATATAGTGTTCATGGAAGTGATGGGATTGGCAATGCCTTAGGTTATTTGGAGGTTGATGAAGCAGTGGAACCAACGTTTGCTCCTGACTTCATTATTGAACAAGCCAAAAAACATCAAGGTAAACTGACGCTGATTATGGTCGGGCCTGTCACGAATCTTGCCCTTGCGTTGCGAAAAGAACCAAGAGTCGCACAATGGCTCGACAAAGTCATCATCATGGGTGGAATTGTTTCGCAAGCAGGGAAGGGGAACAAACTACCAAACTCGGAATTTAACATGTTTGCTGATGCGGAAGCCGCTTCGATTGTCTTCCATTCTGGAGCGGACATCACACTAGTAAGCTTAGATGTGACAACAAAAACTCTTTTGACACTTGAGCATATCGAGGAATTAAAGGGCACTAAATATTATGATTTTGTCCTTAACAGCACAAAAGTATTTAGAAGCTTTACTTTTACAAAATTTGGAGTCAACGGTTGTGCGTTGCATGACCCATTAACAGTTGGTTACGTTTTAGACCCGACCTTTTTAAAAACTGAAAAATATTTCGTTGATATCGAAACGGTGAGCCCATTGGGGTATGGGCAAACCATTTGCGACTTTAGAGGATTATGGAAAAAGAAACCGAACGTCAATATCTGTGTAGACGTAGATTCAGAACGATTCCTAGATTCGTTTATAAGTACGTTAAAGGACGTGGAGTAATTTTTTACAAGAGGTTAAGCAATGGGGGGACCTGGCTTAACCTCTTGTCATTTTTTGTAGAAAAGGTCCCTGTGACGCCCCGGTTTTTCTTGTTTCACAGAGATGTTCCACAGATCGGGTTTATGATTCCTCCCCCGCTGTAAGGTCGAGTACAAACTTGCTAGGGATTGCTCTTCCGGCAGGGATTGCGTCGGCGGATAGCCTAGTTTTATAATCAGGCTTTTGGTTCTCACAATATTGTTCGATTTCTTCCACTGTTTTTAACGATTCATTTTCCCAGTTTTTTAGAATGCCCACAACATAGGTTAGCCTGCGCTTGTTATTGGCACATGCAATCTGCATTGCTTTTAGTATCACTGCTTTTGGCTGTGAAAAGCTCGAATCATCCAACCAACACAATAGCTGCTGCTTTCCGTTGATGTTCGTAACCCCAAAGCCATTTTCGTCCCAAAACGCAATGATTTCTTTTACATCTTCTGATATGGAATGGGCCAGTAAGGGAGTTTCGTTTTCTATAGTTGGGTCCATGGCTAGTTGGTCTTTTTGACTATGAAGGGTAAAGCCACTTGGGCAAGTTTGCTCCATTTCGTTTTCTTCTGTTATGTATAGGTTGTTGTCTTCTTGTTGATTGACTTCCTCGATCACCATCATTTCTTCATTTTTACAATAGGCTTCATATAAGTCCCGAACGTCCTGCTTGCGAATGGCTTCCGCCACATACTGGATCAGTGAGCGATCTTCGACTTCTTTTAATTCCGCAGAAATACAATCCATGACGGGTCTGCCGCCTTTATGGAAATGATCTTTTCCCCAGTTTTTAATCGCGAGTTCTCTTGTTTCCGGATTGTAGCGAATCAATTTGTAATGTTGGATGAATCGATCCATTAACGCATGAACCGTTTCAATCGAATAGCCCAAATCAAACGCCATTTGCTTTTTCGTAATAGGGTAGATTCCGATTTGAGTTGTATTTGGGTTTGTCTGGAGATAAAGATAAAAATACTTGTCCTCTGGGGTCATCTCCTCCATTACCATCGGATTGCTCCAAAAATTCGTATGTACCACTCGATATTTTGCCATTTTTACTCACGACCCTTTCCATTAGGAAAATTCCTTACATGATTTATATAGGGTGGAAGGGGAGAAATGGATAGGGGTTATTTAGGGAGTTGTGGAGGTTTTTTGACAGTGGGTCATGCCATGTCACAAATCAGCCGATGCCTGTAGCGCACCTAGTGGATATATTATAAATCTAATCTGTTCCCCAGGGTATCAAATGGACTATTCGAAAAGACATGCATGTGGGACCCAGTCCCTCGAGTTATATTTAAAAGACTTATTTACTACCAAAATAACCCAAAATAGTACTATGATAATAGTATAAATGTAATGTAATATATACATAGGCAAAATGATTTTAGGGGGGAAAGTATGCTTTCTTGGTTAAGTAAGGATTTGAGAAAAAAGATGGTTAAAAATTTAAAGCCAGATCTTTTGGAAAAATTAGATGAGGAATACGAAGAGCTGCTTCAAAAAAGAGAAAAAAAGGTAGTTTATTTAGAATGGGTTAAATTAATTGGTATCTTCCTATTAATCTTATTGGTTATTGAATCAGCTGCATATATTAGCCTTACCCTTATTCAAGTTGAAAAAGGAACGTTTGGGGACTTCTTTAATGGGATTATTTCTCCTTTTATCAGTATTGGTGCGCTTACTGCCGCTTACCTCGCTTATAAAAGTCAGAGTTCTCAACTTGACCTTCAACAGAAAGAAGTTAAATTACAGAGATTTGAAAATCACTTTTTTCAGCTTTTAGGCTTACATAATGATATTGTAAAAAGTATGACTTATGATGAAGATGGTTTTGATCAGCCAATTAACGGGAGAGAATATTTTAATAAAATCTATGAAAAATTAATAAGGATTTACAATAACAATCCAAATCCTAAGAATAAATATTCGACTATGATGAATGAAATTGATAAAGGAGAAAATGATCAACTTCTTCACTATTTTAGAAATCTTTACCAAATATTTAAATTAATTGAAAGAAACAGTGCTGAATTTGACCAGGACGAGCTCAAACAATACGTTGATATCATCAGAGCTCAGTTAACACCAAATGAGATTGCAATTTTATATTTTAATACAAGGTATTACGGGAAAGATGATTTTGATGAAACTCTGCAAAATTTCAACTTTTTTCGGGACGGTTTTACACCAGAGTCTATAGAGGATTCTTTCAAACAAGATGCAGCTAACAGGCCCGAAAAAAAAAACGAGAGTTAGGTCGGAAGAACGAAAACGGGACAAGCGTGATTAAACCGAGAATAGGGGATGGAACCATGCTCCTTCATGAAACAGATAGAGAATCCAATTCTTTCGAGAATCGTATGGAGATGACCTTAGCCTTTAGTAAACGATATAAAATGTCCATTGCAATTTGTTATTTAAGGATGGTTTATCCTGTAGACATTTCAAGTGATAGGGAATTCAACTATCTAGAATCGTTAAATAATACGATCAAGAGTAGAATGGAACGGACCATCCGTGACATCGATACCGTAACAAAAGTAAATGATACGGACTTTATTATCGTAATTGCCGATGTGAATGAAAATGATGCTATGGATATTATTTATAGGCTGTTAGATTCCGTAACCAGTCCCATTACCCTTGAGAAATCTCAGTATAGTCTGCAGGCCAATATTGGTGTATGTTTTTATCCTTCAGGTACTAAAAATGAATCTGAACTTCTTAGCCTCGCAAAAATGGAAATGTATCATGCGCAAATAACAGATCAAGCGATTTCTATTTTTAAAGGTGAATTGGATGAAGCAGCCAAAAGAAAGGTAATCATTGAGAATGATTTACGGTATGCACTGAAAAATAATGAACTACAGACAGTTTTTCAACCACAGTATGATATAAAAAATAAAAGGGTTTGGGGATTAGAAGCACTGATTAGATGGAATCACCCCTTAATAGGTGAAATCATGCCGAGTGAATTTCTCCCCCTTGCTGAAAACGAAGGTCTTTCTATTGAGTTGTATTACTGGATCTTAGAAGATGTTTGCAGAAAAAAGGGGGCATTGGACGACAATCATTTGAAAGTGGGAATCAATCTTTCGGTCAATCAACTCATCTCAGATGAATTCGAATTAAAGACGATGGAAATCATCAATAAATATGATATACAGCCAGACCAAATCGTTATTGAAATTACAGAGGATATCCAAATATACACTGTAAAGAAGGCAGTACAAAGAATTAAATCTTTGAAGTCTAAAGGATTTATGATTGCATTGGATGACTTTGGGAACGGCTATTTTTCATTTGCGGATTTTGTCAATCTTCCTCTTGACGTTATAAAACTGGATAAGGGATTTGTCTTGACCTTAATAGAAAATAATAAATTAAGGGCTGTGATTTCCCCTATTATTGAAATCGCTCATAATTTGAATTTTATGGTTTTGATTGAAGGGCTCGAAGAACAGGTGCAATTAAATGAATGGAAGTCCCTAGGAACGGATTTAGCACAAGGTTATCTCATCAGCCGGCCTATGTCTTTAACTGACTTTCTCCCTAATAAAATTGAAATAGAGAGCAGATTAGAATAGGTAAAGATAGTAAGGAACGTCTCACAAGGTATTGTTAAGAAAACATAGTAAAAGAAAACCCGAGTTCTCATAATTGAACTCGGGTTTTATCTTTCAAGAATCCTTCCACCCATCTCTTAACCACTATTTAGCAATGTTAAATATCCGAATGTTGGGCTAGGACAAGGAACTTCCACTACTTTATTAGAAATGTTGAAATGGAACCTCTAATACGGTTTATATAACCAAACTTACAATGATGCCGGAGAGGATGCTGACAAGTGTTGCACCATATAACAGTTTCATGCCAAAACGCGCGACGATGTTCCTTTGTTTTTCATTTATATCTTTGAATGCCCTGTAATAATCCCAATGGATGAGAAGTTCGCAAAGGAAACGAGAAAGACCGAAAGAATTCCCATTGTTCGGTCTCTAAACTGATAATGCCTCCGGCTAAATCCATCATTGCGACAAATTCATTGGTTACCTGTTTCATGGCCATAATTCCTCCAGCATTAATGGTCTCTGATAAAGGACGCCCATAATGAAAGCAATTGGAGCGAAGATAAAGCCTAATAGTTGCTGGAAAGAGATGCTAAACAATAGTTCAAACACATGGTTGAATCCCGCCATTAAAGTGATGAATCCAATGAGCATGGCCCCGACGATAATGGCCACCTTAAACCCTTAAACCCATCTTTTGGGTTTTAGTTTGTGCTACTCAAATGATTGGTTCAGGAAATGGGGAGGTTGATGCAAATAGTCGTTGGATTAGTATGTATGAGGTTTTCGATACCTTGGTTATTTTCTATATTTGGACGATAAGCTTGTTGTTGTTATTCTTTTTTCTTTTCTTTTTCTTTTTCTTTTTGCCAACGTATCGTGCAACGACTCGGGAACGGATCGTCTTTTTATTCTGTTGTTTTCCTGTTCGATGACTCCTTCTACTTATAATATAGATTAACCCATTGATAATACCGAATATGTAAACCAGGCGTTGGAGGAATTTTACTTATGCTCAATCCTTAAAAGAAGAAATGAAACTATCATCTATCTCTCTTGAAGTCAATGGGAAGATGTATTTTATTGAATAAATGCTTTATCTATGCATGGCTATTGCATAGTTTCTAGGGTCATAGAGGACAAGAAATGGTTGCTTGGTTCCTTGTAAATGAACGATGTTTCTTTTCCTTATTGAATGAAGTGCTCATCCATTCCTTTAAAGTTAGTCGGATGAGTGCTTTTTTTATTATCCACGAATGTACAAAATGATGACAGCTTCAGGGAACCCATATATAGCAATCGAGTCACAGATAAAAATAAGCTAAAAAGTCATTTTGTTAAGGGGATAAAAGAAGAACTGGTGGCCCTGACAATATGAAATTGTCACGGAAAAACTCATAGACTGCTCTGATTGTCCTCGACATATCTCTAATAAAGGAACACATCACAGGTATATACTCAGAAGGTAAACCTCTATATGTATTTCACCATGTAAGAACAGGGTAATAAGTCTTGCTAAACTTAAACTGTATCCCTTTAATCAAACTCCTTCACAACTTCGGCAATCCCACCTCTCATTCATGTGCGTGAACCACCAGTACATTTGAATTCACATTGTTGTCATTCCCCATCGAAATGGATCTAGTGAAAGAGTTCACTCCATTTATCCCTGCTAGTAGGTTGTCCATGCCTTGTTCCTGCACCCAAAAGCTAAGTATGCTACCATAAAAGAATTATTCATGAGTGCCTTCCTTATAAATCTATATCTGTGTTGAGTTTTGGACGAAGAAAATTTGGGGATTAACAATGGAAGAAGTAATATTCCAATCACTTCAGGGGGAAGTTAACCGATGTGGGATTGGGATATTATGTAATGAATTTATTACCTTTTTAAAAATTGAAGCATCTGAAGGGAGAGATTTACCATGAAACTGTATCAAGTAAGAAAAGGACAATTTGTCTATTTTAACAATGAGTTGCACAAGGTGTATTCTGTGAAACCTATCTACAAACAGTCTGTCCATCTGATCAAATTGAAAGATTTGTCTCAGCATTTAACCAATGCCTCAAAAGTTGAAAGATATATTCCCAAACATCTTGACAGCTTTATTTTCAACCATAAGGCTTATACCCTTCACAAGGAGAAACAGGCTGAAGAAGGGGACTTCATCTTAATTACGAATCCAAGTCCTGATTACATGGATCACTATTCCTTAAACGAGATTGAAATTGTATCGTCTGTTGAAAGCAAAGGGGTTATCACGACAAGAGCGAATGGGGTCAAACATATTGAATATTTATTGATGGTCCCGGGCCGTGATCCGAACAGTAACCCGATCGACTATTTAGATAAAAGTATGGTCGATAATGATTGGATGAGCAATGATTCTGATCAACCTGCAGAAGGTGAAATGCCAACGATCGGGGATGTATATAAAAAACGAGATGGTGGTTCTTCCATTGAAGCGATGGTTGTAGCCATCAACGACAAAAAAATCTTTTTGGGCAACAATATCGAACTCTCCTTGAATAAGTTAAACGAAGGATGGGAGTATCAATATAGTCTCCTAGAGGACTGATTGTGGGGGAGGCATGTCATGAACAGCAAGAGCTTGAAAGGTGGATACGATGAATAAAGTAACAATGGTTTTTACGATTTCTGTTATTATTGCCGTTTTATTTGTTCTCTGGGGGGCCTTTGCGCCTGATCAACTGGCAAGTGTAACAGGCGATATCCAACAATTTCTTCAAACGAATTTTGGTTGGTTTTATCTGATCGTCGCAAGTGTCATCTTGGTTTTCGCGATCTACTTAATCTTCTCTAAATATGGGAAAATTAAGCTTGGCAAGGACGATGAAGAGCCTGAATATGGTCTTATTAGTTGGTTTGCCATGTTATTCAGCGCTGGTATGGGCATTGGGATTGTTTTCTATGGGGTGGCTGAACCATTACAGCATTATTTGACCCCGCCATACGGCGATCCTGGTACAAAGCAGGCGGCAAGCGATGCCATGCGGTTTTCTTTCTTCCATTGGGGACTGCACCCTTGGGGAATGTATGCCGTGATTGCTCTCGCCCTCGCTTATTTTAAATTTAGAAAAGGGGCACCTGGATTAATTAGTGCCACATTTTATCCGTTAATAGGAGATCGAGTAAAAGGATGGGTGGGCAAGCTTATTGACATCATTGCCGTTTTTGCAACGATTTTTGGTGTTGCCACGTCCTTAGGGCTTGGTGCGGCGCAAATCAATGGCGGTTTACATTATATCTTTCCTAACATCCCAATTAGCATAATGGTTCAATTTATTATTATAGCGATCGTTACGGTCTTATTTATCTTGTCAGCGATATCTGGGTTAGGGCGTGGAATAAAATGGCTTAGTAACTCGAATGTTCTTGTTGCGATTATATTGATGCTATTTTTATTATTTGCGGGCAATACAGGTTTCCTGCTCAATTATTTCACAACGACCCTCGGGAGTTATCTTCAAAATCTGGCGGATATGAGTTTGAATATCTCGCCATTTGACGAGCAGCATGGCGAATGGATGCAAGCTTGGACCCTGTTTTATTGGGCTTGGTGGATTGCTTGGGCTCCATTTGTCGGGACCTTTATCGCCCGTGTTTCAAGGGGACGCACAATCCGTGAGTTTATGATTGGTGTTTTAGTTGTTCCAACCATTTTCTGTGCATTATGGTTTTCCGTTTTTGGCGGAACGGGCATCTATTTAGAACGAATCATGAATGCGAACCTTGGGAACGTCATCAACACTCAAGGGGTCGAAGTATCGTTATTTGCGGTATTGGCGCAATTCCCATTGAGCACTTTTACGTCTATATTAGCGATTATCCTGATTAGTACATTTTTTATTACGTCAGCAGACTCCGCAACCTTTGTTCTAGGTATGCAAACGACAAACGGAAGTTTAAATCCGCCAAACATCACGAAAGTTATATGGGGAATTCTTGTCTCTGCAGCGGCGTTGATTCTGCTTTGGTCCGGTGGATTGACCGCCCTGCAAACAGCGTCCATTATCGCTGCCTTCCCATTTGCGTTTATCCTCATCTTTATCATGTTCTCGTTAATGAAAGCCTTTAGAGAAGAAGTCAAAATAAGGAAACGATTAGAACGGAAAAAACAACAACAGTAAAACATTAGCCGTCTGATGAGAATTCATTAGACGGTTTTTTGTTTGTGTGCAGGTGCTTGGATCGAAAATTGTCGAAAAAGTCACAGTGACGCCCCGATTCTTGTCGCCTGGTTCGGAAGCGGATTGTTTTTTTTCGTTAAGTATTGGGGAACTTCGTCTGAAAATATAAGGCATTTGACTATTTCTCTTATTGGTCGAATGCTTTATTTTTTGGGTACCTAAATCCCTTGTATATCTGCCGGATTTGATTGTGTGATGTTTTAGGGGAGGGTGGTAAACAGGGTGGGGAACCGTCCTTTTGGTGGATGTGATACGGAAGGAGATGGATGAATCCTTAGCCTTTGAAAGATGTTGTTTAGAGAAATCGTAAATCATGAAGCAGCAAATGTTTATTCTAATTTCTTTCGTTTTAACACATATCCACTCACAATTTGATACAGTCCAAACAGTAAGCTTAGAATCAAAATCGCGATCCATGAATACTCATGCGGAACCAAATAATAAACACCTGCAAGAAGGACCAAGAAAATTAGGTAACCGATATGAAAAGCCTTTTTAAAAGTCATTATGACATCCCACCCCAGTTTTTATTCTTTCATTTTAGATGTACCTCTATTTGGATAAAAGTCATGTGTGATTTTGTCGTGGAAACTCCGAGATTTAATCAACTGTTTTTGTGTCAGTTCCGGGTAATAGGACTTGATAAGACGTTTTGTTTTCCCATTTAAACAACCAAATGCAACTCCAATTGTCATGTTTCGTTACATCTGAGAGGTGCTATTCAGTTCATTTATCTTTTGATTAGTGATTTCAAGGTAATCATCTTTCTCTAAAAGCTCAAAGGCGTTAAAGGCATATTTTAAATGTTTGATGCCCTCTCTTTTATTGCCTATTTCACTCAATGTGATCCCTTTTTGATAGAGTAACTCTCCAAACAAGTAACTGGAATGATGTTTCTTACATTGTTCCAAACCTTTGTTACAATAGAATAATCCATCATTATATTCGTTTATACTATACAAAAGCTTAGAAAGGTTGTAACTAAGCCTGATTGAGATTGTAATATCATCAATGAGTATGGATTTATTAAATACCTCGATGGCCTTCTCAAATTTGCTTTTAGCATCCACCCATTGTTCTTCTTCTGAATAGATGATCGCTAAACTATTTAATATTTGAAAATCTTGCTCCGTATGCTGAATAGAGTCTTTCATACTAGAAGCCTCGCGTAATATTTTAACTGATTCATGAAATTTCTGATCTAAGTAATAAACGGCTATTCCCTTATGCCATTTTAAAAATTGCTTTTCTTCAATATCTTGAAAACTAGGGTGCTTTTCGTATTTATCTACCAATCTCTTTACTTCTCTATAATCCTTTGCTGAAATGGCCTTTCTAATTGACTTCTTTGAAGATGTAATAAAATGATATTGATCTTTATAGACAATATTCAAGAAATAAGCTGGGCATATTCCTAGTTTTTTCGAAATTTTAACAAGTGTATCTACATATGGGCTAATTTGTCCTGCCTCTATTTTACTAATTTGAGACTGACTACAAATCCCTTCAGCAAGTTCCTTTTGACTAATATTTAACCGAACTCGTATTGAATGGATGGTATTCCCCAAATGCTTTAAGTTTTTCTCTAACATATTACTCTCCTCACATGAAATATTCATAAAAGAATACGAATTAAAGCAAGATTAGGATATAAAGACTACTGGCGAGGCTATTATACATTTTAATGTAAAATACCAAATCAAAAAAACTAATACTTATGGTATAGTTTTTTTTTGGAAGGAGGCGATGAACATGGAAAAGTTAAAAAAGATCGTTTTTCGTGTACTGGCAGTAACTACATTAGCCTTTAGTACTTCAGTTTATGATTCAGACTCAACTACACACGATGGCGTTGGTGGCTTTGTCATTCAGAGAGATTTACCCTATGAGCATTAATCCACGGTAAATACTACTATTATTATAGTAACAAAAGAGTTTAAATAAGGTAGCAGTGAGGGCTAAATAAGATTAAAATAAAAAGCGGCGACCATAGGGATTCACTTTTTCATCACTCTTGGTCGCTCATCTTACCACGACCTTCATAACAAAGATAGGACAATCTTATCAACCGAAATCGAACAAACTCGATCTACATCCTTATGAGTAAACAGTTTTTCCAAGTTAGCACTGATTGTGCCTTTCTTCAGAGAAGAAAAGCGAAAATTCGTCATGAAAGATAGCCTTGTTATCCTAACGGATACAGGGCTTTTGTATTTTCCGTAATAAGTTAAACATGACGAACTTCTATCCGATCATGGCAGCGGCCGTATTCCAAAAGTCATTTGCCATGTTGATACAACGATTTTGTTAGGCTGGCTCATTAAATTTGCTTGAATCAGCATACCACAATCTTTCTCAAAGTAATGAAAAAATTCCTAAATGAATCGTTGAATGTGGAAACAACGAGAATTGTTCGTCTTCCTTAAAATAGCAGGGTAAAAGGGCCTTAAATCCCAAATATATACAAAATGAGAGTGTGCTATATTTTGAGTATAAGCTCTGATCACCCAGATTTAACCAAACAAGGTTGTTAAAACTGGTGGTGTAGCCAAGCGGCAAGGCTAATTTCTGCAAAACCTTGACCCTTGGTTCAAATCCAGTCACCAAGAACGCAGTTTGAAGACATGATCCTATTTGAAGAATTATTATAGGTCAAGAAATTACAGTTCGATTAAAATCTACATAGTTGTTATCGGAAAGCTTGTAATCAACAGGTATCTCTTACGAACTTATGATAAAACAATCATTCAAGCATCCATTCACAACCAAATCCTATTTGAAAAATAGATAGGGTCATTTTACCATTTTACTTGAAGGGAGGTGAGAACATGAAAAGAAAAGCACTAACATTTGCGTTAATAGGACTTTTAGCCCTTGGTGCTCTTGTACCAATTACAGCAAAAGCAGCAGAGTCATGGGATTATGGGTACAATAAATCAACCATGCAATGGTATAATTATTACTGGCATTCTTCTTATAAACATTATGGAAGTATTACAAAGAACGGTGTTACTTACTTTGGTCCAATTGCAAATGCTGGATATTGGTCTAAGTTAAACCTAGATTATAACGGACCATATGCTGCGACTTATAACAAGCATATTTCGTTCTGATAGCTTTTAAAGGGGGATTTATTCTTTTAATAAATCTCCTTTTACTATTTAAGGTGGGAAATAGATGATTGAAATTATTAATATGAATAAAACGTTTAATCAAAGAGAGATCTTTAAAGACTTTCATTTAGAAGTAAAGCCTGGAGAGTTCATTGGAATCGTTGGCAAAAGCGGGAAAGGAAAGACCACGCTTTTAAATATAATCGGTACGTTAGAGGAGCCAGATTCAGGGACGATTAAAATAATGGGGAAAGAGCTTACGAATAAAAAAACGAAAAGGCTATTATTACGGAACGAATTAGGGTTTGTCTTTCAGAACTATGCTCTAATCGATAATGCCACGGTCAAAGAAAATTTAGAGATCGCTCTTAAACATAAAAAAATGAAGAAAACCGAGAAGATGAATGCTATTTCTTTCGTATTAAAAGAAGTGGGGCTCGAAGGATATAGCGATAAAAAAGTTCATACCTTAAGTGGGGGAGAACAACAACGTATAGCGATTGCAAGGCTGCTACTTAAAGATCCATCATTGATTCTAGCAGATGAACCAACTGGATCATTGGACATTGAGAACCGAGACATTATTGTATCGTTATTTCAGAAATTACATAAGCAAGGAAAAACGATTATCATGGTTACACATGACAAAGATTTAACAAAATTTTTCTCAAGAACCATACACTTATGAGGTGAAGGATATGAAAAAATTAATTTTTCTCCTTTTTGTTACCTCCATTATCATTGTCAGTTTTTTATCTATCAAACAATTTGAATACCTTCAGTTTCAATCCTTTAACAATGTAGATCAGCAAGAAGAGTGGCAGATCAATATAGAATCAGGGGCACATCAAAAAAACAAATCGGAAAACTTCCAATTATTAAAGGCTGCAGCGTTAGAAGCAGAAGTGAATTTACAACGAATATCGTATGAAAGAGATGAAAGAAATAAAGATAAAGTCGTTTATTATGTCGTATTATTTGATCCGGAGCAGTACTTTGAAAAGCTGAAATTAAAGTCGGGCAGATTTCTGGATGTAAACAGTGGTTCGGAAGAGTTTCTCTCCACCGTTCAGACGAATCATAAGGACCAGGTAGGACAACTAGAAATCTTCCGTAGCTTTGATCCAATAGAAATACGACCAATGAGTGCAGCTGAAAAAACAAGGGATATCAAAGGAACTTACACGGTAAGTGGGAAGAAAAATGCAGACAAGTTAAAGAATAAATTGGCCGATTATGGATTTACTGTTGACGTTTCAAGCGAGCAAGGCCATAGCTTAATGACTCATTACCCCTACCAAGATATGTTGAATAAAGCATCTGTCATTTTATATTTATTAATCTTGCTTGCACTGTTATACGATGTAACGATCAACTATAAAGACATAGCAGTAAGAATGATGTTTGGCCATAACTTTTGGCAAATCGGATCCTATCTATTAAGGAAGTATATGAAAATTTTCCTTCTTTCTTTAACGATTGGGTTCTTAGGGTTATTATTCTATTTGTATTTTTATAATCAATTCCAAGAATTATCTCTTTTTTTGATATTCTGGTTAAAAAACATGATTCCTTTCATTATTATCATCACCGTCATTTTTATTGCTACTTGGATCGGAACGAAAAGCATCCATATCTCTCAAATGATTAAAAATAAAAAACCGATTAAGTTATTGTTTCTTCTAAATATAGCCGTTCGGTTTATCATCTCTATTTTTCTTGTTCTCGGATTACAGCAAGCACTAAGCACTTTATTTGGGTTAAAAAACACGGTAGACACACAAGAAAAATGGTCCCTGTTGAAAGACTATTCCTATTTAGGAGTAATAGCGAATAATGACCCAGGATTGTTTCGTTTTCTAGAAGAAGAAAAACAGAGAGAACAATTTCAACAGTTTTATAAAGAACTTGAGTCGCAGAGGGCCTTCTTTATTTCACCATCGGCGTATTACTTAAATGGATCTTCAGACATGCCCCTAAACCCTAATCCTTGGGGAATGGATGGCATGAAGGTAGAAATTAATAAAAATTATCTATCTATAAACCCTATTTTCGATACGAACAATAAACAGGTCGTCTTTTCGGACCATGTAGAGAAAAATGTCATAACGGTTCTTGTGCCAATAAAATTTAAGGAGCATGAAAGTGAGATTAAAGCATCCATCATAAACGATTACAAGGGGATCTATCATTTGAAAGAAGAGGAGTCTGTACTTGTTGATATTCTTTATGTTCAGAATGAGCAATCCTACTTTACTTTTTCGACAAATATGGCCGAGGATAAACACTATGAAATTCTGGATCCCATTGCTGTGATCGTCAATCATGAATTTGATCCACTCATCCTAGCTAACCATATTTCGATGGGATATGGATACTATACCAAGAACAGCGGAAATGAACATCCTTTCGCCATGACTCAAGATACATTAACAAAATATGGTTTGGAGGAAATTTGGCAACCTATATCCGTAGCCTATTCAAGTGTTGAATTAAAACTAGCGAATGACAAAGAAGTACTTCAATTAAGTACTGCCTATTGTGCACTATTTTTACTGTTGGGTATTCTCTTACTGTTTTTTTCTTCCATGTATTATTTAGAAATAAACAAGCAGGTCCTCGCATTACAATGGATATTTGGTTATAGCTTTTTTGAAAAGCATAGTTTCGTTTACCTTGTATTATTAGTGTTTTGGAACTTTGTCTTTATGATTTGTTTTTTCATTGCTAGTGACACATTATTACTCATTAAAATAACGATTGGGCTTGCCATCTTTGATCTATTTTTGGTTAGTTTGATTTTGAGTTTAAAAGAATATCGTACGACGAAGCAAATCCTTATAGATAAATAGGAATATGAGGAAGGAGGTTTACTAGATGTCTAATAGAAAAATATGGGCGAGTGTATTAACGATTATTCTGGTTTCATCGTTAGGTATTTACCTTTATTCTTTCTTTATAAATGGAACAGAAGGAACAAATGATAGGAGTACAGCGGGTGACACTCAACAAAATAACAGTAGCGATACAAGACCGCACATAGAGATGGAAAAGGACTCTGAACAAGCGAAAAACCCACCAAGCCCGAAAGAAAATAAATACTATATTATCTACATTGAACATGGCAATGGCTCCGGTTCCTCTTTTGTTCCATTAAAGCTTAATCCTGGTTTCACAAACGGAACTGATTTTAATGTGAGTATTTCATTTGATGACAACGGAAACATCATAAATGGCGAAAAAATCATTGTTGTCCGCGATTTCCTAATTTCAAATGAAAATAAAGAAATGATTAGAAAGGTTGCAGGAAAAGATGATTATGAAGAAGCGTTAAAAGAAATCGAAGACCGTGTAGAGGAAACGAAAAAGAATTTAGAAAAAGAAGGTCTATTATAAATTTAGGAATGGAAACAGCTTATCTTCAACGTACCCTGTTTAATGGATTCATTAAAAATAGGACAACAAGGTCTTCTTAGCATAGGGAGATTTTGACGAAATGAAATGGCTGTTTTCAGTTTAAAACTAGCTTAATAGAATTGTTGTTATCTGGAAAAGAAATGAAGTTTTAGAAAAGGGCCTTCCAAAGAGAGGGAATTTCTTTTATGGAACCGTACGATTTCATTATGTGATGATTCAACCAAATATGAATCATTATAAAGACACTCAGGAGAACCGTTCAATTAATTTCATGGGAAGCCATGGATCAATCGAATGGTTCTTTTTTATTGTGGGAGACTAATTTATTTAAGTGGGGTTCCGAAACACTGTCATCAGTTGTGGAACCTTTGTTGTGAAACAAGAGAAAACGGGGCAATAGGCACTGTTCCTTCTAACTTATGCCTGTTGCCCCTAGTCAAGACGCTTCTCCTTGCTTAATAGGGTTGGACTTTTCTTATCTACTAAGGTTAAGGATAAGAGTGTGCTTAAGTTTTAATTGTTCACCTTGCCACGCTTTTTCTGCATCTGTTTTTCATGTGCACGCTGGTGAGCGCGATGACGGTCTTCTTCCACTTCACTAGACATTTGGATCCCCATTGGCACTGTGGAAGTAGCGATTTCCTTGATTCCGTCTTGGTTCTTTTCATATATAAAAGAAGCTCGAGTGGAAATGTCCGCTCCTGGCTGTTTGACGTAAGGAAGCACACGGTAGTCGGCGCGCCATTGTTGTGGCGTGACCCGGCAGCGAACATAGCCGCGGAAATTGTTAAAGAACTTGATATTTGGGTTTTGATCTAACGTTTTTTCGGTATCGGCGCGCCAGTCGGACCCGTCTCCGCCAGAAGAGATTGAGGTACCAACAAATTCTGCTCCGAAGATCGGCGCATCTGGGTTGTTGTAATCAGTCATTAGGTTGGAAGCCCAGCTCGCATGAACATCTCCGGTCAGCACCACTAGGTTGTTCATGTTTTTCTCTGTGACGAAATTGGTGATGCGTTCGCGAGCGGCAGGGTAGCCATCCCAAGAATCCATGCTGAATCGTGGCGCATCAGTTGTCCCAAAATTCCGCTGCGCAAAGAACACTTGCTGCGCGAGCACATTCCACTTGGCGGACGAGCTTCCAAGGTGGTTGAGCAGCCATTGTTCTTGTTCTGCGCCAAGGAGTGTCCGGTTCGGGTCTAATGATTCCGAGGAATGAGGCTTGCTGCCATCGCCATTGGCTTGATCGTCGCGGTATTGACGCGTATCCAATACATAGAAAGAAGCTAAATCCCCATAGTTGAAATCCCGATACAATTGCATGCCGCCTTCATGTGGAAGGGAGGACTTGCGAAGCGGCATATGCTCGTAGTAAGCCTGGTAGGCAGCGGCCCGGCGTTTGATGAATTCCTCCACAGATTGGCCTTTTTCAGGAATGATATTGGCATAGTTGTTCTCAACTTCATGGTCGTCCCAAGTCACAATCCAAGGGAACGCCGCATGGGCCGCTCTCAAGTCGGCATCCGAGCGATATTGTGCATAACGGTTGCGATAATCTTCAATCGTGATGATTTCCTCGCCCTGATGGGTGCGGACATTGCCACCGGATGCGACATATTCATTTGCCCCATATTCATAAATATAATCGCCCAGATGGAAAACAAGGTCTAAGTCTTCGTTGGCCATATGCTTATAAGCTGTAAAATAGCCATGTTCAAACTGCTGACAAGAGGCGAATGCAAAAGTCAGGCTTGAGACAGGGTCGCCTTTGGCTGGAAGGGTTTTTGTTTTCCCAACCGGGCTGAGCTCGCCTCCACTTTTAAATCGGTAATAATAAACAGTTTTCGGCTTCAAGCCGGTGACTTCGACATGGACAGAATGGGCAAGAGCTGGAGAAGCCTTTTCGGTCCCACGCTTGATCACATTCCGGAAGTTTTCATCCGTTGCCAACTCCCATTGCACAGGTACGACATTCGCCGGCATCCCACCACCATTGAGCGGATCCGGAGCCAACCTTGTCCACAAGACAACGCTGTCTGATAGCGGATCGCCGGAGGCTACCCCTAAAGTAAATGGATAATTGCTGAAACTAGGCGCAGCGTCTACGGAAAATCCACCTAACGACTGAGCGATTGTTAGCCCCAGTGAAAGCCCGGCAATCTTACCGGTCGTTTCAAGAAAGCCACGGCGGTCCATATTCTTGCTTAACGTTCCTTCATTCAATTTCTTCATTATTTCCTCTAAAGGTGTTCGATCATTCGTCATTTTTTTCCCTCCTTGAAAATCTCTATTCGGTACAAATTATAGAGGGCGATTTTTAAGGGGATGTAAATATTTGTAAAGGGTTGGGTGGGAGTTAAAAAGAGAGAAGGGGAGATTGGAGTAGGACTTGGGTAATGAATGATATCAACTTCCATTTTTTTATCGATAAATAGTTTCATTTTCATACGATTGACTTATGACAAAATAGGCGGTTTTTCTTGGGGATTCTTCATAAATTTTTAACGGAGTTTTACAATTTTCGGGACGGAGGGACAGGCACCGTGTCCCGCTCTCTATTTTGAGGTATGTGGTTTGCCGTATGAGGGAGGAGAGAACCGAATTGTTTTATAAAGCCAACTTGTTTCAGTCCCTAAGGTGATAGTTGAGCCAGGTAGGCAGTAGTTTAACAGAGTATTAGATGCCCGTGTTCACGTTAAATCTGGAGGTAAAAATCATACAGGTGTTAAGTGTCTATTACTTTTCCCCTTTATCTAATTTCTAATTTTCGAAAGTATTTACATAATCAAGAAGGATTCTTTTATTATAGCGCCGAAAGGAAGGGGTTGGTCATTCTATAATGTGTGAGAATGGAAAGAAGTATCTTTAACATGTGAAAGGGGAAGAGATGTTAGACTACCAATTTTATAAAAGAGAAGATCGTGATGAGACTATTATTTTATTACATGGTATGGGTGGGAGTTCTAAGATTTTCTATAAACAAATTCGTTTATATCAGGAATCCTTTAATGTCTTAGCTATTCATTTGCCTGGTCATGGAGAATCTCCTGATATTCAATATTATAAAGAGCCATTCAATTATGATTTGGTGGTTGGAGAAATTTTGAAAACGTTGGATACTTTGCAAATTAGAGAGGCACATTTTATTGGCATCTCCTTAGGTTCCGTTGTGATTCACCATATTCTTCAAACCCATCCGGACAGAGTGAAAAGTGCGGTAATGGGGGGATGTGTCACTAGATTTAATGTTTACGCTAAAACCTTATTTCATATAGGGAATATCAGTAAGAACTTTGTTCCATTTATGTGGATTTACCGAACATTTGCCCATATTATGATGCCGAAAGTGAATCATAAGAAATCCAGAGATATCTTTATTCATGAAGCGAAGAAAATGAAAAGAGAAAATTTCTTATCATGGTTTAAAGTAATTGGTCAAGCAGATGTAACATACAAACACGTTCAAGAGCAGAGTGGG
This sequence comes from Mesobacillus maritimus, assembly GCF_023715205.1. Taxonomy (GTDB): domain Bacteria; phylum Bacillota; class Bacilli; order Bacillales; family Cytobacillaceae; genus Mesobacillus_B; species Mesobacillus_B maritimus_C. The sequence continues at coordinate 249,678 of NZ_JAMBNR010000009.1, forward strand.
GGTATTCCAAAGTTATACATATCCGGTCAAGAAGACCACATCTTTGTACATAAACTATTGAAAGACATTGAAGGCGACAAAAGTGCTAGAGTCTTAATTATTGAAAACTGTGGGCACGTTTGTAACATTGAGAAGCCAGAGGAATTCAATGCTGCCTCACTCAGGTTTTTGAGGGAGCACTTGGCAGGGGTTGAGGTAGCGATTTGATTATTGGTAAATAAATAGAAGGTGCCAGGCACCTTCTATTTATTTTCCAGGGACAAGGGACCTGTCCCTATGTCCCTAAAACAATTCAACCAACAGTAGTGCTACTGCACCTAATATGGTCGCATCGTCTCCAAGTTTTGTAACGGTGACGGTTGTTTCCTTGGCTTTTGCTGTTAAGGCTCGATTTTGAATGGTTTCGAGGATCGCGGGCATGAGGAATTGCTCGCTTTTCATTACGCCTCCGCCCAGTACAATTTTGCTTGGGTTGACGAGGTGGATTAGGTTGGTTAACCCAATGCCGATGATTTTTCCGGTCTCTTCTAATAGTTGCACATTGGCTTTATTCCCGGATAGGGCTTCTTCATAGATTTGTTTGGCTGTTACTTCACTTAGACCTGGATTCTGTTTCTTTGCTCTTGCTACGATGGCTTCTCCGCTTACAAAGGTCTCGAAACACCCTTGATTGCCACACTTGCAAACATCTCCATGCAAATCGATGGTCATGTGGCCAAGTTCACCTGCAATGTCTTGGGCGCCATGATACAACTTTCTATTAATCACAATCCCAGCACCAACACCACGGCCAATGTTGACAGCGACCATGCTGTCTACGTCGTCATGGCCACCAAACCAAGACTCTCCGAGGGCCATCGCGCGGGCGTCATTTTCGACTTTTATCGTCCAATTGAACTCTTTGCTTAATTCCTCTCGAATTGGGATGTCGCGTAAATTTAAGTTCGGAGCAATCAGGGAGGTACCGTTCTCGATGTCCACTACGCCATGCATCGCAATCCCAATTCCGATGATCCGCTCTTGATCGATTTTGGTAAGTCTTAAAATCGCATTTATCTTTTCCTTTAAAAGGTTGATGAACTGTTCATTTGTTATGGGGTTTTTGAAGACGCTAGAGGTTCTTTTGATAATCGCTCCTGCTAAATCGGTTACCACACATTCGACCTTTTCCGGACTTACATCGACACCGATGACATGGAAGGCATGGGTGTTAATATGCAACATGGTTGGCTTTCGTCCGCCATTCCCACTCGACTCGCCAAGGCTGCTTTCCATGACAAGCTCGCTATCAATCAGCTCTTTGACAATGCTGCTTACGGTTGGAGGAGTAAGGCCTGTTTCTTTGGCAATTTGCGCCCTAGATATAGGTTGTGAGGTGCGAATTTTATTTAAAATAATCTTCTTATTCACGGATTTCATCAATTGAAAGGTACCACGCTGCATGGAAATTCCTCCATTTTCGTCAATCTCTAGATTCATTCTATCATAATTCGTTATATTCACTTATTGGTTGTCAGTCGTGCTTGCTTTGAGGGCTCTTTTCTCAATCTTTGCTGCTTTTTACTAGTAATAATCTCTTTATGAAAACAGCCTTTTGAAAAAGAAAAGGGACTTACCGAAATGGCAAATCCCTTTTGAACGTTTGTCGATCGATTAAGCCGCAATGCCGATTGGTGAGAAGATGACATACAGAATCACCATGATGGCAATAGCCGCAAAACCAACGGGATAAACAATTTTCCATGGTGTTAAATCCACTTCTTTCTTATCTTCCAAGACAAACTCTGTGTCGCGTGGCTTGAACTTCCCGATAATGAGCATAAGAGCGGAACAGACCACAAAGAGAATTCCGAGGATATGCAGGTAATGCAAGCCTGTGTCCCAGAAAAGCTGGGTAATCGCATAGGCCGTAATAAAAACCCCAAGGGCAATTTTAGCCGCAATCGCTGGTACCCGTTTCGTTAAGTATCCGATGATCAAAATGGTGAAAATCGGAACATTGTAGAAACCGTTTACCATTTGGAAATATTGGAAGAAGCCTTGTGGCATCAAATCAATCAATGGTGCCATACACATCGCAAAGATTGCGATAAAAGTACCAAAAATCTTTCCGTTGCGGATCAACTGGCGGTCCGAAATTTTCGGTTTTACATATGGTTTGTACACATTCAGCATGAATAATGTAACCGTTGAGTTCAACCCAGAGTTAAACGATGATAGAATCGCACCGAATAACACGGCTGCAAAGAAACCAACAAGTGGCAGTGGCAACACATGATTCACCAGTGCGGAATAAGCATTGATCGGGTCCAATTTGTCTCCAAGTAAGTTGAAGGCAATGATTCCAGGAAGAATCAAGATAACAGGTCCAAGCATTTTTAGAAATGCGGCAATCAATAAGCCTTTTTGACCTTCTTTTAAGTTCTTGGCAGCAATTGCCCGTTGCATAATATGTTGCGCCGTACCCCAATAGAATAAGTTTACTAGTAGTAGTCCCGTAAACATCGTTGAAAAGGGAAGAGGTTCGGATTCTTTCCCAATTGCGTTTAGTTTTTCAGGTGTATTTTCCATAATCGTTTGGAAGCCGGCAATCGGGGATCCATCTCCTAAGAAAGCTAAACCGAGAATTGGGATAATCATTCCACCAATTAACAACCCAACTCCGTTGATCGTATCAGAAACGGCAACGGCTTTTAATCCACCGAAAATGGCGTAGATGGAACCAACAATTCCAATCGCCCAAACGGTGATCCACAACGCTCCGGTGTCACTTACACCAAACATTTCTTGGACATTAAACATTTCACGTAAGGCGACCGCTCCTGTATAGAGAATCGGTGGCATCAAGTTTAAGATATAACCGAAGAGAAATAGAATTGTGACGAATAGTTTTACGCCTGCATCAAATCGGTCTTCTAGGAAGTCCGGTATCGTTCGAATTCCACCTTTTAAGTAGCGGGGGAGTAAATAAAACGCTACCAAAACAAGGGCAAGCGCAGAACCAACTTCCCAACCCATACTGGCAATACTAAATTCATAGCCTTCGGCGTTTAAGCCAACAAGTTGCTCGGTTGATAGATTCGTTAACATCAACGATCCACCAATGACCCATCCCGTTAAACTACGGCCGCCTAGGAAATACCCATCCGCCGTACTGAGATCTTCCTTGCGTGTTTTAAAATAAGAAATGATTGCAACTAACGCGGTAAAAAAGATAAAGGAAGCAATAGTAATAAAACCCATACATGAACCTTCTTTCTAGGAGTGAATTTGGGACGGAGGGACAGGCACGTTGTCCCAGCCTTCAATGGTTCTGCTCTGGATGGGGTAAGTGGGAAAAGGGCCTATCTTCGTGTCCTGAGTATTTAATGAGAATAATAAGATCGAACTCTACTAAATCGCTTACAAAATAGGTGTTTATAGGGTTAGAGTTTAAGTGGCAGCTTCGTGATCACGACCTTTTTTTTTTGGAGTTATTGTTTGTAAATTAAATTAATTAACTATTAAGTATCCTATCAATTTGTTTACAGGAGGTCAATAACTTTTTTAAGCGGTTTCATAGGTGAGCGTGTGGTCACTTGATTTTTAAGAAGGAACAGGAAACTTCCTATTGGAATGGGTACCAATTTTTTATTACGAAATAACAAAAACGATAGGCAGTAGCTCCAGCGGTTTTGTTTTACTTTGGAGGAAATGCGCGAATGCCTGAAAGGATCAGGACAATTTTATTCAAACGTTTGTTTAGTAGATTTGTGGAAAATTATTTTATGGAAATGAGTATTCTACTACATTCCAGGCAAAAAAAAGCAGTTTTATTCGCGGTTACCCCCAATTTATTCGCTATAGGGAGAATAAGGTGAGAGGGATATCCACCGTAGAGCGAATAAATGACGGTTCGAGCGCTAGATATTCGCCGTTAACCCCAATTTATTCGCTGTAGGGAGAATAAGGCAAAAAGGATATTCGCCATAGAGCCAATATCCCCAGGGATGAAAGGAGGTTACAATGCGTTTTTGGCGGAAAAACAAATCAGTCAGTTGTCCGTTTTGCTATGACGCATGCCGCTGTCCACACCGGTCGAGGATTGGTGGTATTCCATCTAATCCTTACAGGAAGTCTACTAAGTTAGTTGGGGCCGGGAAACACTTTCGTTCTTTTTTACGAGCTTGATGTGTTTTTTAGAATTTTCACAAGTTTAACCCCATCTTAAACCTCTCTTTACATTCTTATTTTAAAATGAGTGGAGCTTTACTAGGAATGAATGGGAGGCAATCATATGAAGAAAATGAAAAAGGGATTATTGACAGGCTGCTTTTCTCTAGCAATGGCGGCTGCCTTTATTGGGACGCCTGTTACGGCGAGTGCGGACAAGCTTAAGGAAGGGGAGACCTTTGAACTTACGGTTCTCCAAACGAATGATCTTCATGGTCATTTGGATGATCTGTTCACGCGGGAGGATGGAAGTGTTCATCACAATTCAATTGCGAAGTACGCGACGATCATTGAAGAAGTGCGCGCTGAAGAGGAGAATGTGCTTCTCGTCGATGGCGGCGATGTTTTCTTGCGTGGGGAATTTCAGGAAGGTCAAGGTGAGTTAGAGACGTCTCTTTTAAAAGCGATGGACTATGATGCGATGGTGATTGGAAACAACGACTTCCGCGTATACCCTGCTGGCGAGGGAACGCCGGAAAGCCGTTATGAACAGTTAAAGGATTACCACCGGAATGTCAATTTCCAACTTCTTGCCGGGAATGTCATTGATAGGGAAACAGGAAAGTACATGCAGAACGTAAAGCCTTGGAAGGGATTTACTTTCGATGGGGTAAAAATCGGGATGATTGGACTTACCTCGATGAAGCCTGAATTGCGCGGATGGAATGATGTTGCCGACCTTGATTTTATCGAACCGGTGGATGCGTTGAAGGGATTGCTTCCAGAGGTAAGTGAAAAATCGGATATCCAACTCGTCCTTTCTCATGCAGGAAATGATGAAGACCACAAGCTGGCTCAAGTTCCAGGCGTTTCAGCGGTCATTGGCGCAGATACCCACAAGATTATCCAAACACCTGAGTATGAATTCAACGGGGAGTGGATGGTGCCGATTACTCAAGCTGGTGGTGAGCAAGAACATTATTTAGGTCGGCTAGATTTGACGTATGAAGTGATAGACGGCGAAATGACGTTGGTTGAATCGGATGGGATGTTGTATGATGTTACAGATGTTCCGGCTGATCCGGAGATTCAAGGGATGATTGATGAGTATCGGGCGGAGATGGTGAGTGGGGAGTAGGGAGTAGGTTGTGAACTGACTACAATTATAGTAGGAAACGCCAAGGCAAAATTCATTGCTTTGGCGTTTCTTTTTAATATTTCAATTTGGAGAAGGGAGGACAGAGAGAGAGGCTCTCTCTCTATTATCATGTTAAAGTTATCAGTCCTTATTCCTAAATTTATTCACAATAAGCATATTTACCTATGCTACAATTAAATAATAAAAGCGGTTTCTTTTTCAGCCTAGGAGGGTTTGTATGGATTATGCTTTGAAGTATATAGAGGATATCAAAAACGAAGTTAACCATTTGAAACGAAAAAACTCCTACCGAGAACTTACACCAGAGAAAAAAATATAATACATCAGGAATTTATATTGGTGGCTTTATGTCTGAGAAAATGTTACCTCCGAGTGTAAGCGATGTGGACATGCATGGGTAATACGAAGTGATAGGTTATTGGCTCGAACTTATTGTCCGGTGTGTAAGAGAAAGGCAGTGTAGGAAGGGTAGAGAGTTCCAGTATCATATGAGAGGGTCTTTTAGCCTAGGGCTAGGTGCTATAAGTTAAATAGAATGGACTTCCGTGTGATGATTAAGAGAATTTAATGAGGGGGACATATAAAATGAATCCACATCAGGTAAGTGTTGCAGCCGAATCTTATACAGCAACTCTTTTTGCTTGGGCTGACTTTGATGTTTCTGTACAGTATGGAGCCAATCAACCAGAGTACGATTTAGTGGTTGTATGTGGTGAGAGAATGCTTAAGGTTTCAGTAAAAGGTAGTAATGATGGTGGCTGGGGTTTAACCCAGAGTCATAAAAGAGGTAGGACTTACTCTGAGGCCATTGATCTTTGGGTGAATAAACATACACAAAATACCATAGTTAGTTTGGTTCAATTTAAAAATGTTGACTTAGAAAAAGGTGAAGCACCTCGAGTATACTTGGCAACTCCAAAGGAAATAGGGGAGGAAATGAAAAAAAGCCGAGGGGGACATGGAAACACTGTTCTTAGAGAGCGACATATCTGGCATAATGGAATAGCTAAAGGCCACACTGATGAAATTCCTGAAAAGTGGAAATTTAGTAGAGAGAGAATAGAAGAGTTTTTCAGACAAAAATAGTTAAAAATTTAATTGAAGGGGAGTAAACCATATGAAAAAAATAGCAATTCTCATTATTGCTCTTTTTACAGGCGGTGTAATGTTTAATAGTTTTGGAGGGAATGTGTCCTTAGCTGGGAATGAGCAAGGATTAAGGCATTTGATCGAGCAACAGCAGAGTATAATACAGAAGCTGGAAGGTGAGCTCGCGGAAAGTAATAACCAAATTGAAGAACTTTCTAGTACTGTTGAGGAATTAAGCGATCTTGAAGAACGCCTTACTAAATTAGAAACTTCAACTCCTGATTCCCAAGACTACGATGAACGATTGAATAAACTCGAAAAGGACTTAGAGTATACGAAGGTTGTCTTAAAAATTGATGGTGCAACCATTCAGCAAGATATAAAAGATATGATAGAGAATATAGGTAGACAATTGGATTGGTCCAACGGTGATTTAAGGCATTGTGAGAACGTAGATCCTAATTATTGTAACGGAGACTTTAGATTAATTGGACAAGTTTACGAAATAAATATATCTAATGATTTATATAATTATATGGATTACATTTCTGAGGAAGAACTTCGAAATCAAATTAATAAGCTTTATGAGAATAAAGGAACTGAATGGAACAAGTATTTAAAACCTGCGGGGATCCATGTAGTCATAAAGTATAGAGGGAATATCGTAATGGACACGACAGTTCAGTTTAATTCTTAGTATCACTAATACTATTGATAGGTGAATATGCAGAGGCAGAGGGAGGACTTTTTATAAGGCCTCCCTCTTTGCAGTTAAGGATGTCTGAATTGAGTGTATGGAACATGAATTGATAGACTTTGAATCAACGGAGGTAGCCAGTTTTAATAGTTTCATTTAAAGCCTCTCAAGTTATGGCTTTTAACTTTACATTCTATTAAAGTCTACGTTGTCGGACACCACCAGACTTTGTAAGACATTTCCGAATTTTCAACACAATTAAAAAGTAGTTTGCTATAATTGGGGCAAATAATGGTTGAAGGGGAGGAAATGGTGTGGTCCAGCCGTTATCCAAAAGTGAAGTCCATCAACTGATGTCGCTGTTGAGTGATGAACAGAAGACATTCATTGAGCGTTATAGTAAACAAAGTAAGAAAAGCAAATGGATAGAGGCGATTGCTAGAAGAAAAGGAATGGTCCTCTCTGAGGATACTCCATATGAGGAAATTGAGCCTTTAATTGAGGACTGGATTCTTGTTGACATCATGGACAGTGGGTATGGGAATAGAGACTATGTTTGTGAATGCGGTCGAGCATTACGGTACCAGTACCGAGTTTTACATAAAAAAGAAGGAAAGGTTTATGGGTACGGTAGTTCTTGTTTTGAACACCATACAAATCTTTCCCCCGAAGTTGTTAAGGATATAAAAAGCGGGTTTCACTCTGTTGATTTGGAACGGGATGAAATCCTGATAACATACTTCCGAGGTACCGATTGGAGTCTGGAGCCGTATCTTCATGTCGATACAATTCCTAGTGAATTCCGGAAACAACACCGCTTAGAACTACCTTTAACGGTAAGACAACGTTCGAAGGTCATTCGTTTGGCGGAGGCATACAAGCAAAAGAAACTTTGGAATAAAGGGTTTGGACAACTTGATGATTACCAAAAAGAAATCTTTTTCACTATAGAGAAGGATGAACAATGGGAGATAATCAGGAAAATAACACAATTAGAAGAAAATGATTATCCGGAACTCCCTGCTGAATTCCAGGATGAAGAAGTCCTTCGTTTTTATTCAGCGGGTTTGCCTCTATTGGAAAGGCATATGGAGTTCCTTGAAGACTATCGTTTGCAACAAATCCAAAGTGAGAAAAGGACCTTAATAAAACGTGGGGCTGGTGGATTGCCGAAGAGGTTTCAATATAGGACGGGGCTAGATCCTTCGATTCATTCTAGCACAAGATTGGATTATCAAACTTTAATCGAACGTCACCTCGAAACTCTAAGGTCTGTACGTGAAAATGAACATCGAATACCTGAAGGGCTAAAAAAAGATTGGATTAAGGTTCAGCAGCAAGTTAGAGACTTAAAGAAAGAGCTGAATATTGATTACTCCAATTTTAAAGTACTGGTAAACAATCTCTGTTATGCCTTGCAGGTAGAACGGGATGAGTTTTTATAATTTATGTATAAGTATTGAATGAATATTTACGATACCTAGGTTTGGACCTGTTCGCAAGATAAAAGTTTATATTGGGGATATCTTTGTAATGAATGGAAGGGACAGATCTGTCCCTTTTAATCTGCTTGAATCCCAATCAAATACTTTGTCCTAGGCAAATATTGTATCTCATATTCCTGATTTGTGGATAGGTCGAGACTGAAATCCGTATTTGTTCGAAACTTTTCTCCCGTAGTACTTGTGTAAACATACTCGTCGGGTGCTGCATATCTCCCGTAATCGCGGATCACTTCATAGTCTTGTAGGATAATGGTCTGTTCTGCTGGTCCTTCTGAGTAATAGTTTTTTACCTCTGTTGCATCATCCACCCAACCTGACCCTAGAAGTAAATATGAAAAACCAAAACAGAAGATTGCTAGGAAGGCAGCGGGGGCGACTAGTTTTTTGGGTTTGGCTGCTTTTTTCGTCATGATGGCATAGGTGCTGCCGAATAGAATAAATAGACCAAAGAGTAAGCACACACTCCCCCAAAACCCTATAACGATGACATCTTTTATGAAGAAAACAATGAATGGGGCCTCTCCTTGAGTTAAATTCTTAATAAATAACATATCTGTTATAAAAATGCTAATTAATAATAGAATGGCCAAAACAGCAGATATGGATATAAATAGAATGGGTCTAAATACTAATTTCTCTTGGTTTTTCTTTCCGGTCTTCGAATTCTTTCGATTCTTTTTCATTTCATTCTCCCCACTCCCATGATGATTTTGATAAAGGAAAAGGTACTGTGTTATAGATTTTTTGTGTTTCCATCGTATCAATTAGAAAGAAGCACAACATGGGTACAATGACCGATTATGACAAAGTCACAGCGTATAATGGGAAATATGTCAAGAAAGAAATATGATTAAAAAAGACCGACCTTAAGTAAAACCCCTAAATACAATTTTTTTTAGTAGGTTCATCTATCACAGACTCTTATCATAGAGCT